>NZ_CP058952.1:0-1211659 GCF_013423785.1 Chitinibacter fontanus
ATGACAACCCCATGCTTTCACTGCGGCAGTGCCTGCCCTGATCCAGCCGAATTTACTATTCAATACCGTGAGCATACCGAGCCCGCCTGCTGTGCCGGCTGTAAAGCGGTTGCTGACACCATTTTGGCGAGTGGGCTAGAAAGCTATTATGCACAACGTACCGAAAGTGCCAGCCGTACAGAACCGCTCCCCAAAGAAATCCGGGAACAGTTGCAGCATTACGATGATGCATTGTTGCAAAGCGACTTTGTACACCACATTTCAGATGATATCCGCGAGGCTGCCTTAATCCTTGAGGGCATTACCTGTGCTGCATGCATCTGGCTGAACGAGCAACATCTGTCACAACTGAAAGGGGTGATATCTGTATCAATCAACTACAGCACACACCGAGCTCGTGTGCGCTGGGATGATCAGCAAGTCAAGCTAACGACCATACTGCAACATATCACCGCAATCGGCTATCGTGCCCACCCCTACGATCACGAACGCAATGAAGCGCAATGGCAATCCCAGCGCAAAAGCGCTCTGTTACGCCTCTGGGTAGCCGGTCTCTCGATGATGCAAGTCATGATGTTTGTTGTGCCAATGTATATGGCGCCAGACGGCGAGATCGAAGCGGTTTGGCTTAGCATGATGCACTGGGGCAGCGCGTTACTAACCTTGCCTGTTGTACTGTATTCATGCTGGCCGTTTTATCAGAACAGTTGGCGCGAGCTAAAACACGGTCGTGCCAGCATGGACCTCCCCGTCAGCATTGGGGTTATTGCTGCATTCTGCGCCAGCACCTATTCACTCATCACAGGTCACGGTGAGATTTATTTCGATTCAGTGTCGATGTTTGTATTTTTACTGCTCGGCGGGCGCTATTTAGAATTTAAAGCTCGACGTCGGGCAGGTGCAGCAGCTGAAATGCTGGTCAAGTTAATCCCAGCTTTTGCACACCAGCTTGAAGAGGACCAGACTTTAAGAGAAACACCTGTGCATCGCCTGGCGGTGGGCGATCGCATTCTAAGCAAAGCAGGAGAAACCATCGCGGTTGATGGAATCGTGCTTGAGGGTAGCAGTGAAGTCAACGAGGCCATGCTGAGCGGCGAAAGCCGCCCAATTAGCAAGCAGTCAGGTAGCCAGGTAATCGCAGGCAGCATGAACCTAATCTCGCCACTGACAATTGAAGTGAAATCAGTAGGCCATGACACCAGACTTGGTAGTATGGTACGTCTGCTTGATCAGTCATTACAGCAAAAACCACGTCTTGCCCAATTAGCAGACTGGGTGGCCGGATGGTTTGTGGTGGCATTACTGATCATCGCCGCACTCTGCTATCTGTATTGGCACCTGCACGACCCCATACATGCCCTGCCCTATACTGTGGCAGTGCTGGTGATTTCCTGCCCATGCGCTCTTTCACTGGCAACCCCAGCGGCACTGACTGCAGTTACGGGGCATTTAGCACAATTAGGCGTGCTGGTTACGCGGGGAAACTGTGTTGAAAACCTTGCGAGCGTTACAGATATCGTGTTTGATAAAACTGGCACACTGACCTTTGGTGAGCCTCGCGTAGCACAACTTATTCCATTTAACTGCAGCTCAACGCATGCACTTCATATAGCCAATTTGCTCGAACAACAATCAGAGCATCCTATTGCAAAAGCTTTTAAATCCAGCGACACAACAATCGCCACGGAATCCTGCAGCAAAATTGTCAAAGAATTCAAAAACCATCCGGGCGGCGGCATTACAGGAACAATAGACAATGCGCAGTACTGGCTCGGCTCAGCAGGCTTTATCCTCGGCGAACTAGGACATGAAATCCCCACCTCTCCCACCCAAGATGCAATTGGGAGCACTATTTACTTGGCCGATCAGCAACAGGTTCTGGCCGCTTATATACTAAGCGATCAGATTCGCCCAGAGGCATACAACCTCGTCAAACAATTGACCAATCAGCGCTACCGATTACACTTAGTATCTGGTGATGAGCTACGCATCGTCCGCCATGTTGCTAAACAACTGGGCATTGAACACTATCAGGCGAGCTCAACCCCAGAAGCCAAAGTCACCTACATTCGCCAACTACAAGCACAAGGCAGACAGGTCTTGATGCTTGGTGACGGAGTAAACGATGCACCTGTATTGGCACTGGCCAATGTGTCGATCGCCATGGGAGGTGGCGTCGACATTGCTCAAGCTGCTGGCGATATGATTTTGCTGAACAATCAGCTCAACGCCCTTCCGCACGCAGTTGAGCTTGCAAAACGGTGCAGAAAAATCATCCGGCAAAATCTTGCATGGGCACTAAGTTACAATCTAGCAGCGCTACCTGTTGCATTACTTGGTTGGGTAACCCCATGGTTAGCAAGCTTAGGCATGGCACTGAGCTCACTACTCGTTATGGCAAATGCGCTGCGCTTACTTCGCAACAAAAAACCACAAAAAACTGAATAAAATCAATGGAAAGTCTTTATTTACTTATTCCAATGTCACTTTTAATTGCCCTAGGAATTGGCGTGATATTTTGGTGGTTTATTCGCAGCGGTCAAAGCGATGATTTAGAAGGTCCCGCCTGGCGCATTTTGCAGGATGATGACGCAATTCGTAGCAAACCAAGCAATGCAAATGACATAAACGAAAAAAACCCTGACTGAGCACAGACAAAGCGGTAAAATAACCAAGATTGCCGATGGTTCTACTTGATATCCATCAAGAAACAAAGCAGCAAGTCTGCGTATAGTCCAGTAGGCACTTTTGTACCTAATCTGGGGGTGCTCTCCCCCAGAGGAATTAAACCCGCAATATTTGTAGTAAAGAATATATGTGGCGTTTGATTCTATTTTTCAATACTTTATTTTAATTTTAATTCCAAGCAGTTGGAGATCAATCGGAGCGCTGTAATGGAAAACCAAGCCACATACAATTACAAAGTGGTGCGGCAATTTGCCATCATGACGGTCGTCTGGGGCATTGTCGGCATGCTGGTTGGCGTAATTTGCGCCGCCCAAATGTACTGGCCAGAATTAAACATCGGGCCTTATTTTCACTTTGGTCGCCTGCGTCCACTACATACTAATGCTGTTATTTTTGCATTCGGTGGTTGTGCGTTGTTCGCGACGTCTTACTACGTTGTACAAAGAACCTGTAATGTACGCCTGATCAGCGACAAGCTCGCCGGATTTACCTTCTGGGGCTGGCAGCTAGTCATTTTGCTAGCGGCAATCACCCTGCCCCTGGGCTACACCAGCGGCAAGGAATATGCCGAACTGGAATGGCCAATTGATATTCTGATCACTGTCATTTGGGTTGCTTACGCAATTGTATTCTTTGGCACAATCGCGATTCGCAAAGTAAAACATATCTATGTGGCGAACTGGTTCTACGGCGCATTCATTCTTGCGGTAGCACTACTACACCTGGTTAATAGCGCTGCAATGCCTGTAACGGCAATGAAGTCTTATTCTGCCTACTCTGGCGCAGTAGATGCCATGGTGCAATGGTGGTACGGCCACAACGCCGTGGGCTTCTTCCTGACTGCTGCCTTCTTGGGCATGATGTATTACTTCATTCCAAAACAGGCTGGCCGTCCGGTTTACTCATATCGCCTATCCGTCGTGCACTTCTGGGCGCTGATCTTCACTTATATGTGGGCCGGCCCGCACCACCTGCACTACACCGCCCTGCCTGATTGGACTCAATCACTTGGCATGGTGTTCTCTCTGATTCTGCTGGCACCAAGCTGGGGCGGCATGATCAACGGCATCATGACGCTGTCTGGCGCATGGCACAAACTGCGCACAGATCCAATCCTGAAGTTCATGGTAACTGCGCTGTCGTTCTACGGCATGTCTACCTTTGAAGGCCCGATGATGGCCATCAAATCAGTGAATGCACTGAGCCATTACACAGACTGGACTGTCGGCCATGTACACTCTGGCGCACTGGGCTGGGTAGCAATGATCTCTATCGGTTCTATCTACTACCTGATTCCACGCCTATTTGGCCGCGAACAAATGTGGTCAGTGAAATTGATTGAAGTTCACTTCTGGATTGCGACCTTGGGCGTAGTACTTTACATCGCTTCAATGTGGATTTCTGGGGTAACTCAAGGCTTGATGTGGCGCGCAATCAATGCAGACGGCACTTTGACCTATGCATTTATTGATGCAGTGAAAGCATCGTACCCTTACTACTTCATCCGCTTCTTGGGCGGCCTGATGTACCTATCAGGCATGATCTTGATGTTGTACAACGTACTGAGAACTGTATTCGATGGCAAAGCTGTTGATGCAAAAATCCCAGCCGTTGCAACACACGCCTGATTTGGGAAGGATAAATAACAATGAATAAAATTCAGAAACTGATTGAGGAAAATGTAGCGGCTCTCGTAATCTTGACGCTAATCACCATTAGCGTCGCAATGATGGTTGAGATTCTGCCGCTCATGTTTAGCAAATCGGTCACACAACCCATTGCTGGGGTTAAACCCTACAGTGCACTGCGCCTAGAAGGCCGCGACATCTACATTCGCGAAGGCTGCTACAACTGCCACTCGCAAATGATTCGCCCTTTCCGCTCAGAAACTGAACGCTATGGCCACTACTCTGTTGCAGGCGAGTCAGTGTATGACCATCCATTTCAATGGGGCTCAAAACGCACCGGACCAGATCTGGCACGCGTTGGTGGTCGCTACTCGGATGAATGGCATCGCGCGCATTTGATGAACCCACGTGACGTGGTGCCAGAGTCAAATATGCCTGCCTTCTCATGGCTTGCAGTTAACACGATTGACCCGACAGTAACCCCGAAAAAAATGGCAGCCTTGCGTAAACTGGGCGTTCCATACACGGATGCGGACATTGCCAATGCAAGCAAAGAAGTAGAAGGCAAAACTGAGATGGAAGCAGTTATTGCCTACCTACAAGGCCTTGGTCTCGCACTGAAAAACAAAAGGTAAGCACGATGGACTTGCAGAACGAAGTTCGGATCATTGTGACTGTATTGGGATTCATTTTGTTTGTTGTTCTATGCGTTTGGGCATACAGCAAAAACACCAAGCAACACTTTGAAGAGGCCGCACAACAACCGTTCCTCGACGATGATTTACCATCGTCGGGCAAGCAGTCCTGATCGGCTAACGGAGAATAGAGAATGACAGACTTTACTAGCGGTTTCTGGGGCTACTTTATTGCCGCAGTGTCGATTTTAGGCATCTTCTTCTGCGCGTATTTATTGCTAACGCAAATGAAAATTAAGCTTAAAAAAGGCGAGAAAGCACAGGTTACTGGTCACAAATGGGACGGCGACTTGGAAGAGTATAACAACCCTCTGCCTGGCTGGTGGGTTGGCATGTTTGCCGGCACAATCATTTTTGCGCTAGGCTATTTGTGGCTCTACCCTGGCCTAGTTGTTTTGGGCAACGCCAAGGGTTGGTCACAAGAAGGTCAGCACAAAGAAGAAGTCGCCAAGGCAGATGCCAAATATCAGGCACTGTACGATAAATATCTTGCGATGCCGATTCCTGCTCTTGCTCAAAACCAAGAAGCCAATGATATGGGCAAACGTCTATTCCAGACTTATTGCGTGCAATGTCATGGCTCTGATGCTCGCGGCGCAAAAGGCTTCCCAAATCTGACTGATGGCGACTGGCTGTATGGCGGCACACCTGAGAAAATTCAGGAAACACTCAACAAAGGCCGTCATGGTCAAATGCCCGCGTTCGGCGCAGCATTTGGTGAAGAAAAAGTTCGTGATGTTGCCAATTATGTTTTGAAAATCTCTGGCAGCGCGGCATTTAACGATGTACGTGCAACTCGCGGAGCTGAAACCTTCAAACAAGTATGCGTGGCTTGTCATGGAGCGGAAGGCAAAGGCAATCAAGACATTGGTGCACCAAATTTAACCGACAAAATCTGGTTGTATGGTGGTTCCGAAGCAACCATCGTTGAAACAGTCACCAATGGACGTGCAAACGTAATGCCAGCTTGGAAGGAATTCTTGGGCGACGGCAAAGTTCACTTGCTTGCGGCATATGTGTACAGCCTAAATCAAGATAAAAAGTAATTAGCTAAAAGTTACAGCTGCGGGCAGGGAAACCTGCCCGTTTTTGTTACAGAGCCTTGATCACACAGACAGCTGTTTGATGAATGTTCTGATCGGAGCGAAAAATGAGCCAAAAACTCAATGAAATTCCAGTTAACGTCGTGAACGTCAAAGAAGACGGGGAGCTAGAAGAAGTTCTACTCTATGCCGCTCATAAAAAAGTATATCCGCGCTGGATTAATGGCTTCTGGAATAAGTGGCGGATTTTCTTTGTATTTGCCACACAACTGTTTTTTTACTGCGTACCATGGATTCAAATCAATGGTCGTCAGGCTCTCTTGTTCGATCTAGTACAACGCAAGTTCTACATTTTTGGTTTTGTTTTTTTACCGCAAGACTTTATCTATTTGACCGCCCTACTCCTGCTATCAGCGTTTGGACTTTTTGCATGGACCACTATTGGGGGTCGCCTATGGTGTGGTTATGCCTGCCCACAAACGGTTTATACCGAAATTTTTCTTTGGATAGAGAAATGGGTTGAGGGAGACCGCGCGGCACGCATCAAACTTGACAACGCACCGCTCTCAGCAAAGAAACTTCGCCTCAAAGCTACTAAACACAGCCTCTGGATTGTGTTTGCCCTCTGGACTGGCTTTACATTTGTCGGCTACTTCACCGCAATTCGCGACTTATGGGCGGAACTGATTATCCTTAGCGTGAGCGCTACCGAAGCATTCTGGATTTTATTCTATGGTTTTGCCACTTACGGCAATGCCGGCTGGCTGCGCGAGCAAGTTTGCAAATACATGTGCCCGTACGCACGCTTCCAAAGTGCCATGTTTGACGCAGACACACTGATTATTAGTTACGACCAAGAGCGCGGCGAGCAACGTGGTACGCGCAAGAAAGGCAGCGACTATAAAGCTCAAGGACTGGGTGATTGCATCGACTGTTCGATCTGCGTACAAGTATGCCCCGTCGGTATTGATATTCGCAATGGACTGCAGTACGAATGCATTGGCTGTGCAGCCTGCATCGATGCCTGTGATGAAGTAATGGATAAAATGAATTATCCACGCGGACTAATTCGCTACACCACTGAAAATGCGTTGGAGCATAAATACCCCGAAAAAGACATTGCTAAACAATTGAAACGTCCACGGGTAATTATGTATGCACTACTGCTGAGCCTGATTTTCGGGATAACCGTCTACTCGCTGATTAACCGTCAACCGATTAAAGTCAACATTCAGCGTGACCGCGTCGCGCTAGTGCGCGAGGTTGAAGATGGCTGGCTTGAAAACACATACCGCGTGCAGATTCAAAATGCGAGCGAGAAAGCGCACACCTACGTGATCAGTGCCGACGGGCTAACAGGCATCAAAGTTGAGGCAGAAGGCAAAGGGCGCTATCGTTTGGAACCAACGGCCACGACCGATGTCTCAGTACGATTGCAAGTTGCGCCTCAGCACGCCAAAGCTGGCAGCCACGAAGTTCATATCACGGTAAAATCACTGGATGATGCAAACATTCATGTGCGTGAAAAAGCCACATTTATTGGGAAAGATTGATGCAATCAAAAGAAAATAAGCCTTGGTATAAGCACCCATTTGTTTGGCTGCTGATCGGCTTTCCGGCACTTGCCATTGTTTCTGGCATTCACATGGCCTACCTTGCGTACACCAATAAAGATGGCTTAGTCAGTGATAGCTATTACAAAGATGGTCAACGTATCAACGAGCGCCTTGCGCTCGATAGCCAAGCGGCAAATCAAGGTCTAAACGCGCAAGTGATCCTCGGTGATGACCAGCAAAGCATCCGCATCATGCTAAACAAAGAAGTGAACGGGCCGCTAGAGCTGAAATTATCTCATCCAACCCGGGTTGGCGTTGATCAAAGCCTGGAACTTCAAGCAATCGGCAATCGCATGTACGCGGGAAAGCTAGCCCACCCCTTAGCACTTGAGCGCTGGCAAATAGAACTAAGCGACCAGAAATCAACATGGCGTCTTGTAAAGGAATGGCAGGTATTGCCCGGAGAAGCAATTGAAATAAAGCCCCTGAAGTGATACCCATAAAAAAGCCCCATCAGATGATGGGGCTTTTTTATGGCGCACCACTTAAGCCTTTACATCCACATTCTGCCCAAGATTAGGTGGGTTATTCGTAGCAGAGACCTGCGGCAACGCATCCAACAAACTCAGCGTTGAATTTGCTTGAATATTAAGCGCCTTTTTCAACATCAACAATGGTGCAACATCTTGCGCGCTTGCATTGCTCGCTGCATTAACTAGTCCAGCATCCATAACTACTCCTTTCAGCAAGTACTTGCAGAACATCATACCCGCATCTGCGCAGATTTAGATGCGCAATTGCCTCACTGCAAACAGATGCAGATGTTAAAATATCGGCATGAATGCTCCTTCCTTTATCCATTTACGTCTCCATTCTGAATTTTCCGTGACCGACGGTATTGTTCGTCTGGATGAAGCCGTCAAACGCGCCAAAGCTGAGCAAATGCCAGCACTCGGCGTTTCCGATTTAATGAATCTTTTTGGCATGGTGAAACACTATAAAGCCTGCCGAAATGCCGGGTTAAAACCTATCGTAGGATTGGACGCATGGGTTGAAAATGAAGAAGATCGCGACAAGCCCTATCGCGTATTACTGATATGTAAAAACCGCGCAGGGTACGGCCGGCTGTGTGAGCTGCTAACTCAAGCCTACAAACACAATCAATACCGCGGCCATGGCGAGCTGAAGAAACAATGGCTTAGCACGGGCAGCAACGCCGATTTAATTTGCTTATCAGGCGCAGAACTGGGTGAAATTGGAGCACATATTCTCGCTAACGATCCGGCGCGCGCAAGTGAAGCGGCTGCGTGGTGGTCGCAGCTATTCCCAAATAATTTTTACCTTGAATTGCAACGCACAGGCTCAGCAGCCAGTGAGAAAAGCTTGCAAGGGCACCTAGATATTGCCGAGCAGCAGACCTTACCTGTCGTAGCAACCCATCCGATTCAGTTCATGGACGCGGATGACTTCAAAGCGCACGAAGCCCGCACCTGTATTGCGGAAGGCTTTGTGATGGCTGACAAACGCCGCCCCAAACGTTTCACCGAGGAGCAGTACTTCAAATCAGCCACTGAAATGCACGCACTTTTCAGTGACTTACCCGAAGCATTAGCCAATACAGTTAGCATCGCCCAGGGGTGCAATCTATCGATCGTTCTGGGAAAAAATTACCTGCCTTTATTCCCGACCCCGGATGGCATGACACTAGATGATTTCCTGGTGTATGAGGCCAAGCGTGGTTTAGAAATGCGCCTTGCGCAGCTATACCCCGATGAGGCGAAACGCGAAGCTGAGCGCCCACGCTATTATGAACGACTAAAATTCGAAACCGACACCATTATCCAGATGGGCTTTCCCGGCTACTTCCTGATCGTTGCGGACTTCATCGCCTGGGGTAAGGTCAACGGCTGCCCGGTTGGCCCTGGCCGCGGCTCAGGTGCGGGTTCATTGGTGGCTTACAGCCTTGGCATTACCGACATTGATCCCACTGCCTACGCCCTGCTGTTCGAGCGTTTCCTCAATCCTGAGCGGGTATCGATGCCCGACTTCGATATCGATTTTTGCCAGGAAAACCGCTGGCGTGTGATTGAATACGTGCGGGAAAAATACGGCGCCGAAGCGGTCAGCCAGATTGCCACTTTCGGTACGATGGCGGCCAAGGCCGTGGTGCGCGACGTGGGTCGGGTGCTGGATTTGCCCTACATGTTTTGCGATGGCGTCTCAAAACTGATCCCTGCAGCACCGGGCAAGCAATACAGCCTCGATGATGCGGTAGAAATGGTGCCAGAGCTTGCCGAGCGAATCGAGCGTGAAGAAGAACTCAAAGAACTCTGGGATCTAGCCAAAAAGCTTGAGGGCTTGACACGCAACATTGGTATGCACGCAGGTGGGGTTCTGATTGCACCAGGACGGATCACTGACTTTTGTCCGGTATACCAAGCTGCAGGCGAGGATGCCTCCCCCGTCTCGATGCTCGACAAAGATGACGTCGAGCAAGTCGGTCTGGTTAAGTTTGACTTCTTGGGCCTGCGTAACTTAACGATTATTGAATTAGCGCTGCAATACATAAAAGACCAGACTGGAGAATATCTGGATTTGATGAGCTTGGGCTTTGAAGACCAAGCTGCATATCAGGTATTTCGCGACGCCAACACTACCGGCGTATTCCAGGTCGAGTCGGATGGTATGAAACGACTGCTGGAAAAGCTTGCGCCCGACCGTTTTGAAGACATTATTGCGGTATTGGCGCTCTACCGTCCCGGCCCGCTGGGCTCTGGCATGGTCGATACCTTTATTAATCGTAAAAAAGGCATCGAGCAGCCCGATTACTTCCACCCTGACTTGGAAAAATGTCTTGAGCCGACTTACGGCGTTATCGTTTACCAAGAACAGGTGATGCAGATTTCGCAGATTATCGGCGGCTATACCCTCGGTGGCGCCGATATGCTGCGCCGCGCGATGGGTAAGAAAAAGCCAGAAGAAATGGCCAAACACCGGGCGACCATTGCCGAAGGTGCGGCCAAGAAAGGCTATGACCCGGCACTGGCCGAGCAACTGTTCGACCTGATGACCAAGTTTGCCGAATACGGTTTTAACAAGTCACACACGGCCGCCTATGCAGTAGTGTCGTACCATACCGCATGGCTCAAAGCCCATCACACGGCCGCCTTTATGGCTGCCACGATGTCATCCGAGCTGGATAACACCGATCAGCTGAAAGTCTTTTACGATGACTGCATCGAAAAAAATAGGCTCGAACTCCTGCCGCCGGATGTCAATCAAAGCTTCTATCGCTTTGTCCCCGTTGGCAAACGGCAAATCCGCTATGCCCTAGGCGCCATCAAAGGTGTTGGCGAAAGTGCCGTCAATATGATTGTGGCCGAGCGAGAAAAGAACGGCCCATTCAGCGATTTATACGATCTGTGTCGCCGCACTGACAAAAAAGAAGTTAATAAACGCGTACTCGAAGCACTAATTCGAGGCGGTGCTTTTGATGCTATTGATGATCATCGCGCCCGGTTAATGGCCAATGTCGAGCAGGCTATGGCGGTTGCCGAAGCGGAAGCTGCAAATGCAAATCAAATTAGTCTGTTTGACATGCTCGAACCGGCAGCTGCACCACAAATTGAAATACTGGAAGCACCACGCTGGGACGATAAAATTAAGCTAGCGGAAGAAAAAACCGCAATTGGCTTTTATCTATCAGGCCACCCTTTTGATGCACATGCCAAAGCGATTAAAGGCCTAATTAAAACTCGGCTGGATCGACTGCAAAATCAGCGTGAACCCCAGTTTATTGCCGGCATTGTTGCTGGCATGCGCGTCAAAAATGGTGAACGAGGTCGGATGTGCTTCCTACAACTGGATGATGGCAAAGGAAAAGTCGAGGTTTCTTTATTCTCAGACTCGTTTGAAGCTAATCGCACTAAGCTCAAAGAAGATGCATTACTGGTAATCGAAGCTAAAGTATCTGAAGATCGCTTCTCGGGCGGGCAACGCATAATCGCGGATCGGGTTTTTGATATCGCTGAAACCCGCAGCCACTTTGCACGTGCCATCAAACTGGGTTTAGGCAACAACGATGATGCCGAAAAACTGAAAGCGCTACTTTCCCCGCATTGTGCCGATGAAGGTTGTGCCGTAGAAGTTTCGTATCAAAACACCATAGCAAGCTGCGAGGTTCGCTTAGGTTATCAATGGCGCGTGTTGTTACGCGATGAGTTGATTGCCGAGCTACGCAACTGGCTAGGTACAACAGCGGTAGACATCAAATTCTAAATTTTAAGGACAAAAAAGGCAGCTTAAGCTGCCTTTTTTGCAAACCATATCCCACATCACACCAAGGGGACTGGCTTACCAAAGAAATAGCCCTGCGCGTAATCCACCCCAACAGCGGCTAACTCCGCCAAAATAGCCTCATCCTCAACGAATTCAGCAATCGTTCTGCAGCCCAAACTATGGGCAATATCGTTGACTGCGATCACCATTTGCCTACTCACTTTGTCTTCAGCAATATCGGTAACCAGGCTGCCATCAATTTTCAGAAAATCGACGGGCAAGGTTTTCAGGTAATTGAATGAAGAAAAGCCACTCCCAAAATCATCAAGCGCAAACTTGCACCCGCGGGTACGTAGAGTTTCGATGAAAATTGATGATTCTTTGAGATTAGAAATCGCGGCGGTTTCGGTAATTTCAAAGCAGATAGTATAAGGCGGCACCTGTGTTGAATCGAGTTGTTGCAAGATAAACGCCAAGGTTTGCTTATTAAGCGATTTGCCCGACAGATTAATTGCAATATGGGGTATCGGCTTAGAATCCTTCATACACATAGCCAAGTGGGCAATACTGTGCTCAATTACCCATTTATCCACTTGGGTCATCATGTCATAGCGCTCTGCCGCAGGGATAAACGCCCCCGGCGCAACCACACGCCCCTGACCATCGATCAGGCGCAATAAAATTTCCAAATGATGCACATCATGCGCTTGTGCATTCATCGGCACGATAGCCTGGCAGTAAAGCTGAAAGCGATTTTGCTCGATCGCTTCTTTCAGCGTGGCCAGCAATTGAATCTCGTTATGCCGCTCCTGAAGATCTTGATCATCACTGCTGTACCAACTCAGTTGATTTCGACCGGCGTCTTTTGCGGCAAAGCACGCCACATCAGCCTGACTCATCGCCTCCTGCGGGCTAGCGCAGCGATGATCTAGCTTCACCAATCCAATACTCACCGTCACGCCATGTGGCCGCTCTTGCCACACAAAACGAAATTGAGCTAATGAATGCAAAATACGCTCAGCCAGAACTTGCGCTTCGGCATCTGTGGTATCTGAAAGCAGTACTCCGAATTCATCGCCACCAAGCCGCCCCAAAACCGAACGGCCAGGCAGCATTAACCCCTGCAATAGCGCAGTTACATGCCTTAGCAATTCATCGCCAGCCAAATGCCCACAGGTATCGTTCACGAGCTTGAACTGATCCAAATCTAATAACATCAGCACTTGCTGAGGGGCACCATTCAAAGCCTGCTGGTGTGCGTCATTGAGCGCTGCTTCAAACCCGCGCCGGTTAGTTAAACCGGTCAAATAATCATGCTCGGCTTGGTAGGCCAGCTTTTCTGTTAGCGCTTGGGACTCAGTAACATCATGCAATACCAACACCATCCCCACCACATGACCATCTTGGTCTGAAATGGGCGCCACAGCATACTCGACATTCAATTTAGCCCCAGCACGATTGAGGAGCATCGCCTTCTGCCCACCGATGGACTTTAATTTATCGCGCGACTTCAGCAAAATTCGCTCAAGTTCAGTAGGGGTTAAATCACCACCAAGACATAGCAAATCGGCAATATCACGGCCCCGAGCATCATTGGTCAACCAGCCAGTTAAGGCTTCGGCGGCCGGATTGATCAGCTTGACTTTAAACTCGCCATCAGTAGTTAAGATTGCATCGGTAATCGAAATTAGCGTAACTTCAGCTAGCTCTTTTTCAACGTATAGCGCACGTTGCGCTTCTTCCCGCTCTTCGTGCCCCCGCCGAATATTACGCCGCATTTCATTAATGGCATCAACTAAGGTCTGCATCTCATCGGGCTTATTGCTGTTGCGCAAGAGACGGAGCGGCTCAGAAAGTTGCTGATAATTAAAGTGGCGAGTGTAGTGGGCAATTTGGCTTAAATGCCGTGCAATAAGGCGATGATACAAAATTAAAAAGAAAATCGCTGCGGCAGCCATACCCAAGCCTTGCAGAATAAGCAGTCGCAAAAACTGGGCAAATAACCTCGATTCAACCTCAGATAAGGTTGTGCTAATTTTAAGCTCGCCGAGTGTGACCTCTTTATTGGTTAATGGATGCAAATAGACAACAGGAAAAACTTCAGTAACCACATTGTGAGCATGCTCCAGCGGCTGACCAGCACTATATTGCTGCCCATCACTCTCAACCAACGATACATGTTGCACCACACGGGTTTGCAGCATTGAGTTGAGCTGGCCATGGATGGCATCGGTATTAACCAGCCATAAGTTACTAGCAAGTTGCGGTGTCGCGCTTCGACCCAGCGTTTGTAGGTCCGCCTGAGTTTGTAACAAACTGCGGTCATACTCAAGCTTAAGCAAAAACAAAGTCATGGCAACCGTGACCACTAGGCCTGTAGCAAATACAGCAATGATCAAGTGCCATGCGAGGCGATTTGCACTGTAAAACCGCCCGATCCGCTGAAAAAAAGAAACAATCACTAAATATAAGCTCAAGTAAAAGAGTAAAAACACATCGCCGCAGTCAGCATAATCGCTAGACTGTAAGGAAACAAGCTCCGTCTAGCCATTTTCGTAGCCAAAACGACACACATCAAACAGTCGAGAGTTTCCCCCGCCAGCGAGGCCTGTTAGCAACCGCAGCAGTTGGCAACCGATTATTTATAGCCCTGCGCCCATCCTAGTGCACTAGGAAAATATCACTCACATCACCCGGCAAATACAAGTAGACACAATCGCATCGACAAATACAGATACCCCTTGCGGGTATTGGGTATTGTCGCTAACATACCCCTATGGGTAATCTCACGCACTCTGAAGCCGACCAAACCCCCTTCAATATACCTATTGAGGGCATGACTTGTGCTGCGTGCGCCCAGCGCCTTGAGAAAGTGCTCAACCGTTTGCCCAACGTAACGGCCACGGTGAACTTTGCCACTGAGCAAGCCACAATTATTTCTGGTCCAGAACAGCTATCACATGTATTGGCCGCAATTGAAAAAACGGGCTTTAGCACTCGCAAACAGACGTTTTCACTCAATTTAACCGGTATGAGCTGCGCAGCCTGCGCCAACCGCATTGAACGCCAACTCAAAAAACTCCCCATTGAGTCTGCTAGCGTTAACTTCGCCAGTGAAACAGCCAATATCACCGCAATTGAAGGAACAGTATCACTTGAACAAATTCAGCATTGCATCCGGCAAGCGGGCTACGACGCAAAACCCATAGCCACACCTGCTAGTAAATCAGTCAACACATCCCCCTGGGATTTGTTGCTTGCTGTGCTCTGCAGCCTGCCGTTTGGCTTGGAAATGCTGGGTATGCTAACCGGTGAACACGGCCTGCTACCGAGCACAATTCAGCTTGTGCTGGCTACCGTGGTGCAATTTATAAGTGGTGCGCGCTTTTATCGTAGCGCTTGGTTTGCACTGCGCAATGGCAGTGCAAATATGGATGTGCTGGTTACACTAGGCACTAGCGCAGCGTGGGGGTACAGCATCTGGGCATTTAGCACCGGTCAACACACGCTCTATTTTGAGTCGAGCGCCAGTGTAATCACTTTAGTTCTACTGGGAAAATGGCTTGAAACTAGAGCCAAACGGCAAACAGGGGATGCGTTAGGCAAATTACTCGCACTCCAGCCACAAACTGCGCAAGTGCGCCGTGCCGACTCTTGGATTGAAGCACCGATCAGTAGCATCACCGTCAACGATGTTGTTTTACTGCGCGACGGTGAAACGGTACCGATTGATGGCGTGATCATCGAAGGCGCAGTTGAAGTCGATGAGGCCATGCTCACCGGCGAATCGCACAGCATCACGAAAAAAATCGGCGATTCGATTTTTGCAGGCACACGCAATTTAGCAGGTAGCTGCCAAATTCAAGCCACAGCCACCGGCGGGCAAACTCAATTGGCCAGCATCATTGCCACGATTAGTCAGGCGCAGGGTAGCAAGGCGCCGATACAGCAATTGGCCGATCGAATATCTGCCATTTTTGTACCAACAATTTTGATTATTGCGCTCCTCACCCTGCTGACAACCTATGCTCTAAGCCTAGATAGTCGGCAAGCTCTATTACATGCAGTGGCGGTTCTCGTTATTGCCTGCCCCTGCGCTTTAGGCCTAGCCACCCCCACTGCTGTCATGGTTGGAGTCGGGCTTGGGGCGCAACATGGTATTTTATTTCGCAACGCCAGTGCACTGGAACACAGCAGCCAGATAGATACCCTGATCGTGGATAAAACCGGCACCCTGACACTAGGCAAGCCACAATTAATTGAAACCCAGCTACTACAAGCTGGAACATACTCGCAAGATGAAATTATTCTGTGGGCTAGCAGTTTAGAACTTGCCACACAGCATCCACTTGCACATGCTTTTCAAGCCGCGCTACAAGATCAGCCCCCACTCAGCAGCCAAGATGTACAAACCAGCATCGGCCAAGGCATTACTGGCACTGTAGCCGGTAAGCATATTCAAATTGGCCGCCCCGACTGGGTGCTAGAGTCCACATACCTGCAACAATTTTCCAGCATCGTCCAGAAGTATCAACAGCAAGGCCATACAGTCATTGCCATTGCGGTAGATACCCAGCCCGCAGCACTATGCGTTCTGCAAGATCAAATCCGCACCAATGCACCGGCGGCAATTCGCCAGCTACAGGCGGCAGGCATTCAAGTAGTCATGCTCACAGGAGACCATCTTGCCACCGCAGCCGAGCTTGCCAAGCAGCTTGGCATTCAGCGTTTTCAAGCGCAATGCACCCCCAGCGAAAAATACCAAACCCTACTTGCCTTGCAGCAGGCCGGTCATAAAGTGGCCATGGTTGGGGACGGTATAAATGATGCGCCAGCACTAGCGGCTGCAGATGTGAGTTTTGCCATGCAAAGTGGCGCAAGTGCGGCATTGGAAACGGCCGACGTGACGCTCATGAAAAATGATTTATCGCATATCTCGATGGCGCTGGCGCTTTCCAAAGCGACGGTGCGAAAAATCAAACAAAATTTGTTTTTTGCTTTTATTTATAACGCACTCGGGATTCCGCTAGCTGCTTGTGGCCTATTAAGCCCAATGTTAGCTGGTGCAGCAATGGCCTTGTCTTCGCTGTCGGTCATTAGCAATGCCTTATTACTGAAACGCTTTAAATGGCAGGTACAAGATGGAAACCATTGAAATTGAGATCGAAGGCATGAGTTGCGGCGGCTGCACTGCGTCGGTAACCCGTGTTTTAGAAGCGGTTGCGGGGGTGCAAAGTGCCACCGTCACCTTAAACCCCGGCAAAGCACGGATCGTGTTCGACGCCACGCAAACCAGCCGCGCAGTGCTGGAAACATCGATAGAGGAAGCTGGATATGACATCAACCGTTAAGCAAGAGCGCCCAAATAAAGACCAACTGATCAAACGCCTAAACCGCATCGTTGGCCAAGTTTCGGGCATCACCCGCATGATCGAAGAAGACCGCACTAGCAGCGAAGTACTCAATCAAGTCGCTGCCGCTCGCTCAGCACTCGACGCTTTGGGCCTGATCTTGCTTGAACAACAAACTCAAGACTGCATTGCACAAGCCTTGAAATCAGGCAAAGGTGATGATGCCGTTGCGCAATTGCTGCAAGTCATCAAGAAAGTTCGCGGCTAAGCCACACCGCCAGCAGATAAAAAACCACGCTAATTTGCGTGGTTTTTTATTTTTAGGTGTCTCGCCAAGATCAAGACCTGGCATGACCTTAATCTTAATACCCCCATCAAAGAGGTTGTAGATTTAATTTACGGAACAGCGCTTTATCACCTTCAACCTCAGGGTTGCCAGTGGTGAGTAGTTTATCGCCATAGAAAATGGAATTTGCGCCCGCCAAGAAACATAGAGCTTGCATCGCTTCTGGCATTTGCTGGCGACCGGCAGACAAGCGAACAAACGATTTAGGCATCGTAATGCGCGCAACTGCGATGGTGCGGACGAACTCGGTCCAATCCACTTTCTCTGAGCCATCAAGCGGCGTACCGTCAATTTGAACCAAATTGTTAATTGGCACTGAGTCTGGTTGTGGATCTAAGTTCGCCAATTGGCCAATCAGACCAATGCGATCCAGACGCGTCTCACCCAAGCCAACAATACCGCCCGAGCACACATTCAAACCCGCTTTGCGCGCCTTGCCCAATGTATCTAAGCGATCGGCATAGCTGTGCGTGCTCACGATATCGCGGTATTTTTCTTCGGAAGTATCTAGATTGTGATTGTAATAATCCAGACCAGCATCTTTAAGCTGCTCAGCTTGTCCATCTTTGAGCATGCCAAACGTGGCACAGGTTTCTAAACCTAATGCTTTCACGCCGGCAATCATTTTCTTCACTTCTTCCAAATCACGATTTTTAGGGCCACGCCACGCGGCCCCCATACAGAAGCGCGAAGAGCCGTTTTCTTTCGCAATCGCGGCAGCAGCGATCACATCATCGGCATCCATCAGTTTCTGCTCTTCCAAACCGGTATCGTAACGCTTAGATTGCGAACAATAGCCACAATCTTCCGAGCAACCACCGGTTTTTACCGACAGCAACGTCGACAGTTGCACGCGATTTGCATCGAAATTTTCGCGATGGACTTGCTGTGCCTGAAATAGTAAATCATTAAATGGCAAATCAAATAAAGCCTGAATCGCTTCAGCCGACCACAAGGTTTGCTCTGGGTGTGGGGTATGGCGCTTAAATTCGATGGTTTGAGTCTGTGTCATGTGGCAGTCGGTTCCAGTAGATTCTATGCTGGGATGGATTGTCCGAGCGGAGTGCCTACTTGTCAAATTTATTCAGCCATTTTTTGAACAAGTATTTACCCAGTCAATGCTTCTTATGCGCTGGCATCTTGCAAACCCAAGAGCGCCAGCAAGCCCTCTGCACTGCCTGCCAGCAGAGCCTACCTTACTGGCAGGCCAGCCAAAGTTGTCCGCAATGCGGGCTACCCGGCACCGATGGTTATCACTGCGGGGCCTGCTTGCAATCACCCCCGGCATTTGATAGCACCGTAGCACTGTATTTATTTCAGGAGCCGATTAAAGCACTCATCCATGCAGGTAAGTTTGGCCAGCAATGGCCCATTTTTCAGTTATTAGCCGAGCAATTAGCTCAGACTCTTGCCCCACCACGTGTTGATTACTTAATTCCGCTGCCATTGCATCGCGCGCGTTTGGCAGAGCGTGGCTTTAATCAAGCATTAGAAGTAGCGCAAATATTGAGCTCGCAATGGCACATACCGCTACAGCGCAACCTTTTACAGCGTATACGGGATACTGAGCATCAGGCTCGCTTGAGCGCGAGAGCACGCTGGAAGAATTTACGCGGCGCATTCAGTTGCAACACCAATTGCACCGGTAAACGTATTTTGGTTCTCGATGATGTCATGACCAGCGGTGCAAGTTTGCAAGTAGCAGCCAAAACCTTAAAAGCAGCTGGGGCAGAGCAGGTGATTAATCTTGTGATCGCCCGCACACCCGCGCGGGGATAACCGCGATTTTTAATCGAAACTCAAGGTGTATTTAACATCCACACTGCTTTGATCAACGCCAATCCGTGATACGACAGACCAGTTGCGGGATAACTGCAGCGTAAAATTAACTGCATCGCTAAGACCGTTAAAGCTTTTTTCCAGCGCTACTCGCAAAGATTTCGTTAAGCGTTTACTCACCGTCACTACTTGGGTGGTCGTGCCATTGGCTTCTTCCTTCGATTTATAACCAACCTCATCAATACCAAGGTTGCCGAAAATCTCATCAGTCAAACCTTGGCCATTGCCACCATTGGCAGCCAATGAGTTGAGTAATTGCAAAGCCAGAGCGCCATCTGATTTTTCCATACTGTCGGCGCCGTGCCCAAACAGTAGCCAAGAGATTTTTTCAGCATCGGGCACATTCGGGTCTGAATACAAACTAACTTGTGGCGAATAGGCCGAGCCTTTAACTTGTACCCCTGCTTCTACGGCCTGATTTCGTCGAATCGCAAGAATATCTAGCTTGGGATTATCGATCGGGCCTTGAAATGACAATACTCCGCGCTCGATTTCCAACTTTTGCCCATAAGCCTTATATTCACCTTCCTCGGTATTAATTGTCCCTGATGCGGCAAGCAGCATATTGGGCGTCGCTCGCAAACGAATTTTGCCAGCCAGCCGACTTTCCAAGCCATAACCGCGGAACATCAAGTTATCACCCAGATCAATATCAAGCTGCATATGTAATTTCATGGTCAAAGGCTTAGCCTCTTTTTTCTCACGCCCCAGCACAATTACATCATTAGATAGGCTAGGCACATCATTGGCTTGAAACTGAATATCGCCCGAATCTGCTTTAAAAGCACCCGTTACCGCCAGATCATTGTCTTTAAAAGCCATTGCGCCTTGCCCGCTAACGACCAGCAACATATCCGGCTTACTCACCAACGTGAATCGTTTGGCAAGCAAATTTAAGCTGCCATTGGCTTTACCATTAGAAAAGTCGAGCGCACCGGAACCGCTGATTTCGCCACCCGCAACACCACGGGCACGGAATGTCTGCAAGGTAATTTGCTGATTACTCATTGCGATATCGAGCAAACCATCCTGTAGCTTCACCCCGGTATTGCTATCGCTGTAGCCCAAGTCACTGGCACGCAAATAACCTGACATCTGAGGCGCTTTCAGTGGGCCAGCACGTTTCACATCCAGCTCAGCCTTGCCGCTTAGTTTGACATCACGCCCCAAAAAGGGCGCAAATACTGCCAAATTAGGCAAACTCCCTTTCATCGCAAGATTAAGCGGTGCATTGTCTGCCATGCCGCCGCGGGCAAGATCGAGCAAAGTATCACCAGAAACAGCCAGCTGCCCAAATTGCTGGCTAAGCAGTTGAGACTGCATAGCAAAACGATTCATAGCAAATTGGCCGCTTAAGTTAAGCTTGCTTAGCGTAAGCGGCTGTGCTTTGAGCGCTTCATCTTTCCACTGCACATCACCCGATACACGATTGAGCTTGAAATCACCATTCAACACTGCGCTTTGCCGTAAATTCCATTCACCAGCTAACACTAAATCGCTACTTGGATTAGCAACTTTGGCCACGGCAAGCCATTCTGCCACCGCCAGGCGTTGTATTTGTCCCTGCGTTTCTAATAAACCCGGCTGCCAGCGCGTCGTCGACAGCTGCAACTGGCTTTGCCCTAGCTGTAAATTGCTGGCACCTAAGTCAAACTGCTGGCTGCCCACTTTGATTTGCGGTGCATTGAGCAACTTAAATGGCACTACGGCCTGCCCTGCCAAAGACTGCACGACCCCGGTCCATACCTGCTGAGCGTTTAGACCACCTTTCGCGCGCAGATCCACTTTAAGCGGCCATTGCTCGTGCAGGCCTTGCGCCACAAGAGTTAGCTCATGTGCCTGTACACTTCCTTGTGCTTGCAATATGAGACTATCGAGCACGGTTTGCCCTAGTGTCAATTTCTGCAATTGAGCCTCTAGCAATACGGGGCCACTCAAATCGCTGGAAATTGCTGCATTAATATGGCCATGATTCAAACGCAAATCAAACGGGGTATCGAGCTGCTCAATTTCCAAATTGGCCCGAATATGCGGCTGGGTCATTGCACCACTTAGTGTTGCCGAGCCGGAAAGTTTTCCGCGAAACTGTGGGCCAATTTGCGCTAGGTTAGGCATTTGCAATGCCAAATTCAGGCTATCACTGCGCCCCCCTAAGCTACCATTTGCACTCAGTTTATTGGCCCCTAAACTCAACCAGAATTCACTTTGGCTAAGACGCTGAGCATCTAGCTTCAATTGCCCCGCACCGGCCAAGGCTTGGCCATTAAACTGGCTATCGTCGAATACATAGCGTAGATCAAGCTGAGGTTTTGGCTGCAAAGAGCCTTTTACATTGATCTTCCCAGCAATACTTCCCCTAGGTATTGCCGCAAACTCAGCAGGATTAACATTTTGCAGTTGTAAATCCGCACTAAAATCGTTTTTGCCCCCTAGGTTAAACTCACCCTTGGCATGCAAGGTACTTGAGCCACGCTGAAGCCGCGCTTCGCGAATGGCTAAGCGGCGCTCCTTGGCTGGGTTGATCCACGCTAGATCAAGCGTTAAATTCGCCTTACGCTGCAGATCACTAATTTGCCCTTTAATGCCTGGCGAGAGCCACGGGCCGTTCAAAACTACCTGCCCGCTCATATCGCCACTGGGCTGCGGAGACCAGAAGTGTTTAGGGTCCAGATGTTCTGCATTCAAATTTAATTTCAGCTGCCCTTGTTCAACCCAACCTTGCGCACTAAGCCGTGCTTGACCGGCAAACTGGGTTTCCCAGCGTGAAATGCTGAATCGTTCGCCCTGCAAAGCAAAATCAAGCGCGGTGGTTTGTACTGGAATTTTATGGACATCAACAGCCCCGGGGTTATGATTGCTCACCTTGATTTGACCACGAAGACCATCCTTGGTCGGGGTAAAGTTGGCTTTCATGTTGAGCAAGGCATTGGGTGCCGCTGAATGCCATTGCTGAGGATTTAATCCGTTGAGTTCTAATTGACCGTGCTGCACCATTTGATAGGCATAAGGTGCAAACAAATCAGCCTGCAATTGCGCACGCCCCTGTAATGTGGCGTGCTCGGCTGTGGCCTCAATCTGCAATTGGCGAAGCGGGCCTTCCACTTTGCCAAAGGCGCGAATATCTTTACCTTCAAGCTGACCGGAAAAAATAAATGAGCCCGCACTGATAAACGGTGCTTTGCCGGTGATATTCAAGGCTGCGGCCAAATTACCCTGTGGCAGGCGTAATTGCTTCAGGTGCAAACGATGAAAGCGACCATTACTGGAAATATTGGCCGCAATATCATTCAACTCAGTGCCGTTAATCCGCAATTTGGCAATGGTTAACTCATCCAGATGAATACCGAAGGGCAAGCTCAAACTACTCGGTGGCGGGCTCGGCGGCTGATCTGGCGGGCTCGGCGGGGTGTTAATGACAAGTTCACCCAGCGATACTACCGGCAGGCTTAAATCTCTAACCATTAACAAATAAGGTTCCCAGCGCAATACCCCATAATCAAGCGTGACACTCATGGCACTGGTCTTGATATTGAACTGCTTGATTTGTAACTCAGACCAAAATGAGCCATCAATCGCCGCAATATGCATGACTTGACTACGGTTAATGGCATCGACCAACCAATAGCGACCAGTCGACGAATTAAACCAACTCAGCGCAGCAAATAACAGTAGCGCCACCGTGCTAAATGTGAGCAGGGCACTCCAAAATACGGCGCGTAAAACCCGGCGAATTAAACCATAACGCTTAGGCGCAAGCGGCGGAGCTTTGCTAACGGGCGCTGACGTATTAGTTGTATTGGTTGGTTCTGGGGTGAGCTGCTCAGCCATTAAAATACCAACCCCATTGCGAAATGAAAACGAACTTGCTGGTAATCAACCCCATACGCTAGGTCAGCTCCAATTTGCCCAACTGGACTATTCCAGCGCGCCCCCACACCAACGCCAGTAACGGGGTCTAGGCTTTGCCAATTGGCGCCTGCACCACCATAGTCGACAAACACAGCGGCGCGCCAATCACGAATGATTGGATGCTGATACTCGACTGATGCAGTCCCAATTACTCGACCACCAATGGTCGAGCCATTGCTTTTCACACCAAGCGATTGATAGTCGTAGCCCCGTACGCTTCCTGAACCGCCTGCGCGGAATAACCAGTCACTGGTAATCCCTTCCGGACTTTTGGAGAATGTCTGCCCCAAGCTGGCCTGAGCAATTAACTGGCTATCTTGCCCCATGCGCAAGTAATAGGCTCCGCGCCCATACAAACGTAAAAAGGTAGCGTCACTAAGGATGGACTTCACCGCCCCGCCCATCTCTGCTTGCACCATATAGCCATTGCGTGGGTTGCGGCGATTATCCAGCTTACGTTGTGTCCAGATATGATTCAGGGTAAGAGACTGGGGCTGCTCCTCGCTCCCGTCTTGAAATTTGCGCGTTTCGACCTGATACTGCAGGTCAAACACTCGCTCAATTTCATCCCCCTTTTTGCCACGCGAGACACCGATCTTGTACAGATGCGAATCCATCCCCTGCAAGTCTTGTGCCAAAAAAGAGCCCCACACACGATGCTCCCAATCACTACGGGCTTTGGGCAAGATCACACTCACCTCAGCGGCCTGCTCCAGCTGCTCCAAACGCAACTGGGAATCAAATACCCATCCGCGATTGAACAAATTATGGTAGCGATACGCGGCTTCAGATTTAAAGCGGGTGTTGGTGCTATAACCAACGCTGCCATTAAGGCGGTGCAATGGCACTTCCTGCACATCAATACGGATTGGCGCAATATACGGAGGCTCTTGGGCTAGCTCGACATCGACCAACGCCGTTCCAAACTGCGGCATATTTTGTATTTCGCTCTGCAGATCGCTCAATTCAGTACGACTATACGGCTGACCCTCTTCGATTTTAATCCGCTCGGTAATCAGGGTTTCTGGATAGCGTGATAAGCCATGGATGCTGTATGGCCCAAACACGTAAGCTGGGCCACTTTCAATCAGTAAATTGAAATCGGCCTCTTTGCGCTCAGGGTGAATCAGTGCTTCGCTCGATAGCAGACTGGCCGCTGGGTATTGACGTGCTTGCACGGTTTGCAGCGTGCGCTTTTTAAAATCGTCCCACGCAGACTGACTGAACGGATGGTTCTCAAGCTGCCCACCTCGGCGGTTAAACCGCTGCATCAATACATCATAGCGCTCGGCATCTTCAACAATTGGCCCTTGTAATACAACAGATGTATTGGCCACAAAGGTCTGCTCACCAAGATCCACATTGACATACACCGTATGGGTATTGTTCTCCACGGCATATTTTGCGGTGACCTTAGCATCAAAATAGCCTTCAGTCGCCAAGAGGTCGGTTGCTGCAGCCGGTAGCGCATCAATTTCCCGCAGCAATAGCTCTGGCGTAAAACGATTCTTTTTTTGCCATTTGTAAATATTGAGATGCTTTTCCAGCAAGTCACGCGCAGCTGACGAAGCGTCAAGCCGAATATCATAGCGAAATGACTCAGGTGCAGCCCAAGCAGGTGTGGCGAGCGCTATAGCAAAGAAAAAAGGAATCACACGCAAAACAGCAACCCACCAGATAAAGACGTTACTTTACCAAAAACCGTACCGCAACACGCATTGGCTGTAAATCTGGCGCAAAAAAAACCCGATTAGTATCACATCTTGCGATGTCTACTGAATCGGGCACAGGAGGATGGAGTCGATAACGCAACTTTCGTCGCGGGTACTACAAAACACACACTACATTTACTACCTACAACACACTACCGGGTACTACAAATTCGGAACTGTAAGCACCAAGCTTAGCGTGGCAGAGTCAGTTGCCAACCGTACGATTTAACGAGCAGTTGCTGAAACGCTTCAACAGTTTTGGAAAATTTCATCATTGAACGCATGGTCTATCTCCTTGCATTTGAGTCACCTCACACTGAGGTGGCTGTCTTTTCTTTCGATGAGTGAACTTTAACAAAACTACATACTTAACGCAAGCATTTTTGTAGTATTGCTACGTACATATTTGTAACAACTATTCACATTTACTACAAATAAAAGCATAAACACCAATAAATACGTAACAACACTGTAACGACAACAAAACAACGGCAGCATACTTTTGTAGCTAAACTACAGATCAACGCCCTAGTAGCTTGGCCTTAAGGCTATCCTGAACCGGCTTATTACCCAGCCAAATTAGCAGCAGATCACGGGCAAACTCATCAGACTGAATACTACCAATCACCTGACCGCGAAATTGAATGCGTGTGCCTTGCCCCGCAATCAGATCTAGATTGATCACATCACCTTTATTGGCTTGCTTGGTATCGAGCAGAATTTTCTCCAACTCCGCAATGCGTGAGACATGGCTTGCAAATTGACTAGCACTCAGATTTTCCTGCAGCCCGTCACGCAGAGCCTCCGCCAGCGCTTTACCTTCAACGTTGCGCAGCATAGTCAATTGCAGGCGTTTAGGTGATTTAGCGCTGAGTATCTGCTGCGCCTCAGAGGTTTTATTCACGCCATACAGCGCAGCGACATACACATCAAACACCATTTTTTTGCGTAAACCGGCACCATTAAGCTGCAAAGTCTGCCCCGCCAATTCAAGCTGGTCTGCAAGCTTTACCCCTTCCACCTCTGCGGCATATCCAACCGAACCCAACTGCAAC
The DNA here is from genome assembly GCF_013423785.1 of Chitinibacter fontanus. Taxonomy (NCBI): domain Bacteria; kingdom Pseudomonadati; phylum Pseudomonadota; class Betaproteobacteria; order Neisseriales; family Chitinibacteraceae; genus Chitinibacter; species Chitinibacter fontanus. The sequence continues at coordinate 26,101 of NZ_CP058952.1, forward strand.
ACAGCAACTAGCATTGCGATCAACAATTTGTTTGGCATCTTCATCTCCATCGATAGCGCTTTCGCGCATAAAAAACCCGCACAAGGCGGGTTGAGTATTCAAGCAATTAGCAGCCTTAGAGCACCTGCAAAATACCAGCAGCCCCCATACCGGTGCCAATACACATCGTCACCATGCCATAGCTGCCCGCTTTGCCTTGCCGACGCAGCCCATGAATCAGCGTGGCGGCACGAATCGCGCCGGTAGCGCCCAGCGGATGCCCCAAGGCAATCGCGCCACCATTTGGATTGACCTTGCTCATATCCAGCCCCAAATCACGACTCACCGCGAGCGCTTGTGCAGCGAATGCCTCATTGAGTTCAATCCATTCCAAATCTTGCAAACCCAAGCCTGCTTGCTTCAACGCAGCCGGGATGGCTTCTTTCGGCCCGATCCCCATGATGGCTGGTGGCACGCCTTTCACTGCAAAGGTCACGTACTTGGCTACTGGCGTCAGATTAAATTGCTTAAGTATTTTTTCCGACACCAAAATCAGTGCCGCAGCACCATCAGACATTTGCGAGCTATTGCCTGCCGTCACCGAGCCCTTGGCGGAGAACACGGTTTTCAGTTTTGCCAAGCCTTCAAGGCTAGTATCCGCACGCGGGCCTTCGTCTTGTGTCAGCGTTTTGCTGACCAACTCAACTTCACCCGTCGCCAGATTGGGCACGCGATACGTCACATCCAGTGGCGCGATTTCATCGCTGAATGCACCATTGGCAGCGGCAGCCAAAGCACGGGTATGCGACTGCAGGGCAAATGCATCTTGGTCTTCGCGGCTAATCCCCCACTGGGTAGCTACTTTTTCTGCCGTCAAACCCATACCGTAGGCAATCGCAACGTTTTCATCGCGCTCGTAAATCGAGCTACCCAAGGACAATTTATTGCCACCCATCGGCACCATCGACATCGATTCAGTACCGGCCGCAATCATCACATCGGCTTCGCCAAGGCGGATCTTGTCGGCCGCCAGCGCCACCGCATTAATACCGCTGGAGCAGAAACGATTGATCGTGATACCGCCCACCGTATTGGGCAGCCCCGCCAGCAGCGCACCGATGCGTGCCACATTCATGCCCTGCTCGCCTTCCGGCATCGCGCAGCCCACCACGACATCCTCAACCAGTGCAGGGTCAAGACCCGGTACTTGCGCCATCGCTGCTTTGAGCACATGCGCGAGCAAATCATCGGGGCGAACATTTTTCAACATACCGCGCGGTGCCTTACCCACCGGGCTGCGCACTGCGGCAACGACATAAGCTTCTTGAATTTGTTTGCTCATTCCGAGCTCCTCAAAATGAATACTACTGAGCTAATCAATAGCCAAAAATGAAGCTAAACCCGAGCGAGCGCCATTTAGAGCCAGGAGTACGGAACACAGGAACCGGAGTGGACATCAAGTCCATGAGGATTCCGCGTACCGCACGACTCGCTATAAAGGGATGCGCAGCCGGTTTAAGCCCATTTTTTAGTTGCGTAGGGGCTTGTTGAATTCAATCATGTGCATAATGCGCTCCTGCGTTTTGCCTTTCTTCAGCAACCCCATAAAACGCTCACGCTCCAGCTTCAAGATCCAGTCCTCGTTAACCAACGTACCTGCCTCAACGTCGCCGCCGGTGACCACCTCGGCGATTTGCATGCCGATGTGGTAGTCGTATTTGGAAATAAAACCACCTTCCAACATATTCACGAGCTGGCCGCGGATCGTCGCCGCACCCGAGCGCCCTGCCACAGCAAATGCCTTCGGCGGCACTGGTGCACGGTAGCCCGTCGCGGCCATTGCACGCACTTGGGCTTGCGCCACAAACAGCAATTCATTGGCGTTCATCACGACAATATCCGACTCTTTCAAGTAACCAATCTGCTGGCCTTCTTCAGCACTGGTGCCGACTTTGGCTGTTGCCATGGCGAGGTAATAGTCTTTTAGGATTTCCAGAATATTCCCGTTACGGGCCAGTTTGGAGGCACGCAGCGCGAACTCTTTGCAACCGCCACCGGCTGGCAACAAGCCAACACCGACTTCAACCAGACCGATATAAGTTTCAACATGCGCCACCACACGGGCGCAATGCATCAGAAACTCGCAACCGCCACCAAACGCGTAGCCTTGCGCTGCGCCAACCACGGGTACTTTGGCGTACTTAATCGCTTGAGAGGTGTTTTGAAATTCCGCCACCATCTGCTCGATCGCGGCAAAATCACCGGTCATAAACGCGGGACCCATGCTCATCAAATCAGCACCGACCGAGAATGGCGCTTCCGGATGCCAAATTACCAAGCCTTGATAGTATTGCTCTGCAATCTTTATGGATTCTTGCACCCCAGCCAATACTCCAGCACCGATGCAATGGGCTTTGGTTTTGAATGACAGTACCGGCACATCATTACCGCCCGTAGCGGCGGGCGGCAACCACATCCGTACGCTGTCGTTCTCGTAAATGGTTTGGCCAAAATCGGGCGCGACTTCGCCGAGCACTTGCGGCGGATAGAGCTGACGTTGATACACCGGCAATGTAGAACGCCCCACCAGCTCACCCGTCGCGGCATTCAACGAGCCGTTCGCGGCATGCACGCCATCACGTTGCAATACCCAAGCAGGCAGTGGCGTGCTGCTCAGCGTTTGACCTGCTGCGATATCGGCGGCAATCGCCTCAGCAACGGCCTTCCAGCCTGCGGCTTGCCACATTTCAAACGGGCCTTGCGCCCAGCCAAAACCCCAACGAATCGCAAAATCGACATCGCGGGCGTTATCGGCAATGTGCTCAAGCTGCACGGCGATGTAATGCCAAACATCGCGCAGACAAGCCCAGATAAATTGCGCCTCGGGCAATTCCGATTCACGCAAGGCCTTGATCCGTTCGGCTGGATCGGCAATTTTGAGCAAGGCCTTGACTGCATCGCTGCCTTTTTGCCCAGCGGCGACATACTCACCGCTGCTCACATCCAGCACCAGCAGCTCTTTCCCGACTTTTTTATAAATGCCTTGGCGAGTTTTTTGCCCCAGCGCACCAGCCGCAATCAGCTTTTGCAACCAATCGGGCGTAGTAAACAGGCTGTGCCAAGGATCGCTCGCCAGCGTATCGGTCATGGTTTTGACCACATGTGCAAAAGTATCCAAACCCACTACATCGGCAGTACGGAACGTCGCCGATTTAGGGCGCCCTAAACGCGGGCCAGTTAAATCGTCGACGACATCAAAGCGAATGCCAAAGTCTTGCGCATGCTTGATGGTGGTGAGCATCGAAAATACGCCAATGCGGTTGGCGATAAAATTGGGCGTATCTTTGGCGCGTACAACGCCTTTGCCCAGCCGCAGCGTCAGGAAAGTTTCCAGCGCACCCAGGGTATCGCCATGTACGCCTTGTGTAGCAATCAGTTCAACCAGATACATATAGCGTGGCGGATTGAAAAAATGGATGCCGCAAAAACGCGCGCGCAACTCGGCAGGCACGGCTTGCGCCAGACTCTCAATCGACAGACCCGAGGTATTGGTCGCTAAAATCGCATGTGGTGCTAGATGCGGCGCGATTTTGGCGTACAGGTCTGATTTCCAGTCGAGGCGTTCGGCAATCGCTTCGATCACCAAATCACAATCGGCCAGCAGCGCCAGATCGCTACCGTAATTGGCTGGCGTAATCCCATCAACGCGGCCCGCCGACATCAGCGGGGCTGGCTTGAGTTTTTTCAGGTTATCAATGGCTTTAAGCGCAATGCCGTTCGCATCACCGTTCGGTGCAGGCAAATCGAACAGCACCGTGGCAATACCAGCATTAGATAAATGTGCCGCGATTTGCGCGCCCATCACGCCCGCGCCCAGCACGGCGACTCGGCGAATTTGGGTCGTCGATTTTTGATTCAATGCAGTCATTATTAAGGCCTCGAGTGAGGTTTACTGATGCCGAGCGAGTGCGTCGCTCGGCAGTGGGCAGTGGTGAGACTTAGAAACGATGGTTGTATTGCATACCCAACGTGATCGAGCTAACACTGTAATTGCCGCTGATATTGCCGGCCGCCGCTTCGCTAGGATGTAGTGGCTTACGATCAATATTGGAATCTTTCAGTTGAACATAAATAGCGGCCAAGTCGATCGAGTTATTCTGGTCAAAGTTATAACGTCCGCCCAGCGCGTACCAGATGCGGTCACTATCTGGAATACTCGCAATTCGCTCCGCCGCGTTTGATTCAGGCGATTGATCGTAAGCTAGACCAAAGCGCAAAGACCAAGTTTGATTTGGCGTGTAGGTAGCGCCAATTGAGTAGCGGCTGGTATCGCTCCAATTGGTAACGGTCACAGAATCAGTACGCCCGGTCGCTTTGATGCGAATTTCATCGAAGCGCGAGTGACCAGTCCATGTGTAATCAGCAGTAAGTGCCCATTCTTGATTGAGCTGATGAAACGCATTAATCGAAAACGACTCAGGTGTTTCCACGTCTAGCGTTGCGGCGGTGTCTTTCAGTGAAGCACCAATCGCAGTGGCTTGTAATTGAGCCGGTACGGTAAATTTTAAATCGCCTTTAAGCTTGTGCTTGATGGCTGAGCGATATGCAACCCCCACCCGCGTCGCTTCATTAATATTAAATAGCGCGCCCAAATTGAAACCATAGCCAATATCATCGCCAGTCACTTCCGATTTACCATCGTAAGCTGGGTTGCCTGACAAGGCGGGGTTACGCGTAGCAGTGCCTAAATCTAGCGCTTTGCTCAATAAGCCATCAATATATTGCACACTTACACCGGCACCGACTGACACGGTGTCATTAAACTTATATGAGATGGACGGATTCAGATTAAGGGTTTTGATTTGGCTCTCAAGGGTTTGGTAGCGCCCCACCCAACCCGCGTCGTAATCAGTGTGCGAACCAAAGGGCACAAACATACCCACCCCGACATGCAACTGATCATTAATCTGATGGGTCAGATACGCATGTGGCACGGCAGTGGTAACGCCAAAATTACCGCCATTACTACCACCAGTGGCTTTGCCTAAAGCAGTGGTTGTTTTGGTATTGGTGAATTCACCATCAGGCATGATGACATTGAGTACACCTGATACCTGTGTACCTTCTAGGCGACTCATACCCGCCGGATTGTAAAAAATGGTTGAAGCATCCATTACTTCTGCAGCACCAGAATTGGCCACGCCCTGATTACTGGCACTTTGTGTACCAAAGTGGTAACCAGAAGCGAAGACCGAGCCTGAACTGAGCATCGCGCCCATTAAGCCAATCATTTTCAAAGAACGAACGGTGGTTTTGAGAGTAAATGCGCTTTGTATCATTATCGTATCTCCAAGTGGTGCTGCTTCAATCAACCAGCTCTTAGTCTGGTACTTATCTCGTCCAAGGGACTTCATCAAACAATACTGCGACGGATTGCATCAGGATCTGGGTTAGCCAAATTGGCATCAAAATCATCGACCATAATGACTTCACGCTTTAGTCGCCGTGCACGCGTCACGGCGGCAAACTCATCATCATTAATCAAGCCTAATGCCAATGCTTCTTGCAAACGCGCGCATGCAGTAAGTTGCTTGAGCTGCCCTTCACGCTGCGCTCGGCGCAACTTGCTTTCCAAGCCTTCAGTTTCAATGACGGCTTTAAGCGCAAACTCGAGTACGCCAACCGAATCGTGCTCATCATTGGGGCGATACATATATTTAACTAAACGATCACGCGCAACAGATGGCTCCATCAGCGTGCGAGCAATGCGCGTCCCAACCCGGTCGGCGGGCGCTTTCATGCTCATGCCACATGGAAATGCGATTCGCCGCGCGCACCAAGCGATAAAGCGGTTTGGATGGTTAGCCAAAAAGCCATTCATCGCCTCCTGACAATCATAAAGCGCGGTCTCAACTGCCCAGCGCACCAGTGGACGATCTTCTTTAGGCTCACCATCGTCATGGAATTTTTTCAAAGCGGCGGTGGCAATATAGAGGTTGGACAACATATCGCCCAAGCGCGCCGAGAGTTTCTCTTTAAATTTCAAACTACCGCCCAGCGTACCCATCCCTAAATCAGCCAGGAAGGCAAATGCACTAGAAAAACGAACGATATCGCGATAATTTTGCGCCGTCGGGCCATCTTTCGGTGATGAAACCAAACGCGCACCCGTCAGACCTAGCCACAAGGCACGCACTGCATTTGAGATAGCAAAACCAATATGGCCAATCACTGCAGCATCAAATGCCGCCAAATCTTTGTTCATAGCCGCTCGTAATTCTTTGAGTACAAACGGATGACAGCGAATTGCACCTTGACCAAAGATAATCATGCTGCGGGTCAGAATATTCGCGCCTTCGACCGTAATCGCGACGGGTATAGCCTGATAACCAAGAGCCAAGTAGTTACGCGGGCCGATACATACCGCTTTTCCGGCGTGCACATCCATCGCATCATTGATGGTTTTACGCATGCGCTCGGTATTGTGGTATTTCAAAATACCGGACAAAACTGACGGCTTCTCCCCCATATCCAGCGCTGTTAACGCCAAGCGTTGCGCGGCATCCATTTGATAGGTATAGCCACCAATCCGACCGAGCGCTTCATCTACCCCTTCAAAGCGGCCAATCGACAAGCCAAACTGGCTACGAATCCGTGCATAAGCACCAGTGGTGTAGGATGCCAATTTACCGGAAGCGACCGACATCGCAGGCAAGGAAATACAGCGGCCGACCGACAGGCATTCCACCAGCATTTTCCAGCCTTGGCCGACATAATCTTGCCCACCAATCACCCAATCCATAGGGATAAAGACATCTTTACCCCAGTTGGGGCCATTCTGGAAAGTGCTGGTGCCGGGATAGTGACGACGGCCAATATGCACACCATCATGATCAGTCGGGATCAGCGCACAAGTGATACCCACATCATCCTTAGTGCCGATCAGATGATCTGGGTCGTACAGCTTGAACGCCATCCCCAGAATCGTCGCCACCGGACCGAGCGTGATATAGCGTTTTTCCCAACTAAGCCGAATACCCAGCACGTTTTCATGGCGTTGCCCAGTGCGTTTATCGGTATAGCTGCCACGAGTCACCACCCCATAATCGGGGATTCCGCCAGCATCTGAGCCGGCCTCAGGGCTGGTCAGTGCGAAACAAGGAATTTCCTCACCTTTGGCTAAACGCGGTAAATAGTAGTTTTTTTGCTCTGTAGTACCGTAGTGCTGCAACAACTCACCCGGCCCCAAGGAATTAGGCACCATTACCGTTACGGCTGCACTTCCTGAGCGAGTAGCAATTTTGGTCACCACGCGTGCATGGGCGTAATTTGAAAATTGCTTTCCACCGTATTCTTTTTTGATAATCATGCCCAAAAAGCCATTTTGCTTGATGTAGTCCCAAACCTCGGGCGACAAATCTTTGCGATTTTGGGTAATATCCCAATCGTTAAGCATTTGGCACAAAGTCTCAGTTGGGCCATTCAAAAAAGCTTCTTCTTCGGCATTTAGCTTCGGTTCAGGGTAATTATGCAATTCGGCAAAGTTAGGTTTGCCACTGAACAACTCACGATCCCACCACACCGTACCAGCATCAATGGCTTCCTGTTCAGTTTGTGACATCGGAGGTGTAATTTTGCGGAAGATGCCAAACAATGGGCCAGTTAAAATAATCTGACGCAAGGGCTTCACATTCAAAATAATTGCCAGCGTCACCAATACATATAAGTAGATCGGCGACGCCCCCTGTATCAAAACTCCATAAGCGGCACCAGCCAAAATCATGCTGGAGCTGAGCCAGAGAGGCGCACGTAAATACGCCAAAGCCCCCAACAGCAACACTACGCTTGCAATGCAAATAACGAGGGTCATTTTAGCCTCCTAGGCCTGAACGGCTGCTGGGCTGGTGAGGCCCGCAGAAATAAACGGAAGTAACATTTGTGCCACGCGTTGCGGATCACGCGCATTGACCATCGGTTGAGCGGTAAAAAGTCGCAACACATGGTTACCGGCAAATGCGTTAAACATGGCACTGGTCATAAAGTGAAAACGCCAAGCCACCTCAGTGGACGATAAATCTGGCAGCGCACGCTCAAGCGCATCCTGATAGCGACGGGTTAACTCACCATAGCGCTGTGGAATTTTTTCCTTCAAAATTGAACGTGGTTCAACATAGGTGCGCGCCAAAAGTCGCACAAACACCAAACCACCGTATTCAGGATTACTTCCCATCTCCAAGGCGGCAGATAAAAATGATTCAGCAATTGCAATGGGGTTATTGGCCTGTGGGGTTGCCTCGAGCTCGGTGAGTTTAGCCAGCGAAAGCCGCACAAATGGCTCTGCACGCCGCTCAAAAACGGCTTGAAACAAACCATCCTTCGACCCAAAATAATAATTTACAGCGGCGATATTCACTTCGGCTGCTGCGGTAATTTGCCGCATCGAGGTGCCATCAAACCCGTGGTCGATAAATAGCAACTCAGCAGCATTTAATATGCGAGTGGATGTATCGAGATTTTTTACAGCTTCCATCGTCTACTCCGGCATCCATTTTTGTAGTTGACTTAAATCAATTTCAAACGAGTGTTTGAAAATTAAATCTCAGCCTCGTATAAGTCAAGTAGCAAATGCTTAAATACAGGTTTTTGCTTAGATCGCTGCAGCTAATTGGTAACACTTCGCAAACAGCACCCCGCACTTGCAGCATTGAAATGGAAACATCGCCATGCACAGACTTGCAGGCTTAATGCTTTGCGGCCTCCTAAGCCCGCTCTATGCTGAGCAGGTGTATAAGTGCCAAACCCAACAAGGGAAGACGTCATATCAAGATACCCCCTGCTTGACAGGTACTCAGTCTGTAGTCAAAGAGCTTAAAACTTTTGGAGCACAAGCTGCGAAACCCTTACCCGCTGTGAGCAACGCAACCTCAACACCCCCCCCAGCCCAACTCAGATGCCGAGCCCATCGCCGACGCCGACCAAGCCCAAAGTCAACCCTGATCTAAGCGCAACGGAAAATTGCAGTGTCGACAACCCCAATCGGGATCCAGAGTTTTGCCGCCCCGCCAACCTGCGCAATGTGTATGGTTTACCGCTACGTCCAGCAGCGGTGCAACCCAAACCAGCACGCTGATCCCATACTCAACGATCTGGCGGCAACAATATTGCACGTCGTAATCTAATTGCCGGCTGTGCTACACTGCCGTCACCCTGACAAAGGCGGCAGACATGTACGAATTACTGATTGGCTTACGCTATACCCGTGCCAAACGCAGAAACGGTTTTATCTCGTTTATTTCCTTGATTTCAATCGTTGGCATAGCCCTTGGCGTGGCAGCGCTGATTATTGTGCTTTCCGTAATGAATGGTTTTCAGGAAGAAGTACGCAACCGTATTCTGGGCATGGCTTCACATATCACCATTTCTAGCCCAAGTAATGCGCTAGCGGATTGGCAAACTGCGGCCAAGGTGGCCAGCCAAAACCCTCACGTCAAAGGTTCTGCCCCCTATGTACTAGGTCAAGGGCTCTTTACCAACGGCAGCCAGGTCAAAGGTGTTTTAGTACGCGGCATTGAACCCGCCGAAGAACCCAAAGTCAGTGAAATCACCGAAAAAATGCTGGCAGGCTCTGCCAGTGCACTCAAAGCCGATGAGTTCTCGGTCGTTCTTGGCTGGAGCCTGGCTCAAGAATTAGGCGTCACTCTGGGTGACAAAGTCACTCTAATTACCCCGCAAGGACAAGTAACGCCCGCCGGCCTAATTCCTCGTTTACGCCAATTTACTGTTGTGGGTATTTTTAAAGCAGATTACTACCCTTACGACGCGAATTTGGCCCTAATTCACCTGTCCGATGCACAAAAGCTCTACCGAACAGGGCTGGCGGTCACAGGTGTGCGCATCAAGCTGGACGATTTATTCCAAGCCCGTCAGGTTGCTCGGCAAATCAACCGTGACTTACCCGATTTACTCGTGGCCGACTGGAGTCAGGAAAACCCAACTTACTTTAGAGCAGTAGAAATTGAGAAACGCATGATGTTCATTATTTTGACGCTTATCGTTGCAGTGGCTGCATTTAATTTAGTCTCGACATTAGTGATGGTCGTTACGGATAAGCAAGCTGATATTGCGATTCTGCGCACACTGGGCGCCTCACCAAGCTCGATTATGAAAATTTTTCTGGTGCAAGGCGCTATGTCAGGCGTGATTGGCACCGTAAGTGGCGTAGTGGGCGGCGTGCTTATTGCACTGAATATAGGCACGATAGTGCCATTCATCGAACGTGTTATCGGCAGCCGAATCTTGTCCGCTGATGTTTACCTGATCAGTGAACTGCCAAGCCGCGTGATTCCAGCTGATGTCGTGAGCATCGGTGTGATTTCTTTGCTGCTAGCCTTACTGGCCACTCTTTATCCAAGCTGGCGTGCTTCACGCGTCAACCCAGCCGAAGCTTTACGGTACGAATAGGCACACTATGTCATCTGACTCCATCATCTTATCAGCCAATCAGCTGTGCAAAAGCTACCAATCGGGCAAGGTCAGCACTCCGGTACTCAGCGGTATCGATTTTCAATTAAACCGTGGCGAAATCGTGGCGCTGGTTGGCGCATCGGGCTCGGGCAAGTCCACCCTGTTACACTGCCTAGGCACACTCGATCAGCCAAGCTCGGGCAGTGTTAGTTTAATGGGCAAAAACCCCTTTCTTCTCAATGAAAATGAACGAGGTCAACTGCGCAATCGGCATCTGGGATTCGTTTACCAATTTCATCACTTGCTGCCAGAATTCACCGCGGCCGAAAATGTAGCGATGCCGCTACTGATTCGTCGAGTAAAAAAAGCAGATGCGCTACAACAAGCTCAGCAAATGCTTGAGCGAGTGGGACTGGGGCATCGCAGCACACACAAACCAGGAGAACTCTCGGGGGGCGAGCGCCAACGTGCGGCGATTGCACGTGCCTTGGTTACTCAACCCAACTGCGTACTTGCCGATGAACCAACAGGCAATTTAGACCGCAGCAATGCCATGGCGGTATTTGATTTAATGATTGAACTAGCGCACGACTTAGGCACTGGCTTTGTTGTGGTCACTCATGACGCATCATTGGCACAACGCTGCCAGCGTGTGATTCATATGAGCGATGGAAAACTAAATAACTAGCAGGTATCAGCGTGAAAGCATTTTAAGGAAAAGCCTTCAGGCAGATACCCTAGTTATTCTGGCGATATATCTCATACAAACAAATAGCGGCTGCATGGCCCACATTCAAAGACTCGATCCCAAGCTGCATTGGTATCAGCACCTTCAAACTACACATGGCAGCCAGTTCGGTAGACACCCCTTGCCCTTCTGAGCCGACGACGAGTGCAACATCTCCCCGTAAATCACTGGCATATAAATCAATGGCGTTTTGATCTAGCAAAGTAGCAATTATTTTTCCGGAATACTGCGCCGCAAGCTGCAATAGATCAGCATTTTCAATGCACGGCAAAACCACTTGAGCCCCCATCCCAGCACGCAACACCTTGGGTGACCAAATGTCGGGACAAGCGGCAGAGAGCCAGACTTGCTCAACCCCAGCGGCGTAAGCGGTTCGCAAAATAGCACCAACATTGCCCGGGTCCTGCACACCATCAAGCAATAAGCATCGTCCATGCAATTGTGGAACCGGCGGATGCGGAATTTGTACCTGCGCCAAAATTCCGGTTGCGCTGGGTAGCTCGCTCAGGGCTTCAAATAACTCATCACTGAGAATGAGTTTTTTGGCATTAGTGCGCGCCAGGATGGTCGCAATTTCAGGCTTTTGTGTTCCCCGTTCGGTAAGTAAGAGCGTTTGAATTGCGCGGCCAGCATCAAGCCAAGCCAAAATGAGGTGGCTACCATCAAGTAGCGTTAGTCCTGATTTGTTACGCTCACGTTTTGACTGGCTTAATTTCAGTGCCAGTTTGAAATGCGGGTTTTGCTGCGAAGTAATTGTTTCCATACCACCATCAGATTGCCAGTTTGCGGCGTGCATTATGCGCTAAAGCACGGCTCGTTAGCGTACTAATTTGCTTAAAATGCTGATATTGATAGTCGGAAACTTGGGCTTGATCACCGACATCTGCGTATAAGATGCCAAGCGGTTTATCGCCAACAAAAATCGACATTGCACAAAAACTATCAGTTTGCACCTGTTCACGAAATTCTGATGGCAACAATGCTTGGTATTGGCTGGCATTACCCGAATTGAGCCAAATACTGCTTGGTTTTTGCAGTAAACGGGTAAACAGATGCATTTCTTCTAGCGGTAGAATCAACTGTCGCAGCCCATCAGCATCACGGCCTTGCACATAACGAGATCGCAGGCTGTTTTCAGCAGCAATAAACAGTGCAAACGCAATGCGCTGCATACCCAATCCATCAGCAATAGCCTTAATTGCCAGTGACATCACTTGATTGGTTGGTGCACCTTGCATTCCGGCCAAATGCAATGCCTGCATACGCTCTACCAACACATCTTTGCCAATCACCACGGGAGTGGCCTCCGGCTTCGCGACAACGACGTGTGGCACAGGCCAATCGCCAGGCTGCATTGCCAACCAACGTGCAGAGCTGTAGAACGCCGATTGATCACCCAATTGATGGGTTAAGCGGAGCATAAATTTTGTAACGGTGCGCCAGACGTCCCCTACTTCCTGCCCCAGAATCAGCGCAATTGTTTGCAAATACGCTGGAATTTCAGGCTGCCACCAGCCTTTATCTAGGCTCGACATTAACGACACGAGGGCTTTGTGCAAAGCATAGCGTGGAGTTGGTTCGGCCATCACGCTGAGTAAATCGAGAATGGCAGTCGGATAATCCCAAGCTTGGAATAATTTTAATGTGTCTGAAGTTGAATCAGACAAGGCAAGATTGGAGGCTTTATTTAGCAGAGCTAAAATTTGATCCAATGGACTTATTAATGCGGAGACTTGAACCACATCGACTTTGGAATCATAGCGCTGAGTAGCAAAATCTTTCGCTAAGCGGCGCAGTAACTGGGCATGAAAAAGCCATTTTAGCAAAACAGAATACTCTTGCTGCATTGCAGGCAGCATGATGCTTTCAATCGTCTGATGCCGAGCAAATCGGTCAAGAAAAGGCACTACACCAATTAAAAGGATAGCACTTTCAATCGAAGAAATATCGGCACTCAGACTAGTTTTATTGCGGTGATTCACCACTCGCAATAACTGCGCGGCCAGCAGAGGATCTTGCAGGACTACTTCAGCAATCTCAGCGGGTTTGATCCGGTCAGCACGACGCACCATACCAATAATATGATTGCGTGAGCTTTGCAAAATCGGCAGAGGTTTGCTTAACCAATGCTGATTGCCACTGGCTACATGTGCCATATCAATAATTTCCCACTTTTCCAATCATTGAGCGGTATGACCTCATCGGGTTCTTGCTGTTCGATTTCAAAACTATTGCTTATCAATAATGTACCAGGCTGCATTTCACATGTGGCTTTATGCCATAAATCGCACATTACGGCTGGGGATAGATAAGCGTAGACACATTGGTACCCTGAGAAATCGATTTTATTATAGTCAGTACGGCCCCAATTGATCCGTTGATCAAGAGTCAAACGACCATAGAGCCAAGGCACAAATGCGATTTCTGTTCCATGCAAAATCAAATCAGGCCGGACTCGTTGCAAATAGGCAAGCACTCTGCCAGTACCTGCACCAACATCTAGCAACGAAGCACCATGCGGTAAGCGTTCGGCCAAATGCTCGAGAGCCTCAGTTTCAGAAAGAAACAGAGGCACACGAGATTGAGCAATACGCCCAAAAATGATCCAACAGAGAATAAAAGCAACTAGGTACAAATAACTCGGTAAATTCAATTGCTGCGCAAATAGCACTAGTGGTAAAAAACCTAGGTGAATCAAGCGCCACCAACTTTCCCGGTGCCAGTGCCAAGACAGTAATACAGCAGAGAATGTTGCAACACACATTGCTAAGAGCATATCGCTGTTAAACAACAAAACAACGGCAAAAACCAATGCGCCAATAAACTGAATGAGGACAAATAGCCGCCAAGGCTTAAGTATAGAAAGCATGAAAGCTATTAAAATTACTGGCTAGCTGATGGCACATCAGAACTAGTTTCTTCAGGCTGCTGCCCTGCTTGAGCACGTATATCAGATTCGGCTTCTTTATTTAAAACCACAATGCTGATACGGCGATTAATTGGATTGTAGATATTGTTGGGATCAAGCGGGATCACATCACCGAAACCATTAACACGGAGAATTTTGCTTGGATCCAAGCCACCCAAAATCAGCTCGCGTCGTGAAGCATTTGCCCGCTCGGAGGATAATTCCCAGTTGGTAAACCCAGCTGCGCCACCTGCGAATTTACTGCTGTCAGTATGGCCAGAGAGCGAAATTGCATTTGGTACTTCGTTTAAAAGCTGAGCAATTTCCTGCAAAACTCCGTGAGCAAACGTTTCTAACTCGGAGCTACCAGATTTAAACATCGGTCGATTTTGCTCATCTACAATCTGGATGCGTAAGCCTTCTGCAACCATATCGAGTTTAAGTTGATTACGATATTTAGCCAGTGTTGAATCTTCCTTGATCTTATTATCCATCAAGGCTTCAACCTTTTGTTTTAACTCCGATAGCCTACGTTTATCTTTAGCAGCTTCGGTTTGAGTAGGAGTTTCACCTTTTTTTACTTGACCTGCCTGTTTAGTCAGATCATTTCCCCCCCCTTGAATCACCGTATCTGACTCACCTGCTCCAGAACCACCCGCATTAGCAATTTTGACAGGGTTGGAAAAATAATCCGAAACACCTTTTAGATTACCTTTAGACACCGAGCCCAGCAGCCACATCAATAAGAAAAAAGCCATCATCGCGGTTACAAAATCCGCATACGCAATCTTCCAAGCTCCGCCATGATGACCATGGCCGCCTTTTTTGATTTTTTTTACGACTATGGGGCGTTGGGAGTCGTCACTCATACTATGTCCAATATCTAATTAGCTATGCCAGTTAGGTCTTATTTGCCTTTAGCGCTCTTAACAAACTCTTCAAGCTCTTTAAACGATGGTCGCTCAGTAGAAGACAAAGCTTTGCGGCCAAACTCAACTGCTACTTGTGGTGCATACCCATTCAAACTGGCTAAAAGCGTCACTTTAATTGTTACCAAAACTTGGTGCATTTCGGCATTTTTGGTTTCAAGTACTTGCGCAAGCGGCCCTACAAAACCATAAGCCAGCCAAATCCCCATAAACGTCCCTACCAGCGCCGCACCAATGAGTTTACCTAGTTCTGATGGAGGCAAATGCAATGACCCCATAACGTGCACTACACCCATTACCGCGGCAACAATACCGAATGCAGGCAAGCCATCCGCTAGTTTCGCCATGGCAGAGGCAGGTCCTTCTGCTTCATGGTGGTGAGTATCGATCTCTACATCCATTAAGTTCTCAATTTCAAACGCATTGAGATTACCACCAACCATAAGTCGCAAATAATCACAGATGAATTCTGTGACATGATGATCGTGAGAAATTTTGGGATACTTGGAAAATATCGGGCTGGCGTGAGGATCTTCTACATCCCCCTCAATCGACATCAAACCTTCTTTGCGCACTTTGGCAAGCAGCTCAAAAAGGCAGGCAAAAAGATCCATATAAAATGCCTTGGAGTAGGCAGAACCTTTGAAAATAGTGGGTAAGGCCTTAACAAACGCCTTCATACCCTTGCCGCCTTGAGCGGCAATCATGCCCCCAACAGCCCCACCAAAAATAATAACAATCTCGGATGGCTGCCAGAGAACGCCGAGGTGCCCCCCGTGTGCTGCATATGCGCCCAAAATACATGCGCACATAAAAATATAGCCAATAATGACGAACATAAGTCCGCGCCCTATTTATCGTTATAAAGAGATGCTGAATACCAGTACCAATTGCTCATCTTAGTGACTGATAAAACGTCTAACAACCAAAATCAAACTAAAACAAGCTTGTTTGTATTAATGCTGCACGTACGGGTGCAAATGACTTCCGATGACACCGGCTGGCACCGAGTAATTTAAGCTGAGCCAAATGCAAAGCAGTGCCATAGCCTTTATGTTTTGCAAACCCATATCCTGGGTATTGCGCCTCTAGCTCATCAGCTTCCGCGTCTTTGTACACCTTTGCTAAAACAGAGGCTGCAGAAATTGCCAACTCAGTAGCATCACCGCCAATAATTGCCTTGGCAGGGATATCAAGCACAGGAACTTTATTTCCGTCAATTAGCGCATATTCAGCAGCAATGGCTAAGCCCTTAACAGCCCGCTGCATTGCGAGCATGGTTGCCTGCAAGATATTAAGCTGGTCAATCTCTTCAACTGTAGCACTTGCCACAGACCAACTTAGTGATTCAGCTTTAATAATCGTAGCCAATTGAGTACGTTTTTTGGCTGATAATTTCTTTGAGTCAGTCAACCCAGAACAACTCCAACCATCCGGCAAAATCACAGCCGCAGCAAAAACAGAGCCAGCCAGTGGGCCTCTGCCAGCCTCATCCACACCGCAAATTAGCATGGAGCCCTCTGTACTAACATTTGTTGAATTGCCTCTGCTGCACGCTCACCAGCGGAACAGCGCATGCCAATATGAATTTCAGTGAATTTATCGCCAATTTCGACACGTAAAACTTTATCATCTAAATAATTACTAACCGCATTCACTAAGTTTTCAGTCTGTGCATCATGCTGTAAAAATTCAGGAACGAGAAACTGGTTGCTAATGATATTGGGCAAACTTACAAATGGCAGTAAATATTTTCGCTTTACAATTTTATAGGTTAGCTCAGACACACGGTAGGCCACTACGGTTGGACGCTTAGCCAACATAGATTCCAGTGCAGCAGTACCAGAAGCCAGTAAAACCACATCAGAGGCAGACATCGCATCGTGAGAATGGCCAAACATTAAACGCCAATTTAGAGACTGAGCCTCCCGTCGCCACACTTCCTGTTCGAATAAAACACGAGTTTCCCGAGTCACAAATGGCACGAGAAAAAACATTCGAGGATATTTTTCTGCCAGCTTTAATGCCGTATCAATGAATAAGCCTGAAAGTGCCAAAACTTCACGTTGGCGACTACCAGGCAGAATAGCAAGTACTTGCGAGTCAGCAGGCAAATTCAGCAACTCGCGATAAGTGGTGGCGGGCACAGCAACAGGCATTTGATCTGCCAATGGGTGCCCAACAAATGTGGCAGGGACTCCATTTCGATCATAAATTTCTTTTTCAAATGGCAGTAGCAGCAAAATATGATTAACAGCTGCTTTGATTTTCTTAATCCGTTCGGGGCGCCAAGCCCAGATTGAAGGACTGACATAATGTACAGTCGGAATGCCAAGTTTTTTTACTTTGCGAGCCAGCCCAAGATTAAAATCGGGCGCATCGATACCGATAAAAAGATCCGGCCGACCTTGCTTACAACCTAACAAAAGTCGCTTACGTAATTTGAGCAACGCAGGTAAATGCCGCAACACTTCAACGACGCCACCTACTGATAAGGTTTCAAGAGGCTCGATAGTTTGAGCTCCAGCAGCAAGCATCTTGTGACCAGCAACTCCAATAAACTGAGCACGGGGAAAATGTTTCTTAAGTTCGGTAATCAGAGATGCCCCTAAAATATCACCTGATGCCTCACCTGCTACAATTGCAATTTTTGGCCATGCTTGTGGTTCAAAGTTAAATTCAGACATTGCTCTAACGTAGAATCCCGCGACTAGATAACTCAAAAAACTCTACGAATGAATTTAGTACCGGCATTTGCTGCGCTTGTTCAGAAATTTGTGCTACAACATCCTCGTACGGCAACCCAGAGCGGTATAACATCCGATATGCTGACTTTACGGCTTTAATTTCTGCCTCTTTGAAATCCCGTCGTTTCATTCCTTCACTATTAAAACCGCGAGCAACCGCGCGATTGCCTTCGCAAATAACAAACGGAGGCAAGTCCTGCACAATAATTGAGCCACCACCCGCCATAGTATGCTGCCCAATAACGCAAAACTGATGAACCGCAGTTAATCCACCCAAGATAGCAAAATCACCAACATTCACATGTCCAGCCAAGGTAGCGCCATTGGCCAGAATAACATTATTGCCAACGATACAATCGTGAGCAATATGCGCATAAGCCATAACCCAATTGTCATTGCCTACTGTAGTAATACCGTTGTCTTGCGCAGTGCCAGTTGACACGGTCACATTGTGAAAGAACGTATTACGGTCACCAATCACCAACTGTGTTGGTTCATTCGCATATTTTTTATCTTGTGGATCGCAACCAATTGCACAATAAGGATAAAAGCGATTTCCAGCCCCTATCTGCGTATGTCCCGATATCACACAGTGAGATTCAATCACTGTATCTCGGCCAATACTCACATTGGGCCCAACAATAGAGAAAGGCCCGATAGTGACGCCATCCGCAATGGTTGCGGTAGCGTCAACAACAGCAGTTGGATGAATATCGACCATTAATAACCCCAATTACACTTCACGCTGAGCACACATCAAGTCTGCTTCACAAGCTAAATCATCACCAACATAGGCTTTAGCCGAATATTTCCAAATGCCACGCTTAGAGGCAGTAATTTCAGCGGTTAGGATCAATTGATCTCCAGGAACTACCTGACGCTTGAAACGTGCATTATCAATCCCGGCATAGAACAGGATCGTATT
This sequence comes from Chitinibacter fontanus, assembly GCF_013423785.1. Classification (NCBI taxonomy): domain Bacteria; kingdom Pseudomonadati; phylum Pseudomonadota; class Betaproteobacteria; order Neisseriales; family Chitinibacteraceae; genus Chitinibacter; species Chitinibacter fontanus. The sequence continues at coordinate 44,801 of NZ_CP058952.1, forward strand.
TTTTGATGGTGGAGGGTTAATACTTTTAAATGTTAACACCCCAGCAGCCTGAGCCAAAGCTTCAAGAATCAGCACTCCAGGCATTACTGGATACCCAGGGAAATGTCCCTGAAAAAAAGGCTCATTCATTGTGACATTTTTAATTGCCTTCACCGATTTTCCAGCTTCTAACTCCAGCACGCGATCTACTAAGAGAAACGGATAACGATGTGGTAAATGCTCCATAATGCCGACAATATCAATTGGTGTCACTGCTTTCTCCCTGTGTTGTTTGTTGCGCAACTTGCATTTTTTCTATGTGCTTCACTTTCTTAGCAAGTTCATCAAGTTTTCTAAAATGAACCATATTCTTAAGCCAAGTTCCATGAGGTACTACTGGCACACCTGAAGCGTAAACTCCAGCCTCTGAAAGGCTAGATGGTACGGCGCTGCCAGCCAAAATGGTTACTTTATCTGCGATCTTCAAATGACCTGCTATTAAAGCACCACCCCCAATTAGACAATTTGCACCAATCTCCGCAGACCCTGCTATACCAGTGCATGCTGCAATAGCGGTGTTTGACCCTATTTTCACGTTATGCGCAATTTGGATTAAGTTATCCAAACGCGCACCTGAACCAATTACCGTATCATCCAAGGCACCACGATCTATTGTAGTGTTTGCCCCGATTTCAACATCATTCTCAATAATGGCACGACCTAACTGTGGAATACGAACCCAATGATCTCGTGCCCATGCATTCCCAAAACCATCAGAGCCAATAACGCACCCGGAATGGATGACACATCGCTCCCCAACCATCGAATCTGAATAAACCACCACTCGCGGCATAAGAATTGAATTAGCTCCAATTACACTGTTGGCGCCAATAAAACATCCAGCCTTAATTTGAACACCGCTGCTTAAGATTACACCGGTCTCAATGGTTACATGCGGGCCAACTTCAACATCTGGGGCAATCACGGCATCACTTGCAATCACAGCCGTTGGATGTATAGACGCTTGTGAGAGCGGACGAGGATTAAAATAATCAGCGATTAACGCAAACAGTAGCACCGGATCCCGGCAAATTAGATACGAACGATCAAGTGGTAGTTTTTCATTGCTTTTGGCAATAACAGCCTTTGCCTTAGAGTGAATCAGTTGATCAATGAATTTTTCATTATTTAGAAAGACTAAATCACTGTGTGCCGCAGAGGAAAGCGATGCTACGCCTGCAACGCAGATGTTTTCACCAATCAATTCACAGCCAAACTTCTCAGCTAAGTCAGACAATCTAACATCAATACTCTGCATCATTATTTATCCACCAACTGGCGTAACACCTTATCGGTAATATCCAATTTAGGATTACGATATACTGCATCCTGCAAGATAATATCTAATTTTTCTTGATCCGCAATACTTCGAATCGCAGTATTCACACGCTCCTGTAAACCTGACAACTCTTCATTTCTTCGTGAATTTAGATCCTCATTGATTTCACGCTGCATTCTTTGAAAATCTTGATTCAACTTTAATAATTCACGCTCTTTCACGCGTCGATCAGCCTCAGACAGCGAGCCTTTATCAAGCAGCTGCTGTAATGCCTTGCCTTGCACAGAGACCTTTTGCAGCTCTATTCGGCGAGGCTCAAATTCCTTTTCAAGTTTTTTTGCTGCTTTTACAGCTGGTCCTGCTTCACGAAGAATTCTCTGCGTATCGACGAACCCAATTTTCGTATCAGCACCCGCCTTGCCTGCGAGTAAAGAAAAAGCAATCAATGCGCTAACAAGTATCTTTGCTTTCATTTAAGCCACCTTTAAATCAAAACACCTGTCCTAACTGAAATTGAATACTCTCTGTTTTGTCGCCATCTTTGTTATTAAATGGTTTTGCCCAAATCAGTTTCAGTGGCCCAATAGGAGAAATCCAGGTAAAACCAACGCCTGCCGAATAACGTAATGAGCCAAAATCTGGTGTTTCACCTTTAGTCCAGATATTACCTGCATCCGCAAACACACTAAATCGCATCGATTTATCGTCTTTCATACCAGGGGGAGGCATGTACAACTCAAGATTATTAACAAATCGTGTTGTACCACCAATCGCATCGCCATTTTCATCCTTAGGCCCCAACGAGCCAGATTTATAGCCGCGAACAGAATTCACACCACCTGCAAAGTAATTCTTGTAAAAAGGTAAGTCATCTCCGGAATAGCCAGAACCATATCCCAGCTCAATATTCCACGCAAAAGTGATTGGCGACTTTTCTCTGAATGAATAGAAGAACTGACTCTGAGCTGAAAGCTTATAGTATGTTAAATCAGATGGCGGAACAGCAACCTCTGCATTTAATTTGCGATACCACCCTTTAGTTGGAAATGTCGCAGAGTCTCTATCATCTGCATCCCAATTTGCCAATAACGAGAACGTGTCTGACACATCCCCATATTGTTTTACATGATCGATTACATAGCTTGGAGAAGAAGAGTTAGTGGTAATTTTGAGATTTTCATAATTCAAACCCAAGCCGATATTATTAAAATCACTAGTAGGCATGCCAAAATTGAAATTGACACCCTTGGAGTTGGTAGAGTACTCACCCAACTCCATTTGACTCGGATCTGTTGAGCGGACATAGACACTCCAACCAAACATTACGCCATCTGCTGTCGCATATGGATTTCTCATTGAAAGCGCATAGGTTTTGGCCGATGAACTAGTATTCAATTCTGCAGAAAAGCGCTTACCGGTACCCAAAAAGTTAGCCTGAGAAACCGATGCCTGAAACAAAACACCCTCGCCTTGACCATAGCCAACGCCAAAATTGAAATTACCTGTTTTTTGCTCAACTACAGAGACATTCATATCTACTTGATCCAGTGCATCTGGAACAATTGGTGTTTCAATATTTACTTCGGAAAAATAACCTAGCTGCTGCAAACGCTCTTTTGATCGTTTGATTTTTGATAGATCATATTCAGCTGATTCCATTTGCCGCAACTCACGACGCACAACTTCATCACGAGTTAGATTATTTCCATCAATATTAATACGGCGCACACTGGTCTTTTTACCAGGATCAACCATGAAGTTAATTGAGACTAACTTTTTGTCTTCATCAATTTCAGGCAATGGATTAACATTGACAAATGCATACCCATGCTCACCCAAATAATTTGAGATTGCAGCGGTAGATTTATTCACCTCTTCGCGTGAGTAGATATTGCCCGCTTTAATTAAAGCCAAAGCAAGCAAAGGCTCCTTATATTCTGGCAAAGTAGTCGCCAAATCTACTGAAGCAAATTTATATTGCTCGCCCTCACGAATATTGACCGTCAAATACATTTCGCTTTTATCTTCAGACAAAGCAACTGTAGTCGACTCAATAGAAAACTTGATATAACCGTTATCCATGTAGAGGGATTTAATTCCTTCCAGATCGGCCCCAAATTTTTGCTTAGAGTATTGATCGGTCTTGGTATACCAAGTCATCCAGTTACTAGTCGTCAGCGACATTGCAGCGCGCAGATCATCTTCGCTATACACTTTATTGCCAACGAAATTGATACTCTTAATTTGCGCAACATCCCCTTCGGAAATATCAATCTGGATGCCGACCCGATTGCGATCAAGCTTGGTTACAGTTGGCTTAATTTCAACTGAGTAGCGTCCGCGCGAATAGTATTGCTGCTTGAGTTCATTAATCGCTAAATCAAGCGTTTCCTGCTGGAAAATTTGGCTCTCAGCTAAACTCTGTGCTTTGAGTGCTGCTTTAATTTGGTCTTTTTCAATTAGCTTTGAACCATTGATATTGATCTGCGCCACCGTTGGTCGCTCATCAACGGTTACAACAATGACATCTTTATCTGCTTCAATCCGGACATCATCAAAAAAGCCGGTGGCAAATAAGTTGCGAATCGCCTGACTTGCCTTGGCGTCATCAAATGGCTCACCTACCTTCACTCCGAGATAATTGAAGACCGTACCAGCATCTGTCCGTTGCAGACCTTCAACGCGAATATCGCGCACAGTGAATGAATCAAAAGCCAAAGCATTCACGCTCAGACTTGCAAGTGCTGCACTCAGCAGCAGGTACATAGGCTTAAATTTCATTTTTATCGGCATAGAGGAAGTAATAGATTAACCCAGCAACAAACGACTGGCATCGTTAAACAAAGCCAGCGCCATCAACATGAGCAGGAGGGCAAGACCAATCTTTTGCAGCAATTGAGTCACCCACAAAGATACAGTCTTTCCAGTAATTAGTTCGTAGCTATGATACAGCAAATGACCGCCATCCAAAATTGGAACAGGCAGCAGATTCAACACACCCAAGCTAATGCTAATCAAGGCAAGAAATTGTAAATACGCCTGCCATCCCATAGCGGCACTTTGCCCGGCATATTCAGCAATTCCCAATGGGCCGCTCACTTGCTTGGGTGACAAAGCACCGATCAGCATTTTGCCAAACATCCTTAATGTCATCACCGACATTTGGTAGGTTTTTTTCACACCCATGACCACAGCAGAAACGGGATCATACTGCTGAGTCATGACCTGTTGCGCATTCTGATTGTCATCGGCCTGCGGTGAAATACCGAGACGTGGAACTTGTTTGCCTTCGACAAGCTCAATGCGCGGCGTGATCGACAAATTTTGCAATTGACCGTTGCGCTTGATGACCAACTGCAAAGATTGATGATCACTGGCTAATACCACTTTTTGAACATCGGACCAATCGCTAACAACATTGCCATTTATTTGCTCGACCTCATCACCTGCGCGCAAGCCAGCTAGCGCAGCAGGGCTCTGTGCTTGTACCGCACCAATCTTGCGGGAGCTCGCAAAAGGGGACAAACCCAGTCGCCCTAATAAATGTTGATCAAATTGCTCCGAAGACAATTGGCTAAGCGGTAAAGCAATTTGCTTCACATTACCCGCTTGATCTTGAACACGGAGATCTGCAACCGATTCGCCAGCAAAATCAAACAGCTCGACCTGCAACTGATCCCAGCTATCGATTGTGGTATCGCCCACCGCTAAAATTTGGTCGCCTTTTTTAATCCCAGCCTGATATGCGGCACTGAAAGGCTGTACAGAAGCAACCTGCGGCTTAAGTGCCTGTATTCCAATAACAAAGCACAGCGAAAAGGCAAAAACAGCAAACACCAAATTAGCTAAAGGCCCAGCAAACACCACTGCCATTTTTTGCAATGGGTGCTTATTGTTGAATGCTTTATTTTTAGCTTGTACTGCCACAGGCGCCTCGGTTTCATCCATCATGCGCACGAAGCCCCCCAATGGCACTGCAGCCAACTGCCACGTTGTCTCACCCCGCTTCCATTGACACAGAGGGCGGCCAAAGCCGATCGAGAAGGTCAATACCCCCACCCCGCATCGCTTCGCAACCCAGTAATGACCGTACTCATGAACAAATACCAGCAAGGCGATTGCAAACGCAAATGCAAAAAGAGTCAACATCATTTTTTACCTAAGCTCAGCAGCAAGCTGCTGGGCAAGCAATCGAGTATCCGCATCAATCTCCAGCAAACTCTGCAAGCACGTAACTTGACGATGCGCCAATTGCCCAAGACAAGCTTCAATCACCTGTGGAATTTGGGTGAACTTCAGCTCAGCCGCTAAGAATCGATCAACCGCAATTTCATTAGCTGCATTCAAGACCGCCGGTGCCGCCCCCCCCTGACGGATAGCACTGTACGCCAAAGCCAAACATGGAAAACGCTGCAAGTCTGGCGCTTCAAAATCCAAACGAGCAATACTGAAGAGATCAAGCGGCTTGACTCCAGCCTCGATACGCTCGGGATAAGCTAGACCATATGCAATAGGGGTTCGCATATCAGGCGAGCCTAGCTGAGCAATCACTGAGCCATCGCGATATTGCACCATGGAATGGATGACGCTCTGTGGGTGCACCACCACTTCAATACGATCGATCGGAGCATTAAATAGCCAGAACGCCTCAATCACCTCCAAGCCCTTATTCATCAGGCTAGCTGAGTCGACCGATATTTTACGCCCCATTGACCAGTTTGGATGTTTGATCGCTTCAGCTGGCGTAATGGATGCCAACGTATCAAACGGTCGAGTCCGAAAAGGCCCACCCGATGCAGTTAGCAGCAGTTTTTCAATTCCAGCCGAATCGAAACTACTGGCATAAGGCTGCTCGCGGTATATGGCTGGCAGCGACTGAAAAATAGCATTGTGTTCACTATCAATTGGCAAAAGCTGAGCCCCGGAAGCTTTCACGGCATCCATGAACAATTGGCCAGCCAACACCAAGGTTTCTTTATTGGCAAGCAGCACTTTTTTACCTGCCTGCGCCGCCGCCAAAGTTGCAGGCATACCTGCCGCTCCTACTATTGCGGCCATCACAGCATCGACCTCGGGCGCTGTGGCGATAGCTATGAGAGCATCCTGCCCCACTAGCACCTCAGATTTTAGTGCTCGATCTTTTAATTGTGCCCTTATTAAAGCTGCATTCGCCTCTTCCAACACAACGATATACCGCGGAAGAAACTGTGCTGCAATTTGAACCAGCCGTTCAAGCTGCGTAGCCCCAGATACAGCAAAAACCTCGTAGCGCTCGGGGTGGCGAGCGATTACATCTAAAGTACTTTGCCCAATACTCCCTGTTGCCCCAAGGATAGTGATTACTTGCTTAGCGTGCTGCATACTTTTGACCCACTTCCTGGATACATGCCATTTAGAGCAATTGTGACAAATAAATTGCAGCACTCACTGGCAAAATTGCAAGTAGGCTATCAATCCGGTCAAGAACACCCCCATGACCAGGCAATAAATTGCTACTGTCTTTGATATTAATTTGCCGCTTAAAGAGCGACTCCAGCAAATCCCCCATTACACTAACGGCGGTAAGCAATAAAGCAATTAGCAACCAAATTGCAGCTTGGCCAATTGGCGTAGCCAATGCCGTATTTGGAAACAGGAGAAATGGTTTAGGCAACCACTGCACATAAACGATTACGGCTAGCGTACCACCGTACACGCCCTCCCAGCTTTTACCAGGACTGATACTTGGAGCCAACTTATGACGGCCAAACGCTTTGCCACTAAAATAGGCAAACGTGTCAGCAATCCACGCAATCATCATAATCGACAGCAGGGTTTTACCATCTGGGTGCAAAATCACCATTGCCATTGCAGCAGGCACTAAAAGGGCAAGGCCTAACAGACCATTTAAATTCCCAGCCTGACTTAGACACCACTTTGATTTAAGCCAGATAGGAACCCCAATTGACCAAAAAATTGCTGATGCAAAGATAAGTCCAATTCGGATCTCCAGCGGGCAGAAATACCAAACCGCAAGAAAGGCCATCGGCACCACTAGAGGGTAAAAAAGCGCCCAAACCCCATTCATTGCGGATAGGCGCTGCCACTCCCACCCAGCAAAAGCCAAGAGCCCTGCACAAAAAAATATCCACCCATTGGCTGGCAAGAAAAAAAGTGCCGCCAATACAATAGGCAGCAAGGCTGCGGCTGTCATGATTCTAGTTTTTAACATGGCTTATTCGCTTAGCTGCTCGCTGATTCGACCAAAACGGCGTTCTCGTTGCTGATACCATGCAATTGATTCACGTAGTTGTGTACGGCCAAATTCCGGCCAAGCTAGATCAGTAAAATAGAGTTCGGTATAAGCCAATTGCCAAAGCAGAAAGTTACTGATTCGCTGCTCACCGCCCGTGCGAATGAATAAATCAGGATCGGGGGCGTATGCCATTGCCAGATAAGGCTTGATTGCGTCCTCGTCAAAACCAGCGACTAATTCTGGCTGAGCCTGCAGCAATGCCCTAGTCGCATTAAGGATATCCCAGTGACCGCCATAATCCGCGGCAATCGTCAAACACAGGCCGGTATTACTAGCCGTTTTAGCCTCTGCGGACATAATCAACTCAACCAACTCCGCAGAAAATTTTTCGCGACAACCAATAATTTTCAATCGGATATTATTTCGCATCATGCGCTCGATCTCGCTATCGAGCACCTGCAGAAATAATCCCATTAAAAAAGACACTTCCTCGGCGGGGCGGCGCCAGTTCTCACTAGAAAAAGCAAATACGGTTAAATAAGCCACATTGAGCTCATCACAGGCACGTATAACATCCCGAAGTGCATCTACGCCCTTTTTATGACCGTAGATGCGGGGCATCATACGCTTTTTAGCCCAGCGCCCATTACCATCCATAATGACAGCAATGTGTTGCGGCAATGCGCCTTTAGAGAGGTCAACATCCTGCTCGCCGCCGCGATTAAACAAAGCCACGCTTTACCGCCTTTATCAATTAAACCGTCAGCAATTCTTTTTCTTTCTCTGCCAACTGGCGGTCCAGATCAGCGATATATTTATCGGTGAGTTTCTGGATATCATCCTGACCGCGACGCTCATCATCCTCAGAAATTTCTTTATCTTTCAGCGCACGTTTAAGTTGATCATTCGCATCGCGACGCACATTGCGTACTGCCACACGAGCATCTTCTGTTTCGCCACGCACCACTTTAATCAAATCCTTACGACGTTCTTCGGTCAACATCGGCATCGGAACACGAATCAAATCGCCTTGCGCGGCAGGATTTAAGCCCAAATCACAATCACGGATCGCTTTTTCTACCTTGCCAACCATATTTTTTTCGTACGGCTGTGCACCAATCGTACGCGAATCGATCAGCGTAATATTAGCCACTTGATTCACTGGCACCATACTGCCGTAATATTCAACTTGCACATGATCAAGCAAACCGGTATGCGCACGTCCAGTACGAATTTTAGCCAAGTCAGTTTTCAACTTCTCGGCAGTTTTCACCATCTTTTCTTCAGTTGCTTTTTTGATATCCGCAATCATTTGGTAACCCCCACAACACTTCAGCAATAATGACGGCTGCGCAATGGCATCCGCAATAAAAAACAGGCGGGATTATACCCGCCCGCTGCAATGAGTTCGATACAATCTTAGCAGTGTACCAGCGTACCCTCATCTTCCCCAAGCACCACACGCTTTAAAGCGCCTGATTTGAAGATACTAAGCACACAAATATTCATCTTCTGGTCACGACACAGTGCAAATGCAGTCGCATCCATCACTTTCAAATTACGGCCAATTGCTTCATCAAACGTCACAGTCTGATAACGCACTGCATCAGGATTTTTCTTAGGATCATCAGTGTAAACACCGTCCACCTTTGTGGCTTTCAGTACGATATCCGCGCCAACTTCCATACCACGCAACGCTGCAGCGGTATCAGTTGTGAAGAAAGGATTGCCGGTACCAGCACCAAAAATTACCACTTTACCTTCTTCCAAGTAGCGAATTGCCTTACCACGAATATATGGCTCAGCAACCTGCTGAATCGTAAGCGCTGATTGCACACGGGAAACAATACCCGCATGGCGCATTGCATCTTGCAAAGCAAGTGCATTCATTACCGTTGCAAGCATACCCATATAGTCTGCAGTAGCGCGATCCATACCAGAAGCTGCTGGCGCTACGCCACGGAAAATATTACCGCCACCAATAACCACGGCCACTTGCACACCAAGGTCAACTACTTCTTTAATCTCTTGCACGATCCGGTCAATAGTAGCCCGATTAATCCCGTAACTATCATCCCCCATCAAAGCTTCGCCGGAGAGTTTTAACAGAATACGGTTATATTTTTTCACTTGGCTCATTCGCATTTTCCTTTTCAGTTTACTCGGGCGTGGTCGTGCAAACGCCGCACCAAGGGCGCGGCGTTTATTCAGTCTAATATAGACTTAAAGTTGTGCTGCTGCAGCAACTTCAGCGGCGTAATCAACCACTTTCTTCTCAATGCCTTCACCAACAGTGAACATTGTGAATGCGTTGATTGTTGCACCTTTAGATTTAACCAGTTGTTCGATGGTTTGTTTGCCATCTTCGGCCTTGATGAACACTTGGTTCAGCAAAGTCACTTCTTTCAGGAACTTGTTAACAGTACCTTCTGCGATTTTTTCCAGCATATCACCAGATTTGCCCGCTTCTTTAGCACGCTCAATCGCTACACGACGCTCAGTCTCAACCAACTCAGCATCAACACCAGAAGCATCCAATGCTTTTGGTTTGCTTGCAGCAATGTGCATCGCCAAATCACGACCCAACTGCTCATCACCACCAGTAACATCAACCAACACACCAATTTTGGCACCGTGCAGGTAAGCAGCCAACTGACCAGCAGTTTCGTAACGCACGAAACGACGCAAAGTCATGTTTTCACCCAATTTAGCGATGATTGCGTTACGAGCTTCTTCAACAGTTTCGCCAGAGTCAGTTTTCACTTCACCCAAAGCAGCAACATCAGCTGGATTTGCTACAGCAACGGCTTTAGCACAAGCTTTAGCGAATGCAACGAAGTTCTCATCTTTACCTACGAAGTCGGTTTCGCAGTTTACTTCAATGATCGCGCCAACTTTCTTGTCATCAGAAATGAAAGCAACCACAGTACCTTCAGCGGCGGTACGGCCAGCCATTTTAGAAGCTTTGTTGCCAGATTTAATGCGCAGTACTTCTTCAGCTTTTTTGATGTCGCCATCAGCTTCAACCAGCGCTTTTTTGCACTCCATCATGCCAAGGCCAGTCAGTTCGCGCAGCTCGGCAACCATTTTTGCAGTAATTGCAGCCATGAATTTCTCCTGAATATAGGACTTCAGTCTATTAGGTCAATGTTACAAAAAAGGGGCGAAACGCCCCTTTTTTAGATGTATTCACTTCAGCGTTTTGATTACTCTGCAGCAGCTTCGCTAACTGCAGCAACCAAAGCTTGAGTTGCTTGGTTACGGCCTTCCAGCACCGCATCAGCAACTGCACGTGCGTACAGGCGGATAGCGCGAGAAGAGTCATCGTTACCAGGAATTACATAGTCGATACCTTCTGGGTTGTTGTTAGTATCAACAACGCCAATTACAGGAATACCGAGCTTGCGAGCTTCAACGATAGTACCAGCTTGGTAACCAGTGTCGATTACGAAAATCGCATCTGGCAAGCCGCCCATCTCGTTGATACCGCCCAATGAACGCTCGAGTTTTTCAACTTCGCGCTTCATGTCCAGCAATTCTTTCTTGCCGTAGCCAGTACCTTCAGCATTTTCCAACACAGCTTTCATGTCGTTCATGCGTTTGATCGATTGCTTAACTGTTTTGTAGTTAGTCAGCATACCACCCAACCAGCGGTGATCAACGAATGGTGAATTTGCGCGAGTAGCTTCTTCAGCAATGATTTCGCGAGCAGCGCGTTTAGTACCTACGAACAATACGTTACCTTTGTTTGCAGACAATTGACGCACAAATTTCAGTGCATCTTCAAACATTGGCAGTGTTTTTTCGAGGTTGATAATGTGAATCTTGTTGCGAGCACCGAAAATGTATTTGCCCATTTTCGGGTTCCAGTAACGGGTTTGGTGGCCGAAGTGTACGCCGGCTTCCAGCATATCGCGCATGCTAACAGACATTGATTTCTCCAAAGTCTCAGGGGTTAAGGTCTTCCGCCCGTAGGAACTAATCAAAGCACCCTTGAGATACGGACGGGAAAATTACTGCGCAAACCATTTGCACAGCTAGTCGACGATTATAACCGCGAAATAATGCAAACTTCAAGCCGAACTTTGCCACGAAGCAAAAGTACATTTAGCGATTACAGCGCAATGCTTCACACAAACTGCTGATTTTTTGCTCTGTTAGAGTAATTTGCTCACTATCCGACAACAACTGGACGATCTGCAATCGCACTCGATAATCAGCCAGCAACCAATCTGGGCGTGCCAATTTTCGATCCAAGGCTAGGGCTTGATCGATTGAATACAGCGCACCGGCAAGCTGCAGCTGCGCCAGCTGAGCCTGAGCCTGTAATTGATGGCTATGTGCGACTTCCTTCTCCTCACCCTCGGCAGCCCCAGCTAGCACACTGACGGTCAATTGCATTACCCGAGGCCAGTCCTTATTTAACAACGCAATCTTTGCGGCCATATTGATTTGTGCCCAGCGCATTTGACAAGGGGCTGCGCACAACTGCTCCGATTGCGCCAGATGCATCGCTGCCACACCTGCATTTTGATCATCGCTTAGCCATAACTGTGCCAATTGCAAATGCGCCTGTGCACGTTGTGCAACCATAAAGCCACTTTGCGCCACCATCGGTTTTAAGGTTTGGATAGCTCGATCAACTTGCCCCGCTTTGTGCTGAGCCTGCGCCAACCCCAAACGCGCCATCCCCTGCCCAGGCCAATCATCCAAGGCCTGATACTGCAGCAACGCTTGCGACCACCACAGGGCAGCGCCCTCAACATCACCAGCATGTATCGCCTTCAAAGCCTTGCCGTGACTAGCCTCAGCAGAAATACGCAAAGCAGGTGCATCTTGTTTTGTCGAATTTGCACACCCAGTTAGTAACATAAACCCCAAAACAATCAAGACCAACGAGGATTTCATCAGCGACTCTCCACACTTGGGGCGGCCAAGGGTGCACGATCCAATTGTCGGCTCAGCGGCCAAATGTGCTGAACAGCCTCAACCGTCTCGTTACTGCGACGGATTAATTCATCGCCGTTTCGCAACATTCCGGGGATTTGCGGAGCAGCTTGCTCAACCGAGTTACGCAACACATGCATAGTGATACTTGCATCAGCACTGATTGCTTGAGCGCTCTGCAGCGAGGATGCTGCGGCATTGAGCATCGGTGGCAATTGGCGACTCACTTCACTAGCAATTACATCGGCACGATTTAGCAACCGGTCGGCACTCGTGAGGGTTTGTCTGGCTTCGCGATCCAACAATCCATCAGCTCGCGTGAGCAGCAAATCGACTTTTTGCCTAGTTTGTTGCAACTCCGCAGTTAGTTCCTGCACATTCTTCATCGTTTGCCGCAAGTCTCCCTGCGGATCATTAGCATAGCGCAATGTTTCCTGCACGGATTCAAAGATAGGCTCGGCGCGACTGCGCATATCGAGTGCAATATCCGCCAAGCTCATTGTTGCAACAAAGCTCAACACACCGCCCTCTTCCATTCTTTTTGCTGCGGCTGTGCCACCTGAAATTTCAATAAAATGGTCACCAATCAGACCATCCTGCTGCAAAATCGCGATCGAATCGGCTTTAATCCATTTCATGTACCGCTCTTCAACCAAAATTTCCACATCTACTTTAGCTTGCTCGTTGAGTGACACCTCGTCGACAACGCCAATACGAAAACCAGAGAGGCGAATTTGCATCCCCGGTGCCAAACCCGCACCACTTTCGGCAACAAAATGTAGGCGCTCTTTAGCATTAAAGAGCCCCTGCCGCTCGGCCAAGATTAGCAGCAAAGCAACAATAATCACGCCAATCACTGCCGCAAATAAACCTACCCGCCAACCCAACATTTGAAAGCGCGGATCCAGGTCTTTTAATAAGTGGTGTTGCTTCATATCCAACTACTTTCTTTAGCCATATCAGTGGACGTATTTACATAGGTATACCCAGGTAAGTCAGCCTCTGATGTAATTACAAAAACATACTCAGCGCCAGTATATGCATCGTAGAGCTGTGCAAGTAAGGTATTTCGCTGCCGTGATTGCTGCAGCCAGGTTAGCCATTCTTGCTCGATCAGCAAGTATTTGGGCTGCTGCAGCAAGGCGCGCAACAAGGCCGCAATACGGCGATGCGCAGTATCCAGCTGAGCAGGCAATAGCGCCAAATTATCTATCAACGTCGTGGAATCAAATTTCAGCGGGGCCAGAAAATCTTGCAAACGCTGATCCAGCCCCGATAAATGCTCACCGGAATGATACCAACTTGGTAATACTATATTTTCCCACACGCGTAAATTGCTAATAAAGACTGGCTTAGCCTCCAGAATCCCCAACGCACCTTGATCGAGCGCATGAATTTGTCGCGCCAAGGCATCAATCAAGCTGGCATTAGCATCTTCATCCAGCACATGCAAAGCATATACCCCAGGCTTGAGCAGCGGGTCTGGCGTAAAGTGCCATTGTTTGGGTTTATTACGGCGCAAGCTCATTGACTAACTCACAAAAGCCCAACACAAATCGAGCACAAACAGGGCAAATAAGCCACGAATCACCGCACGTGATGCAGCGCGTGGAATTTCGGTGGCACTCAATTGCACATTCAAGCCAGCATGGCAGGCTAATAAGCCGCCGGCCAAACCAAAAGTAGCCGCCTTGGCCAAGGCCAGCAGCACAGCCGTAATCCCCAATACCCGATCTATCGCCAACACTTGATAGCTGGCATCCCAACCCGAAATCATCAGCACGCCCCCCAGCATCGACCCCAGCGCCATACAAGCAGTTAGCAACACCGCAGAGGTCATCATCCCTAGCACACGCGGCAACAATAAATAGCTAGGAATAGAGATATTCATACGCTCAAGCTCGCGCACTTCACCATTAATTCGCATGGATGCCAACTCAATCGCAATGGCGGAAGCCGATCGCGCCATGATAATCAACACCGTTAATAGCGGGGCCAGCTCGGTAAAAGTCAGCGAGCCCAATAAGCGCATCGCGGCATCACGACTTTGCCCGTATTGACCGTGCAATTGCGTGACCACAATGCCACCCAAAGCAAAACCAATAAAAAACATCAACCAGGCTGCTTCGTTGGCGGTGAAATACACTTGCTTGAGATAAACGCGTCGTACCGGCGCTCTGGCCAGCCCTGAAAAAGCCTGTAAATAATGCCGCAACCATCTTTTCAAAACAGCAACCCACCCCATCTAACATGTATCAATGGCTTGCTAGAAGCCAAAGCGAGAGAATTTCTATTGCAACGATAGCAACAAACGAATAGAACGTCACCGCACAAAGCTTTAAACTAGCGCGATTGTTTGCACCTGCAACATAGCGACAGATCAATTACATTACAGACGATTACATTACTCCAAAGGAACCACCATGGCGACTCAACACCACCGTTTGCTGATTCTTGGCTCAGGCCCTGCCGGTTACACCGCCGCAGTGTACGCCGCGCGCGCGAACTTGAAACCGGTTTTAATTACCGGCATTGCGCAAGGCGGTCAATTGATGACCACAACCGATGTGGACAACTGGCCAGCCGATGCCGATGGCGTAATGGGCCCAGAATTGATGAGTCGTTTCCAAAAACACGCCGAGCGTTTTGGCACCGAAATGATCTTTGATCATATTCACACCACGCATCTCAACGAAAAGCCAATCCGTCTGGTTGGTGACTCGGGTGAATACACGTGTGATGCGCTGATTATCGCCACTGGCGCATCGGCTCAGTACTTAGGCCTTCCGTCTGAGGAAGAATTTGCTGGCCGCGGCGTTTCAGCTTGTGCGACATGTGATGGTTTCTTCTACCGTGGCAAACCAGTTGCGGTAGTGGGTGGTGGCAATACTGCAGTTGAAGAAGCGCTGTATTTGGCCAATATCGCTAGCCATGTGACTTTGATCCATCGCCGCGATACTTTCCGCTCGGAAAAAATCCTGATTGATCATCTGATGGAAAAAGTCGCTGAAGGCAAAATCAGCCTTGAACTGAACCAAACTTTAGATGAAGTATTGGGCGACGCCAGCGGCGTGACTGGCGCGCGTTTGAAACAATTTGGTGGCGATGCAACTAAAGAAATCAAAGTGGACGGCGTATTTATCGCAATTGGTCACAAGCCAAATACCGATATTTTCAAAGGTCAACTCGACATGGACCAAACTGGCTACCTGATTACCAAAGGTGGTCGTGACGGCAATGCGACCGCCACCAGCGTACCGGGTGTCTTTGCCGCCGGTGATGTGCAAGACCATATCTACCGTCAAGCTGTGACCTCAGCGGCTAGCGGTTGCCAAGCCGCACTCGATGCCGACCGTTACTTGGAAAGCCTTCGTTAATTAAACAGGTATCGCCCTATATGCTCTACCAATATTAGGCTTTAAGCGCATACCCCTAGCCCCAATCAGTATTTTCTGTTTGGGGCTTTTTATTTTGACAGGAAAAATACTGCATCGGCAGCACCAGCATGGTGCACCGCAACGAGCTGACCGCTATCTTTCACCACATCTGTTGCATAGATTCAATATGCAGAAAAAAATGATGTTCTGTCTTTAAATTGACATACATAATTGACATGCTTGCTGGGCTGTACTCGGGGCTAAAAAGCCAAGAATTACTGGTTTAACCTTTAAGAGGAATCACCATGTCTCTGCCGTCTACGTTCAAAACCTCTCGTCAACGTCGTTCTTTGGAAGAAGCGCAGCGCAATATGGAAATCGCTGTGATGGGCACGTACCGAAAACAATTTGAAACCAAACGCCAGATCCGTAACGCCTTGGCTGATCTTGCCGCGGAAAGAGCAGAAAAGTCACTCGATTATCTCGAGCAACCTTAAACCCCGTGCAAACCCCTTTCCCAGCAGAAAGGGGTTTTTTATTACCGTTTACTCCACAATACTGCGCAACAACTGATCAAATTTTTCGCTTTTAAGTTCGCTACCCGCGCCCACACGACTACACCGATTACGCAGCTTAGATCAAAGCGGCGCCAAATAGACGCAAAGAAAATTAGTCTCGCTAATGCAATCAGCCATAATGAAGCAGGCTCTCGATACATCGCCTATTTTCAAGCCCTCTATTACTCATCGGCACAGGCACGGCATGCGACGTTCGTGGTTAATCTTTCTATTATTGCTAAGCGCAGCACTCGCCTATTTTGGGTGGAGTTACTATGCGCCACTCACAGTCAGCGTTAGCAAACCCCAGCGCGGTATCGCCATTGAGGCGATCTATGCCACCGGTTTGGTTGAACCCAGCATCCTGCTGCCTATCGCTCCCCGAGTGGGCGGCCATATCAAGAGCCTGCACGTCATTGAAGGTGAAACGGTTCGCAAAGGGCAACTACTGGCCGAACTTGAAGCGCTGGACGTTGTACGCACCGTTGATGAACAAGCAGCACGTGCGCAATACGCCAAGCAGCAACAAGCGCGTACTGCCTCACTGGTAGCCCAAGGGTTTTATTCCAGCGCCGAGCTGGATCGCGTTAATTCGGAAGCCAATGCAACTCAGGCAGCGCTCAGACGCGCCCAGGCGCTACAAGGATTTACCACGCTACACGCACCTGCCGATGGCGTTATTTTGCGACGCGACGCCGAAGTCGGGCAATTTGTCAGCGCAGGACAAGTACTACTTTCCATGTCTTGCTGTGCACCTTTACGCGTGAGTGCCGAGGTCGATGAAGAAGATATTCCTCATGTCAAAGTGGGGCAAAATGTAGTGCTACACGCCCCCGCTTTTCCCAATGTCGTGCTGGATGGCAAAGTAGCTGCGATCACCCCCAAGGGCGATCCGGTATCGCGCAGTTATCGGGTCAGAATTGGCGTACTCAACGCCAATGATTTGCGAGTTGGAATGACGGTTGAAGCTAATCTGATTATGCAAGAAAAAGCCAACGCACTGCTGATTCCCACTCAAACCATACAAGGGGGCAAGGTTTGGATTTTTGAACAAGGTCAGGCAAAGCAACGCGCAGTCAAACTAGGAATTATGGGAGCCAAGCAAAGTGAGGTCTTGGCGGGGCTTGATGAAAACACGCAAATCATTTGGCCAATTCCCAAGGGTATTCGTCCCAACCGCTCATTAAGATTAGTATCTGAACATATACCTAACAAAGCTAACCAACCATAATGCGACTCCTGCTTGCGGTTGCCCGCACCCACCTAACCAGCAGACTACGCGCCACTTTGGTGTCGTTGGGCGGTGTTATTTTGGGCGTCGCTTTTTTTCTAGCGGTCTCGGCCTTGATGCAAGGCTCGGAAAAAGACTTTATCAAACGACTGATCGACAGCAGTCCGCACATCACCATTTCAGATGAAAATCGCTCGGCCAGCGAGCAAGCGGCGCAGATACGCTGGCCTGATGCCGCGGTGGCAATTCGCCATGTAAAACCACTCAATGAAACCCGCGGCATTCGTAGCTATCAGCAAAAACTGGCTATTTTGCAAGCGATAGATGGCGTCAAAGTTGCGCCTGTACTGGTTGGCTCTGCAGTGCTGCAATTTGCGGGCCGCCAACAAGGGGTGAGCTTGTCGGGTGTCGTACCAGTGATGATGCGCGAGGTGTCTTTTCTGGAGGATAAATTCATCGCGGGGGAATTGGCTTCACTGGATATCGAGCCGGGCGGCATTATTATCGGCAATAATCTAGCTCAGAAATTTAGCTTGCGCCTCGGGAGTACCATCAGCATCGTTGCGGGTGAAAATGCCACTCGCACGCTGCGAGTGGTCGGTATTTTTAAGTCAGGCAACGCCAGTTACGATGAAAACCAGACATTCGTACTTCTCAAACAGGCTCAAGCCTTGCTAGAGAGGCCACAGCGGATTAATCGGTTTATTTTACAACTCAAAGACCCCTATCTGGCCCGCGAGCTTGCACAACAATTAGAAACACAGTTTGGCTACAAAGCAGTTTCTTGGCTAGAAGCCTCCGAAGATATTCTGAGCCTATTAGTCATACGAAATCTGATCATGTTCAGCGTGGTAGCGGCGATTTTGGTCGTGGCTTCTTTCGGCATTTACAACACCATCTCGACTTTTGTGATCGAAAAAACGCGTGACATTGCGATTTTAAAATCGATGGGCTTTCATGCCCGCGATGTACTCACCATTTTTCTGCTGGAAGGAGCGATTATTGGCGTGCTGGGCAGTATCTTAGGATTAATCTTGGGCGCTGGTCTGATGCAGGGGCTTGGCATGGTCGAGATCAAGCCACCGGGAGCCAGCCAAATCAGTAATTTGCCCATTTGGTGGGGGGCAGAGCAATTTATCATTGCGGCGGCATTTGCGTTGCTATCCTGTCTTGCTGCATCTTACCTACCAGCCCGCCGCGCCAGCCGCTTGCATCCGGTGGATGTCTTACGAGGTGCAACATGAGCAGCATGCTGCGCGCCGAAAATTTGCATCGGGAAATCTCAGGCGAAGTCCCCGTCAAACTGGTGAACAATATTTCACTGGATATTCAAGCAGGCGAATTTGTTTGCATTATGGGGCCTTCAGGCTCTGGCAAATCTTCATTACTATATTTGCTTGGCCTGTTGGATATTCCCAACCAAGGCAAAATCTGGCTCGATGGCGTTGATACTGCTGGTTTTAGCGAGGATGAATTAGCCGAGCAGCGCCTACAGCATCTCGGTTATGTATTTCAATTTCATTTTTTGCTGGCCGAGTTCAGCGTTCGCGACAATGTGGCATTACCAATGCGAAAGCTAGCAAAACTCAACACCAAAGAGATCGATGAGCGAGCCGAGTTATTACTTGAAAAACTCGGAATGCTCGGACAAATGCACAAATTCCCGCATCAGCTATCAGGTGGCCAGCGCCAGCGGGTGGCAATTGCCCGTGCACTGGCCAACGACCCGAAAATCATATTGGCCGACGAGCCGACGGGAAATCTCGACTCCGCTTCGGCAGGCAATGTACGCGAAATACTAAAAAATCTGGCGCACGAGATGGGAAAAACAGTCATTGCCGTTACCCATGATGCGCAATTTGCAGCGGCAGCCGATACCCGAATCAGCATCGTCGATGGGCAAATCAATACGACATGGCAAGCCTGATTTACCAGCAGTCGCGCGCTAACACTCCGGCTGCGCTACGGTGAGCGCCAGCCCACCGAGTGAGGTTTCTTTGTAGCTGTTTTTCATATCCAGCCCGGTGCGATACATGGTTTCGATGACTTTATCGAGGCTGACCAAATGTTCGCCATCTTCGAGCAAGGCCAGTTGGGCGATTTTGATCGCTTTCTCAGCTGCGACGCCGTTGCGCTCAACACATGGCACCTGCACTTGCCCACCAACCGGATCGCAGGTCAGCCCCAAATGATGTTCCATCGCAATTTCAGCGGCATTTTCTACTTGCGCCAGCGTACCGCCAAGTACAGCACAATAAGCACCCGCCGCCATTGAGCACGCCACGCCCACCTCTCCTTGGCAGCCAACTTCGGCGCCTGAAATTGACGCATTCATTTTATACAGCATGCCTATTGCTGCTGCGGTGAGCAGAAAATCGACAATCCCCTCGTCGCTGGCATCGGGCGTAAAATCGCGATAATACTGCAGCACTGCGGGGATAATCCCTGCCGCGCCGTTGGTCGGTGCGGTCACCACGCGGCCACCACTGGCGTTCTCTTCCGACACCGCCATCGCGTACAACATCGGCCACAACATCACATCGGCGCGCCCTTCCATATGCATCGCTTCCAAACGCCGATAGAGTGCTGGCGCACGCCGTTTGACCGCAAACGGCCCAGGTAAACGGCCTTCGTGCTGACAACCTTTTGCAACACAGGCCTGCATCACCGCTGCGATTTCAAGCAGCAGCTCTCGCACCGTTGCCTGATCGCGATAGGCGCATTCATTAGCCAGCATCAACTGCGCAATCGACAGCCCTGTGCGGCGGCAATGCTGCATCAACTCAACGCTGCTACTAAACGGATAGGGTACAACGCGCGTTTCGCTCGGGCTCTGCTCTCCCCATTGCCGCTCATTGACTATAAAACCACCGCCTACCGAAAAATAAGTCTCATGTAGCAAGCGATTGCCATCCTGATTAAAGGCCGAAAAGCACATACCATTGGCGTGCTGCGGCAAAAAGTGCAGTTTATGCAGCTCAACATCCCGACCCAGCACGAAGTCAATTGGCTGCTGACCAGCCAACTGTAATGGTGCACCTGCGCGCAATTGCGCCATGCGAGGAGCGATTAAATCAGGCTCAATACCCCGTGG
Source organism: Chitinibacter fontanus (assembly GCF_013423785.1). NCBI lineage: Bacteria > Pseudomonadati > Pseudomonadota > Betaproteobacteria > Neisseriales > Chitinibacteraceae > Chitinibacter > Chitinibacter fontanus. The sequence continues at coordinate 65,560 of NZ_CP058952.1, forward strand.
TGTATTACCCTCTAAACCAAGCACAACGGCGTCTACCGTACCATGCCCCACCCCAGTCAATGCCAGCGAACCATATAGATCAACCTTCACGCGGGTGGTTTGTCGGAACAAATCGCGCTCAAGCAAGGTCTGTGCAAATTGTTGCGCCGCGAGCATTGGCCCCACGGTGTGCGAGCTTGACGGGCCGATGCCTATTTTAAATAGATCAAATACGCTGAGCATGGCCCCACTCCTCATGATTGGCGACAAATCAGTTTGGCCAAGTTGCGGGTCGTGCTGCTTAAGCCAGTGATACACGGCACGCCGCCGGACACTTCGCCTTTTCACCCGCACTGTGGTCAACATAACAGACTCCAGAATGATTAAAGATAGCTACCCACCAAATCACCAGCAATACCGACTAACCCCATCACAAACACAAAGCTAGCGAAACTTGAGCGATAGACCATCAAGCGAGGAATCCGCTTCATCAACATCACCGGCAGCAAATAGGCATAAATCGCGATAATCGGCGCTGACAGTGCACCAATAATCTTCAAAATCGGGGGATTAAACACCGCCAAAAACCACAAGCCGACCATCATCACGACCGTGACCACCGCGTTGATTTTTTTGCGATCGAGCTGGGCTTCTTTGGCTGGATTATTCCAGCACATCAACCGCGTACTAATCCCAACCAAGCCCTCGCGCGTGCCTACAAAATGACCAAAATACGAGCTAGCAATCGCTAGAAAAGCAATCACAGGAATCAGATATTTCAATAGTGGTTGATGCACCAGCAACGATAGCGTGGTCAGAATATCGACGTTATTGGCCTGCGCCTGCAGCAAGACTTCCGGCGAAGTCGCCAGCACCATCGAGAACACAAAAAACATCACAAACACCAGCAAAATCAGCGATGTCCATTTGATGATGCCATCGGTGCGCGCTACCGCTTCTAGCGCGCTATATTGCTGGCGATAACTGGCTGCCAAGCTAGAACATACCGGCGAAAAATTCATTGCAAACACCAAGACCGGAAACAGCAGCAGCAAATTTTTTAGCACATCTCCCGCCACAAAGGGTTGCGCCAAAATTGCGCCGTTCCACTGCGGCACCATATACAGAGACAAACCGGCCAGCATGATAATCAGCGGGAACGTCATCAATGAGGTCACGCGCACCATGAATTTTTCACCGGCCAGAATCACGCTGGTTAAACCAGCCAGTAGCAAAAAGGTCAGGATCGGGCGCGAAATACCATCAATGCCCAACTGATTTTGCAAAAACGATTGCACGATATTGGTCACACCGGTGGCGTAACCGACGCAGATAGTCACAATCGAGAGGAAATACAGCATCGATACGGCAAACCCAACATTGCGTCCCAGATCATGCTCGACTGCGCCGACGATATCGGTCGGCTGCGGGCAGGACGCCACCACCCGTGTAATACCGCGATGCGCCAGCATGGTTACCGGAAAAATCAGCGCGGTTAAAATCAGTAGCGGCCAGATTCCGCCCAAGCCCGCCCGTATCGGCAAATACAAAATCCCCGCCCCTACGGCGGTACCAAAGCAGGTTAATACCCACTCCCAATCTTTACGGTCTAAGCGCATCAGGCATTCTCCACACAAGCCCATTGATCGGGCGATTGCCGCCAAGCACGATCGGCCTTCAACCCGGCGCAATCTATATGCAGTGCGAATAACTCAATTAGAGCGCAGAGAATGCAAAAATGGCTGTGAACAATTGCCACAGCCATTCGATTTAACGGGTTAAATTTGATCAGGCGCAATAAATTATGCCTGTGGGGTACTGGCTAAATCGCTTGAGGCTCACCTTCATCATGCAATTGCAACGCCCACATTTGCGCATAAACCCCGGCAGCGGCCAACAATTGACGATGCGTGCCGCGCTCGACAATTTGCCCATGCTGCATCACCAAGATTTCATCTGCATCCGAAATCGTCGACAGACGATGCGCAACAACGAGCGTCGTGCGATTTGCTGAAATGGCTTTCAATTCGGCCTGAATGGCTTTTTCGGTTTGCGAATCGAGCGCGCTGGTCGCTTCGTCAAAAATCAAGATCGGCGGGTTTTTCAGCACGGTACGCGCAATCGCCACGCGTTGTTTTTCACCGCCCGATAATTTCAAGCCACGCTCACCGACGGTGGTATCAAACCCATCGGGCAATTGCATGATGAAATCGTAGATATGCGCCGATTTGGCAGCTTCGATCACTTCTTCTCGACTCGCGCTCGGTTTGCCGTAGGCGATGTTGTAATAAATCGTGTCGTTAAACAGCACGGTGTCTTGGGGCACGATACCAATTTGCGCACGCAAATTGCTTTGTGCCAGCTCGCGCACATCATGGCCATTAATGCGAATTGCGCCTTGGTTCACATCATAAAAACGATACAACAGCCGCGACAGGGTTGATTTGCCCGCGCCACTGGAGCCCACCACCGCCACGGTTTTTCCGGCAGGAATCTGAAAGCTGATGCCATGCAAGATCGGGCGATTGCTGTCGTAGGCAAAATCGACGTTGCTAAACTCAACGCTGGCATTATCCAGATTGACGGTTTTGGCGTTATCACTGTCTTTGATCTCGGCATTGCGTGCCATCAGGCCAAACATTTTTTCCATATCGGCCAGCGAATTTTTAATTTCGCGATAGACAAACCCGAGGAAATTGAGCGGACCATACAGCTGCAATAGGAAGGCATTGACCAGCACCAAATCGCCCAAAGTCATCGTACCTTTCACCACGCCATTGGCCGCCATGCCCACCAGCAAAGTCACGCCGACGGCAATAATCGACGCTTGACCGGCATTTAGAAACGACAGCGAGACTTGGTTTTTAACCGCCGCAGATTCCCATTTGCTCAGGCTATGGTCATAGCGCTCGGCTTCCCAGCGCTCATTGCCAAAATACTTCACCGTTTCGTAATTAATCAGACTATCAATCGCGCGAGTATTGGCTTTGGAATCGAGATCATTCATATCACGGCGAAAATGCATGCGCCATTCGGTCACGCCCAGCGTAAAGCCGATATACAGCGCAATCGTCGCAAACGTTACCGCGGCAAAGGTCCAGTGATATTTTTGCAGCAAAATTGCCGCCACCAGGCCAATCTCGACCAAAGTCGGCAAGATATTAAATAGCGTGAAATTGAGTAAAAACGAAATGCCCTTGGTGCCACGATCAATATCGCGGCTCATGCCACCGGTTTGGCGCTCCAGATGAAACCGCAGTGATAGACGATGCAAATGCTCAAACACCTGCAGTGCAATTTTGCGGATCGCGCCTTGCGTGACTTTGGCAAAGACCGCGTCGCGCATCTCGCCCAGCACCGCCGAGCTCAACCGTAGCGCACCATAGCCCAGAATCAATGTCACCGGTAAAGCCAGCGCCAAGTCTTTGGCCGCCATTTGATCGACAATGTCTTTAAGCACCAGCGGCACCGCCACATTGGCGAGCTTAGCCAGCACCAGCAAGCTGAGCGCCAGCGCGACGCGCCATTTGTATTGCAGCAAATACGGCAGCAGGGTCTTCAAGGTTTTCCAGTTATTGCCACCCTCGATGGGCGCGGTGCTACTTGGTCGCATTAATGCAGAGTCCTTGGCATAGAAAGTACAAATTGGGCGATTTCGGCTTCAAATTCGGTGCCATCAGCGGCGATCATTTGGTAAGTGCCGCGCATCGTGCCCACCGGAGTCGCCAAAGTAACACCGCTGGTATATTCGAAAGTTTCGCCGGGCGCCAGCTCCGGATGCTCACCAATCACTCCAAGGCCGCGCACTTCCTGTGTTTTGCCACCAGCGTCTTCAATAATCCAGTGCCGCGCGATTAGCTTGGCAGTAATGCTGCCGGCATTTTCGATTGTGATTTGATACGCAAACGTATATTGCTCTTCAGCTTCATCCGACTGCTCGGGCAAATAAAACGGCCGTGCGGTGACACGAATTTGATAGCTGTGTTCCATATATTGATCCCTAAAAACCTAGACAACAATTTTGATTGCAAGGCATCGCAGCAAGAAAAATTTTAACCTGATCAGCAACAAATGCGGCCAAAGTTCAGAATACCAATCCACCAACCATCATATCGCGACAATTTGTTGCTAATCAGGGTGCATTTCTCAGCCAATGGCAAACTGGCATAATGTGATCACACTTAGCAAGGGAGCCACCAATGACTTTCCGCATCGCCCCAAGTATTTTATCTGCCGACTTTGCCCGCCTGGGCGAAGAAGTTAAAAACGTCATCGCAGCCGGTGCCGACATTATTCACTTTGATGTGATGGATAATCATTATGTGCCCAACCTGACCATCGGCCCCTTAGTATGCGACGCGATCCGCCCATGGACCGATGCGCCGATTGATGTGCATCTGATGGTGAAACCCGTTGATCGCATCATCCCAGATTTTGCCAAGGCTGGCGCCAATATCATCACCTTCCACCCCGAAGCGTCCGAGCATATCGATCGTTCGCTCGGCCTGATTCGTGACTGTGGCTGCAAGGCCGGTTTGGTATTTAACCCCGCCACGCCACTGCATTACCTCGATTATGTGATGGATAAAATTGATATGATCTTGTTGATGTCAGTGAATCCGGGCTACGGCGGTCAATCGTTTATCCCTGCCACCTTGGATAAAGCACGCCAAGCGCGCGCGCTGATCGATGCCTACAGCGCAAAAACTGGCCGCGAAATTTGGCTGGAAATCGACGGCGGCGTTAAAGTCGACAATATCGCGCAAATTGCCGCTGCAGGTATCGATACCTTTGTGGCTGGCTCGGCAATTTATAGCCAGCCTGATTACAAAGCCGTGATCGACCAAATGCGCGCTGAACTCGCCACCGTCAAATAAGGATATTTATGAAGTTACTGCACAACCCCCGCTGCAGCAAAAGCCGCGAAGCACTCGCGGCTTTGCAAGATGCTGGCCATACTCCAGAAGTGTGGCGTTATCTGGATGAGTCACTGACCGAGCCACAAATTCGAGAATTACTGGCGCAACTTGGCATCGCACCGCTCGCGCTAGTGCGCACCAAGGAAGAACTGTGGCGGGAGTTGAGTAGCGATAAAACACTGAGCGATGATGACATCATCGCCCTACTCGCCAGCCACCCCAAACTGATCGAGCGCCCGATTTTGACTCACAACGGCAAAGCGGCGATTGGCAGGCCATTAGAAAATATCCTAGCCCTGCTTGACTAGCAATGTATACAACCCAAAGCCACATTCAAAAATAATTACAGAGCAATACCCACATGAGTATCCAAGCTATCGCTTTTGACCTCGACGGCACCCTCGTCGATTCGATTCACGACCTCGCTCGCGCCGCCAACGCCGCACGCGCCGATTTGGGCCTCGCGCCGTTGGCGCAAGACACCGTTGAAAGCTATGTCGGCGACGGCGCAGCCAGCCTAGTTGCCCGCGTCCTAGCTGATGATATGGCCGCCGAATTTGACGGCAGCGAGTTGCAACAAAAAGGCATGACGCAATTTAATCTGCACTACCGTGCGGGCCTGACGATTGCGACCAAGTTCTACCCTAAAGTACAAGAAACCCTACACGCGCTGCACGAGCGTGGCCTGCCGCTGGCGATTATCACCAACAAACCCGAGCGCTTCACCTTGCCACTACTGCGCGAGCTGGGCGTGTTCGAGCATTTTGATGTGATTGTGGCGGGCGACACGCTGCCCGAGCGCAAACCATCGGCACTGCCACTGGCCCACACCGCCGATAAACTTGGTATTGAGTTGGAAAACATGCTGATGGTCGGCGATTCAAAAAATGATATTTTGGCCGCCAAAAATGCTGGCTGCCCGAATGTACTGGTTAGCTATGGTTATGGTGACGAACTGGAAAAAATGGGCGCCGATGCCATTATCCATCGCTTTGATGAGCTGTTTGCTTTTCTGGAAGAGTAAATCGGTTTCTAGCATAAAAAAGCCCGATCTATTGATCGGGCTTTTTTATTATTGCCTGGGGTAGATCGATTACTGCTCAGCCAAATAATTACGCGCTGGCACAATCACCAAACCAGCCCGTTGCCCCGGCGGTACATCTGGGTTGGGGAAAATAATCCGCGCGTCGTCTTCGGTAATCACAAATGGCACACCCGCGTCTTCTGCCAAGGTGAGACCTTTAGCTAGCGGGGTGAAATTATCGGTTTTGCCGTCGATGGCAAATTTGAAATCATGGCTGGTTTTCGGGATTTCGCGCGAAACACGGAAAATCTGCACCTGCGGTGGAATCAGCTCTGGGTGCGGCAATTGACCTTGAATCAGGCCACTCAAGTAGGCATCCATTTTGCTCAGATCAATGCCGGTATTTTGGCCAAACGGGCGCGCACTGCCTAATTCAATGGTAAAAGCGTGCGCATCGTATTTGTAGTTGGACGAATAAGAAAACGTACTTGAACTGGTTGATTGCAGCAATACCGTCTCAACACCAGCCAAGCTTAAGCGGGCGATTTCGGTCGCGCTAAAGCGGCAACCGGGCTTGGGTAGCGGGTAAATGGCGAATTTTTCGATCAATGAGCCATGAATCGCCGTGTGCAAATCGTAGTGAAAACGCGGCGTGGTGTTGCTGCCAAAGAAGCGCCCAACGTGCATTTCCAGCATCATCGCGCGGCGCTTCTCAGGGCCATCTTCTACTTCGGGGCTACGGTTAAACAGTCGATTCATATCTTCTTCAACAAACCGTTTACCCGCGCGCAGCGCCGCCACATTGCCAAAAATAAACAGCACACGCGATTTTACCCGCAACTCTTGCCGCAAAATACGCTCGATCAATTGCTCGACCAGCTCGACCGGCGCGGTTTCATTGCCATGAATACCGCATGACACCACCAAATCGAGCCCACTGCTGCTAGCATCATTGGGCTCGAAGCGAATCACCCCTTCATCCAGTACCTGAACGCACATCCCATTGGGCAAGCAATACTGCAAGCCCATTGATGTTTCACCGGCTAGGGTTTTTTGTAAGAAGGTGGAATTCGACATCGGATAACCTCGTTAAAACTGGCTCAGGCCCAGTGCGCCACACCAACAGCGACACCGCAGGCCAAACCAAAGCATTGTTGGCCGTCAGTTTAGCAGCCTTGGTACGATCTGGCTGCGCCAACAGGCCTGAGCTGTGGCATTTACTCGGCATCACTGCCATTGCGCTGGAATGGATAAATCGCGCCCAACTGCAAAATCTGCGTTAATTCATCCAAAGCGGTGCGAACCTCATTAAGCAGCGACGGATCGAGCAAATCGCTTTCATGCAGGCGATCCCGATAATGGCGCTGCACCCACTGTGTAAGCTGGCCGTACAGCGTATCGTTCATCCACACTGCCGGGTTAACCGCCGCCGCTTCGGCCGCAGTCAACGCTACGCGCAAACGCAGACAGGCCGGGCCACCACCGTTTTGCATACTTTGCTTTAAATCGAACACCAGTAATTCATCAATCGCGCGATTATCGTGCACCAGATGCTGCAGATAAGCCCACACCGCTGGCGTATTGGCGCATTCTTCGGGCACCAGCAGCCGCTGTTTGCCATTAGCCTTGGCAAGCAATTGGCTATTAAACAGATACGATTTGACGGCATCGGCAACACTAACGGCCGAGCTTGGCACTTCAATCAACTCAAAACCCGCACCATATTTTTGATTCAGCTCGGCATACACCTGCGGCGCATTCAAAAAGGCTTGATCGTGGCAGAACAGCACATTCTGATTACCCACCGCAATCACATCATTGTGAAATACGCCCGCATCGATCACGGCCGGATTTTGCTGGGCAAAGACCGTGTGCGTCTCGCGCAAGCCATGTCGACGCGCAACGGCTTGGCTAGCCTCTAGCGTGTGGCGCGCCGGGAAACGCTGCGGCTCAACGCTACCGCCCCAGTGTTGCCGGCCATAGACAAAAAACTCGACGCCCTGCCCCGCATAATCCTGACAAAATCGCGTGTGATTGGCTGCGCCCTCATCACCCATGGCAGCTAGCATCGGCAGCGCCGCATGCACGGCAAAATGTTGCTGATCGGCAAAGATCGCGTGCAAAGTACGCGCAGTCTGGCGATGCTCGATGGCGCGGTGAAATTTATTTTGCAAATTGGCTACTGTGAAATGCACACGGCCATCACCGGTATCACCCGATGGGCTTACCGTGGCTGCATTGGCCGTCCACATTGATGAGGCCGAACACATCGCCGACAAATACCCTGGATTAGTATTGCCTACAGCAGCAATCATATCCTGATCACTACCTGTATACCCCAGCTCTCGCATTAGCCAAGTCGCAGGGCGCTCTTGTGGTGGCAATACGCCTTGCCGATAGCCCATATCGGCCAGCGCTTTCATTTTGGCCAAGCCTTGCAACGCCGCTTCACGCGGATTGGCGACTAGTTTGGCATTACCGGTTGAGGCGACATTACCGAAAGAATGACCACCATAATGGTGGGTTGGGCCAACAAGGCCGTCAAAATTGGCTTCAAACCCTGCTTGATCTGCAGTCAAATGTGGTGCGCTCATTACAAGGTCATCCCTGGTGATAATTGACTAGGACACGTCAACTGCTCGGCTTCAATCGACGCCACTGGATAGGCGCAATAATCAGCGGCGTAGTACGCGCTGGCGCGATGATTACCCGATGCACCGACGCCACCAAATGGCGCGGCACTCGATGCGCCGGTGAGCGGCTTATTCCAGTTCACAATCCCGGCACGCGATTCGCGCCAAAAGCGTTCGTATTGCTCACGCGAGTCGCTCAAAATACCGGCCGCTAGACCGAATCGGGTCGCATTAGCCAGAGTCATCGCGTGTTCAAACGATGCATAGCGCTGCACTTGCAGTAACGGGCCAAAATATTCATCATCCGGCAAATCGGCCACAGCGCTGACATCAACAATGCCGGCTGACAGCAGCGCCGTGCCTGTTTGCAGATTACGCATTTCGAGCAGGCTGACCGCGCCTGCCGCAATTAGGCGAGTTTGCGCCGCCAGCAGGTTTTGCGCCGCGGCAGCCGACACCACCGCGCCCATAAATGGTTGGGGCTCGGCATCCCATGCGCCCACTTGCAGCTGAGATGTGACTTCAACTAAACGTGTGAGGAATGCATCGCCCCACGCGCCTTGCGGCACTAGCAAACGGCGCGAGCAGGTGCAGCGCTGGCCGGCAGAAATAAACGCCGATTGAATCACATGATGCAAAGCCGCTTTGACGTCGGCGACCTCTTCAACCAGCAGCGGATTATTGCCGCCCATTTCCAGCGCCAAGATTTTCTCGGGTTGACCGGAAAACTGTTTATGCAGCGCGTAGCCCGTTGCCGCGCTGCCAGTAAAATACAAACCATCAATTTGTGGATGCGCAGCCAGCGCCACACCGGTATCACGCGCACCTTGCACCACATTCAACACGCCCGCCGGCAGGCCAGCGGCCAGCCACAGTTCGGCGGTTTTCTGCGCAGTCAGCGGCGCAAGTTCAGACGGTTTAAACACGACGCAATTACCGGCCAGTAAGGCTGGCACGATATGGCCATTTGGCAAATGGCCGGGGAAATTATACGGGCCAAACACCGCAACGACACCGTGTGGGCGGTGACGCAAGACGGCCATCGCGTCGCCTTGCGCCGCTTCTTTGGTGCCGGTGCGCTCTTCATAGCTTTTTACCGAAATCTCGATCTTATTGATCATTGTGGTGACTTCGGTCAGCGCTTCCCAACGGGGTTTGCCGGTTTCCAAGCCGATGGTGGCAGCCAAATCAGCCTGATTGGCTTTGAGCAACTCGCCAAAATTGCGAATCAGCGCGACTCGCGCCGCGAATTCCAGATCGCGCCACGCAACAAAGGCGGCACGCGCACTGCGGACAGCGGCATCCACATCGGAAGCGCTGGCGGCATGGCCTTGCCAAACGGGAAGCTGGGTCACCGGATTATTCGATGAAAATGCACTAGCTGAGCCTTGCTGCCACTGGCCGTGAATCAAATTCATTGCTTACCCCTTAGCGGAAAGTGCAACGGCGCGAACATTCGCACCATCTTCAAGATTAAGACGTTTCAAGACCTCGCCAGTTAGCGGCAAGCTGTCTTCGAGCGGGCGGGTGTAGGCAATAGTGGCGCGAAAATCAGCCAGCTCACCATTACTCACCAGCCATGCGGTGCCATTTTTAGGCGCCTGCGCCACGGCCAAACTTTGGAAAATGCGGCTGTCTTTGACCGCACGGATCGTGTCGCGTGGGCATTCCAGACTTGGGCCAGCATCAAAGATGTCGATATAGCCCTGATAGCGAAAGCCTTCGGCCTCCAGCATCGCGCGTGCGGGCATCGTAGCGGGATGCACATGACCAATCACGCTCTGTGCTTCTGCAGAAAGCAAACAGGTATAAATCGGATATTTGGGCATTAGTTCGGCAATAAATGATTTGCTGCCGACATACGAGAGAAAATCAGCTTGGGCAAAATCCATTTTGAAAAAATGGCGGCCTAAGCTCTCCCAAAAGGGCGAACGCCCTGCTTCATCAGACACACCGCGCATTTCGGCGATCACGCGCGTACTAAAACGTGCAGGGTGCGCGGCCATAAATAGCAGCCGCGATTTTGACAGCAAGGCGCCGTTGCCATCTTTGCGATAATCGGGCGATAAAAATAAGGTGCACAGCTCACTGGCACCAGTTAAATCCGAGGTCAGAAACAAGGTGGGCAATTGCTTGTAGATATCCAGCTCACGCGAGGCGTGCACCGATAAACCGACCCGATAGTTGTACCAAGTGTCATCCATCCCGACAGCTGCTTCAACGCCGCAAATGCCGACCACCGCGCCAGTGGCGTCGTCTTCCAGCGCGAATAGATAACTGGCCTGCCCCAATTCAGGATCGCCATTCAAACTATCAATACTGGCTTGAATTCGTGCGGTAAAGCGCTCAGGGTTGGCTTGTAATGTAGTCACCCCTACGCCAGCGTTGCTGGCTAAGGCCAGAATCGCATCAAGATCGGTAAGACGGGTGGGACGAATCAGCATTGAGTAGGCCTTGGGTCAGAGAGACAGGACTTACTCAATGTAGCAAAGGGGAAAAATAATGCGTATTGGGTCTATCCCCAGCAAACGCTGAGGCCGGTTGATGTTTGGGTGGGCTGGTGTTTAGCGGCTAACCAACAAACTGCGCGCACCTTCAAAGCGTGGCGCGAAATAGCTGTTGTTCATTGATTCAATTCTGACTTTGCCTTTGCTCGATGGCGCATGGATGAAATTGCCATCACCCAGATAAATGCCCACATGCGAGAACGGCCGCCCCAGTGTATTAAAAAACACCAAATCACCCGGCTTGAGCTGGTCTTTTTCCACTGGATGCGTGGCCTGCGCCATCTCGGCGGCCGAGCGTGGTAGCTCGACTTGTAGCGCGTTTTTGTAAACGTATTTCACCAAACCACTGCAATCAAGACCCGCTTCTGGATTATTGCCACCAAATTGGTAACCGGTGTCGAGCAATCCCAAGGCCACCATAATCACTTCTCTGGCATCACCCTCGACCTGTATTTTGCTCAAACTAGGCTTGGTGGGTATTGGCTTACTAGGCTTGCTTGGTATAGGCTTGGTGCTCATACACCCAGCCAGTATTAGCAATAAAACCAAGGGCAACAGCGACTTAAACATCGGCCAGCACTTTGATGTGTTCAGTGACGCTCCGCGCCAAAGACGATAAGTCATAGCCACCTTCAAGCAAAGACACAATGCGCTTTTGCGCATGGGTTTCAGCCACTTTCATCAGCTGCTTGGTCACCCAGGCATAATCGGCTTCCACCAGCCCCATTGAGCCCATATCATCTTCGAGGTGCGCATCAAACCCAGCTGAAATCAGGATTAATTCCGGTGCAAAATCATTCAGTGCTGGCAGCCATTTTTCAGTCACCACCTCGCGAAACTCCGCCCCGCGACTAGCACGCGGCATGGCAATATTGAGCATATTGCTGCCCTTGGGTACATCGCCGCTATACGGAAAGAACGGGTGCTGAAAGATACTGACCATCAGCACTTTAGGCTCATCAAAAAAAGCGTCTTCAGTGCCGTTACCATGATGAACGTCGAAATCGACAATTGCCACGCGTTGCAGGCCGTATTCGGCAATTGCATGGCGTGCCGCGACAGCAATATTATTCAAAAAGCAAAACCCCATGCCGCGTTCGCGCTCGGCATGGTGGCCCGGTGGGCGCACCAGACAAAAAGCGTTTTGTGCTTTGCCAGTCATCACCATATCTACCGCCTGCACACCAGCGCCGGCAGCGTAATAAGCCGCGTTTAGCGAATAGGGGTTCATCGCGGTATCTGGCTCAAGATGCACATGCCCCGTGGCGGGCGACATCATCGCCAGTTTATCGAGATATTCTTCGGGATGGACTCGCAGCAATTGCTCCCGTGTGGCAGGATGGGCATTTGTATGCAATAAATAATCCCAGATGCCTGCCGCCATCAAGCGATCCTGAATCGCTGCGATACGCTCAGGACATTCTGGATGCCCCTTCCCCATTTCGTGCATACTGCACGCTGAGTGCCCGATCAATGCAGTTGCGCCGCTAGAACCGTACAATGGCTTTACCTATCTACCGATATTATTCGCTTAAAGTTTACGCTTGAGTCGCTACGAGGAAAAGAATGACGCTACAAAGCCGTGAAATGTTGCAACTTCTGCACCAAGCCGAGCGCCAATTAAATCAAATCATTCTGGGCAAGGCGGCCGCAATGCGCTTAGCGCTGATTTGCATCTTGGCCCGCGGGCATTTATTACTCGAGGATGTACCGGGTGTTGGTAAAACCACGATGGCGCACGCGCTAGCCACCGTTTTAGGTTTACGTTTTGCGCGCGTGCAATTTACCAGCGATCTGCTACCGGCCGATTTACTGGGCGTGTCGGTGTATGAGCGCAACGCTGAGGCATTTCGCTTTCATCCGGGCCCAATTTTTACCCAAGTGTTGCTGGCGGATGAAATTAATCGGGCCACACCGAAAACCCAATCCGCATTATTGGAAGCAATGGCAGAGCAACAAGTCACTATTGATGGCGAAACCAATCGCTTACCCGAGCCATTTTTTGTTATAGCAACACAAAACCCGCAAGCCCAGATAGGCACCTTCGAGCTACCTGAATCTCAACTCGATCGCTTTTTACTGCGACTGGAGCTGGGCTACCCCGATGCTAAAGCCGAGCGCGCGCTACTCGAAGGCACAAGCAGACACGCCGTTTTGGCACAGATACAGCCTATTCTGTCCCCAGCTAGCCTGATGCAAGCTCAAGCAATGATCCAAAGCATAAAATTAGCCGAACCGCTACTCGATTACATTCAAGCGCTTCTAGCGGCTACCCGCGAAGATCAACGCTTTAGCTGCGGGCTATCGCCACGTGCAGCATTAGGTTTAGTCCAGGCATGTAAAGCCAGCGCCTGGCTAGGTAACCGCACTATGGTCATTCCTGAGGATGTACAACGCGTGTTCCCGGCTTTAGCGGGACACCGCTTGATTTTGCGACAATCGGGACGCTCAGATCCTCAGTTGGCCGAGCAACTAATGCACACCGTGGCGATTCCATAAGCATGATGGTATCGGTCAAGCAATCGATCGTGGCTTATTGGCAGCGTTACTGGCTGCAGTTTCTGCGCTCACGTCACCCCACAGAAACAGGGCGGATACGCATTAGGCATCAACGGCTGTATATTTTACCCACGCTATATGGCTTAGGCTTTGCCTTAATTGCGTTAACAATGCTGATCGGCGCGCTAAATTATCAACTCAGTTTGGGCTTCTTTTTTTCCTTCTTGCTCATTGGCATTGGTCACGCCATTTTGTTACGCAGCTATGCCAATCTGCTGGGCTTACAGCTGAGCGCGGGCAATGCCGTGGGGGTTTTTGCCGGTGAAAATGTCTACTTTCCGATTACACTACACAACGAGAAAGTGCAGGCACGCTATGGTGTTCAATTACACACGATGAGCCAGGAGCCTGTTGATTGCCATATCGAGGGTTTAACTCATCAATTAGTCGCACTCCCCATCAATACGCTGCGACGTGGCAAGCTAAAAATACCCCGCCTCACCATCAGTAGTCGCATGCCGATGGGGCTGTTCCGGTGCTGGACCTATGTCAATTTAGACAGCGAAGTTCTTATTTACCCACAACCCGAGCTAAATCCCCCTCCCTTGCCGGAGCAAGGCAATATCAGCCAAGGGAGGAAAAAACTACTCAGTGGTAACGATGACTTTGCTGGCTTGCGTGAGTTTCAGCGTGGCGATGCGCGCCATGATATTGCTTGGAAACAAAGCGCGCGGAGCGAAAAAATCTTGGTGAGACAACAGCAATCCACACAGGGCGCCACCTTATGGTTATCGTGGGATGACATCGAGGGCTTGGCACTTGAAGCCAAGCTCTCACGCCTAACAGCGTGGGTATTGCAAGCGCAAGCACTTAATCGACCATATGGTTTGGCTTTACCTACACTGGCAATTTCCCCTGGTCATGGCCAGGATCATCTACAGCGTTGCCTCTGCGCTCTAGCCGAGTATGCCGACTCATGAAACGTGCCAATCGACCTCTACACGCCAATGAACAGCAGCTATTAAGCCTCACCTTGGCTGTTTGTGCGATTCCACATTTGCTGGAGCAACCTTGGTGGCTGGCTGTCAGTTTAGGGATCATCCTGCTGGCCTTAAGCCGCTTAAGTGCCGATTTGCGTCTACGCATACCGCGTTACACTCATATTGTATTGGGTTTATTAGTCGCCATTTTAGTATTTCAGGCCTACAAAACCTTAGTCGGACGCGAAGGTGGCGTCGCCGTTTTATTGGCCCTGTGTATCGTTAAACTGGTTGAAACACGATATTTACGGGATGCGCGTGCCTTAATTTTGTTGATGTTTTTACTCACAGGCATCGCTTTTCTGCACTCACAGGAGCTTTGGTTAGCCGCCTATTCCCTAGCTTCAACCGCTACAATTTTGTATTGCGGACAAAAAATTGAACAAGAAATACTCCCCATACGTACTAACACCAAGACCACGCTAAGATTAATCCTGGAAGGTATACCTATTGCGATTCTGCTTTTCGTACTCTTTCCACGCCTACCTGCGCCCCTCTGGTCAATGCCCGATAACAACACAGCAAAAAGCGGCTTGCCAGGCGATCAGATGAGTCCAGGCAGTATTGGTAATATGATTCAGGACGAAAGCATTGCGTTTCGAGTGCAGTTCAAAAATAACACACCGGCAAAATCCGCCATGTATTGGCGTGGCCCAGTATTTGAAGATTTTGATGGCGAACGTTGGCGTCCAGCATTTACCCAACAAAATCTTCAGGCGGGAGCGGCGCAATCTCAATGGGTGAACAAGAATCCAGCTCAAATCATTGGGCTTGGCCAAAGCTATCAGTACAGCCTGACCCTTGAGCCACATCAGCAGAACTGGGTACTAGCCCTCGATGTTGCAACACAAACACCAGCAAACACGCATCTGAGTAATCGCCTGCAAGTATTAAGTGAAGTACCCATTACAGAACGCAAGCGTTTTGAGCTGCAGGCACAAACCAGCTGGATCACTAGCGGGGAAAGCAACCGACAAATCGAGCGCAGTCTTGCATTGCCCGCAGAGCTAAATCCTCAAGCAAGCGCATTGGCAGAACAGTGGCTCAACCTTCCAACCGAGCAACGTGTTGCGCGGGCACTGCAATGGCTGACTGAGGGCGGCTTTAGCTACACCCTGACCCCTCCTGTTTTGACCAGCCGACATCGTGTTGATGAATTCTTATTTCAAAGCAAGCAAGGCTTTTGTGAGCACTACGCCAGTGCTTTTACATTCTTAATGCGAGCCGCAGGTGTTCCCGCACGGGTAGTGACAGGCTATCAGGGGGCCACCCAAAATGGCGATTATTGGCTAATCCGCCAAGCGGATGCCCATGCCTGGACTGAAGTATGGCTGGAAAGCCGCGGCTGGCAGCGCGTTGATCCAACCTTTGTTATTTCACCCACTCGGATTAATGCCGGCATTGCCCGCAGTGTAGAAAGTAGCGCGCTGCCATTTATGTTGCGCAGCGATAATGCCTGGGTACGTAATTTAAGACTCAAAGCCGATATTGTGATCAACACCTGGAATCAGTGGGTTGTCGGCTACGACCAGCAACGACAAAGTGATTTTTTAAAAAAACTAGGGATCGATGATTTTTTAACTGGTGCTTTTTTGCTGTGGTTAATTGGAGGTTTGGCTGTCATTTTAGGCAGCTTTGCCGCATGGTTAATTTATAAAAACCGCCCACCTCGGCCAGATGCTGCAAGTCAAGCTTATCGGCTCTTTAGCAAAAAACTCCGGCCCATACTGCGTGCCGACAGTGAAGCTCCGCAGCATTTCGCTGCACGGGCCAGTGAGCATTTTCCAAACCATGCAAAACAAATAGTGACGATTACTCAGCTCTATCTAAAGGCACGCTACGCCCAAGAGCCCGCTGCTTTACGTGCGCTACAGCGTGAAGTGGCACGTTTTAACCCCCAACGGAAATCGTGAAACTTTGCCCCTAATCCTCAGTCTGACCCCCTTCACCTTTATCTCAAATCAAGCCTAGATCACTTCAGACGGACAAAAGGCGGTAATTCGGTGGATTTTAATAGCCTCAAAGGCTAGAATGATCCGCCTTTGTTGGGCTTACAAACGGAATTTTTCATTTATGTTTATCACACCTGCATTCGCATCGACTGCTCCGGCAGAACCAAACGCCTTCATGTCTTTTCTGCCCATGATCGTGATCTTTGTGATTTTCTGGTTTTTGATGATTCGTCCGCAGCAGAAAAAAGCTAAAGAACATCAAGCTATGCTAGGCGCATTGCAAAAAGGCGATGAAGTAACCACGACCGGTGGCTTGGTTGGCCGTATTGCAAAATTGAACGAGCAGTTTGTAACGCTAGAAGTCTCTGATGGCGTTGAAATTGTGATCCAGCGCGCGGCCATTGGCCAACGCCTGGAAAAAGGCACTTTGAAATCTAATAAGTAATTCAAAAATAATAATTTACCGAGTTGGGCGGCCTTTACGCCGCCTCTCAGGGGCTCAGCATGAATCGCTATCCGCTCTGGAAGTACATCCTTTTGATTGTCACACTGGTTGTGGCAACTTTGTACACCCTGCCTAATTTATTTGGTGAAAGTCCGGCTGTTCAGGTCTCTAGTGGTCGAGTCACCGTCAAAGTGACCGAATCCATGGTGGCTCAGGCAACGCAAATTGCCACTGCTGCTGGTGTAACACCGATCGACGCTTACTTTGAAGCGGGTTCAGTGAAGCTGCGCTTTAAAGACACCGACAGCCAAATCAAGGCCAAAGATGCGATTCAATCTGCCTTAGGTAGCGATTATGTCATTGCACTCAACTTGGTATCTGACACCCCAGCATGGCTAAGCAAATTAAACGCAAAACCAATGGTTTTGGGTCTGGACTTGCGCGGCGGCGTACATTTCCTGCTCGAAGTTGACATGAAAGCAGCGGTCGATAAAGCGCTGGAAAAAACTTCAGGTGATATTCGCCGTGAACTGAAAGCAAAAAAAGTACGCTACGGCAAAATCACCAAAGAGCGTGATCGTGTAGAAGTTCAATTACGTGATGCAGAAACGTTGGCTGCCGCTACTAAAGCTTTGCGCGATACGCTGGCAAATCTGAAAGTTGAAAGCATCAGTGCCGATGGCAATTACAAGCTGGTTGTTACCTATCCCGAAACCGCACTGTTACAACTTAAAAATGATGCTGTAAAACAAAACATCACCACCTTACACAATCGCGTCAATGAACTTGGCGTGGCAGAGCCCGTGATCCAGCAACAAGGTGAAGGTCGGATTGTTGTGCAATTGCCTGGCGTACAAGACACCGCCAAAGCCAAAGACATCCTGGGCCGCACGGCAACGCTGGAAGTACGTCTAGTAGAAGATGATCAAGCCAAACTGAGCGAAGCGCTCAATGGCAACGTACCCGTTGGTTATGAATTGATGACCGAGCGTCACAGCTCGGGCAAAAGCGTCCCTATCTTGGTTCGCAAAGAAGTTGAGCTTACTGGTGAAAATATCAATGACGCGCAAGCGGGCTTTGATGATCACAATGCACCAGCAGTGCATTTGGGCTTAGATTCCACAGGCGCGACTATTTTCAAAGACCTTACCCGCGAAAACGTCAATAAACGCATCGCGATGATCTTGATTGAAAAAGGTAAAGGCGAAGTTGTCACTGCACCAGTTGTGCGCGGTGAAATTGGCGGTGGCCGCGTACAAATTTCTGGCTCAATGGGCGTTGCCGAAGCCAATGATACAGCGTTGTTGTTGCGTGCCGGCTCTTTGGCGGCCCCAATGGAAATTGTAGAAGAGCGCACAATTGGCCCATCACTGGGTAAAGAAAACATCAGCAAAGGCTTCAACTCGACCCTGTACGGCTTTGCAGCCATTGCAATCTTCATGATGATTTACTACCGCGTATTCGGCGTAGTATCAACGATCGCACTGGGCGCTAACCTCTTGTTCTTGATTGCTTTACTTTCATTGCTCGGTGTTACCTTGACCCTACCAGGGATTGCAGCCATTGCACTGACTTTGGGTATGGCAATTGACTCCAACGTTTTGATTAATGAACGGGTGCGTGAAGAACTACGCGAGGGTCAAAGCCCACATATGGCTATTACGAATGGCTATAAACACGCGTTTGATACCATTTTGGATTCAAATATCACCACGCTAATCGCGGGTTTGGCACTACTGATCTTCGGTTCGGGTGCGGTACGAGGCTTTGCTTGGGTACACTGCCTAGGCATCATGACTTCTATGTTCAGCGCGGTGTTTGTATCCCGTGCTCTGATTAATCTGATCTACGGCCGTCGTCGCAACTTGACCACGCTTGCGGTGTAAGAGCGGGAGATAATAATGATTGAATTTTTCCACGTAAAACGCGACATCCCGTTTATGAGCTATGGCAAGCTCACAACTGCCATCTCGCTAGGTACGTTTATTCTGGCCATTGTCTTCCTGATTAGTAAGGGCCTGAATTTCGGCGTTGAATTTACTGGTGGCACAGTCATGGAGCTGCGCTATCAGCAATCAGTAGAAATTAATCAGGTACGGCACGGCGTTGAAGGCCTGAAATACGGTGAAGTACAAGTTCAGTCTTTGGGCAGCACTAAAGACGTGATGGTACGAATTCCGAATATTCAGGGTAAAACCAGTGCGCAGTTATCCAATGAAGTGCTCGATAGCCTGAAAAAAGAACGTGCGGATGTTGAACTGCGTAAAGTTGAATTCATTGGCCCTTCGGTCGGTGATGAACTCTTCACCCATGGTCTGACCGCATTAATTCTGGTCTGCGTTGGTATTGTGGCGTATCTGATGATTCGCTTTGAATGGCGTTTCGCTCTGTCAGCAATCATCGCCAATATGCACGACGTTGTCATTATTTTGGGCGTATTTGCACTATTCCAATGGGAATTTAGTCTGACGGTATTAGCGGGTATCTTGGCGGTATTAGGTTACTCAGTGAATGAATCGGTGGTAGTTTTTGACCGAATTCGCGAGAACTTCCGCAAGCCAAATTTACGCGGCAAAACAGTGCCAGAAGTGATCGATAACGCCATTACAGCCACCATGAGCCGTACGATCATTACCCACGGCTCAACCGAGGCGATGGTACTGGCCATGCTATTATTCGGCGGCGCTGCCCTGCATGGCTTTGCGATGGCACTCACAATTGGTATTGTGTTTGGTATTTACTCATCGGTTTTGGTTGCTTCACCACTGCTACTGATGTTTGGCGTGACTCGCGAACGCATGATTAAACCCGAGAAAATTAAAGAAGAAGCGGTCGTCTAAGTTATCATTACCGCCATCCAATCCACGCCGACCATGGTCGGCGTTTTCTTTGAGAGCCAATCATGGAATTTAATCCAATCGACATTTTCCTTCACCTAGATATCTATCTGGCACAGTTAGTACAAAACTATGGCGTGTGGATTTACGCGATTTTATTTGCGGTTATTTTCTGCGAAACGGGCCTTATCGTAACGCCATTTTTACCTGGTGATTCACTGCTTTTTGTTGCTGGGGCCGTTGCAGCACTTGGTGGAATGGATCCTTGGCTACTGGCCGCAACACTAGCGAGTGCTGCTATTTTGGGTGACAGCACCAACTATCTAATTGGCCGCACATTGGGTGAGAAGCTATTTAAAAATCCAAATTCCAAAATATTCCGCCGTGACTATCTAGAGCGCACCCATGCTTTTTATGACAAACATGGTGGCAAAACGGTAACCCTAGCGCGGTTTATTCCAATTGTGCGCACCTTTGCCCCATTTGTAGCAGGGGTGGGCAAAATGCCATATAGCCGTTTTATAGCGTTCAGCATACTGGGCACCATTCTTTGGGTCGGCGGCTTGGTCACCTTGGGCTACTTCTTCGGTAATGTGGAATTTATTAAGAAAAACCTCTCTGTTATGGTGATTGGAATTGTGGCGATCTCATTTCTGCCCGTTTTTATGGAGTTTATTCGCCATAAAATGAATAAGGCTCAAGCATGAGCGAGCAATTTCACACACAAAAGCACGCAATACGAACATCGTTTGAAAAAGCTGCGCACAGCTATGATGCTGCCGCCGTTCTACAGCGAGAAATTGTAGATCGCATGTTCGAACGGCTTGAGTTGATTCGCCTCAGCCCGCCGCGTGTGCTCGATGCAGGTAGCGGAACAGGCTACGCAGTACCAAAGTTACGGAGTCGCTTTACTGATGCACAAATCATCGAGCTCGATTTAGCGCATTCCATGCTGTCTGTTTCGCGGGAAAAGCAGTTAGGGACTGGCGTTAAAAAACTATTGAAGCGACTAAGCAGCACCACTCCGGCCCAAGTCTGTAGCGATATTGAACAACTGCCTTTTGCGGATAATTCGCTCGACATGATCTGGTCAAGCCTCACTCTGCAATGGTGCAATACCCCAGATGCGGCTTTCGCAGAATTTCAGCGCGTGCTTAAGCCCGGGGGACTGCTGATGTTCGCTACACTAGGGCCCGATACATTAAAAGAATTACGCAGTGCTTTTGCTGGCATTGATGGTTATGAACACGTGAATCAGTTCATTGATATGCATGACCTCGGTGACGCCTTGATTACGCAAGGTTTCGCCACACCGGTGATGGATATGGAATACTTAACCTTAACCTACCAAGACGCTAAATCCGTCATGCAAGATTTGAAAGGGATTGGCGCACACAACACTATGCAAGGTCGTAGAACTGGCATGTTTGGCAAAGCCGCTTGGCAACAAGTGCAGACCCAATATGAAGTATTACGCCGAGATGGCAAATTACCGTGCACCTACGAAGTCATTTATGGACATGCGTGGAAAAATGACCGCCCGCGCCCGCAAGGTGTACGCCCCGATGGCAGCCAAATCATTGAATTTCGTCCACGGAATAGCTAATGGCGATCGCATCACGATATTTCATTACCGGTACCGATACCGAAGTTGGTAAAACAATCGCGACCGTTCAACTACTGCGTAGCCTGAACCAGAACAATATACCTGCCATTGGTATGAAGCCAGCAGCCTCTGGTTGCTTGGCTCAGGGCGATATACTAATCAATGAAGATGTCGAACTCCAGCGTGCAGCTAGCCCGATTGATGCCCCACTGGACTTAGTCAGCCCGTATCGTTTCCTTCCCGCAATTTCACCTCACCTTGCAGCACAAGAAGCAGGTATTGCAATCGACCTTCATCACCTGGTGCAATGTGCAGCCGATTTGCAAAATTACGCTCAAACCGTAATTATTGAAGGCGCGGGGGGCTGGTTTGCACCACTGAGCGACTCAGAATACATCGCCGATTTAGCTATTGCATTAAAAGCCCCGGTTATTCTGGTAGTTGGCATGCGCCTGGGCTGCATCAATCATGCACTCCTCACTGCACAAGCCATCAACCAAGCAGGCCTACAATTAGCAGGGTGGATTGCAAACTGCATCGATCCGCAGATGGCTCGCTATGGCGAAAACTTGGCCTATCTAAAAGCCAATCTAGCTGCACCATTACTAGATGAGATCTTACATTCACCTAATGCAGCAACTGGTTGTCTCAATCCGCAAGCAATTACACGGCTAAAATTGCAGAACGTGTAATCCTCACATACCATCTAATTAACCAGTTTTAATTGCTCACGAATGAATTCAATTGTCCGCGGCTGTTTAATATTAATTGCTACCATACTGCTCAATGCCTGTAGTAAGCCTGAATTTCAGGGTAGCGACATCAGTGAAGCAAATATCGGCTCAGGTTTTGAGCTCATTGATATGCATGGGCAAAAACGCACTTTGGCAGATTTTCAAGGGAAAGTCAGCGTGCTGTTCTTTGGCTATACCTCGTGCCCTGATGTGTGCCCTACTACCTTGGCAGAATTGCGCACAAGTATGGCTGCACTAGGGGCGAAAGCCAAAGAGGTGCAAGTATTATTTGTCAGCGTAGATCCAGAGCGCGACACTCCTGCTTTACTATCGCAATATGTGCCCGCATTTCATCCCAGTTTTATCGGTTTAACCGGCTCAAAAACACAAATTGATACTGCGGTGAAAAATTATCACGCTGTTTATCAAAAACAGGGTAAAGATAAAAACTATACCGTCGATCATACTGCAGGGAGCTATTTAATTGACCGTCAGGGTAAAACCCGAGTATTGATTAATTACGGCGCAGGTGCAGCCACCTTTACACACGACATCCAATTACTGCTGGCTGAATAAAGAATGAGCGAAGAAATTGCAGTGGGCCCTAGCCCAATTCACTCCGAATTAGATATTGCGCCCTATCTGCTGAAAACGCCGATGGAAATCGCTTATGTATTGCGGATGCTGGAACAAAACAATACCAATATCGCTGTCTATTTTAATGCCGGAAAAGACATGATGCTAACGCGCATACTCAGCGTTGATGGCAAGGCTAAGCAGTTTGTTTTTGATATTGGTGGCCACGAGCCAAGTAATAGAGAAATACTCAACGCGCCCAAACTGCTATTTGTCACCGACCTTGATGGTGTAAAGATTCAGTTTAGCATTAGCACACCGACTAGATCTCAACTGGAAGGTAAGCCCGCCTTTCTCAGCGCCTTGCCCGCCGACCTAGTGAAATTGCAGCGAAGAGAGTTTTATCGGCTAACCACACCAATTACAACCCCCTACACGATCACTTTACAACCTGCCAACCAAGCCAGCCTCACTTTAGATGTGCATGATATATCTCTGGGTGGACTCGGGATTTGGCTCAAACATGACGAACAGCAAAAATTGTTCGAGCTTGGTAGTTTAATTCATAAAGCCACATTGGATTTGGGGCCTGCAGGCAGGTTTCAGGCAGATCTAGAAATCCGCAATCTTCATCCAGTGAGCCTCAAGCAAGGCATTAGTCGATTTATGCTAGGCGTAAAATTTGCCGAATTATCACGCGCTAGTGAATCAATGCTGCAAAAGCTGATTGTGCAGCTTGAGCGAGAAAAGAAAGCCTTAACAGGCTAAAACACTGGGTATATCTTGCAACATCAGAGAACAACTGAGCTTACAAAATATACCCTGCAAATTATTCCCAATTTATTTTGGGGGTGAGCACTGCAATCAATACCGCAGCCAATGCGACTAGACCCATCCCCCAGCTCAAATTCGTCTCGTGAGCCACAAAGCCGATCATCGGCGGCCCCATTAACGCTCCAATTGAGCCCATAGTTGTCACAGCCGCCAGCGCCACCGCACCATGTTTAGCTGCGGCTGCGTATACACATGGTGACACGGCAGCCATGCCCAAACCTACCAAAGCAAAACCGAGCAATGCCGGAATAAGCCCGCCAATGAGCAATGCTGTAAAAAGGCCTACTCCAGATATAACGCCTCCCCACAGTAGCATCTTCGGTGCGCCAAACCGAGTGCGCCAACCATCGCCAAACCAGCGGGCAATAAACATTGTTACAGAAAAGAAAGCAATCCCTAGTGGCACCCACTGCAGGCTGGCGCCAACTACATCTTTCAAATAGAGGGCAGACCAGTCGGACATTGAGCCTTCAACAATTGTGCCGCACAATGCCATCAGCCCCAACCAGAGCGCAATACCAGTCGGCAAAGCAAACCTCTTTCCGTTGCCTTGCTCTTGCTTGTCTAACAAGAGATGTCCAATCGAAATTGCAACCGCGAACCACAAAATGATCGCTGCGCTTAAAAAATGCCATAAAACCACATCGGAAATAAATGTCATCGCGGATGCAAAAAGAGCCGCAGCCAATCCACCCAGACTAAACACTGCGTGCAAACGGGACATAATGGCCTGTTTTCCAACCGTTTCAGCCTTGACTCCCTGTGCATTCATGCCGACATTAAGCAGGCTGGCCAGTACGCCCTCGAACACCATCACCAGCAACGCGGTAGGATAATTAGGAGCTAATGCTAATCCAATCAACACCAGTGGCAACAAGCCACCAGCAATCATGCACGCCATTTTGGACCCAAATTTGTGCAATACACTGGCTGTGATTGGAAATGAAAAAACCGCACCCAGCCCACTAGCCAATAATAAAAAGCCGACCTCTGCGGTACTTAGCCCCAGCTGTACTTTCAGGGCGGGGATTCGTGAAGCCCAAGTACCAAAATTAAAGCCCAAAACTAGAAAAAGAGTGGCAATAGCAAGTTGGGTGCGTCGAATTGAAGAAACAGCAGTTTGCGTAGAGTGAGGGCTCACAAAAGATCCGAATGGTGAGTATCCGACACCACTGAGTTTTCCTGAGTAGTTTCGGACAAATAACTAAAATCCGGAGCGGCAATATCTTCACCGCGCTCCAGCATATAAATAAAGGCCAACAATTCTGCCACAGCTCGATACAGTTGAGGAGGAATCTGACTATCCAAATCAACTTGCATCAGTAAAGCCACCATTTCTGGTGAGTCATGCACAAAAATGCCCGCTTCCCTAGCTTTCTCAATAATTTTTTCGGCCAGCATGCCTTTACCTTTCGCAACCACACGTGGAGCTGCGCTACCTTCACGATATGCAAGGGCAATGGCCTGAGATCTTTTCGCGGTTTTATCGCTCATCATCGCCTCGATGTACCAAGGCCGAAGACAATTTAAGGCCAGCGGCTTCAAATCGTGCCAATAATGCAGGCTGCTGCGCCTTCAATAAGTTGAGCGTTGATTCATTTAAAGCCTGAAAGCGCAGATGAAAGCCATCTGGTTTTAGCTGGGCAATAACTCCCAGTTCCCCTAGCCTCGGTAGCGAGAGCTGTAAGCTAGTTTGCCACTGAGGTACTAGCTCCACTTCAGCCTCTGAGTGCGATCGCTCTTCATTGTGCTGAATCTGCCAAAGTAAATCTTGATTCGGCCACGCCTGCCCCTGCCAAATCAGGGGCTTATTTTCAATCAAATCCAACTGCTGACGTACAATTTGCTGTAAATGCGCTTCATCAATGGAGGGCATTTTTGCCGCAGCATGACCATTGAGCGCGAATTTAGAGTCTGTAAATTCAGCTTTGTTTGAAGTAGTGGCTTGCTCCTCGCTTAAAAGATGCGCATTGACTTCTATCTTTCCAATCGAGCTGCTTGCTTGTTGCTCTGACTGTGAGGCAAGGTTGCTTGGTGACATTGTTAGCAAAGACTCTGGCGTCACAAAGGCTTTTGATTCCATTTGCAGTGCTGGCAAGGTGCGCTCACCGGCCACCCATTGCGCTTGATGCGACTCATAAAATAAGCCGCTTTGACCTAGACGATTTGCCAATTGCGACGCTAATTGTACTGGTTCAGGCTTACCGGTAAATAGGGGTAGCGATTGCTTGAGTGACTCTACCTCTGCCGGATCACTATTTTGCAACAGCTCACCGATCATTACCGCGCCTTTGCTTAAACCGACTCGCGCATCTTGGTTCAAAGCTGTTGTTGCAGGCTGATTTGGCGCAGTGTTGAGTTGGAAGGTTAATTGCGGATTTTTACTCAGAACGGTCAGTTCAAACTGCTGCCCTGGTTGGGTATTGCGCGGTAGATTCAGATCAAGCAACTGATCTTTGATTAAAACTAGGAAACGCCCATTATTAAGCTGATTGGTCACAACCGCCTGTACTTTTTCGCCGACAGTGAGTCTTACATCATCTGGAGATACTCGTACGGAATCGATCAAGCCCTGCTGTGCACGGACAAAATTGCCAATGAGCGTTGTGGAAGTATTCCCGGGTAACATAATTACCCCTTATAGACACCACGGTAGATTGCAACAATCAAATCAGCTTCCGCTCGAGACAAGCTACACGCGGCCATCAATTGTGTTACATCAGCCCCCTGCTGAGCCAGTTTGATTGCGAGAGCATAATTTTGCTCTTCTGACACCGCAGTGACTTCTTCTACGGGTATTTGAGTGACTTGCGATTCAAATTCACACTGCAGCGATTGTATTTTCATCATCAATTGTTCAATTTTAAATTCATGCTCCACCAATTTATCTGCATAGGTTTCACTTTGAGCTGGGCGCATTTTTCGCAATTTCAACCAGAAAATAAGCGCTTCACAAGCATATACGGCTAGAACAGTTAATAAAAACATTGCGGCAGTCAAATAATCGATTGTAATCATATACAGATCAATAACTCAATTTTGTCATGCACGATACGCATTAAACAATTTGGTTTCATTTGCACTACCCTGCAATAATTTGGCTAACTCTTCATGCCAATCACTCAATACAGGCTGCAGAGCATTAATTTCATTAATAGTTTCAGTTACCAGCATACTATACTTTTGCTCTTGTTCCTTATTTAATAACTGAACTTGCTCAGGCAAGGCTGCCATGCAATTGATTACGTTTGGCAGTTGTTCATGCAATTCGTCCCATAGGGACTGTTTAGCCAGCAAGGAAACATGCTGCAAAGTTTTTAGCAAATCTGAATACTGCAAGCAAAGACTTTCAAAATCAAATGCTTCCATACTGCACCATCTGCTCTTGTCCAGCCTGATGATTTTGCTGCACCTCCAACGCAATAGAATCCCAAGATTCTTTCAAATCTTTTAAAAGACTCAATGCCGTATCTAACTTTTCAATATCATTCTGGATATTAGCTTCTAATAGCAAATAGGCAATGTACTCATACAAAGCATCGAGATTTTGAGCTAGCTCACCACCCGACTCACGATCCAAAGATAGCCGCAGCCCTTCCTCAATGATTGATATTGCTTTTGAAATTGCAGCACCTTTCTCACCAATATTCATATTTTGCATATGAAGTTTAGCGATAGTAACTGCTTTGATAGCACCATCATAAAGCAGAACAATAAGACGATGAGGTGATGCCGTATTAACGTCGGCATCTAGACTTTGGCTGCTATACGCAGCCATTGCACGGCGAACTTGGGCACTCATTGAGCCACCCCCATTATAGTTTAATTTTTAAGAAAATTTCGGCAACGTGGCCAACTGTTGGGATAAGGAGCTACTAGTCTGCTGCATCTGCGTCAGCATAGTATCTAATGCGACATATTGAGCCCGATAACGAGCTTCTGTTGCAGTCATCCTACGTTCAAAAGCGGTTCTTTGTTGTTGGATATCTTTTACCGTTTTATTCAACGTTTCTAATTTAGTGCCAATTGCACCTTTACCATCAATTATTTTTGCCACGGCTTTATCCAGCTGAGAAGCAAAACCTTGCGATACTGCGATACCGCCACGATCGCCAATTGTTCCACCTAAAACGGATAATTTGAAACCATCATCATTGTATAGTTTTTGGCCATCACTCTTTAAAGCAATACCATTCAGACTACCCGCAGCATCGACACCTGATGAGTTTGTCCCGCCTTGCAATCCAAATTCAGCTGCAGCAGAAGAAACCATCACACTTGAACTAGCACCATATTTATTTGAGGTAATTGATATTTTATTTGAAGCATCAATACTTACAGCCACAGTAGAACCAGCTGTTTTCAAAGTTGAATTTGAATTCACTCGCGTTTGTATTTCAGCAGCTAATTGTGTGCTAGTATAACTTCCTTCAGCTAGATCAATTGATATTGCTTTGCCATCTACAGTCAAAGAGATTGATTTATTTGTAGAATTAATCGGAAACACACCGCTCGTAAACGTTGCAGCTGTGCTACCTACAAAAGTGCCTTGTGACGCCAAGGCTGTAACATTTAAATCGTAGTTACCTGCTAATGTATTTTTCCCGAGTGTCTCAATTTTGATCTGCCGATCAGTACTACGAGCATTTGATGCAAACAGGCTAGTAACGCCATCAGGATCATCAGCCATTCCCTTATTCAATTTGGTCTCATCGAGCGTCATTACACCATTTCGATCAACCGAAATACCAACTTGGCTTAATCGCTTTATATCACCGCCAGTATAATCGAGCACTTGATTCATCATGTCACGAAGCTCAGTTTCGATCATGCGTGGAACATATTCACCATTTAATACTTGTGCGTTATTGGATTCACCTGGAGCAGCTTTGGAAGTGTCGGCTTTGGTCAAATCCCTCATTGTTTTGATGAGATCATTGTATGATTTAACCATTTCTTTCAGCGGTGCTGTAATCGAGGCCGAATTTTTATTGACACTCAATTGAACTTGCGTCGTTGTTTCCTTTGCAAGAGTAAATGTCAGGCCATCAATTGCATCAGTAACAACATTTGTAGGCTTAGTGATCGTTATGCCATCAAGCTTAAAGATTGAATCTTTTGCAGCTTGATTCTGTGTCATATTTGTAATTGCGGCAGGAGTTGCAGCAGGATTATACGCTAGTGCTGATAAACCATTTAGATCAGTATTGCTTGCCGAAATACCAGCCTCTGCAACCGTAATGCGCATATTATTTGCACTACCCGATTGAGATGATGATAAGGCCAAACGATAACCAGTACCGTCATTAACAATACTTGCACTTACACCACCATTGGCCTTATTAATCGCATCTCTAACACCTTCTAAAGTGTTATTGGTGCTATCAATCGTGACCGAAATTGATGTTCTCGCGGTATTAGGCGTAAAACCTGAGCCATACGACCCAAAATCAATAGTTAACACGCCCTCACCAATTACATCACTGGCCTTTGTATAAGTTCTACTTGCAAGTTTTTGGGATGTCGCAAGCTGCGTTACTTCAATGTTGTATTTACTAGCCTGCGCGCCTGCAGAAGCACTAATTTTAACCGCAGAATCGTCTGAAGATGTTGCTGAAGTTGAGCCAGTATAAGTTGCAACATTATTGAGCTTTGCTAAGGCAGATTGAAAGCTGGTAAGCCCACTTTTAATAGTGCCATAAGCACTAATCTTTGCTTGCAGTCCAACCTCTTTGACCGTCATTTTTTGCAGGGGCTGCCGTTCAATCGACATCAACTGCGAGACTAGGCCATTAATATCAATCCCACTCATGCCACCAGTCGTAATCGCCATGATTTACCCCTTCAATAACGTCTTAACTACACAAAAACAGCACTTAGGCTTTATCCCGCACCAATAAGCCTTGAAGCTTATCAATTGCTTTAGCAATATTAATCACTTCTTCGGTAGGAATTTGGCGCAATACTTCTTTTGAAGCAACATCAATTACTTTAACAAGACGCAATTTAGTATCTTCATCTGTTGAAAATTCTAAACCCACATTTTTGTTCATCGAGCCAATCGTTTGGTTAATTTTTTTAACCGCATCATTAATTTGCTCAGCCTGTGCCTTGGCATCAACAGCCTGAACAGCTTCTTTTGGAACCTCGACAATCGGCGGCAAACTATCACCCACCGCCCTAGCTGCAGTAGATTGACTCGGCATCTGCCGAGGTTCATCCCTCAAAATGGGCTGAGCCTGGCCAGTTCCAGAAACTGAGTTGATTTGCATGATTCTACTCCTCTATGCACAGATGCCCCGAGATTCTCACCTCGGGGCATGCAAACTAATTTACGGCATACTCAGAGGCCTGATTAGCCACGTAGCAAACTTAGCACCTGGTTAGGCAATGCATTAGCCTGGGCCAACATCGCTGTACCAGCCTGCTGCAGAACCTGAGCCCGAGTCAAGTTTGCTGTTTCACTCGCAAAGTCTGTATCTCGAATCCGACTACGCGAAGCCGATAGATTTTCCGAAGTTGTCTGCAAGTTCTTAATTGTAGTTTCAAAACGGGACTGGATTGCACCGTAGTTGGCACGTGCACTATTAATGTTTTGCAAGGCTGAATCAACTATGCGAATAGCCAAGGTAGCCTTATCAGCTGTTGAGACATCCAGCTTATTCACTTTATTAGTTTGATCAGCAGACGCAGCACCAAAGAGACCAGTTACCGCAGATGTAGTAAACCCATTTGCCGAATCTAACGTTACATTACCTTTAACTACAGATTTCGCCGAAACAGCCGGACTATCAGCGGCTCCAACATCTTCCCTGGTTCCATCCTCCTTGATACGCTGTGCCGTTACTTGAATATTCGTACCAGAAGCATCTTTATTTGTTATCTCAATATCAGAACCAGAAGCATTGGTTAATTCAATGTAAGTACCGTCCGTACTTGTTTTAGCAGTCACTCCCGTTTGCGAGCTAACTTTATTAATTTCAGCAACCGCCTGAGACAGTCCTTCAGCGGTATCTACATTACTAACGGTAAACGATACGCCTACAGCAGTAGCATTATCTGCTTTGATCTGAATACTGCCGGAAGAAGCGGCAGTAAAATCCAGCTTCGCTAATGATTGGGCAGAGGCCGCGACGCCAGTTTCACCCTGGACTGCGTTAATTTTATCCGCAATTGTTTTCGCAGAGTCTCCAGTTGCAATCGTAACATCTTTACTTGTAAGGCCACCAACAGTCAGTGTTCCAGTACCAAAAGCAGCTGAAGCACCAGCGGCCACCCCAGATGAGGATGAAGTCGCTAATCCGTATTTATTTGTACGAACATCAGCAGTCCCGACACTAATCACTTGGTTAGCATTTGCTCCTACTTGGAAAGATTGCGAGCCAAATGATCCATTAAGTAATTTAAGACCGTTAAACTCTGCTGTATTTGCGATCCGATCAAGCTCACTAACTAGATTAGACACCTCAGAATTTAGTGCCTGACGATCAGAGCCACTATTTGATCCATTGACTGACTGCACAGCCAATTCACGAATACGTTGCAGAATATCGCCTGAAGACTGGAGTGCACCCTCAGCAGTTTGGGAAACAGAAATGCCATCATTTGCATTTCTACGAGCTTGATCTAAGCCGCGAATTTGGCTAGTCATACGCTCAGAGATCGCCAAACCAGCAGCATCATCTTTCGCACTATTGATACGTAAACCCGATGACAGTCTAGTCAAGGACGTAGACAAAGCGGAGCCCGTTTGAGCTAGATTTCGCTGAGAATTTAGCGACGGCACGTTTGTGTTAATAACTTGCATGATATTAATCTCCTAGAAGATGTGATTCAAAATCGGACGCACCGCCGCGTCCACACTTGATTTATCGTCAGAAGGAAGCAGAACTTTAGGATTAATTTACAAACAACTTTTCGACATCAAGCGCCCTCTGTCCAAGCAGACACCCACCTGCGGAGCTCATCGCCACCTAACATATAGTGATCGGCAACATACGCCTTCAGAGCGCCTCCCAACTTGCGTCTTGCATCAGCATCCTCGATCAAAGTGTTTAGCGCATCACACCAATCTTTGTATTTATTTTTAACCCTCAAAACAGGGAAATTTTTATCCTTATAAGGACCGAAATCACTGCACACCACAGCAAAACCGCACGCACCATATTCAAGAAGTTTTAAATTACTTTTACAACTATTAAAGGCATTCTCCTCCAGAGGAGCAATTGCGATATCCAATCTAAGGCTTGCTA
The DNA here is from genome assembly GCF_013423785.1 of Chitinibacter fontanus. Classification (NCBI taxonomy): domain Bacteria; kingdom Pseudomonadati; phylum Pseudomonadota; class Betaproteobacteria; order Neisseriales; family Chitinibacteraceae; genus Chitinibacter; species Chitinibacter fontanus. The sequence continues at coordinate 97,397 of NZ_CP058952.1, forward strand.
GTTTTGCCGGATACGTTTCAATACTGACGCCCGGATGGTATTCGGAGACAAAAGGGGCCAAACTAGCCGGACAAAAGCCTAAGAAAACCCACTCAACTTTTTGACTATAATGTTTAATAACATCTTTAATCAACTCCAAATCACCAGTGTGACCAACCCCACCAGCCCAACCTATGCGAATTTTTTTATTTTCATTAATTGAACTATCCAACGTTGCCCACCAAGTGACAGGTAGTAAATTACGGACAATACGGATATCATTATGCCAATTTGAACAAAAATTAGCCAACTCTTCAGTTGAAACAATGAATCTATCCACATTTGATAAAATAGTCCTAACCGATTTCAAAACATCCTTCGGCATAACTTCTCTGTGATGACTTTTCAACGGTAAATTGATCACGTAGTCATCTAAATCCAACACTTTGAAAGATCGGCTATACTTTTTATATTCAAGTACCCTTTGAATATCATTAGAATCGGTCCTTCGTTGCATTACAATAATATCAGGGCACACGCGCTGCAAATCTATCGGATTAAAAAATTCGCTAGAAATGGCAGCCTCAACCATCAGACTGGACTCCATAGCCTCCAAAGGCTTAATTACCCTATAATTACCACAACCAAAAAAATCAGAGGGATGGGCTAATACAAAAGGCCTTTTTCTATTACCCACAGGCCGCCAATGGAGTAATTTATTATCTTCAAGCTCGACCCCATTTCCATCCCTAGAAAGGCCGGGATTAAATGCTGGATCGTCAGCCAATAGAGGCAACCAACGTGAATACATCACAGATTGTTCTGAGCGATAGCGTATTAATTTCTCTGCGCTCTTCTCTGATTCAATTGAATTTTGACTTACACTCCCCACGTGAATTAGCTGAGCAAAAGGCGTCCAAACGATTAAATAACCTAGCTTTTTAATCTTTAAACATAAATCGACATCATTGAATGACACTTTTAATGATTCTTCATCAAAACCACCAACCTCAAGATAAATCTCTTTTCGTATCATCATACACGCAGCAGTGACTGCAGACAGTACTTGATCAATACAGTCTCTCTCCATCAAGCTAGAAGCAGGCTGCATGCCTATATAAGGATGATCTGCAACCCCTCGAAGCCCTAAAAAAACACCAGCATGCTGCAGCGTACCATCAGGAAAAAGCAATTTTGCCCCAACAATTCCCACTTCATTGCGGCACGCATGATTTAACATAGCATCAAGCCAATCAGGATCGATTATTTCTGTATCATTATTGAGTAGCAGCAAATAATCTCCAGATGCTTGCGTAGCAGCAAGATTATTCATCTTGGAAAAATTAAACTCCCCAGGATGGTTTATTACCTTAATAAAGCCTACACCTAATGAGCACAAGCCACTTAGATATTTTTTGCACTCAACAGTAACACTACCATTATCAACAATAATAATTTCATACCTTTTATAATTTGTAAGAGATATGAGAGAGTCAACACATCTAGACAGATACTCCAATTGGTCTTTTGTTGGTATTATTATCGAGACGATCGGCGAAAAATCTCTATCGTAGAGTAATCGATAACTGCTTTGCTGACGAACTAACTTCGCGCGAATGCCACTACGTGACAAATGTCTCTCGATTATCGCAGCCAAAACTTCTCTATTATTTGACTCCACATTGATTTTAACTCTAAAGGGGTCTAGAGCATGCCTCAAAACAAGAGGTATCCTATGTATATTGGCTGAGCCATACACCTCAAAAACCCTAAAGATCAAATCTAAAGAGAAGAAACATCCAAATAATTCATCTGGAAAGCATGCAACTAACACCTCTTTCTTAATTGCAAAACTTTCAACCAGATAAGGCCTACTTCTCATCCAATCAATATTAAATTCCGGAAACAATGCTGGATAGAACGAACCAGTACTTAGCTGCACATCTTCATCTGAATAAATTAATGCAGCTCCCTTATTCTCAAACTGTTTTATTTTGAACTGGAGAAGTGCGTAAGATTCAAACGTATCACCTGCAGAGGCAAAATAAATCCAGCATGCATCAGAAAGAGATCGAACAGCCGAACTAATTCCAGCAATAATAGATTGAGAATTAACCTCCTTAACACCAGGTAATCCAATATATTCCTCTGAGAAAACATATATATCGTCAGGCTCTAGAAGTTGGGATTTGAGGGAATAAATAGTCGCCTCTACTGCAGCTCTACCACGACCATACTCAAAAACAAAAACCACAAAAGATTTGAAAGGCTTTTGACTAGAGAGAAATTGATCAATAAGTCGTCCATGTGATTTATAGACTTTAAAACCAGCAAGCCATTCCTGATAAGCTGCGATAGAATCTCGAATTTTAATATTTGATACAGCATTAACTCTTACGCCAAAATTTGATTCTACAGCTTCTTCAAAGCTTCCTTGTGTAAATGCCTCAAAGTTATTACCACCAGATGGAATCACATTACCAGCATAAAGACATGGCTCTAAAATTCTATTAATTTTAAGAGCCTCGGCAATTGAATATATAAATGTCTGATTCCCAATAAATAATGATGCACCCGCCACATAGCATGCCAGCTCATAAAAATCATCAAATCTCATATACTTTGCATCAGGTACCGATTTTATAAAATCATCAAACTCATCTGGCACCCCTAAAAAAGCCACGCTTTTCCCACTAAGAAATTTATAATTGATATTTGGATTCCTATAGCGACTTGACCTTGCAACTACAATATCACTATGAACCTTAGGTTCAACCGACAACCATGGAAACTCTAGGTCAGGAGCAAACCCTAAAATAGGTTGGTAGTATCTCGCAATAGAACCCATTGCTAGATTTAATTTATCTATCACTCGAAAACGATCAAGATCCACATCAAACAAGTGAGGCGCATCTGAGTTATATTTGTGAAAAGTAACATTTTTTATATATTCTTGAGCCAAAAGCAGTGGCTTTAGCAATTTAGCCCCTTCATCGGTAATCATGACATTGCCAGATGGGTGGGTTAAATGGTCAGGGAGCCACATTGGCGCATCAACAACAAGCAGCAATCCTGCCACAACATTATTTAACTCACAGAACTTTTTAATTGAAGGCAATGCATAAATCACATCACCCAAATTCCCAGAATGTTTAAAAACAACCACGTTCATTAGTCCACCCCATCAACAAAATCACTTAACTCCATTTTTAATTGATCAACTTTAGAACCTGCATCTCCGATCAAAATAGATACACCAGCCAACTCTTGCACTATCTCTTTAAAAGCAGTGGCAACCTCTTCACGCCCAACCCTGCCATCCCCATTTGCAACCAAGCCCCATGAAGGTTGGTCTATCTTTTTTATTACCATTTCAATTTGATAGGCGCCACCAGCATGCAACTCAGGTGGAATTGTGTAATCATAAAATTCATCATCTTCGACCAAATGAACAATCCTATAAGAATTGACTAATAGCGCAGACTCCACCTCGCCAATCAAGCTTCTCGGGGTATAAAATCTTTTGTGATCTAAATTCCACCTTGAAGGTAATTCCTGTTTCTTTTCATACAAAAACTGATGAGGTACCGTTATGACTAAGTAACCACCAACCTTCAAGACACGGAACCAGTCTCTAATTGCAGCAATCGGATCATCTATATGCTCCAGGGTATGTGACGTGTATACGGTATCAACACTTTCATCTAAAAATGGGAGAACTTTGCCATCATATCCTGGGTAATTTAGATCAATCCCAATTGCATCTGGCAAAACAGGCACAACATCAATTTCCTCGTAACCTCTATAACCTACATCCAGCACAATTGATCCAAAAAATTTTTCAAAAAACCCCTCATGCTTTCTCCTTGCAAAAGCCTTTCTTGTTTCAGGCCCCAAATTCTCTTTATTCCAACCCATATTCAATTCGCCTTATAAAAAATTGTTGAATATACTCTTTCCCAATCTGCAATGCTTTTATCAACAGGTGGCATTGCAACATATTGACTACGATCAGTTTCCCAACTCTGCCGATCACCTTTCCAGGAATCCCAAATTTCTTCAACACTATCTGCAACAGAAACAATATTTTTTTCAGACTTGGTATACTTGCTCAGTACATCTAAAGAACATCCCCCAACCAGTAGCACACCATTTTTTGTGAGCAACCCGAATAGTTTTCTCAGCGCTTTAGTTGCCATAGCATCAGAAAAATGAATCAGCACATTGTTACAAATAATCAAATCAAACTCACCATCGAGAAAAAATAAATCTCTACATTTGAATTCAACCCTTCGCCTAACTTCCGTACAAACCTCATACAACCCATCATCGCACTTAGTAAAATATGGTAAAACATCACTTGCGAATAGCGACTCACCATCAAAGTCTATAAAATCTTCTGAGCCATACACACCATGCTTTGCTAGATCAATATTTACTTCGTCAATGTCTATTGCTAGAACTTCAAAATTACACTCATTTTTTATCAAAGACTCAATAACAAATGCATAAGCTTCACAACCTCTTGAAGCTCCAACAACCAACACCTTCCGCCCTTTAAAATTTTTTAGCGCCACTTGATGCTGCAATCTATTTCTAAAAAACCTCGTTGTATTTTTTACATCACAAATAGGCACACAATCTTCTCGAAGATAATTTATAATTCCGCCTTTTTCGTTACATTCATTCAGTATTTTATCAAAAATCAATTTTTCACAATCTTCGACTATACTAGTTGCACCAGCAATACCCGACACACCATCCAGCAATACTTCAGCCTGCACACCAACAAGCTCAATGCCACAGAGATGAGCAGACAGTGCGCGACTATCTACCACCATTAACTCCCCTCTTAACCCCATACCATGACTGACCAATGCAGCATGCACACGCGCAGTGAAGAACCTATCGCACGCAGCAGCATTAATCTCATTGCAAATTGTTAAAAGTGATCGTTTTGATGCTCCCAATCTATCTCCTTGCACCCAACCAATTTCCTTTGCTCCGTTAGCCTTTTCAAACTCGACTCTTTTTCTATAAAAATCAAAATCTTTATCACTTAGATAATCATGCATGAAATTCAAATCTAGCCTTTCACTAAGAAGTAGCATCCTACTATTTTCGCACTTAATCGTTCCATACCAATCACTCACTACAATAGATGGGCAAGGTGCAAGATGCGACTCTACACCTATCAAGTCTAAAATCTTCCACATCAATATATCGCGAACAATAATAAGATCAAACTGACTCCAAAATATATAGAGCTCTCTTCCATTCTTTTTGACAAAATCACCAATAGCAAAATCTACTTGGTTAGACAAAAAGCAACTACCAACACCAAAAGCCACCTTTTTCGATTCTCGTGCCATTGATAATACGGCGAAAGCAGCCTTGTATTTTTCGCTTAAAACACACCCATCCCAAATCCACGGAGCCCCTGCCAGAACAACAATCTCCGGACCAGAAACACTTAAAAAGCTAGGAATATCACGCGTTGTTTTTAAATTGACACTTTGCTCATAAACCACGCCAAGTCTGTTTAAATAATTCCTTACCCCTGCATAACTAAAACAATCTCCGGGATTTTCAAATCCCTCATGCAAATACATAATTGAATTAGGCATCAAAACTCCAAAAATCAGAAAAAAACCACCGTTGTCAATTCAATAAAAAATTCAACAGCTATTGACAGAAAGCTCAAACAAATGCAATCATATTCAAATGAATAAATTAACCCTGTCAGCAACCTATTATAAGTGGCGTCCTTAGGCGGCACTGGGTTTGTTCGTTCTGACAAAACCTGCCGCCGGATACGGTGACAGGTTTTTTTATCTCCCTCCCCCATCCGGCGGCTCCAAAATCGAAACTTAGGAGCTACACCATGTCTCACCATCCAACTCAAACTGTTGTCGTTACCGGTGATCGCACGACTGGGCCTTTGCATCTTGGTCATTTTGCTGGCTCGCTGCAAACTCGTTTACAACTGCAACAAGAGCACAGCCCATTTATCCTACTCGCCGATACCCAAGCCTTATCTGATCACCAAGGTGATTACCGCAAGGTGCGCCAAGCAGTAATCGATGTAGCTCTCGACTACCTTGCTGTCGGCATCGACCCGAAAAAATCCACTATTTTGATTCAGTCTATGGTGCCAGAGCTGGCAGAGCTATCGTTTTACATGATGAATCTAGTCAGTGTTGCGCGTTTGGAACGTAATCCCACTGTCAAGACTGAATTGCGCCACAAAGGGCAGGATCGCGACGTCGCCGCGGGCTTTTTAACTTACCCGGTGAGCCAAGCAGCCGACATTACCGCCCTGCGTGGCACTTTGATTCCCGTGGGCGCTGATCAACTACCGATGATTGAGCAAACCAATGAAATCGTTCGCCGCTTTAACCGCATGGTTGGGGAAAACATTCTAAACGAGTGCGAAGCCCTGTTGTCCGACACCACGCGCCTCCCCGGGATTGATGGCAAAGGTAAAATGAGCCGCGCTGCGGGCAATCACATCTCCCTTTCGGCCAGCAGTGATGAGATCACCGCCGCCGTGAATAAAATGTACACCGATGCCAATCACATCACGATCGGCACGCCGGGGCAGGTGGAAGGCAATGCGGTGTTTAGCTTTTTGGATGCTTTCGATAGCGACAGCATCAAAGTTGCCGAGCTGAAAGCACAATACCAACACGGTGGCCTTGGTGATAGTGTGATCAAAGCTCGCCTCAATGATGTTTTACAAGCATTGATCGGGCCGATTCGTGAGCGCCGTGCCGAGTTTGCCAAGCAACCCGATGAAGTACTATCAATGCTGCTGTGTGGCTCAGCAAAAGCGCGCCAAACTGCGGTGCTGACTTTGCATAAAGTGAAAACCGCTATGGGGATGTACTACTTCTAAGCACTTAGCCATGGCTAGCACACCACCGATGACCGAGGATTCAACCATGCCTGCCACACTCTTTCGCACCTTGTTTGAACACAAAGCCTGGGCTAACCAAGACCTGCTCACTCAATTGATCACGCATCAACAGCCTGATCATGCCAAGAGTTGGCGCTTGGCAACGCGCTTGATGAACCACCTCAATATCGTGGATCAGATATTTATTGCCCATCTTACGGGTAAAACGCACAGTTTTACGGCAACCAATACTCCAGAAACACCAGATTTGCTGGAGTTGCAATCACGCACGATGCAAACCGATCAGCAATTGATTAGCTTGGTCAGCACTCAGCCTGCGACTTTTTTTGAGCAAAGGATTGAGTTTGTCTTTACCGATGGCAAACACGGCAGTATGACCGCAGCGGAAATACTGATGCATTTAATCACGCACGGCAGCTATCACCGCGGTCAAATTGGACGTGTTATTTACGACAGCAATGCAAAAATCTCGCCCGATATTTTGACTGGATTTTTGCATCGCAATCGCGAATTAAACTAAGGGCACAGCAACACCATACGATGCTGCTTTCGCTATTTTGCAACATAAAATTGCTGCGCTGCGATATAAAGCCTTTCGGCAATACTCAAGCGACTTTCTGCGTCTAGAATGAAACATCATCAATCAGGGGCGCAGGTGCAGCATGGACGAAGAATTACGCAAAAAAGCACTGGAATATCATCGTTTTCCCAAACCTGGCAAAATCCAAGTCGTCCCGACCAAGGGACTAGCCAGCCAGCGTGATCTGGCCCTAGCCTATTCGCCAGGCGTCGCGGCCGCCTGTGATGCCATCGTTGCTGACCCCTCTGAGGCTCGCAATCTCACTTCACGCGGTAATTTAGTCGCAGTCATCTCCAACGGCACTGCCGTGCTTGGCCTTGGGGATATTGGCCCACTGGCCAGCAAACCAGTCATGGAAGGCAAAGGTGTTTTATTTAAAAAGTTTGCCGGCATTGATGTATTTGACATCGAAATCGAGCAAAAAGACCCCGATAGACTGATTGAAATCATCGCGGCGCTCGAGCCGACCTTTGGCGGCATTAATCTCGAAGACATCAAAGCGCCCGAGTGTTTTTATGTTGAGCGCAAACTGCGTGAACGGATGAAAATTCCGGTGTTTCATGATGATCAGCACGGCACCGCGATTATTGTTGGCGCGGCAGTAAAAAATGCGCTTAGCCTGATCGGCAAACAGCTCAATCAGGTTAAGCTAGTCGCCTCTGGTGCGGGAGCAGCAGCGATTGCGTGTCTGGATTTACTGGTGTCGTTGGGCGTACAGCGTGAGCATATTATTGTTTGCGACTCCAAAGGTGTCATCCACACTGAGCGTGGGCCGCTGGATGAAACCAAGCAGCGCTATGCGCGTGATACCGAGTTGCGCACCTTGAGCCAGGCCTTGGTTGGCGCCGATATTTTCCTCGGGCTTTCTGGTCAAGGCTTGGTGACGGGCGAAATGCTCAAAAGCATGGCTCCTAATCCATTGGTGTTAGCATTGGCCAATCCCAACCCCGAAATCACCCCGCCCGAAGCACAAGCAGCACGCGCTGACGCAATTATTTGTACCGGACGCTCGGATTATCCCAATCAAGTCAACAATGTGCTGTGCTTCCCGTTTATGTTCCGTGGCGCACTCGATGTAGGTGCAACGACGATTAATGAGGCAATGAAGCACGCAGCCGTCAACGCGATTGCCGAGTTGGCCCATGCCGAGCAATCGGATGTGGTCGCTGATGCCTATGGTGGGCAAGAGCTCTCATTTGGCCCCGAATACCTGATTCCAAAGCCGTTCGATCCGCGCCTGATCATCAAAATTGCGCCCGCGGTGGCTAAAGCGGCGATGGACAGCGGCGTGGCAACGCGGCCGATTGAAGACTTTGCAGCTTATATCGATGAGCTAACGCAGTTCGTCTATAAAACCAATCTATTCATGCGCCCAGTGTTTGCTGCTGCCAAGAAAGCGCAAAAGCGCGTAGTGTTCTGCGAGGGTGAAGACGAGCGTGTATTGCATGCAGTGCAGGAAATACTCGATATGCAGTTGTGTCAGCCAATCCTGGTCGGCCGCCCCGCAGTGCTGCAAGCTCGTATCGATAAACTAGGGCTACGCATCCGCCCCGGCATCGATTTTGAGGTTTGCAACCCGGAAAACGATCCGCGCTATCGCGAATACTGGCAGCTCTACTACAGCATCATGATGCGCAAAGGCGTATCAGAAAACCTCGCCAAGGCTGAAGTGCGGCGCAAAACCACATTGATTGGCGCGCTGATGGTCAAGCGCGGTGAAGCCGATGCGATGATTTGCGGCACTTACGGGCTATATCACCACCACCATCACCATCTAATGAATGTGTTGGGGCAAAAAGCTGGCACGACGGTGACTGCAGCAATGAATATCTTGCTGCTGCAAACCGGCAATATGTTTATTTGCGACACCTACGTCAACCAAGATCCAACTGCCGAGCAATTAGCTGATATGACACTGATGGCGGCCGATGCGGTGCGCAAATTTGGCATCGTCCCCAAAGTCGCGCTACTTAGCCATTCGAGCTTTGGCAGCTATGACACACCGTCAGCCCGAAAAATGCAAGAAACGCTTGAATTGGTCACCCAGCGCGCGCCCGAGCTGGAAATCGATGGCGAAATGCATGGCGATGCAGCGCTTTCCAGCACCATTCGCCAGCAGGTTTTCCCGCATTCGCGCCTCAAAGGTGAAGCCAATATCCTGATGATGCCTAATCTAGATGCCGCCAATATCTCATTTAATTTGCTGAAAACGACTTCGGTAGACGGTGTCACCATCGGGCCTATCTTGCTGGGTTTGGCCAAACCGGCGCATATTCTGACACCAACGGCGTCGGTGCGGCGTATCATTAATATGGCGGCACTAGCAGCAGTTGAAGCGGCCACCCAACAATCAGGAGAAGCGCATGAGTGAATTTAACCCCGCCGACCCCTTCGCTTTTTTTAGCCAAATGATGAAGCCAGGTAGCAACCCTTTTCTACCGCCCTTGTCTGAAGAAGAAATCGACCGCAAAATTGTCGAATGTCGCACCGTCGAGCAATGGCTTAGCCTGCAAGTGGGCATGCTGCAGATGACAATTAAAACTCTGGAAATGCAAAAAGCCGGTTTGGCCGCATTCAAGCAAGGCTTAGAGCCAAAATCATCGGAAAACCCGTAAATGAAATTTCGCAACACGCTTACCCTAACGGCCAGTGTTCTGGCCGTTTTTTTATCAGCATGTACGAGCACACAACCCTTTAAAAGCAATACCCAACTCAGTACACCTGCCAAGCCTAAATCAAATAAGGCTTCTGAGGTCATACCCCTTCGCTACCAAGAAAGAACATGGCATGAATTGCCAGCCTGGCAAGCCGATCAGCTAACACAAGGCTGGGCGAGCTGGCTCAAAGGTTGCGCTAAGCCTCGCGCAGCCTGGGCCACAATTTGTGCTGAAGCAAAATCGGTTGCTAATAATACAGCCGCTATTCGCCGCTTTATCGAAACCAAACTAAGCCCTTATCAATTAATTAATCCCGATGGTAATGAGCTTGGATTGATTACTGGCTATTACGAGCCTGTTTACCCCGGCAGCTTAACGCGCACCACCACCGCCAATCAGCCCGTTTATGCCCCACCAAAAGACATGATCACCGTGGCCTTGGACGAAGTTTATCCTGAGCTCAAAGGCAAGCGACTGCGCGGGCGGATCGTCGGCAACAAACTCGTCCCCTACCCTGATCGCGCACAAATCGTCGCCAAAGGCATTGATGCGCCAGTGCTGGCCTGGCTGACCGACCCAGTGCATGTGCAATTTTTACAAATCCAAGGTTCTGGCCGCGTACAGCTCACGAATGGTCAGCAGTTGCGACTAGGCTACGCAGATCAAAATGGCCGCCCTTACAAACCGGTAGGTCGCTGGCTGGTTGAACAAGGCTTGATGGATGCCAGCGATGTATCGATGCAGTCTATTATCGCTTGGGCCAAAGCCAATCCGGCCCGAATTGATGAGTTGCTCAACAGCAACCCTAGCTATGTGTTCTTCCGCACGTTACCGACCAGTGAAGATGGGCCAATTGGCAGTTTAGGCGTACCACTGAGCGCGGGTTATAGTATTGCAGTCGACCCCAATACCATCCCATTGGGCAGCTTGGCATTTATTGCCACCACACGCCCCGATAATGCGGGCGGCATTCATCGTATGGTGGCTGCGCAAGATACCGGCGGCGCAATTCGTGGCTCGGTACGAGCAGATTTTTTCTGGGGTACAGGCGACGCGGCAGGTGAGCTGGCAGGAAAAATGAAGCAAGATGGCCGATTGTGGCTGCTGTGGCCAAAAGGTATGCCACTTCCAAACTAGACGCAGCCATAATTGCACAAATAAAAAGCCGTCAATCGACGGCTTTTTATTTGCGTAATCATGTATTTGCTTATAAGCAAATCATAGCAATGCCTAGCATGACATACGCTTAAGATTTTCTCTGATAAGTTACAAAAGCGTATTCAATTCCTTTGTCTGAGCGATGCGCCTCACGCTGCGTTTCTTGCCACAGTGTGCGGTCAAACTCAGGGAAAAATGCATCACCTTCAGGGGCAAGATTTACTTCGGTAAGGTAGAGCGTATCAGCAAAGGCAAATGCCTGACGGTAGATTTCTCCCCCGCCAATTACAAACAATTTATCCAGGCCTTGGCACGCAGCAATAGCGTCCTCAATACTTGGAAATACTTCGGCGCCGCTGGCTTGCCAGTTGGCATTGCGGCTCACCACCAAATGACGGCGACCGGGCAGTAATCCGGGCAAAGACTCAAATGTTTTACGCCCCATCAGCATTGGGCTACCCATTGTCAGCCGCTTAAAATATTGTAAATCCTCAGGCAGCCGCCACGGCAGGCGATTTTCAATACCAATCACGCCATTGCTAGCAACGGCAGAAATAATAGCAAGCTCCATAACATCTCCAAATGAACAAGCCACCCAAGGCTCGATCAGGCGCGAGCAGCGCGTGACAGCACTAAATAGCTGGGCAAACAGCCCAATGGCGCCAAAACCAGCGGCAGCAGACTCCAAAGCCACACGGTTTTTTGCAATGCCTTGGCCAAAGCTGCGCTGGCAATCATCAAGGCGATTAAGGCGGCAAAATACAGCCAAACGAGCAGATACATTCCAGGTCTGCTCGTACCTAGTGGCGTATTGAGCCACATATACGCCAGTGACATACCCAGAAATAAACTAATCCAGAAGGTAACGGTGTGGCAAAAAGCCAGCTGTTTGATACTTAACATCCAATCTTCCCATCATGGCCAAATCATCCGATCTGGCACGGCTAAAATTACTTCCCCCATCGCCCGCGCAGCGGCTCACCCCGATACCAACACACCGCGAGGAAAATCGCGGAACAGGCGCCAACTGCGCCATAAAACAACCATGGATGAACCGCAGACGAGACTAGTAGTGAAGTCAGTAACAACGACACCACATAAGTGGCCAGTACCAGCCAGCCCTGCCAACAACTGGGTAAACCCCAGCCCCAACCGTAGCGTTTTGCATAAAACCAGTATTGCGGTGCATCAGCCATACTTAACCCCCTACAACGGACACAAGCTATGATACCCCGCAACGTATAACCTCATGGGGTTTTATAAATGCAGACTAGCAGCCAATACCCTAGCGATCCGGCAGCGGACCAATCGGATTAACCGGTTGCCCTTTGTAGCGTACCTCAAAGTGCAATTTCACCGTATCAGTTCCCGTTTTTCCCATTTTGGCGATCGCTTGCCCTTGCTTGACTTGGGCACCCTCGGCAACCAGCAATTGCTGATTATGCGCATAGGTAGTCAAATAATCGCCGCTATGACGCACAATCACCATGTGACCATACGCGCGAATTCCATCCCCGGCATAAACTACTTTGCCATCAGCCGCCGCCAGCACCGGATCACCCTCTTTACCTGAGATATCAATCCCTTTATTACGTGGCGGCGCATATTTGCCAAGTATCGGGCCACTATGTGGCCAAATGAGCGCAATACTGCTACGTGGCTGTGGCGTGGCCGTATTTACCGGCGTCGATGGTGTTGGGCCGCTTGCAGGTTTACCCGTTGCCGTACTTACAGGCATAACCCGCAATAACTGCCCAACCTCGATATCATTACTCGCCAACTTGTTCCAGCTTTTAAGGCTGGCCACGGTCTGATTATGATTTTTTGCAATCCGATACAGCGTATCGCCAGCTTTAACCCGATAAAATCCGGCTGGCACTTCGCCCCCAGCGCCACCACCCGAGGTTGTCCCGCAGGCACTCAATACGGCAAGCAGGCACAGTACTACACAACGCTTAAACCAGCCTAATGTGGACGGAATCAAGCTATTTTCCCCGCATTTGACTCTTGCAAGCCTAGAGCAATCCAACCTGCCAAGCCTAGCTTTTGCAATGTTGCTATATTGCGCTCGAAAATGGCTTCCGGATTTGGAAATGCAGCAACTGCTTTGGCGATACTATCCTCACGAATTAAATGCAAAGTTGGATAGGGCGAGCGATTTGTGTAATTACTGATATCGCCTACTTGTGTATCGGCAAACTGAAAATCGGGGTGAAAATTGGCAATTTGCAAAACCCCCTCCAGCTCATGCTCGGCAACCACCTCATCCGCAATAGTCAAAAAATCATTAAAGACTTCAAAATCTGGGAATAAGGTCGGGTGTATCAACAGGGTGGTGTCGATTTCTTCAGCGGGTATTTGGGCCAAATAATCGAGTTCTCGATCCAAATCATCCAAAAAACCATCCAGATGTTTTGCATGGGATACGACAAACCGAATCTGGTTTTTGACATACACCGATTTCGCAAATGGGCACAAATTAAGGCCAATAACAGCCTGCTCTAGCCAATGCTGCGTTTGTTCGATGATTTTCTCGTCGCTCATGTCACTACCCAATTATGCAATTGGCCCAATTTTACCGAGCTTCATGGCCTTGTGCATGTTTGGCGTAAATAAAACCAGTATAAAAAAACCCACACAAGGTGGGTTTGGTCGGTAAAACTGGCTAGTCAGTCACAGACTATTGCGAATTGACGGCGTTTTTTCCAACTCCTGCACCACCACCTTGGCCATGTCTTTGAGCATATCAAGATCCGCTGGGCTCAAGTTTTTGGCCTCTCGATCGATGAGGCATAAGGTGCCCACATTAACCCCATTGCGTGCTTTTAGTGGCGCCCCGGCATAAAACCTGATTTTGGGTTCACCTGTAACCAGCGGATTATCGATAAATCGTTCATCCAGCAAAGTGTTAGGTACTACCATCACATCATCTTGCAAAATGGCATGGCCACAGAAAGACACATCGCGTGGTGTTTCTTTGGCGTCGAGCCCACAGGCTGATTTAAACCATTGCCGATTAACATCGACCAAACTGACTACTGCGATTTGCACGCGAAAAAACGCTGCCGCTGCCCGAGTGAGATTATCAAACCGCTCTTCCGGCGGGGTATCTAAAATCAAAAACTGACGCAGCGTTTCAATACGCAATTCTTCATTGCTGGGTTTGGCAGGTGCTTGCATGATTGATCTGTCGACAAAGAATACCGACCAATTATAGCCAACACCTCCCATGCAGCAATGCTTTAGTTACAAGTACATCCGCCCAACACCGTCGGTGTAGGCACAGTCGCGCCCCCAAACGACAAGCGTTGCCCTGCCGCTAAAGCGGCACGCGCCAATTGTGCCGCTGCCAACATATTGGCCAGAGCAGCTTCGGTTTCCGGCCAAGCACGCGTTTTTAAGCCACAATCTGGGTTAATCCACAAGCGTTCTGCAGGTACAACTTCCAGTGCTTTGGCGATCAGGCGCACCATTTCATTCACCTGTGGCACGCGCGGGCTGTGTATGTCGTAAACACCAGGGCCAATTTCATTGGGGTAAATGAAAGCTTCGCCCGCAGTTTCTGAAACCGTTTTGCCTGCAAAGGCTTCCAGTAACTCCATATCCGAGCGGCTAGTTTCAATCGTAATCACATCGGCATCCATCGCGGCGATCGCTGGCAAAATATCGTTAAATTCCGAATAACACATATGCGTATGAATCTGCGTATCGTTCGCCACACCAGAAGCCGAAATGCGGAATGCACGCCCTGCCCAATTCAGATAATCTGCCCAGTCACTTTGCTTGAGTGGCAAACCTTCACGGAATGCAGGTTCGTCGATCTGAATAATGCCAATGCCTGCGTTTTCCAAATCGCACACCTCATCGCGGATCGCCAGCGCGATCTGATCACACGTCACCGAGCGCGGCTGATCATCGCGCACAAATGACCATTGCAAGATCGTCACTGGACCTGTCAGCATGCCCTTCATTGGTTTAGTCGTGAGGCTTTGCGCGTAGCTCGACCAAGCTACAGTCATTGGACTTGGACGCGATACATCGCCAAACAAGATCGGTGGCTTCACGCAGCGGCTGCCATAGCTTTGCACCCAACCCAATTGGGTAAACGCAAAACCTGCTAACTGCTCACCAAAATACTCGACCATATCATTGCGCTCGGCTTCGCCGTGCACCGGCACATCAATCCCAAGCTCATCTTGCTTTTTGACCACCAAGGCAATTTCGGCCTGCATCGCAGCCTGATACTGCGCAGCTGAAATCTCACCTTTTTTAAATGCGGCTCGTGCTGCGCGAATTTCTTTGGTTTGCGGGAATGAGCCAATGGTGGTGGTTGGCAGCAACGGTAAATTAAAGCGCTGGCGTTGTGCAGCTTGGCGCGCAACAAATGGCGCCGCACGCTGATCAACCTTGCCTTGATGAGTTAAAGCGCCCAAGCGGGCCGCCACCGACGGATTATGAATACGCTTTGAGATGCGGCGAGCATGTTGGGCATCGGCATTGCTCGTTAATGCGCTGGTGATATCACCACCATTTAAACCGCGCTTGAGGGCGCCTAGCTCTTGCAGTTTTTGCTTGGCAAACGCCAACCATGACTTCAGCTCGGTATCAAGCTGCGTTTCCTGCGCCAGATCGACAGGCACATGCAGTAATGAGCAGCTTGGCGCAATCCACAACGCTGATCCCAATTGCGCATGAATTGGCTTTAGCACCGCCAACGTTTTTACTAAATCAGTCGCCCAGATATTACGACCATCGATTACGCCCACTGACAATGCTTTATTGGCTGGCCACAGTGCCGCAAACTGACTTAATTGCTCTGGTGCACGCACCGCATCGATATGAACGCCTGCAACGGGCAAGCTGGCCAACAGTCCGGCATGCTCAAGCACTGAATCGAAATAGGTCGTTAGCAGCACTTGCAGGCCCTGCCGACCCAAAGTGCCATAAGTGGGCTCAAATGCTGCCACCCACTCGGCCGGTAATTGCAAAGCCAAAATCGGCTCATCGATTTGAATTTGTTCAACGCCCAAGGCTGTCAGTTTATTAAAAATACGGGTATAGGCTGCAACAATAGATGGCAAAAGATCTAGCTTGTTATACCCATCCTGCTTGCATTTTGACAGCCACAAAAATGTTAGCGGGCCAGGCAAGGCCACTTTCACCGCATGGCCGTGTAAAATGGCATCGGCAACCTCATCAAACAGCCACTCGACCCCTCCGTCAAAACGGGTCTGACTGCTAAGCTCTGGCACCAGATAGTGATAATTGGTGTCGAAATACTTGGTCATTTCCATCGCAAACTGCGTTGGATTACCGCGCGCCAGCTCAAAGTATTGCGGCAAGCTTAACTGCTGGGCATCAAAACCAAAGCGCGCCGGTATCGCGCCTAGTAGCGCGGCGGTATTCAAAATCTGGTCGTACCAAGCAAAGTCGCCAACGGTGACAAAATCTAAACCAGCCTCCGCCTGCCAAGCCCAATGCTGACGGCGCAGCGTTTGACCCACTTGCGTCAGCTCAGCCTCAGTTATCTCACCGCGCCAGAATTTCTCGACGGCAAATTTCAATTCGCGCTGCGCACCGATGCGTGGAAAACCCAAGACATGCGCTTTTACTGCCACTGCATTATTTTTACTCATTGCAAAACACCTCATCCATGAAAGTGATTTGCATACTACGCCTCAGCAGTTTATGATTACAGCTCATTATTTTTGTGAAAAGCATGAATTTATTTAATTCACACACTGTAACCGAGCCCAACATGCAATCGCTGCTAGAACTACGTCACCTCAAAACCATTACCGCTATTGCCGAAGCCGGCAGCCTAACCCGCGCTGCCGAACGGCTACATCTAACGCAATCCGCTCTCTCGCATCAGGTACGATTATTGGAAGATCATTACGGCCTGCCCTTGTTTGCGCGCAAATCTAATCCGCTTAAACTCACTGCCGCGGGTGAAAAACTTGCCACGCTAGCCCGTGATGTGCTGCCAAGTATTGCAGCAACCGAGCGCGATATTGCGCGCTTGCGCGAAGGTCAGGCGGGACAATTGCGCATTGCGGTCGAGTGCCACACTTGTTTTGATTGGCTAATGCCGGCAATGGATCAGTTTCGCCAGCACTGGCCCGAGGTTGAACTCGATATTGTGTCGGGCTTTCATGCTGACCCGGTGCAATTGCTGTATGAAGATCGCGCTGATATCGCGATTGTGTCGGAGGTTGAGTCACAGCCCGAGCTAAGCCATTTACCCTTGTTTAGCTACGACATGGTGGCCTTACTGGCAACCGATCATGCCCTAGCAAGCAAACCTTATTTGGATGCCGCCGATTTCGCTAACGAAACGCTCATTACCTATCCGGTACCGGATGAGATGCTTGATTTGCTACGCAAAGTACTCAAACCTGCCGGCATCAACCCTAAACGTCGTCCAACCGAGCTAACTGTAGCAATGCTGCAATTGGTCGCCAGCCGCCGCGGCATTGCTGCGCTACCACGCTGGAGCGTACAAAGTTATCTGGACCGCGGCTATGTCGTGGCCAAACCCATCACGGCACAAGGATTAAAAAGCGAGCTGTATGCGGCAATGCATACTGATCGCCAACAGGCGGCATATTTAGTTGATTTTGTAGAAACGATGCGCACGGTGAGCGTGCAAAATTTGGCCGACGTGGTTTTACTTTGAGTCGCCACCTTGCTGAGCAGGCTGATGCTGGCGCAAAAATGCCCGCAAAATAGCCTGCTCCACCTTGGCACGCTGCCCTAATGGCACAGGTAATTGCAATTGGAATGCAATCGAATCAATATCTTCTAAATCGATTCGCACCCGCGGCTCCAGTACCAGTGCATTAAGCACTTGCAGGCTCTGCTGCTCAAGCGCGTGCTGTGCTAGCTCATGGTCATACTCGGTAATAGCCTGCTGTCCTGCCGACAATAAGATTAATTCGGCGGCATGCCAATCATCTTCACGCGGGATGCGCACATGCACGGTATGCATGACAAAATGACCCAGCCGCGTTTCATTGAACACCGGATTGGCCAGCAGCAAACTATTCGGTATTGTTACCACTCGCCCCACCGTACCTTGCTGTGAGCTAGCATAGCTAGATTCTGCCACCGTGAACGAGAGCACATTGGTATCGACAACCTGACCTTTGAGCTTATTGAACTCAATCCGATCGCCTACGCTAAACGCATGGGTACTGGTGCGATAAATCGAGCCCATTAGGCACATAATCATTTCTTTGGTTGCCAATACCAAGGCCGCGGCAATGGCAACCATCGAGACCGCCAGCGTTTGCAGTTCGCGCCCCCAAATCAAGGTTAAACCCGCCACAAAAATAATCAGCCAGACATTGCGCAAGGTCACCAGCCAACGGCGCTTCACTTCTACACTCAGGTCGGTGCGTGCGATCACCGAGCGGCGGATTAACCAGCGCCCAATCATCAGCAACAGCACAAACAGCAGCGATGCCACTACATCATGCTGCGTCGGTTTATCGACGGCAGAGGGTAATAGTTCATTCAGCCATTGAGGGGCAGATAGCATAAAGCTCTCCATTGCGATTCACTCTTTCACAGCAAAACAAAAAGCCCTGCAAGGCAGGGCTTAAGACTAGGCAAAATCGGCTTAAGATTTAATCAAAATCTCGTTGTAACGCACAGATACTGCCGCTTCCAACTGATCTTCTGATGGCATACCTTTATTGGCGATCAACAAGTTTTGCAGGACTTTTTCTGCTTCACGCAACAAATAGCGTTTCTGTTGGCGTTTGCTTAAGCGTTTAATTTTCGCGTTCATGGTCAACCTCGTTGATAAATTCAGCGCTGATTATACATCGTCACCCAATGCATTTCAGTGCGCATACCACAACTATTTCATTACCACAGGGGTCGCTGAAGTTGCTTTGGCAAAATTGGGGGGCGGCGTAATACCCATCGAAACATAAATACTGGTTAGTTTGTCCACCCCAATATTGGCCGGGCGAATCCAATCCTTGGGCACATAGAGCAAGCCGCCGCCAATCGGCACTGGTGCGGTCGGTACCAAAATTACTTGATACTCCCGACCTTCGATTTCAACTGGCTCAGGATTGGGCATCAAGGCCAACACTGCGACCCCATCACCGCCAAACAAGCACCATACCGGGCTCATTGCACCAATATCGGCATCCTGTTTTTGATCTAGCAAACCGACAAAGCGATCGGCCAGATTATAAAGACTACCAATCACCGGCAGGCGACGCACCGTACGGTCTACCAATGCTGCCAGCGGTTTTTTTAGCCGCGATTGCACCACGATACCGAGTACATAAATAAAACCAGCCAACAGCAGCGTGCCAGTGATGTATTCCAGCGCAGGATTTTTTACAAAGGTTTGCCCGAAAAAAGCAAAAATGCGCCCAATTAAACTACTTGGGCCAACATAATGATTGAGCAGATTCACCACCCAAGCCAGCAGTGATACCGTCACTAGCAGCGGCAAAAGGGCCAACAGCCCCGCCAGCCAAGTGCGCAACATGCTGTTTAAACTTCTTTTAACCATTTTTTCCTGCACTAAGTCTGAAAAAACCATACTACCAGAGTGTATCAGCCTCAAGCTCACTATTGATAAGCGCTTGCGGCAAATACATCAAGTTACAATTTAGGAATCCGAATCCGACTGATCATTAACGAGCCAGATGCCGCAAACATTAGCGCGAGCGGGTGCAGATAAAAACCTGCAATTTCGATTTTACCGAACCAAAGTTGCGCCCCAATTGCACCATTTGACACCGCCGCGGCCAGTATCAGCACCAGCAATAGCGACGTAGGAATCGGCGTGCCTTCGAAGTATTTCACCTTATCGCTACCATCCGAGAGAGCCTCGGCGGTGATGTTATACCGCGCCAAGCGCGATACGCCGCAAGCGACAAAAAATACTAAAATAATTCGATCAAACAAGCCCTGCATCCCGCAGGCATAACCCATCACCGCCGGTGCAACGCCAAACGAAATCACATCAGCCAGCGAATCGAGCTCACGCCCCAAGGCCGACGATTTTTGTCGCCAGCGTGCAATGCGCCCATCGAGCACATCAAACACCAGCGCGACAAAAATTAGCGCCGCGGCAAAATGCAGATGCAGCGGATCCGATAATTGAATAAAAGACATCACCGCAAACAACGCGCCAGTCCCACAGACTGCGTTACCCAGTGTAAACCAGTCTGCCAGATGAAATTCGCGAATCATCGCAAAGGGTTTAGCCATCATGAACCTTCTAAAAAATCAACATTTGAGAGCACTACACCGCATCGCGGTATTTGCTCATCAATTTCACATAGTGAGCCGCCGAATATTTGAAATGCGCGATTTCGTCTTCGGTGAGTGCGCGCACTTCCTTGGCCGGGCGACCCATATACAGATAGCCCGATTTCAGCACTTTACCCGGTGGCACCAATGAGCCAGCACCGATCATCACATGGTCTTCAATGACCACGCGATCGAGCACAATCGTGCCCATGCCAATCAGGCATTCATTGCCTATCGTACAGCCATGCAGCATCACGCCATGCCCTA
The DNA here is from genome assembly GCF_013423785.1 of Chitinibacter fontanus. NCBI lineage: Bacteria > Pseudomonadati > Pseudomonadota > Betaproteobacteria > Neisseriales > Chitinibacteraceae > Chitinibacter > Chitinibacter fontanus. Next base: position 118,242 of record NZ_CP058952.1, read on the forward strand.
CCGTCACACGCTCGCCGATCACCAACGGCGCGCCGAGCGGATCATCAGCTCGTTTATGCGTAGTGTGCAGCACGCTGCAATCTTGCACGTTGGAATCCGCACCAATATGGATATGATTCACGTCGCCGCGCAGCACTGCGCCGGGCCAGATCGACACATTTTCGCCCAATTTCACTTCACCAATTACGCTCGCTTGCGCATGCACCCAAGCGCCAGCACTCAGTTCTGGCGCGATGCCGTCAAACACTTCCACTGTCATTTGTTTTCACCCTTGTTAGTGGAGCCACCAGCTTGAATTTACCGACTTGGCGCCCATTTATTCACTACACTCATTATCTAATTCTACCTGAGAGCACCCATGACGACGATCACCCAGCCAAATCCACTGCTCGACTTTACTACCCTACCCCAGTATGCGGCTGTAAAGCCTGAGCACGTTAACCCTGCGCTCGATACGCTATTGGAAAAAGCCAGCGCAGCGATTGCTGCTGCCGAAGCGATTGCCGAGCCAAGCTGGGATGGCCTTGCCGTACTGGAAGAGCCGCTAGAGCAACTAGGCCGCGCCTGGGGCGTGGTGGCGCATCTGGAATCGGTTGTGAATACGCCCGAGCTGCGCGAAGTGTACAACAGCAATATCCCACGCATTTCCAATTTCTTTACCGAGCTAGGTCAAAACGAGCGGCTATTTGCCTTGTACAAAGGCATTAAAGAGCGCGAATACGACTCGCTCAATGCCACGCGCAAAGTGATTATCGACGACGCGATTCGTGGGTTTGTGTTGTCGGGTGCTGAATTGCCAGCTGAGCAAAAACAGCGTTTTAAAGAAATCGAAGAAAAATTATCTGAGCTCACGACGCGCTTTTCACAAAACGTGCTCGACGCCACCGATGATTTTGCGCTGTATGTCAGCAAGGATGAATTAGTCGGCCTGCCGGACGACAACCTCGCGGCAGCCGCTGCGCAAGCGGCCGCCGATGGTAAAGAAGGTTTGTACAAAATCACGCTAAAAATGCCAAGCTATTTGCCGGTGATGCAATACGTGCAAAACCGCCCGCTGCGCGAAAAGCTCTATCACGCCTATGTGACGCGCGCGTCTGAGTTTGGCAAGGCTGAGTGGGACAACGGCGTGTTGATTCCAGAGATCTTGGCGCTGCGCCAAGAAAGCGCGCAATTACTCGGCCATGAAAACTTTGGCGAAACTTCCTTAGTTACCAAAATGGCCGATAGCCCAGAGCAGGTAATTTCATTCTTGAAAGACCTGGCTGCGCGCGCCAAGCCCTATATGCTGGAAGACCGCGCCGAGCTGGAAGCGTTTGCCAAAGCTGAATTTGGCATTGAAAAACTTGAAGCTTGGGATCTGGCGCTGGTGTCGGAACGTCTACGCGAGCAGAAATACTCGTTTAGCGAGCAGGAAGTGAAGCAATACTTCACCGAGCCGACGGTATTGGCTGGCTTGTTTAAATTAATTTCTGAGCTGTATGGCCTGCAATTTGTGCCAGCCCAAGCGCCGGTGTGGCATACCGACGTGCAGTATTTCGAGCTGAAAAACAACGATGGCTCGTTGGTCGGCGGCTTGTATATGGATTTGCACGCCCGCGAAGGTAAGCAAGGCGGCGCGTGGATGAACGATGTACGCGGCCGCAAACTACACGCCGATGGCACAGTGCAAACGCCAGTGGCACTGATCGTGTGTAACTTCGCTAGCGGCGTTGACGGTAAAGACGCAATGTTGCCGCACGACGATGTGATTACGCTATTCCACGAAATGGGCCACGCACTGCATCATTTGCTGACCGAAGTGGACGAGCTGGAAGTTTCGGGCATCAGCGGCGTGGAATGGGATGCGGTTGAATTGCCAAGCCAATTTATGGAAAACTTTGCGTGGGAATGGCAGGTATTGCCAGCTCTGACCAAGCATATCGAGACCTCTGAGGCATTACCCCGCCCCCTATTTGATAAAATGCTGGCAGCAAAAAACTTCCAGAGCGGCTCAGGGCTGCAACGCCAATTGTATTTCTCGATTTTTGATATGGCGCTACACCAAAAATCCGAAGCGATTTCGGCCGGCGATTTAACCGCGTTTGCGCAAGCGGTGCAGCAAGAATTGGCCATGCCTTTACCACCGGAATACAACCGCTTCCCGCAATCGTTTAGCCACATCTTTGCCGGTGGATATGCGGCGGGCTACTACAGCTATAAATGGGCTGAGGTCTTGAGCGCCGACGCGTACGCGGCATTTGAAGAAGCCGCGGATCAAACCGGCAGCAGCGTGGTCAACCCAACGGTCGGTGCGCGGTTCCGCAAGGAAATCCTCGCGGTCGGTGGCTCACGCCCAGCGGCTGAATCGTTCGCTGCCTTCCGTGGCCGTTCCCCAGCGATTGATGCGCTCTTACGGCACAATGGTTTGAGCAATTAATTCGCTTAGGCCGCACGTTTACACCCGCCCCAGCCAGTCTGGGGCTTTTTTTCGCCGTTTATCTAGCTTTCTGCACTCTAGCCACCTGCGCTCTTTCGACTAAGCAACTACGCTAAAAAACTCACCGCAGCAGGAGTTAAGAGTATGAAAATCAAAGTAATTTTAGCCAGCTTAGTACTTGCAGGTTGTGCGCAGCAGCCTGCAATGCACCCTATGAACCCGATGATCGGCGGACATTTTCAGTCTGCAGCCAATCAAGCGATCCAAGGCATGCTGATGGTACACGTCATGGATGGTCATCTGATGCTCAAGGGCAAGGTGATGGGCTTAAAGCCCAATAGTGAACATGGTTTTCATATCCATGAAGTTGGCGATTGCAGCAAGGCTGATTTTAGCAGTGCAGGTGGGCATTTTAACCCTGCGAAAACTAAGCACGGTGCGCCAGACGATGTTCATCACGCGGGGGATTTACCAAACCTGCAGGCGAACGCCCAAGGTGAAGCACCAATTGAAATAATGCTGATGGATTTAAGTGTAGATCCGGGAGCAGCCAATACGCTAATCGGCCGTGCCGTGGTTATTCATGCCAACCCTGATGACTACACCACTCAGCCTGCAGGCAATTCGGGTGGGCGCATCGCTTGCGCGGTGATTAGCCAAATGTAATACCCACACTAGGTATAAAGTTGAAGCTCCTATCATCAGGCAACTTCAACTCTATACCTCTAGTGCAAAGCCTTCCAATGCAGCATCACTTCAAGCTGATCAATTAGTTCACACCAATCGGAGTCTTCTTCGCGCCCTTCACGTAGAAACTCGCATTGGGAATAACTGAAAAATGGCGCCGCAACAATGCTGATTTCCTGAGGCAGTGGGTGCTCATCGACGAAACGAGTAATGGCCTGTGGCCGATTGTCTAGACCCAACTGGCTAAATAATTGCGACATGGGATGAAATGGCGCTTGCATGATGCTTCTCCTGCGCGGTGAATTCACTGGCATGCTCTAGCCTACACAGTACCGCGCAGTTCAAAGATGAATTATTTAAAATCAAGCGACTAACGTCAATTCTGCGGCGCTGTCATCAAACGGGTAATTACAGTAGGCATCAACTGTGGCGCAGCGCTCTAAATGAGTGACTAAAGCTGGCCAAGGCTGCGCCCAAATCTCGGCAAATAATTGCTCACCAGAATGAGTCAGCGCAAAGGCAAAATCATCCTGACCAATTTTGCACTGTGCATTAACACCAAGGCTTGAATTGCCGCGCGGATCGCACCGATGCCAGCCGTGCGAAGCCAACCAATACGCCACCAAACCGTGCCAGCTTAAAGCTGAATCAGCCCCGTCCCATCTCAAGCGCTGATAACACAAACCGGCAGCAATCCCATTGGCACGTAGTAATGCGACCAGCAAATGGCTTTTACCAAAGCACAAGCTACTCCCCTGAATCAAGACCTCCGATGCCTTAATCGTCATGGTGTCGCGCTGAAAATCAATCACGTGCTCGATTTGGTCCCGAACAAACTCAAAGCAATTGATCACGGTTTGTTCAACCGAATCATCGGCCAAAATTAAAGCTTGCGCGGTAATCGCTGGATGATGCCAATCAATTACCGGGCAAGCTGCTAAATAAGGGTCAAGATCTTGCAAAATCAGCCTCTGATAAATTAATGAAAACGCCAGCGATCGCGCAATTGCTCCAAAGTTTCTTCTTCGCAAGACATTGGCGCGCAACGGCGGGGTTGATTCCATTCGCTATTCAAATAGAAAGGCGAGCGCGAGAAAGCATCGTAATGAATCCCGGACAGCACTCCTCGTAAGAATGTGTACAGTTTTGTCAGAAATCGGCGCATTTTGTTGCCTCTTTGTTCTCAAATCTTTAGATGTTGTTATCATAGATGGCACTTCATCGGCCGATAAGCGCCATTTTTGGAATACACTGTTCTGATATGAAAACAATACTAGATCCAGATGCATTGCTTGCTTTCGAATCACTTTCACGTCTTGGTAGCTTTACCGCCGCAGCACAAGAACGCGGCTGCGCCAAAAGCCACGTTAGCCAATTAATTCGCGAGCTGGAAAAAGAACTCGGTACCGTACTGGTGCTACGCAGTACTCGCAGCATGACGCTCACCGAAGCGGGACAAAAACTATTGCCACATGCAGTTGCGCTGCGTGAGTTACTAGGGCAAGTGCGGCTCGATATTGAAGACACCCAACAACTGATTGAAGGCGAGTTATGGATTAGCACCACACCATCGCTATCGCAATATGCCATCGGTCCCTTGATGGCTGAGCTGGCGCGGCTGCACCCACTGCTGCGGATCCGGGTGGATTCCAATAATCGGCTGATTTCACCGGGCGCCGATGGTGTCGATTTCTGCATTCGGGTTGGCCGAGTGGGCGACGAACGTTTGGTGGCCAAAGCACTGGGCTTTGCGCAAGACAAATTGTTTGCAGCCCCCGGCTATCTGGCCAGTGCACCGCCGCTGAATCACCCCGAAGATTTGATTCATCATGCCACTTTAATCAATGACGATTACCAATATTCGCGCCAATGGTTATTGATGAATGGACAGGAAGAATATCGAGCGGCCCTAAAACCAGTGTTGTGCAGTGACACCAATCCAACTTTGGCGGTGAGCGCGATCAATGGCTACGGTGTGGCCCTGCTGCCGCAGTTTGTGGGGGAAACCTATTGCAAATTGGGTTTATTAGAAGCCATTCTGCCCCAATGGCATGCCAACCCGATTCCGGTGTTTTTGGTTTATCCGTATCGGTCCAGCATGCCGCGCAAATACCGGATTTTCATTGATTTTATTGTTGAAGCGCTACGACCACGGTTAGCAGCTCAAGCATAAAGTCGGGAGTATTGCTCTATAGGCCATATTTTTCCTTCATTCTGGCCACATACGCCACAATATTACCTTTGCTGGCAGCGTAGGCTTGCAATTCACCACTAAAATGCGGGCAGATCGCACTCTGGCAAAAAGCGAACACGGTGGCATCGGCAGAGCAAACTTGCTCCCCTAGCAAAAATGGCTTGTCGGCTAGAAAATCAGCCAAGGCATCCAAATCTTGCTGTGCCAGGCGGATGCGTTCAGCACTCTGGTGCCGCCCCATACCCTGCGCCTGCAAGCTGCGGCCAATTTTACGCCGTACCAAGGTCGGAATTAGTTCACGTAACGGCCATGGCAAAAAGCGAAAATAGGTTTTCGGGCCCCGCTGAAAATTTGCCTCATTGATCCACCGTTCATACAGCATGGCCCAGTACAGATGGTCTTCCATCATTTTTTCAAATGCCCAAGCGATAGCCAATTGCGCAGCGCTTAAATGCGCATTGAGGGTGAGCGCGTATTTTTGCTCCAGATGCCAATAAATAAAGCTCGAATCGGCAATAATCTGCTCACCATCTTGCAGATAAGGCAGCTTGCCTTTGGGGGCATTGCCATAGCCGCGCCGATTAATAGTGAATGGCAAGCCAGCCATTGTGAGCACCGTCATGGTTTTTACCACAAAGGGGCTAATATCGGGTAAGCCATAAGCTGGCCCAAAACCATATAACGTGATCTCGCTCATCTACAGCGTCCTCGCTCGTCATTCAATCGGTGTCTTGCCCGCATCATGCCAGACTCAGCCGCCTTGCGCGGCATCGTGTGCGTAGACTGTATTAGCCTAAATTCCAAGCAAGCACCGACCCCGATGCCGACAGGCTTTACAAAATCCTGCGCAAGCTGACAACAAATCTGGTATCTTCGCAGCCCCTATGGTTTTCAACGGTTACAAGCACATACCCAACTAGGTGTGTGCCCTGTTTGCTAGGTATTCACCCATGATGGCCCGAACCCACATTGCATTTGCCTCACTGATGATGGTGGCTTGCAGTGTTGGCATTTTGCAGCGCATGCCGCAATTGCATGAAGTTGCCCTAGCGGGCGCGGCCGGGCTGCTACCCGATTTAGATCACCCCAAATCGACTTTTGGCCGAATTGTGCCGTATATCTCGATCCCACTCGCCGCCATTCTGGGGCATCGCGGCTTCACTCATTCACTGCTGATGGTCGCCAGCATGGTGTATTTACTACTGACCTATCATCAGCAACACAATTGGCCGGTGTTGCCGCTGGTTGTTGGCTATCTTTCGCATCTGATCGGCGATATGCTCACCCCATCAGGCGTGCCATTACTGTGGCCAGTTCGGCAGAAATTTTCGCTGAATCTGTTTAAATCAGACGGCTGGATGGAGCACAGTATTTATCGCGCCTGCTGGCTTGGCGTGGGTTATTTTGTCTGGGTGGCGCTTGAACGGCCGGGCAATCAGTGGATTGCCCCATTGCGACTCGACTTGCAAACCCAGCTAGTGGATTTACTCAGCCACAGCAAAACCATGCTGGTACAGTTAGTGATTCGCCTAGCCTCCACCTAGGTATAGTTACGTAAGCTTTTAAAAATAAAGCCTGTGAAACCATACCTATATCAATCACATCAACAATCGCTCTGCTAACCCCGACTGCCGCTCAACCTTTTTGGCAATTGCTTGCCGTATTGTGCTCGCTTCGCCCCAGAGGGTGACTTTGGTTTTGGCGCGGGTGATGGCGGTGTAGACTAGCTCTCGGCTCAGCAATGGGCTAGCGCCGGATTCGCTGCTGGGTAGCAGCAGCAACACATGCGCAAATTCCGAGCCTTGCGACTTGTGGACGGTGAGCGCAAAGGCGGTTTCGACGCTAGCGAGGCGCGATGGCGCGACTTTGCGTGTGCCGCCTTCAGCCTCGAGAAAATGTACCCATAGCTTGCCGTTGGCATCGGGCAAAGTCAGGCCGATATCGCCATTGAATAAATTAAGCTCGTACAAGTTTTGCGGCACCAGTACGGCGCGGCCGGCGTACCACGCTTGGTCAGGCAGGCGCAGGCCACGTTTGGCGAGGCTTTGCTCAAGCTGCGCATTGATTTGCTCGACGCTGGCTAGGCCACGGCGCAAGGGGCTGAGCACGCGAAATTGATCAAAGGCGGCAAACACGCTGGCGGCGTTTTCATCGTCGGGCTGCTGTTGCATACGCTCAGCAAAGGCTTTCACCGCCGCAAAATACGGCGCGTAGCCCGCCCAAATCGGGGCTAAAAGCGCGGCACTGTGCGTGGCTGGGTTGCTGTCTTGCCACTGTAGCGGCGCATCGGCTTGCGGCGCGCTCTGCGCTGATTCATGCAGCAGCTCAAACACCTTTTTGCTTTGCTCGCCATTAATGGCTTTGGCCAGCTGACCAATCACGCCTGAAAAACGGTAGCTTTTTTGCAGCGTAATCACGTGATCGCCCATGATGCTAGGCGAGAATTCGGGGCTAATCGTTTGGCCGGTTAAATCGCTTAATTGCGCGGCAAACGCAGGAGATAAGGCGGCATCGGTGCATAAATCGCCCATCACTGCACCGGCCTCGACGGAGGCGAGCTGGTCTTTATCGCCCAGCAGCACCAGCCGCGCATGACGCGGCATCGCATCGAGTAATTTACTCATCAAAGCCAAATCGATCATCGACGCTTCATCGACCACCAGCACATCCAGCACCAAAGGCTTGGCGGCATGATGACGAAATTGCACCGCATTGGCTTGATTGCCCAATAGCCGGTGCAAGGTGCTGGCCGTATCGGGGATCAGCGCGCTTAAATCGGCGGGTAATTTGCTGCGCGCTTGGCGAATGGCCTCCTGCATCCGGTTGGCCGCCTTGCCAGTGGGCGCGGCCAGCATAATCCGCAGTGGCGGCTGGCCTTGCGATAGTTGCTGCGCCTGAAATAGCGCCAGCAGCCGCACCACCGTCGTGGTTTTGCCCGTACCGGGGCCACCGCTAATCACCATCAATTGTTTTTGTAGCGCCGCCGCTGCCGCGACGCGTTGCCAATCGATCTCGGCACTGGGCGCGCCAAACAGGCGGCTGATTTGCGCGCTCAAGTCTACGGCAGCGTTCAATCCAACGGCGGGGGCTTCGCAGCGCTCGCGCAATTGGGCGGCTAGCCGTGCTTCATAGGCGTGATAACGCGCCAGATACAAGCGATTTAACTCGCCAATCAACGGGCAAAAATCGCCCGCGCGCCCGACCAAACCCGTGCGATACCACGCATCGACATCAGTACCCGCTGGAATCGGCACGCACACATCGCCGCGCTCGGTGGCGCTGGCCGCCTGCAGCGCCAGCCCCAATAAATCAGGTGGCGCGGCAGGTACTTGGCGGCGCAGTAATTGCACAAAGGCTTGCGCAAAGGCGGAGCTATTGCGCTCAATCAGCGGATCGATTGCGGCGCTTGTGGTCATCATTGGCGGCATTTACACCCCTCCCAAGGCTTGATTGAGCGCATAAATCAACGCGGCACTGGGCTTGTCAAACCAAATGCCATTTTCGCCCGCTTGCGGGTGCATCCCGCGGATAAACAAATACAACACGCCGCCAAAATCGCGCTGGTAATCATAAGCATCGCCCATGCGGCTTTGCATATGCCGATGCCACGCAATCACATACAACAGATATTGCAAATAATAATGCGCGTCGGCCATCGCCTCGGTCAGCGCGGCACGGCCATAGTCGGCAAAATCAGCGCCTAAGTAGTTTGATTTGTAATCGGCAATGAAATAGCGCCCTTGGTGGATGCACACCAAGTCAATCACACCATTTAAATACGCCTGCGCCTGCTCGGGCTTGAGTCGACTGCTGGCGGCAATAAACTCGGCTGGCAGGCCAAATTCGGGCTGCGCCAATACGCGGCAAAAGGCCGCCAGATTGAGCTTGGGGCAATGCATCAAAAATGGCCATTCATTCAAACGCTGCTTTTTGCTTAAATCGCGCAGCGCAAAGCCCACATTACCCAGAGGGGTATCAATCACTTCGCCCAGCCAATTAGCCAGCTCTGGCAACATACCCTCATCCTGCTCGGCCAGATCGGCATCCTTAGCCAGCAAACCCGCGCGTTGCAATTGCGCAGCGATCGGTATTTGCCAGCCTTGGCGATCAACCTGGCTAAAATCCCAATGTTCAAACATGCCATGAAGCGCCGTACCCGCGTCGGCACCGCGTTTAAATGTAAATCGCAGTGGCAGGTCTGGCGCGAGCTGCGTTGCGCCAGCCTCAATCGCAGCGGCATCGTGATCGGCGCCGCTTTCACTGTGCTTGGCCTGCCCGCGTGATAAACCCGAAAAGCTCACCATCCGCCACGGCGCCGCCAATGGCCGCGGCAGCCACACGGCGGCGCTTAATTTTTGCTGCGTGCGGCGCTCGGGCTGATACGCAGCGCGCTCGATGGGCCACGCACTGACCGAGACATCACCCAATTGCGTAAACGCCGCTTGTATTTCGTCGAGCGTGCATTCACCAATTTGGGTATTGAGTGGTTTTTGCTCGTGGTACAGCACCTGCGCCAGCGGCGCGTTTTGCATGCCCGATTTTGAGCTGGCATGCAGTTTTTCAAACGCCGGATACGCCAAATACAGCCGATGCTTGGCGCGAGTTAAGGCCACATACAATAGCCGCATTTGTTCTGCTTTGGCCTCAAACTGCGCACGATCAATGGCCGCGGCGCGCTCGCTGGTTCCGGCATCGACCCATAATTGTTCATGCTCATCGTGAAAAGCCACCAATTGCTGATCGCGCACTAGTTCAGTACGGGTTTTCCACGCATACGGGCAAAACACGATGGGGTATTCCAAACCTTTGGAGGCATGAATGGTGACAATCTTGACCCGATCGGCATCGCTTTCCAGCCGCATTTGCTGGCTTTCGGCACTGTGATCGGGCTCGGCCACCTGCCGATCAAGCCAAGCCAGCAATAGCGCAGGGCTGGGGCGAGCGCGCGTTTCGTTTTGAATCAGCTCGGCTACGTGCAATAAATTGGTCAAGCGGCGCTCGCCATCGGCAAAAGCCAGCAGCCGCGCAGGCGTGCGGCTTTCCACCAGCCAGCGGCGGAACATCACCATAAACCCAGCTTTACGCCATTCATCACGCAAGATCTGCAGACGCTCTACTTGCGCCAGCCAAGCCGCATCATCGGCGATCAGCGCCTGCAATTGCGGCACCGATAAACCCACAATGCTGCTGACCAAGGCGCGGCGCAGCAAGGCCGAATTGGCTGGCTCATTGGCGGCCTGCAGCAAGGCGAGTAAGCCGCGCGCCTCATCCGAATCAAACACACTTTGCCGCGATTGCGATACAGAGGGCACGCCCAAGTCGCTGAGTGCCCGCCGCATCTGGCTGGCCTGCTGATGGCTGCTGACCAGCACCGCTATATCGCCCGGCGCTAAGGCGCGCTCGCCCAGCTGCGCGTGCCCCGCTTGCGCCAGCCGCAGCAAATTGGCGATTTCTTGCGCCACGCCCTGATGGCAGAGCTGCTCGGCCTTGGCGGCTTTGTAGCCATCAAACACAAAAGCATGTACCGCTTTGCGCTCATCGCGCACTTGCAGCTTGGACGCACCGGCTTGTTTGGCCTGTATATGCGGATGCGTTATTTTTTCTTCGATAAACGCCGTTTCCGGCGCAAACAGCGCATTCACAAACGCAATGATCGGCGCATCAGAGCGGTAATTGGTATCAATCGAATAGCGTCCACTCGCCTGCTCACGCGCGTGCAGATAGGCATACACATCTGCGCCACGAAAAGCATAAATCGCCTGCTTCGGATCGCCCACCATGAAAAACGGCAGCGGCTCGGCCTGATCGCTGGTGGCGCCAAAGAGCGAGTTAATGATCGTAAACTGGGTTGGGTCGGTGTCTTGAAATTCATCAACCAAGGCCGCCCGATATTTCAGCCGCACTTTGGCGATCAAATGCTCAGCGCGCTGCGGGTCACGCAAGGCGCGCGCCAACATCGTCAGGCTATCGTCAAACGACATTTGTCCGGCTTGCGCTTTGCGCAGCGCCAATTGCTGACGCACCACCTCGCCGAAGCGCAATAGCCAATGATTAAAGTAGAGCTCGAGATCTGCATCGCGCGATTTTTGGCTATCGAGCAAATCATCTAGCGCCGTAAAAAACGCATGCTGCGGCGGCATATCGCCCTGTTTAACAAATTTGGCCAGCAGCGAGTCATTGAGTTTGCTTTGCGCTAGCAGCGCAAATTGGCGCGGCAAGGGCTGCTTGGGCTGCGCGAAAAACGCGGCAAATTGATCTAACCATGCGGGCTCGGCGGCAAAATCGAGTTTGGCGGTTTTTTTAAATTTTTGCACGCTCAAACCCGCGCGCAAGATAGCCGCCACCTCAGTTGGCTGCCAGCTTTGGTGGCAACGCGCCAGCGCCGCTTGCCAACGCTGCTCGATTTGCTCAAGAGTGCTGGCTGCGGGTAATGGCAACAAGACAGCTGGGTCGAGCTTGGCTAGCTGGCTGGCTAATCTGGCCAGCGTGTCGACGGTGATATTGTGCTCGGCCAAATAAGTCGCCCACGATACTTCAGCGGGGTACACGTCGCTACGCCAGAAATCACGAGCGATCTGCGCCAATACCTCGCTCTCATCTCTCACCATCGTACGGTCAAAATCAAAGCCGGCTTCAAATGCCTGCTCGGTGAGTAATCGCTGACAAAAACTATGAATCGTCGAGATCGCCGCGCAATCGAGCGTGGCCAGCGCCAGCCGCAATTGCTCCAACAGTGGCGCAGGATCTTGGCCTTGCTCGGTAATTTGCTGCCACACCTGCGAGCAAAAGGCTTCGGGCTCGCCATTGACGGCAAACGGCGTGCGCTCAGCCAGCGTTTGCGCCAGCTGCGCCAAGCGGGTGCGGATACGATCTTTCAACTCGGCGGTGGCCGCCTTGGTAAAGGTCACCACCAAAATTTGCTCGGGCAATAAGGCGCGGCTTAAATCAAAGCGCGGCGTGGCCGTGGCATCTGTGGCGCCTAAAATCAGCCGAGCATACAGGCCAGTGATGTTGAAAGTTTTGCCGGTACCGGCAGAGGCCTCAATCAGATTGCGCCCGGCCAGCGGCACTTGGTGCACGTCGAGCGGCTGAAACTGGATGGTGCTCATACGGGCTCCTGTTGCGCTTGAAATTGCTCAATATCGGCGGCTAAATCGCGTTTTTGCACAGTAGCCTGCATCAGCTCAAATAGCCGCAGCGACCAATCGGCAAATGTCTCGCGCAGTGGCGAATCTTCGGCCAGCGCGTCATCTGGCCACAGCAATCGATTGCTGGCATCGCTGCCCTCGCCCACTTTGGTGTAGCTGTCGTACCACACGCCCTCGGCTTTGCTCCAGCGTTTGTCTTCTTCGGCAGCAATCCACGCCAGCGCCGTTTTGGTAAACAATGGCTGCGGCGCTTGCCAATGCGCACGATAAAAGCGTAGGTATTCGAGTAATTGCTCTTTGGCGCTGTCGGCCTCAATCAGCGGGAAATACCACACCCATTCGGGCGACAGTACGCGGGTTTGTACAACGGTCAGCGCCAATTGCGATTGGACGGCACACAAAGCCAGATGCCGTAACCAGTAGCGAATCACATCGCGGGGATACACGGTACTGCGTGCAATGATTTGCCCGGCGGGATACAGCTCGTTCAGGCTGATTTGCAATAGTGTCGTTACGCCACAGTCCGCATCGTGCAGCTCAAGGCTCGTGCTAAACACCGGTAATGGTGTTGCGTGCCGATAAATCGGCAATGCTTCGCGCAGCACCAGCGCGGCACTAATTTGCTCAGTCAGCAGCAATTGCCCCGGCGCGCCGAGGGGCGCTTTGCCTTGCGCGCGTAATAAATCAATCGCTGACTCACCATATTGCAACGCGGCATCGCGCACTTGGCGGTCAGCAAAATCGCGCAAATCAAAGGGCTCATCTTCAGGCAAGGCCCCATCAGCCTCATCAAGCACCAGATTGGCGCGCAGGCGCAGATAATAGGCGGCCGGTTTGATCACGGCATCGGCCAGATCATTCAGGCTCAGCTGCTCAGGCACTGCGAGGTCAAACGATGATGTCGCCGTCACCTCATTAGCCGGCGCAGAGTCGTCTTCCAAGCCCAGCAATCGATTGGCCGCATCGGCCCACAGCGGATTATACGAAGGGGTATTGCCTACAAAGGCTTTTGGGCTAAAGACTTGCAGCGGATACTCTGTCGTAATGGATTTAAGCAAGGCGCTGCCATCATCATCCGCATCCCCCGCCAAACCAAAGCCTTGCCGTACGCAGTCTTGCAAATCCGCCACCAGCACCGACGGCGGATAGGCCTCGTTATCGAGCACGCCGCGCCCCACCCACGATAAATACAGCGCATCGCGCGCAGCCAGCATGATTTCCAAAAACAGAAAACGATCATCCAAGCGCCGCGAGCGATCACCCAATTGCGGATTTTGCGCAATCAGATCAAAACCAGCGCTAGGTGGATTGCGCGGAAAATCGCCTTCGTTCAGGCCCAATAGCGCAATCACCCGAAACGGCAATCCGCGCATCGGCACCATGGTACAAAAAGTAATGCCGCGCGACATAAAGCCCGAGCCTCGGCTGGAGGTATCAAAGCGGTAGCGCAGATCATCAAGCACCACGGCGCGCTCTACCTCGAGTTGCAGCTCGGCCAGTTGAGCCTGCTCCGCCAGATTGGCCAGCGATTCACGGATCGACTGCACCAGCAGCCGCTCGGCATCGATTTCGTCGTCAAACGCCAGAAAGTCTTCCAGCAATTGCAGTGCGGTCAGGCTCCAATCGTGCAAGCTGCGCGGCTGCGCCAGCCGCGCGCGCCATAGTGACAGCGTATCGATTAGCGTTTTGAGCTTGGCCAGCAGCGCCACTTGCGAGCCTTCGAGCTGATCCCACGGCGCAATGCCGTGCCACAGCGGTACAGTTTCGCCCGCCAGACTTTGCGGCAACGCTGCGCCGAGCAATAGGCTATCGATCCCAGCCTGCCAGGTATTGGCCTGCCCCAGCGCAGCCAGAGCGGCGGGGCCGCCGAGTTGATCGGCAAATTCTGCGCGATGCGCCGCGTCCAGCCCCCAGCGGATGCCCGCCGCAGCAATCCAGTGCTGCAGCGTCGCCAACTCATCGGCGGCAATACCAAAGCGACGCGCCAATTGCGGCGTTTCGATCAGGCCAAAAATCTCATCGGCGGTGCAGCGGCTATCGGGCAGATTAAATAACTGCAAATACACCTCAATCGCTGGGCATTCCTGCGCGGTGGTTAAATCGGCGATGTTATACGGCAGCACCGGTGCGCCCGCTGCCGCCGCGCCACCAAAGACGGCCTCGATCAGCGGTGCATACGGGCCCAGATCGGGCAGCAACACGGCGATATCAGACGCCTTGAGCGTCGTATCGCGCATTAGCATGGCGCACAATTGATCGTGCAGCACTTCCACTTCGCGCATCGCGCTATGGCAACTATGAAAAGTAAGTGATCTATCATCGGCCACGACGCGATAGCGTTGATCATGACCACGCTCGTGCAAATGTAAAATATCGGATTGAATTTGCCGCAGTAAATTGGCATCAGCCAAGTTGGCGCACGGGTCACTAAACAGCGGGCCTTCACCGCCGACACTCCACGGAAAACGCTCGGTAATCGCCCGAAAAAAATCGCGCCCCGCCTTGCCCATACTCGCCAATAGTGGATGGCCAACATCCAGATACATGCTCTCTTGCTCACGCGCCTCGCGCTTGGCCTGCACGGCATGAAACGCCAACGCCTTCGGGCTGACAATCGCCCCCCATTCAGCCATGCACGGGTTGAGCAAAAACAGATTCACGTCGATGTATTGCGAGAGCGCGCCCAGCACATCGATATACGCGGGTGGCATGCTCGAAACACCAAAGACGGTGAGGCGCTCTGGCAGGCGCTGCGGCTGATGCTCTGCCCATTCGGTAAACAGCCGCACAAACATCTCGGCGCGATGCGGCGCGGCGTCGCCATATTGACCGGCGCGGATGCTGTCCTTCACCTCGCACCATAGCTTAGCCTGCCAGGCTTCATCGGGCCCCAGATTACCGAGCAAACGCCCCTCTTCCCACGCCGAAATCCAGTCGCTGCGAAACACCAGATATTGGTCAAACACATCAGCCAGCTTGCCTGCCAGCGCCATCCGCCGCCGCGCATCGCCTTCAGCCAGATACGCCGCCACAATCGGGCTGGCCTCGCGCGCCTGCGATTGCGGCAATAGGCCAAACAGCCTCCAAGCCAGTGGGCCCGAGCTATACGGTGAATCGGCTGGCAAGCCCGGCATCGCGTCCTGCAACAAGCGCCAGATAAACCCCGCCGGCAGCGCAAAATCCACCCCCGCGCAAATCCCCACCCGCTCGGCCAACTGAAAACGCAACCAGCGCTCCATCCCCTTGCTCGACACAATGATTTTTTCACTGGCAAACGGGTCGGACAGCGGCACCGCAAACAGCGCTTGCATCAGTTCAAACAGATTTTCTAGGCGATTGGATTGAAAGAGGTTCAGGCGTGACGCAGCATTAGTCATGGCACAGTCCGAGACGGGAGGCCTTTATTCTAACTGATTTCGGTTCTGACGATGGGCTGACAGGAATGCGTTATTACAATGACTCACACTCACTTTGAGTAGCCTAGCTATACATTTCATGATTGATCGCTTAAAAACATCGTGCAGTGAAAATTGAAAATAATTACAATACATGCAACAAAAAAGACAGCAAAATTTCAAAAACAGGATTGCATTTACTCATTGAGGCGTATTTTAAATGTCAAAATATCAGTTTTTTAAGCGAGCTATTGAAGGTCAAGAAAAGGTATGCTGCTTAAGCGTTGAAGAAGCAGATTTTATAAGCCGCAGAGAGCAGTTGCTGGGCCAAGGGTTTGAAGTAGTTGGCTATTTAATTTACGCGCCAAATGAAACCGTAGCCTTTGAACGCTTTAACGCGGAGATGGCTTGCCCTTTATTGGAAAGCGCGGACACTTTGCCTAATTCTTTTGAATTAAATTGGTATCGTGAGGCCGTTTTCAAATACATGGGTAAACTAAAACCTCACAAACATTAAGCTAGCTACGATTAGTAAGTCATTTTCAGCTCAATTGCAAGGCGTTCATTACGCACGCAAGTGGATAACAATGGAAATTACTACTGACTTACTAGGCGGTATTGCCGCTTTGATCTTTGGTGCCCATGCGATAGTCACACGCCGCGTAACCCTCGAGGAAGATAAAGATGAGTCGCACCCCGTATTATGATTGATCTTTTGAAAATAGAGGCCTATTTATCAATACCCAACATACTGCTTCCTACCTCGTTTCAGCACTTTTAACACAAAAATTTAACATGTCGCCGCTCTCATAAAGATAAACCGAGCAACGACGCACTAAGTCGTATTTGCCATGGCGATAATGCCATAACCTACTGCCACCTTCACCTTGGCTAGAAAGAAATAGCGTCGCCATTTCAGGCCACAGCCCTTGCTTGGCGCGCACTAAGATCTGATCATCAAATGAGTAGGGTTGTGCGATCAGCTCCCATGTTGCCGATGAGGTTCGGGCAAAAATATACAACTGCTGCCCTCTCCCGCCATCAATTGGCGTGCTAAAGATCACTTCTTTTCTGCCATCTCGGTTCAGATCAACCCAATACCATTCATCAAAAGGTGTGGGCTCCGACCAATCAATCGCCTCGTCACTGGGCAGTAAATGCTGCAAGCGCTGCTGCAGCATTGCGGGAACTGAGCCTGCTAGCCTTTTGATAGGCCGCTGAGCCGGCTCTTTGGGAATGTTATTGATACGCTTTTGCCAGCGCTGGCTAATGGCGATGACGTCTGCACTAGGTGCAGCCAGTTCGGCGCGGTATTGTTGTTTTTGCTTTGCCAAGCGCGCGGCATTTTGCAGGGTCATTGAGAGATGAAATTCGGTCATCGTTTTTTTCACTGCCGCGCGCAAGCTCGCTTGCGGGCACCAGGTGGGAATGCGATCGCCTTGCCCTTGCGAATACGCAACGGGGTGCTCAATCAGGCAAGGATCAAGCTCAAATTGATGACCATAGCTAAGGTCATCTGTTTCATAGCGGTACTGCGGCCATACCGAACTAAAGGTGGCAATCTTATTACCTCGCTTGTTGAGCAAAGTATCGCCGACCGCAGCCAAGCCTAATTCATCATATTCGGTGGCATTAGCTAGGGCCGGCTCCACCTCTGGCTCAGCGACAAACTGCCCTGCCGCATTAACAAAACCCTCGCGGCCATCAAGCAACTTGAAACGTTGAATGCCATCAGGCAACGTACCTTTGAGATATTCAATAGGCGGAAATTCCAGCTCTTTGCCCTTTGCTGTAAAAAGTTGATACCTGCTCGTCTTGGGGTTTTGGGCCAACAGCATCCCCGGACGTGCCAATACAATGCGGTCATACTGAACGGGAATGACCAGCCCGCTATTGCGACTCAATACCCCGTTTAAATGGTTTTTCGTCACAATAAACAGATCAGAATTTTTGCCTAGCGGCCAAATGTTTTGGTACTGCGCTTCTGCAATGATTTTGCCGTGACTATCAAGCAAACCATCCAAGCCATTTGAACCTTTTAAAACAATAGCGTTGGGCCCAATGATGGCAAAATCGCGTTTCCCTAACGGAATCACCCAGCGACCATCGGTGCGAACAACGCCGCGTGTTACACCTTGGCTTTCCTGATACACCTCAATTAAGTAAGGGCTATCGTGTCCATATGATGACAACTTGGTACCGAGTGGCAATTGAATGGCGCGACCATCGCGATATTGCACGTAATAACGCTGATATTCGAGCGAGCGGACGCCAAAGCTAGCCTTCTCAAAATTGGCACAAGGGTTTGAATCCTGGTCTTGATCAAGAAACGCAAAGGTATTGAGCCGTTCGTTTTGCGAATTGATTAAATTCCAGCGCTCGCCACTTTTAACTGCGGCACTCCCATCAATTAATTTACATGCCAGCGTATATTGCGGCGGGATAATCCAATTCAAGTCTCTATTCACATACCCCCACAGCCCTGTGGCGTGATCTTGGGCTGGCATTATTGTGTGGTCGGTATACTCCGGCCGTGAGTCCAGTGTCAGCCTTAATTGGCCCTGCAGATTATAAATTTCGTAGTATTCACGCCCCGCGCCCTGCAGTGTTTTGTATACATAGGGCAAACTTCCTTCCTTGCTCCAGTCATTTGCACGTCTAACTGGCAACACAGCGCTCAGTAAAACTTCACCCGATGGGGCATGCAAAGCAAAGTTTTGATTATTGCTGTTCACCCTTAACCAAGTTCCCGCAAACCAAGCTTGAGGCTCGTACCAGGCTTTAGGCGCTTGACCCTCTTCAACCGTAGGAAACTCATAGCGTGTTTGCCCTGCTCGATCAATAAGCCCCCACGGCTGCCCTTCATTTTTGAAAAGTGCAAAATCACCCACAAATGGCTTTAGCTGATCAAAAATTCGCGCAAAGCGCGGCTTGCCATGCTCGTCAACAACACCGCAATACTGATCACATATAACGTATTCTTTAGACCACGCGGACCACGAAGCTATCAGTAACAGCACGTAAAGCCAGCTAATTTTGTGCTTTGATGATTTCATAAATTGAAGCACCCGTGATAGAAAGCAAAGCCATTTTAACGCAAAGCTGACCAAATTCTTACAAATATTTCAATATAGGCAGTAATATTTTCACTTGGTTTTTGTGTAAACTCTATGGGTTGACCTCTGCAACAAAAGTTCATCATGCAACTCACACGCCTGCAAGTGACCAATTTTCGCGGCATCAGCCAGATTGATTTAACGCTGGATGAGATCGCGACGGCGCTGTTTGGCGAAAATAACTGGGGCAAAACTAGCCTGATCGTCGCGCTATGCCGTTGCCTGACTGCGCCTGCGCCAGTGGCAAGTCTTTTTACACACGAAGACTTTCATCGCGTAGCCAATAGCCGTGCCAGTATTGCCCGCCGACTCAATATCACACTGTACTTTCAAGGCAATACCCCCTCTAGTGACTATGAACCACTGTGCTTTTATCCTACCCGCAACAGTGATAACAGCAGCTTGATCCCGACCTTGGCGCTACGGTTTATCGCCGAGCGCTTTGGCCACCGCGAGATTCGGGCGCGACGGTTTTTTGTGGATGCCGACGGCACCGAAATCGAGCACGCCCAGAGTGATGTACTGGCCGATGGTTTGATCAAGCTCCACCCCGTACTGCGTTTTCGCGATATGCAATTGACCGATTGGTTGGAGCACCCACGGCTTTCTAACCAGCCACAGCCGGAAGACCCACAACTACCGGCTAGCGATGCAGTACGCACCGTGTTTGAGCGGATTTTGACCGTACCGCATCAATTGCACCCGCAGGAATTACGCCAAGGTCTGGCCGCGATGCAACAGCTACTGAGCGAAAACGCTAGCTTGGTTCAGCCTGATGCGCCAACCCAAAGGCTGGCCGAACAAATTGCCACTGCGCCGCTCAATTTTCGTGATGACGATAGCCTGCTGGAAATCGCCAATCGCTCTGGCTCAAATCTGCGACGCGTGGCCTTGCTGATGCTGATTGGTGCTTTGCTACATGCGCGCGGCGAGCAAGCGCTCAGTGGTGAAGCCAGCCCAATTCTGGTAATGGAAGACCCCGAAACCCACCTGCACCCAATACAGTTGGCGATGATCTGGGGCCTGATCGAGCAATTGCCGCTGCAAAAAATCATTACTACCAATCATGGCGATTTACTGGCCAGCTTTCCACAGCACGCGCTGCGCCGGCTGGTGCGCTGGCCGAATCATGTGCATGTGTATCAGTTGGCGGCTAATGCCCTGTCGATTAGCGACGCGCGCAAGGTGGCATTTCATATCCGCAGCAACCGCGCCAGCAGCATGTTTGCGCGGGTTTGGCTACTGGTCGAGGGTGAAACCGAGTTTTGGTTATTGCCTGAATTGGCGCGTATTTGCGGGCTTAATTTCCCGCTGGAAGGCATCCGCTGCGTCGAGTTTGCGCAGGCAGGCCTCGCGCCATTGATCAAATTTGCCGATCACTTGGGCATTCATTGGCATGTAATTTGCGATGGCGACGATGCAGGGCAAAAATACCTACAACGTGCGCAAAAGCTATTACGCGAGCGCGCGCAAGAGCGCCACATTACCGTACTGCCCAGCCGTGATATCGAGCATTATTTGTGGGAGCATGGTTTTGACACCGTGTACCGCCAAGCCGCCAGCAATTTGAAAACACCAATGTCACCGCAACACGCCGCAGCGCTAGCCTTACAAACCCCGGTCATTTATAGCGATGAAGAAATTATCGCCCGCGCGCTGCGCTATCACAGCAAACCGGGCATGGCGCTGGAAATCGCCGAAGCGGCCGAGATCAAAGGTCGCGACAGCATTCCGCAACAACTGCAGGCGATGTTTAGCACGCTGCAAGCGCTAAGCAATACCCTTCCCGACTATTAAATTTAAGGCCCTCCGTAGCATTACAAATTTCGTACATTTTACTTACTTTGGTAAAAACTCAATGCCATTTGGTTACAGCGTGCCTGCGCTGTAGGGCACTACACTGCGACAAGCCTTCCACTTGGACATGACCATGCGCGCATTTGCCATCCCCGCCCTGCTGAGTATTTGCTTAATCACCGCCTGTGGCAAAAAAGAAGAAATGAGCAGCGAAATGTCTGCAACGGTCGCAGCTTCGGCACCAGTGCGTGCAGCCCCAGCAGCAGATCAAGCAGCAGATCAAGCAGCAGATCAAGCACCGAGCAAGACTGAGCAGCTCACATCGAGCGCAACGAGTGAAACGCCCAGCAATCGGCAATTAATTCGCGAGGCAAACGTTCGTTTTCAAGTCAAAGATGTGTATCAGTCCAGCTTGCAGATTGAGAACATCGTCACTAAGTTGGGCGGTTTTGTTACCCTCAATCACATCGCCGCGCAGCAACACAGCAGTCATGAAAGCAAACAGCCCAATGGCCAGATCTTGCGGCTCACCGAATACAGCCTCAACGGCGAAATCACGTTGCGCGTGCCTAGCGCCAATACTCAAGCCTTGCTGCATGAGATTGCGCCGCTGGTGGTGTTTTTGGACGAGCGAGAATTCACCGCGCAAGATGTGGCGCTAGAACTGCTGCAACAGCAGCTGGCTCAAGCGCGCAATCAAGCCAGTGCGCAGGCGCTGAGCAACCCAGTGAATGCCAACGCAGCCAGCCAAACCGAGCGCATACTGGCGAAAAACCAGCTTCAGGCTCAGCAGGATATGGCCTTGCTACAGAGCAAGCTAATTGCCGATCAAGTGGCGTTTAGCACGATCCAACTACGACTTTATCAAGAACGAAAAATCAGTCGCAGCGAACACGCCGATATTGCTGCAGAGCTTGCCGCCGCAGGGCTGGGATTTGGCGAAAGGGTACTGACTGGGCTGCATGCCGGTTGGACTGGTGCATTAGATGTATTGGTGGGACTAAGCTATCTATGGCCGCTATGGCTATTGCTCGGTTTGCTTACACTGGCGTGGCACAACTGGCGGAGTAAGCATCCTGCTACAGCCTCGCAGCCAGACCCAGTGGAATAATCGCAGAGGAACAATCAAATGCTGACACGCCTAGATTTCAAAAAAAGCCAGCGTTTTGCGCCTTGGCGACATGCATTGCAAAGCCTGCTGGGCTTAATGCTGGCCTATTTCTTTTATGGCATGACGCTGTTTGTGATTGCGCTCGGGCACATGCATCCGAAAAAAGTCGAAGTCTATTTTTGGCTATCGCTGTGGATACAATGTTTGCCACTGCTGATGTCTGCACTCTGCTGGCTGCTGTTTTTATGGACCTACCAAAGAAAATGGCTGCTATTAACCCTCGGCACGTGGGCTTGGGTGGCATTAAGTATTGTGGCCTTTAACTATTGGTCGCCGATGGGACGTTTTTAAACGCGGGGCATCATCGATGCTCTGCGCGTCACCCGACCTGACCATACCGATGCATGTATAGACATCAAACCAATACATTCATTGGCCTTGATAGCTATACCTCAATAGGATCAACATCCAAACTCCAGCGTCCCTTGCCGGTTTTGATCACTTCGATGTGCGGCATGGCCTGATGCAGTGCGCGTTGTAATTGGGCGCGTTGCGGCGCGGCGATTAATAGCTGGGCACGTTCAACCCCGGCGCGCTTCACCATTGTGGCCGCCACGGGTTGATTAAGCGTAATCGGCTGTAGCAGATTGCTATCGAGTTGCTCAAAACACGCCCGGATCAATTTTAGAATTGCCAAGGCCTGCTCGATTTCCGGCGCTTCGGCGCGAAAAAGCGCCCATGCGGCGGCAGGCGGCAGCAACATTTCAGTACGTTCGATCAAAGTACGCTCGGCGAACGGCGCGTAATCGCGGCCCAGCAATTGGTGATAAAACGGGTGGTCGGCAAACGCGGTCTGTATCATCACCTCGCCCGGCGTTTCGCGCCGCCCTGCTCGACCTGCCACTTGCGTTAGCAGCGCAAACAGGCGCTCTTCGGCGCGAAAATCAACGCTAAATAAGCCGGTATCGGCGTTGAGCGCAATGACTAAATTGAGCCGATCAAAATCATGCCCTTTGGCCAGCATTTGCGTGCCGATCAGAATATCAGCCTCGCCCGAATGTACTTGTGCCAGCGCCGCATCCATTTCCCCCTTACGGCGCGTACTGTCGCGATCAATGCGCAAGATCATTTTGCCGGGAAAATGCGTGGCAAGTGATTCTTCTAGCCGCTGTGTACCTTGCCCGACAGGTTTCAGGTCTTGGTTACCGCAATCAGGGCAGGCATGGGTAATCGCCTCTTCAAAGCCGCAATGGTGACAACGCAGCCGGCGATCACGCATATGCAATACCAGCCGCGCCGAGCAGTGCTGGCACGACGCCATCCAGCCACACTCACCGCATTGCAGCACCGGCGAATAACCACGGCGATTGATAAACACCAAAACCTGCTCGCCGCGATCAAGGGCTTCGTGCATTCTGGCGAAGGCCATCCGATTAAAGCCATCGATCAAACCCGCTTTTTTAACTGGCAACAACGTGATCTTGGGCAACACCGCTCCGGGCACTGCGCGCTCTTTGAGCTGGAGTATCTGGTAGCGTCCCGCTCTAGCATTGGCCCAGCTCTCGATACTGGGGGTAGCACTGCCTAATACAATCGGTACACCGGCGGTGCGGGCGCGATAAACCGCGACATCGCGCGCCGAATAACGTAAACCCTCTTGCTGCTTGAATGATGGGTCGTGCTCTTCATCGACGACGATCATGCCAAGCTGCGGCAGCGGGGTAAACACCGCCAAACGCGTTCCCAATACAATCCGCGCATTACCCGATAAGGCGGCCAGCCAATTGACCGCACGCTCGGTATCGTTCAAGCCGCTGTGTAAGCAGGCCATGTGCACACCGGGAAACCGTGCACGAAAACGCCCTTCCAGCTGCGGAGTCAGGTTAATTTCGGGAATCAGCACCAAGACCTGTTTACCACGTGCCAGCACGGCGGCGATGGTTTGCAGGTAGACCTCGGTTTTACCGCTACCGGTAATGCCATACAGTAAAAACGGTTCAAATCCTTGTGCTGAGCTCAGCCGAGCCACCGCATCGCTTTGCTCAGCATTCAGCGGTAAACATGGGCTAGCCGCGGCCAGCACCGAGGTTTCTGCCGCCGTACACACCAAACCCGCTTCCAGCCAGCCTTTAGCCCATTTCACGCCGCTATCATGCACACGGCGCAGCGCTGCGGGGGTATGCGGCAAGGCGAGCGACTCAGCCACGCGCCGCTGCGCATGGGCGCGTTTGCCGATACTGGCTAGCAATTTTTGCAGATCTGGCGTGTAGTAAACACAAGCTGGGGCAGGTGCTTTAAACGCGGGCACATTGCGAAATACCGTCGGCAAAGCACTGCTAATCACCGCGCCCATCGGATGGTGATAATAATCAGCCACAAATTGGCACAGAGAGAGCGTCGCCGCTGGCAAGGCCGGCAAATCATCCCGCACAGCCAGAATATTGCGCGTTTTGCCAGTGAAATCACCCGCATCGGTGCGGCGCTCGATCACCACGCCCGATAACTGACGCGGGCCAAACGGCACGATGACGCGCTGACCGACCTGCGGGTCAAAATCACCGACACCGTAGCCAAAAAGACGATTCAGCGGCACATCCAGCGCCACCATCACAAAGCTGCCGCTCACCGCGTTTGCGCACCCTGTTTTTGAAGTTTAAAAATCATCAAATCACCCATTTGTCTAGCCCCTCCACGGCCAATCTGGCACAAAAATTGCCGTAAAATGGTTATTCACAGATTCTGTGGATAATTTTGTGGACTAAGTGCTTAAAACCAGAAAAAACCCAATGGGCGCTTGATGATGTTTAGATTGCACAAAAATTAAGCTGCAAAATTATATTCAATAAATTCAACATCTTAGCATTTGTCAACGATTTGCAACTTTATTTTTGCAGCCTATTGACAAGCACAAATTGGCTAATTTTGATTTGTGCATAACTTGGCGTTTGTTTGCAGCACAACACTTCAAAACATCACGCCAAGCTACTGATTTTTAATTACATTACAAATAAAAGACCGGCTGTAAGCATTAAGCTTTTTTGCCAGAAAACCGATGCACTGCGGCCACCAGCGCTGCGGCATGATCGGGGTTGGTGTACTGCGAAATACCGTGCCCTAAATTGAACACATGGCCAGTTTTTGCCTCACCTGCGCTGGCATAACTAGCGATAATGCGTTTAACCTCGGCCTCAATCGCAGCAGGCGGAGCAAACAAGGCTACGGGGTCGAAATTACCTTGCAAAGCGACTTTATCACCGACACGACGGCGCGCTTGGCCGATGTCAGTAGTCCAATCCAAACCAATTGCATCGCAACCGGTGGCGGCGATATCTTCAAGCCACTGGCCACCACCTTTGGTGAACACAATCACCGGCACTTTACGGCCTTCATTTTCGCGTTTCAGCCCAGCCACAATGCGGGCCATGTATTGCAGCGAGAATTCCTGATATTTGCCAAATGGCAGTGAGCCGCCCCAGCTATCAAAAATCTGCACCGCTTGTGCACCGGCCTCGATTTGCGCATTGAGGTAGTCAATTACTGTGAGGGTATTCACCTCCAAGATACGGTGCAACAGGTCTGGACGCGCATACATCATGGTTTTGATATTGCGATAGTCATCCGATGAACCACCTTCGATCATATAGCAGGCCAGCGTATACGGGCTGCCACTGAAGCCAATCAGCGGTACGCGATTATCGAGGCCCTTGCGAATAGAAGACACCGCATCCATCACGTATTTGAGCTCGGTATTCACATCCGGCACAAATAGCTTGGCCACGTCTTCTTCGGTGCGCACCGTGCGCTCGAATTTCGGGCCTTCGCCTTCGGCAAAATAGAGACCCAAACCCATGGCATCCGGCACAGTCAAAATATCAGAGAACAAAATCGCCGCATCAAGCGGGAAGCGCTCCAAGGGTTGCAGCGTCACTTCGGTCGCCAAATCGGTGTTTTTACACAGCAGCAAGAACGAACCCGCCTGTTTGCGCGTTGCACAGTATTCGGGCAAGTAGCGCCCCGCTTGGCGCATCATCCACACTGGCGTGTAGTCAACAGGTTCACGCAATAGCGCACGCAGGAAGGTGTCATTTTTTAGCATGTTTTTCCAATCAGCTCGGCTAAGAGCTTTTCATCATTAATTAATTCAAAATCTAAATCGCGTTACAGCGTATTGAGTGCCCATTGACCGTTACCATGACAATCGAGCACTTGGGCATGATATTCCGTCAAGCCAACACGATGGCCTACACTGATCATTACGCCGTTTTTCATCGCTTCGCGCACCGCTTGGTACAGCACCGCTTCGCCATCAGCATCGAGCGCCGAGGTTGATTCATCCATAAACAGGAAATCGGGTTTCACCAAAATCGCGCGTAGCAAGGCAATTCGTTGCTGCTCACCCAAACTCAAGACATGTGACCAAGCATCGATTTCATCGAGACGTGGCAGCAAATGCGCCAAACCGGCCATCGTCAGCAATTCGGCGATTTGGCCATCATCCTGCTCAACATCATTAGGGTAATACAGCGCAGCCCGCAGGCTACCCAGCGGCATATATGGTTTTTGCGACAGAAATAAACTACGGGTATTGCTCTGCACACCAAGGTAACCTTGCGCATATGGCCATATACCTGCCAAGGAGCGCAACAGCGTCGACTTACCACTACCCGATTTACCGCGAATCAGTACTGTATCACCAGCTCCGAGCTCCAGATTGAGATCAGCTAGCAGCACTTCACCGTTTGGCTTAGTGACATTAAGCTGCTTTAACTCCAAGCCTTGGCTAATGGGCTGCGGGTTAATGCGCGGCAATTGAGCGGCAGTGTCTACACTGCGCTCAAAAGTGGTCAAACGATCAATCACCGCTTTCCAATTGGCCAGCGTGCTAAAGCTGCCGATGATAAAGTCCAGCGCACCGTATACTTGACCGAAAGCCGAGTTAATTTGCATCAGACCACCGAGTGGGATTTCTTTGGCAAAAAAGCGCGGCGCGGCGACGATCAGTGGGAAAATAATCGCCAATTGCCCCCAGAATGAGGTAAACCAAGTCAGGCGCTTGTTCATGCGCATCAGTGACCAGAAATTATTTACCACATTCAAAAAGCGATAGCCCAAGCGCTCTTGCTCGTCTTTGCTGCCAGCATACAGCGCAATTGATTCGGCATTTTCCCGCACACGCACCAAGCCAAAACGGAAATCAGCTTCATAGCGTTGTTGCATAAAGTTCAACCCGACCAAAGGGCGGCCGAGCAAAATGGTAATCCCAGTACCAATCAGCGCGTAAATAATCGCCACCCAGACCATATAACCATGAATCGTGACTTCCGAGCCACCCAGCATGAATTTAAGCGGACCGGAAAGCGTCCACAAAATACCGATAAACGATACCAGCGTCACTACCGAGCGCAATAAGCCTAAAGAGAGAGACAATGAGATCGACACAAATTGGCCAACGTCTTCGGCAATACGCTGATCAGGGTTATCGGTATTGGCGTCGGTCAGTTGCAGGCGGTAGAAGTTGTTTTCACTCAACCATTTTTGCGTGTAATGAATCGTTGCCCACTTGCGCCAGCGGATTTCCAGCATTTGTTGGAACCAGATCGCATATACGGCAATCACGATATAAGCAAAAGCCAAATAGCCAAATTTATACAGAGCGGCTTTAAAGCCTTTGGCATCTAGGTTTTGCAGGGTGTTGTAGAACTCGTTGTACCAGCTATTGAACTGGACATTCATATACACCAAACCGAGCGACAGGCTAATCACCAGCGCCAGTAACCCCCAAGCATATAACTTATCTTCTGATACCCAATACGGTTTGGCGATACGCCAGAAATTGCGAAACAAATGACGAACAGTAGGAGCTTTAGCGGCCGACATACTCTGATCCAAATTATGCGCAAATACAAAAAACGAGCGCCAGCGCGCTCGTTACAAGGACAATAGTGGTTTATTTACAAGGCTTTTGAGTCCAAGCCTTTTTATTACCACGACGGCATTGCCATTCTTGCGAAACAGATTTGATTTGCCAGACGCGTGATTCCTCATTGACATTTAGCTTAAACCGATAGCGCTGCGCAGCGATGGCATCATCGAGCAAACCGGTTTGTAAAACTTCGAGTGATACATTGCTAAAGTCTTCTGCACCTGCTGATTTTTGCGTAATTTGCAGATTTTGAAACTCGCTAACCCCATATTCATTGGCAATGCGATCAGCTAAATAATCGTAAACCAATTGCACCGGAGCTTGGCCCACTTTGCCTTTGGCGATAATCACTTCAGGTTTGCTACTAACTACTGGCTCAGTGCTCGCTGGGTCTTGGGCCAGCGCGATGGATGAGAGCAAAAGCAATCCACTAATAGATACCGATTTCAATCCAAGTTTCATGGTGTGTTTTCCAATTTCCATTCAGCGTTAAGGGCAGATTGGCGTCACCAAACTGCCCCATCAATCATCACAACAAATTGCGAGCACTACAGCTTATTTCGCCCAAGAATCTTTCAGCGTCACCGTGCGGTTAAACACCGGCTTGCCGCCCGCTTTGTGATCATGGCGGTCAGTAACAAAGTAGCCCAAACGCTCAAACTGATAGCGAGTCTCTGGTGCGGCATCTTTGACGCACGCTTCGACATAGGCCGTAATTGTCTTGAGCGATTCGGTATTAATGAACTGCTTAAAGTCGAGATATTGACCATCTTCGCCACGAATCGCATCAGGACGCGGCTCAGTGAATAGGCGCTCATACAGGCGCACTTCAGCTTCAATCGCGTGCTCCGCCGAAATCCAGTGGATCACGCCTTTCACTTTGCGCCCTTCTGGATTTTGGCCGAGCGTTTTCGGGTCAATCGAGCATTTCAGTTCAACGATTTCGCCGTTAGCGTCTTTGATCACTTCATCGCACTTAATCACATAGGAGTAACGCAAGCGCACCTCGCCACCCAAGGTCAGGCGTTGCCAGCCTTTCGGTGGCTCTTCAGCAAAGTCATCGCGCTCGATCCATAAAGTCGGACTGATTGGAATCTCGCGCTCGCCCATTTCTTCGTGATGGGGATGGAACGGTGCGCTACGGCTACCGGTCACGCCCGCTTCAAAATTGGTCAGCGTCACTTTAATTGGGTTGAGCACCGCAATCACACGTGGGCTTTCAGTTTCCAGTGTTTCACGCACAGCGCCTTCCAAAATCGAGAAATCAATGATGTTCTCGCCTTTGCTCACGCCGATGCGCTGCGCAAACAGGCGAATACCGGCTGGGCTATAACCACGGCGACGCATGCCGCTGATGGTCGTCAAACGCGGATCATCCCATCCGCTGACCAGACCTTCGGTCACAAGCTGATTCAGCTTGCGTTTTGACGTAATCGAATACAGCAACTCAAGACGCGAGAACTCGATCTGTTGTGGATGGCAAGGGATGGTGATGTTATCCAAAACCCAGTCGTACAGCGGGCGATGGTCTTCAAACTCCAGCGTACACAGGCTATGCGTAATGCCTTCCAGCGCATCGGAAATGCAGTGCGAATAGTCGTACATCGGGTAGATGCACCATTTATCACCGGTTTTGATGTGCGTTGCGCGCTTGATGCGGTAGAACACCGGATCGCGCAAATTCAGATTGGGCGAGCCCATATCAATTTTCAGGCGCAGCGTTTTGCTACCATCGGCAAATTCGCCGTTTTTCATCCGCTCGAACAGGTCGAGGTTTTCTACCACCGAGCGATCACGGTATGGGCTGTTACGACCGGGTTTTTGAAAATCGCCACGGTGCTCGCGCATCTCTTCGGCGTTTAAGTCGCACACAAAGGCCTTGCCAGCTTTGATTAGCTCAATGGCGTAGCCGTGCAATTGGTCGAAATAATCCGAGGTATGGCGTACATCGCCATTCCACTCAAAACCTAACCAGCGCACATCGGCTTCAATCGCTGCGGCGTATTCGTCTTCTTCTTTTTCTGGATTGGTGTCGTCCATACGCAGATTGCAGCGACCTTGATAATCCGCGGCAATGCCGAAATTCAGACAAATCGATTTGGCATGACCAATATGCAGATAGCCATTGGGCTCCGGTGGAAAGCGCGTCTGGACAGCCTGATGTTTACCGCTAGCCAGATCGGCATCAATGATTTGACGGACAAAATTACTGGTCGGGGCAACTGCGTTTTCTTGGCTCATAACACTCGGTTCGACAATAAATTGAATTTAAGCCGTGATTCTACCAAACCCAGCCGCATCGCGGGCTGTCTTAAAGGTGTGGCGATTTTCACGGCACGATAAAAAATGGCGAGACTGGCTCGCCATTTAACACACAACTAGGGTATATCCTCGCAGACTATAAATAACATAATCTACAAGAATATACCCATAACAATTAAATCTCTGCTGCTGGCTCGGCTGGCGGATTAGGCAATAGCAAATTCAGCACAATTGCCAACACACTCACTAAGCCTACACCCACCAAGTTGAAATTACCCACTTGCACCATCAGGCCGCCAATCCCGCAGGTCAGCACCACCGACACAATCACCAGATTGCGCGGCAGCATCAGATCCACCTTGCTGTCGATCAGTGTTTTCAGGCCGATCGACGCAATCGTACCAAACAGCAAGACCATAATCCCGCCCATCACCGGCATTGGAATAGACACCAGAATGGCATTAAATTTGCCAAAGAATGCCAAGATCACCGCCAATACGGCAGCGTAAGTCATGATCACCGGATTGAAATTGCGCGTAATCATCAGCGCGCCTGTGACTTCGGCATAAGTTGTAATTGGGGGGCCACCAATCAAGCCAGCAAAACACACGCCCAAGCCATCACCACCCAAGGTGCGATGCAGGCCAGGATTGACCGTGTAATCTTGACCAGTGACTTTGCCCAACGCCATCACACCACCAATATGCTCAATCGTCGGGGCAATCGCCACCGGCAACATAAACAGCGCCGCTGCCCAGTTCACTTCCGGCGTTACAAAATGCGGCATGGCAAACCACGGTGCATTAGCAATACCTGACAAATCAACCACGCCCAAAAACACTGCAGCGATATAGCCCGCCACCACGCCCGATAAAATCGGCACCAAGCGCAGCATGCCACCGGCAAACACCGACACGATAATGGTTGTTGTCAGCGAAATAGTCGCCAGCAACAGCGACACGCCATACGGCACCAACTGCTTACCACCACCCTGCCCCATGGCCATACCAGAAGCAGCAACCGCCACCGACAAACCAATCACCATAATCACCGGGCCAATCACCACTGGCGGCAGTAATTTATGAATAAACCCCATGCCACGCCATTTGATCAAACCGGCAATAATAAAATACATCAGTCCGGCAAAAAACAGCCCGAACTGCGTCGCGCCCTGCCCCCAGGTATGCATGGCAAAAATAATCGGCCCGATAAATGCAAATGAAGAGCCCAGAAAAATCGGCACTTGCCGTTTGGTAATCAGTTGGAACATCAAGGTACCAACACCTGCACCCAACAACGCCATCGCAGGGTTTAAGCCCGTCAGCAATGGCACCAATACCAGCGCGCCAAAGGCGACAAATAAAATCTGGGCACCAGAAATAAACTGCTTAATTTCGTTAAACATAGCGCGCCTTATTTATTGATGGTGCCAAAAATTTTATCGCCTGCATCACCTAAACCAGGAATGATATATCCCTGCTCGTTGAGATGCGAGTCGAGCGAGGCACTAACAATTTTGACGTCAGGGTGCTTTTCATTCATCAACTTAACGCCTTCGGGCGCGGCCACCATCACAATCGCGATAATGTCTTTGCAGCCATTGCGTTTGAGCATATCGACGGTTGCCACCAGCGAGCCACCAGTTGCCAGCATCGGGTCAATAATCAAGGCCAGACGATCTTGCAGATCGCCAACGAATTTCTCGAAATATGGCACCGGCTGCAATGTTTCTTCATCGCGCGCCAAGCCGACGACACTGATTTTGGCCGACGGCACCAGATCGAGCACGCCATTGAGCATTCCTAAGCCCGCACGCAGAATCGGCACCACAGTGAGTTTTTTGCCTTTGATCTTTTTAACCTGCACTTCACCGCACCAGCCATTGATCGTGACATCTTCCAATTCCAAATCACGCGTAGCTTCATAAGCCAGTAGGCGTGCCAGTTCTTCAGTCAACAGGCGAAATTTATTGGTCGACACATCGGCTTCGCGCATCAAAGCCAGCTTGTGCTGCACAAGGGGGTGGTTCACTACGGTGATTTGCATATTTTTATCCTCTTTTTTAATGACGCCATTGTAAATATTTGCCGTAAATTCGCTATTGAGGAAATTCCTGTGTTTGCGAGTTATTTGTTCGGTATCAAAAACCTGCAGCAGCACTGATGCCCATCTTAGGCGAAAAAAAACCACCGCTAAGGGTGGTTTTCGTCATTAGCCATTTTTGGTGATGCTATCGGCACCAATGTGCTCGGTGGCAAGAATCTTATCTACGCGATGACCATCCATATCGACCACCTCCAAAGACCAATGCTCCCAATAAGTGATGTCGCCAGTTCGTGGCATTCGCCCTAACAATAACATCACCATCCCACTTAGGGTGTGGTAACTATTTTTATCTTCATCTGGCACAGTTTGCAGCGCCAATTTATCTTTGAGTTCTGGAATAGGAATCAGACCATCGAGCAGCCATGAACCATCAGCCCGCTGCACAGCCCACGCATCTTCAATATTCTGCGGCATAAACTCGCCAGTTAAGACTTCCAATACATCTTGCAGTGTAACCAAGCCTTGCAATTCGCCATATTCATCAACCAAAAACACTAACTCGACGCCCGAGGAGCGCATTTGCTCTAATAGTTCAAGCCCAGTGAGGGTTTCAGGTACAAACACGCAAGGCTGTAATTGCGCAGATAAATCAACCTGCTGGCCGTTGAGCATCTTCTTCAAGATTTCTTTGGTGCTCAGCACTCCTAGCAAATTTTCCAGCCCATCGCGGCACACCGGAAAGCGCGAGTAATCAGCTTGCGCCACTCGGGCCAAATTGGCCTCAAGTGGCTCGGCCAGATCAAGATAAGCCACGTCACCACGTGGCACCATCAATGAAGTCACCATGCGGTCATCCAAGCGCAAAACATTTCGTACCATGGTGTGCTCATGGGCTTCAATTAAGCCTGCTTCAGAGCCTTCAATCAACATTGCATCGATTTCGTCTTGCGTTACGCTTGGCGTGGCATGCTGATTGGCGCCCAGCACACGCAAAATTGAGGCAGTTGACACACTTAACAACCGCACAAATGGTCGAGTAACCAATGCCAGCATTTGCAAAGGACGTGACACCAGCGTGGCAATTAATTCAGGGCTAATTTGCCCTAGACGTTTGGGGACTAACTCACCCAAGACAATTGAAAAATACGTCACACTAACCACAACGCAGACCGTGGCACTGGTGTCGCTCAGCTGCTCGGGCAACCCAAATGTCATTAGCCAATCGGCAAAGGGTGCCGCCAAAACCGATTCACCCACAATGCCGCTTAATACACCGATCGACGTAATACCGATCTGCACGGTAGACATGAATTTTGTAGGATCAGCCCCCAACTCCAACGCAACAGCCGCCCCCTTATTTCCAGCCTCAGCCATTTTGTTCAGCCGCGCCTTGCGCGCAGTCACTAGTGCGATTTCGGACATCGCGAACACACCGTTAAGCAAAATCAAGCCGAGTAAAATAAAGATTTCCATGAATCACAAACAAGAAAGAAGGGGAGTCTATTGTGCCACAAGCCCGCCATTGCACAGGTAGTCGGTGCAATAAAACTGGCAAAAACCCAAATAATTACACCGTATATACAGCCATCCATTAAATAAAAAGGATTACAGCCACATACCTCGAGAAAAATTATTTTTTAGTCGGCGCAGACCATTTGCTGCGTAATTGCGTAACCAAACCGTTATCACGAATGATTTTGTGGCCTTGATTAAATTTTTCCAGCGCCCAAGCGCCTTGCGGGTGATTGGCACTAAAACCGATAAACACCAAGGTATGGGTACTTGGAAAAGCGACTTCGACTTTTTTATCGACCCCTGCACTTTCGGCCCAATATTGTGAACCTTGCAATTCATTGGAAATCACTAAAGCTGCATCAAGCTTACCCTCTGCCAAACGCCGCAAACTAACTTGCTCACTGCGCCCGGGGAAGAAAGTTGCCCCACGCGCCTTTGTTTGCAGGGCGGAATCAGCATATTCGTAATCTTTGACAGTACCAATCCGAACTGGGGCGGCGAGCTCGCTTTCTTTTTTCACGCTCAGTGGGTGCGCTTTATTCTGAAAATAAACGCCAAGTGCACGGTACAGCGGCTCGTCGGCAAACTTTACTTTTCCTTCTAGCGCAGGCTCCCAAGCCATATTAAAACAGCCCGCCACTGCACCATCGAGCACCATGGCTTTACAGCGTGAATATGGCACTACAGTTAACTTTACCTCGACCCCAACTGCGGCAAAGGCTGCGCGCACAACATCATTGGAGTAGCCGGTGCCATCTGCTTTGGAAAAAGGTTCGGCCGCATCTTCGACCAGTAACTCGAGGGGCTCAGCCCACGCGGCGGCACTCAGGCAAGTAGCAAACAATAAAATGGGCCAGCAAATTTTGCGACTGCGGCAGGCTAAGTGCGTGGCCATATTGAAACCTGAGGGTAAAATTACTTTATAGAGGATAGTCAAAGCGCAACCACTAGGGTTTTCCCGTACAAAGCCTTAGCAACAGATGCTTAGATTTCGCTCCATTTGCGTAACAGATTGTGATACACACCGGTTAATTGGACTGCGGTTGGCGTATCCCCCAGCTCCGCACGAATCTGGCGAATACCGGTATCTAAATCAAACAAGAGACCGCGTTCACCAACATCTTTAATCATGCTTTGCATCCACATAAACGAAGCTACCCGAGTTCCGCGCGTAATTGGTTCGACACGATGCAGGCTGCTTGATGGATATAAAATCATATCGCCTGCCGCGAGCTTCACTTCATGCAGACCAAAGGTATCTTCAATCACCAATTCGCCGCCCTCGTACTCTTCCGGCTCAGAAAAAAACAAGGTGGCTGATAAATCTGAACGTACCCACTCCCCGGTTTCGGTGATACGGCGGATCGCATTATCAACATGGTTACCAAAGGTCATGCCGGCACCATATCGGTTAAACAAAGGCGGGAAAATTCGCTTCGGCAACGCCGCAGCAAAGAACAACTCGTTTTTTTCCAAAGCCGCCAAAATCACTTGCCGCACCGCAACTGCTTCTGGATCATCATTAGGCAATTGCTCATTGTTTTTGACTTTGGCCGATTGAGTGCCAGCCGTGATACGGCCATCTAGCCACTCTGCACGATCGAGCCGAGCACGGCAGGCTTTTACTGTTGCAGTATCGAGCACCTGAGGAATATGAATCAGCATAATTGGCTTCCAGATCAAACATCAAAGACGCATGGCCGGGCAATACCCGGCCATGTATTTAGCTAAACAAAAATTAATATCTAGACTTAGAACTTATACCCAACGGTTACACGTGCTGCGCGACCAGTGCCAGGCACCGCAAAACCACGGTACAAGCCTTCATAATGTGCGGTATTAAATACGTTATACACATTTAGCTGCACGCTCAGATCACGCTGATTCCATTCAGCCATGGCATCCCAACGCACAAAGCTTGGCAAATTCACCACATTATTCAAATCTGTATAGCGTTTACCCATCGCATTGGCGCCACCACCCACTTTCCAGTTGCCATCAATTTGATAGGTTGTCCACAAGTTGGCGGTGTAACGTGGTGCATTATCAGGCATATTGCCTTCTTGCTCTTTCGGTGAAGTTCCTGCCACTTTATCGATCACTGGATCCATCAGCGCGACACCGGCAAAGACTTGCCATTTATCACTGATCCGACCCGCCGCTTCGAGCTCAATACCATCGGTATGGCGCTTACCTGACAAGAGATACGGCTTGATAACACCTTGCTCGATATCAGTTTGGCGCTCATTGGTTTTCACGGTACGGAACAGTGCTGCGCGCAAGGCGAGATCCCCCTCTAGCAGCGTCCATTTAGCACCGATTTCATAATTGGCGTTTTTCTCCGGATCGGTCATCGCACCACGCGGGTCGGTGGAATAAGCCTCTGCCGATGGGTTAAACGAAGTGCCGTAAGAGATATAGTACGATTGCTGCTGATCAGGCTGATAGATCAGGCCGGTACGCCAGCTCCAGACATTATCAGTGCGGCCAGTTGGATCAGCGGCCTTGCTGGCGGTAAAGCTGCGATTTTCGGTTTGTGCCTTAAAGCGATCAAAACGTGCTCCCAGCAGCATTTTCCACTGTGGGTTCAGATCAATCATATCTTGCACATAAAATGCTAGGGTATCGGCGGTTGATTCTGACTCGCCTGTTTTGATTGGCTCGTTACAATTTGGCACACCGCTGGTGATCGGATTGCCAACCGTTGTGCTTGGCAGAGCGCAGCTAGTTTTGCCACCAGCGGCCAGTTGTGTACGTCCAGTACTTAGGAGTTTCTCGCGGGTTAATTCAACCCCAGCTAGCACATTGTGGCGCAGAGTGCCAGTTTCAAAATCCCACAGTAGATCCGTAACGTTTGAGATAATTTCCTGATCACGCTGGCGTAGTTTGCGGCCACGGGTAATGGTCGTTTTATCGCTAAGAGCTTCATTGGTATTGGCAAAGCTAATACCCGGTGCGCTCGCACGCAGATCCAAATCATACTGACCATAACGGGTACTGTTTTTCAGCACCATATTCGGCGCCAATTGGTGCTGCACAATGGCGCTTAGTACGTCGGTTTGCGTTTTTTCGCTATCGAAATCTTTCAAACCATAAAAAGTATCGGCGCGATCAATCGGGGTATCGGTGCCGTGGATTGAGCTACTGCTCGGGCGATTGCTTGATGTCGTTGCCTTGCGGTAATACGGCACACCGTAATCGGGTACGTTGTCTTCTTGGTAATGCAGGTAAGACAAGGTAATTTCGGTCGGCTCGCCAATCCCAAATTTCACACTCGGAGCCACGCCCCAGCGATTCAACTCAGCGCCCTCACGGAAACTACCCGCCTTCTGCCCCATAACCGTCAAACGCGCCGCCGAGCTTTCACCAATTGAGCGATTAAAATCGCCTTCGGCACGGTAATAGCTATCGGTACCAATGGTGGTCGTTAGCTGATTTAAATCGCCACGGAACGGCGCTTTACTAACCTGATTTACAATACCCCCCGTAGAGCCACGGCCATACAACATAGAAGCAGGGCCACGCAGTACTTCAACCGTATCGGTATTAAACGTATCGCGGTTGTATTGCGCAGAATCGCGGAAGTTATCCAAATACAAATCGTTCGATGCCGCAAAACCACGAATCCGCACGCCATCACCACTGGCACCACCTTCAGCAGCATTAAATGTAACGCCAACCGCATTGCGCAGCGCCTCTTTCAAGGTATTTGCATCTTGGTCATGCATCACTTGCTGGGTAATGCTGGTTACCGATTGCGGCACATCCCGTGCATCTTGCTTGGTGCGGCCTACCGAAACGGTCGGCGCCTTATATGTATCCGCAGTACCGTTTTTATTGGCAGCTGGCGCCGTCACCTCAACAGGCGCAAGCACAGCATCAGCCGCCTGCGCACCACCAGCCACAACGCCAAATAACGCTGCCGCCGCCGGGTATTTCGCCAAATGGCGAACGCCTGTTTTCTTTTTATGTATCTCTCTCATGGTCTTCTCTGTGTTGCTACTAGGAAAAATGGGCAAAAAAAAGGCGGGATTAACCCGCCGCGTGTTGGTTAATCAATCAAAATCAAGGCACAGCCGTACCCGCCGTCGAGCTGACGGAGTTAAACAGTCGCCGGCAAATACAGCCGCTAGTCCCTGCTTGATTCATTGACATTCCGTGATTAATCCAATTGCGGCGGCCACCCCGCCCGTTCAAGCGTTTTCGTTGTTGGCCAATCGCGCACTGCAATGGGCCGCGTAAATACAATTTTCGTGAGTGATCACTTAAAGCTAGATCACTTGCTTCCTGCTGTGTTTTCCGCACTGGTCATCAGACCAATCCGCGTCAAACCGGCTCGTTGTGCCGCAGCCATCGTTTGCGCAATCCGTTCGTATTGCACCGTTTTATCCGCATACAAATGCACTTCGGTTAACGGGTCGGTAGCAAATGCCGCAGCAAAGCGCGCATCAAGTGCCTCAGGCTGCACCGGCGTTTGATCATCCAACAAACCACCTTCAGCCTGCAGTGTTAACTTAATTGGCTGTTTAGTTTGCTCAACCACGGCCGCACTCGCCTTAGGCAACTCAACACGAACTGCGTGCGTCATAACCGGCGCAGTCACAATAAACACTACCAACAGCACCAGCATCACATCAACCAATGGCGTGGTGTTAATTTCTGCCATCGGCGCCGCATCTTGCGAGGAAAAACTACCGAACGCCATGACCACCCTCCGTCAGCAATTGGGCATGCAAGTCATGGGTAAAGCCATCAAGCTCTTGCGCAAACCGGCGGTTGGTACGAATGAACGCGTTGTAGGCAATCACAGCGGGGATTGCTACCGCCAAGCCTGCAGCGGTGGCCACCAATGCCTCACCAATCGGCGCAGCGACCGTGGCCAGTGATGCATTACCCGCCGTCGCGATACCGACCAAAGCGTGATAGATACCCCACACCGTGCCAAATAAACCAATAAAGGGTGATACCGACCCCGTCGTGGCCAACCAAGTCAGGCCACGCTCCATCTTGGCGGTCTCTTGGCTCAGTTTGGTGCGCAGATTACGCACCAGATAATCATCCAGCGACACGGCCTTGCCCAAACCACCACCTTCGTGCGCGCGGTAATGGCGCAAACTATCGGCACCGGCACGAGCGAGCTTTGCAGCGGGTGCCTGATGACGCTCCGCCAAGCCCAGCGCCTCTTGCCAATCACCCGCCTCCCAGAATGAGGCCATGAATTTTTGCTGATGGCGCTTCATCACCCACAACAAACGTGAACGCGCAATAATCACCACCCAGCTCACCACCGACATCAACACCAGCAAGCCAAACACCGACTGCAAAATCGGATCGCCCGAATGCAAAACCAGAGACAAATCCATCACTTATCCTTACGACTTCTTGATTGAAAAATTAACCGGCACTACCACTGAACCTGCCACCGGCTCATCACCCCGCTTGGCCGGCACAAAGCGCCAGCGCTGCACGGTGCTTTGTGCCACCGCATCGAGCCGCGCAAAACCGCTGCTTTTATGTAATTCGATTTTTTCCGGCAAACCTGCTGCGTTCACCTGTACCCGCAGATACACCACGCCTTGCTCATTCAACGCCAAAGACGCTGGCGGATATGGCGGCTTGGGGTTGCTCAGGTAATTGGCATGAAAACTCGGTGCACTGAGTACGGGTTCGACTTGTTTGCTCTGCCCCTCTTGCCCACCGCTCGGATTAACGGCAGCCTCATTACTTGTTTTTGCCTCACCACGCAGTGGCTCGTCACGCTGTGCGCTGTTTTTTGCCGCAGCGACTTCCAGTGTTGCCGCACGATCCGGCGTTTCAGGCTGGAGTTGCGTAGTTTTAATCTGCGTAGACTTAGCCACACGTTCCTGAACCTTCTGTCGCACTTCTTTGATTTTTTGCCGCACTTTCGGTAGCGGCTTCTGCTCTTGGACTTGCGGCTCAGCTTGGCGCGGCCCCATTGCCAGCGGCATGGCCTGCATAAAAATCGGTTCGGTTGGTGCACTTGGCCGCGAATGCTGGCTTAGCTGATAAAACAGCGCACAATGCACACCGATTACCGCGATCAATGTAAATTTGTTATCGAGAATCATTCGCACATATTACTGATAACCATTCCCATTTGCAACAAAACAATGGTATTTTTTCATTGCTTAGCCGTGCTTTTTACACTTCAACCCAACAAAATTCGCCATAGCAAAGCACAATACCCGGCATGGTATACACACATAAATCAATTAATTAAATAGATTCGCGGATATACATCCAATTAATCCGGTTGCAATAAGCGCTGACGCGCCGAATCAACTAAGCGCCGCGATAAACGCTCCAACCGCGGCGGCTGAACCTTCCAGTGATGCCAATACAGCATCACATCTGTGGGCTTCTGTGGAGCAACATCGATTAATTCACCGCTCCCAATCAAGGGATCGGCCTGCAAATGCGGCACCATGCCATAGCCCAGCCCCAGTAAAATCGACTGCAAATAAGGCTCGCTAGCCGGGACATGATGCTCTGGGTACGCACCAGGACGCAGGCCAAATAGTTGCAACAAAAAATTCGATTGCAATGCATCTTTGCGGTTAAACACCATAACCGGCGCTAATCGCGCCGCTTCGCGCTCATAACCATGGGCAAACCATCGTTGATAGAACGCCGGTGAAGCCAACATTCGGTAGCGCAAAATACCCAGTTGATGCACGACGCAGCCCTGCATTGGATGAGGCTCGGCCGATACACACGCCAAAGCCTGACCTTCCTGCATTAAGCTGTAGGTATGGTCTTGATCGTCCACAATCAGGCTAATCAACACGTTTTCCGTGATCAAAAACTCACTCAAGGCAGGCAGAAGCCAAGTGCTCAAGGTGTCTGCATTAACCGCCAATGGCACAGCCAGCGGCGCGCTGGCCTCACCAGAAAAGCCGGCCAAAAAATCTTGCTCCAGTAGCCGCGCTCGGCGCAAATACTGTAATAACTGCTGACCAGCCAGCGTGGCACGGCATGGGCGGGAGCGCACCAGCAAAGGTGTACCCAACGCAGTTTCTAGCTGCCTAACCCGCTGCGAGATAGCCGAAGGAGTCAGATGCAGAGCTAGTGCGGCCTGCTCAAAACTGCCACTATCCACCACGGCCAATAGCGCTTCTGCCTGCCGATGATCGAATTGCATCGCACACCTAAATTAAGTATTTTTAATGATCAACAAGATAATTTAAATATTCTTTATTTAGCAAGCATAACTTTGGACAATCAATCATCATAAATCGATTGATCACGAGCATTTAACATGAACAGCAGTGTGTTTTTCCAAGGTATGGCATTGTGCGCCAGCCTGATCATGGCCATCGGCGCGCAAAATGCCTTTGTATTGCGTCAGGGTATTTCCCGTCAGCATCTATTTGTTGCGGCAATCACCTGCGTGACTTGTGATTTCCTGCTGATGTCGGCAGGAGTATTGGGAATGGGCAAAATGCTGCAAACCCTGCCCCAGCTCGAAGTTTGGATGGCACTGGCCGGCGCTGCCTTTGTATTCTGGTTCGGCTGGCAATCATTACAAAAGGCCATCAATCCCAGTGCGATGAGCATAGATACCAGCCAAAGTGAAGCGAAAACCGCCAAACATGTCGCCATTGCCGCGCTGGGGTTTTCTGTACTGAATCCCCACGCAATTCTGGATACTGTCGTTTTAGTCGGCGGCATCGGTGCGCAACAACCAAGCAGCCACCAACCAATGTTTTTATTGGGCGCGGTCAGCTTCTCCGCGCTGTGGTTTTTTTCCTTGGCTTATGGGGCCAGCAAACTAGCCCCATTGTTTGCCAAACCAACGGCTTGGCGCATTCTGGATGGCCTTATTGCACTAATGATGGTGGCGATTGGTGTTTCCTTATTAAAAATGAGCGGCGTCTTGCTTGCCTAGATTTTAGGCAATCCAAATTTAATTAAATAAAACAGTTGATTAGCCAACTCATCCACAGCTTATTCATACAGCTATGCCAATAAAGCGGGGAAAACCTCATCGATTAGTTGGCTACCGCTCATTTTTGCAGCAACGGCGCCACCTCCTGTTGCATCAAACACTTAAAGCACTTACCCACAGCTGTGAGCCTTGTTATCCACGAAAAAGGTGGATAACAAGCAGCTGCGGTACAAATGCCTTGAACTCAATGGTGGACTAAGCCACAATCAGACGTATACCGCTGCAGCGCCATTCAAGCTGGCATACAGCCCCATACCCCCTAGCTAGCCCTAATCGAGCGCCTCTATGAATATCGAAAAAGTCATTTTTGGTTTTTTTATTTTATTGGCCTTCACACTGAACTTTGGCTTTGTGCTTGGGCAAATCGATGTCCCGCACCAGCATGATGTTTTTGAGCTCTTTGCAGCTATCGTCATCAATTTCATCGCCACCGCACTAAAATTTGGCGACCGCACTCAAGTTGGCGCATTACACTTGGCCACGAGTTTGGTGGCCGATTTGCAGCTCGTCACCGCGGCCTTGATCTGGGGACACGCAGAATACGTCAGCGGCACCGGCATGACGCCCGGCGTGACTTCAATGGTGGTGTCATTTGCGGCAGGCGCACTAGCCGCCAATTTGGTGTCGGTCGTGCTACTGATCGGCGAAACTCTGCAACACCGCCGCTGATATGGACGGCATTTTCTTTTTGATGTTGCGGCGCTTGCGAGCGCCCATCATCATGCTAATCAGTATTTATGCCATTGCCGTGCTTGGGCTGGTATTAATTCCCGGCATCGATGGCAATGGCAAGCCATACCACATCGACTTCTTTCACGCTTTTTATTTTATTAGCTACACCGCCACTTCAATCGGTTTTGGTGAAATACCACATCCATTTACTTACCAGCAGCGCCTATGGGTGCTGCTGTGCATTTATCTGGCGGTAACTGGCTGGGCATATGCGATTGGTTCAATTTTTGGATTAATGCGTGATGAATCGCTGCGCAAAGCAATTGCCCATGCGCGCTTCGGGCGCAAAGTACGCCGCATCAGCGAGCCTTTCTATTTAATTTGCGGTTACGGACAAACGGCGCGGATTTTATGCAAAGTGCTGGATGATCTGGATATTCGCTTTGTCATTCTAGAGCTGCGTGAAGAGCGAATTAACGACATTGCTTTGGCCAATTTTCATTACGATACGCCAAGTTTTGCAGGTGATGCGGCCAACCCCGAGCTCCTTAAAATCGCCGGCATTGAACACCCGCACTGCATTGGCATCGTAGGTATTACCGGCAATGAAGAGGCCAATCTAGCCATCGCGATTAGCGCCTATGTACTACGGCCACAGATACTATCCATTTGTCGCAGCCGCAACCGCTCCGTGGCCGAAAACATGGCCTCCTTTGGCACCAATAAAGTCATCAATTTATTTGAAACCGTTGGGCGAAAATTCGCCCGGCGCTTACAACAACCCAATGTGGCCCAGCTTTGCGATGTATTGGCTGATTTTCCGGGCAACCCAATCGCAACGGAGCCCCAACCGCCAGTTGGGCATTGGGTCATTGTTGGCTTTGGACGATTTGGCGCTGCTGTGTATCAGGCGTTGTTAGCGGCAGGCTGCAGCGTGACCGTGATAGACCCAGAGCCGCAAGCGCAACTACCGCCAGATTGTTTTATTCATGCCCTAGGTGTGGATGCGGCCTCATTGAAACAAGCAGGTATCGAGCATGCCGTTGGTTTGCTGGTGAGCCACGATAATGATGCCAATAATCTTTCTGCACTGGCCACTGCACGGGAAATTAACCCGCAGCTATTCACAGTAGCGCGCCAAAACCTAACCCATAATCACATCCTGTTTACTGCCTTTAAACCTAATATCACGTCGATTCGGGCACAAATTATTGCGCACGAATGCCTACGCGCGATGGAGAACCCATTATTGGCCGATGCAATGGCGCTAATTAGTCAGCAATCTGAAGCTTGGGCCGCGCAATTACTCCCACAATTGCTTGAACTTTGTAAAGGGAAAGTGCCAGAAATCTGGCGCATCCAATTTAACGCCCGCAACGCCTCTGCCGTGCATGCCATGCTGGCCCAACCCCTTCCGCCGCTGCGTATTGAGCATTACACCCACGATGCGCTGAATCATGGCGATTCATTGCGCTGCCTAGCCTTGCTGCACCGCCATGCAGGCACAGACACATTGCTGCCAACTGGCGATACGCCGCTGTATTTTGGTGACGAGCTCTTATTTATTGGTAATCACCACGCGCGGCTAGCGCACACTGCAGTACAAGAGAGCATTAGCTTGCTCGATTACATTCGCACCGGCCAAGAGCAGCCGCAAAGCTGGCTATTCCGCCGAATCGCACAATATCGACAAGACCAGAAAAACCCACCGCTTAGCATCGCCGAACAAGGAGCTGATTAAATTTTAATCAGTTTAATATTTTCCTTTTGATACAATTAGTTAATTAGATTATCCACATCTTACCCAAG
The DNA here is from genome assembly GCF_013423785.1 of Chitinibacter fontanus. Lineage (NCBI taxonomy): Bacteria > Pseudomonadati > Pseudomonadota > Betaproteobacteria > Neisseriales > Chitinibacteraceae > Chitinibacter > Chitinibacter fontanus. The sequence continues at coordinate 162,302 of NZ_CP058952.1, forward strand.
TAGCTATCCTGCAAATTCGGGAGTAATTCCCAAACGGCGGCAATATAGCCCACGGATTGAATATTTCCAGCCAGCAACACAAATAGATAGCCAAATTGTGGGCAAAAAGCAAAAATCCGGCCTTTATTTGCCCATTTTTTAATCAATCCAATTTTATTCAATCAATACAGCCAGTTAATCGGCTTATCCACAACTTACCCCATTAGCTATCCTGCTTGAATGGGAATAAGCCGTTTATTCGCGCCACAATAGCCTAAATTTTAAGCATTACAAGAAAAATCCATTAAGACAGCCATTTAGCGCGTTTACCCACAGGCTATACATTTTCTTATGCACGCTAAATGTGTACGAAGGCCTAATCCAGTGGAAAACAAACTGTTGAACAATAAAAAAGGCACTCAAGTGAGTGCCTTTTGCTAAATTCATCACTGAAAGCCATCAAAGCAGATGACGTGGCTCGCCGCGCAAAAAAGCCGCCACATTATCAATCAACTGGTCGGCCAGCGTTTGCATGGTTTCAACACTGGCCCAGGCTACATGCGGCGTGACAATCAGATTGGGTAAATCAGCCAGCAACAGCGGAGCACCAGCCCGTGGCGGCTCAGTCAGCAGCACATCCAAGCCCGCGCCAGCGATCACGCCGGCTTGCAATGCCGCAAGCAAAGCCGCTTCATCAATCAGCCCGCCGCGCGCAGTATTGAGCACGATCGCGCTACGTTTCATTTGTGCCAGTTCGGCTGCACCAATCAAATTGCGGGTTTGCTCGTTAAGCGGGCAATGTAGGCTGATCACATCGGCAGTTTGTAAGGCCGCTTCCCAGCTTAAATATCCAGCCCGCACACTGCTAGCGCCTTTGCGCTCAACAAAAAAGGTCTGCATGCCAAATGCTTGCGCCAGTTTGGCCGTTGCCTGCCCCAGCGCGCCCGAGCCAATTACCGCCATCCGGCTACCCGCCAAGTCGTGCATAGCTTCGGCTGGCGTGCGTGCAAACAGGCAAAAGCCCGGCGCGTTTTGCCATTCACCCGCTTGCACCCGCTGGCGATACACCAGCAACTGGCGACGCAAGGCGAGCAATAACATTAGGGTATGTTCCGCTACGCCATGAATGGCATAGTCTCGGATATTACACACCCCCACCCTATATTCGCGGGCGGCGGCCATATCAATGATGTTGTAGCCCGTGGCCGCTACTGCGATCAGTTTTAGCTCTGGCAAAGCAGCCAGCATCTCGCGCGTAATTGGCACTTTATTGGTAATCGCCACCGTCGCGCCTTGCAAGCGCTCGATGACTTGCTCGGGCGCGGTTTGTGGATAGCTTTGCCAGCGATGCGGCACATCCAGCGGCTTGAGCGGAACGGGTAAGGTGTTTTGGTCAAGAAATACTATTAAATCGGGCTGAGTCATGGGTTTTCCGTCTTCAAATATTGCTGCGCAAACGCTTGCAGCGCTTGGCTAAATAATTGCGCCGGGCGCGTCTGGCGCGCCCAGTGGTGCCAAAACAGCGGCGTGGCATGCGCAAACGCGGGCAGCGCCAGCAATTGCCCACTCGCCAGCGCGGCGGCCGCTTGCTGATGCGGCACCACGGCATAGGCCACGCCCGCAACAGCGGCGGCATACAAAGCATTACTTTCCGGAATCACATGACAGGGGTATTGCCCTTCAAGCAAGCCCCAGCGCTCGCGCAGCAAACGCCGATGTAGGCTGTCTTTGCGCGAAAACACTGCGGCGGGAGCTTGTATCAATTGCGGCAACCAATCAGGCGAGGCTGGGCTAGCCGCTAAATACTGCGCAACAAATTGCGGCGTGGCGACCCCGATATATTGCATACTACCCAGTGGTAATACGCCACAGCCAGCAACTGCAATGGGCTGCGTACTAATACATCCAGACACCTCCCCCGAGCGCAGCAAATCAAGCGTATAGGCCTCGTCATCAACCACGCATTCGAGCAACAAACGTTGCTCGGCCAACACCGGCGCCAAGGCAGCCAGCAAGCCCAAGGCCAAACTGTCGGCATTGACCCCCACCGACAGCGTGAGCCATTCGCCAACATTATTTTGCTGCGCCACCTGCTCGGCCAGCTCGCCTTCCAGTGCGCGGACCTGCCGCACATGCGCCAGTAGTTTTTCACCTGTTTGCGTCGCACACAAAGGGTTTTCACGCCGCAGCAATACTTCGCCGTGTCGCTCTTCGAGCTGGCGAATCCGCTGCGAAATTGCGGAGGGCGTTAAGTGCAGACGTTTGGCAGCCGCATCAAAACTGCCACAGCGCAATACCATATCCAGTGCTTCAAGAAGTTTGTAATCAAACATAATTCATCAGCCCAACCGCCAACTGCATCGCTACCCAGTCACGGTCAGGCGGGCATCCTTTAGCCAAATTGCATGAGGGCAAGAATTTATCGTTTTACCATGTTTACGGGCTCTGTTTGAATAGCTACATCAAAAAACGACTTCATCAACGAGCCCACATCATGAAACCACTGAATGGCGCGCAAGTCGCGCAAATCGCCCAGCAATTTGGCACCCCAGTCTGGACTTATGACGCCGCCACGATTCGCGAGCGGATTAGCCAGCTCAAAATGTTCGACACGATTCGTTTTGCGCAAAAAGCCAACTCGAATATCCATATCCTGCGTCTGATGCGCGAGCAAGGCGTTAAAGTCGATTCAGTATCATTGGGTGAAATCGAGCGCGCCGTGGCAGCGGGATTCGCCACCGGAGCAGGCAGCGACGATATTGTGTTTACCGCCGATTTGCTCGATCGCGCCACACTGGCACGCGTAGTCGAGCTGGATATTCAAGTGAACTGCGGCAGCCCGCAAATGCTGGAACAACTGGGCCAAGCCCACCCCGGCCATCGAGTATGGTTGCGCGTAAACCCCGGTTTTGGTCACGGCCACAGCCAGAAAACCAACACCGGCGGCGAGCAAAGCAAACACGGTATCTGGCACGAGCAAATTCCTGAAGCGCTGGCGCTGATTAACCAATACAACCTGGAACTCGTCGGTCTGCATATGCACATTGGCTCGGGCGTGGATTACAGCCATTTGCAAGAAGTCTGCGCTGCGATGGTGGCACAGGTGAAAGAATCTGGCCGTGATATTCAGGCAATTTCGGCCGGTGGCGGCCTATCCATCCCGTATCGCGTTGGCGGTGAAACCATCGACACCGCGCATTATTTCAGCCTGTGGGATGCGGCGCGCAATGAAATTGCCGCGCATCTGGGTCACCCTGTTCATTTAGAAATTGAGCCGGGCCGTTTCCTCGTCGCCGAAAGCGGCAAATTGATTACTGAAGTGCGCGCCAAAAAAGACGTCGGCAGCAATCATTTTGTACTGGTTGACGCAGGCTTTTCTGATCTGATGCGTCCAGCGATGTACGGCAGTTTCCATGAAATCAGCGTATTGCGCGCGGATGGTTCTGCAGCAGGTGGCAACACACGCGGCACAGTGCTAGCCGGCCCATTATGCGAATCGGGCGATGTATTCACGCAAGAAGAAGGTGGCGTAGTCACGCCACGCGAATTGCCCACCTGCGAAATCGGGGACTGGGTGGTGCTGCACGATACCGGCGCGTATGGCGCCAGCATGTCGAGTAACTACAATACCCGCCCGCTGATCGCCGAAGTAATGATTAATGCCGAGCAAGTCAAGCAAATCCGCCGCCGCCAAACCGTCGCCGAATTGCTGGCGCTGGAAAACTAAGCTCAGCAAAATGCAGCAGGAAAAACCACAAGCCAATTAATTAACAGCGCGGTGGTATTCATTTCAAATAAAATGGCTTGCACAGTTTGCAAGCCATTTTTATTGCGCTTAGCGCAGCCATTGTGCTGATCGAGGCAATGCGGAGAATAAAATGAATACCAACATTATTACCATTGGCACTTATGGCACGCTGGTCGCCGCCTCATTAGTTTTGCTCTTTGGCCGCGTACTAGTCGAGAAAACTGCGCCGCTCAAGGCCTTTACCATTCCCGAGCCAGTGGCGGGCGGTCTCGTCGTCGCGCTACTGATGCTACTAGCACAGCAAGTGGCCGGAGTTAGCGTGAAATTTGATACCAGCATTCAAACCCCGTTGATGCTGGCGTTTTTTGCCACCATTGGTCTATCCGCCAATCTGGCCAGCCTGCGCGCGGGTGGCAGCGTAATGGTGAAATTTCTATTTGTGGTGCTTGGCCTGCTGCTGATGCAAAACATCATCGGCATTAGCTTAGCCAACTTACTCGGGCTCAATAGTCATCTAGGCCTACTCGCAGGCTCGATTACCTTATCGGGTGGCCATGGCACTGGGGCTGCATGGAGCAAAGTCTTTACCGAACAATTTGGCATTACCGGTGCCACCGAGCTAGCCATGGCCTGCGCGACGTTTGGTTTGGTATTGGGTGGTTTAATTGGTGGGCCGGTGGCCAAAATTTTGCTAAAAAAAGTGACCGCACCCGGCGCAGAACACAATCAAGACCGCGACCCAAGCATGTTTGAAGAACCGCAAGCCACTCGGCTGATTACGGTGAATTCTTTCATCGAATCACTGGCTCTGATTGTACTGAGCTTGGCGGGCGGCCATATGCTAGCCGAAGCGCTAGCAGGAACTGCATTCGAACTGCCGACTTTTGTCTGCGTGCTATTCAATGGCGTGTTACTGCGCAATATCCTGTCTGGCTTGGGCTGGTATGAAGTGTTTGATCGCGAAATTTCGGTGTTGGGCAATGTGAGCTTGGCGCTGTTTTTGGCGATGGCATTGATGAGCTTACGCCTGTGGGAGCTGGCCAATTTGGCGCTGCCGATGCTATTGATTTTGATCGTACAAGCCGGTGCCATGGCCGCTTACGCCATATTTGTCACTTTCCGTGTGATGGGTAAAAACTATGATGCAGTGGTACTGGCAGCAGGCCATTGCGGCTTTGGCTTGGGCGCAACCCCAACTGCGATTGCAAATATGCAGGCAGTTACTCATCGCTTTGGCCCATCGCATTTGGCCTTTATTGTTGTACCCATGGTTGGCGCATTTTTCATCGATATTGCAAATGCGATCATTATTAAATTATTTATGGCCTTGCCGATTTTTTAATTCACCAGGCATATCCCCATACACTAATCAATAAATGCGCGTTAGCACTATACCGTTAAGAGAAAATACTATGAGTCAGGTTCATATTTATGTGGCAACTGGTTTTGAAGAAGTGGAACTCATTACGGTGGCCGATATTTTGCGTCGCAGCGAAATCCCAACTCAGCTTATCTCGCTCAACGAACAGCTCAATGTGGTGGGCGCACATGCCATCTCTATCTGCGCAGATTTACCATTTAGTGCAGCCTCGGACCAACCCGAACTGATTATCTTGCCCGGTGGCGGCCCGGGCACGCAAGCCATGTTACAACATCACCCATTGCACCAGCGCTTAATTAGTCAAATTGATGCGGGTAAACGCCTTGCTGCCATTTGCGCAGCGCCGATGGTGTTGGCACAGATTGGTTTATTAGCCAATAAAAACGCCTGCTGCTTTCCCGGCTGTGAAGCCCAGCTTCTGGCTGGACAAGCCCAAATTACGGCCTTTAATGTCGTCACCGACGGCCTTATCACCACCTCCCGTGGCCCCGCGACAGCAGCGCTTTTTGCGTTAGAGTTAGTTCGTCAATTGAAAGATGATGCGACCGCACAGCAGGTTGGCAAAGCCATGCTTTACCTATGAAAGCACAATACCCACACACGTATTTCACCAAAATCAAATTAGTTACTTAATCACAAAGGGATACCCCCCAAAAATCCACCCCAAAGGCCTTACAGCACACTGGAACAAGTTGATTTGATGGAGATGTTATAATGCCAAGATACTTGAAATACTCTGCGGCATATCTTCATGAATAGCACTTCATCAATCAGCCAGCTTTCAACTGAATCGCTGGACACTGCGCTTACGCTACTTCGGGCTGGCCAGTTGGTTGGCATTCCGACCGAAACTGTCTATGGGCTAGCAGCCGACGCAAGTCAGCCCGCAGCAGTGGCTAAAATTTTCGCGACCAAAGGTCGTCCAGCTGATCACCCCGTCATCGTGCACATTGCAGGCGCCGCACAATTAGAACACTGGGCACAAAATATCCCTGATGAAGCCTATTTATTAGCCGAGCATTTCTGGCCAGGGCCACTCACGCTGATTTTGGAGCGTCAGCCCCACGTATCAGACGCTGTAACTGGCGGGCAAAACACTGTTGGGCTGCGTGCACCAGCACACCCGCTAACTCACCAACTGTTGCAACAATTCGGCGGCGGCCTCGCGGCGCCAAGCGCCAATCAATTTGGCCACGTCAGCCCCACAACAGCAGCCCATGTCCGTAGCGAATTTAGCCCAGAGGTTTTGCAATTAGTCCTTGATGGCGGCCCCTGCGAAGTGGGGGTTGAATCAACGATAGTGAGCTTAGTAGGCGAAAAACCGAAATTATTACGCCCAGGCGGCGTTTCCCGCGAAGCGATCGAAGCGGTGTTGGGCGATGATCTAGAGCACCATACCAATCAACACAGCGCCAAACAGCGCGTCTCTGGTCTGCTTGATTCGCACTACGCACCGCGCACCCCACTCATCACCGGCAACTGGCCAGCAGTTTTAGAGCAAGCACAGCAACGACAGGCACAGGGTCAAAGGGTGATCATTATCACCGCCGAAGCACGGGGAGATGAAACAAAACTTCCACTGCACCTAATGCCTGCTAACAGTGATAAATACGCACAAGCACTGTATGCCACGCTTAGATCACTGGACTTAGCCGATTACGATGCATTATTGCTAGAGCTACCGCCCAGCACCAGCGAATGGCTAGCAGTTCAAGACCGATTGCAACGTGCAGCACATCACAAGTTGTATTAAGCAATTAGAGAAAAACGACCACTTATCCTCGATTAGTAACCGCTCTGCGCCTCAGATCACACCTCACTTGCGGCTGTAAGGTAAAAACCTTACGATGCAAAAAACTAGAACTGGAGAACTTGGTATGCACAAAAAACAACTTGGCTTCACACTGATCGAGCTAATGATTGTTGTAGCGATCATCGGGATTTTGGCGGCTATCGCTATTCCTGCATACCAAGACTACGTGCGCAAATCTCGCAGAACAGATGCAACAACCGCGCTAAGCAACATCCAGCAACTTCAAGAAAAATACCGTGCCAATCAAACCGGCTACTCAGGTTCGATCGGTACGCTACTGGGCAAAAGCCCTGATTGTGTGGCAAGTGGCGGCGGCGGCAATAACGGTATCAAATCAGAAAATGGTTACTACTGCCTGAGTTTAAGTGGCAACTCGGGTACAGGCTACACCGCAAGCGCCAAAGCGATGGGGGCTCAGACAAGTGACAAGTCTGCCTGTCAAACAATCAGGCTGGTGGTTAGCAATGGCAACAGCAATTTCTATGACGACACCACTGGCACCAATCAAACCTGCGTAAGTCGATAAAATGAAGAAAGATTTTGGGTTTACGCTCATCGAAATGATGAGCACTGTCGTTATTCTTGGCATCGTACTTGCAATTGCAGCGCCTAGCTTGTCGCAATACATAGCAATCAATCGCGCCAAAGGATTTGCAGAAAATCTAGCGCAAGATTTGGTCATGGCCAGAACAGAAGCAATTAGAACTAATCAAGCAGTTCAGCTTGACGTTCGTAATGGCTGTTATGGGATGAGAGCAGGGAATACCGCCTGCGACTGCACAATTACCGATACCACCAGCAGCAATCATTGCGCAATAAAACAGGTAAATACCAGCACAGGCATGTCACTCACCAAGACAAGCGGATTTAACGGCATTGTCTTTGATCCTGTACGCGGGCTTCCCGTTACCAATACCTTCGGCACACTCACTGCTACGCAGGTACTCACCATTGAAAATACCGCTGCAAAAGTTGCCGTTAATTTAAATGTAATTGGCAGCGTTTGCATTAACTCAGCTGCTGGAAGCAAAAAAGTAGCTGGCTATCCCGCAGCATGTTAACAATGAATAAAAAACAACTTGGCTTTACCTTAATTGAAGTTTTAATTGCTCTAGCCTTAGGCCTGCTAATTATTGGAGGCGCTTTTTCATACTTCCTAAGCACATTAAAAACTAGCAAAGATTTATTGGGGCAAAGCAAACTGCAGCAAGAAGTTAGAAGCACTGCAAACTTAATTCAACGTGACGTTCGTCGCGCAGGCTACGCGCCAGTTGGCAATCCTAATGAGGCCGTAGTACGCACCATCTGGCTAGGAAAAACAGATGGCTCATTGGCCGATTCAAATTGTTTTATTTATCGGTATGTTGATGAACGAGGAAATTTAAGAAATAGCGGTTTTTTATTGCATACCGATGGCAAGATTTACATGAAGACCACTGGCAACGGTAATACCTGCTCAGCCTCAAGCACTGACTGGAGTGCAGTAACAAGTGCAAGCAATGTTCAATACACGGAATTTAAAGTCGGCTACCAGGCAGGAAATCGACCAAGTATTTTACTTGACATCAAAGGCCAACTGTCATCTGACACAAACGTCAAACTACCCTTAAGTATTCGAGTTGTCATGCCGAACTCCCCTTTAAAAGGAGATGCCACAAATGGCGCATAACCTTAAAACTCAGCGCAGCCTAAGCAAACAGCGAGGCGTGGCCACGCTTTTGGTTTCGATTATGATTTTATTCATTCTCGGTATCATGACGCTATACACCAATAGGTCAGTAATTATTGAGCAACGCAGCGCAACAAATGAATACAAGCAAGCGCAGGCACTGGAAGCTGCACAGTCTGGCATGGCTAAGTTTATGGCCCAACTAAGTAGCGCAGACAGTACAATTAATTGGCAGAAATTCTTCACTCAAAGTGGCTCAAATATCACACTAAAGTCCAGCTATGAAAATCAAGCTGCACTCAATACACATGGCTACATTAATAGCAATGGAAGTGCATACACGCACGACATTTCAACTGCAAATGCTGCACTACCCAACACATTATTAGATGCGCCCAAAGATGCGGCCAATAACAGCACTGCAATCGTCCAAGCCTATGCGGTTTACCTCGCAAGCACAACAACTCCGAATCGCTTTTTGATTGTGTCGCGTGGCTGCGCAGATACAACTGACTGCACATACGCTGCAGCCTATGTAACCAGTGAGTTTACTATCGGCTCAACGCCAACGTGCGCCCTTGATATCAACGGCAATGCGACAGTTAAAAACAACTCATCCATTCATGCTCTACTGAGAAATGATCCTCGTTTTGACTGTGGCATTTCGGTCGGCAGCATAACTGCAAGTGGAGGAAGTCTCTCTCAAGTAACAGGGTGTCAGAACGACTGCCAAAACAATCCCGGTGATCGCTTAACTCCTAACTACAGCACGACTGGATCATCCAGCAAACAAGATCATTTCAATAAGTACTTCCCCGGAAAAACCATGGCACAGCTACTTTCCGAGCGTACGACGCAAGCTGCAGCATCTCCAAAGACTGCCTGCGTAATTACCCCTTCGGGTGGCGCTGAAGCGACTGCAGCCGATTTACTCAATTGCAAAGCCCTTGGTTTAAATCGCATTTTCGTCAATGGCAATCTAAATTTAGGCACAGACAATCGAATAGACAATTTTGGCTATAACATGAACGCCAATGGCATTACGGGCGTTGAAATAGTCATCAATGGCGATTTCAAAATGAATACGGCCGCCAACATCTGGGGATTCTTGTATGTAGGTGGCAATACGCTAACTGACCCTGACGGCACTCCATTCTCTGGCTCATTGCGGGTTGATGGCTCAGCAGCATTTGGAGGGAGTGTGACGGTCAACTCTTCTTTTGCCGTATATACCCAAACAGGTTACACCCGAGATCCAAACGGGGGCGGAGTCAAGGCCAATCTAGCCCTGGGTACATGGAGAGACTTTTGATGCGCCAGCTTAAAAGCATGGCCGGATTTAGCTTGCTAGAAGTGTTAATTTCGGTTGTTATTTTATCGGTAGGTTTACTTGCTCTGGCTGGTTTTAACGGCAATCTTTATAAAAGTGTCCGCTATAGCAACGACAGAGCAAAAGCAATGGCCAGCGCTCAGGTGCTAATTGATAAGGCTCGCTCGGAAGACCTCTCCGCACTTACATCAGGAACCGATCCTGGCAGCTGTGCTGATAGCACACCCCACCGAACATGGACCGTGAGCAGTGTCGGCACGCTGAGTAATGCAAAAAACTTAGCAATCTACGTTTGCTGGACTGATGCGAATAGCACCAAGCAAGAGATGTCAATTGCCACTCAAGTAGGCGTAACATCGGTGGCGGCGGCAGCTACACCTGCGCCAACTGCAGGTAGCACCCCGGCGCCAACAGCAGCTAGCTGCACAACGCCAGCATATGTGGCCGGAACAGCCTATAGCAATGGCGCTAAAGCAAAATACCTAGGCCGCCACTATTCATGCAAAGTATCAGGCTGGTGCAGCAGCGGCGCAGCGGCTGCATGGTATGCCCCCGGACAAGGTACAAATTGGCAGGATGCATGGACCGATTTAGGCGAATGTGTTTAGCTGAAACTTAATACATATTCCTTATACTCAGCTAGAATATGCGGCATTAGTTAAGGGGGCTCTTCGAGCCCTCTTCTTTCTTTTTCAGACGTCTAAATTGGGAATCACCATGCGCTTTTACTTCCCCCTCGTCATCATTGACGAAGACTTCCGCTCGGAAAACACCAGCGGTTCCGGTATCCGTGAATTGGCGGCGGCCATTGAGGCCGAGGGTACGGATGTGGTGGGCTATACCAGCTATGGTGATCTGACCTCATTCGCCCAGCAACAAAGCCGCGCTTGCGGTTTTATCTTGTCGATTGACGACGAGGAGTTTGGTGGCGGCACGCCCGAAGAAACCCAAAATGCACTTGAGCATCTACGCACATTCGTAGCTGAAATTCGCCGCCGCAACCCCGACATTCCAATCTATCTGTATGGTGAAACCCGCACCGCGCGTCATATACCCAATGACGTATTGCGTGAGCTGCACGGTTTTATTCACATGCACGAAGACACCCCCGAATTCGTGGCACGCCATATTATCCGCGAAGCCAAATCTTACCTTGATAGCCTTGCTCCGCCGTTCTTCCGCGCGCTGACCAACTATGCGCAAGATGGTTCGTACTCTTGGCACTGTCCGGGTCACTCAGGTGGCGTCGCGTTTTTGAAATCCCCAGTCGGCCAGATGTTCCACCAATTTTTCGGTGAAAACATGCTGCGCGCCGACGTGTGCAACGCGGTGGAAGAACTCGGTCAGTTGCTCGATCACACCGGCCCAGTAGCGGCGTCGGAGCGCAATGCGGCTCGCATTTTTAACGCGGATCATCTCTACTTCGTGACGAACGGCACTTCGACTTCCAACAAAATCGTCTGGAATTCGACCGTTGCGCCTGGCGATATCGTCGTGGTGGATCGCAACTGCCACAAATCGATTCTGCACGCGATCATGATGACCGGCGCGGTACCGATTTTCCTGATGCCAACGCGCAATCACTACGGCATTATCGGCCCGATTCCACGCAGCGAATTCGAGCCAGAATCGATCCGTCAGAAAATGCTAGCCAACCCATTTTGCCGCGAAAAACTAGCCGAAAACCCAAATATCAAGCCACGTGTATTGACAATCACCCAGTCAACTTACGATGGCGTTTTGTATAACGTTGAAGAAATTAAAGGCTTGCTCGACGGCGTAATTGAAACGCTGCACTTCGACGAAGCTTGGTTGCCACACGCGGCCTTCCACGACTTTTACGGCGACTATCACGCGATTGGCGAAGATCGCCCGCGTTGTAAAGATTCGATGATTTTCTCAACACAATCGACGCATAAATTGCTGGCGGGAATTTCGCAAGCATCACAAATTTTGGTGCAAGACGCGACCGACAATAAGCTCGACCGTGATCTATTCAACGAAGCGTATTTGATGCACACATCTACCAGCCCACAGTACGCGATTATCGCATCGTGTGACGTCGCAGCGGCCATGATGGAAGCTCCGGGCGGCACGGCACTGGTTGAAGAGTCACTTGCTGAAGCCCTCGAGTTCCGCCGTGCAATGCGTAAAGTCGACGAAGAATTTGGTGCAGACTGGTGGTTTAAAGTCTGGGGCCCAGATGATTTGACCGATGAAGGCCTGGATCACCGCGATGCATGGATGCTCAAAGCCGGTGAAAACTGGCACGGTTTTGGTGACATCGCTGAAGGCTTTAACCTGCTTGATCCGATCAAAGCGACCATCCTGACCCCAGGTCTAAATGTGGACGGAGACTTCACCGATCAGGGCATCCCAGCCGCGATTGTGGCGAAGTATCTGGCTGAACACGGCGTGGTGATTGAGAAAACTGGCCTATACTCCTTCTTCATTATGTTCACGATTGGCATTACCAAAGGTCGTTGGAACACGATGGTGACGGCTTTGCAGCAGTTCAAAGACGACTATGACAAGAATGCGCCATTGTGGCGTGTACTACCGGAATTCGTCGTGCAATTCCCGCAATACGAACGCATCGGCTTGCGTGATTTGTGCCAGCAAATTCACGGCATCTATCGCGAAAACAATGTGGCCAAATTGACAACCGAGATGTATCTGTCAGGCATTGTACCGGCGATGAAGCCATCAAAAGCCTTCGCCAAAATGGCCCATAAAGAAATCGAGCGCGTAGCACTGGATGAGCTCGAAGGCCGAGTCACCGCAGTAATGCTCACACCATACCCGCCAGGTATTCCACTGCTGGTACCAGGTGAAGTATTCAACAAAACGATCGTTGATTACCTGAAATTTGTGCGCGCATTTAACGGCAAATTCCCAGGTTTTGAGACCTATACGCACGGCCTAGTCGCCGAAAAACGAGATAGTGAGACCCACTATTTTGTTGATTGCGTAGAAGCCTAAGCAAAAAATAAGCCCGCTAGATGCGGGCTTATTTTTCACCAATTCAAGCAATAACAAGTCATCACTCCACCAACTAACTCAACAGAAAACCCAAAGTAGCCCGCCTGTTTTAGTTTTAAGGCGAGTTGCGCCCACTACCTTTGGGAAGTGGCACCACTGTTTTAGACTTAATAGCAGGCAAACAATCCAAACTATTGAGCACTGCCGTGGCAACCTTCTCGCGATGCTCGAGCGTTTTGAGCGTAATTGCTTCTTCAGGATTGGGCAGCACCCCACCTTCAAACAAGATTGCTGGCACACTGTTGTGGCGTAAAACCGCAAAGTTGGCTTGGTAAATTCCACGCCCCTCATCCAGCAGGGGGCGATAGCCACCGGCTATACCATAGGCATGGTGCAACGTGGGCTTCATCCCGACCTGAATCAACTCATCCGCCAAACGCGTGGCACAAGCCAAGCTAATTGCTAGCTGTGCGCCGTACCCAGCCAATGGGTTACTAGGTGACATGGCGGTGGTGGTATTGGCATATTTTGGATCTGCATCAAATACAAATAATGAGTACCCCGCAAAACGGCGGCTCATTTTGTAGGTCTGCTCATTCCAAACCCATTCATCGAGATATTCTTCTTTCATCGAATCATGATGCAGGGAAATAAATAAATCATGCCCTGCCGCGGCCGCAGCCCGAGGCTTTAGCTCCAGCATCTGACCATCCGCACCGATGACCGTGACCAAGTGGCCAGCCGCCCGCAAACGCTTTGCAATCACTTCAGCAACAGCTAAGTTGTAGCTAAATTCAGTCTCACCAAATGCACTCGTGGTACCGGTGGCCTGCAAATTATGCCCAACATCCAAGGCAATTTTGGCCGCATGCGCCACAGGCAAGAAAACCAGCATACCGATTAGCAAAGCGCCACTTACAGTAATCGGACACCTTGGTTTGAAATTAATACTTCGCAAAAAGTGACCCACCTTTATTTAGCCCAGCAAACGAATAGAAATACATAACCATGTATATGCCCACGATCTATTTTTATAAACAGCTGTAACAACATACCCCAGCTTTAATCCCCCGCAGCAGCCAGCAAGAACTCAACCAGGCTGCTTAAAGTTGGCCTTGGGCGAGCATTGGGCAGATAGATTAAATGTACGGCTTGTGCCGGGGGTAAGAATTTTTCTAGAATTGGCAGCAAATCACCCCGCCGAATATCGTCGGCCAAAACCACCTCAGGCTGGTATACAATCCCCGCCCCATGCAGCGCGGCTTGGCGCAAAGCCTGACTATCATTCGTCGCAAAACGGCTCTTGCACGGCCAAACTAGCCCATCTGCCAAAACCAAATTTGGCCACTCATTGCGCTGCCCCCACACCAAATGGGTTAACACATGATGCCGAAACAAATCAGAAGGGTGCTGTGGAATACCATTTTCCGCCAAATACGCCGGCGAAGCACACATTTGCATACGGTAAGCCAGTAGCGGGCGCGCCACCACACCATCATCCCGCAAGGCCCCCGTACGAATAGCCAGATCAAAGCCATCTTCGATTAAATCAACGCGCGTATTACTCAACAGCAACTCTAGTTTCACCAAAGGATACTGCCGCAGATAGTCCGCGATCAACGGCGCAATAAAGGTCGAGCCCAAATTTACGGGGGCACTAACCCGCAGCACGCCTTGGGCTTGCTGCTGCATACTTTCCAACGAACATTCTGCCTCACGCACCTGCTCTAGAATTTGTTTGCATTGGGCAAAGTAGCTAATGCCTGCACTCGTTAATGCCTGCTTACGCGTAGTGCGCTCGATGAGGCGCATCCCCAACTGCTGCTCAAGTTGGGCAATATATTTCCCCACCATAACAGCTGATATTGATAACTCAGTAGCTGCAGCACTAAAACTGCCACACTCAACCACAGCTACCAGTACTTCCATGCAGCGCAGCTTATCCATCATTACAAACCAATAATTAGCAATTAACAAATTATACGTGCATTTATTGTTAAATTAGTTTGGATAATAATCCAGCCATTACTCAGCTGGAACTTGCCATGCGATTAGGCTGCACCACCCGCCCCTTGCAACACCTCAAGCTTGCTAAAGCCTGCGAACTGATTGCAACACTGGGCTTTACCGAAATTGGTCTCTTCTCCGCAAACACCAGCTCTGGTGCAGCACCCATACTGAGCGCAACAAGTAGCGCCAAGCAAATATGCGCGGTGCGTAACACCTGCAAAGCTGCCGGGCTAAACCCATCATTGCTATTGGCTGGCGAATGGCCAGCCCACTTATCGCTAAAGCAATGCATCGCACAGTACCAACAACTGATCGCCAATGCGCACACCTTAGGCGCCTCGATGTTGTTGGATTTTGCCTGTGAATCTAAAGCACAACTACCGAAATACATCGCGCTCCTACAAGCCTTAGAGCCAGATTTACAAGCCGCCGACATCACCCTATCCATCAAACCTCACGGGGGTATTAGCTCAGAGCCATCGCAAATACTTAGCTTAATAGAAATACTCGACAGCAAATGCTTTCGTTTAAGTTTTGACCCTGGCAATTTCCTGTATTACAGCAATGGAAAAATCCGCCCTGAAGAACACATTGCACAACTAGCACCCTACTGTGCCAATTTCATAATCAAAGATTATGCCGTCACCCCATCAGGGCCTAGCATCGCGATTAATCCGGGCGAAGGCGAGGTCAATTTTGCCGCCTTGTTTTACAACCTAAACCAACTGCAGTTTAGCGGCCCAGTGTTTTTGGAATGCGTAGCAGAAACAGCGCCTGATATCGTCGGGCGAAATATTGAATTGACTTTACAGCGAATGCGCCAGTGGGTGGCGCCACATTAAATCCAACTTAACAAGGAAACCCTATGTCGATCAAAATTCTGCTTGAGCAGCGTTTTTCCTGCAACTATTTCGCCCCCGGGCAAGACCTAAGCCTGGCACAAATTAATGAGCTCATCCGACTTGCCACTTTGGCACCTAGCGCCTACAACGGGCAAAACTGGCGCTTTATTGCGGTGCACTCACCCAAAGCCAAGCAACAGCTACAAGCACTGGCGTATGGGCAAGAAAAAATCGGCGCAGCAGCAGTTACCATCGTGATTTGCGGGCGGCTTGATTTACATACACAGCTCGCCGATACACTAGCTAGCAGTGTAAGCGCCGGCATTCTCTCCCAAGAGCTACTTAGCACCATGGTGCACCACGCCACTGAGGGCTATCACAATCAACCGCAACGCCAGCGTGATGAAGCCATCCGCTCGGCCTCACTGGCGGCAATGTCCCTCATGCTCGCGGCGCAAGAGTTTGGTTTGGCTAGTTGTCCGATGATCGGCTTCGATGCCGAAGGCGTCAGCGAATACCTGGCATTAAGCAACAATGAAATACCAGTAATGCTAGTTACCATCGGCCAGGCTGCCAGTAATAATTGGCCGCAAAAACCACGTAAACCAGTGCACGAGGTACTGAGCTTCGCTTAAGCAAGAACAAGGGCTCTACTGGAGAGCCCTTGTCGATTTCTGCTAAACATGCATTGCATTATGCAGCACGGATCAAATGATCAAAGGCAGCCAGTGATGCTTTCGCGCCTTCACCCATCGCGATGATAATTTGCTTAAACGGAGTAGTGCTTGCATCACCAGCAGCAAACACGCCGGGAACAGACGTCTGCCCGCGCTCATCCACAATAATTTCACCGCGCGGCGATAATTCCACCACGCCTTTGAGCCAATCGGTATTGGGCAGCAGGCCAATTTGCACAAAAATGCCTTCCAACTCAATTTGTTGCGTCTCACCACTTACACGGTCAAGATAAGTCAGCGCAGTGACCTTGCTACCATCGCCCAGCACTGCAGTGGTTTGAGCTTGGGTGATGATCTGTACATTGGGCAGGCTACGCAATTTGGCTTGCAGCACGGCATCAGCCCGTAGCTGATCACCAAACTCCAGTAACGTGACATGGCTAACGATACCCGCCAAATCAATCGCAGCCTCAACTCCAGAATTACCACCGCCAATTACCGCGACGCGTTTTCCTTTAAACAAAGGCCCATCACAATGCGGGCAATATGCCACCCCGCGCCCACGGTACTCTTGCTCGCCCGGCACATTCATTTCGCGCCAGCGTGCACCGGTAGATAAAATCACGGTTTTACTACGCAAGCTAGCCCCGTTTTCCAGCTCTACCTCGATCAATTCCCCTGGGTTTAAGCGGCTGGCTCGCTGCAAATTCATAATATCGACTTCGTATTCACGCACATGCGCTTCCAGCGCCGCAGCCAGTTTGGGGCCTTCGGTGGCTTTAACTGAAATGAAGTTCTCAATCCCCATCGTGTCGAGCACCTGACCACCAAAGCGCTCAGCAACGACGCCGGTACGAATGCCTTTACGAGCAGCATATACGGCAGCCGACGCACCAGCTGGGCCGCCCCCAACCACAAGGACATCAAAAAGAGCCTTTTCATTGATGGCCTCAGCGGCTTTCACTGCGCTACCGGCATCAAGCTTGGTGACAATTTCTTCGATACTCATCCGCCCCTGACCAAACGGCTGACCATTGAGCAAAACGGTGGGCACTGCCATTACCCGATGCTCGGCCACCAGATCTTGATACAAAGCACCATCGACCATAGTGTGTTGAATCTGTGGGTTTAATACTGCCAATAAATTTAAAGCTTGCACTACATCTGGGCAGTTATGGCACGACAGCGAAATAAACGATACAAATGACAGCGGGCCCGATAGCTGGCGAATGGTTTCAATTAACTCAGCCTCTACCCGAGGTGGATGGCCACTAACTTGCAATAAAGCCAGCACCAGCGAAGTAAATTCATGCCCCAGTGGAATCCCGGCAAAATGCACTCGCGCAGCCTCGCCAACCTTGGCAATAGCAAATGAAGGACGATGAACCGCATTGCCATCAGTACGAACGCTAATTTTAGGGTTCAGCGCTGCAATTTCAGTCAGCAATTGGCTAATTTCTGCAGCCGCGGCACTCTGATCCAGCGAAGCAATCAACTCAATCGGTGCTTGCAGTTTTTCGAGGTAAGCCTGTAGCTGGGCTTTGATTTGTGCATCAAGCATAGGTGTTCTCCGTGGAATTTTACTGATCAATCAACTGAGGTATTTCAGACCAGCCGAGATATAAATTGATCTAGAAGGCAATACATTGGCAGGTATCTGGAATCAGCCGCACTAATCACTAAAATCCGTGCCGCCGTGCTGGCGGCACAGATCATCAATGAGGCTTAGATCTTACCCACCAAGTCCAGTGATGGTTTCAGCGTTGCTTCACCTGGAGTCCACTTCGCTGGGCATACTTCACCCGGGTGGCTCGCCACGTATTGTGCGGCCTGCACTTTACGTAGCAATTCTTTGGCATCACGACCAATACCCAGATCGTGAATTTCAGCGACCTTGATCTCGCCTTCGGGATTGATTACAAACGTGCCGCGCAAAGCTAAGCCTTCTTCTTCAATCATTACGTCGAAGTTGCGGCTAATTGTGCCTGTTGGGTCACCGATCATTGGGTAATTGATTTTTGCAATGGTGTCCGAAGCATCGTGCCAAGCCTTGTGTGTGAAATGGGTATCGGTAGAAACCGAGTACACTTCTACGCCCAATTTTTGGAATTCGGGGTAAAGGTCGGCCAGATCACCAAGCTCGGTAGGGCAAACAAAAGTGAAGTCTGCGGGATAGAAGAACACCACCGACCATTTGCCTTTGAGCGACTCATCGCTCACAGGGACAAATTTGCCTTCGTGGTAAGCAGTGGCTTTGAATGGTTTGATTACAGTATTGATAATTGCCATGATGTAGCTCCTGAGTAATTCGCGTTGTGCGTTAGTGACAGGAGCTACTATAGCGATCACATCAAAATAGGTAAAATGAATTGTTTATATCATGCAATTAGTTTTTTTGTATCGAACTCAATTCCATGCATTAAATACGGTAACGGCCAACCGTTTGTTGCACAGCATCCGCCAGCGCACACAATTGGCTCGCTGAACTTGCCGCCTGCTGTGCAGCTCCGCTCGTGTCTCCCGCCATTTTGGCAATTTGCTCGACCTGCAGAGCAATGGCCGTGCTAGCACTACTTTGCTCACCAATTGCAGCGGAAATCTCTGACACATACCCTACCACACCCTCGGATGCACCCCGAATACGTAAGATGGCATCACCCGCATTTTGGGCGTAACCAACACCTTGGTTTACCGAATCAACCACCTGATTCATGCGGCTGACCGCACGATTGGCGCCATCCTGAATTTGAGTCACCGTCGCAGTAATTTCATGAGTTGAATTACTGGTGCGCTCGGCCAATTTACGCACTTCATCGGCCACCACAGCAAAACCACGCCCCTGCTCCCCTGCACGCGCGGCCTCAATGGCAGCATTGAGTGCCAATAAATTAGTTTGATCCGCAATATCTTTAATCACGCCTAACACAGCCTGAATTTGCTGACTTTGCTCACGCAAGGCGGTGATCTCACCGGCGGCCTCATTGACTGTACTGGAAATGCTATTGATTTCAGTCACGGTAGCCTGAATTACCTGCTCGCCTTCAGCGGCCAAATGCCCTGATGACTCGGCATTCTGATCTGCATCGCGTGCACGCTCGGCAACATGATTAATACTAACGGTGACTTCCTCCACCGTTGCAGCCATGTGCGCAGCCGCCTCGCTTGAATTGGCCGCCACGAGCGAAAGCTCGCTAGAAGCGTCCACCATTTGATGCGCGGAATGCGTCATATCGCGAATATTCTGACTAATACTGCCAAAACTTTGCTGCACGGTATTGAGCAAGCGATTAAATGCAATCACCAACTCACCAATCTCATCCTTGCCTGCCGCTGGCACGCGATGAGTAAAATCGAGCGAAGATTCAATATGACTCACGGCTCGTAAAGTCTGGCGCAAAGGTTCGCGGATAGCGCGCAAGATCCATAGCCCTAAGCCCATCACCGCGGCAGTGGCGATCACCGCCAAGGTTATAAACAAGGTAATCGAGTGTGAAGCCCCATTCTTGGCCTGTGCCACGCTTGCGCTAGCATGCTGCTGATTAAATTCAATTACCTTGCGTAAATCGGCAATCAGGCGGCGATTCAGCGAAGCCCCCTGCCCGTCAGCCAACGCAAAGGCGCCAGTATTATCACGCGCTTTCGAGCGCTGCACGACTTTCAAAAACACTTCCTGATATTGGCCATAACTTTCTTTAAGTTTGGCAAATAACTCTTGCTCCTGCTGATCGATTAATAAGCTTTGGTAGCGCACCAATAACTGATCGATCTGCTGATTACGTTGCAGTAATTGCTGCTCAACCTCGCTTTTCTGCTGATCATTTGGCGCCAAAATGTGGGCAAACATCGCAATGCGATTTTGACTGATCGCAGCATCCAGATCGTTGATCAACACTAAGCTGGGGACCACATTGCTATCGAGCGAAGTAAATTGATCAACGTCTTGCTTAAGTTTGTAGCTCCCCAAGGCGGCCAGAGCGACTAGCGCCAATAAGGCAACCGCAATCATGGCGAGTAAACGCTGGCTGATATTCATGATGCAGGCCCCTTTGCCCAAGGCTAAATTCGAAATTCAGCATAGCCAAAGACTGCCAACTTACCCAGCAAAAAGGCATCCGATTACCGGCCACCTACCTTAGGGCCACAAGCTACTACCCACAAACTACCACCACCGGTGAAAATGATGCACCGGGCCGATGCCGTGCCCTACTTGCAGACGTTCGGCATTGGCAATAGCCTCCAGCAGCCACGCCTTGGCATCGCGCACGGTTTCGACCCAGTCGGCGCGTTGGGGACGCAAGGCGGTTAAGGCCGCCGACAAGGTGCAACCGGTGCCGTGGGTATGGCGGGTGGCAATACGGGCAGCGGGGAAATTCACCTCAGCATCTGCGGTAATCAGCCAATCCGGGCACTGCTCGCCGCCCAAATGCCCCCCTTTCATCAGCACCGCTTGCGCTCCGGCAGCCAGCAAGGCGCGGCCTTGTTCACGCATTTGCGCTTCAGTGGTGGCCTCCCTCGCACCAAGCAAGGCGGCGGCCTCTGGCAAGTTGGGCGTGATGATGCTGGCTAGCGGCAGCAATTGCTCACGCAGCGCATCGACCGCTGCGGGATCTAGCAGGGCATGCCCGCCTTTGGCAATCATCACGGTATCTAGCACGATATACCTAGACTGGTATTTGCGCAGGCTGGCGGCCACAGCCGAGATAATGTCGGCATTGGCCAACATGCCCATTTTGACTGCGTCAACGCGAATATCACTAAATACCGCATCACACTGCGCGGCAATAAACTCTGGCGGCACCGGATGCACCGCACTAACACCTTGGGTATTTTGTGCGGTCAAGGCGGTGAGCACACTCATGCCATAGGCGCCTAAGGCCGAAAAGGTTTTCAAATCGGCCTGTATACCTGCACCACCGCCCGAATCAGAGCCGGCGATCGTTAAAGCATGGGAAATTGCGCCGGTTTCGGTGTTACTTGAGCTCATGTTTGATTTCCTGAAAATTCAACTCAATTCACTATCAATTTGCGTTCGATTGCGCACGTGCCGCTTGCAGCTCTGCGCCCAGATTGCGCGTCGCCAGCGCCACATCGGCTTGCCCGCAAATCGCCGACACCACCGCCACGCCATCAGCCCCGGCGGCAATCAGCGGCGCGATCTTGCCGCTACCAATGCCGCCAATCGCCACAGCCGGTAGCGATCCGGTGCTGGCAAACATCGCGGCCATTTCAGCGGAGCTAATCACCGGCAAGGCGTCTTTTTTGGTACTGGTTGGATAAACCGGGCCAACACCGATGTAATCAATGCAATTGGCAATCTCGGGCGTCAGCAGTTGCTCAACATTGGCCAGATTATTGGTCGACAAGCCGACAATTTTGTTCGGGCCAATCAGTTGGCGCACCACCTGTACTGGAATATCACTTTGCCCAACGTGCACGCCATCGGCATCGACCGCCAGCGCAATATCAACGTGATCGTTGATAATCAGCGGCACATTCAATGGTGCAAGCACCGCTTTTAGCTGCTGCGCACATTGCAACCACAGGCCTTTTTTCCAATTCGGCGCGCGCAACTGCACCACCGTGGCACCATTTTGCGCGGCGATTTTGGCCGTTTCCACCATCGCCGCCTCGCCGCCACACAAATCGGGATCGAGCACCAGATACAGGCTGACATCAATTTTGGCTTTGTTCAGCTCAGCACTCATACACCCACCTGCCGCAATTGATTCGGATGGATAATATGCAGCGCATCCAAAAATGGCGCCACAAACGTCCCCGGGCCATCGGCGCATTCAACAGCGCGCTCGCCAGCCAAAGCAATCAACGCGCAAGCCGCAGTCACCGCATCGAGCCGATTGGGCGCATCCGCCACAAATGCCGCCACCACTGCCGACAATGCGCATCCAGTCCCCACTACTTTAGTCATCAATGGATGGCCCAACTCTACCGACCAGGTTTTCTCGCCATCGGTGATGTAATCAATCGCGCCTGTCACCGCCACAATCGCGCCCGTTGCCTGAGCCAGTGCTTGTGCCGCGCTAAGCGCCGCATTCGAACTCGCCGTACTATCCACGCCTTTACCAACATGATTGCTTTGCGCCAAGCCCATGCCAGCGGCCAGCGCGATGATTTCCGAACCATTGCCACGAATCGCTGCGGGTTTGAGTGCCAACATCGCCTTGGCGGCCTCGGTGCGATAGCTCAACACCCCCACCGCCACTGGGTCGAGCACCCAAGGCGTGCCTGCGGCGTTGGCGGCGGCAATTGCCAGATTCATAGACTCAAGGCGCTCGGCGTACAAGGTACCGACATTAATCAGCAGCGCATCGGCAATCGCCGCAAAATCGGCCACTTCTTCCTTGGCCACCACCATCGCGGGCGACGCCCCCACTGCCAATAGGGTATTGGCTGTAAAGCATTGCACCACTTCATTAGTAAGCACATGCACCAGCGGGGTATTTGCCCGCACGCGCTGTAATTCATCGGCCAGCAAGGTAAATGGGAATTCTGAAATCGGGGTCGTCATTATCGATACATCCTTTGAAATCGCCCATGTGCACTTTGCCTGATATATGACAAAGAAATCACTGAGCCACTAGCTATGATGTGCTTATTGTAACGCGCCACCGGATGATGGGTTTGATCTGAATGCTGTGTTTTGATCCTGCTACACGCTGGAAAAATGATGCCCACTTCGCAATGAGTATCATCGAACAACATTACATGCTGCCGTAACCCCCTGTGCCAGCCTTGCTGCGGGATTGGTAAAACTCACGACAACAGCATCTAATTGTTTGACCTTGCTCACATTGCGGTGCGTCATGATTCCCTACAATCAATGTCAATGATGATTTAAGGAGAAGGTCATGGCGGACTTGACCACACAATTTCTGGAGCTACCGTTAAAAAACCCATTGATGAATGCATCAGGGGTATGGTGCAGCGTAGCTTCACAGCTAGAAGCGCTGGCTGAATCCGCCGCAGGGGCCATGGTGAGCAAGAGCTGCACCTTACAGCCCCGCGATGGCAATCCTGAGCCGCGTTATCGTGTCATCAATGGCGAACGCACTTTCGGCAGCATCAATTCAATGGGCCTACCCAATGAAGGTTTCGCCTATTATCTACGCTATGCACAGCGGCATGATTACGAGCAAAAACCGTTGTTTATGTCGATCTCGGGGCTGACGCTAGACGACAACCTCACGATGGTCGATAGCTTAAAAGATGCGGTGATCCCCGCGCTACTAGAAGTCAATTTGTCATGCCCCAATGTGCCGGGCAAATCGCAAATTGGCTATGATTTTGATGCGATGGATACGCTGCTCGCCGAAGTCTCATCGGGCTATCAGCGCCCATTTGGCGTCAAATTGCCCCCGTATTTTGATATGGCGCACTTTGATGAAGCGGCTGAAATTCTCAATCGCTATCCATTAGTGGCCTTTGTGACCTGCATTAACTCGATTGGCAACGCACTGGTCATTGATATCGACAGCGAAACCACACTAATCAAACCGAAAGACGGCTTTGGTGGCTTGGGCGGCGATTATGTATTGCCAACCGCGCTGGCGAACGTCAACGCGTTTTACCGTCGTTGCCCGGAAAAAACCATCATCGGCTGCGGCGGCGTGAAATCGGGCACCGAAGCCTTCTTGCACTTATTAGCTGGCGCGACGCTAGTGCAAATTGGTACGAGTTTGTATGAAGAAGGCCCGGGCATTTTCCCGCGCGTGCTCGACGAATTGGCTGCGATTATGGACGATAAAGGCTATAAAACCATCGCCGACTTCCGTGGCAAGTTGAAAACCATCGCCTAATTAACGTTGCCTGAAATACAAAAAGCCGTCACATTGATTGACGGCTTTTTTATTAGTATTCCACTGGAACTGGATCAAGGCTACGCCATAAATACCACGTCGCCACTGAGCACCATGGCTGCCACAGCTGAGCGAGTTGTTTTAGCTCGGCGCGCGGTTTGCGCTCGCCATTGTGATAATGCTCGGCGATGCCGCGAATGAGGCCAATATCGTCGAGCGGCAGCACATTGGGGCGGGCAAGATAAAAAATCAGGAACATTTCGGCCGTCCAGCGGCCGATGCCGCGGATCGACACCAGCTCTTTGATTACCGCTTCATCATCCCAAGCGAGCCAAGCAGTCGGGTCAAGTCGACCTTCAACATGATGGCGCGCTAAATCGCTGAGATACTCGACTTTACGTTGCGTCAAGCCGCACGCGCGCAGTGCATCCACATCGGTGGCTAACACCGCTGCACTGCTCACTTCACCTAAGCAAGCCACCAGCCGATTCCAGATTGAATCGGCGGCTTTCACCGAAATTTGCTGGCCCACAATCGAGCGCGCCAGCGTATGAAAAGCATCGCCACGCGTGCGCAAGCTGACATCAGGGTATTGCGCGATCAGCTGCGCCATCACCGGATCGGCCACGGCTAATTCCAGCGTGGCCTGCGACCAGTAATCGGGTTTATCGAGCGGAGGAGTCAATGCGCTATCAGCCTATTAATCGCCAGCGACGGTCATGCGTTCAATCAAAATCGCGCCGACCTTGCGGCTGCTGGAAGCAAGTGCATCGTCACCAATTGCAACGATGCGCTGGTACATCTCGCGTAAATTGCCTGCAATGGTGATTTCTTCAACCGGATATTGAATCACGCCGTTCTCAACCCAGAAACCGGCCGCGCCGCGTGAGTAATCACCGGTCACCATATTGATGCCATGACCGAGCAATTCGGTCACCAGCAGACCGGTGCCCATTTTGGCCAACAGGCTGCTTGCGACATCAGTTGGCGCAACAAATAAATTATGCGGGCCACCGGCATTACCAGTTGTATCCATCCCCAGCTTGCGTGCAGAATAGCTTCCAAGGAAATACCCCTGCTGAACGCCTTTGTCGACAACCGTACGCGCCGACGTGGCTACGCCTTCGGCATCAAACGCGCCGCTGGCAAAACCACGTGGCGTGAATGGATCTTCAGTAATCGTCACACACGGCGCAAATACCGGCTGACCCAAGCTATCGACGAGGAAACTTGATTTGCGATACAAGCTGCTGCCCGATACCGCACTCACCCAATGCCCAATCAGCGAACTGGCGACGCTGGCTTCAAACAGCACCGGATATTCACCGGTTTTCAGGCGGCGCGCGCCCAGACGGCGCACGGTGCGCTCGCCGGCTTTGCGGCCCACGGCGGCGGCGGCTTCCAAATTGCTGGCTGCGCGGGCGGCGGTATACCAGTAATCGCGCTGCATGCCGCTATCGTCTTCGGCAATGACTGCAGCCGATACGCTATAGCGCGTGCTAGTGCCCGCGCCGATAAAGCCTTGCGAATTGCCATACACCCAGCGCGAAGCCGACGTTGATACCGTTGCGCCATCCGAATTATCAATCCGCTCGTCCACCGCCAGCGCGGCCTGCTCGCATTCGCGCGCCAATTCAATCGCGTTTTCGACCGACAAATCCCACGGATGATACAAATCCAGATCGGGGAACACGGTACACAGCCGTTTAGGGTCGGCTTGACCGGCAAATTCATCGGCGGCGGTGTATTTGGCAATCGCCAGCGCGGCTTTTACCGTATCGGCGAGCGCCTGCGGCGAAAAATCGCTACTGCTAGCATGGCCTTTTTGTTGCCCCAGATAAACGGTAACGCTAACCCCTTTATCGCGGTTGTATTCAATGGTTTCGACTTCATCCAGTCGCACCGAAACGTTTTGTCCTGAGCCTTCGGAAACTTCCACATCGCAGGCGCTGGCCCCTTGCTGCTTGGCGATATCTAACACCTGACTGGCCAATTGACGCAAAGCGCTTTCGCTAAAACTGAATTCAGACACGTATTTAAGTTCCGTTGGATAAATTGGAAAAAGTAATGGCTGGCTCGTAAATTGCAGCAGTGAGCAAGAAGCTTGAGCCCAAGTTTGTTATCATACTGCTTTTGCACCGGCGTTAGATACCCTATATGGCCAAACCACAACACGACGATGAAATTGAAGGCGTCAGTAAATCTCAATTAAAGCGCGAAGCCGCAGCACTGCAAGAGCTAGGCGCTACGCTGATGACCTACAGCGCCAAACAACTGGCACCGCTCAATTTGCCTGAAAAACTCGTCGATGCCCTGAACGAAGGCCGACGGATTACCGCCAATGGCGCTACCGCTCGTCATAAACAATACATTGGTAAATTGATGCGCGATGTAGATCCTGCGCCGATTTATGCATTTTTAGATGCGCTCAATGGCGACTCGGATAAACACACTGCGTGGCTGCATCAGGTCGAGCGCCTGCGTGAAAAGCTTTTGGTCGACAGTAAAGCGGTTGAGCAATTTATTGCCGATTTCCCCGACGTGGATATTCAGCACTTGCGCCAGCTGATTCGCAACGCAATCAAAGAGCGCCAAGCGCAGGAAAGTGGCAAACACATGCCACCTAAAGCGTTCCGTGAATTATTCCAGCTGATCAAATCGCATATCAAAGAGCCGGCGCTGCCGAGTTTGAGCGACAGCAACGACGCAGAGGACGACGAAGAATGAGCATTGCCGTGAAGGGTCTGTTGTTTGACATGGATGGTACTTTGGTTGATTCACGATCATGTATCGAGCTGCTATGGCGCAACTGGGCCTCACGGCACAATCTCAACTTCGCCGAAATCCAGGCCGTGATGCACGGCCGCCGTGGCATTGAAACCATCCAAATCGTTGCGCCGCATCTCGACGCGCAAACCGAGGTCGAGCTGCTGCTCGCCGAAGAAGCGCTAATGCTCGAAGGCATCGTTGCGATTGAAGGCGCGCAGGAATTACTCAGCAGCCTAGACCCCAATCAATGGGCAGTCGTTACCTCGGCTCCGCGCGATCTGGCCTTGGCCAAGCTCGCCTTTGCGGGCTTACCGCTGCCGACGCACATTGTTGGCGCAGACGATGTAAAGGATGGCAAACCGCACCCAGCCCCCTTTCAAATGGGCGCAGCCAAACTGGGGCTCACCGCTGATCAATGTTTAGCGTTTGAAGACGCCAGCGCAGGCATTCAGTCTGCGCACAGCGCTGGCGCGCAAGTGTGCTTGGTCAGCGCCGCTGGCGGCAAAGACACAACCGGTCTGGCGCAATGGCAAATCAACCATTTTGCCCAAGTGCAGATCGAGCAAAACAACGGCACTTTGAACGTAAAAATCAAATGACAACGCAAACTGAAGTTTTAAAAATTGGTCTAGTATCGGTGTCTGACCGCGCCAGCAGTGGCGTGTACGAAGACAAAGGCATTCCGGCACTGCAAGAGTGGCTAAGCCAAGCAATCTCAAGTCCATTTGAAATCGTCAGCCGCTTAATTGCTGACGAGCAGCCGACGATTGAGGCGACGCTGATTGATCTGGTCGATCAACAACAATGCCATTTGGTGCTAACTACAGGTGGCACAGGCCCAGCCAAACGAGATGTGACGCCCGACGCGACGCTGGCGATTGCCGAGCGCGAAATGCCCGGCTTTGGCGAGCAAATGCGCCAGATCAGCTTGCACTACGTACCCACCGCGATTTTATCGCGCCAAGTGGGCGTAATTCGCGGCAGCAGCCTGATTTTAAATCTGCCCGGCCAACCTAAATCGATTAAAGAAACACTCGAAGGCGTTAAAGACGCCGATGGCAAAGTACTAGTTCACGGCATTTTCGCCTCGGTGCCCTACTGCATCCAGCTACTCGAAGGCCCTTACGTTGAAACGCACAGCGCCGTTGTCGCGGCGTTTCGCCCCAAAGCAACGATTCTCCCGCAGGCATAAATAATCGCGCAAAAACTCGCCAGCAAGGCAGCGAAGCCGTAGGCAGTACAAGCAGTACGACAAGGCAAGCTAACGATGCTGGAGAATTTTTGCTTAAGACCGAAGAAGAGATTAAAGATGAGCAATCTACTACCCTGTGTCGAAATCGAAACTGGCGCCAACCCGAGCGCCGCAGTGATCTGGCTGCACGGTCTGGGCGCCGATGGCAACGACTTTGCGCCGATTGTGCCCGAATTAGGTCTACCCGCCAATTTAGCTGTACGCTTTGTTTTCCCGCACGCGCCGACGATGCCGATCACCTGCAACAATGGCTATGTGATGCGCGCTTGGTACGACATCGTTCATTTTGACCAAATCAGCCGCCAAGCCGATGTGAACGGCGTAAAACAAAGCGTGCAATATGTGCGAGATTTAATCGCCGACCAAAACGCTAAAGGCATACCCACCAGCCGTATCATTCTGGCGGGCTTTTCCCAAGGCGGCGCAATCGCCTATACCGCCGGTCTAACTCACCCCGATGCGCTAGCTGGCATCGTGTGTTTGTCGACCTATCTGCCAGCCGAAGAATTGCTGAGCAAAGATACCATCGCCAACAACCAAGCCACCCCGCTGCTGGCGGCCCACGGCAGCCACGACCCAGTGGTCGGCATTAGCTTGGGCGAAAAAGCCAAGCAATACGTCGTAGACTTGGGCGTGAATGTGACATGGCAAACCTACCCCATCCAGCATTCGGTCTGCCTACCGGAGATTCAGCTGATTGGACAGTTCATTAAACAGCAGCTAGCTTAAGAACATAAAAAACGGCGCAAAAAGCGCCGTTTTTTATGTGGCTATGATCAATTTTCTTGCCGTAGTACGTTCACAGCCACCCAAATCCAATCTACGCCTTTTTCTAGCACCAAGCCCAAACTAACTGAAAAACGCTTATCACGCGCACGAATCTGATAGATTTTATCTAGGCCATAATCAGCAGAATGCATAATTAATGTATTCACACTTTTACCATCGATTTGATGCGGCACATAGAGCGCTGTTTTTACATTTGGCAATTCTAAACCGCCGGTAAACCCCAACTCGGTAACCGTCATGTTCTCAATGCGATCATTTTGTTCCGAATGCATGCCCACCATTACGGGGGTCGAGGTTAGTATCTGAATGCCAGCAGAAATCTCGTCATCATTGAGGCGAGCGATCCTGCGCAGTACACCAATCTGCCAGTTCTCGCTATTGCTCAAACGCATACCTAGCAACACATTAGGGCGAATCCATTCATTTTCCGAGAAGCGCAAAATGGCGCCAAAACCACCATTGCTTTCATTATCAATGGCCCACGTTTGCCAATCGGTCTGCTTTTTATTGACGACGTATGGATTGCTAGCTGCAGCGCTCTTTTGCTTGGTTCTCGATGAAACAAAGCCATACAGTCGCATGTCCATGATTTCATCGTAATCAATTTGATCTTTTGCTTCGCGCCCTTGACGCATAAATTTATCGTTATCTTCTTTGATAAAACCACAAATGCGGTCTAAGCCATGAATAATATCCGCAGCTTTGGTGACTTTGGTACGTTCACTCCGCTTGACCTGACTATTGCGCATGCTCATGGTCCAGAACACATCGAGATGCTTGAGTAACTCTGAAACTGCTGGTCCACGTGCATCTGGCCCCAAGTCGAGCGAGGCATAGCTTGCCCCAGTCATCAAGCGCCCCAAGATTTCCTGCACCTGATTCACTAGATCGTTCAGACCCCAGTATCGATATGGCTCCCCCATCAACTCTGGGTTAATTTTTTGTGCACCTTGCGACTCTTGCAAGTTCACGCAAAAATGATGACGGTCTTCCATATATTTGCGGGATATCTGGATCAGTTTCG
Organism: Chitinibacter fontanus; assembly: GCF_013423785.1. Classification (NCBI taxonomy): domain Bacteria; kingdom Pseudomonadati; phylum Pseudomonadota; class Betaproteobacteria; order Neisseriales; family Chitinibacteraceae; genus Chitinibacter; species Chitinibacter fontanus. The sequence continues at coordinate 192,381 of NZ_CP058952.1, forward strand.
ACCATTTCTCCAGCCAGAAATCCACCATATCAATTTGTCTTACCGACAAATTATTATTCGCCAAGGTATTGAGCATCAGCATCTGAATATATTCATCCGCACAGGACGATATTTCTTCAGAAATTGCGGGATACAGAGAAAATGGATTGCTATCAAAACCACCAATTTCAGACAGGCGATATAGCTGATGAGCAGCAGTCCAGATTTTAGGCGGCACCCGTTCAAAGCGGAAATAGTGCCATTTCGCTTGAATCGACAAGTAGCGCAAGCTACGCGCCAAAACCACAGGCATTAATGGTGCAAACTGTTTCTGCAAGGCTTCATTAGATTCGGCCTGAACAAAACGCTGGTAGGCATCCACCATATCGTGCGAATAGGTCACGATGTCCTTCCAGAGCTTTTGCTCGATCTCTTTGGACATGCGCGGATTAGAGACATATTGATAACGAACGGCATCAAATGCTTCTTGCACGTGCTCGTCGATCAACATTAATGCTTGCAGACTATCAAAAGTTACCGCTTGGTTGCCAGCAACAAAATCACTGACAATGCCATGCACCTTGGCACTGCGCGTCGCAGGGTCGACCATATCCAGATTTTTACACCACTGTGTGGCTGATTTGATATTAGCCAGTGGTGATTTTTCTTTGGAAAACAATGATGAAATGCGATCAAGCATGCTAAATCCAGCCTAAATTTGAGCAATCGTATTATTCGATAATTTCGCTAGCCTGTGCTGGTTCCGAAAACCAATCTACAGCGTCGGCGACCGCGTCAAAGACCATTACATTGGCATCAGCAATTGCGCGGCTAATCCAGACCGACCAAACCACCCATTGATCATCGCTAACCACGGCGATCTTTTCAAAATCCTGCGTGTGTTTTTTGGCAAAGCTCAGTTCTTCCCATGCCATGTCCAGCGTGTAGCCTGTCATTTCCGATAGATCAAACAGCAAACGCGTAGGGCCATGGAAACTGATGTCATATACTACGTTGTCTTCAAACTCTTTGTAATCTTGTAACGTAAATTGCCCAAAGATCACAACATGAATATAGTTTGCTTCGTGTGAAATGCTGATCATAGCGCCTCCTCAACGATGCACAACGCACCATTTGCCACCTACTTTAAGATTAGAGCTAAATCAGCGCAAAACCTAAGCATTTTTTAGCTTACAGCTCGCGCTTGATACATAATCTGCTTCATCTCCCGCACCGCATTGTCCAAACCAACAAACAGCGCATGACCAATTAAAGCGTGGCCAATATTTAATTCTTCAATCTGCGGAATCTGCGCGATAGCCTGTACATTATGGTAATGCAAACCATGACCCGCATTGACCACCAGCCCTAAATCCGCAGCATATTGCGCTGCTTGCTGCACACGTTGCAGCTCATGCACCCGTTCAGCAGGTGTCGTGGCATCTGCGTAACGACCGGTATGGATTTCAATAACTGGCGCACCTAGCTCGTGAGCTAATTTAATTTGCTCAAGGTCAGGATCAATAAAGATTGAGGTGCGAATCCCTGCATCGCTCAATTTCTGAACAAACTGCCCAGTTATTTGTGCATACCGTTTTACGTCCAAACCGCCTTCAGTAGTGACTTCCTCACGACGCTCTGGCACCAAGCAAACATCGTGTGGCGCAACCTCAAGTGCGTGCGCCAGCATTTCCTCGGTCAGTGCCATCTCAAGATTCATGCGGGTTTGAATTACGGCACGAATCAAACGCACATCTTCATCCCGAATATGCCGACGATCTTCACGTAAATGTAGGGTAATTAAATCGGCACCTGCTTGCTCGGCCAATTGAGCCGCCAAGACTGGGCTTGGATAAGCAGTACCACGGGCATTTCGAACCGTAGCAATGTGATCAATATTTACCCCAAGTTGAAGATGGCGCTTCATAACTACCCCTATTATGTATATACAGATACAACTCAGACAGCAAGCCGCCCAGAAACATACCCTAGATACGCTGTAAATCAAGTAATAGCTGCCGAGTATGCAATAACTTGTCACCCAACACCGCAGCTAAGGATTGACGCATCCACACTTTAGCCCATGGCCACAAAGCTTCATCGTGCATCTGATCTTGTGCAAATTGTAAAATCAGAGCCCCCGGGCAGGCATCTGCAGCCTCACTTCGGTTAAATCCTTGCTGAGCCACAAAGTGATAATGATACTGCGGTTCAATCGCCAACCCGCCTTGTGCGGTTAAGGCCCATTCAACACCGAGGCCTAGCTCGCTAAGTAATGATTTTTCAAACAGTCTGAGCACCGGCTCTACCGCAGCCCCTTCTTTAGCAAGGCTCGACAGCGCTTTAATTGCGTCAAAATAGGCGACAAAAAGTTGCGGGTGAGGCTCTTCTTTTGGCAACAAATTTTGCAACAATTCATTCAAGTAAAACGCGCACAATAAGGGCAAACCAGTTAATTGCGGCAACCCAGGCTGCCACTGCGCAGCATGCAAGGTTTTTACTTCGCCTTGGCCGAACCAGGATAACAACAGAGGTTGAAAACTCAGCAGCACACTGCGAATCTGCGAGCCTGGTCGCTGCACACCGCGGGCATAAATCGTCTGCCGGCCATGATCGCGAGTAAATACATCCAGTAAACGGCTAGTCTCACGATAGGCATATTGGTGCAACACAAATGCGGGGTGATCATTAATCCGATTTTTGACCACTCGTTCTTTTACTGCACCACGCGCCATGACTTACTCATAACCAAATTGTCGAATCAAACGCGTGTCGTCAGCCCAGCCACTTTTGACTTTTACAAAAACCTCGAGGAAGACCTTAGCGTCAAACATGGCTTCCATATCAATGCGAGCATCGGTTGCTATTTTTTTCAGTTTTTCGCCTTTTTTACCGATCAAAATGGCTTTCTGATTTTCACGTTCAACCAAGATCGCGGCATAGATACGACGCAATTCTTTGCCATTGGCTAATGTTTCCTCCTGAAATTTTTCAATTTCGACGGCCATCACGTACGGTAGCTCTTCACCCATCATGCGGAAAATCTTCTCGCGAATGATTTCAGACGCCAAGAAGCGCTCATTACGATCTGTTAGATGATCAGCCTCAAACAATGGCACAGACTCTGGCAGTAGAGGTTCAACGGCTTCGAGCAAAACATCTAGCTTCTGAGATTTTTGCGCAGAGATGGGCACAATCGCAGCAAAATTAAATTGCCCAGCCACTTTTTCAATAAACGGCAACATCGTGCCGACGTTATCGAGCAAGTCGACTTTATTGATTACCAAAATAACAGGGCGATCACGGGGTAGTAATTTTAAAACCGCTTCATCTGCAGGGCCAAATCGACCGGCTTCGACCACAAACAAAATGGCATCAACATCGGCCAAGGTCGTCGTCACGCTGCGATTCATCGCTTGGTTTAGCGCATTGCGATACTTGGTCTGAAAACCTGGCGTGTCAACAAATACGAATTGAGCCGATTCCAAAGTTAACACCCCGGTAATTCGGTGGCGTGTAGTTTGGGCTTTGCGAGAAGTGATACTCAATTTCTGGCCGATCAGATGATTCATCATCGTCGACTTACCCACATTAGGCTGCCCTACAATCGCCACAAAACCGCAACGGTAGCCATTCGCACTAGGTGCATTCAAGATTTCTTCATTCATTTTTTGGCTACCTTTTTACCGGGATGTTGTAGGCGAAGCTGATGCAGTAAACGCCCAGCCGCTTCCTGCTCTGCGGCGCGGCGACTTGTACCTTCCGCTTTTGTTGCAACTTTAAGCTCTACACAAGTACATGACACTTCAAATATCTGATCAGGAGATTCACCGATCTGACGCAAAACTTCATACTGAGGCAATGCTAACTTGCGCGCTTGCAACCACTCTTGCAACGATGTTTTTGCGTCTTTCATCGCGTCTAGTGGGTTAACTTCAGCGATACGAGTGGCGAATAATTGTTCAACCACTTTAGCGGCTTCATCAAAGCCTCCATCGAGCCAGATAGCACCTAACACCGCTTCTAGTGCATCAGCCAGAATACTCGGACGGCGATGCCCACCACTTTTGAGTTCACCCTCACCCAATGAGAGGTAATCACCCAACTGCAATTCAGTGGCAATCACAGCGAGTGAATCTTGCCGTACAAAGTGAGCCCGCAGACGCGACAAGTCACCCTCACTGAACTGCGGAAACACTTGATACAAACGTCGTGCAACCAGTGCGTTTAAAATGCCATCGCCGACAAACTCTAAACGCTCATTGTGCGTTGAAGAATAAGAGCGATGCGTTAAAGCCTGCTTCAAAAGCTTGGGCTCAGAAAAAATATAACCGAGCGCTTTTTGCAAGCGCTCGGCGGGTAGTACGACTGACAAAATATATTCCTAATTTTCGGGTGTTATGCCTTATTCCGCAGAGCCTGACTTTTTCTCAATTTCAAATTGGAATAAAAAGCTGACATTTGCAACCAGAGGCACGACCTTTTCATAATCGGCACGCACCGTGGTAACACCACCAGTTTGAGTAATTAATAAATCAGCAGGTTTGACTGCATGAATTTCGCTGATATCTGCATGGCGCGCAAAAGCATCACGAATTGCTTGCGGTGTTGCACCACTATTTTGGTTCAGAATTGTACTAACCGCCTGTTTAATATTGAAATACTCAATATAGGTAGGCACAACTTTAAACGCGGTTATCAAAGCCACCGCAACAAACATCGCTACGATGATAAAGCCAAAAAAAGACAAACCGAGCTGTTTTTTCATCTCATTTTCCCCGCCAATACGCTAATTTTATCGAATCATCGTGCCTACACGATCAAGATGCTTGAAGTTCATCCAAATCAAGAACGCCTTACCCACTACAAATTTATCATCCACAAAGCCCCAGTAGCGGCTATCTGCACTATGGTCACGATTGTCGCCCATCGCAAAATACTGATTTGCAGGCACTTTGCACACAAAACCAGACTCATCATAACGACAATTTTCACGACCTGGGAAATCACCCACTTCAGATAAGCTCAACGTTGGCGTATCGGCCATATTCAAAGTATGAAATTTGTGCACACCCATCGTTTCAGTAAACTGCTGGTTACGCACTTCATAAACACCTTGCTCAATATAGCTATGCTCACCTGCTGATTCAATTGGCACCGCTTGACCATTGACAGTCAATTTTTTATTACGATATTCAATCGTATCACCCGGCAAACCAACCACACGTTTGATGTAGTTAACCTGCGGGTTAACTGGGTAATTAAATACCATCACATCGCCGTGTTCTGGCTTACCCACAGGGATCACCACCTGATTTGTCACCGGCATCCGCAAACCAAATGCATATTTATTTACCAGAATAAAGTCACCAACGACTAAGCCAGGTCGCATTGATGAAGATGGAATCTGAAATGGCTCCACTAAAAATGAGCGTAACAAGAACACCACCAAAATCACCGGAAAAAAGCCGCGGCCATACTCTACCCAATCGGCAACTGGGTTCTGGCCACGTTTTTTTTGCCACATGAATTTATCCAGCGCCCAAATCACGCCGGTAATCAGTACGAATAGCAACATCGCGGTGCTGATTGACAAGAACTGCACCATCAAAATAAACACCCCCACCACAATGGATAGGTAGCCGTACTGAACCAGTTGCGGCGGCTCGGTGCCTTTACGCTCATGCTTTGCACCAGCCCCAATCAAAACCGGACCTAAAATCAACAACACTACGCCAATCAACAACCAGTTCATGCCATATCCCTAATGCTGTGAGTGTTTATTTATCTGATACTTGCAAAATCGCCAAGAAGGCTTCTTGTGGAATCTCCACATTACCCACTTGTTTCATACGTTTTTTACCGGCTTTTTGTTTATCCAGCAGTTTACGTTTACGCGATACGTCACCACCATAACACTTGGCCAATACGTCTTTACGTACGGCTTTCACCGTTTCGCGCGCGACGATCTGGCTGCCAATCGCTGCTTGTACGGCGATATCGAACATTTGGCGCGGAATCAATTCGCGCATTTTGGCCACCAACTCACGGCCACGATACTGGCTCATTGAGCGGTGAACAATCAGACTTAAGGCATCAACTCGCTCGCCATTGACCAGCACATCAAGTTTCACCAAATCACCAACACGGAACTCTTTAAAATCGTAATCGAGTGAGGCATAACCGCGCGATACTGATTTCAATTTATCAAAGAAATCCATCACCACTTCGGCCATCGGCAAGTCGTAAGTTAACATCACTTGACGACCTAAATATTGCATATTGACCTGATTACCGCGTTTTTGGTTACACAGCGTCATCACAGGACCGACATAATCCTGTGGAACCAAAATCGTCGCGGTAATAATCGGCTCACGTACTTCGTCGTATTTGGATGGATCAGGCAATTTGGATGGATTTTCAATCTGTACCGTCTCACCACCACGCAGCACCAGCTCGTATTTCACTGTTGGTGCGGTGGTAATCAAATCCATATCAAATTCGCGCTCAAGACGTTCTTGCACGATCTCAAGGTGCAACAGACCTAAGAAGCCGCAACGGAAACCAAATCCCAATGCAGTTGATACTTCCGGCTCGTAGTTCAGCGAAGCGTCATTGAGCTGCAGCTTTTCCAAGCTATCGCGCAATTTTTCGTAATCGTGACTTTCAACCGGATACAAGCCCGCAAATACCTGCGACTTCACATCTTTAAAGCCTGGCAAAGGCTCAGCAGCCGGGGTTTTTACGGTAGTAATTGTGTCGCCGACTTTGGCGCTCGCCAGCTCTTTAATGCCAGCAATCACAAAGCCTACTTCACCAGCTTTGAGCATTTCGCGTTGCACCGATTTAGGTGTAAACACCCCGACCTGCTCGCATAAATGCTGGGCTTTGGACGACATAAACAAAATCTTATCTTTCGGGCGCAGTACACCATCCACCACCCGCACCAACATGATGACGCCAACATAATTATCAAACCATGAGTCGATAATCAGTGCTTTCAATGGCGCATCAATATCACCCTTCGGAGGGGGTATCTTCGTGACCACCTCTTCCAGAATGTCTTCTATGCCAATACCTGACTTTGCTGAAGCATGCACCGCATCGGTCGCTTCGATCCCGATAATATCTTCGATCTCTTGTGCTACGCGATCAGGATCGGCGGCTGGCAGGTCGATCTTATTAAGTACGGGACGCACTTCAACGCCTTGCTCAATCGCGGTATAGCAATTGGCTACGGTTTGCGCTTCTACACCTTGTGAGGCATCAACCACCAGCAAAGCGCCTTCACAAGCAGCCAGTGATCGGCTTACTTCATAGCTAAAGTCAACGTGCCCTGGGGTGTCGATCAGGTTCAGGTTGTAGACTTTGCCGTCACGCGCTTTGTAATTAAGCGCAGCGGTTTGCGCCTTGATGGTAATACCGCGCTCTTTTTCAATATCCATTGAGTCGAGTACTTGCTCGCTCATTTCCCGCATTTCTAAACCGCCGCAAAATTGGATAAACCGATCCGCCAAGGTACTTTTACCGTGGTCAATGTGGGCGATAATAGAGAAATTACGAATATGATCCATGTGTCCAGCCAAGTCTGTATAAAGAGCAACTCAATATAAAAAATTGGGCACGCCACGCGTGCCCGAGAATTGCGTTAATCCGCGATTTTAGCCTAAATCGGCGAGCCTAGCATCCAATGCCGCAACATCAAGATGATAGTGACAGATTTCCCGCTCATTTGAATCAGCCAACACTGGCACTAACTCACCATAGCGCGCCTCAAGTTCATCGATATCGTCAATATCAATCCAATCTAACTCAAAGCGCCCCGCAGCCAGTGCACGTAATTGCTCACGCATATTTACGCACAGGCTGCAGTATTCACGGCCAAACAGCTTCAAACGAATCATTTGGCCGGTGCCTTCATCACAATAAAGGCTGGATTGCCATTACGCAGCACCCGCAATGGTAATGAATCATTCGGTTTTAAATCGTTCAGCGCTTTTTTCAACTGCGCAGAGCTAGTCAGATCCTGCCCAGCCAAACCCACAATCACATCACCTGGCTGTAAACCCGCTTTTGCAGCCGCCCCCTGCGCATCGCGCACCAGCAAACCAAAGCCGATACCAAGCTGTTTTAATTGTCGGGCATTCAAATCCTGTACTGTCAGGCCAAATTTGCCGGCATCATCGCTCTTGCCCTTGTATTCACGACTCTCGGTGCTTTTGTCGCTTTCCTCAAGTTGGCCTACGGTGATCAATACATCGCGCGCAGCTTTATCACGCCATACCTGAACCGGCACTTTTGAGCCAGGTTTGACAGCACTAACAATTCGCGGCAACTCACCCGAGCTATTGATTGGTTGGCCATTAAATTTGAGCAAGATATCGCCGGCTCTCAAGCCCGCCTTTTCAGCTGGGCCATCTTTTTCCACTGAGCTCAACAATGCACCAGTCGCTTTTGCCAAACCAAAGCTCTTTGCCAAATCTTCGCTAACATCCTGAATCGAAACGCCAATCCGACCGCGCGTCACTTTACCACTGGACTTCAACTCATCCGCCACTTTCATGGCAACATCAATTGGAATGGAAAATGACAACCCCATATAGCCGCCTGAGCGACTGTAAATTTGCGAGTTAATACCGACCACTTCACCATTCATATTAAAAAGCGGGCCACCTGAATTGCCGGGGTTGATGGCTACATCAGTTTGAATAAATGGCACAAAGTTCTCATCAGGCAGGCTGCGGCCCTTAGCGGAAACGATACCGGCAGTCACCGTATTATCTAGACCAAACGGCTGACCAATTGCCAACACCCACTCACCTTGCTTTAATTTATTGGCATCACCCAAATCGACTTTGGGCAAATTACTGCCTTCAATTTTGAGCAAAGCAACATCAGTACGCGCATCAGAGCCAACCACCTTGGCCTTGAAACTGCGTTTATCCATCATTTTGACCGTAATTTCATCGGCTTTTGCCACAACATGGGCATTGGTCAAAATGTAGCCGTTGCTATCAATGATGAAGCCCGACCCTAAAGACTGGGCCTGATGCTGCCGAGGCTGGCCGCCGCGCGCACCGGGAGGCATTGGGAAGCCGAAGCGGCGTAATAGCTCCAGCGTTTCTGGGTCCACCCCAGGGGCAGCTGCTTCATCATCACGTATTGAAGCGGTCGTTGAAATATTGACTACGGCCTTGCCTTCTTTTTCAACAATAGTTGTAAAGTCAGGCAACGCAGCTGGGGCCGCCAGAGCAGCAACACTACCGCCAAGCAAAATTGTTGTGAGCATTAATCGATTCAGCATAGTCCCTTCCTCTGGGTCAATGAGTACGTTTAAGTTCACAGGTTTTGACAACCTGTCCAGTTGGATGTTTGGCCACAATGGCCGGTTCCGCTGGCTGCAGATTAGTTTTGGGTAGCAGCCGCAAGACAAAGAAACCGAGAATAAACCCGAAAGCTGCGCCGACTAAAGTGGCTAATTCACTATTCGAAGCAATAAAATGACCAATTACTGCCCCAAGCAGCAATAGCAACATGGGCAACCCATAAGCCCACAAGGCACTAGAGAGCAAGGCCCCCTCTTGCACGGCAATCGTCACCAGCTCGTTAGGCTTAGCCGCAAGGGGGTTGTGCACGCGGTAGCTTTCTTGCGCGTTACCAAACATGCGGGTAATCGCAACTGATTTGCAACCTTTTTCGGGGTCACAATGACCACAAGGGGTGTGGGGGCGAATTTTCACCCAGGCATAATTGCCTTCGGTGCGTACTACTTGAGCTTGCGTTTCAATCATAAAGTGGATCTGCGGAAAATTTAACGCGCATTGTACACGTTAGCAAAAGCCTCCACCGTCACGGCCGGCACCTCCCCCAGAGCCGTCACCAGGTTTGCACCGCTTTGCCGAGCAAACAAGTGCGTCCCCCCTTGATGAGCCAAGCCCAACGGCAGCCGGTGATGAAATGGCTCAATAAAGATCGACACCGTGGCGACACCATCGCTGTATAAATGATGAATGACAGTGCGGTTTTTACCTGGCAGCGTTTTGCTGGTTTGTTTAAGCAACCTAAAGCCCGCTGGCGGCGCTTTGATATCCCAGTTTGGCTCCTGCGCCAAAGTGCTTACACCATTACTACTTTCAATGACCACTGCTTGCAATTGGCGCGTCGGCTTGAGCAGCTTGCGATCTACACTACCCCCCAACTGTATATCCGTAAAGGCGAAGGCTTGTGTTGCCTCCCGACGCATACCCAAAACCACCCACTTTAGTAATAAATTTGAACCATCATCAACCCAAAAGCGATGTGGATAACGGAATTGATCAAGCGGCTCTAACTGATACACCGTCGCATCTCGACCGGCTACACGTTCATGCCCCAACAGTTGCACACCGTAGGCTACCAGTAGCTTTTCTGGCTGATCGGGCAACTGCCGCGGGAATAATTTAGAGGTATAACGTCGATCTAAGGCTGCTTGCTGCGGATCTGCAGGATAAATACTAACTTGCGTGCCATGGCGATAATATTCACGTGGCGGCCCGTCCAGTGTCTCGCGCCGCTCGGCATCATTTGCGCCATCCAGCACATGAATCATGCGGTAAGTAGAAATCTCTTCGCCATACTGGTACACATAGGTACCTGAGTAGGTTGCACTTTTGGCCGCAGTAGCGACACGTTCCAATAATTTGTGTGCAGCATCTTTACTTAATTGCTCAGCTGCTTGTGCACTAGCCACCCAGAACAGCAACAGCACAGACTGCCACACCAGTCGAATTTTCCTGCGAGCCATTAACATCTAGCGCTGCTCTCCCACTTCGAACGAGACTTGAGCCAAATGATCATCCCCCATCGGATTGGCGACACCAGCACGATGCGCAGCCAAATAGGCACGCACTTCTGCGGCATCGACTTGCACATGCTGAGCAGGTACGGCATTTAAGCTAGCCATTTGCTGCGGTACGGCAGCCGGAGCAATGCTAAATTGCCAAACCGCCAAACCAACAAAAGCCACCGACGCCGCGGCAGTTAATGGCACCATCCAGCGTTTAGCTCTGGGCTCTGCCAGTCGTTTTGGCGCAATCACTACCGGCTCGGCTGCCAAACGTGCCGAAAATTTGGCCATAAAATCACCGGATACCGGCGCGAATCCTTGCAAAGCATCTTTCGTGGCGTGCCATTCTTGCCATTGCGCCTGCAGGAGCGGATCTTGCTTTACCGCATCGAGCACAGCGCCCCACTGCTCTGCGGGAAGTTCGTTATCCATCAGAGCTGACAATTTTTCTTTCATCGTTGAATCCTCACTCGAATTGGCGTGTTGGGCTACCATCGCTTATCTTTCCCCACCTCGGAAAGCAAAGGTCTTAAGCGATTAGCAATCGCCTCACGCGCCCGAAAAATCCGGCTACGCACGGTACCGATCGGGCAATCCATCGCCAAAGCGATGTCTTCGTAACTGAGACCATCCATCTCGCGCAGCGTAATGGCCTCTCGCAAATCAGCTGGTAATGCATCCACAGCTTCGTTCACAGTAGAGACAATCTGCCGATTGGATAGTTCAGTTTCTGGAGTGTGAAAATCTGGCACCTGCGCTACCGCATCCAGCGTTTCACCCTCTTCATCCTCGTATTCTGTAGCAATCATCGGCCGACGGCCGAGTGAGGATAGATAATTTTTCGCCGTATTAATTGCAATCCGATACAGCCAAGTATAAAACGCACTCTCCCCACGGAATGATGGCAAAGCACGGTAGGCTTTAATAAATGCCTCCTGGCTTACATCCTCAAGCTCTGCGGGGTCGCGAATCATGCGTGACAGCAGCCGGGCAATGCGTCGCTGGTATTTGACTACCAGCATTTCAAAGGCGCGCTGATCCCCTGCCTGAGCTCGGCGTACGAGTTCCTGATCTAAATCGCGGTCGGTGACCTGTGTCAAGCTTGTCTTCCTATGGGTATCAATTGCATTTCACCCTGACATTATCAGGGCAGAGCTGCAAATTACAAGCGCCTATCCGGCAATTGCAGCAAAGCAGCGTTCTGCCAGCTCTGATAGTATTGCATCTCTGTGAAGACACCGCGGCAAATAAAGGACTAATTCGCATGCGCAAATTTGATGTGCTGATTCTGGGTAGTGGGCTTGGTGGCATGACCATCGCATTACAATTGGCAGAAAAATTGAAAGTCGGTTTAATCACCAAACGCGAGCTGCGTGATGGCGGTAGCGGCTGGGCGCAGGGCGGAATTGCTGCCGTACTAGATGACTCCGACAGCATTGAATTACACATCAAGGATACTCATGTTGCAGGCGCCGGATTGTGCGACACCGATGCAACACGCTTTATCATTGAGAATTCGAAAGATGCGATTGATTGGCTCATCAAAATGGGCGTTCCGTTCACCAAAGATGAATCGGGCGACACCAGTTATCAGGGCTATCACCTTACGCGCGAAGGCGGCCACAGCCACCGTCGCATCATCCATGCGGCCGATGCCACTGGCGCGGCTGTAATTGACACACTGGCGATCAAGGTCGCGGCACACCCGAATATCACCTTACTGGAAGAACATATTGCTGTTGATCTAATCACTGAGCGCAGTGGAGACACAAGCCGCTGTGTTGGCGCTTATGTCTATGACAAAACCGCTGATCGCGTCGAAACGATACTTGCACCGTTTACTGTACTGGCCACCGGCGGTGCGGGCAAAGTGTATCTGTACACCACCAATCCTGACGTCGCGACCGGCGATGGTATTGCGATGGGTTGGCGTGCAGGTTGCCGCGTTTCGAATATGGAATTTATCCAGTTCCACCCAACATGCCTGTATCACCCGCACGCAAAGTCCTTTCTGATTACCGAAGCAGTCCGCGGCGAAGGCGGTATTTTACGTCTCCCCGATGGCACCCGCTTTATGCCGAGCCACGATGAGCGTGCCGAGTTAGCACCACGCGATGTCGTCGCCCGTGCGATTGACTTTGAAATGAAACGCGGTGGGTACGATTGCGTGTATCTGGATATTTCGTACAAGCCAGCCGCTTTTGTGAAAGAGCATTTCCCGAATATCTATCAGCGCTGCTTGGAACTCGGCATCGACATTACCAAAGAGCCGATCCCTGTGGTGCCTGCAGCGCATTACACCTGCGGCGGCTTGGTGACTGATTTAGATGGCCGCACCGATCTGGCCAACCTGTTCGCCGTGGGCGAAGTCGCTTGCACCGGCCTACACGGCGCTAATCGACTGGCCTCCAATTCATTACTTGAGTGCATGGTACTGGGCAAAGCTGCAGCACACGCGATTTTGCAACAAACACCGCAACCGCTGCCTAATGTCGCTGAATGGGATGAAAGCCGCGTCACCGATCCGGATGAAGAAGTGGTGATTTCGCACAATTGGGATGAGCTACGCCGCTTTATGTGGGATTACGTCGGCATTGTGCGCACAAATAAACGGCTGGAACGTGCACTACACCGGATTGAATTACTGAAAAGTGAAATTCACGAGTTTTATCGGAATTTCCGAGTTTCGAATGACTTGCTGGAATTGCGCAATCTGGTTATTACTGCTGAATTGATTGTGCGCTGCGCAATGGCACGCAAGGAAAGTCGTGGCCTGCACTATAGTCGTGATTACCCAGGCATCGACACCAATTCAAAGCCAACTCTTTTGATACCCGAAAATAAAAAATAGCCAACGTATATAGCCCCAGGCCAGATTAAAATTGAGCTAGGGGCATATACCTATCAAAAATCTAATTCATCACGGACAAGACTAGCAGGCCAAATCCAGCGCAAATAGACTCGCCACTGCCGCAATATTTCAGCATTGGCGCTATCTGGCCACAACACCAAATACAGTTTTTTGCCGTCACCTTGCAGATGCAATACCAGCACATGGGCAGTTAACACGCTGCTAGGCAAAATACGCATCGAGTACTTTTCGCCCCCACGCATACACACCTCCAACTGACCGGAGGCAAGGCACTGAACCTGCAACACGGCAGGCAACTGGTGCCAATGCCACCACCATGAAGCCAATACAACTCCACTTACAAGTACTGCCCAAGGCCAGCTCATCCACCAAGCATTCAGCAAGGTCAGCGAATGTGTTAGCAACAAAAAACCCCGCTGCCATTTGGATACGGGGTTGATGTGCAACACAGCAGGCAACATTACTCGCCGACCTGAATACTGCCATTTACATTGACCACCAAACGGCTTTCACCCGCATCTACGGGTGCCGGGGCTGGCGCCGCTTCAGCGGCCATCACCGCACTCTTGTACATCACTGGTCGTGGTTGGGGATAATTGGCTTGGGTTTGAATATTCATTTGCATGGTTTTCCAAGCCTGCCCACCCATAGTGCGCTGGATAACATTTGCACGTTGCCGGAATGCCTTTATCGCCTCTTCAATCAAAGCATCTTCCGCTACTTTGCGACTTTGCTCTGATACTTCATATCGGATATCAGCCAACTGCAAAGCCACGCCACTAGGCTGCGGCTTTTGTAATTGCGCAATCAGTTGCGACAAAGCCGAGAAATCTTTGGATGTTAATCTTAGCTCTCCGCGGCTGCGCCAAGATTGCAATTGGTTGTTTTTATTGTTGTACACCGGGTAGCTGCTATAAGCTGTGCCAGCGGATTGCACACTAGGAAATTGCTTTAGGGTTTTCTGCGCAGCAGCGATGGTTTGATTAATTTTATCGGCCAATTTGCTCGAATCGGTGTCGGTAAGCTCGACAAATAAAGTCGCCTGCGCTGTGTCATTATCAATTTGACGGCTAGCACTCGCATCCAAGCTCACCACATTATATTGGACTGCACTATCGGCCCAAGCCAAACACGGAGCAGCTAGTAAAGCGGCGATCAATGCTTTTTTCTTCATAAGAACATTCCTTGCGTTGCGCCAAACTACGGCTGAATGAAAGTCATTTAAGCACAGCAAAGTATGCATCGCAGCGTAAAAAAGTCGCCATCAATGATGGCGACTATTCAGTTTGAGTTCAGCAAGCTGCCACTTTAGTGATAATTGTGGTCCGTTGGTGTGTTATGAATATCATCCGACACCGCATCCATTACACCCAAGTGAATTTCAACATCAAACCATTCCCAGAATAGTTTTAAAGAGCGCTTCGGCGGCCACAAAGCATCATCGGCCACCCACGATGCCAACTCCTGATCAAATAATTTATCTGCAATATCGTCAATAAACGCAATTGAATCCTCAGGCTCAGCCGCTTCCGGCACCAAAATCACCGTACAATCCGAGCGAATTTCGGCCAAGGTCAACGTAACATCATTACCCGGCAGCGCATTAAGCCAATCCAAAAAAGGCTGTTTTGGGCGAATAATGGCTGCGGAACGATCAACAATAAACATCCGGTTTCCTTCAGGTTTCATCTTTTAATTTTTAAACTGTTCTAAATACTGGTAACTGTAAGTGGGGACAATTACGCAAAGCGCAACCATACCCACCGAGATTAACGCCGGCGACGGCGGCGCGTACCGGCACTGGCAGGCACAGCATCACCCTGCGCCGCTTGGGCACGACGTCGCTGGGTCGCAGTACCCGGCTTTTTACGCCGAACGCTCGGCTCATCAACGGCCGCAGCGCCGCCCTTAGCTGCCGCAGTGCTACCCACTCTGGCTGTACTGGTTCTTGCACCGGGTTTAGCCGTGGTTCTAGCTGCGGGTTTGGCCTCGACGACTGGTGCAGTACGGCTATTACGAGCGCTCACTTTCACAACCGGCTTGCTACCAGCCGCACTTTTAGCCCCAACCAAGCGGCCAAAATCATCGACCAGTGCAAAATCGATTTTGCTGGTTTCCAGATCAACGCGAACGACGCGCACTTTCACACGATCAGTAATTCGATACACCTGACCGCCGCGCTCGCCTTTGAGCTCTTTGCGCTTTTCGTCGTAATGGAAGTAATCAGTACCCAGCTCGGAGACATGCACCAAACCCTCGACGTACAAACCGTCGAGCAAGACAAACATGCCAAAACCGGTAACGGCCGACACTGAGCCCATGAACTCTTCGCCAATTTTGTCTTGCATGTAGTAGCACTTGAGCCAGTTTTGCACATCGCGGCTGGCTTCATCAGCGCGGCGTTCGGTCATCGAGCACTGCACACCCAGTTGTTCCCACTTGGTCGCTGGCTTGTATTTTTTGCCGGCCAGAATCGCTTTGATTGAACGATGAACCAGCAAGTCGGGGTAACGGCGAATCGGTGAAGTAAAGTGCGCATAGGCCTCATAACTCAGCCCAAAATGGCCCTCATTCTCGGGCGCGTACACCGCTTGCGACAAACTGCGCAACAACATCGTTTGCAATAAAGGAGCATCGGGGCGCTCTTTAATGCTCTCGAGCAACTGCGCGTAATCTTTTGCGCTCGGGTCTTCCGCCCCACCCAAACTCAAGCCCATTGTGCGCAGATATTCACGCAGATTCTTGAGTTTTTCCGGCGTTGGCCCTTCATGCACGCGGTATAAGCCGATGTGCTCGTTTTTAATCAGGAAATTGGCCGCGCAGACATTGGCTGCCAGCATGCATTCCTCGATCAGCTTGTGTGCGTCATTGCGCACCACCGGAACAATCGCTTTTATTTTGCCAAATTCATCAAAGCGCATTTCAGTTTCTTGTGTTTCAAAATCAATCGCGCCGCGCTCATGACGAGCCACTACAAAGACCTTAAACAAGTCATACAGTGTTTTTAGATGTGGCAATAGATGGGTATTGGCCTGCGCATCCTCCCCTTTGGGGTTTTGCAGCATATCCCACACCCGGGTATAAGTCAGCCGTGCCTTCGAGAGCATCACTGCTGGGTAAAATTCATATTTTTTAATCTCACCCGTCTGCGTCACACGCATATCGCAGACCATGCAGAGCCGCTCAACATCAGGATTGAGCGAACACACGCCATTAGACAACGCCTCAGGCAACATCGGAATCACGCGACGCGGAAAATACACCGAGTTACCGCGCTCGATCGCAGTCAAATCAAGTGCATCATTGGGTGTAACATAATGGCTCACATCGGCAATCGCCACGACCAGTCGCCAACCTTTGCCTTTCTTCTCAGCAAAGACCGCATCGTCAAAATCGCGGGCGGTTTCGCCATCAATGGTCACTAGCGGCAAATCGCGCAAATCAACACGCTCAACGCCCTGCACTGGCTTCCAGTCTTTCTTCTTCACTTTTTGCGGCGTGGCATCGGCTTGCGCTTGCGCCTCAGGCGAGAACACATGTGGCAGATTGTGTTTACGCAGTGCAATTTCGATTTCCATGCCAGGATCATCGTAATTGCCAAGTAATTCAATCACGCGTCCCACGGGTTGCGAGTAGCGCGAAGGCTGCACCAGCAACTCGACCATCACCACCTGCCCGGCTTTTGCACCGCCAGTGTTTTTGGCTTCCAGCAAAATATCGCGGCTGATACGTTTGTCTTCGGCGGTGACAAAAAACACGCCGCGTTCATTATGCAAACGACCAACCAAACGCTGATTAACGTGCTCCAGCACCTCGGCAATCGCCCCCTCAGGACGGCCGCGGCGATCTACCCCAATCAAGCGCGCTAATACACGATCACCGTGCAGCACTTTGTCCATTTCCTTGGGGCCAAGGAATAAATCATCGCCACCATCATCACGCAGCAAAAAGCCAAAACCATCTGGATGGCCTTGGATCTTACCCGGGATCAGATCGAGTTTTTCCGGCAAACACAGCGCGCCTTTGCGATTGAGCAACAATTGCCCTTCGCGGCCCATCGCCTGCATGCGACGCTCGAACGCAACTAATTCATCTTCGCGGATATTGAGTAATTGGGCCAATTCTTCGGCCATGATGGGTGCGCCGCGCTCTGCGAGGATTTGCAGAATAAATTCGCGCGACGGTAGCGGAAATTCGTAGCGGCCTTTTTCGCGCTCGAGATAAGGGTCTTGGGCACGCAAGCCAGTAATTTTGCGAGTAGTTTTTTTCTTAGGTACGGGCGTTTTTTCCAGTTTTTTTTCCATTGGACCTGTTTTTTTCATATCTAGGATTGACGATATACGTCTGATTGCATATTATAGCGCCTCTCTGCTGTAGAGGCGCTGCGAATTAGTAGCAAAGTTGCAAAGAAATGCTGTGAAGAGCCCAGGTGGCGGAATTGGTAGACGCACTAGGTTCAGGTCCTAGCGCCCGCAAGGGTGTGGAAGTTCGAGTCTTCTCTTGGGCACCAACTCTTCAATCAGCATAATAGCATTAGTCGTGCCCAGGTGGCGGAATTGGTAGACGCACTAGGTTCAGGTCCTAGCGCCCGCAAGGGTGTGGAAGTTCGAGTCTTCTCTTGGGCACCATTTTGTTATGCAAAGCAGTACAAAGAAGTCCAATTAGCCCCGTAAAACTTAGGTTTGCGGGGTTTTTTGTATCCAACGCGATCCAAACCTATCTAAGTAAATCCAATATCCATTGTTGGTATATTTTCGCAAAATTCATTCAACACCACCACATCCAACTTGCAGTGGCTTGTCAAACAGCCGACAAATGGCACACCCACAAACTTACCCGACTGCCCCCATCAATTTAAATTTTTTTGTTGGTATCATTGTTGGTATTGACACCATTTTCGATACCAACAATCTCCCCTAGAACCGTTGCATCACTTAAAAAACGTGCTATTTCACAAAACGTGTTCGAGTCCGTCCAAACTACACTATTTTTTACAAAATCTATCGCAATTCCCGCCATGGTAAATTCAACACTCCAAAAAGCTCTCCTGCTATCTTAATATACGTCCAAGGTCCATCTTGAAAACCCGTATCAAGGCACAAACAAATACTGGACGGCAAGAATGCAATTAACATGCTCCCTCTAGCTGCACCACCATTGACGAATAAAATCCTAATTTTCGATGATATTTGGAACAGCAGATTCTCCTGCCGTTCCACCAGCAACATCGCCCGCGTAGGTGGGTCAATGATAAAGATCTCGGCCTGGTTGGTTGGAGAGCCACAGCTAACTAATCGATGGCCGCTACTCGGCAAGGTCTTTACAGCCCCTGCTCAAGTTCGGACTTATCTACCTCTAGCGTATTTGCGATCAGCCCTTTAGGTTTAAAGCCAGTAACACTAAGCGTGGTTTCAGCCAGACCATAGCAGGGTAACAAGGCCTCCTGCCGAAAGCCGACAGTAGCAAATCGGCGATGGAAGTCTTGCAGTGTATTCGCTTGAACAGGCTCAGCACCGCAATATGCCTGAACCCAGCAGCTTAAATCCAACCCGTTCAAGTCATGATCATTTATGCGATCAATGCAGTACTGGTATGCAAAATTAGGGGCACCACTTGTAGTTACTTGGTTGCGGCCTATAACTTCAAGCCATAACTTCGGCTTGCGTAAGAAGTCTTGTGCGCCAAAAAAGTACTGCTGACATCCGACATAAATTGGACAGAGCAAATGTCCTACTAATCCCATGTTGTGATAAAGAGGTAACCAGTTTGCTCCTATTGTTTCCTTAGTTAAATGAAAACATTGGCGAATTTGTTCAAGGTTTTCCAGCAATTCACGATGAAAAATAGGAACACCCTTTGGGGCCCCTGTTGAACCCGAGCTGTACTGAATAAATGCCAGATCGTCTTCGCTCCATTCATTTATGAATGCCCAGCCATCCTCGCCTTGCTGGTTTTTTTGTAAATCATCGAGCACACAGAGCTCAACCTTGCTTTCAGAGGCGTCACCAAGCCATTTCAGACACTTATCCTTAAAAGCGGCATTTGTCAGCGCTAGTTGAGCCTGAGAATCATCAATAATCGCAAGTAGCCTACTGCTTTGTTGTGATTTTGTAGGAGGAAAAACTGGCAAGGGAACTACACGAGCATAAAGACAACCCCAAAAAGCAATAACAAAATCTATCCCTTGAGGAAATAGAAGAAGACACCGCTCACCAGGACTTAACTTCTGGCGTAACGCATGAGCAATTGCACATGCTTGGTGATGTAACTCCAAATATGAAAGTCGATGCTGAACATCACCTTCCCCATCAAGAAAATAGTACGAAGAATTATCAGATTCTTCGCGGCTCCGCTGCCACAGATAGGTCATTAAAGGAGCTTCGTATGTTTGTTTTGGCTGACAGGAGAAATCCATCTCCATGTCACTATCATATCAGACCGATATTTCCGGCTGATGGAAGCGAGGAACCTAGTCACATTGCGATTGACCTAAATACCCCCGTTTCGTGCTCTGGAGCCGGTAAGGCCGATGTGTCGATGCCAATCATTCAAAAACGAAAGTCTGTAATCTATCGGGTTGCGGTCTTTAATGATAAAGGGGCATGTATATTCGTTGAGGTTAATCGGTAATCCCCCCATTTTTAAATGAGGTTAGAAGTAAAGGGTTAAGCAGCTAATGCTAATTTCTGTTTCGGGCTGATACCACCTAAAGCCATATTCGGCCGTTCATTGTTGTAAGTCCATACCCAATCGGTCGCAAACTCTTGCATTTCAGCTACCGAATCGAATTGGTAATGATTAAGCCAATCGCAGCTTACCGTCCGGTTATAGCGCTCTACATACGCATTCTGTTGCGGATTTCCTGGCTGAATATATTCCAGTCGGATACCTAGCTTTTCTGCCCAATCTTTGACCTTTTGGCTAATGTACTCTGGCCCATTGTCGCAGCGAATGGCTTTGGACTAACCTCGCCACTCAAGCACCTGATTCAACGCGCGAATGACTCGTTCCACAGGCAACGATAAGTCAATTTCCATCGCCAGTGCTTCACGATTGAAATCGTCAATGACGTTGAATAACCGGATGCTGCGCACATCGGCCAACTGATCGTGCATAAAATCCATTGACCAACACTCGTTCGCAGCTTCAGGCACCGCCAACGGCTCAGGTTGAGCGCGCTCTATGCGGCGCTTGAGTTTGATGCGCAGCTTTAATTCCAGTTCTCGATAAATCCGGTACACCCGCTTGTGATTCCTGCGAAAGCCTTTGACATTACGAAGGTGCAAAAAGCAAAGCCCGAATCCCCAGTTGCGCTGATTGTGGGTCAATCGAATCAGGTGATCGGCAATCTCATCATTAACCGCCGATTGCTGAGATTGGTAGCGATAACAAGTTTGGCTGATGCCAAAGGCGCGACAGGCCAAGCCAATACTGATGCCACGATGCTGTACCGCTTGGTGCGCCATCTCACGCCGCTGAGATGGCTTTACCACTTTTTTTCGAGCGCCTCTTTCACGATCTCAGCCTTGAGGCGCTCTTTGGCATACATTTTTTTGAGCCGCCGGTTTTTATCTTCGAGCTCTTTGAGCCTTGCCATGAGTGAGGCATCCATGCCACCGAATTTGGCGCGCCATTTGTAAAACGTGGCCGAGCTAAAGCCGGGCTCGCGGCAGAGCTCCGGCACAGGAGAACCGCCTTCGGCTTGCTTCAGAATGGCCATGATTTGGCTGTCTGAAAAACGTGATGCTTTCATGTGGAACTTCCTCTGTGCTGATGGGAGAAAATTCTACTTAAAACGACAATTATTTTGTGGGGGGATTACCACTGTAAGTGGGCGCTCGGAGCGACTTCTAACCACTTCAATTCACAGAATCCCAAGACGCAGCATCAACTTAGGACGACGTTCCACTTTGGGTCGAGAGCTGTCTCACCCCTCAAGCTGTCGCAATAATGCCTGAACATCCACAGAATCAAACTGACTTTCGTTCAAAAAACGCACGGCATAGTCGTACCAGACTCGCGATTGCAAAAAGACTTTCAGCAATTCTTTATCGACATGACGCTCGCAGGCCATGCGGGTGAGAATTTGCAAGGCGACGGAGAGCTTCATGCCGTCTTTATACGGACGATCTCGGGCGGTGAGCGCTTCAAATACGTCAGCAATGCCCATAATCCGCGCTTGCACGCTCATTTCTTCGCGCTTGAGACCTTTCGGGTAGCCTTTGCCATCCATTCTTTCGTGATGACCGCCGGCGTATTCCGGCACATTTTTCAGGTGTGCAGGCCATGGTAATGCTTCGAGCATTTGGATGGTGATTTCAATGTGGCGATTGATAATCTCTCGTTCGGCCTTAGTGAGTGTACCTTTGCGAATGGTGAGGTTTTCCAGCTCATCCGCCGACAAAAAGGCTACCGTTTCACCTTCGGCATTACGCCATGTTTGACGCGCAATGTACTCAACACGGGCTATATCGGCGTCACTCATAGCTTCCCCACCTCGGTTGATACTGCGGATAAACAGGCGATCGGCAGTGAGTTGCTGCACGGCGTGTTGATAGGCGGCAGCACTCAGTTGGCCACGTAGCTTGGCAATTTCCAAATCACGCTCTAACACCACAAAACGGGTATCGATTAGCGCGATACGATCAAAAATGGTTTGCAGCTTGGTGGCTTTATCTACCACATGAACTGGTGTCGTAATCTTGCCGCAGTCATGTAAAAGACCGGCGATTTTTAGCTCGTAGCGATCACGTTCGCTCATTGCAAAATCGGCAAATTCGCCATAAGTACAGCGCTCGACCGCTTCGGCTAGCATCATCGTCAACTCTGGTACACGCTGACAATGACCGCCGGTGTACGGTGATTTATCATCAATGGCTAAATTGATCAGATTGATAAAGCCTTCAAACAGCTTTTGCAGCGATAAAATTAAGCGTCGGTTGGTGAACGCAATGGCCGCTTGCGAGGCCAGCGATTCGACCAAATGCTGATCGCTCAAGGTAAATGCTTCGATCTGATTGTGCTCGTTGAGCGCATTAATCAGCTGCAATACACCAATAATTCGCCCTTCGTGATCGCGCATTGGCACAGCCAGAAACGAAGTGGAATGGTAGCCCGAGTGTTGATCAAAACGCCGCGTACCAGAAAAATCGTATTCCTCAGTGGCATAGGCATCAGGGATATTGATGGTGCAGTTTTGGTTAACGGCGCAAGCCACCACATTGGCCAGATTGGGGCGGCCATCGGCCAATTTGAGTGGCACCGGCGGCAAACTCACATCAGTGCTACTGGTGCCGCCTTGCGCCAAGCCTAGGCGGTTATTGAGCAAAATTTCAAAGTGCAACCGATGATCGCGAATCAGATACAGCGTACCGGCCTCGGCGCGCACCAAGTCGATCGCGGCGATCAAAATGCTTTCGATCAGCCGCTCGATCTGGGTTTCACGCGATAAGGCCACCCCAATGGCATTGAGTTTATTGAGCCGAAATTGGAATTCACGCTCTTCCATCAGAATACCCCTCCGGGGTTATCGACTGTAAATTATTTAGAATATTAGCTAGCGAGCAATACCCATTAGAAACAAGCTAACTCATCGCTAATAGGTACGGATGAATGCGAGAAATGCACGCTTCAAACTAGCATGCAGTAGCCATCTTGCGCAGACTTTTATTAAAACTCGATGATTTCGCCTTGCAACAAGCGGCGAATCGGGTGAAGGTGATCAAGCGCGAGGACTTCTTGAATCGTTAGCTCACTATCGGCGGGTTTAAGATGCGTGATGAGGATCTCGGCATTGCCGCGCCAATGGCTTAACTGCTCGGCCAATGTACTAGGGCACAGGTGCTTGGCCGCATCGGCCAACTGATGCTCTTTATCAGCAAAGGCGGTCTCGATAATTAGCGCTTTCAGCGCATCAAGCTGATTCACAGCCTGCCAAAAATCGGGTCCAGCGATGGTATCACCACTAAACACGACCGAGCCTTGCGAGGAAGTAAACGAAAAAGCTACCGCTGGTACTGTGTGAACCGCCGGCAACGGCGTGATAGTGACTTCACCCAGAGTGATAGGCTGACCAAGTTCCTGCTCGACAAACACCATGCTTGGCTGCTGAGCACTCGGTATGGTGGAAAAATCAGGCCAAATCAGCCAATTAAAAATATGCTTACGCAATAGCTCAATGGTTTTTGCAGTTGCATAGACATAAATTGGGCTGGTACGCGCACCAACCACCGAATCGAGTAGCAATGGTAAACACGCAATATGATCCAAATGGGCATGCGTTAAAAACACATGCTCAATCGCCAGCAACTCGGATAATTGCAAATCACCGACTCCGGTGCCGGCATCAATCAGGATATTTTGGTTGAGCAAAAACGCAGTGGTGCGATTATCGCCACCGATCCCACCACTACATCCGAGTACTCGTAATTGACAGCTCATGCGTTACCTAAAGAAAAAGGCCATCCTAATTCCCATCACCTCGATGAGATCTTCTTCCATCAAAAGCTGTGGTTTTTCACTAATTTCACGCGAATTCACCAAGGGGCGCTGCTCACCTTCTACGTGAGTAATATAAAAATCATTGCCGCGCTTGGTAAATGCCACCACCTGCAAGCCCGCTTTGCCCAGCGAGGTGACATTTTTATTGAGCACCATTTCGCGGCCCGCATTATTGCCGGTAAGTACCCGAATGACTGCCACAGGGGCATTTTCGGGCATCGGTTTAGCTGACTTTACTGGCTTGGTGGCCATGGAAGCGACAGGCACAGCTGGGGCCTGCATGACCATAGTTTTCTCAAACTCTTCTTGTTTGGCTGCAACTGCGGGCTCACGCCAAAAGGTAATTGAGTATTTCCCAATCGTCAGTTCATCGCCACTTTTAAGTGGATGGCGGGTGATTTTTTCGCCATTGAGCAAAGTGCCATTGGTGCTCCCCAAGTCTTCAACAAAATAGATTTGCCCTACCACTTCAACGACGGCATGTTGCCCTGAAACGGCCAGATTATCAATCTGGATATCATTATTGGGGCGTCGCCCAATACTGGTGCGCGCGCGCGTTAAGCGAAACTCTTTAACGGGATTGCCATCTAAACTAAGAAATAATTTTGCCATCTGCGATGATCCCACCGAAATTACGAACTGCTACCGAACCAGCCGGTAAATTTATTCCATATCCCTACTTCAACCGAATAATCACGGGTCACTTTGACTAAAATCGCAGAAATATTGTCCCGACCACCCTCGGCATTGGCTTGCTCAAGCAAAATATCACAAGCATGTGGCAAATTATCGATGAATAACTTAATTAATTGGGACATTGTTTCGTCCTGCAGCATATCGCTTAAGCCATCCGAGCAGAAGAGATACACATCACCTGGCTCAACTTGATATTCCCTTAATTCTGTTTGTACCGCCCCAGCGATGCCAACCGCTCTGGTCACCAAATTTTTATACGGCGCATTCCTTGCTTCTTCTTCGCTGAGTAAGCCCGCATCAATCTGCTCTTGCAAGAATGAATGATCTTTACTCAATTGCTCAAAATCATCGCCACGCAGACGGTACGCTCGCGAGTCCCCCACATGGGCAATCGCCAAATGGTTGTTATAAAACAAGCCAGCGATCAATGTAGTGCCCATTCCTGAACACTGGGGGTGCTCCAGAGCCGTCTGGTAAATCATCGCGTTGGCACGATCGATCGATAGCAACAGCATTTCATGAGCAATGGGCCACATGCTGCCTGCGGTTTTAATATGCGGCGGTGTTGCCATCATTTGCGCTCGCATCACCTCGGCCGTGACTTGTGTCGCAATCCCACTGGCAACTTCACCAGCGTTATAGCCACCCATGCCGTCAGCCAAAATGACCAAGCCTAAATCTGGCTCAAAATAAATCGAATCTTCATTGTGGTCACGCACCATTCCGGTATCGGTGCGCCCCACCATCTCAAGTGCGGCCGACAGACTTCGCATTCGCCGCTCCTTCAATGGCTGCTTCTAATTTGAGCAATACATTTGCCATTTTGGCCCCTGATTGAAAGCGCTCATCTACATTTTTTTCTAAGGCCTTCATAATAATCTTTATCACTACTGGCGGTAATTTTGGATTGTAATTTCGTGGATCTGTGGGGGTTGGTGGGTTATTCGATACATTAATTCGGCCATTGAGTCGCCCACAAACGGCAAATATCCCGTTAGCATTTGATATAGCATCACGCCCAAAGAGAATAAATCAGAACGCCCATCAATATGTTTACCCGCCAATTGCTCGGGCGACATGAACGATGGCGTTCCCAATACCATCCCCGTTTTGGTTTTAGATGCATCGGTAATCCGCGCGATGCCAAAATCGGTAACTTTGACACTTTTGTTTTTGAGATCGTACATCACATTGGCTGGCTTAATATCGCGATGTACCACACCAGCAGCATGGGCATAATCTAAGGCCTGCGCAACTTGCCGCACAATGCGCACAGCCTCCAATACGGGCAATAAGTGCCCAGCACGTGTATAGGGTGTTAGGTCTTCACCCGGTAAAAACTCCATAGCGATATAGGCCAAATCATGCGCTTCGCCTGCATCAAAAATCGTCACAATATTGGGGTGATTAAGCCGGCCAGCCGTTTCGGCTTCGCGAAAAAACCGCTCGCGTGCCTCATCGATTAAATCAGCCTCAAACTCCTGAGCTAATGACATGGTTTTAATCGCGACAGTGCGTGAGATTTTGGGATCTTTGCCCAAATAAACCACGCCCATGGCACCTTTACCGAGCTCTTTTTCTAATTCATAGCGGCCCAGCATGGGTTTGGCGACTTCACCATCGAGCATAATTTGGGTGCCGCCATGCTGCCCAGCCCCCAATAACACCGTTTCCGACAACTGCTTAGCCGCTTTCATTTTTTCGGCCAAATCACGATAGTTGGCTTGATGTGTATACATCAAACGATAAACCGATTCGGCTTTGTTAAATTGGCGTTTGCGCTCGAAATCCAGCGCAAGGTTGTACATCACTTCCATCATGCCATCGTCCAGCGGAACGCGTCGCAGCTTATCAAACGCCATATCCAGCTGACCTTGGTTTTGCAACGCCAGACCCAACATACGATTGGATTCTGCGGACTCAGCACTGGATTTTTCTTCTTTCGCTTCGGTCAGCAAAAAGCGTTTAGTCGTTAGTGCCAAATGTCCGATCAATAATAAACATACAGGTGCAAGTAGGGGTAACCACAGCTGGGCGTATCGCATCAGCAGGTATTGCCCTACAAGCATTGCTAGCCCTAGCCCTGCAGTAGATACCGCCGCGTAACCCGCTTTGAGTCGCGGCAAAAGCAAGCTCAGATACACCGCCACCACAGTCATCAGCACCAGCGAGAACGGCAAAGCCCAAGCGGGTAGCCGGTATACTTGCCCCTCCAGCAAAGCCGAAACAGTTTGTGCGGTCATGACTACCGGGCTAATACTCGCTTCGACGGGCGTACTCAAGCTATCTCCCAAACCGGGGGCCGTCACGCCAATCAAGACAATCTTATCGCGATATTTTTGCGCAGGAATTTTGCCAGCCAGAACGTCATAGAATGAATCAATGCCAAATACTGGCTGCCCGTGTTGCTCAGCATAAAAATGAGGAAATACTTGCCCTTCAGCCGAAGTAGCGAGCTGCAACTGCCCAATGTGCACGCTGCGGCCAAAATCAACTTTAAGCTGCGTCTGCGGCACATTCAGCGCTTGTGCCGCAGCTTGCGTAAAAAAGCTGGGGAAAATGGCATCGTAATACAGCACCGCTAACGGCACGGCCCGCAGCACGCCATCCTTATCCTGATCAAACACTAGCGGGGCAACTTTCTTGGCGGCTGCACCAATTTCCGCCACCGGCACCACGGGTGCAATCACCGAGCGTGGCTTGCCTTGCGCGGCATCGCCCGTGGCATCAATTTCGGTTTTCAGGACAAAATCGGGCAATTCGCGGTCTGGATTGCCAGCTTGCGCGCCGAACGAGTACATCATCGGCAGCATGACATTCCCCGCCCGAGCAATGCTGCCAGCCAGTTGCCGATCGACATTCAGGCTGGCAATAGCACCCTCTAAGTTGGCCGAAAACTCAGGCGGATAAGCCTCCGGGTTGGCGGTAACTTCATCCTGCAATTTTTCCAGCCAAGCCAAGCCACGATCTTGTTGTGGCTCGGTAAACAAAACGGTAGAGATAATCTGCGCTGCGCCGCCCTGCTGTAGCAGGTTGATCATTTTGGCATGCACATCACGTGACCAAGGCCAGCGTCCCAGATTGTCCAAGCTAGGCTGATCGATCCCAATCACCGCAATACGCGACGAAGGAGCCCGCTCGATTGTGGCCATACTTAGGTCGTAGGCCTTGCTTTCCAAATCCCGAATCAGCGGGGTTGTTTGCCATAACAAAACAAACAGCAGCACTAAGCCTAAGCCTAACGCCCAATCGCTGCGCCACCAGTGTCTTGTCATCGCTCTCTCCCTAGTAGCCGCCATTATCGTACAAAGCGGCGCAGTTTGATTACGTCATGGCCCACACCGGAGCAAGAATGTCGCAAATTATGGAATATCGGCGTAACCCATTCGCCGTTGAATAATCGCTGTTTTGCGCAGCAAACGGCGATCGCTGCGATTTTTGTCGTAATAACGCGGATTGGTAACCATGGAAGCAAGTTTCGCGGCTTGCCCAACGCCAAGGCGATTTGCGTTAGTGCGATAGTAATGTTGTGCCGCCGCTTGCGCACCAAACACCCCATCACCCCATTCGATTACATTTAAATACACCTCAAAAATACGGCGCTTATCCCACAGCGCTTCAATCATCACGGTAAGAATCGCTTCTTCAACTTTGCGCAATGGATTGCGATTACCGGATAAAAATAGGTTTTTGGCCAACTGCTGACTTATCGTCGAGCCACCCGCCACAATGCGACCTTTTTTGATGTTTTTTTCCCATGCGGTTTGCATACCTTCCCAATCAAAACCCTCATGATCGAGAAATTTGGCATCTTCGGAGGCCACCAGTGCACGTTTGAGATTGGGAGAAATTTTGTCGTAATCAACCCACTCAAATTTCAACTGCGCGGCAAGGTCTTCCGCCTGCAGGCGCTCTAGCTGCACCCGCATAAAGGCGGTATCGCTTGGATTGACCCAGCGCCAAGCCACAATATGCAGCATCATCCACAGATTCCAAGCCACAAACAACGCGAGCAAAAGCCCCAAGCCACGGCCGATCCAACCCCAAAAACTGATTTTTTTTCATCACGCAATAACGCCACGTATATCAATGCAAGCAATGTGCAGTGTAGATTTCAAACCCATACCCACCAACTAGAGTTGGGCACGCATCATTTGCAGCACCGGCGCCACATCTGGGCGCAACCCAGTCCATAGCTCAAAGGCTTCGGCTGCTTGCCCCACTAACATACCCAAACCATCTACGCGTTGCACCACACCAGCTTCCCGCGCTTGTGCTAAAAATGGCGTTTCATTTTTGCCATACATCATGTCGTAGGCCAGAGCATTAGGGGCAAACACCGCATCGGTTATCGGCAAGCGCTCTCCACCAAGGCTGGCAGCAGTGGCGTTAATCACTAGGTCAAACTCACCCGCTAAAGCCAAGTACTCACATGTATGGAGTGAAATAGTGGTGTGATTTTGGAAATGCGCAATCAATTGCTCAGCTTTAGCCAAAGTGCGATTGGCTAAAGTTAGCGTTGCAGGTTCTTGGCCAAGTAATGGCAGTATCACGCCACGCGCTGCACCGCCAGCGCCCAGTAGCAAGATACGCGCCCCCCGTATCTGGGTATATCGCAGCACATCCGCCACCAGCCCGGCACCATCCGTATTGTCACCCAGCAGGCTACCGTCATGCAGCAACTGCAAAGTATTGACTGCGCCAGCTGCTAAAGCGCGCGGGCTCAACGTTTGCACTAGGCGATATGCATCTTCTTTAAATGGCACGGTCACATTGGCGCCCAAGCCGCCTGCTGCGACAAAATCAGCCACCGCAGTAGTAAAACCATCAACAGGTGCCAGTAATTTGTCATACACAAAATTGGCGACGGCGGGATGATCGGCAAATTGCGTAGCAAACGCAGCATGAATTTGGGGCGATTTAGAATGGGCAATCGGGTTGCCAAACACGGCATAAGTGGGGGCGGTCATAGTGATTAGCCGATAACAAAAAAGTGAGGCGTAGTGTAACACCTCACTTTGCTTTTCTTACAGCGAAGGTCTTAAATCGACCTAGCCTTGCACCCACGGCAAATTCGCTACTTTCCAGCCATTTTTGCGACCGCGATGCCCTTCGCTGTCTTTATCACCCTCAAAACCTTCCAAGATATTCATTGCCGAGGCATACCCATGCTGCGCAGCTAATGCCGCAGCATCGTGCGAGCGCACGCCGGAGCGACACAAAAACATCACCACCGCCTCTGGGTCTACTTTGGTTTTTAGCTGCGTGATGAAGTTAGGGTTATTTGCCATGCCAGGATAGCTTTTCCATTCAATTTGATCGGTTTCCGGCACAACGCCCACCCACTGCCACTCTGCACTGGTACGAACATCTACGATGTGCACGGCTGGCAGCGATTGAAACAAAGACCACGCCTCGGCTGGAGTTACCACCCCTGCATAGGGCAAACCTGCGCTGCTTGCACGACCACGGGCATTTTGAAGAATTTCATTCGCTTGACTCATTGGGCCACCCCTATTGATTTTGTAATCGGCAATTGTGCTCTAAATCGCTATTCTATGACTGGGATTGGCTACAAGCCAAGGAATGATCGGCACTGAGCATATTGCCAATCACACTATGCAACCTCTCTGACCCGTTCAGCGCCAATCGCACCACATTGGTGCGTAAAACCTCATTCTGCACCATGATTAATCACCAACAAGAAGCATGCGCGAAGACAAATACTTGTGGCACAATAGCTGGTAGCTGTTATTCCGCTTGGCACGGTTTGTGCTTGTAGTAACGCCGTCCAGTGCGCGACAGCGCACATGCAGTACCCATTTCTTGTTTTCACTTGTCCCAACTAGGAGCGACAACATGGCTGTAGCCGACGTTCTCAAGCTTATTAAAGACAACGACATTCGTTTCGTTGATCTGCGTTTCACCGACACTATCGGTAAAGAGCAACACGTAACTGTTCCTTCACACGTAGTTGACGAAGAATGGTTCGAAAACGGCCACGCTTTCGATGGTTCATCGATCGCAGGTTGGAAAGGTATTCAAGCTTCAGACATGTTGCTGATGCCAGATGCATCAACAGCTAAAATCGACCCGTTCTTTGACGAACCAACTGTGTTCATCACTTGTGACGTACTCGAGCCAGCTACTGGTAAAGGCTATGACCGCGACCCACGCTCTTTGGCTAAACGCGCTGAAGCCTACCTGAAAACTTCAGGCATTGGTGACACTGCATTCTTCGGTCCAGAGCCAGAATTCTTCATTTTCGATAACATCCGTTGGAACACTGACTTGTCAGGTACTTTCGTTAAGATCGGTTCTGACGAAGGCGCTTGGGCTACTGCTGACGAACCAGCAGGCGGCAACTTGGGTCACCGTCCACGCGTTAAAGGCGGCTACTTCCCAGTTCCTCCAGTTGACAGCCACCAAGACATCCGCGCGACTATGGTTATCGTGCTGGAAGAATTGGGCGTGCCAGTTGAAGTATTCCACCACGAAGTGGCCAATGCCGGTCAAAACGAGATCGGTACTAAATTCTCTACTTTGACTCAACGTGCTGACTGGACTCAGATCCTGAAATACGTGGTACACAATGTTGCGCACCAATACGGCAAAACTGCAACGTTCATGCCAAAACCAGTGGTTGGTGACAACGGCTCAGGTATGCACGTTCACCAGTCTATCTGGAAAGACGGCAAAAACTTGTTCGCAGGTAACGGCTACGCTGGCCTGTCTGAAACAGCCCTGTTCTACATCGGCGGTATCATCAAGCACGCTAAAGCATTGAACGCGATCACTAACCCAGGTACTAACTCGTACCGTCGTTTGGTTCCTCACTTCGAAGCGCCAGTTAAATTGGCTTACTCTGCGAAGAACCGTTCTGCGTCAATCCGTATTCCTCACGTTTCTAGCGACAAAGGTCGTCGTATCGAAGCGCGTTTCCCAGATCCGTTGGCTAATCCATACCTGTGTTTCGCAGCATTGCTGATGGCAGGTTTGGATGGTATCCAGAACAAGATCCACCCAGGCGATCCAGCTGACAAGAACTTGTACGACTTGCCACCAGAAGAAGATAAACTGATCCCTACAGTTTGCGCATCTTTGGACGAAGCACTGGCAGCTCTGGACGCAGACCGCGAGTTCTTGACTCGTGGCGGCGTATTCACTGATGAGTGGATCGATGCATACATCGAACTGAAAATGAACGACGTAACTCGTTCACGCATGAACGTGCACCCAGTTGAATTCGATATGTACTACTCTCTGTAATCAATTTTAGCCTGTGCTTGCGCAGGCCGATTGATGCACAAACCCGCATCCAGCCAAGCTGGTGCGGGTTTTTTACATTCAGGCGACTGCATTTGATTGATCGGACTATTTATTGAAATTTAAACCAAAGGCATTTTCTTACTGCTATTATCAGAAAAACAACCAAGCCAAACCAATGAAACAGAATCACACCGCTATCACGCCCCTGCTACTGATGCTAATGTACATCGGTCTGGGGTTTTTCAGCATCCAGCTAGGCAGCCTAAATGAAGGCAACCTAGCCGTGGTATGGCTGGCATCTGGTGCGGGTCTAATCTTAATGTTACGCCTAGGGCGTATTGCCCCGTATGCCGTTTTATTATCTAGCTTTGCAGTCAATACCCCCTTCTATATTGCCAAAGATAGCCTCAGTGTTCGTGTTGCTCTGCTTTGTGGCCTAACCACGGCGGCAGTCGATACCTTACAATCGTATTTAGCACAGCGCCAATATCAACAATTACTACTCACCGAAAAAGGGGATATATGGCCAGCATCGCATCGACTGCCGATTCACTGGTTGCGCATCGGCTTACTCCCATGTGCATTAACCATGCCCGCCCTGATTCTGTTACAGCATAGTATTGGACTAATGCAAAGCGGCACGCCATCTGAAATGATTCGTAGCACCCTCTCGTTAATCATGGGGGACACAGCAGGGATATTACTCATGCTGCCACTATATCAATGCTGGCTAAGTCGGCGACTCATGCACACATTACGCCGCGCTTGGCTACCGATGCTCGGGGTTACCGTATTTACCGTCATTGCAATTTTCTTTTACAAATATTTGATGGTGTTATCGCTACCGATCATGCTGTACATTGCCGTGCGGTATTTGCAGCCCGGAGTCAGCATTGCATTGTTTATCATGACCCAGCTGTGTGTAGTCGGCACCGCAATGGGTTACGGGCAATTTGCCAACGCGTCCAGTGCCCTGGCTTTTTTCAATTTGCAGCTCTTCATTTTCGCCATCATGCTGACCATGCAATATCACGCCAGCACCCAAGCAAGCCTGCAACGACGCCAAGGCGAACTAGAGCAACAAATTCAGGCGCGAACCCAAGAGCTAATTTCAGCCAACGCTCAGTTACTCGAACTAGCCAGTACCGATGATCTCACCCAAGTCCCCAATCGGCGTGAATGGCAAAAACGCTGCGCTGAAGCGATTGTGCGTAGTCGCCGCTACAAACAGCCAATGTCGATTATTTTGCTCGACATT
Organism: Chitinibacter fontanus; assembly: GCF_013423785.1. Taxonomy (NCBI): domain Bacteria; kingdom Pseudomonadati; phylum Pseudomonadota; class Betaproteobacteria; order Neisseriales; family Chitinibacteraceae; genus Chitinibacter; species Chitinibacter fontanus. The sequence continues at coordinate 225,780 of NZ_CP058952.1, forward strand.
GATCACTTTAAAAAAATCAACGATCGACATGGGCATCTAATCGGGGATTTGGTACTCAAACGAATCAGCCAAATCTGCGTGAGCAAGCTGCGCACGATTGACACTTTTGCACGCTGGGGTGGAGAGGAGTTTGTTATTCTGCTGCCAGAAACAGATCAGCAACAAGCAACCATCGTGGCTGAAAAGCTGCGTAAAACTATCGAAGCCGAACCACTTAATTTTGAGGGCAGCCAGGCCATTCGGGCTACCATTAGCTTAGGTGTTACCGCATTAAGCATGATTGATTTAACCCTCGATGACCTGATTACCCGTACTGATGAAGCACTGTACGCGGCCAAAGCTAATGGCCGCAATTGTGTGATTAATTCTGACACCATGAGCACCAGCTATCTCAGCCCCGGAATGAATCACTCAGCACAACGCTAAAGCCCCCTTAGCTCACACAAAATCGAATAAAATGCTTTTTTGCCCTGCGAGCCCTGTGATGCAAGCGATCATTGTTTTTGATTTTGGCGGTGTGCTGTTCGATTGGAATCCAGATTACCTGTACCAAAAACTCATCCCCGACGCGCAAGAACGAGCCTGGTTTCTGCAGCATGTCTGCAATGGCGCATGGAATATTGAGCAAGATCGTGGTCGCAGTACAGCCGAAGCCATTGCAATTAAAACCGCGGAATACCCACAATACGCCACACAGATTGCGGCTTTTTATCAGCGTTGGCCCGAAACCTTGCGCGGGCTATTACCCGAGGGAATGGCACTGTATCAAGCCTTGAAAAAAGCGGGCTATCCGATTTTTGGGCTAACTAACTGGTCGGCAGAAACCTTTCCCTACGCCTGGGATCATTATCCATTTTTACACGAGATCACCGACATCGTGGTATCTGGCCACGAGTCAATTATTAAGCCAGATCCAGCCATATACCAGCTAATGTATCAGCGTATTTTGCGTCACCACCCCACGGCGCAAGTGAGCGACTTAATCTTCATTGATGATTCACTGATCAATGCCCAAGGTGCCAGCCAGCAAGGCTGGCAAGGCATACATCACACCAGCGCCGCCAACACCGAGCGTATCCTGCGCGAAAAAGGACTGCAATTTTGACCACCGCCAAACCGCGTATCACCATTCATTACTGCACCCAATGCAACTGGATGCTGCGCAGCGCTTGGCTAGCTCAGGAACTCTTGCATACTTTTGCGTTCGAAATCGGAGAAGTTGCGCTACAGCCCGGTACGGGCGGGGTATTTGTCATTCATTGCGATGATGCACTAATTTGGGATCGGAAAGTGGATGGCGGTTTTCCGGAGGCCAAAGTACTGAAACAGCGTGTGCGTGATCACATCGCCCCCGACAAACCATTGGGTCATTCAGACACTGCAGCGCAGTAATTTCAAACTCAACGCCAGACTGTGATACCTTACGGGCATGTTCGAGAAAACGCTTTTCACATTATTGTTCGCCACGACCAGCGCCCTATGCTGGGCAGACATTTATAAATATGTCGATGAAAATGGCAACGTTACGTTTACCAACTCGCCCATCAAAGGTGCTGTGCGGATTATGGCCGAGCCCAGCTCGCCACGCCGCAGCACCAGCGAGACCAGCGGCAAAGCAACGCAACCTCGCGCACCGTCGGTCGCAGCCCCCTCCCCGATTAATTTCCCTCGGGTTGACGCTGCCACCCAGAAAAGTCGGGATAGCAACCGCAAGCAAATTCTCACCGATGAATTAAATAGCGAACAGGCATCGCTCAATGCGGCCAAAAAAGCACTGCAAGAAGCCGATGCAAATCGTAGCGCCGAAGAAAAAGCCAATCCAAAACTCTACCTAGATCGAATTGGCCGCCTGCGAGAAACCATTGTGATGCACGAAAAAAATACCGCTGCCTTGCAGGCCGAACTATCCCGCATGCGCTAAAGCATCACACCCCACGTAAAAAACGCACCTAAATGGTGCGTTTTTTTGTATGCTTAAGGCAGTAGCGCTGAAAAAAGTTGGCCTGACTTTTGCTAGAGTGTTGGCAAACCGAAATAACGATCCCACCGTGGAGTAATCAGATGAGCCACCCTGCCTTTGCTGGCCTCGATTTTATTGATGCAGCCGTGATTGCCGTCGATCAGGGCTGCCTCATTCGTTATGCCAACCCCACAGCGAAAAGCATGTTTAATTTACGTGCAGTCGATGGCACCCATCTCGCGCATTGCTTTGGCCCTGATAGTGCCATCGTGTTATCCGCACAGGCAGCTTTGCTGCAAAATATCTCGATCATTGAGCATGAATTGATTGTGCTGGGCTCGGAAGGCGAGATGTACGTTACGCTGGAAGCCACCCCTATTGAATCGGATGCAGCTGATTTACTACTAGAGATTCGCCGCATTGATCAGCAACGCCGAATCGTCAATGAAGAACGATTACAAGCACAGCAGCAAGCTAACCGTGAGCTAATTCGCAATTTAGCGCACGAAATCAAAAACCCGCTCGGCGGGATTCGCGGCGCGGCGCAATTGCTCGCACACGAGTTACCCGACCCGCAGCTCAAGGAATACACCCAAGTCATCGTGGACGAAGCGGTGCGGCTACAAAGCCTGCTCGATCGCTTGCTCACGCCGCATCGCTTGCCGCAACTCAACCCACTCAATATCCATGAAGTGCTTGAGCGCGTGCGCAGTTTGGTGCTGGCCGAAACCCCGAACGGCTTGGCGGTGCGGCGTGATTATGACACCAGCCTACCCGATCTGATTGCCGACAAAGAACAATTAATCCAGTCGGTACTCAATATCACCCGCAATGCCATTCAAGCGATGAGCGGCATTGGCGAAATCATTTTGCGTACACGGATTGCCCGCCAAGTTACCCTAAACCGGCGCCGCTACCCTTTGGCACTGCGGGTCGAGATCGTTGATAACGGTCCGGGCATCCCTGAGCACCTGAAAGAAACGCTGTTTTACCCGCTAGTTTCGGGGCGCCCGGGCGGTACTGGCATCGGTCTACATCTAGCGCATACCTATATCGCCCAACACCACGGCACCATTGAATTTGACAGCCGTCTAGGTCAAACGACATTCACAATTTTACTGCCGCTTAATGCATGGCAGAAACAAGATTGAAAACAGGATAAAACACCATGAATACAGTTTGGGTTATTGATGACGACCGTTCAATTCGTTGGGTATTTGAAAAAGCATTGAGCCGCGAACAAATTGCGCATGCCACTTTCCCTTCCGCAACCGAAGCACTGAACCACCTACAAGTAGAACAACCGCAGGTCATTGTTAGCGATATTCGGATGCCGGGCGAATCAGGCCTAGCGTTGCTAGAGCTGGTTAAACGCGATTGGCCGCAAATACCGGTAATCATCATGACGGCGCATTCTGATCTAGATAGTGCGGTATCTGCCTTTCAAGGTGGCGCTTTTGAATATCTACCCAAACCGTTTGATCTCGATCAGGCCATTGCGCTAATCCGCCGTGCACTGCAGGAAAGTGAGCAACTTAGCGATCAGCCAGAACCGGCTGCCAATGTACCTGAAATGCTAGGTCAAGCCCCTGCGATGCAAGAAGTATTTCGCGCCATTGGCCGCCTTAGCCAATCAGCCGCCACCGTGATGATTACCGGTGAATCGGGCAGCGGCAAGGAACTGGTTGCCCGCGCCTTGCATCGCCATAGTCAGCGCGCCAACAAACCGTTTGTGGCCATCAATAGTGCAGCCATCCCGAAAGATCTGCTTGAATCTGAATTGTTCGGTCACGAGCGCGGTGCGTTTACCGGTGCCGATGCCCGCCGGGTTGGACGTTTTGAACAGGCCGAAGGCGGCACGCTGTTTCTGGATGAAATTGGCGATATGCCATTGGATCTCCAAACCCGCCTGCTGCGCGTACTATCGGATGGTTTTTTCTATCGGGTGGGCGGCCACCAGCCGATCAAAGCCAATGTCCGTGTTATCGCAGCTACCCACCAAAATTTGGAAGATCGGGTGAAAGCTGGGCAGTTTCGCGAGGACTTATTCCATCGCCTAAATGTTATCCGTCTACGCCTACCTGCCCTGCGCGAACGCAGCCAAGACATTCCTTTATTGGCAAAACATTTCTTGCAAAAATCAGCGCAAGATTTGGGCGTAGAAAGCAAACGACTTTCAGATGCGGCCATGGCTTGGCTAGCTAGCTTTCCGTTTCCGGGCAATGTGCGTCAACTGGAAAACGTCTGCCACTGGATTACCGTGATGGCGCCAGGGCAAGTGGTGGAAGCGGCAGATCTACCACCTGAGCTAATTCAAAGCGAAGGTCATCTCAATCTACCGCTGGGTGATTGGCGTCAAGCTCTGAGCCAAGAGCTCACCCTGCGCCTCACCCGTGGCGACGCCCGCATTCTGGATGAAATTATGCCCGCGTTTGAGCGTACAGTGATTGAAGCAGCCTTAATACATACCGGGGGTAAGCGCATAGAGGCAGCAGAACTACTTGGCTGGGGAAGAAATACCCTTACTCGAAAAATCCAAGAGCTTGGAATGGATGAAACTGTCTAGGCAGTGGTCATTAAAAAACCGGCCTAGGCCGGTTTTTTATTTGCGCTGCTGTGCTTAGCGAATTTCGAAGATCTTGCCAAAATTGGCAATATCCAATACTGATTTCACCGTGCCTTTGCAGCCAACCAAGGTCACTTTGCGACCACTGGCCCGCTCATTGAGCAGCAACAGCATCCCCAGAGCAGCTGAATCCATGTAATCGACCTCAGCAAAATCCAGCTCAATATCGGTTAAACCAGGGTGCTCCAACACAGTGGTCGTTGCTTGTTTGAATTCGCGATGCGACTCAAACGTAAAATTGCCCGTCATGGCAATTCGGCCACGACCTTGATCAAAACTGATTTGTGTTTGCATATTTCCACCCCAATTGCTTAATTCATTCTTAAGGTGGAAGTCTAGTCAGGCCGCACAGTTAGCGCAAATTCTATTGCGCTCTCACAACAGCCCTGCAACAACTAAACCTTATTTCTCAACAAAAGCGCGTTCGATCACGTAATCGCCCGGTGTACCAATACGTGGCGATACTTGGAAACCACGTGCATCGAGCATTTTGCAGGTGTCTTCCAGCATGGCTGGGCTACCGCACAACATGGCACGATCGGTTTCTGGGTTCAGTGGTGGCAAGCCGATATCGTCGGTCAATTTGCCCGATTCAAACAAATCAGTCAGACGGCCTTGATTACGGAATGGCTCACGCGTCACTGTTGGGTAATAGATCAGTTTGTCTTTGACCATATCACCAAAGTATTCGTTGTTTGGCAAGTCGTGCTGAATGTATTCAGCGTAAGCCAATTCGCTCACAGTACGTACACCGTGCACCAAAATGATCTTGTCAAAGCGCTCGTAGGCTTCCGGGTCTTTAATCAGGCTCATGAATGGCGCCAAACCAGTACCAGTACTGAGGTAGTACAAGTTTTTACCTGGTTTCAAATCTGACAGCACCAGCGTACCAGTGGGCTTGCGGCTCACCAACAATTTATCGCCTTCTTTCAAATGCTGCAGACGTGAAGTGAGCGGGCCATTCGGTACTTTAATACTGAAAAATTCGAGATTTTCTTCGTAGTTGGCGCTAGCAATCGAATAGGCACGCACTAGCGGCTTGTCATCGACTTCCAAGCCGATCATCACAAACTGGCCATTCTCAAAACGCAACGACTCATCACGCGTAGTGGTAAAGCTAAACAGCGAATCATTCCAGTGACGGACTGTCAGCACGGTTTCATGGGCAAACTTTGACATCTTCTTAACCTTTCAGGGCTGCGGTGAGCTCAGGCACCACAGTAAACAAATCAGCAACCAAGCCATAATCGGCCACTTGGAAAATTGGCGCATCGGGGTCGGTATTCACCGCAACGATCACTTTGGAATCTTTAATGCCGCCAACGTGCTGGGCAGCTCCCGATACACCAAAAGCGATATACAGATCAGGCGCAATCACCGTACCGGTTTGGCCTACCTGCGCATCATTTGGCGCCATCCCGCTATCAACCGCGGCACGGGTTGCGCCAATTGCTGCGCCCAATTGCGCGGCCAATGGCGCAAGCGTGTCGTGGAAGGCTTCTTTGCTACCTAATGAGCGCCCACCCGAAATCACCACTTTCGCTGTCGCCAGCTCAGGGCGATCCGAGACAGCCAGCTCACGGCTGACAAACGTCGTTTTGCCCGCATCACCGGTTGCGGCGATATTTTCAATCGCGGCATCACCGCCAGTCTCTGCTGCGGCTTCAAACACGGTTGGACGAATCGTGATCAGAGCCAAACCTGCTGGCGCGTCAACCGTTGCATTCAAGTTGCCGGCATAAATCGGGCGTACAAAAGTGCGTGAGCTAGCGATTTTTGTTACTTCTGAAACCATCGCCGCATCAAGCAATGCAGCGGCGCGGGGCAACAGGTTTTTACCAAAGCTGGTCGCAGCAGCGACAACAGTGCTGTAGCTCGGCGCCAACTTCACCAACAATGGCGTGAGGTTTTCTGCTACGCCGTGGGCGTATTCTGACGCGTCAGCCACCAGTATCTTGCTCAAGCCATTAATAGACTTGGCTTTGGTGGCAATACCTGCCAGATCTGCGCCCGCCAGCAGCAAATGCACTTCTTCACCAAATTGGCCAGCAGCCGCAATGGCCGAGCGCGTTGCCGCTTTAATGCCGTGGCTATCGATTTCGGCAATTACAAGAATACTCATGGCAGCACCTTCTCTGCGCGCAAGGCAGCAACTAATTCAGCAACATTATTTAATACACGACCGGCTTTACGCGCTGGCGGCTCGTTCACTGCTTGCAGTGTCAAGCTTGGCGCAGCGGTATTGCCCAGATCGGCCAACGCAATATTTTCCAGCGGCTTTTTCTTGGCCATCATCAGGGCGGGCAATTTAATAAAGCGTGGCTCGTTCAGGCGCAAGTCGGCACTGATCACAGCAGGGAGCGCAAACGAAACGGTTTCTTGCCCGCCATCAATTTCACGCACCACAGTAGCGCGGCCATCGGCAATTTGAATATCCGAGGCGAAAGTCGCTTGCGGCCAATCGAGCAAAGCCGCCAGCATTTGCGCAGTTTCAGCAGCATCGTCGTCGATCGCTTGTTTACCGGTCATCACCAGTTGTGGCGCTTCGCGTTCAACCAAGGCTTTTAATACTTTGGCCGTTTGTAGTGTTTGCACTGGCGCATCGGTTTCAACCAACAAGGCGCGATCTGCGCCCATGGCCAAAGCGTGGCGCAACACGTCTTGATTGGCTGCAGCACCAATCGCCACCGCCAGCACTTCAGTTGCCACGCCAGCTTCTTTCAGGCGTACTGCCGCTTCCAGCGCATTTTCATCAAATGGATTGATACTCATTTTTACGCCAGCAGTTTCCACGCCAGTGCCATCGGCGGTGGGTCGTACGGTGACTTGATAGTCAACCACCCGCTTAATACCAACCAAGATTTTCATGTTTTATCCTTCAAGCACCCGATCAAGCCCGCCATTGCAACAATCTGCCTAGCTGAAGGTGTGCATTACTGTTTAACTTTGCAACGATTGTAGAGAGGCGTAGAATATCTGTAAATCAGATTAATTAAATTTAATATATTCATTAAATCTATATAGGATCAATCATGAGCGATCGTGATCAAATGCAATACGATGTAGTCATCGTTGGCGCTGGCCCCGCCGGTTTATCAGCCGCCATCCGGCTCAAGCAGCACAATAGCGAGTTGAGCGTATGCGTACTGGAAAAAGGTGCGCAGGTTGGGGCGCACATTATGTCGGGCGCGGTGATTGACCCTATTGGTTTAAATCAACTGATTCCAGACTGGCAAAGCAAAAAACCGCAACTAGCTACGCCAGTGAGCGCCGATGATTTTCTGGTGCTCGATGAAGATAGCAGCTACCGCATGCCTCATGCACTGCTACCACCGCCACTGCGTAACGATGGCTGTTTCATCGTTCGCCTAGGCGAGGTATGCGCATTTTTGGCTGAAGAAGCAGAAAACCTTGGCGTCGAAATCTACCCCGGCTTTGCGGCCAGCGAGGTGCTATACAACGCGCAAGGCGCAGTATGCGGCATTGCTAGCGGCGATATGGGCATCGCCAAAGATGGCAGCTACAAAGCCGACTATACCCGTGGCATTGAGATCCTAGCCAAGTACACACTGATCGGTGAAGGCGCGCGCGGCTCACTCACTGGCGAGCTAGAAGCGCATTTTGGCTTGCGCAAGCAAAGCGATCCACAACACTACGGGCTGGGTGTGAAAGAAGTCTGGCAAGTAGCACCTGAGCAGCATCAACTGGGCAAGGTACAGCACGCATTGGGCTGGCCATTGGGTAGCGAAGCGCAAGGTGGCGCGTTTATTTACCATTTGCCTAATCATCTGGTCGCTGTGGGTTACGTGGTTCACCTTAATTACAGCAACCCAACGCTATCGCCATTTGATGAATTGCAGCGCTTTAAAACTCACCCAAGTATTCGCCCCTTGTTCAAAGGTGGTAAACGCATTGCCTACGGCGCACGCGCGATTGCCGAAGGTGGCTGGCAATCACTACCACAACTGAGCTTCCCCGGCGGCGTACTGATGGGCTGTGCTGCAGGCTTGCTCAATTTCCCGCGCATTAAAGGCGTGCACAACGCCATGCTATCGGGCATCGCCGCGGCACAGGCGGTGAGCGCGGCGATTGCCGCTGGGCGCGAACAGGATGAATTAAGCGATTACCAAGCCAACCTCAACACCAGCGGTGTACTACCCGAGCTGCACAGCGTACGCAATATCAAACCAGCACTAGCCAAACTGGGCACGCTGGCGGGCACGATGTATGCTGGCACCGAACTGTGGCTAGCCCAATTTGGTGTAAAACTGCCGTGGACTTTGCGCAGCACCCAGCCCGATCACACCTATAGCAAGCAAGACTGTAGCCCAATCAAATACCCGAAACCGGATGGCGTACTTACATTTAGCAAGCTCGATTCGTTAACGCTAGCCAACGTCTCACACGAACACGACCAGCCAGTGCACTTACAGCTGCGTAATCCTGAATTGATTACCCCAGTGCATCTAAGCACCGAAATCAAAGCTGAATGCTACTATTGTCCGGCTGGGGTGTACGAAATCGTCGAGCTGGCTGGCCAAAAGCAATACCAGATCAACGCACAAAACTGCCTACACTGCAAAACCTGCGACATTAAAGACCGTCAGCAAAACATCCACTGGGTTACTCCCGAAGGTGGTGGCGGGCCTATGTATACCGGCATGTAGTATCTAAGCAAAGTCTTTACTAGATATGAGCTAAATTAATATACCCACAAGCCCACCGTTAATCGGTGGGCTTGATTACATTTAGCAATTGAGCTTACGAAATTGCCGCCGATAATAGGAGGAGGATCAGCTTACGGAGCAGAACATGATCAGCGAAAAACAGAATGTCAAAATTCGCCGCGACCGGATGCAAATCTACCCCGCCGCCACTGGCCGACTACTGGATGGCCGCAAAGGCCGGGTAGTTGAAGTGTATGTGCCACTGGGCGCCAAAGAAGCCGTAGTCAAAGTACGCTGGTTTGCCCGCCGCCCCAGTGAAACTGAAATCACGATGGAGCACCCTATTAGCGATCTGGAAGTATTACCCACCTAAGCCCCTGCATCCCCTTGACCGTATAGCCAGCTAGCGCATAGCCAGCAATGGCGAGCCATGTATACCCGACGCAGTATCACCAATACAGAGCACTACTGCCTCACTACCTAGCTACACCCGCCGCCCTTAGCCAACACCTACCACGCCAAAATTCAATTACCTTAAAAATCAAAGCAGTAGTCATCAAGCGGTAAAAAAGGCTTGCCAAGCATCGCAAATCCATGAATAATCCGCCTCCTAAACCAGTGACTGCCCAGGTGGCGAAATGGTAGACGCAGGGGACTCAAAATCCCCCGCCGCAAGGTGTGTCGGTTCGAGTCCGACCCTGGGCACCAACAGTCGCGAGTAAATTAAGACCTCACGTAAAAACGTCAGGTCTTTTTTTACGCCTGCCATTTTTGCAAACACCAACACAGCCTGAGCCTGCAAAGCGCGCCGCACTGCCCCCCCCTTTGCGTGCGGCACAACCCCTTTGGCATGTACGCCCTACCGCGGCGGATGAGCTACCCCTACTTGCTGTGGGATGCCACCCACTGCGCCACGGCAGCAGCCAATACTTGCCGATGCCCAATCTGCGCAAACACATGATCGGCGGCATCTATCTGCAGAAAACTCGCCCCCGCAATCTGCTGCGCCAATTTGGCCGAGCCAGCCACGGGCACGACGACATCGCACTCGCCATGCACAATATGCACCGGTAGCGTCAACTGCGTGACGCCTGCGAGCGCATCAAACGTCGCCAGCTCATTGAGCAAAGGCGTACCGACCTCAATACCCAGAAAATCAAAACCTCCCTGCGGCAAAGGCTTGGCCATAGCGGCTGCTTGCTGCGGCACGACCTCGGCAATATTCAGTGCCGGCGCAAGCGCGCACAGCGAGGTCACCGCCTGCAGCAGCTCACGCGACCCCTGCGCCAAAGTATGCAAAGCCACCAGCCCGCCCATGCTAAAGCCCAGCAAATGCAAGCGCAGCTGCGGGTAGAGCGCACGCAATTGGATAATCAGAAACTCAGTCACGGCGATCTGCTGCGCCACGGTAATGTGCGCAAATTCACCATCACTTTCGCCGCAACCGGGAAAATCAAAGCGAAAGCTCGCCAGATTTTGCCCCGCCCATTGGCGCGATAGATCGACAAACAAATAAGTAAACTCGATCCGGTTACCCGTAAAGCCATGCAGCATCAGCACCGCATCGCTGGCCCCGGCGGGAATATGGGCGCTACCGATTAAATCGAGGCCATTCCAGTTTAATTTGAGGGTATCCATGATGGGGTCCTTGTTGAGCGTTGTTGGGTAATCGGCCATGGGTATCTTACTAAAATTCAGATGAATAGTAATCTATAGCGTCATACTTGGGTGGGTATCTGAGATCAATGCTGCAGTGCAGGCGGTGAGTGCCCATTGCGCCAACCAAACGAACAAGTTCGATTTTATGCGGCTACGCCGCGATGTTTGATGCGCGTTCCGCCGCGCGGGCAGGTTGGGGGCTTTGCTTCTCCAAAGCCCCCAACACCCCAAAGGAGCCCCCCCCGCCTGCGGCCCTCCGGGCTTCCCTCAGTCGGTCGCGAGCCAAACGATAAAGCCATTTGTCTCGCTCCACTCCCTCGGCGATGGGCGACAGGGGATTAAAGCCCCAGACCACACCGCGCGAACAAAACAAGCATGGGTATTATGCTGAAAGGCATATCAGGATTGACCTATAGAGTAACACCTAGCCATGTATATACCGCAATCGTTGGTCTGCACTAATTTCCCCTGCATCAGCGCCGAGCGAGGAACGGGCGGGGCGGGGTTTCGGTTGCGCCTGTTTTGGTAAGCGCAACCGCCGCCTCGATCCGTCCGCAGTCGAGGGCATCGGCGTAGCCGACGCGGATGCCGGGGGCTGCTTTGGGGTGAAGGGGTATTTGCAGAAGCAAATACCCCTTCCCGTTAGCGCGGCGGAACGCGCATTGAAAATATCGCGCCAACGGCGCATAAAACAAAACCGCCAGAATCGTCCAGCGGTTTTTTTGTCGCAGTAAACGTTGGGCTGCCCAGGCTTAGCCAACCTACAGCACTAGGTAGTTTTTCTATGTTCAGATTCAAAAACCAATCTAGATTTAATCATCAAATTTATTTGCTTCGTTGAATCAGAAATAATCAAGTTAGATTTAATCTTTTCCAAACCATAAATTTCAAAAAGACGAACAAAACAACCATTTGCAAAAGATGAGGGTATACCATCAATACCTTTGAAAGATAGGTTTACAGTATCTCCCGCCTCAAATGCAGACGCAATTAGATCACTAACGGCCGCACCATCTTCATATGTATAAGCCTGTTTAGCAATTTCTTTAACCACGACGGTTACCATAAAAACTCCTCGTCATCTGCTAAGGTCTTATCAAACTTGTCTGTATGTAAGGTTATATCAAAAAGGGTGCCTTTATAGAACCCTGAATAATCACTCAAGTCAGTTACACCATCCTTGTTGCAGCAAACATGTGCATCCCCAGATCTGATGGTAAGTTCACCACCATTATTATCCACTACCGTTTGGGCAAGCAAGAACAGTCCTACTCCACGATTCCTTACCGTGGTATTTGTAGTAAAACCCTCTTGCATTGCAAGCTTGACAGCCTCACCATCAGACAGGCCCTGATGTATTTTTTTAACATTGGCAGGTATTCCAACTCCAAAGTCAGATAATGAAATAACCACCTTTTTCCGCTTAGGGAAAAACTGAACAAAAATGCAGCCAGCATTCTCTCCTGAGTGATCTCGGATATTGTTAAAAAGTTCTAACAGGCAAATACGCAATTCAATTAAAGATTTTTTCGATGTAGCTAAAACCTTAGCTAGCCATGTAATCAGATGATTTTCCAACCACAAATGACTTTGCGGGTGATTAATCCATTTCAATGGCAACGTAGTATCACGAACAGAGGCATTATTAAAAATTTTTGCTCCAGTGTATCTCTCAAAAAAAAGAGAATCATCTAGATATTTAATTGCACCAGAATTTCTATTTGGTATATTAAATTTCTGAGAAACGCCACAAGCCAACAACCATTCCAATAAATTACTAAATACTGTTACGCCTACAGGTTCAATTTTCTCCAAACCAGTTAGGTCGTACGTTATTTCTTTAGAAATTGGGACCAGCGCCTCATTGACAGTTTGCTTCAGCAATGTGTCAATCGTAAGAACATTCATTCTTGGAGGGATTTTAACAACGATCGTCATAAATGCTCACAAAAAAGCGGCCACATGGCCGCTATGAATTAATCCCAGCTCAACGCCCCACCCGTCTGATACTCCGTCACCCGAGTCTCAAAGAAATTCTTCTCTTTCTTCAAGTCAATCATTTCACTCATCCATGGGAATGGATTTGTTACGCCTGGGAACAACTCATTCAAACCAATCTGCTGCATACGGCGATTGGCAATAAAACGCAGATACTCTTTAAACTGCGCCGCATTCAGGCCCAACACACCGCGTGGCATGGTGTCTTCGGCGTAGGCGTATTCGAGCTCGACGGCTTTGCGGAACAATTCGGTGATTTCGGCTTTGAATGGTTCGGTCCACAATTGTGGGTTTTCCATTTTGATCGAGTTGATCAAGTCGATACCGAAATTGCAGTGCATTGATTCGTCGCGCAGGATGTATTGATACTGCTCAGCCGCGCCAGTCATTTTGTTTTGACGGCCCAGCGCCAAGATTTGCACGAAGCCAACGTAGAAGAACAGGCCTTCCATAATGCAGGCAAACACGATGATCGAGCGCAGCAGAGCCTGGTCGTTCGCTAGCGTGCCGGTTTTGAACGCCGGGTCGGTCAGTACGTCGATGAACGGCATCAGGAATTGATCTTTGTCGCGGATCGATTTGATTTCGTTGTAGGCGTTGAAGACTTCGCCTTCGTCCAGACCCAATGATTCAACGATGTATTGATAGGCGTGGGTGTGGATCGCTTCGTCGAAGGCTTGGCGCAGCAGGAACTGGCGGCATTCTGGCGAGGTGATCTGGCGGTAGGTGCCCAGCACGATGTTGTTGGCGGCGAGCGAGTCGGCAGTCACGAAGAAGCCCAGATTGCGTTTCACGATGCGCATTTCGTCGGCTGAGAGCTGGCCGGTTTTCCATTGCTCGATGTCGCGCTGCATATTCACTTCTTGCGGCATCCAGTGGTTTGCACACTGGGCGAGGTATTTTTCCCATGCCCATTTATGCTTGAACGGCACGAGCTGGTTCACGTCGGTGGTGCCGTTGATCACGCGTTTGTCATCGGCAGTAATGCGTGGCGGGATGGCATTGGCCGGGGCGCTGTGCGGTGCTGGCGCGGCGTGCGGTGTGGCTGGCGCTGGGCGGGCGATTACGTCTTCGTCAAAACTGAGCATGATGTGATTTCCTTGTTTTAATTCGATGTTGCTATGTTTACTGGCCTGCTGGCGCGGCTAGCGGGCGAAGCTGGATATTGCTGCGGTCGGTGACACCATGGCGCTGAAGCAGATCGAATTGATCGCGCTCCCACGCGGCGCTGTAGCTGACCGCAGTACGGTAATTGATATTGAGATTAATGCTGCCCAAATACACCACTTCGCCGGCGGCGACGCGGAAACGGGTATTGAGTGGCAAAGTGAAATATTCGCGCCCACCGATCATGGCTGATGGAATCATCCAGCTGCCTGTAGCACGGGTAAAGGTATATTCACCGGCGGGCAATTGCAGGGCAAACAATTTACCCGGCTGGTTGGCCATTTCACCCGGGGCGCGGATCATATCGCCACGAATCTGGGTATGCAAATACAATTCGCCCTGCGGTCCTTGCAATTGCACACTGGCTTGGGTGCTGTCTTGATCAATGCCTTGCAAAGCCAACGCCACAATTGCAATACCTTGGTTAGCCGCTGGCGTGAGCTGCCCTGCCGTTAATGGCAACGCTTGGCGGGCGGGATAATTGCTGGCACATGCAGACAGCAGGACGAGCAGTACAATACTCAAAATACGTTGCATGGGTTCTCCTTAGCCGGCGATCTGCTGGCTGATTTGTGCTTGCCAGTGGGCTTTTTGCTCGGCACTCAACCAGCTGGCAGCAAAACTGTTACGGATTAGTTGGACAATTTCCGCTTGCGATAAATCCAGTGCGGCACGACAGGCCAGCAGATTGGTATTGAGATACCCACCAAAGTACGCCGGATCATCCGAATTGACCATCGCACACAGACCTGCGGCCAACAGCTCGCGCAGATTGTGCTGCGCCAGATCGTTAACGACGCACAGCTTCAAATTCGACAGCGGGCAAACGGTGAGCGGAATCTGCTCGGCGGCGAGGCGTGCCACCAGCGTCGCATCTTCCGTGCAACGTACGCCGTGATCAATGCGGCGTGATTTGAGCAGATCAAGCGCTTCCCAGATATAGCTGGCTGGGCCTTCTTCGCCAGCGTGTGCTACTGCGGGCAAGCCTAGCTCGGCGCAACGGGCAAACAGGCGTTCAAACTTGCTTGGCGGGTGGCCAAGCTCACTGGAATCCAGACCCACACCATCAATTTGCGCCAGATACGGCATCGCCAGCTCTAGCGTAGCAAAGCCGTCTTCTTCGCTTAAATGGCGCAGGAAGCACATGATCAACTTGAACGAAATGCCTAGCTTGGCTTCGCCGTCAGACAAAGCGCGGCGAATGCCAGTCAGCGGCACCGCAAAATCAATGCCGCGTGCAGTGTGCGTTTGCGGATCGTAAAAAATTTCAGTGTGAACGATATTGTCGGCCTTGGCACGCTCAAGGTAGGCCCAAGTCAGGTCATAAAAATCTTGCTCGGTGATCAGCACCGATGCACCGGCGTAGTACAAATCGAGGAAGGATTGCAGGCTGTCAAACTGATACGCCGCGCGCACCGCCGCCACATCGGCATACGGCAAAGCCACGCCATTGCGCTGTGCCAAGGCAAACATCATCTCTGGCTCCAGCGAGCCCTCGATATGCAGGTGCAGCTCGGTTTTCGGCAAGCGGGTGATCAGTAAATCGAGCGGGTGTTGGGTCACAATCATTCCTATCTGTTAAAGCAAAATTCACCTAGCTGCGTTACTGTGCCTAGACGTACTACTTGTACTGTCTTCGGCGCAATGCCTTGCTAGGCGACTTTTGCATAAATTAAAAATCGGGATCACCGATATTTAAAACGACTTGCAAAACCGTCTTAAATATCGGTACCGCACAGCGGCACCGAGGTATATCAATACAGCCAAATCTCAACAAAGCCTGCAGAAGCATACCCATCAACCTGCAAGATGGTGGGTTACGTCCTACGGCCTAACCCACCCTACGGCAGAACCGCGCTGGTTGGGTTGGGCGAATCCCCTACATCAAGCCGAGCGAGGAACAGGCGGGGCGGGAATTCGCTTGCGCCTGTTTTGTTAAGCGCAAGCGCCGCCTCGACTGTCCGCAACGAGGGAATCGGCGTAGCCGACGCTGATGTGGGGTCGCCTTCTTTTGCTCACTTTTCTTGGCGAAGCAAGAAAAGTGAGTGCCATACGGCAGGAGTATTAATTTTGCCCAACGTTTGTAATTGAAATAGGCAATGGGCGGACGCCATTTAGAACTTCAAGCATGTTTTTTCGCAAGGCGAATTGCTCTTTTTCAATTTCTCCGTGAACTTCTGGAAAGTAACAAGAATTTTTAATATGTGTCTTATCGAAATCATACTTAAGAACTCTTGCCATCTTGTGCAATAACTCAATTAAAAGCTCAACCCGTTTAGTTGCCCAAGCTTCGTCTTTTAACTGAGAATTTGAAAGAAAATCTAGATACATTTTCCATGCATCCAAGACCTCTCTCTCTTTGTTATTTCTTTTACTAAATTCAAGATCAATTCTATTTAACGCCTCTACATGCGCCCAAGAAACATTTCGTGCCCTAGTCGCCATTAGGGTTTTGAATATATTGGCCTTGCCTGATCTACGTTCCTTTTGATCATCGAGATAGCGTGTTAGTCGAACTGCAATAATAGGTCCAAGCAATACTGCAGCAATCATAATCCAATCTGAGACTGTCATTTCTGTCATACATTTCCCAATCGAAATTTGAATCGAACCGAAAGCGGCAAATGCAAATTCGCAGCCGCTTTCAAGCTTTTATGACATCACAAACTCAACGCTAGATTTACTGGCACGCCTCGCAATCTGGATTATCAATCGAGCAGAACTTCGCATCAGTCGCTGGCGTGTTATCCACTACCGCTGCCGCTGCCGCAATCGCCGCTTGCGCTTGCGATGCCGCATAGCCACCATCCACCGGTACGGCGTTCAACTCGCCACCACGACCGGTTGATTTCTCCGCCGACGTAGCTGCCAGTGTGCGCAGGTAGTAAGTGGTTTTCAGGCCGCGCAACCATGCGTGTTTGTACAGCTCGTCCAGTTTTTTACCTGACGCACCGGCCATGTAGATATTGAGCGATTGCGCTTGGTCGATCCATTTCTGGCGACGGCTTGCTGCTTCCACCAACCATTTCGGATCCATCTCAAATGCAGTCGCATACAGATCACGCAGGTCTTGCGGAATACGATCGATTTGCGCTACTGAGCCGTCGAAGTATTTCAAGTCCGACACCATCACTTCGTCCCACAGGCCGCGCGCTTTCAGATCGCGCACCAAGTGCTCGTTGATCACGGTGAATTCACCAGACAAGTTCGATTTCACAAACAAGTTTTGGTAAGTCGGCTCGATACACGCGTCCACGCCAACGATGTTGGAAATCGTGGCGGTTGGCGCAATCGCCAAGCAGTTCGAGTTACGCATGCCGTAGGCGGCGATGCGGTCACGCAACATGGTCCAATCCAGACGTGAGCTGCGATCCACATCGAGGTAGCCGCCACGCTCTTCTTCCAGTAAGCGCAGTGAGTCTTGCGGCAAGATGCCACGATCCCACAGGCTGCCTTTGTAGCTAGCGTAAATGCCGCGCTCTTGTGCCAATTCGGTTGAAGCCCAGTACGCGTGGTAAGCCACGGTTTCCATCGATACATCGGCGAACTCAACTGCTGCGTCAGATGCGTATGGAATACGCAGCGCGTGCAAGCAATCTTGGAAGCCCATAATGCCCAAGCCCACTGGACGGTGCTTCAAGTTGGATGTGCGCGCTTTGCGCACTGGGTAGAAGTTAATGTCGATCACGTTGTCGAGCATACGCATCGCCACTTTGACCGTGCGCGATAGTTTTTCTGCGTCCAACTCGCCATTTTTCAGGTGGTTGTACAGATTGATCGAGCCCAGATTACATACGGCGATTTCTTCGTCGTTGGTATTCAGGGTAATCTCAGTGCACAAGTTTGATGAGTGAACCACGCCAACGTGCTGTTGCGGGCTACGAATATTGCATGGGTCTTTAAACGTAATCCATGGGTGGCCAGTTTCGAACAACATCGTCAGCATTTTGCGCCACAGGCTCAAAGCTGGGATGGTTTTGGCCACGCGCATTTCGCCACGTGCGGCTTTGGCTTCGTAGTTGGTGTAGGCGATTTCGAACGCTTTACCCACTTTGTCGTGCAAATCCGGCACTTCAGATGGGCTGAACAAAGTCCACTCGCCGCCTTCCATCACCCGCTTCATGAATAAGTCAGGAATCCAGTTCGCTGAATTCATGTCGTGCGTACGTCGACGGTCGTCACCGGTGTTTTTACGCAATTCGAGGAATTCTTCGATGTCGGCGTGCCAAGTTTCGAGGTAAGCACATACCGCACCTTTGCGTTTACCACCTTGGTTCACGGCCACCGCGGTGTCGTTCACCACTTTCAGGAACGGTACAACACCTTGTGATTTGCCGTTGGTACCCTTGATGTGGCTACCCATCGCACGCACGGAAGTCCAGTCATTACCCAGACCACCCGCAAATTTGCTCAATAACGCATTTTCTTTCAGCGCTTCGAAAATGCCATCGAGATCATCTGGCACAGTAGTCAAGTAGCAGCTCGACATCTGGCTATGGCGGGTGCCTGAGTTAAACAGCGTTGGCGTTGATGACATGAAGTCAAAGCTCGACAACACATTGTAAAACTCAATCGCACGCTCTTCACGATTGGTTTCGTTCAGCGCCAGACCCATGGCCACGCGCATAAAGAACACCTGTGGCAACTCGATGCGACGCTCGTTAATGTGCAGGAAGTAACGGTCGTACAGGGTTTGCAAACCCAAATAGCCAAATTGGTAGTCACGGTTGTGATCTAATGCGGCGGCCAACTTAGCCAGATCAAATTGGCCTAGTTTTTCGTCCAGCAGCTCGGCTTCGATGCCTTTTTTCACATAACGCGGGAAGTAGCTAGCGTAGGTTTCCGCCATTTCTTCATGGCTCGTTTCTTCGCCCAATACTTCGCGGCGAATGCTGTTGAGCAGCAAACGTGCCGTCACCAAGCCATAAGCTGGGTCGGTTTCCAGATAAGTGCGTGCGGCCAGAATAGCCGATTTGCGCAATTCTTCTGCTGGCACGCCGTCGTAAAGGTTTTTCAGTGTTTCATTCAGGATCAAGGTTTGATCGGTGTATTGCTCAAGACCCGAGCAAGCCGAGGCGATCAGTGCTTTGAGTTTGCTCAGGTCGAGCGCTCGTTTGCTACCATCTTCAAACACCACATTGATCGTGTGCTGTTCGGCTGGCTCAGCCTCATGGCGCGCCGCATCGCGCTCGCGCTGACGCTCGCTACGATACAGCACGTAGGCACGTGCTACATCGTGCTCACCCGAGCGCATCAGCGCCAACTCAACCTGATCTTGAATATCTTCAATATGAATCGCGCCGCCTTCTGGCTTGCGACGCATCAGTGCTGTAACGACTGAATCGGTCAAACGCGACACTTGCTCGCGCACCGCTGCGCTAGATGCTGCATGGCTGCCTTGTACTGCGATAAAGGCTTTAGTCACGGCTACCGAGATCTTGCTTGGCTCAAACGCCACCACTGCGCCATTACGACGAATAATCTTGTAATTGGCATAGTGGGCAGCATCGTGAGATGGCGACTGGATTTCAGCGCTGTCCGAGCGGCTAGTTGGGGTACTATCGAGCGTGGCGTACATGCACGGTTCCTCAAAGCTTTGTGTATAAGTCTGTGTATAGTTTGTGAAGAAACACTACATCTTGTGTCTCAATCACTGTTGTGGCACAAATACTAGGGGAAAGAGGGGGACTGGTGCAACTAGCACAGGCTGTGCTAGCAGACAGACGGAATCATGATTTGACTAAACCCAATGTTTACTTGAGTTTATTCCCTGTTGCTGCATTACACTTACATGACAGGCAGTTGCAAGTTTGCAACATCAGGTCTGGCCCACTCATTGCGTTAGCTCTACTGTGCGGCCAATAAAAAAAGGCGGAACAATCCGCCTTTTTTTATTTCGCACGCCGCATTAGCGGCAGGCGCACCATCTTAGTGGTGGTGACCGTGTTCACCGTGCACGTGGCCATGCGCCAGTTCTTCAGCATTTGCTTCGCGCACGCCAGTTACAGTCGCAGCGAAACGGATCGTCATACCTGCGAAAGGATGATTGCCATCTACAGTCACACGGTTGCCTTCAACTTCAGTCACACGGAACAAAATCACTTCGCCAGTTTCAGGATCATCAGCTTCAAACATCATGCCAACGGCTACATCAGCTGGGAAACCTTCTTTGTCTTCATCACGTACCAATTCTGGCTCGAATTCGCCAAATGCGTCATCTGGAGACATCGTTACTTCAATGCTGTCGCCCACGGCTTTACCGTGCAACGCTTCTTCTACCAGCGGCAGGATATTGTCGTAACCGCCGTGCAGGTAAGCAATCGGTTCTTCGGTTTTGTCGATTTGATTGCCTTCAGCGTCGTACATCTCATAAGTCAGTGTAACAACGGAATTTTTGGCGATTTGCATAGTGTTTATCCTAGCTGTTTTACAAGTTTCAAAATTTCGGCCGCGTGGCCTTTGGGTGCGACATGATACAAAGCATGCCGAATCACCCCGGATTTATCAATCACAAACGTTGAGCGTTCTATCCCGCATCTTACCACGCCCTGCGCTTCCCATTCGTGCACAGTATGATAGAGGCGGCTGACAATCACATCAGTATCCGACAAAAGATCAAATGACAGCCCCTGCTCATCAATAAAGCTATCGTGGGCTAGGCAATCATCCAGGCTCACCCCCAGAATAACGGTTTCGCATTGCGAAAATGCGTCAGCCAAATCAGAAAACTCAACCGCTTCGACAATACCGCCGGGCGTATGATCTTTATTAAAGAAATACAGCACTACGTTTTTTTTACCCTGAAACTGACTCAGTTGAACCATCTCCATCGCGGCATCGGGTAAAGAAAAATCTGGGGCTAAATCGCCTACATTGAGCATGGTGTCTCCAGTCGGTGCAATAATACGATTATTATCGGATTGCAGCATGGCACCACGCGCTCTGTGCGAGCGGCAATTGGCGCAAACCATGCAGTGCAATCTCTTAGGTTTTATTCACTACCGGCACGCTGCCTTTAGCTTGATACTGGGCGTGCTGGCAGTAAATTCATTATTTTTTTCTTTATAGTCACAAGCCATGCCTAAAACACCTTTCGATGTAGCACTGTTGGGAAATTTAACCCCCGAACAATTTCTGGCCGAATACTGGCAAAAAAAACCCCTGCTCATTCGTCAGGCATGGACTCAGTTTCCAGAGCTGATCGATTTTGCTCGGTTGGCTCAATTTGCCCAGCGCGATGACGTTGAATCCAGGCTAATTGAATTTAGCCATGGCCGTTGGAAGCTAGAAAACGGTCCGTTTAGCCAGCATCGCCTCAATCGTTTGCCAGCCACGGATTGGACTATCTTGGTACAGAATGTGAACCACTTAGTGCCTCACATTGCCGATTTTTTATATCAATTTAACTTCCTGCCTTATACCCGGCTGGACGACGTGATGATCTCCTACGCCCCCCCGGCGGGACAGTGGGGCCGCATTATGACTCGTATGACGTATTTTTGCTGCAAGTTGGTGGCCAAAAGCGCTGGCAGATTTCGAGTGATGATGCCTCGGGCTTTATTGAAGACGCCCCTATTCGCGTCTTGAAAGACTTTAATCCTGAGCAAGAGTGGGTTTTAGAGCACGGCGACATGCTGTATTTGCCGCCAAAATACGCGCATTACGGCGTGGCGCTTGAGCCAGGAATGACGTATTCGGTAGGCTTTCGGGCACCGAAAACCCAGGAAATGGCGACCAAGTTTCTAGAATTCTTGCAAGATGAAATTTGCCTTGAAGGCATGTATAGCGATCCAGACGCCAAAGCCACTGACACACCGGCCAAGATCGATGAGGCTTTTGTTGCGCAAATTAGCCAGATGCTGCAACAGGTTAAATGGGATGAGCGCTTAGTGCAGCAATTTATTGGCCGCTATTTTTCCGAGCCCAAACCGCATGTCTTTTTTGATCGCACTGAAGCACCGCTGGATTTTGACGACTTTGCAGCAGCAGTTGCCGCGCGAGGTGTGTCGCTCGACCTAAAAAGCCAGATGCTCTACAGCACCGAGCAAATTTATATCAATGGTGAAGAGCTCGAATACGACGACGCCAGCGATGAAGACCTCGCCCAGCTGCACACCCTAGCCGATACCCGTACGCTGCCAGCAGACGAGTATTCAGATGAGTTACTCGATTTACTTTATAGCTACCATGAATATGGCTACCTCCACCCCACCGCCGAATAACGCAGCAATGAAGTTTGATACCCGAACTGGGTATCAGACTGCGTTCAACGAAATAATTACGCAAGCGCGACATACATTAATATTGTGCGAGAACGATTTGGCCGAAAGCGACTTAGGTAGCTTGCGCAACTATCAACGCCTTTGGGATTTTTTCTCGCAAGCTGCACCTGGTCGCCTGCAAGTGCTCGTGGCTAAGACTGAATTTCTCGCCCAGCAGTGCCCCCGCTTTTTGCAATTAAAAGATCGGTTTGCACATTTAATTGAGCTGCGCCAAATTCCAGTGCATTTAAGTCACTGGCAAAAAGGCTGGGGCATCGCGGACGGGCATAGCTATTTAGTCCGTCATCATTACGACTGGTATCGTGGTGAATTAGCGAATGACGCTAAAAACATCGCATTGCTCAAACAGCAATTTGCCACACTTTGGGAACAATCCACCGCGACGAGTGCACTGCAACGCCTTGATTTATAAGGATGTACACGACGTTACATGAAGTAGCAGATTCCACTGCGGAAAAGCGTGCAGAACACTAGCAATTTGGAAGTGAGCTGATTAGAATTCAGTCCGTTGGTTGTGAACAAACACACACCGAAGTGAATTTTCGGTAATTGGCTAATAACCCGATTACCTAATTGGTTAGTAATTAAACTTAATCTTTAAAGGATTTCAAAATGAAACAATCTTTGCTCGTTGCTGCTTTGTTGGCTGTTGCTTTGTCTGCTTGTGGTAAAAAAGAAGAGCCAGTTGAAGCTGCTTCTGCTGTAGTTGAAGCTTCTGCTCCTGTTGAAGCATCTGCACCAGCTGCTGAAGCTTCTGCTGCTACTGAAGCTGCTTCTGCAGTTGCTTCTGCAGCTTCTGAAGTTGCTGCTAAGTAATTCGGTTTTTACCGATTGCTTGAAAAGCCGACCGCAAGGTCGGCTTTTTGCATTTCTGGCGTACAATAAACGCACTTCTAACGCCACGCTGCTGATATGTCAGTTCAAATCTTGCTACCACGCTGGATTATCCCAGTTATCCCCCGCCACACTGTTTACACCGATCATGCGCTCGTGATTCAGGGCGAAAAAATTATCGCGCTACAAGCCACAGCTGATGCACTAAGCCGCTACCCTAGCGCAGAAATCATCAAATTACCCGATCATGCACTCATGCCCGGCATGATTAATCTGCACACCCACTCGGCGATGACTTTGCTGCGTGGCTTTGCCGATGACTTACCGCTAATGCGCTGGCTCAATGAACACATTTGGCCTGCGGAAGGCACGCACGTTAGCGATGAATTTGTTTTTGACGGCACCAAACTGGCGATTGCCGAGATGATTGCGGGTGGCACCACTTGCTGCAATGACATGTACTTCCACCACGGAGCGGTGGCTCGGGCGGCAATCGATACTCAATTCCGCATCACCGTGGGTTGCTCTATCCTGGAATTCCCCACCCCATACGCCAGCAATGCCGATGACTACATTCGCAAAGCCTTAGCCTGCCGCGACGAATTTATCGGGGAAGATCTGGTGCAATTTACGCTGGCTCCACACGCGCCGTACACGGTGAGCGACGCGACCTTCCGCCGGATTATCACACTAGCCGACGAACTGGAATTAGCCATTCACTGCCACATTCATGAAAGTGCTGATGAAATTGCAGGCAGCCTTAAAGAATATGGCGTACGTCCACTGGAGCGACTGGCAGAGCTAGGATTACTCGATAGCCCGTTAATTGCCGCTCACATGGTGCACACTACCGAAAGTGAAATAGCCCTACTGGCAAAAAAAGGCATTCATATTGCCCACAATCCGGCCAGCAATCTAAAACTCGCCTCTGGCATCGCCCCGATTAGCCAACAACTGGCCGCGGGCATTAATGTTGGCATCG
This sequence comes from Chitinibacter fontanus, assembly GCF_013423785.1. Taxonomy (NCBI): domain Bacteria; kingdom Pseudomonadati; phylum Pseudomonadota; class Betaproteobacteria; order Neisseriales; family Chitinibacteraceae; genus Chitinibacter; species Chitinibacter fontanus. Next base: position 249,955 of record NZ_CP058952.1, read on the forward strand.
GTACCGATGGCGCAGCCAGCAATAACAAGCTGGATATGTTTGCCGAAATGCGCCTTGCCGCGCTACTGGCCAAAGGACAAAGTGATAACCCCGAAGCGGTTCCCGCCTGGCAAGCACTAGAAATGGCTACCATCAATGGCGCGACAGCGCTGGGCTTACAGGATAAAATTGGCAGCCTAGAAGTGGGAAAACAAGCGGATGTGATTGCACTAAATCTAGCGCAAGCAGGCACGCAACCATGCTACGATCCCATTTCACATTTAGTCTATGCGGCCGATCGCACACAGGTCAGTGATGTCTGGATTGCCGGCCGTGCCGTTTACCGCCGACACGAACACCAGAGCTTGAATTTTGCAGAAGTGCTTAGCACTGCGCGCCATTGGCAAGGCAAAATTCAAGACAGTATTGCCCCGCAAACCAACTAGGGATTACCGTTGTGACTGATACCCATACAATCAATGTTGATGATGGCGAGATCGCCAAATTTTCTGCACTCGCGCACAAATGGTGGGATAAAACCAGCGAGTTCAAACCACTACACGAAATCAACCCGCTGCGCATTGGCTTTATCGACCAGCATTCGGGTATTAAAGACCTGAAAATTTTAGATGTAGGCTGCGGTGGTGGTATTTTGTCCGAAGGCCTCGCCGAGCGCGGCGCGCAAGTCACTGGGATTGATCTGGCTGAAAAATCACTCAAAGTTGCCAAACTGCATTTATTCGAGTCAGGCCTCACCATCGATTACCGCAAAATCCCGGTTGAAGAGCTCGCAGCGGCCGAGCCAGAAAGCTACGACGTGGTTACCTGCATGGAAATGCTCGAACACGTACCCTCACCCGCCAGCATTGTCGAAGCCTGCGCGCGCCTCGTAAAACCGGGCGGCTGGGTGTTTTTCTCGACCTTAAATCGCAACCCAAAATCGTACTTACTCGCGGTGGTGGGTGCTGAATATGTACTCAATATGCTGCCGCGTGGCACGCACGACTACGATAAGTTTATCAAGCCATCGGAGTTGGCTCGCATGACGCGGACCGTGGGGCTTGATACTGTCGCGGTCACCGGCATGACGTTCAACCCGCTGACGCAAGTGTATAAACTTACCGACGACACCGACGTGAATTACCTCGTCGCAACGCGTAAAGGCGTATGAACATGATCAAAGCCGTGTTGTTTGACCTCGATGGCACCTTGGCCGACACCGCACCCGATATGGGCGCGGCGCTTAATCGGCTACTGATCGAAGAGGGCATTGCGCCACGTTCGCTGGACGATATTCGTCCGGTGACCAGCCACGGTGCGCGGGGCTTGCTGGAGCTGGGCTTTGGCATTGGGCCAAGCCACACGCGCTTTGGTGAACTGCGCGAACGCTTTTTAGACCTCTACGCCGAAAAGATTTGCGAAGGCACCACGCTATTTGACGGCATTAGCGAGCTAATTAGCGAGATCGACGCGCGCGGTATGCGCTGGGGCATTATCACCAATAAGCCGATGCGCTTCACCGACCCGCTGGTGCAATTACTCCCCCTACCTATCGCCCCACAGACTTGTGTTTCTGGAGATACTGTAGGCATACCCAAGCCTGATGCCAAGCCCATGCTGCATGCCGCCGCAGAGCTGGGCATTGATCCGATTCATTGTCTGTATGTCGGCGATGCCGAGCGCGACATCGAGGCGGGCCGCCGCGTAGGGATGAAAACTGTGCTGGCCAACTATGGCTACATCAGCGACACCGACCAGCCCGAAAGCTGGGGCGCCGATTTGAGTATTAATCATCCGCTCGAATTGCTAGGCCATTTGGGGTAAGCAAGGTATAATCGCCATTCTTCACTTCGCATGAAGACAGCTGTAAAAACTGGGGGTGCCATGGTTTCGACAGGGGTTGCAAAGCGGATGAGGGCATGTCGGGGTCTCAGCTGCCCGTAAAAACAACTGAAAACAAATAGTCGCAAACGACGAAACTTACGCTCTAGCTGCTTAAGCTAGACTCTGCACCGCAAGGCCCATCGGGCGGGTCGGGTAAAACCGGCAGCAGAGTCATTTAGATGGGATCGCTTTGATTCGGGTTACTTGGATCAAGGTTAAATTAAGGTGACTCGCTCTCTTCAAGCCTGCCCATCGGCGTGATTGAGAGTTAAAACCCAAATGATAAGGCTAAACATGTAGAACTCACTGTAGAGTGCTTCTGGACGGGGGTTCAACTCCCCCCACCTCCACCAACACGCGAAGATAAAGCCCTGATTTTTAAGGGCTTTATCTTTTAATACATAGCTCGGTGTACCATTCAATGTACCATGCAGCAGTGGCTTGTCTTGGCACTTTCTGGAACACTGTAGACACTCTTTGACCTCCCAGATAAGAAGATGCACTCAAACGTGCCTGAACACTTCAAAGCATGACACCCCGCCCAAATGTTTTGCCATTTACACCTTTTGACTGAATGAGCGCATCAACCTTGGTCAAATAGCCAATGACGTTTTTACACACAGTATCGAGCTTTTGACGATCATTTAACTTCAACTCCCCTAAACCATAGCCCGCACTATTTCGATGCCCATTGATTCTGGCTGCTCGATTGCAATTATGAAAAGCACCTTGCCCAGCAGTGATTGTTTCTTTCCAGTAATTCCCGATCTGATCTGCATACCACTCCTCTTTCCAGACATGATCGCCATCGAATAGTAGTATCCAATGGAAATGGAACCCCATTTCCTTGCCATATTCCAGCCGCCAGATAAAACCCACTACATTTTTAAATAGCTGATTATTTCTCTGATTTTCAGTAAAGCGCTTAAAGTGCTTTTTACAGAGCACCTCATCGTGCCTTTCAGGAGAGTTTAGTTGGTAAGTTAGATCCAATCGTACTACGCGCAATCGCTTGTATTTATCCAACAAGCGACACAAATACTTAACCGCCCCTTGGTGATTTTTACTAGCAAGACCACACCAATACGCGACCTTCTTTTGAAATTTGGGTTGGCGCACTGCTATTCGCATGCGTTCGATGAAATCATTAAAGTGATACGCAGCCATACGACCATCAAACATCACATAGCTTGGACTAACATACCGCCACTCTTGACCATCTAGCATCGTCAGCAAAAGCTCTACAGTAGGGCTGAATGCTTTTTTAGGTAGTGTGTGACTAAGCGCTTGTTTTGCAGGCAATCGAGACAAGGTATTAAACAGTTTTCCAAGTATATTGGTCTTCAGTTGAACTTGACCTTGTACAGAAACTCTCTCTTCAAAAGGCGGCTCGTTAATCATTTGAATTTGCTTCATCATTTTTTCAATTCTTGCCAACGTTGCAATTGACAAACAGCCACGATCAATCAAAGTGAATTCATGCCCAGATAAATGATATATTTGTAAATTTAATGCAACACTCTCAGATTTCTCAATATCTTTAAGGTGACAACTCAGGTATTCAGTAGACAACATTATTAGCTCCGATGCTTTATCATGACAATTATATTAGACTGTATTATTTTATTGCCACCACAAGTAAAGCAATATAAAACCATATAACACTAATAACCGGACCAAAAAGAAGAACAAACTACATTGCGCACATCAAATTCACAAGAGCAAATAGATTATACGCAATACAATTCATATAATTAGCAATGTACATACTTAGCATCCATTTTCCAATTCAAAACAACTTAGTCACCATATTAAAAACCAGTATAAAAAAATGCCCGATTAATCGGGCACTACAATGAAAGGCAAAAGCATAGGGTAAGGTATAAAAAAACCAAATCGAACCTTACCCTACAAACAACTGGTTCACCGCGAACAGACCGCGTTGACCGCATGTTCGCATCACAAAGTAAAAGTTGAAAACGCACTAAATGGTGTTTTTTTCTTACGGCCAAAACGATATCGATTTATAGCCAAACCTAATGACGCAGTGTCATAATTGTCTCTAGGAGATGTATCTATGTAGTTAAGGTTTTCGTAAAAAAAGTTACCTATTCTGTTAATACTTGCTAAATATTCAATCGCTGGATTTAATTCCTCAATTTTACGCAGCCTAGTTGGTATGGCAAGTTTCATTATTTCAGACTTCAAGACATAGCGATTACTATTCTTAAGAGTGAATCCAACAAGCCATTCCCAAAGAGCCTCAGCATTTTGATGTAATTGACTCTGTTTCTCTGGCTCCCCAAATACAGCTAAAAATTCATCAGTAAAATAATCCATGATATTTTCTGCAAATTTAACGAAGCCCACAGTAATCACATCCCAATCCGATTCGAATAACGACAAAGCAGCAGCGATCCGGGCAATATTTCTAACTTTTTTTGAACCATGATCTTTTGCTTTTGAGAGGGCTCCATCTGGCATCATTGAAGACTCAATTTTCTGCCCTAATTGTATTAAATAATTAGCGGCATGAGGATCAAAATATAAGACTTTTCTAGTAGTAACAGGCTCACCATTTGAGTCAATACTACTAAGCATAAGCTCACGCATGCGGGCATACAATGAATCGAGATCAGGCGACGTAAAATTTAAATCTTCAATATTGCGATAGCCTTGTGTACTTTTTGGTTTGCATACAAGAAAACGAGCCCAAAAACCAATTCCTCGTGCTTCCCCTTGCCGACGCTCAAAGTAGCGCAGCAACTGAGATTCCTGCAATGCAAACATACCTGCAACCCGAGGAGATTTTACAAAAACGGTTGTTTGTTCCACGCTTGTGTCTTTACTGAGACTTTTACCATCCCAAGCATGGATGAAAATTGGCAAATCATTAGCTGGTCGGCCATTAAAAAACTCTCCCGCCTCATCAAGATCAATACACACATTTGGCCAGTGAATTTTCAAGCCAGACAAAAATGCCTCTGGCGTAAATTTGCTATAACTAAATTTAATCAGCCGTGGTTTTTTGGGTGAGGCATCTTGATGCAGCTCGATACGTTTTTCAATTTCCTCAATAGGGAGATCTTTGCAAACAGCTCTGGTCAACTCCTTTTTCAAGGCATCATCGTGAATTTTCCAGATTTTTTCGGCTACACTGAACTCCTTCATTCGAGTAGTGTGTTGATCCGCAAGTTCGCTTTCGAGATCTACAATAGCTTGCCGAATTAAGTCAAGTACTGCGCTTTTACCTTCACCTGAGTCTGCGATAATCAAGGAAAAAAGTCCCAGCGGGGTCATACGCCCATCAGGCATCTGAAGATCATAAACCCCTTGACCTGCCTCTGAATAAACGGTCAACAACATAGCGACAATCAGTGAGATTGGAGAGCCCGTTTTTTTGTGAATTTGTTCAACATATTGACTTGTACGTTTGGGCAAGTCCCATTCATAAGAGCTATTTTGAGCCAATGAAGTTGCATAGTTCATACTGCACCTCCAACGAATTGGTTTTGATTTGCTACCAACGAAGGATTTGCGCAATGTAGAATCCATGCCTCAACATCGGACTCAAGCCAGCCAACAAGGCGAGCACCTGCTCCAAGCTTAAATGGTCGTGGGAAGCTGGGATCGTATGAAGCGCTATTGGGGTTTAATTTTGCATACAGCGTTGATCGAGCAATACCCAGACGATCCTGAAGTTGCTTGCGTCGTAAAATGCAGATCTGTTTCGGTGTGGCAGACATTGTTAGTTTCCTTGAGTTTGAAATGGATGTCACCGGAGTGACAACCACAAGATAAACTCAAGAAAAAAATTATTCTGCCCGCGTGCCAGCTCATCTGGCTGCGTTGGTGGTAGAACTCCTGCGTTTGCTAGCAAACAGGGCGTCACGATCATCAAAAGCGTTGAACCATTCCTGCAATCTTGTTTGCACCGAGTTTTCAGAAAGTTCAATACCATGCCTACCTGCGATCTCAATAGCCTGGTCTTGTAATCTAGCCGCTGCAACATAAGCGGATTTCCAAGGTTCGCCGGTTTTTTCAACCGCATCTTTCAATAGCTGATGTAGCTCATCTTTAATCGGTTGGTATTTTTTTTGCTTCGCCACCCCACCTTTTTGTGCTTTTTGGCTACTTATCTTTTTAAGACTTTGCTGCATTATCCATTCATTCGCACATATGTACTGAAGGATTCCAAGCCATTTTTGAGCCTGTAACAAATAATACCAAGTGCCATTTACATCTACGCTCTCCATATATCTTCCAGCCAGATAAAGTGCGTGATATACAACTTCTATGTAAATGAACAAATCATCGCGAGAAGGTTGACGGAATTTTTCAATTGCAAGTTTTTCGATTTTTTCGTCAAGTATTTTTAAATCCCGATTACATTGCTGCTTCAAATATTCTGCGAGAATAAGCACTTCTTCATCAGTTTTTTCCAGGGTTAAGTGTAAGAAGCATTCTTGGACAGAATCATGTGTTGTTTTATAAATATCAGCCAAACTCTGATCGTGATATTGCGGCAAAATCGATGAGCCCATCTTAGCGTTCCTTTATATAAAATGATGAGTCCTACTGAACAATGTACTGTGCCCTCCCCTCAGCCTGATGCTTGCATCATGCAGATCTGGCTACCCTCACCGTTTTACATACAGTCAGAGAAACCCAACTCTTCAATATTAGAAATTAATAATATAGATTTCTTCAGACCTATATCACTGTAATAGAAACATTGTTGTTTTCACATCAACTCATCATTCGCCCAAGTTTCGACTTGGGCTTTATTTACGTCTGGAGAATTCAAATGGCTCATCTTGTCGAATCTATGGCTTTTGTTCGTGACACGCCGTGGCACGGTTTAGGGAATCGTTTAACTGAGCAGCAACCGCTTGAAGTGTGGCTGCGTGAGGCAGGCATGGAGTGGTCGATTGATCAGAGCGATGTGCTGTTCAATGTATCGAACACCGGCATGCACATTCGCTCGCATAGCGATGCCAAGGTGCTGTATCGCTCTGATACGCTGGCACCGTTGTCAGTCGTTTCAAATCGGTATCAGGTGGTACAGCCGACTGAGGTGCTGCACTTTTATAAAGATCTGGTTGAGGCTGGTGGTTTTGAGTTGGAAACGGCTGGCGTGCTGAAAGGTGGTAAAAAACTGTGGGCGCTGGCGCGTACTGGGCAAGAAGCACTCGTGCGCGGCAATGATCGGGTGAAGGCGTATCTATTACTGGCGACCAGTTGTGATGGCTCGATGTGTACTACGGCGCAATTCACTTCAGTTCGGGTGGTCTGCAATAACACGTTGCAGATGGCGGTGGGTGATTCAACCGGCGCGGTCAAAGTGCCACACTCAACCAAGTTTGATCCGCAGGCAGTAAAAGAAGCACTGGGTCTAGGCCTATCAGGCTGGGATCAATTCATGGCCAATATCAAGCAACTGTCACAACGACCGCTCACGGCTACCGAAGCAGCACAGTATTTTGGCGATGTGCTGGGCGAGCAAGTACTCGATATGGACAACCCCGCTGTATCGCGAGCCATGCAACAAGTTACGGCTTTATACAGTGGTGCCGGTATGGGCTCATTGCTAGCCGGTAGTCGCGGTACGGCTTGGGGTTTACTCAATGCCGTGACTGAATATGTCGATCACCAACGCCGTGCACGTAGTCAGGATTACCGCCTTGATTCAGCGTGGTTTGGCCAAGGCGCACAGCTGAAAGGCAAAGCACTCAATCAAGCGATGGCCTTGCTGCAGTAATTCAATCTCTTATTTGGTTTCATTGGTTTCTTTCTTTTTGTATTTCATTCAAGCCCCAACTGGTTCGCCAGCGGGGCTTTTTGCTTTTGGAGGTTTCATCATGCGTGAACGTTATGGCCAAGCCATTCGCTTGGCATCCACCGTCAATCTCAGTCGTGAGCAATGGCTGCAGTATCGTGAACTAGGCATTGGTTCTTCAGATGCAGCCAGTTCAATTGGTTTCTCACAATACAAAAGCCCACTCACGCTGTGGCTCGAGAAAACGCACCGTAAACAAACCGACGATATCGCCGACAAACCGGCGGTGTTGTGGGGTACGGTGCTCGAACCGGTTTTAGCTTCAGTCTATGCCGAACGGACTGGTTACAAAGTGCGCAAAGTGAATGCGATTTTGCAGCATCCTGAGCATCGTTTCATGTTGGCCAATTTAGATCGAGAAGTGATTGGTCAGCCTGAAGGCACCGGTGTACTGGAAATCAAAACCGCCAGTTATCACATGGCAGCGCAATGGGAAGACGGTATTCCGCTGGCGTATCAATGCCAGGTATTGCACCAACTGGCGGTAACCGGTTTTGCTTGGGCCGATGTAGCGGTGTTGATTGGTGGGCAAGACTTCCGGATTTATCGGGTTGAGCGCGATGACGCCAAGATTGCGGATTTGATTCAACTTGAAACGCAATTCTGGAAATACGTCACTGCCGATATTCAGCCTGACCCCGATGGCTCTGATGATGCCAGTGCTGCTTTGCAATGGCTATTTCCCCGTGACGATGGGCAAACCATCGATCTGTCTGAATCAGCGGAATTCAATGCGCTGTTTAGCAACTTAATCGAGTTGCGTGAGCGTAAAGAAGAAGTCGAAGCCAAAGAAGCACTCATCCGCCAACGACTGCAAAACGCGTTGGGTAGCGCAACTGCAGCCATCTTCGCTGCCGGTCGTATTACTTGGAAAAAAGCCAAAGATCGGCTCACGCCCGATCTGGACAAACTCAGCGCCGAACACCCCGAGATCATTCAGCAATATATCAAATCGGTGGAAGGCTCGCGCCGTTTCTTAATTCAGCCCAAAAAGCTGATCCCTTCAGGAGGTCCGAATCATGATTAAAGGCTTAGCGATAACCCCGCCCGTGATTGGGCGGATCAGTATTGGTCATTTGGTGCAAAAGAAAGACAGGTGGGTGCCAGAAAAAGACGACGCATTTACGTTGACCACACAGGTACAAGGCAAAGACGGTTGGCTACTTCACCCATTACATGCTCAATTGGCTGAAACCAGCCCGAATAACAAAATCCGCTCAATCCCAGTCAAATTACTGTTTAACGACAGTGATCTGAATCTGCGTGCCGAGTTCAGTGCATTTGATCGGCAAACCGGACGGCCTTTATGTGTCGGTAATGGTGAATGTGCCAAACGGGTTTCAGGGGAAGGCATTGAGGATGTCGATTGCCCAACGCCCGAGCGTTGCCAGTACGCACAGGAGAAAGGCTGCAAATTGTATGGCCGATTGAATGTGCAAGTGGAAGGTCAGAACGACGAGCTAGGTTCGTTTATGTTTCGCACTACCGGTTACAACTCGGTGCGAACACTGGCAGCACGTTTGCAATACTTTGCCGCCGTATCGAATGCTCTTGCGCGTTTCTTGCCCTTGCAACTGAAGCTACGCGCCAAAAGCACCACGCAATCTTATCGAGCGCCGGTGTTTTATGTTGATCTGACTTTGCGCGATGACGACACCTTGGTCAGCGCGGTCACTACAGCCCATCAAGCAGCACAGCAATATGCCGAAGCGGGTATCAATATCACGCTACTTGAACAGACCGCCAAAGCTTTACTCGGTAATGGCCAGTTTGAAGAGAGTGCCGATGACATGCCGCTGGTATTGGAAGAGTTCTATCCCGAATCAGAAATCGGCGATGAAGCTTTACCCGCCCAAGTCAGCACCAGCAAATCTGCTAACAAAACCAATCCAACAATTCGTTCAACCACTTTAACCCCACGCCTCGGCACATCCACAGCAGGAGAAAGCAATCATGAATCAAAACTCAACCACTGACACCTTGATCGCCTTTGCTTTAGTCTTTGGCGCAGGCTTGTTGTGCTCGAAGTTAATCAAAGGGTACTGCCGATCCAAGCAACCGCCGTGTATTCGTGAGCCTTATCCCAGACCGAAGGCCATACCAGAACAAACGAAGTAACACGAACATAAGCCACCCAAGCCCCAGAGCGATCTGGGGCTTTTTTATTGCTATTTTTATTTGGAGCAAGATTATGGAAAAAGGCGACCACCTAATTTCAGCCCGTATCGGCTACTCTCATCACGGGATTTATATTGGCCGTAATAAGGTCATTCATTACTCGGGATCATCGCTTGGCAAAAACGAAAAAGGCGTGATTGAAATCGTCGATCTTGAGACTTTCTGCCAAGGCAATGGCTACACCATTCAAACTTACCCATTTCGCGCATTCAGCCGGGAACAGTCAATCGAACGCGCAAAATCTAGATTGGGAGAAGACTGGTACAACGTACTATTGAATAACTGCGAGCACTTTGTAACGTGGTGCATTCAAGGTATTCACGATAGTCAGCAAACCAGCAGACTGATTGATGCAACGACACTCATTGTCATTCCAAGTGGCTTGATTCTCGCCAAGTGGCTTACATTGCGTCATGAGCTACGAAATTAAAGATTGATAAAAACGATTCAGGCTACACCTTGATCGGGTAGCTTGAGTTGTTGGTATATTTTTTCCTTTTCGGCATGAATGACTACTCCAATAATGCAAGCGGGCACTACTTGGCTTTAAGCGCATTTCTGCAGTTCGGCCTTAGCAACTACAACGAACCGCCAACGAAACACTAGACGACTCACAGCGACGATCAAGGTATCAACAAATTTTTCATCGACTCATGCGAGCAATCATTTCTCGTATTACAGTCAACAACCATACTCGATCGGACTCATTCAGCGCCTCTAATTCGGTAGCCAACTCATTGGCTAACTCATGTGGCTGCGTTGTAATTCCTCCTACCAAGCTCGCCAAATCTGTATTAAGAGCATTAGCCAATCGATCCAGTGTTTGCAAAGACGGTAATGTCGCGCCTCGTTCAAAGCGCGAAATGGTTTCCGTATTTACATCTAAACGTTCAGCAATTTGTGCTTGTGTTAATTGAAGGTGCAATCTTCGTCGTGCAAGTTTATCTCCCAGACGAACAGCCATCATCTCTGCCATCGAACTACCCACCTTATCTGTTGATTTGAACAGATAAAGTTGCACTCACACGGCCGAGCTGATAAGGTTCAAATGTGTTGTAATCAACATATTGAGTCTATTAATGCTGACTTTATGTTGATCTGAACTGCAAATTGTTGTGATCCATTCTGCAACAGCGCAATACAGTCTCAAGTAAACGCATGAGTACCCTCATGGAGATCATTCCTTTACAGCTTACCCTCTGATTTTCAAATGGATAAATTATGATCAAATCTCAACTTAGTCTCGTTAATACAACATCAATTATCTCTAGCAAAAAAATAAACTTATTTTTTGTTTCAACATTGATTTTGCTTACCGGTTGCTCTTCCAAAATAGATTGCAATAACTCGACAGTTAAAGAGCAAGCGTTGAGTATTATTGGGCAAGAACTTAACAAATCAATTTACTATAGAGAAGCACTACCTGCATTTGGCACTGATTTTAAAATTGAGAACGTCAAAACAACGAGTAAAAATGACGAAATTGAAACAGGCACCTGCAATGCAGACTACTCTTTTATTTATAATGGAAGTGCCCGTAAACTGAATTTTAGCTACATTGTTTCAATACTTAAAGATAAGGGCGAACCTCAGGTTGAGGTTTATGCTAAAGAGGTTCGTAATTCAATTGAAACTTTAGTTGCCAATCAGGAACCTCCAATTAAAAATGGAGCTCAAGTTCATACAGATACTGCCACAGGAAATGTTATTGACAAATTAAACTGGAAAGACAACAAGATGGATGGAGTTCAAGAATTTTTCAACTCTAAAAATAATGCATTAATTTTGAAAATTAACTTTGAAAATGGTACTAAGAAGGGGTTGCAACAAGGATGGAGCGATGATGGGAAGACGTTATTAACAGAATTGAATTGGGTTGATGGAAAGCCTAGTGGCTATGAGAAAAAGTTTATTGGTAGTAAGCTAGTAACAGAGTTAAAATGGAATAGTGGGTTACAAACAGGATTTAGCTCAAACTATCGTCCAGGTTTGCCAATGTACGATGAGACTCATTATCAAGATGGCAAAAAAACAGTTGTTAATGAGTATACCTCTCTTGACAATGAAGGCAAAGAGGTTCGCCTAACGAAAGAATCACCTTATGTAGATAACAAACTTAATGGCCTGGTAAAAATCTATACCCGAGAAGGAAAACTAAACGAAGAAATCGAATATAAAGATGATGAAGTCGTTTCGAGTAAATCCTATGAATTAGGTAGTAATTAATTATTTTCTCATTACCCCCATGCGATTGGCATGGGGGTAATTGTTATTTTTTTTTTGCTAAAGCCAGAGTAACCAGCTCAAGAAAATATATATACTTTTGCCGCATGGCATTCATCAGGACTGCACCCACAGCGAGTCCGGTTAGAAAAGCCAAAATGAATACCACAATATTCTGGGGGAAATGGCCGATTGAAAGAGACTGAACCATTAGTTTATTATCCTTTGTTAGAGCCTCCCAAACGGCCCAAGCTGTACCGATCAAAGCGAATAGAGCCACCTTCTCCGAGTTACCCATCAAGAAACCAATCTTATTGTTAATTCTTGTTATTTTTAGCTGTAGCCATTGTTGAGCCTCTTCCAGCACTACTTTGTCATACTTTTGAAGGAGTGCAATCTGTTTTTTATCATGCATGATTTCAAGATTAAAAAAATCAAATACCCATGATTTGAAGTTTAACAGGAAGCGCATACTAAAAAATAGTTCAATACAAATAGCAACCATTGGCAAAAGCATACATGCAATCACTAAACATTGTGCGAATAGCATAGCCCAATTGGGTAATGGCCCAATATACTCATGCACACCAGCTAAAACAAGCAGTACAAATAGTAAGACGGCAGAAATCAAAATAATCCTAATTGCCGTTTTACTGGCCAATTTTTCTGAGTGTGTTTTTTTTGCCTTGACAGGCTCCATGCTGCATAGCAGTTTAATAAGCGCATCTAGTTGATTCATCAATCGCCCCCCATTATAGATAAAATTTTTTTTCTATTTTCCAGTTGCACACAAAAATAACAATGCCCTCATGTGGGCTACCTTTTAGGAAAATCTCTAATTTAATCCCTGAATATCAAATAAGTTCTCGCGCCGACCAAAAATTGACCAGTGCGGATACGGATAAAATCTTGGACTGGTTTTATGTAATTAACCCAAGCCTTTTTCGATATTCAATCGGACTAACTGCACCGACTGAAACCTTAATTCGCTTTTCGTTATACCATCTAATGCAGGTCTTCGACCACCAACTCTATCATTGAGCTCAATTACATATTGGGCGGCCAGTTATGTGTTTCGTTTTGGCAGTGTTGGCACCATGCATACAGCGCGTCATACATCACCATGCCATGCTTGAGCATTTCATGGTCATCGCTAAAGGTTTGCGACAACCCCAACGACAGTGCATACAAACCAGCCGCTTGCGGAGCCAAATCGAGACGTGAGGTATCTGCCCCGCGCACAATGACGGCCAATTGCTGCAAGGCAGGTTGATCCAGTTGATACTTGCTAAGAAAAGCATCAAAACTGCATAGCTCGCCCACATGAGTGAGTTCTACATGCGGCACGTCATATGGAATCGCTCCAGTTTCAGCGGCTACTCGTAAAACATAACCCGAAGGCACATATAAAAATTCAGCGTCATGGTCAATAAAGCGCGCGATGAGCCAAGGGCAAGCGATGCGATCAATCTTTGGACTTTCACGAGTAACCCACTGCATGGCAGCTCCCCCTCAATGCAGGGGCTGGGTGATGGTAATCTATATGGCGATTTTTCTGGGTTGCACACCACTGGAAGTGCCCTTAGCAAGCGGGTTCGCCGCCATCTGGGACCCACGCTGGGCAATGGGTAGCGGAGCAGCATCTGGCATCTCTTGTTATATATTTTCCATGCATTTGGTCTTGGTTGAAACGACACATCGATCACGCCCCAACCGTTTGGCTTCATAAAGTGCGGCATCTGCACGTTCCTTTAAGCCAGCAATTGATGAAAGTTCTTCCAAGGTAGCCAACGCGCAACCAACACTGATAGTGACATAGGCTGAGTCCGGATGGGCAATGTTCTGTTGCCGAACAGCATTCAGCATTGAATTTGCCATTGACAAAGCGCCAGCCTCATCGGACTCAGGTAAGATGCAACAAAACTCTTCTCCTCCCCACCGAGTAACCATATCTCCGGGGCGATTAATTCGTTCTGCAAGAGCAGAGGCTACAATCCGAAGACATTGATCACCAGCGCCGTGTCCCTTGACATCGTTGTAACGTTTGAAGTTATCGACGTCAATCATAAGTAAACACAATGTCCGACCTGATCGAAGAGCTCGTCTAGCCTCTTGAATCAGATGATGCTCAAAAGCACGGCGATTGGGAAGACCAGTAAGTTCATCAAACAAAGACTCCGCTGTTCTCTGCTCAATTGCTATCAGTTGGAACCAAAGCAATGCCCCGGCTCCCAAAGAACATAATGAGCCCACACACAGCAAGACAACATGCAAGGCCAAAGTCTCATACCACCCCTCTAATATTCGCTTTTGTGAAACAGAAATTACTGCGGCCACGGGATAATTATTCAGCCTCTTTACCACAACGCGTCTATCAATGCCGTCAAATGGGCTTTTCGCCTTAAACGATCCAATGTTGTTTCCCGACTTTGCAAGTTCTTTAGAGGCCTCATCAAGTCGCGTCGTCATTGCAGACTCAATAAAGGGATAACGAGCCAATATTTGACCATCTGCTCGTATAAGAACGACAGAACTATCTAAGCCAAGATCAAGTTTTGAATAAAAGTTAACGAAATATGGTACTCGTAAAGCAACACCTACAACTCCAAGAAATTGGTGCTTCGAATCATAGACACCTCGGGTCATCGTGGTAGACCATATTCCACTGGCTCGAGAGACAAAAGGGTTCTCAATCAATGTGACGGAAGTAGTCCGATCATGGTGCGTTATGAAATAGTTGCGATCTGCCACATTAATTGGCTTCACATCTCGGTCTGAAACAGACAAAAGCAAGCCATCTCGGTTTACAACGAAAGTAGAAAGGAAAATTCCATGAAGACTCTGCATTCCCTTTAGTTCAGTTTTTAACTTTGTAGCATCAGCTATTTCAGGCTGATGCCCGAGTTCACGAACAATTTTCTCGGCACCGAACAACAAGTTCTCTGCTGACCCAAAAGTTCCATCTGCTTGCTCTGCAACTGCTTTGGCTAAGTTGTGCATATCACGGACCGTGCTTTTCTCTGTAAGCTCTCGGTTTTTTAGTAGCAAATTGACATGAAGTGCACATTGCAGCACGACGAGAATGAAGGTTATTAATGCAATAGACCAACGAACTGCTCGAAACGCCTCCTTACTCCACATTGAATTACTCCGAGCCTCAGTTAACCTAGACAACATATACGTACATAAAAGCACTAGCATGGAGAACGTAGAATGAGGGTTTAATCTTCATGCATGACCTTGACCCTAATACACTGACAAGACAGTAGTAAATAATGCAATCGGCATGGGCCGTCCAAGATGGTACCCTTGAAAAGCATCACATCCGTGATGAATCAAAAAAGTCAATTGCTCGGTGTTTTCAACGCCTTCAGCAACAACGTGAAGGTCCAAACCCTTGGCCATGTTAATAATAGTTTGAGCCACCAATGCATCCTGTTTTCTTTCTGGCAGCCCATCAACAAATGATTTATCAATTTTGAGCTGATCCAAGGGAAGCCTAGTCAGATAGGACAGAGAAGAACTACCTGTGCCAAAATCGTCGAGCGAAAAGGTTATACCTGCATTTTTCAAAGAGCCCATCTTCATAAACGCATCTGAGATATCATCTAATACGATGCTTTCAGTTATCTCAAGTTTCAGTTTCTCTGGCGGGGCCTTGACTAGTTCTAGAGCTTTGAGAGTAGTTTCGACAAAATCTTTCTGTGCAAATTGCCGAGCACTTACATTGACCGCCAAGACAAGATGATTGCTTTCCAAACCTTCTTGCCACAGTGCAAGCTGTTTACACGCACTCTTCAATATCCATTGACCCAGAGGCACAATTAACCCGGTTTCTTCAGCTACTTTGATAAAGTCAGCGGGAGCCAATAACCCCCTTGTTGGATGCTGCCAGCGGACCAGCGCTTCGGCACCAATAAGTTGGTTTTCTCGGTTGAACTGGGGCTGATAAAATAAAACAAATTCGCACTTTTCGATGCCAATACGTAGCTCGGTTTCCAATATAGTCCGCAATGTCAGTTCAGTCTGCATAGCAACTTCAAAGAAGCGCAGAGCATTCCTACCATCTTCTTTGGCATGATACATAGCCAAATCCGCATGCATCAAGATACTCTCGATTGAGATATCACCACCTATAAATAAGGTAATTCCGACACTAGCCGTACAATAAAGTGCATGCCCATCAATGAAATATTGAGTAGCAAGATTGGTACGCAGCGACTCACCAATTTGCCCTGCACGTAATGCCGCAGTGGTAAGGTCTGAACCTAATTCCTCAAGGACAACCACAAACTCATCACCACCAAAGCGCGCTACCGTATCTACGTCACGAACCATGTGCCTCATACGAACACTGGCTTGCTTCAGCAGCTCATCTCCTGCCCGGTGTCCAATCGTGTCATTAATATGCTTGAAATTATCGAGGTCAATAAATAGCAGTCCACAATAGGTCTGGCAGCGCGCACTACAAGAAAGCGCTTGTTCAAGGCGATCACACAGTAAACGACGGTTGGGTAAGTCAGTCAATGGATCAAAATTGGCAAGGTGCTGGGCATGATTTTCAGCCTCTCGTTCCTTGGTTACATCAGACAGAGATCCGATATAGTGGGTGATCGTATCATTGGCATCCTTCACCGCAGAAATGGCCAAGCGCTCTATATAAAAACTACCGTCTTTGCGTTTATTACATAGTTCACCATACCAATAATTATTTTGGGTTAGGGTGCTCCATAGGTCACCATAAAATGTGCCATCTTGCAGTCCAGACTGAAGCTGTTGCAGAGTTTTGCCAAGGGCGTCCTGTTCGCTGTAGCCCGTGATACGTGTAAATGCTTTATTGACGCGCTGTATAACGACATTGTCATCCATGACGATAATGCCATCCTGAGCTTCGAATGCAATGGCTGCAATACGGAGCTCGTCTTCCGCTTTTTTGTTAGATGTTACATCCAAAGCTAACCCCAGCACCGCAGGCCGTCCCTGGTAAATAAACGCCTGACCAAATACTTCTACTAATATAGAGTCACCATTTTTGCGTAAAGCAGTAAAAGCATAATGAGCATGTTTGATTTCTCCGGCTAAGCGCCGTTGAAGTTGATCACGGACCAGTGGACGATCAATTTCACAAACCATGTTTAACGGATTGTTATCCGCAATCAATTCTGAAGCCGACACAAATCCGAACATATCAGCAAAGGCGTGGTTAACATAGCGAAACACATCATCCTGAATAATGTAAATGCCAACCATAGTCTGCTCAACCAATGCACGAAATCGTTCTTCACTTTCACGAAGGATCTCTTCTGCAGCGACTCGAATGGTAATATCTTGAATCGTGCCTCGCATTTTAGTCGGCTGACCAGAATCCCCAAATTCTAGCCGCCCAGTCCCGTGAACCCACCTAAGCATATTGTCATTATGCCGAATGATTCTGTATTCACAATTAAAGTTCTGTTTTTGATTTACTACGTGTTCTGAAAAATACGCGGATATTTTCTCTCTATCACGTAGATCAACCAAGTCAAACCAACTCTTAGTTGTATGCGGATAATTTATATCAATTCCGAAAAGAGTGTCTATTATTTCTGTGCACCACCATGTTTCATTTTCAATGTCGAGAACATAATTTCCAAGGCCAGAAATCTCTTGTGATGTTTTTAGATCATTTAACGTTTCAACAAGTCTTTCTCTTTCGTTTACATGGTCTGTTACATCGCGAGCAATACCAAATATTCCATTTACTTTTCCATCTGAATCATGGAGTGGACCTTTGGTTACTAAAAACAGCAAATTACCATCGGTCGTAGAAACTTGCTCTTCAACATGAAGAATAGTATTGCCATCAATGACCTTGCAATCATTCTCCATCAAATTTAAAGCTTGCTCCATGGGAAACAAAGATATGTCTTTATGTCCAAGTATTTGACAAGCGGACTTTCCGGTAAGATATTCAACCTCTTTATTTACTAATGTATACCTTCCACTTTTGTCTTTGGTAAAAATAGCATCTGGTGAGTTATTTATCAATTCGAAGGCAAGTTGATTAGCATAATTATTCATTATTTCTTTTGATTTAATTTCATTTATTGAATATCCAAGCCGAATCATCATTATGGATAACAAAAAAAACAACAATATCAAGCCAAGCAAAAGAAATTCCGCAAACTTGCTTACCTCTAACTCCTGCCCCCTAGGCAAACAGATAAAAAAATCAACGATGGCATTAAAAAACAAAATTAAACAAAGCGATACAAATACCAAAGCAATGGCGCATCGAAAGGGAGAGCAAAATCGTTTTCTCATGACTGCACCTTATTATCTTCGAGCATCCCCACTAAAAAATATCAGTCAACTCTTTGCCAACCTCAAACGTACTAGCAACGTAACTTGTGTGAAATTAAAATACATAAAAACAATTGCATTGCTTTAATAAAATTATGGAATTATATTTCTTTGAATTTCCCAACTTTAATTTAGTAAAGTCATAACTTAAACCTTGCGATTGCCGTATGTAATTTGCTTGACAATTGTTCAAGTGAATGGACATTCTGGCCAGCGGCAAGTACTGATGTAGCCGAATCTTCTACCATTTGTGTAATTTGCTCGACATTTACAGCTAGGCTGCTACTTGCATTGCTTTGTTCTGAAGTCGAATTAGCAACTTCACGAATCTTGACTAGCGTTTCTGCTGCACCACAACTAATTTCACGTAGCATATTGGCAGCTTGACCTGCCATTTCCACGCAATGGGCCACTTGCGGCTTGGCCTCGTCCATGCTAGTGACCACAGATAATGTATCATTCTGCACCCCTTGAATCATGTTGGTAATCTGCCCTGTTGCCTGAGTGGTTCGCTCCGCCAGTTTACGAACTTCATCCGCAACAACGGCGAATCCGCGCCCCTGCTCACCGGCGCGTGCAGCCTCAATGGCTGCATTCAACGCCAACAAGTTGGTTTGATCTGCGATATCCTTGATTACACTGGCGATACTGTCGATTTCGCGAGAGCGCTCAACTAAACCTGAGATCAGAGTTGATGCTGCTGAGATTTGTTGTTCAACCTGTTGTATTTCACTAGCTGCGTTGCTGACTAGCTTTTCGCCTTCGTTGGCTAACTGCGTTGATCTAGAGGAATTCTGTTCAGTTTCACGCGCACTTTGCGAAATATGGTCAATACTGACTGACATTTCCTCTATCGCGGCTGCACTCGATTGCGTTGCATCTGACGATAATTGCGAAGCATGACTGATGGCAGACATCTGACTACTCAGACTGCTGGCTGCATGTCCCAGCTCTTCGGCGCCGCTCTTAATACCTTGGATCATGTCACGCAGGCTACTCTGCATGCTACTTACAGCACCTAACAGACTACCTTGTGGTACAACCCCCTGGATGCTGCGCCCGAGGTCACCCTGTGAAATAGCCATTGCTACATCAGCAGCATAATCTGGTTCGCCCCCCAGCTGTAGCAACAATTTACGCACGGAAGACAGCAGGATCACTGCCACCATTCCAGCGATTAGTAGACAGATAAATACTTGCCAACGGACGCCCTTCCAAAAACGGGCATCTGCTTCGGCAAAGCTAACACCATTACCGACGATCCAATGCCAACGTGGAGTCTGCACAGCCACTGACAACAAATCAACCACCTTGCCATCACGTTGAGAGTTCCACCAGTATTCAGTCAAAGCTCCGCCAGACTTTTGCAATGCATCAACAGCAATGCCACCAACGCTCTTGCCCTGAGCATCCTTGAAATCATTGAAACTGGTACCTACCAGTTGAGGATCAAGGGGGGTCGCGACGAAATTTAATTTGTCATCCACAACGTAAACATATTCCGAATTGTGGTACTTATTCTCCCTCAATATTTGTGCTGCAATCTGCTTGGCCTGATCTTCTGTTAATTTACCAACGGCAACCATATTTTCCATCTGTACAATTGTAGAGTAAGTGCTGCGCAACAATTGTTCAATTCGTGCTTTGTTATCTTCATTTGCAGCTGATTTCATACTAAAAAGGCCAACGACCATGACTCCCACAAGAGAAATCAAGACAAATATTGACAGGAGTAATGCTTTAAATTTAAGTCTCATGACCGTCAGCACCTTGTATTAAAGAGTTATGTGGCTTAGCCATTTATTCTATCGAGCTGCAATTACTTTAATGCAACAAATTTAGTAATTTATATTTATATTGAGCAACACCATACTCCTTTTCCAACCAAGCACGCTTTAACCCGACAACAAGTTAGTACCAACAAAAATTTCAAAAATTATAATAAATAAAAATTTTTGACAGAACAAAAAATTATTTCGAATACATCAATCAATCTACAAAAGCAACATAAAACACCAACCGTATTTATTTCAAACCAATCAGCATCAGCACATAATGAAGCACTATCAATCTAAAAAAACAATTTCAGCATCGCTTCATTTTACATGACCATATAGTTTATCGCAGATAAAAGTCATTGGCATTTATGTCCAACTTGAAAATAACCCAATAAAAAAACTTTAGTCAACATCAGTAGTCATTACTTAAAATTAACTAATTCCATACATACAGAGGAATAGTTCGTAACCATATATTTTTCACACGTGAGCAACGTAAGGAGTGCTACACACTACTCTTCCCCTCTCGTCCTTATTTTTAGACTTTATGAATTACTATTTATAAAGTCTTCCGTCCTACTTCATTGATGATTTATCAGGCTAACTGAAGAGTTACCGACTTGGAATATCCTGTTTTAATGTGAATTTGTTCTAATCTCTCCTATTAAAACGCATGTGTTGTCGCTCGATGATTTCGGATCCCAACTTCGATGGTAATTTCCCCCCCATGAACGACGTGCTTCATGAGCAAGGTTCGAAGACATTTCCCTCGAAATTTAAAGCTGAGACGGCCAGCCCGGAGGTAGATCAAGGCCATACAGTAACCCAAGCCAGCAAAGCCATGAAAATGTGGGCGAGAACTTACTGCTCCGCTGGATTAAGCGGGGCTGAAACAGGAAAGAAAAGGTAAGATTCCGCCAGCATAAGCACACATGCCAGACCAACGTTATGACCGAGGCTTTATTATGCGTGCAACTTATTAAGGAGAGCACGATGCAAAAAGACGACCACCTAATTTCAGCCCGTATCGGCTACTCTCATCACGGGATTTATATTGGCCGTAATAAGGTCATTCATTACTCGGGATCATCGCTTGGCAAAAACGAAAAAGGCGTGATTGAAATCGTCGATCTTGAGACTTTCTGCCAAGGCAATGGCTACACCACTCAAACCTACCCATTTCGCACATTCAGCCGTGATGAAACCGTGGAGCTTGCCAAATCACGCCTCGGCGAAGAGTGGTACAGCGTGATCCTGAATAACTGCGAGCACTTTGCAACGTGGTGCATTCAAGGCTTTCATCACAGCCATCAAGTCAGTCGATTAATTGATGCAGCAACACTGAGCGTCGTGCCGGTTTGTGTGATTGCAGCAAAGTTAGCAGGCCGAGATCAGCATTCTTTTTGAAAGCATAAATGCAAACATGGCTACTCCATAATGGAGTAGCCATACTCGTTTTTTTGTATTTGAGTGGCTGAAATGCAACTCGAAAGCGACATTCAAAAACTATGAGCCAAGTTTCGTATTTCAGCTAGCGAATCAGAGTCGTAAGCCGCCTTGCACGGTTTCGTCTTGCCGAGCATTGCTTATCGTGGCTTTGCCCACAGTTCGCAAGAATGCTTCCTTGGAGGATGTTGCTTCCTCTAATAGATGACGCTTATGTAAAGAAATATACAACGCAATGGAATAGGCTTGGCAGTTGATGGAACGCTCAGGGTTGAACTCGATATCAGTGAAAGCTGAATATTCCAGAAGTTGCTCAGTCATTCGAGGTTGTTTCTTTAAAGCGTTGATGTAAAGCCAATCATAGAACGCCGTTAATGGCTCTAACTCCCAGTCTGTACCAAAGAATCGGAAACCGGTTAGTCTGCCCGAGGATAGCAGGCGTTCATCCTTCTTCGCCTCACGGGATGTCTTACCAAAGAGATCTACGAAGGGGCCGCCGTGCTCAAAGACCTTACTACCTTGATACGCACATTCCACGCTAAATGTGCGCTTATGCTTGACTGTAGTAAAACTGAGGTTGAATGCGCTGAGTGCGATGCCAATGTCTTCACGGGACTTGCTTGATACCTCTAGCACTTTGCGGACATCTGGCAAATTGCATGCGGCCGCATGAAGCGAATCGACTGATTTTTGTTTCTGCATGACGGACATCCCAGGAAACCATTGGAACTCGACGTATTTGGTCTTGACGAGAGCCGGCCCTTCGATTGCGGGAATAAATAGAGGTCGTGCTGCCATAATTTGTTAACGAGGCTTAATTGCCCCATGTCCTCGCGTATTTCCGATTTGCGAACATCCCTTTATTGTTCGCGTGTATGTAGGTTTTGCACTTGCTCAGAAGCTGAAGATAGGTATCTCGGACTGCTGCCTTTTCGAAAATCACCCCAGCAATGTACTGCGGCTCGATTACATCAAAAACCAGTAACTCTGCCTGTACGTCGGTTGGATCGTACGCTTTCAGTTTTTGTTCCTCCCTAGTGGGGAGCCCCTCAATCTCGCTATACATTTGGGTAAATGCTTGGGGGGTCATCAAGTTGGCCAGAGGTTGAGTGCTAATACGAACATCAGCAGCATTGTGGCGACAAAATGCACAGGGTTTTGCCCAAATAATCGAAGGATTTAGAACCAAAATTGCCCAATCAACCGCAGCATCGACCTTGCGGTATTTATAAAACATCTGGCAATTAGGAAACCCAATTGAAACTGACGTACTGTTGTTATGGCCGTCAAATCTGTATAGGTCATTAATAGCAGGGGATGCGCCTATCTCTGAAACACGCGCAATCGGGTACAGCCCATGAGATATGATTGAAGGTAAGTTTGTCGTGCGCGTGAAGTGCAGCAAGTAAGGAATTTGAAACTCTTTCGCATGTGCTTGGATGGTCTGCCGTAGCATTGTGCTCCCCCTATGCTGCTTATCGATGACTTTTACTTGGTCGGTATTGCATGTATTTTTTCTGAAAATTTTAAAACTGCCATTAGTTGTTTTTCAATTACACGCAGGTTAAATTTTCAAACAGCCTCTACGTCAGGTACGTCGTAAATTGTTTCAGTAATTTCACTGAGTAGACGGTGATCCAAAAGGATTTGCATTATTGTTTTAGCTGTATCCTGACAAGCAATGATTTTTCCTCCCGCATCAAAATTCAAACCATAGCCCCGTACGCCATTTACCTCCCGTACTTTTTGCGAAAATCCTGGGCGCAAGTAGAGTGCTTTTTGTTGGATTACGGTTATGCGGCGGAGTTGCATTGAATTACTCCCAACGTAATCCTTTAGAGGCTGCACATCTGCAAAAATAGATGTAAAGTTAAGGTCTACCGTAAGATCTTCGAAGCTTCTTTGATAAATTTTTTTCTCAGATACTGTGCTTTCATAGGCACGTTTGGCTTTTACAAAAACAGTTTCATTTAGACAATAGAAATCAAAAAAAGAGTCAAACGAAAAAGTCTCATTTGGAGTTGCAGATAGCTCACCATTTTGAAATATCGCATTAATTAAACTACTTCTTACCTTCGGTCGCCATGTAGGTGCAGTTCTGCGCACTGCATACACGATCTGCTCCTGCCATTGAAACTTAACTAAATACCCGGCTGCCCCCTTAAGATGCTTAAGTTCGGCATCTACATTCTCAGCCTCAGGAATATCAACTCTATTTAAGAGCGCAATCAGCCCTTCACTTTCTTCTAGTGCATGAGTAAGGCAACTGCTCTCGTTATTCTGCGATATTGGGCTGTAGGCTATTTGTTCAGTGGTTATGACGACCTCTCTTTTGACAGTATCACGAAAAAGCTGTTCGATTGCTTCATCCGTTCTAACATGCCAAGCACGAAACTTAGATTCGGCCGTACTTTTTTTAAATACCCATAGCTGAACAGTCGCCGCATCATAATTAAAGCCTCTCCAGGCAGTAAAGTCAGTCATTGCAAGGTTCCCCGTTTGTAATATAGCTTCCTTGAACCTCCTGGCATAGGTACTTGCCGGGGGGCAATATCTTCTTACTTAGGAATTTTGAAGTACGCTCATGATTGTTAATAACAATTCTCGCTTCGTAGAGATTCCAACCGAAGACCAGAAGAATTGGATTCATGACTATCTGTCCTGCCTTATAAGTAATCAAAAAAAGCCAAGCGAGAAACGCTACTAACCCAGCGATTTTTCCGAGAGAAGCATAATCTACCCCCATGAAAGAAACGATATAAGGAAAGCTATAGCTTATTAGCTCACTAGGAATTGGCTTCGACTCTAAAATCTTAATGGGATATTTATACCGAAGAGTCGAAACGACCTTAAATGTTAGCAGCAAGCATAACCCAGTAATAATAACTCCGAAAACAGCCAGCCAGGGGTGATCGAATCTTGGGGCTATACATGCTTGCAAATTGGAGCATAGGCCAGCCGCCCATGTTTGAGGGCTAACATCTTGTAGTGCAAGTATCAGGGCAAGAGGAAAATAAGAACCTAGAAAAACAAGAAGTGCGGGGATCAAGCGAAATTGCATAATTTAATATCTCCGCTCTTGCCTTAAAATTTAAAGAAGCCTACCTCTACCTATGTCCTAGGTATTTACCACTCGATGACGTTGGATTGATCCTATTCACCAAACGTACAAAAGATTAATTGTCAGCTCACCCTCAAACTGACGCAAGCGTAAGATATCCAATGTGGTTGAGAGAACACATGAACGGCGGCTATGGCCAAAGTGTCAATGCCGACGGGTGAAAAACGAGAAGCCGCTAACCAATTGGTTGCGGCCTTTAATATTCAGGACTAATGCTTGCGCAGCTCCGCCAAAGCAGACAAAACCGGCGACGAAACTAGGGTCGATTCACCACCGTCCTGAACTTCTACACTTTACTCCTGTTGATTGAAATCGCTGAGCTGAGCATTAGATGGGTCATAAACTATCTCGGAAATCGCCCCGCTCCGAATATGCTCTACCACTTGATCAATCACATGCAATGGCACCAAAAACCATTCGCGTGGTTTTACTGGGTTGCCAAAGCGGTCCTCAATAACAATATCAATCTGAGCTGCACCGAATACTCGGTGGAATATTTTCTCAAGTTTGGTGCGATTTAGATTGTGCAGTTTATAGGTAGCGACAACTTCAACATCAGCGAGCAAGTAGGTCGCTTCTTTATTTGCGCCCGCAATTCTGCTTGAGACATCGCCACCGGTCACACCAATTTTGTGGATCAGCTCTCTATGCTCAGTGATAAATGGGTGGTCTGATAAGCTGCGCAGGACATAAATAGTTCCTGTTTCGATGTCATCAGGCTCTACCGTGCTACCAAACAATGGCCCATCATCTTTACGAATAAAGCGCAGTCCAACTGGAATATCGCCATCAGGATATAGCGAGCGAGAAAGCGAGCGAAGCAGTAAATTACCTTCGGTATGGTTATCAAAAATAACGCGTAATCGTGGATTATCGCGACCATCTTTGGTTTTATTTCCGTCGTTCATTTCTGCGACATAAGCAATCTGCCCACCAATAATAAAGAAGTCACCGACTTCAATACTCGCATTTTTAACGAAAGGTTTAGTCATCCAGCAGCCATTTTTCAGCCCTTCTTTAGCCTCTTCAAACAGTAATTTGAAGCGTGCTTCAAAATCGGCACAAGGAGTTCTATTGGCAATCTCTTCGGCGGCCTTGATTT
Organism: Chitinibacter fontanus; assembly: GCF_013423785.1. Taxonomy (NCBI): domain Bacteria; kingdom Pseudomonadati; phylum Pseudomonadota; class Betaproteobacteria; order Neisseriales; family Chitinibacteraceae; genus Chitinibacter; species Chitinibacter fontanus. The sequence goes on from NZ_CP058952.1 coordinate 275,847, forward strand.
CAGCGTATGGACGAACATGCCGCAAAACGGTGATCTCATTCTGATCTACCGCTTCAGTACTTACGCCTAGCTCGGCTAGCAACGCATCTTCATCTAGCGCATCAACATCAACATAATTGGTACCACTTGCACTCAGCAAACCTGGGGTATCAATATCGCTAAGCAGCAACTTGGCTTCTGGTAGTTTACGCAACTGATCTAAACGCACCGCATACAAGCGCTCAAAAATATCATGCTCTTCACCATGCTGAGGCGCTCGGCCATTGGTTTGGTAAAAGCGCAAGATGTCTTCAAAACCCGCGATAATTCGTTCTTCACGAGGCGTGCGATTCGATGTTTTAAGAGGAATAACCTCTACACCTAACGCATCAAGCAAATCATCATCATTCATTTCAGCCATTTACTGGTACTCCACGAGCTTGCTCAGCTTTTGCTTGGGCTCTGTACCGTGCTAGCGCTGCAACACCTTCTGCCATGCGCTTTTCCCAAGCATCAGCAGAGTTAATATCTGGCAAACGACCTCGCTCATTTTTAAACATCAGGGCTCGTTTAGCTAACTCACGTGCCTCATCTTCAGGAATGCTAACTTTTTTCGCAGCGATACTTGATTGAATTTGACGCAGTGATTTCTCATCCATGGCTTTTGCCAAGATCGAATAGGCTGCTTCAAATGGGTTGATACGATCAATTAAATCAATATCCAGATCACGCACATTTACAAATTTGCGAACTCCATCAATCAACGCAGTATTACCTTGGGCATCACTATTGCCGCCGTCGTTATCCTGTTCTTGGCCGCTGTCATCCGCATTTGTCAAACCCAGTTTGGCTTGTTGCGTTAGATTCATTGCTGCAATGGCATGTTGCCGTACAGCTTCTTGATCTTCTGGGCTTAGTTCGGGGTAACGTTCGCGCACGATCTTACCCATCTGTAATTGGGTTAGCTCTTCAGGCAGGGTATTGTCCGTGTCAAATAACCCACGCTCCAGCACTTGTTTGTTTTGCAAGAAGCTGGTCACAACTTCATTTAAGTCTTCTTTACAAATACGCGTTGCTTCTGGACTTTGCGGCGTCACCAATCCATTGATCTCAACATGAATCTGGCCGGTATCTTTATTCACACCAACATTCTGTGCACCTTGCTTATAGCCATCCTCACCATAGTCAAAGCCATCTCTTGGCCCTGTGTCTTTAGGCGTAAATTCATACCGTGGTGCCAGAACTTGCTCCATCAATAAGCTGGCAGAGATTGCTTTGAGCATATCGTTGACAGCTTCAGCTACGGCAGACTGATCTGCCGCCGGTTCAGCGATCAAATTGGTAAAGCGTGCTCTATCCTTGCCTTCTGCATCGCGAGTAGCACGGCCAATAATTTGCACAATCTCGGTCAAGCTACTGCGATAGCCAATAGTCAGTGCATGCTCGCACCAAATCCAATCAAAGCCTTCCTTAGCCATTCCCAGTGCAATAATGATATCCACATGGTCACGATTATTTTTTTGCGCTGGGTCTTTCAGTGCAGCTAATACACCAGAGCGTTTTGCCGCATCGCTATCATCGACTAAGTCAGCAACTTTCAAAATGCGGCCGTCTTTAGCCAAAATGAGATGGAAGCCAGTCGTGGGATCAATTCCTTTCCACTCACCTAAAGCGTGCATAATTTCATTTACTTCGCGATCTTTATCCTGCAGGCTCTCACGCGAATTGACGTTAGGGATATGCACGATGGTTTTTAGTGCTGGATCTAGCACTTTCGCGACAGCATCTACATAGCGCCCTGTGTAGAAGAAGTAGCCAATATCCAGCGATTTGAGCCAGTTATAACCATTGAGCTGTTCGTAGTAGGTGTAGGTTACCGTTTCAAATAGGGCCTCATCGCTCGGGCTAAGTACCGCTTCGCTATCGCCTCGGAAATAAGACCCTGTCATAGCGACCAAGTGAACTTTGTCGCGGGCAATAAATGCGCCTAACTGGCTACCTAATTTATTATCGGGGTTCGCAGAAACATGGTGAAACTCATCAATCGCGATCAGGCGTTGGTCAAAGGCGTCAACACCTAATTCTTCTACTGCAAACCTAAAAGTCGCATGCGTACATACCAAGGATTTATCCGCACTAGATAGAAACTGACGCACTGCTTCAACTTTGGATTTGGCAACGCGAGGCTCATCAATACCAGGTGCATTGCATAAATTCCATTGGGGAGCAACTTGCCAATCCCAATGGAATCCATGCTTAGTCAATGGTTCATCAGCAAAACTGCTTCCAATAGAGCGCTCCGGCACCACAATAATCGCTTGCTTTAAGCCCTGATTATTGAGCTTGTCTAGTGCCACAAACATCAATGCACGCGATTTGCCCGATGCTGGTGGTGATTTGATCAGCAAATACTGTTCGCCGCGTTTAGCAAAAGCCCGCTCTTGCATGGTGCGCATACCCAATGAATTAGCCTTGCTGGAGGCTCCTGTGCGTGCGGTCGAAATAGATACCGCAGGTACGGTATAGGCATTGGTTGGATTGCTTGTAGTATTCATGCGTTCCTAGCGATGGTGAAAGCACCAGATTATTTTTTAGATTTTAGCGATTTTTCTAGCTGTTCTAACTGCTTTATTTCTTCAGCATCTGCATCGTCGGCATCTTTGGCTTCAGTTATGCGGCGATTTTTATCGAATTGGTCGTAGCGTTCATGCGCGATACGTACCATAGTGTCGTGGCTCATCGAGCCTGAACCTTTTAATACAGCTTGACCGCTAAAGGCCAACATACCGTCCACATTTTGGCGCCAGAAATCTAGTGATAACTCACGCTGCTGTTTTACGCGTAACTCTGCTTGTTCCAAAAAGATCACCACCAAGCGATTAAGCGTGTCGATTTCATCTTCATTAAGGTAATTTTTAGCAATAATCACGTCATGTTTGCGTACCCGCGAACCACTGAAATTGGTTAGCGCCATATTGGGCGCATTTGGATCTGCACGCTTTGTGATGAGTTCAGCTGCAGTAAGCCCACAAGCTGCATAGAGCAGCTTGTTTTGGACTTCGGCAAAAAATAGGTGAGTGTCTTTTTCACGTGCTTTGTAATCAGAGCTGAGTGCAAATAAGTCGCGCACTTTCTGATAAAAGCGTTTTTCTGATGCACGAATCTCGCGGATTCGCGCCAGCAATTCATCAAAATAATCCCAGCCTCCAGGGTTTTTTAAGCGCTCATCATCCATGACAAAGCCCTTGGTCATGAATTCTTTCAGGTGCTCGGTTGCCCACTGGCGAAACTGCACGCCGCGCGAAGAACGCACGCGATAACCAATTGCCAAAATCAAATCAAGGTTGTAGTAGCTAATGGTACGTTTTACGGTTCGACTACCCTCATTCTGAACTGTCAAGGATTCCTTGACAGTTGCCTGCAGGCTTAGCTCTCCATCAGCAAAAATGTTCTTAGCGTGTAGCGACACATTTTGCTTGGTCGTTTGAAACAACTCAGCAATTTCAATTTGGCTTAGCCATAGCGTTGCCGCATCTACTCGTAAGTTGATGCGAGTATTGCCATCATCAGCGGTATAGAGAATAAAATCGCTCACTTTCTTTCCCCTGCAACACTAGCAAGCGCCGCCTTGAGCACTTGGAAACATACTTTGGCAGTGTGCTCATCGGGTGAAAACCCAGACATCATTTGCTCGTATGGATGGATGTAATTTCGGAAATCACGAAGCCCGTGGCTAAACTTCTTCACATCTGGTTTTAATAAGCCAATATCGCAGGCCACATCAATAAACTGCGCAAGACTCCACTCGTGAAAGCGTTTGACACTGCCCTCTGCAGATTTAGGGCTTACAGCAGATTGATTGAATCGTGCAGGTTCTTTTTGTGCTGCACCGAGCAAAGTTGCTTCAAGAACGCTACCACATAGCAAAATAGTCGAAAGATAAGCGCCAGCAGCCATTGCTGTTCGCGCTTCGTTTACACGGCTTTCGATAATTGAAACCGCCATTGCTTCAATGGGTAACTTTTGAATGGAGGGTATTGAAAATTCAGTCTGCAAAAAATCGTTTGGTGCCTCAGCTTGTGCCGAAGGCAAGGGGGTCCCAGTCAGCCGAGCGATGATTTCTCGAGCCTTCTGTAGAGCGAGAGCCTCTGTGTTGCTGTTGTTTAAGGCGCAGATTGCTTCATATGCATCAAGCATTTCGCCTAGCACTTTTCCCACGAGTGCATCTTGCTCTTGCACCCAAAAGGCACGCAGCCGCTTGGCTTTCGATGTGCCATAGGTTTGATATTTTGACCCATGAATATTGACGTTATGGCGTTTAAAAAACTCGTCAAACGTTGGGTCAGTATAGTCCAAAACATAGCCACTACTCATGCCAAGCAATTTTTCAAAATAGCGTTTTTCGCTGTCTGTTATGCTGCTCATGACAGTTCAACCTTGCGTTTTTTGCCTGAGGTCTTTGTCCTACTTGCCATCTTGGTATACAACTCAAACAGTTTTTCCAGTCGCTCGGTATCATTCTTGAAACGACGGCCAATATAAATTCGTTCCAGCACTTCGTCGTTACGCTCATGCGCACGGCGCAGGTTTTCTGGCATGGTTTCTGGATCGTAGAGATCGGCAATCGAAGCCGGGAAATGAGCCTCGCGCGCTAACAAAATATCTTCGGCGCAGTGTGTTAAATCGATCTTGTTCTGCTCGGTTAGTAATGGGACAGGAAAGGTATTCCAGCCAAGGGTATTGGAGTACGAAAACCGCATTTCAAGTCGCACGCAAACAGTGCCAATCCAAACCCAATGTAGGCGGGAGGCGATCAGTGCCATGCTCCAGAATGGAGCGTCATAGAGGGCAAAGCATTTGTTGGAAACGACTGATTGTTTGTCCAATAAGTCAACTGGCAAGTAGTTTCTGTTCTCCGATGACACGACCGGAATAGCGAAGAAATGATTTTCACAACTCCGCATTTCACGAAACTGGTGCGGTCTTTTAACCATTCCATTGGAGACAGCATCTTTTGATGTTTGCCGCGCTGCTTTTCCTTGATCCAGCTTCTTTTTAATATCTGCAATTCCAAGAACTTTCGCTGGTGGCTCTTCAGGAAACCAGAGGCAATAACGAGGTTTGGCCTTGATAACTTCAGATGATCCATAGAATTTCCGAATATACGAAGCATCCAGCCCAGCATTCAAGTAGGTGTGTTTTCCATTCGTATCGAAAATCAAATGTTCGGACATTCCGTAATAGTTACCTTTCTGCATCGGCTGAATGTCAGAAACAGGGCTAGACGATGGAGTAATCCAATAGTCATCGGCTGGCATCAAGTATGCATTAATGTTCTTCGTCGTAACCCTTATATCCTCGTTATAAAGGTATGCGGTAGTAGCTTGCGCTCCCGCGCCAATGCAAACAACGGTAACACCCGCATCGTTTGCCGCCAAATTGCTCCATTTAAAAGAGCGAACCGCAAAGTTGAATTTCAATCCATCGTCGAAAAGCGGCCTCCAAAATCCCGTAACGTGCTGTCCTTGCGAAACGCTGTTCGTTGCCACAAAAGCAAATGTTGCCCGTGTATACTTTACGTATTCGTAGGCTTTGAAAAACCAGCCGCAAACATAATCAAACAAACCCCACCCATCAATCTTATTGTCGAGCAAATCGCCCAAGTCTTTCTTTTGTTCCGCAGTCTTTTTTGCGTTTCCTTTGTACGGCGGGTTACCGCAGATATAGGTTTCTCCACCTTCGTTCTCAAAGTCGATTTCGACTTGAAGTAGTGGACTATCAAACAAATCGTCGGCCACCAGCTTCACCCCTGTGCCAGTCGGTGGACAAATACTCAACCAATCGAGGCGCAAGGCATTGCCGCAAATAATCCAGTTTTGCGAATCTAGCGGCAAGAATTCAGCCAGTGCATCTTGCTGACCGCGATACAATACATCGCATTGAAATTCTGCAATGATCAGCGCCAAACGGGCTATCTCGGCGGGGAAGTCTCGCAGCTCGATGCCGCGAAAGTTCGTCAGTGGGATTTCACTACCTAAATAGGATTCATTGCGGCGCTTGTTGATTTCGGCCTCGATCTCGCGCATTTGCTTATAGGCGATGACCAAAAAATTACCCGATCCGCAGGCGGGGTCGAAAACGCGAATACGCGCCATGCGTTTGCGCAGGTTCAAAAGTTTGCGCTCATTGTCCTCAGCCTCGGCGAGTTGCGCACGCAAGTCATCCAAAAATAGTGGATTGAGCACTTTGAGGATATTGGGCACGCTGGTGTAGTGCATGCCCAGTGCGCCCCGTTCTTCATCATCAGCAACAGCTTGAATCATGCTGCCGAAAATATCGGGATTGATTTGTTGCCAGTTCAAATTGCCCGCATGCAATAAATATGTGCGCGCCATCCGAGTGAAGCGTGGCACTTCAGTGCTACCCGAAAATAAGCCGCCATTCACATAGGGAAAACCATTTGCCCAGTTAGGTAGGCGTGGCTGTTCGCTGAGGCGATCCGCGACCTTGATGTTCATGGCACGGAAGATTTCAGATACGACCTCATGTGTATTCGAGCCATCGCTTTCGCTGAATTGGTCGACCGTTCGGGTAAATAAACCTTTGCCATTGAAAATATCGGTATCTTCGGCAAAGAAGCAAAAAATCAGCCTTGCCATGAAGTGATTCATATCAGAGCGACGCTCGGCCTTTGCCCAGTCTGGATTTTCACGCAGGAGTTCGACGTACAGCTTGTTTAAGCGACCCGTTGCACGTACATCGATGGCGTTGTCTTTGATCTCCTTGATCGTGGAGATGCCTGCCAATGGTAAGAAAAAACCAAGATGATTGGGGAAGTCTGCGTAATTTGGTGCAATGGTTTCGCCGCTGATCAATTCTTCAGCTTCAAGCGTTTGGCCATCGGTGGCTAGGATGAATTTGGCCTTTGCTTTGGCTGTTGCGGGACTAGCGCGCAGTAAATTTAAAGTCTCGCCAACTCGACCAGGCTCACACGTAGCAAGATGAATATTGCCACGCAGCAGAACGCCGCCAGCAATGTCCGAGGAGTTGTTATTGCCAGAGCGCAGGCGTTTCAGCGTCGTGTCTTTATTGCCAAAGGCGGCTAAAAACGCATACGGAAACTCTGCCGCATCAAAAGGCTGCTCGGCTAACTCGGATATTGCTGCTTCGATTTCTACTGCATTCATTGTGGTGCTACCTATTGCATCATTACGGGCTTAAAAAGCTAGCCGATCTGGAGGGCGATACTTCTTGACGAATTGTGGTTTTTTAACTGTCTGAGCTAAGGAGCCAGAACTGGGGCTAAGAATTTGCCGGAGCCGTCTGCGTATCTTGGTTTGGCTTTAATTCATGCACTTTTGCATATTCAAGCACTAAAACCTCAATCATCGAAGCCACCGAGCGTCGCTCACGCTCGGCGGCCATACGTAGTAATTGTTTGATTTCGGCAGACGTACGGATTGATAGTGTTTCGTCTTTAATGCGCGACATCTTGGTAACCTGAAAGCCATGTATGGCAAATGTACTGCCTCTACATGACTAAAGCAACAAAGGGAACACGGCAAGGAAACAAAGTTAATAAAACCTCTGTTTACTCATTTGCCCATAACAAAATCTGACCATGCTTGCATCATCCCGCGTCGATGATCTAGCAAATCAGTTCGATGGTACGCTGCTTCAACTTTATTGCTAATCGCATGCGCCAAGGCTCGCTCAGCCCAATCTCGCGGATATTGGTGATTACTAGCCCAATCCCTGAAGCTGCTACGAAAACCATGTGCGGTAGCTGTTCTTCCTTCAATATCACTTTGTGCATTATGTTTGCGCAAAAACATCGTGAGCGCATTATCAGACAGTTGCACCCCAGCGCGCGGACTTGGAAAAACGATTTCATTATGGGCACCACGTTGCTGCTTCAAAATCTTAACGGCTATTTCAGATAGTGGTACACGATGAATGACACCAGTTTTCATGCGCTCGGCGGGGATCGTCCAAATCGCTGCTTCAAAGTTGATCTCATCCCAAGTCGCGCCGCGCAGTTCACCAGACCTAACCGCCGTCAATATTAAAAACAACAACGCATTACAGCTAACGCTTCGCCCCTCGCCAGACAAATGCTCAGCAACAAATTTGGGTACATCCTGCCAAGGCATTGCGGGTTGGTGCTCGGCTCTTGCTGCATCTCCCTGCTTAGGGAGCAAGTGATGAACCACATCGACAGGATTGGAGGGCACAAAGCCATGCGCCCAAGCCCATCCCATTACTGCATGCATACGCTGCTTTACCCGACAGGCGGTTTCGGGTTTATCCAACCAAATAGGCCTCAAAACATTGGCAACATCTTTTGGCATGACATCTGAAATGGGAGTTGAACCCAAATCCGTAAAGACATACATCTTTAGGCTATTAATCCAATCACAACCATGCTTTTCATTTTTCCAGCTGGGTAACAACTCTTGATGAACTAGCTCTGCAGCAGTTTGAAACGAAGGTATTTTTGTTTCTAACGCGGCTGCATTTTTTTCATCAATCGGATCAAAACCATTAGCTATTTGTTCACGGTATTGCCTTCCAAGCTCTGCTGCTTTGGCAATTGAAACCTCTGGATAGCTGCCAAGCCCCATTTTTCTACGTTTGCCAGAAACGGGACTGACATAGCGCAAAATCCATTTGCCGTGCCCTTTTTTAACCGTTGGCTCAAGCGCAAGACCAGTAACTCCACCATGAGCGATCTGGACATCACCCGGTTTGATTGCCCTAGCTTTAGTATCAGTTAGCACTGCCATAGCACCTCATTAGTGTACCATTTAGTGTACCACCAAGAGTTAGTCATCACTGATCAACATTGGACTGCAATAGACAAAAAAACTACAAACAACTGTATTTAAAATGATTTATAGAACAGATTAGACTCACTTGGACTTATCATTGGCAGTCCCCACCTCCACCAATTACTCGTCCCACCAAGTACGTAAAAGTTCTGAAACCCGCATAAAGCCTAGCTTTAGCGGGTTTTTTGTTTCCCGTCACATCCCATGCCGTCCGACCCAATCCAGTTGTTTTAGGGATACGTTTAGGGGTACATTATGCAAATACCCCATTCAATTGCGAGGCCGTACCCCTATGGCACGTCAAACGAAACCCCTAAGCCCGACAGAATGCTCTAGCGCGAAAGCTAAAGAGAAAGACTACCGCTTGTATGACGGCGGCGGATTATTCCTCTTAGTCAAAAGTAACGGCTCCAAGATTTGGCGCTTTAAATACACCAAACCGAATGGGGTAGAAACCTTGATGTCTTTCGGTGAGTTTCCCGCAGTGACTCTGGCCAATGCTCGTGGCTTACGTGAGGAAGCCAAGTCATTACTCGCAAAAAGTTTGGATCCTATTGAAGAGCGTAATCGCAAAAAGGAAGAAGCACGCTCTGAAAATTCGTCCAGTTTTGAAATTATTGCTCATGAGTGGTTCGATAGAGCGATGGCAAACAAGTCAAAAAGTCATAGAGATCGAACTATGAACCGGCTTGAGAGTGATATTTTTCCTTGGCTGGGAAAACGCGATATTTCCACTATCGAAGCACCTGAACTACTAACCTGCCTACGGCGTATTGAAGAGCGCGGGGCAATTGAAACAGCACATCGGGTACGCTGGTCATGTGGAAAGGTGTTTACGTACGCTATCGCTACGGGGCGGGCAAAACATAATCCAGCAGACATACTAGCCAAAGCCGATGTATTGCAATCGCCGACTACAATCCCATTTCCTACAATCACTGATCCGGTCAAGATTGGCGCATTGATGCGTGCTATTGATAGCCTTGAAGCAAGCCTAACAGTGAAGTGTGCTACTCAATTAGCACCCCTTGTATTTACGCGCATTGGGGAATTAAGGAAGGCTGAATGGTCTGAGATTGATTTCGAACGAAAGCAATGGCGCATTCCAGCTGCAAAAATGAAAAGCAGAGCGCCTCACATTGTCCCATTGTCGAGACAAGCGCTTGAGATACTGCGTACGATTCAACCACTCAGCGGGCACAAGCAATATGTCTTTGAAGGTGGTCGAACCAATGGCAGACCAATGAGTGAGGCTGCCATCAACGTTGCATTACGCAGGTTAGGTTACAGCCAAGAAGAATTTACCGGCCATAGCTTCCGTAAAATTGCTTCAACTCAACTCAATGAATCACACCTTTGGCATCGAGACGCCATTGAACGGCAATTAGCTCATGGCGAAAAAGACACTGTTGCAGCAACTTATAACCACGCTCAACATCTACCTGAACGGACAGAAATGATGCAGTGGTGGGCTGACTATCTGGATAAATTAAAAGCTGGTGGTGATATTTTGCATTTTCCGAGTAGATCTGCAAGCGCCTAATCGGTAACGATAGCGATTTTTATTATCAAAATAAAAATCCCACCTACAAAACTGCCGCCATTTCTAAAAACAAAAATACTAAGCAGCACAGAAATCAACTGTAGCTTTTAGAATATAGAAAGCAACCAATATTCACAGCAATGTAAAGTTGGCATACAACTTACAATCAACCTCCTCCTTACAAACCGAGCGGTCTGACTTAGAGATCCCGGGCGTCAAGGTGGGCGAGCCGAAACACCCTGGGAGTCCAGTCGCCCAGCGCGCTATGCGGTCTAAACTCATTGTAATCCTGTCGCCCACGTTCGATCTTGTCACGGGCATCATCCAATGACAGAGTAACCAATGTACGTTTAAGCACTCATCCCGCAAGCTTGGCTTGGCCATAACGATGCGGCCAAAATTTGTTGACCACTACAGACCCAATCCAGTTATTTTAGGGATACGTTTAGGGGTACTGTACTGTCCTGGGACAGTCCACACCACCCCAAGCAAATAGTCTAAGAGAAGCCTGTCTACTATGTAGCACCGGTCACAATTGTCGAGCTTCGTGGCCTGCTTTGTGATTTCTGCACGACAAACCCCATTCAATGCTTGAGCTTGTGCCAAATTAGCCGATAGTACAGATTAATACCCTGAAAAACGCTAAGGTTTATGTCCGAAGATCTAGCCCAAGCCCACGTGCTGGTCGCCGATGATGCGCCGACGGTACGCCAATCAATCCGCATGACTCTGGCGCAATCGGGGATTAATCGTGCCGATGCGGCCAGCAGTATTGGTGAAACTCGTCGTCGTCTGCGCAACGGTGAATACGATGTGGTGCTGTGCGACTATCACTTTGGTGAGGGCATGAATGGGCAGGAATTACTGGAAGAGCTGCGCCACAGCGGTGAACTACCGCTCTACACGATCTGGATTATGATCACCGCCGAAGCCTCGTACGAGAAAGTCGTGGCGGTAGCTGAAATCGGCCCAGATGATTATCTAATCAAGCCGTTTACCAGCAAGCAGCTCACCCAGCGCCTATCTTTGGCCTGGAGTCGCAAGCGTTTTCTCAAACCGATTTACGACAAAATCAATGAGGGCGACACACTAGGCGCCATCGATGTTGCCAAATCATTGGTCCCCAAAGCTGCTGGTTTTAGTAATGATCTGATGCGGATTTTATCCTCGCTGTTGCTAGAGGCTGGCAAGCTTGATGAGGCGGCTAGGCTATATGAAGAGATACTGTCACAGCGCGTAGTGCCCTGGGCCAAGCTAGGACTGGCCCGCACCCTGTGCCGACAAGGCAAAAAAACGCAGGCCGAAAGCTCATTGCAGGCAGCAATTGTGGAACACGCGCAATATGTCGATGCCTATGAAGAACTCGCCTCGATGTATATGGCCGAAGGTCGGCTTAATGAAGCAATGGCGGTGTTTGAAAAATGCTTGGCGATGACCCCCAATAATGTCGGTCGCCTGCAAAAAGCCGGCAATCTGGCCAATATGCTCGGCGACTCGAGCAAAGCCAAACAGTTTCTAGAGCGAGCCGTTACCTGCGGCGGCAATTCTTCACTACTCAGTGGCGAAACAGTGCTGCAACTAGCACTGGCGGCACGGCGCGAGAACAATAGCTCGGATGCCGATAAATACCTGCGCATGGTGCGCGAAATTGCCAAGCGCGAGGATACCACCAGCAATCGTATTATCGATTTAATGGCTTCTGCAGTATATGAAGGCAAGCCCCAGCTCTTAGAGCAAATTGAAACCTATATGGCCGACCCCGAGTTTGTGCTGGAAATCGCGGTGAGCTTTATCATGACCGCCGATATTGTCTGCCCCGCCACCATCGAAGGTGAACAAGCAACAGGATCAGCCGCCCCCTATAAATGGCTGCTGCATATTGCACAGCGCTTTATTACCACCAAACATATTTCGGGGATGCTGGAAAGTTCGGCCAATATGCGCCCAACTTGGCAAGCATTTATTCAGCATGCCGGCACTGAAATTACCGAACTCAATAATGAAGGCGTGCAACTGATGCTGAAGGCGCAATTTGAAGATGCCATCGCCAAACTATTGCCCGTAGCACAGAACACCTGCAATCAACGCCTAATGCTCTCAAGTACCCATGCCATTATCAAATACCTGAAAAGCCCAGCTCAAGTCGAGCCCAAAGAACGTAACGCCCTACTTAATCAGGCCTACCAGTTTATCAATCGGCTTGAGGGCATGATTGATGCGGGTACTTTCCATAGCCTCAACCAAGACATCCAAGGTTTAATCGGCCAGAGTAGCGGTTTATCCAGCGCGTCACATTAGATACCCAGCTATGTATATGCCTATGTTCAAATTTGGAATTTGCACAGCGAGAAATACCCTAATCAGGCCGTTGCAATATCGAGCAAAGTAGCCTGTAAACTAGCCTGCACCGCTTGAGCGCTCACACTCACCAAAAATCCCCGCTTGCCGCCATTGATGTAAATAGTATCGAGTTGCATGATGCTGTCTTGCATATACACCGGCATGGTCTTTTTGGTGCCAAATGGCGAGGTTCCGCCCACTAAATAGCCACTGTGCTTGTTGGCCACTTCCGGTGTACAAGGGGTAATGGTCTTACACCCCAAATGGCGCGCCAGATTTTTGGTGCTCACCTCTTTATCACCATGCATTAACACAATCAGTGGCTGTTTTTTTTCATCTTCCATAATCAGCGTTTTGATCACAATATGCTCATCGACCCCCAGCTCGCGCGCAGAAACCGCGGTACCGCCCTTTTCTTCATAGGCGTACAAATGCTCGCCAAAGCTAATTTTGTGCTGGCGCAAAAAACGGATCGCCGTCGTTACCGGCATCTTTTCACTCATATTTAATCTACCCAGACCCACTTTTATTCATGACAAGCAGTTAGCAATCGGCTTAAAATACCCGACTAATCTACTCAACTTTATTTGCTCCATGGCCTTCTCTTTTGCTCAATTGCCACTGACCCCGCGCTTTAGCTTATTACACTCGCGTTTTTGGGATTACACCCCAGCCACGCCGATGCCTGCGCCGCATGTCGTCGCGCTCAATCACGCGCTGGCCGAGCAATTGGGGATTGATTGGCAACAACAACAGAACCTGAGCGATTATCTGATTGGCAATCAATTACCGCAAGGCAGCCGCGCCCCATTTTATCCGATTGCCAGCGTGTATTCGGGCCACCAATTTGGCGTCAACGTGCCGCAACTGGGCGATGGTCGCGCGCTGCTCATCGCCGAATTTACCGACCCGAGCGGCCAACACTGGGAAATGCAACTGAAAGGCGCTGGCCCCACACCCTACTCGCGCCGAGGTGATGGCCGAGCAGTATTACGCTCCAGCATTAGAGAATACCTAGCCTCCGAGGCATTACACCACCTGGGTATCCCAACTAATCGCGCACTCGCCATCGGCGGCTCGCCGCAAACCATCTGGCGGGAAACACGCGAAACAGCCGCGGTGGTCATGCGCCTAGCGCCAACCTTTGTGCGCTTTGGGCATTTTGAATATTTCTTTTATCAGGGCGAACCCGAGCGAATTACCGAGCTAGCCGATTGGGTAATTAAGCACCATTACCCCGACTGCGCAAACGCCGAAAATCCCTATTTAGCGCTGTTGAACGCCGTCATTAGCCGCACCGCGCAACTCATCGCGCGCTGGCAAGCGGTCGGCTTTTGCCACGGCGTGATGAATACCGACAATATGTCGATTTTGGGGCTCACCATCGATTACGGCCCTTATGGTTTTCTCGATGGTTTTGACGCCGGGCATATTTGTAATCATTCGGACGACAGCGGGCGTTATGCCTACAACCAGCAGCCGCAAATAGGGCTGTGGAATCTGCATTGCCTCGCGCAAGCTTTATTACCACTGAGCAATAAAGACGAGCTATTAGCAGCCCTTGGCCAATACCAGCCACAATTTGAAGCCGCTTTCGCCGAACAATTGCGCCGTAAATTGGGCTTTACGCAGTGGCAGGAAGACGATTGGACGCTCGTCACCGATCTATTTGAACTGATGCAGGCGACGCACACCGACTGGACAATCTTCTGGCGCACGCTGTCGCACTGGCCCGTGCAACGCAATACGGCGCAATTGCGCGATCTATTTTTAGCGCGCGCGCAATTTGACGACTGGCTGGAACGCTATGAGCGCCGACTTAGACTTAATGACGAGCAGGCAGGATTAGACGAACTGGCTATGCAGGCGCGCAGCCAAGCCATGCTAGCCGCCAATCCCAAATACATCTTGCGCAATTATCTGGCCGAAAATGCCATCGCCAAGGCGCAAGCAGGCGATTTTTCAGAAATCGAGCGCCTGCAGCGCTGCCTGATGCAGCCGTTTGCCGAGCAGCCCGAATTCGAAGCCTACGCAGCCCTACCACCCGACTGGGCGCGTGAGATTTCGGTCAGCTGCTCGTCTTAACTCCAATCAGCGCTTTAACTTAGCTAAGGCATCGGCCATTGCTGAATTGCTTGGCGCGGCGGATTTGGCGCTAGCCTGCCGCTCTGCGCTACGTGCAGGCTTGGCAGCTCCGCGATCGGCTGGTTTTGCCTCGTCGTTGAGCCGCATCGTTAGCGCAATGCGCTTGCGCGGCACATCGACCTCGAGCACCTTCACCTTCACCACCTGCCCGGCTTTCACCACCGCATGCGGGTCCTTGACGAAGGTATTGGCCAGCATCGAGATATGCACGAGGCCATCCTGATGCACGCCAATATCGACAAACGCGCCAAAGTTGGTGACATTGCTGACCACGCCTTCGAGCACCATGTCCACTTGCAGGTCGCTGATTTTCTCAATACCCGCCGCAAAGGTGGCCGTTTTGAATTCGGGGCGTGGGTCGCGGCCGGGTTTTTCCAGCTCGGCCAGAATGTCTTTGACTGTGGGCAGGCCAAACTGCGCATCGGTCAGGCTTTCGGGTGCCACCGCTTGCAGCGCGGCGCGATTGCCCATGGTGCTGCGCAGATCTTGCCCTAATTTCTGCAGCAGTTTTTCCACCAGTGGATAGGCTTCGGGGTGCACGGCCGAGGCATCCAGCGGATTGTCGCCCTGCATAATGCGCAAAAAGCCGGCTGCCTGCTCAAAGGCTTTGGGCCCCAGCCGTGGCACTTTCAGCAGCGCTTTGCGGTTTTTGAATGCGCCATACTCATCACGGTATGCGACCACATTGCTTGCTAATACAGGGCTCAAGCCAGATACCCTAGCCAACAATGCCGCCGAGGCGGTATTCACATCAACGCCGACCGCATTCACGCAGTCTTCCACCACGGCATCGAGCATGCGCGCCAGCTCAGCCTGATTCACATCATGTTGATACTGCCCCACGCCAATCGCCTTGGGCTCGATTTTCACCAATTCGGCCAATGGGTCTTGCAGGCGGCGGGCAATCGATACTGCGCCACGCAACGAGACATCGAGCTGCGGAAACTCTTTGGCGGCCAATTCAGAGGCCGAATACACCGAAGCGCCCGCTTCGGACACCACGACCTTTACTGGTTTTTTGCCGTCGATCTGGGCGATTAAGTCGGTGGCGAGCTGTTCGGTTTCGCGGCTGGCCGTGCCATTGCCGATCGCGATCAGCTCAACGCCATGTGTGTCGCATAATTTTTTCAAAATGAATAATGATTTGTCCCAATCGCGGCGCGGCTCGTGCGGGTAAATGGTATCGGTGGCCAGCAATTTGCCGGTGGCATCGACCACCGCCACTTTCACGCCGGTGCGCAGGCCCGGGTCCAGCCCCAGCGTGCAGCGCGGGCCCGCGGGTGCGGCCAGCAGCAAATCTTTCAGATTGCGCGAAAAGACTTTAATCGCTTCCAGCTCGGCGCGCTCACGGGCGGCGGTGAGCAGCTCGTTTTCCAGCGAGACGCCCAGCTTGGTGCGCCACGCAGCGCGCACCACATCGCCCAGCCACAGATCAGCACAATTTGCGCTAATGCCAACATGCCGCGCGATGCGTTGCTCGGCGCTGCTCCAGATTTTGCTACGCACGCCGTTTTCGATTTCTTCCGGTAATTGAATACCGATACTGAGGATTTTTTCATTCGCGCCGCGCAACACCGCCAACACGCGGTGCGAGGGCATCACCGCCCATTTTTCGGCAAAATCAAAATAATCGGCAAATTTCGCGCCCGCCTGCTCCTGCCCTTTCACCACTTTGCTGGTCACCAAACCGCTACTTTGCAAATGGCTGCGCAGCTGGCCGATCAGCGCGGCGTCTTCGCCCCAGCCCTCTAACAAAATGGCTTTAGCACCTTCCAGCACCGCCTTGCTATCGACAAACCCTTCGCAGATAAATTTGGCTGCGAGTGTCTCAGGGTCTTGCTGCGGGTTTTTCAGCAATTGCTCAGCCAGCGCCGCCAGCCCCGCCTCGCGGGCGATTTGCGCTTTGGTGCGGCGCTTTTGCTTATACGGCAGATACAGGTCTTCCAGCGTTTGCTTGTTATCCGCGGCATCGAGCTGGGCGCGCAAAGCGGCGCTCATTTGCCCTTGCTCGGTGATCGTCGCAATGATGCTGGCGCGGCGCTCATCCAGTTCACGCAGATAGCGCAAGCGCTCAGCGAGCAAACGCAGTTGTCCATCATCCAGACCGCCGGTCACCTCTTTGCGATAGCGGGCGATAAATGGCACGGTGGCGCCTTCATCGAGTAAAGCCACGGCAGCGGCCACTTGCGCCGGTTTGCAATTGAGTTCCTGCGCCAGACGTTGGGAGAGATTGGACATACGATATGCTCAGATGCGAAAGGTGTGGCATTGTAGGTAATCGCACCAAAACTTGCCAGCAAGGCACCGAGCCGAAGACAGTACGGCAAGGCGAGGTAACGAAGCTGGAAAACTTTGGCTTATCTACTTATCCATGCCGCTTGGCTGTCGTCATGGCATAATCAACGTCCGCAGCGGGAAACAAAAACGGGACTCAGATGACGGTAATTGCAGTGTTTAATCAGAAAGGTGGCGTCGGCAAAACCACGGTCACTGCCAATCTGGCCGCCACTTTGGTACAAAACGGCATTGCGCCTTTGGTGATCGATCTTGATCCCCAAGCTCATCTGACTGCCACTTGGGGGCTCAACCCCAAATCCAATCAAACCATGTACCGCTTTTATCAGGGGACATCACCGCTGACCGATCTAATTCAGACCTCGGGGCCCGGCATTCATTTCATCCCTTCGCACCTAGAATTGGCCCGCGTCGACTCGCAGCTGGGCAAACATCGCGATCATTTGTGGCGGCTCAAACTCGCGCTCGAGGCCGAAATGCTGGCCGGTAGCGGCACACCGATTATTATTGATTGCAGCCCAATGCTGGGGGTATTGTCGTTCTCTGCCTTGCTGGCTGCGGATTTGATCCTGATACCCGTGGCCGCCGAATATCTGGCGCTCAATGGAGCGTGCATGCTGGAGCGCACTTTGTTCGGGCTGGAAAAATTCGATCGCCGTCGCGAGCGTCGTTATCTGGTCAATCGCTTTAAAGAAGGCCATGAAACACACGAAAAAGTGCGTGCCCAATTGCAAAAGCACTTTCCACGCGAATTACTCAATACCATCATCCACGAAAACGACGACATTATGGCGGCGGTGGGCGATAACCTCGACGTCTTTAGCTACGCGCCCGATAGCTCGGCTGGCACCGACTTTAGCTTTTTGCTCGATGAATTGATTGAAAAAGGCCTGATCGCCATCGAAGAATAATGCCTCCCCAGCTGGTCTAAAATTTGCTTGAATGACATGACGACCCAGCGGGAGCAAGCTCATGAGCATCAATACCAAAGATCTCCAGCAACTGGCGCAGCAAATCGCGCTATTTAAAACCCAGACTGTCAGCACGCTAGCCACACCGCAGCCAACCTTTGACATCGCCAGCTTGGCCAGTGGGTATCTTGCCACGCACCAATCAGGGCAAGTTGCAGCAAGCAATACCACCACCGGTATATCGGCCAGCAGCTCAATCAACGCAATTGGCCGCAATCTAGCACTGCCCGACCCCGAAAGCGCCTATCAAATGATGTCGTATATCAATCAGCTGGGCGTGATTTACCCTGCGCAATCGGCGCGCTTGAGTGACATGCAAACCGGCGTGAGCGAGCTGGCACAGGCGGCAAAATCACTGAGTAAAATCGACTCGACGGCAGACTTTGCCAGCGTAAAAGCGCAATTACAAAATCTGGCCGATCAATACAATCAATGGCGACGCAATTTCGACGCCGACCTGCAAGACCCCGAATTGCTGGCAGCCACGCAAGCGGCACAAGTGGCACGCTATGAGCTGGCCCAAAGCATCGCCAGCCCGTTTCACGGCGCGCAACAAGGCATTCAGGGCATGGCGGCGCTGGGGCTAACGATTGATCCCATCACCAATATGGCGCAACTCGATTCCCAAAAATTCAGTTCCGTCTGGTCACAACAACCTACTGCCGCAGCCGCTGCGGTCAGCGACTTTGCCAACCATTTTGCGCAAAGCGCGACGCTACTCACCGAGCAAAATAACTTCTTCGCCAAGCAGCAAGCCAATCTGGCCAAGGTGATTAGCTATATGGATAACAATAAAGCTAAGCTACAGCAGGAATTCGGGTTAGGCGATCCGCCACAACCATCCAGCAGCGTGGCGCGGGCGTATGCGGATTATCAGCAGAAATATGGCCTTGTATAAATTGAATTTGTGAAGGACTAGCTTGCTAAGCTTTTTTCAGAAATCTGCCGTAATGTAGGCAGGAAGTGCTAATTGCACCTTGCTAGTTTTATATGAGTGGCGGCAACCGAATTATTGCGACAAGCTGTCCAGAGGTATGAAAGCGAAGCCCCATGTCGGATTTTGCTGTTTTTTGCCCGACTAGCCTAAGAATCTTCTGGGAAAAACTGAGGGTTAGTACGTTTTTTGCGAATAGATAATCAAATCGATCAGAAATACAATTGAAAGCAATTATTAAGTTAGACACTCAGTTTAGGCTCTTCAATCGACGAGGACTGTATCATGGCAAAATATCAATTTTTCCAATTATCTGAAAATGGCAAAAACCTTGTACGCTATTTATGCACTGATCGGGAAGATTTCCTTCCAGCCAAAGAGCTTTTGCTTGGGCAGGGCTTTGAAGTCATTGGTGACATGATTTACGCCAGTAATGATCAGGAAGCGATCGATCATTTCAATAGTGGGATGATTTACCCATTGGCGGAATACAATAAGGCACATGAAATTGGCGGCTTGTTTTATTTTGTCAAAGGTATCTACGATGAGGCTCGAGATTATTATCACCGCCGAGCAAACCACTGACACCAAAACAAACAGAACCTGTAGGTATACCTCTAAAAACCAATTAAATAATAACCCACAGAGCAATACCCCAACAAAAAAGCCACCCGAAGGTGGCTTTTTTCATTTTCTATTCACCATCGGGAATTAGATCATGCCTTTTGATTTCAGCAATTCAAACATGGTTTTGCCGATTTCAGCTGGGCTGCGGGTGTACGCGATGCCAGCTTGTTCGAAGGCTTTGAATTTCTCTTCTGCAGTGCCTTTACCGCCAGAGATGATCGCACCAGCGTGGCCCATACGTTTGCCTTTCGGCGCAGTTACACCAGCGATGTAACCAACGACTGGCTTAGTAACGTATGATTTAGCGAATTCTGCTGCTTCTTCTTCGGCAGAACCACCGATCTCACCGATCATCACGATCGCGTCAGTATCAGGATCATCTTGGAACAGTTTCAATGCGTCGATGTGGCTAGTACCTGGGATTGGGTCGCCGCCGATACCGATACAAGTAGATTGACCCAGACCCAAAGCGGTAGTTTGCGCTACGGCTTCGTAAGTCAATGTACCAGAGCGTGAAACGATACCGATACGACCTGGGTTGTGGATGTGCCACGGCATAATACCGATTTTGCACTCGCCCGGTGTGATAATACCTGGGCAGTTAGGGCCGATCAGGCGGATGCCAGCTTCATCAACCGCTTTTTTCACGTACAACATATCAACTGTTGGCACGCCTTCAGTGATACATACGATCAATTTAACGCCTGAGTCGATCGCTTCCAAGATTGAATCTTTAGCGAAAGCTGCAGGTACGTAGATCACAGATGCATCAGCTTGAGTCTGAGCTACAGCATCACGCATGGTGTTAAATACTGGCAGACCGAGGTGCTCTGAACCGCCTTTACCTGGGGTAACACCACCTACGACTTGAGTGCCCACTTTCAACGCTTGCTCAGCGTGGAAAGTACCGTTTTTGCCAGTGAAACCTTGCACCAGCACTTTTGTGTTCTTATTAACCAAAACGCTCATGGTCTATATCCTTTTATTCGTGCTGTGATTACAAGGCTGCAACAGCAGCAACGATTTTCTCAGCTGCGTCGTTCAGGCCTTGGGCTGAAGTCAATTTCAGACCAGATTCGTCAAGGATTTTCGCGCCCAATTCGGCGTTATTACCTTCCAGACGAACCACTACTGGTACTGTTACATTGACTTCTTTCACCGCAGCGATAATCGCTTCAGCGATCATGTCGCAACGAACGATACCACCGAAGATATTAATCAACACACCTTGAACTGATGTATCAGCCAAGATCAGTTTGAATGCTTCGATAACGCGTTCTTTAGTTGCGCCGCCACCAACGTCCAAGAAGTTAGCTGGTTGACCACCTTTCAGTTTGATGATGTCCATCGTCGCCATTGCCAAGCCTGCGCCGTTCACCATACAACCGATATTGCCTTCCAAAGCCACATAGTTCAACTCGAACTCAGAAGCTTTTACTTCGCGCTCGTTCTCTTGTGACTTGTCGCGTTGTGCCAACAATTCTGGGTGACGGAACAATGCGTTAGAGTCAAGGTTGATTTTGCCGTCAACGCAAGCCAATTCGCCGTTTTCACGCAAAGCCAATGGGTTTACTTCGAACAAGGCAAAGTCGTTTTCAACGAATGCTTTGTATGAACCCAAGATCAGGTTGGTGAAGGCAGCGATTTGTTTGCCTTCCAGACCCAAAGCAAACGCAGCTTGACGGCCTTGGTATGGCTGCATGCCTACCAGCGGATCAACTTCGATCTTGATGATTTTTTCTGGGGTTTCTTCAGCGACTTTCTCGATCTCAACACCACCTTCAGTTGAAACCATGAATACGATGCGCTGTGAGCTACGATCTACCACGGCGCCAAGGTACAACTCGCGCTGTACTGGGTACATGTCTTCACAAACCAATACGCTGTGAACTGGCTGACCAGCTGCATCAGTTTGGTAAGTAACAAGGTTAGTACCGATCAAGCGAGCTGCTTCTGCTGCAGCTTCTTCACGGCTTTTTACGACTTTAACGCCACCCGCTTTACCACGGCCACCGGCGTGAACTTGGGCTTTAACTACAGCAAATTTGCCGCCCAAAGTGTCATAAGCAGCAGCAGCTTCTTCAGCGTTGTTAGCCAAAATGCCGCGTTGTACTGGCAAACCATATTTAGCCAGCAATTCCTTGGCTTGATACTCGTGCAGATTCATCTCTATTTATCCTTTGTGAGGAGAGTGTTGTAGGGTGGACAACAAAATTACCCACCATTTGGTACCGCATGCTAGGTGAGAGCACCTGCCCTCACCCGCCCTACAAATTTCAATAACTTCTATTGCTCAAAAGTTTTCACGCAAAACGTAGTAACGCACCGTGAGCGACTTTTGCTTAAAACAAAACGCTAAAAACTTAAGAATGTAAGCCGCGTTTATCGCAGCCCAGCGCCGCCTCGTGCATCGCTTCAGCCAAGGATGGATGGGCGTGTACGATACGGGCAATGTCTTCAGCCGACGCGTTAAATTCCATCGCCACCACGGCTTCAGTAATCAATTCTGAAGCGAATGGGCCGATGATGTGAACGCCCAAGATACGATCAGTTTTGGCACAAGCGAGCATTTTAACGAAGCCAGCAGTTTCACCCAAGCCAAGCGCGCGGCCATTCGGGCCAAATGGGAATTGGCCTTTTTTGTACTCAACGCCTTCAGCTTTCAACGCCTGCTCAGTTTTACCAACCCAAGCCATTTCTGGGCTGGTGTAAATAACCCAAGGTACGTTGTTGAAGTCGATGTGTGGGTGCTGACCAGCGATACGCTCAGCCACAGCTACACCTTCTTCCGACGCTTTGTGCGCCAGCATCGGGCCACGGACTACGTCACCCACCGCCCACAAGTTCGGCAATGAAGTACGGCAATCGCCATCCACAATCACATAACCGCGCTCATCGAGTGGCAAGCCCACTGATTCAGCAGCCAGATTCCAAGTGTTAGGCAAGCGACCAATCGACACGATCAATTTGTCGAATACTTCGGTAAAGGCATTACCTTCAGCATCAGTGTATTCAACAGTAACGTCGTTTTCGCCTTTGGTGATATTGCCGATTTTCAGACTGGTTTTGATAATCAAACCCAGATCTTTTGTGAAAATTTTGTGTGCTTCTTTGGCGATCGCTTCATCAGCAGCCAACAAGAAACCTGGGGCGCCTTCCAGAATGGTTACTTCAGAACCCAGACGTTTCCACACTGAGCCCATTTCCAAGCCGATAACGCCCGCGCCGATCACGCCCAAACGTTTTGGTACCGCAGGAATCGACAATGCGCCTTCGTTATCGAGTACGAGTACGTTATCAACAGGCGCTTGTGGCAATTGACGTGGGGTTGAACCCGTTGCCAAGATGATGTGCGTGGTTTCAACGACTTCTACTTTGTCGCCGTCAGTTACTTCAACTTGCCACTTGTCACCGTTGCGACCCAAGATTTTGCCGTGGCCGTGCAGGCTAGCGACTTTGTTCTTTTTGAACAAATAGCCAATACCTTGCGTCAGCTTGCTCACGATGCCTTCTTTGCGCGCCAGCATCGTGCCAACGTCAAATTTCATACCTTCAACGGTGATACCGTGCGATGCAAATTTATGCTCGACACGTTCTACGTTTTCAGACGACTCGAGCAAAGCTTTAGAAGGGATACAACCCACGTTCAAGCAAGTACCGCCCAGAGACGCTTTACCTTCTTTGTTTTTGAATTCGTCGATACACGCAGTATTAAAACCCAACTGCGCTGCGCGAATCGCCGCTACGTAGCCGCCAGGGCCTGCGCCAATTACGATAACGTCAAATGATTGTGACATTCAGTCCACCTTAACCCATCACTGGGTATATTCATGCAAGCAATTGGGTATGCAGCCTACAGCCACATACCCCACTTCAACTAGATATCCAACAACAGACGAGCTGGATCTTCGATCGCGTCTTTGATCGCAACCAGTGACAACACAGCTTCGCGGCCGTCGATGATACGGTGATCGTAAGATTGAGCCAGATACATGATTGGGCGAGCTACAACCTGACCATTTTCAACCACAGCGCGCTCTTTGGTGGCGTGCATGCCCAAGATGGCAGCTTGTGGTGGGTTGATGATTGGCGTTGACATCATTGAACCGAAAGTGCCGCCGTTAGAAATCGTGTAAGTACCGCCAGTCAATTCTTCAACGCCCAATTTACCTTCTTGCGCGCGTTTACCGAAGTCAGCGATGGTTTTCTCGATTTCCGCCAATGATAGTTGGTCTGCGTTACGGATAATTGGCACCACCAAACCACGTGGGCTACCTACTGCCACGCCGATGTCGAAGTAGCCGTGGTAAACGATGTCGTTACCATCAACCGATGCATTCACGATTGGATATTTTTTCAGTGCGGCAACCGCAGCTTTCACGAAGAAGCCCATGAAGCCCAATTTCACGCCGTGGTCTTTCTCGAATTTGTCTTTGTACTTGTTGCGCAAGTCCATCAAAGGCTTCATGTTGACTTCGTTGAACGTGGTCAAGATCGCGTTTTCTTGCTGAGATTGCAACAGACGCTCAGCCACGCGCGCGCGCAGACGGCTCATTGGTACGCGTTGCTCTGGACGATCACCCGTTGGTGCCGCTACTGCTGGTGCAGCTGGTTTAGCCAGGTGATTTTGTACGTCTTCTTTCAATACACGACCACCGCGGCCAGTACCAGCAACGTCGTTTACATTCACGCCGGCGTCAGCAGCGATTTTTTTCGCCGCAGGCATTGCGTTCGCGCCACCCGCAGGTGCAGCTTGAACAGCTGCAGGCGCAGGTGCGGCGGCTGCAGGTGCAGCAGCTTGTACTGGAGCAGCAGCGGCAACCGCTGCAGTATCAATTTTAGCGATGACATCGAGACTACCCACGGTCGCGCCGTCAGCTTGAACGATTTCAACCAAAACGCCAGCTTGTGGCGCTGGAATTTCCAACACGACTTTATCGGTTTCCAAGTCGATCAGGTTTTCATCACGGGCAACGGCTTCGCCAACTTTTTTGCGCCAAGAAATCAGTGTGGCTTCTGAAACCGACTCGGGTAATTGTGGTACCAAAACTTCGATGATCATTACGTTCACTCCAGTTAATTTTAAAATTCTTTATGCTTGCGTCGCGCACAAGGGCAAAAACGCGGCACTCCATGCTGGAGGCCGCGCTATTTATTACAAGGTCATTGCTTCTTCGACGAAGGCCTTGAGCTGTGCATTGTGTTTGCTCATATACCCTACGGCTGGCGAAGCTGACGATGGGCGACCTGCGAAGGTCAGTGTCTGCTTCGCTTCGAGCACCGCTTCGAGGCGGTGACGAATCTGATGCCATGCGCCTTGGTTACGTGGCTCTTCTTGTACCCACATAATTTCTTTGGCGTTTGGATATTTTTGCAACTCTGCTTGCAGCTCTTCAGCTGGGAACGGATACAACTGCTCAACGCGGACGATGGCGATTTCTTTCAAATCGCGCTCGGTACGGCCAGCGATCAAATCGTAATACACCTGACCTGAGCAGCAGATCACGCGTTTTACTTTCTTCGCATCCAACTCTTGCGCCTCACCGATCACAGGGCGGAATTCGCCGCTAGTGAAATGCTCGATTGGGCTGCAAGCGTTTTTCGCTTTGAGCAGTTTTTTGCTCATGATGATGATCAAAGGCTTGCGATATGGACGCAGCATCTGACGACGCAGCGCGTGGAACATTTGTGCTGATTCAGACAGCATCAATACTTGCACATTGTGCTCAGCACACAATTGCAAGTAACGCTCAACACGCGCTGATGAGTGCTCTGGACCTTGACCATCATAACCGTGTGGCAAGATCATCGTCAGACCACACAAACGGCCCCATTTGGTTTCACCGGAAGTAATAAACTGGTCAATCACCACCTGTGCACCGTTGGCGAAGTCACCAAACTGCGCTTCCCAGATCGTCAATTCATCCGGTGCCGAACAAGCGTAGCCATATTCAAACGCCAGAACCGCTTCTTCGTTCAAGATCGAGTCAATCACCAAGAAATGACCTTGGTTTTCAGACAAATTTTGCAGCGGAATATGTACGCCGTGATCCCACTTCTCGCGGTTTTGATCATGCAACACCGCGTGACGGTGATTAAACGTGCCGCGACCTGAGTCTTCCCCTGAAATACGTACGCCCATGCCTTCGGTCAGCAGCGTTGAGTAAGCCAAATGCTCAGCCATACCCCAATCTACTGGTACTTCACCTTTGGCCATCAACACGCGCTCTTTAACGATTTTTTCAACGTTACCGCGTAATTTGAAATCGGCTGGGTATTGCGTAAATTTCTCAGTCAAGCGCACCAAGTCGGCTTGCGGCACTGAGGTATTCACTGGATGACGCCAGTGCGTACCCAAGTATTTGGTCCAATCGACTGCGTAAGAGCGTTTGTAATCGGTCAGCGTGGTTTGCTCAACGTGCTCGCCACGATCGAGCGCATCACGGTAGGCCTGAATCATGCCATCAGCTTCAGCTTGCGTAACGACGCCCTGAGCGATCAATTGATCCGCGTACACTTTACGTGGGCCTGGGTGAGCAGCAACCTTTTTGTACATCATTGGCTGAGTTACAAATGGATCATCCGCTTCGTTGTGGCCGTGTTTGCGGTAGCAAACCAGATCAATCACCACGTCTTTGTGGAATTTCTGACGGTATTGCAACGCAGCTTCAGTCACCAAACAAACCGCTTCAGGATCATCACCGTTCACATGGAAAATCGGTGCTTCAACCATCTTGGCGATGTCAGTACTAAACAAGCTAGAACGATTATCGCGAATATCCGAAGTGGTGAAACCAACTTGGTTATTGATTACCAAGTGAACCGTACCACCCGTACCATAACCGCGCGTTTGCGACAGGTTGAACGTACCTTGGTTAGTACCCAAGCCGATGAACGCTGAATCACCGTGAATCAACAGTGGCAATACTTGATCGCCAGTTAGGTCTTTACGACGGTGTTGACGCGCACGCACCGAGCCTTCAACCACTGGATTCACGATCTCAAGGTGAGACGGGTTAAATGCCAATGTCAAATGCAATGGACCACCTGGGGTTGGAATATCAGAGCTAAAGCCCATGTGATATTTCACATCGCCCGATGCCAATTGCGTGTTGTAACGGCCTTCGAACTCGCCAAACAGATCACGCGGCAATTTGCCAAGGATGTTCACCAGCATGTTCAAACGACCGCGGTGGGCCATACCGATGACGATTTCTTGCACGCCAACGGCACCTGCTGCTTGCGCAAGGTAATCAACCGCTGGAATCATGCTATCGCCGCCTTCCAGCGAGAAGCGTTTTTGACCTACATATTTTTTGTGTAAGTACTGCTCAAGCGTTTCTGCGGCAGTCACTTGCTTCAGAATGCGTTTTTTCTGCTCAACATTAAAGCTTGGCTGTGAGCGACGGCTTTCGAAGAAGTCCTGCACCCACTTGCGCTCTTCGCCCGTGGTGATGTGCATGTATTCCAGGCCGATATTGCCGCAATAAGTTTGCTGCAAAAAGCCCAGTACTTCAGTTGGCGTTGCGCGCTCAAGGCCGACGATATTGGTGCCGAGCTTGATTGCCATATCGCTGTCGGTCAAACCGTGCGATTTTGGCTCCAATTCAGCAATCGGGCCTTTTTCCATGCGTTTGAGCGGATCAAGCTTCGCAGCACGGCTACCCATAATGCGATAAGCCGAAATCATGCGCAGCAAGTTCACTTGACGCTCAGTGGCAGCCTCATCGACTACACCGACGGCACGCACAGACTGTTTAGCCAATTGGCGGAATGACTCTTCAATCGGCGCACGCACCACATCACGGGCCACAGAACCCGGCGTTTGCTGCAACTGATCGAAGTAAGTACGCCATTGCGCATCAACAGAAGACGCATCAATCAAATATTGTTCGTAGAGGTCTTCTACAAACGGAGCATTCCCGCCGAACAGCTGAGAATTCGTTTCAAGTTCTTTCATCATTGCCGTGTATCCATTTTTTTCCGCCCTGCTTGCAAGCTGATGCCCAAAGGCAAACGCAGCAAGGCCGGTCAATGCAGCTACGCCCCTGTACCTTATTCAATCAGCACAAGGGCGCAGGAACCGCGGTTATGTATTAACCGCGCTTGTCCATTGGTACGTAATCGCGTTTTTCCGCGCCAGTGTATTGCTGACGTGGACGACCAATCTTCATACCTGGATCAGAGATCATTTCGTTCCAGTGGCTGATCCAGCCTACGGTACGCGCCAAGGCGAAGATCACTGTGAACATCGGTACTGGGATACCCAAGGCCGATTGAACAATACCTGAGTAGAAGTCGACATTTGGATACAGCTTACGCTCGATGAAGTACGGATCTTCCAGCGCGATTTTTTCCAATTCCATCGCCAGTTTGAATTTCGGATCATCTTGCAGACCGAGTTCGTTCAACACTTCGTGACAGATGCGACGCATTACATTGGCGCGTGGGTCCATGTTTTTGTAGACGCGGTGACCAAAGCCCATCAGTTTGTGCGTTTTGGCTTTCACGCCTTCCATGAAGGCTGGAACGGCTTCAACCGAACCGATTTCGTCAAGCATCAGCAATACTGCTTCGTTGGCGCCGCCGTGCGATGGGCCCCACAGACATGCGATACCGGCTGCGATACATGCAAATGGGTTCGCGCCAGACGAGCCTGCCAAACGTACAGTTGACGTTGAAGCATTTTGCTCGTGGTCTGCGTGCAGCGTGAAGATCACGTCAAGTGCACGTACCAGTACTGGATTTGGTTCGTATTTTTCGCAAGGCGTCGAGAACATCATGTGCATGAAGTTCGCGGTGTAGCTCAAATCGTTACGTGGGTAAACGAACGGCAGACCTTGGTTGTAGCGGTAGCACATTGCCGCAATCGTTGGGATCTTAGAAATCAGGCGGAACATTGCTACTTTGCGGTGTTCTGGATTGCTGATGTCCAAGCTGTCTTGGTAGAACGCAGACAAGGCGCCAACCACACCGACCATCATTGCCATTGGGTGTGAATCACGACGGAAGCCTTTGAAGAAGGCGGTCAATTGCTCGTGAATCATCGTGTGGCTTGAAACGGTTTTTTCAAACTCAGCTTTTTGGGCTGCAGTCGGCAATTCGCCGTTGATCAACAGGTAGCATACTTCGAGGTAATCAGACTCTTCAGCCAATTGCTCGATCGGGTAACCACGATAGTACAGCTGACCCAAATCACCATCGATGAAAGTGATTTTCGATTCGCAGCTAGAAGTTGCCAAAAAGCCGGGGTCAAAAGTAAACATACCAGTTTTAGAAAAACTGCGGATGTCGACTACATCTGGACCCAAAGTAGATTTCAAAACAGGCATTTCCAGCGTGTTCTGGCCATCGTTATAAGTCAGCGTGACTTTCTTTTCCATCGTGTTGCTCCTGTTAAAGCGCTTCGGTAGTGCGCTCGGCAATGCCGGCTGCGTTATTGTTTGTTTCGCCATGACTGCCTGCATTGGCTGCAGCAATCCGCGCGATCATCTCGGCAAGTTCGGGGTCTGGACAGACCGATTTACCGTTGACGTATTCCAAGAAATCCCAATCTGGCAGCATCAAAATTTGCTCGTACACCGCCAGTTCTTGCTCGTTCAATGTCGGTAGAACTTCATTCACAAAACGTTCAAGTTGCAAATCCAGCTCCAACAAACCGCGCCGTGAACGCCAGATAATTCGTTTCAGTTCTACTTCATCCATTGCACACCCCTAGTGAGTATTGGCCTGCAGATCAATTTCAGAAAAATCCACAGGCACATACCCATCTTATTAGCTAATACGTTTTACCATCAGATCTTTGATCTTACCGATGGCCTTAGTCGGATTGAGCTCTTTCGGGCACACATCCACACAGTTCATGATGCTGTGGCAACGGAACAGGCGATATGGGTCTTCCAGATCATCCAGACGCTGGCTAGTCGCTTCATCGCGTGTATCAGCAATAAAGCGATACGCCGCCAGCAAGCCGGCTGGGCCAACGAATTTGTCTGGATTCCACCAGAACGACGGGCAAGAGGTCGAACAGCATGCGCACAAGATACATTCGTACAAGCCATCGAGCTCTTTGCGATCTTCCTGGCTTTGCAGACGTTCACGATCCGGCGCGGGGCTGTCGTTGATTACGTACGGCTTGATCGAGTGATATTGCTTAAAGAACTGCGTCATATCGACGATCAAGTCACGAATCACTGGCAAGCCTGGCAATGGGCGCACTTCGATCGGCTGCTTGAGCGTGTCGATGTCAGTAATACAGGCCAGGCCATTTTTGCCATTGATATTCATCGCATCCGAG
The DNA here is from genome assembly GCF_013423785.1 of Chitinibacter fontanus. Lineage (NCBI taxonomy): Bacteria > Pseudomonadati > Pseudomonadota > Betaproteobacteria > Neisseriales > Chitinibacteraceae > Chitinibacter > Chitinibacter fontanus. The sequence goes on from NZ_CP058952.1 coordinate 305,809, forward strand.
CCACACACGCCTTCGCGGCATGAACGGCGGAATGACAATGACTCATCAACAACTTTCAGTTTCACCAAGGCATCAAGCAATTTGCGTTCAGTCGTGGTATCGACTTCAACGCTGATGTCTTGCATATACGGTTTTGCGTCTTTATCAGGATCGTAGCGATAAACACGGAATTTGACGGTTTGAGTAGCCATAATCTTCGCTATCCTCTTAGTACGAACGCGTTTTGAGCGCGATCGTGTCAACAGTCAAAGGCTTCATATTGACTGGTTTGTATTCAAGTTTGTTACCTTCACGGTGCCACAAGGTGTGTTTCAACCAGTTGGCATCATCACGGCCATTTGGACGCTCAGCAGTGTCTTCGGCATCATCCCGTACGTGCGCGCCGCGAGACTCTTTACGAGCTTCCGCAGAGATCATCGTGGCTTTGGCGACTTCGATCAGATTTTCCAGCTCCAGCGCTTCAAGACGTGCGGTATTGAAAGTCTTCGATTTGTCGGCAATGACGGTGGTTTTCACCATTTGCTCAACTTCCAAAATCTTGGATACACCTTGTTTGAGCATGTCGTTAAAGCGGAATACACCGCAGTGCGCTTGCATCGTGCGTTGCATTGCCAAACGTGCTTCGTTGACGTTGGTGCCTTCTTTCTGGTTATCCAGACGGGCAACACGTGCAACCGAGCGCTCAACGTCTTGCATCGCCAACTCTGGTAAGTCTTTTGGCGCAGATTTGATGTAGTCGATCATGCTATTGCCGGATGATTTGCCGAATACCAGCAAGTCGAGCAATGAGTTGGTACCCAAGCGATTCGCACCGTGAACTGATGCACACGCGCACTCACCCGCAGCGTAGAAGCCTTGAACGATTTGATCGCCCACCACCACTTCGCCTTTGTAGTTAGTAGGAATACCGCCCATCTGGTAGTGGCAAGTTGGTACCACAGGAATTGGCGCTTTGATCGGGTCAACACCGGCGAACTTGATCGAAATTTCACGAATACCTGGCAATTTCGACATGATCACTTCTGGGTCGAGGTGAGTGATGTCGAGCAAAACGTGGTCTTTGTTTGGACCACAGCCACGGCCTTCGTTAATCTCGGTCACCATCGCACGTGACACAACATCACGTGATGCCAAGTCTTTCGCATTTGGCGCGTAACGTTCCATGAAACGCTCGCCTTCCGAGTTACGCAAAATACCGCCTTCGCCGCGTACACCTTCGGTAATCAAGACACCCGCGCCAGCGACGCCAGTTGGGTGGAATTGCCAGAATTCCATGTCTTCCAGCGGAATGCCTGCACGTGCAGCCATACCCAGTCCATCGCCAGTATTGATAAACGCATTAGTAGACGATGAGAAAATACGACCAGCACCGCCTGTTGCAAACAGAGTTGCTTTGGCTTGGAAAATCACGACTTCAGATGTTTCCATCTCCATCGCCACCACGCCTTGCACATTGCCTTCTTCGTCACGAATCAGATCTAGCGCCATCCACTCAACGAAGAATTGAGTATTGGCGCGTACGTTGCGTTGGTACAAAGCGTGCAACATGGCGTGACCAGTACGGTCAGCAGCAGCACAGGCACGGCGAACTGGTTTTTCACCAAAGTTGCTCATGTGGCCGCCAAATGGGCGCTGGTAGATCGTGCCATCAGAGTTGCGGTCAAACGGCATACCGAAGTGTTCAAGTTCAATAACAACATTCGGCGCTTCACGACACATAAATTCGATTGCGTCCTGATCACCCAACCAGTCCGAACCTTTTACCGTGTCGTACATATGCCAGTGCCAATGATCCGGCTCTGAATTGCCCAAAGACGCCGAAACACCACCTTGTGCCGCTACCGTGTGCGAACGCGTTGGGAATACTTTCGACAATACAGCGGTTTTCATACCCGCTTCAGAGAGTTGCAATGCGGCGCGCAGACCGGCACCACCCGCGCCAACAATAATGGCGTCAAACTTGCGAACTGGAATAGCCTTGCTCATGCAACACCCCACACTACTTTAACCATATAAATCAAGCTGCCCAGCAACCACAGCAATGTCAGAACGTGCATCGTCAGGCGAACACCTACGTGCTGGATGTAATCCATCCAGATATCACGCACACCAACCCATGCATGCCACAGCAAAGCAGTAATCGAAATCGTCGTAACCACTTTCACCCATGTACAGCCGAACAATTGTTGCCAAGCCTCAAAAGAAGCGCCATTTGCTAACAAAATGAACGCTACCACACCAATGGTGTAAGCCAGCATAATCACAGCAGTCACACGCTGCACCAACCAATCGCGCAAACCATAGTGCGCACCCACTACATGACGCTTTACCATGTCAACGCTCCGATAATCGCTGTTAAAGACAAGCTCACAGCCAACACCACATAAGCAGTCGCGCGAGCAGTTTTCAGATCAGTACCTTTGTGGATATCCAAAAACAGGAAACGAGTACCCGCACAGGCGTGGTGCAGGTAGGCCCACAACACGGCCAGCAAAAATAGTTTGGTCACTGGATGAGCGATGCACTCTTTGAAAGCCGCAAAGCGCTCAGCGGAAGACAAAGAGCCCTCCAAGGCATACAACATGAATGGGATGGCCGCGAACATCAGCGCACCACTAATCCGGTGCAAGATGGACACAATCCCTGGCAATGGCAGACGGATCTGCCACAGCGCAAGGTGCTTGGGGCGTGCTTTTTGCATACGCTCTATTCCTCTGTATTAACCAAACGATGTTTTACTACTAATTACAATCTGACCCAAATCAATGCGCCAGCTTGATAAAACCTGCAAACTACCCTTAGGCTGCGACAGATGGCTCAAACGCCAGCTGCTCAGTTTTAAGCCAAGCCACACTCCAAACCTGCGGCTTACCTGAAAAATCTTTCGCCAAACGCACCAACTGCAACAGCGGTTCATTCAGCTCAACTTGCAACAAACGCGCCTCAGCGGAACCCGCACTTACCGCGCGATAGCGAGTTTCGCCATCTTGCAAGCGCACACCAAAATCACGCCAGCACAACTCTCGCAAATTACCCTTCAACTCACGAATCCGACGCATTTCCAGCTCTGGAAAATTCGCCTCAGGAAGTAACAACTCTTCCAGACCGACAATTTGCCCCGCAACTCGCAGCAAGCGACGCACTTGCCACAATGCCGCACCACGGCGCAAACCTAAAATCTCAGCCAATTGCTCGCCAGCATGAATACGCACACAACCGAGCAATTCAATCTTAGGTGTTTCGCCTTTCGGATCAGTCAACAGAGCAAAACGACCACGCATCAAGAAGTCACTCATCCCAGCGACAAAAGTACCAACGCCTTGGCGCCGATACAACACAGATTCGGCCACCAAAACATCGAGGGCTTTGCGAACGGTACCTTGACTCACCCCAAAGCGATGCCCCAGCTCCATTTCGCTCGGCAGGCTTTCATCTTCCTGCCACTCACCCGCCTCTACTGCCGCCATCACTTCGCGAATGACCTGCTTATATAAAGGTTGTGCCGCTAACTTTTTCATCCTACGCGCTTTTTATCATGTTGTCGGACTAGAGTCTACTACAGTCTTATATAAGACAAAAGATGTAATACATTTTAACCAGTAAAACCGTCACTTTTTTCCACAAAAAGCTACAGCGTGCTAAACTTGCCTTGCTAAACATCAAAGCCTTGTTGCTTAAGTTGTGCAGTAAAAGCACACCCATACAATTTTTGTTGTCGCCGGCGAATTCGCCGCTACTCGGAGTCGTTCTCAAATGTCACAAAAAAAACCTGTACGCGTTGCCGTTACCGGCGCAGCTGGTCAAATTGGCTATAGCCTGTTGTTCCGTATTGCTTCTGGTGCAATGCTCGGCCCAGATCAGCCAGTTATTTTGCAATTGTTGGATATTACTCCTTCACTACCAGCATTGAACGGTGTAGTGATGGAATTGGATGATTGCGCATTCCCATTGTTGCAAGGCATCGTACAAAGTGATGACCCTGAAGTAGCGTTTAAAGACGCTGACATCGCCCTACTGGTTGGCGCACGTCCACGCGGCCCAGGCATGGAGCGTAAGGATCTGCTCGAAGCCAATGGCGCAATTTTCACAACCCAAGGTAAAGCACTGAACAAAGTAGCTAGCCGTGACGTTAAAGTTTTGGTAGTCGGCAACCCAGCTAATACCAATGCTTACATCGCAATGAAAAACGCACCAGATCTGAACCCAGCTAACTTCACTGCGATGATGCGCCTGGACCACAACCGTGCACTGACTCAAATCGCTCAGAAAACCGGTTCAGCCGTTACTGATGTGACGAAAATGATCATCTGGGGCAATCACTCAGCAACTCAGTATCCAGATTTGTTCCACGCTGAGGTTAAGGGCGCGAACGCGGCAACTTTGATCAACGATCAAAAATGGCTCGAAACCGAATTCATCCCAACCGTGCAACAACGTGGCGCGGCAATTATTAAAGCGCGCGGCTTGTCGTCTGCGGCTTCTGCGGCGAACGCAGCGATCGACCATATCCGTAACTGGGTATTGGGCACACCGGAAGGCGATTGGGTAACAATGGGCGTACCAGCCAACGGCGAGTACGGCTATGAAGACTTGATCTACGGCTACCCAGTAACTTGTAAAGATGGCAAATACACCATCATCCAAGGTCTGGAAATCAGCGAGTTCAGCCGTGCACGCATGGATGCAACAGCAAAAGAATTGTCTGAAGAACGTGATGCAGTTAAACACTTGATCGCCTAAGCGATCAGCGTAAAAAAGCCCATCCTAGTGATGGGCTTTTTTGTACCTACAAATCGCAACTTATTGGGGCAACGAGCTACATTTACACAGGTATTGGCTGCTGGCTCAATATTAACGCCACACTTAAAGCAATACCCAAATAAAAAAGCCACACAGCACTGTGTGGCTTTTTTAAGCGCTTAGAAATTAAGCTGCTTTATTAGCCGCTTTAGTCGCCGCGGCTACACTTTTCGCCCCAGTTTCAACGGCTGCAACTGTCGCTTCAGTCAAATTATCAGCGATACGTTTGCCAGTTTTTTGCACTGTATCGAATGCAGTATTAGCACTTTCAACTGCGTTTTTGATCAGATTAACGGCCGCGCTACCTGCTGGTGCCTGCTGCGCCACTTGATCCAAAGAAGTAACCAGATTTTTGTTAAATTCCAGCACTTGCTCTTCGATCAATTTATTCAATTCTGCTTGTGTGCTACTTGCTGCTTCGTATACCGTGCGAGCAACTGCGATGGTTTTTTCCACGCCAGGCTGTGACAAGGTTTTTTGCAACTCGACCAAATCTTGCACGCTTTTCACTTGTGACAACGATTTAGCGGTTTCAGCATTTTCGGCCAGTAAATCGCGTGCGATGCTTAATTGCAACTGAAACAAACGCTCGGCACCCGCCAAAGCGATGTTAGTCAGACGCAAAGATTTTTCAAGATTAGCTTGGCCCAGCTCAGCAAACTGTTTTTGTGCGTTAAACATGGCATTTCTCCGGTTGATTGTGCACTGCAATATACACATTCTTATACCGATTATAAGCCCTGTCAAGCATAATTTTGTGCATTGCACAAAATTATGCAAACCGCGCCATCAACTCCCCATTTGCTTTTGTCTGATGGCTAGAATTGCCTGATTTCTCAAGGTTTTTAATAGGTTAAGCTGCTCATGCGGCAAATGCAAAGAATGAGCCTCCATGCGGTCAGCATAAAATAATCCGATGGGTTTTTTATCAATCACGACTGGAAAAATCACCAGAGTTTTCGATTGGGCAATGCTGCGATACCAAGTAGGTATTCGCTGCGCAATACTACCGGCATCAACATCTTCAATAAATACATCGGCATTTTTGGCCAGCACCAACTGAAACACATCAACCAAAGGTGTAATCGGAAAACTGAACTTGGGTAAAATGGCGTCTAGCTCCTTGCCAAATCCAAACCGAGCGACCATCGTGCCTTTCTTAACATCACGGGTACAAAACAAAACACGGTCAAACCCCACACTGCGAAACATCGTTTCCAATATCATTCGCAGCACATCGTTGAGATTAAAATCCCCGACCAAAGTATTGGTAATATCCTGCACACCGGCTGACAACATAGCGGCAGGATTTGTTATCGTAGTTTGAGCAGCACCTACTCCCACCTGAGGATCGACTGTGGAGTTATTGACTAGTTTTGCCTCCGGCGGCGGTTTGACCCCCGCCAAACTTCGCAAGTTGTTCGCAAAATCAGCGTAGCCCAGATCAATATTAAGTAAGGACAAATAGGACAAATACTGCTTAGCAGCGTCTTGCATCAACTCATGGAATTCGCGTTCGGACCAAGAAACAATGGGAGAGAATCGCTTCATAATCCCTTGGGTATAAACCGAGGCCTCGCTGGGCTTCATATTTATTAACGGCAGCAAATCGGTTGCCAAATTGGCAAATACCCGCAAACGCTCAACCTGATTCACCGGCTCACGCACCCGAGTTTCTGGTAAAGGTCGCATGCTGGTAACAATTCGGTCAGGAAAATTCCATTCACGTGCAATCGCTACGCCTAAATCAGCATAACTCACCCCCAAAATCGCCTCCGCCGCAATAGACTCACTTTCACCAGTTTGGCTTTTGCGTTTAATAATTTCGATACTTTCTTCGTTAAAGTAAAAATGGGTTAGTAAACGGCCCAGATGCTGAAACATACCGCAAATCAGCGCCTCCTCAACGTCGCGCCAACCACTTTTATCGGCCAATTTGCGGCACAGCATGCCACCAAAAAAAATTTCCAACACCACATCGCGTAAACGCGCCGCATGCCCTTTATTTTGCATGTGTTCAAATAGCAGAATGGTTACAGCTAGGGCGCGGATTCGATCGAACCCCAAAATAACAATCGCCCGCGACACCGTACTAATTGCCCCACCAAACTGGCCATAACTCGCTGAATTTACTACCTTGAGCAATTTATTGGTCAGCGAAAAATCTTGTAAAATCACCCCAGAAAGGCTCTGCACTTTTTCTGCCTGTGATTCATCAACCTTATTAATGGCACTAATAGTCTGGGATAAGGCTGGAAAATCTGCGGAATGACGCATGCGCCGCAATAAAAAATCGATCGTGCTATGGCGACCATCATTACTGTCACTTTGTTCTGTTACACCAGCGGCCTCTAACCAAGCAATCAGTGCCTCACGCATTTGCCCGGCATCGGCATACCGTGCTTCAGGGTTTTTAAACAGCGCGGCCATTACCAGATGATCAAGCCTTTCATCAATTTGATCATTAAATCGAGATGGTGGAACAAATTCTTCATTAGCGGTTTTATACAAAATCGCCATCACGCTGTCGCCATCCGAAACTAAGCGCCCGGTCAGCATTTGATACAACATCACGCCACAGGCAAACACATCGGCCTGAGCATCAACCGGCAGATTTTTGATCATTTCGGGCGAAATAAAACCGGCAGTACCACTGAGGCCTTCATAACTTTGCCCACGCTGACTGGCCACGCCAAAATCCATAATGCGTGGGCGAGCGTTTTCATCAATCATGATATTTTGTGGCTTCATATCACGATGAATCACGCCTTTAAGGTGCGCAGCCTGCAAACCATCCAGCACCGCCACCATCATTTGCACCGCAGCAACTGGCGCTAGCGTTTTTTGCTGGCGCAGCAGATCGGCTAATGTTTCGCCTGCCACATATTCAAACACCAAGCAGGGATGAGATTGATCGGCAAATGCATCATATAAAGTAACAATATTCGGGTGCTGAATACGGCTAATTAACTGGGCCTCGACCAATGCTTGCAGGGGCTGACTGTGTAGGACTTTAATGGCCACTTGCCGATCTAGATGGGTATCACGCGCTAGATAAACCAAGCCTTGGGCACCTTGGCCAATTTTTTTCTCAACCAAAAAGCGGCCATTCGAAAACGACTTCATTTCACACCCATATATTTTTTATTATTTGGAATATAACCTGTTCGATCTAAGCTTGGTGATTTTGCTCACATAAATAAATGATAGAGCACAAAATACAGCCAACAATAAAAAGACCAGTCGCAAGACTGGCCTTAGATTGAGAATAATTCGCAATTTGCACAGGTAATCACCTACACCGAAAGCTAATCACGATGGATTGGATTTATTCACCCGGCGGCACCAATACTGTGCGATTGCCATTACTTTCCATACCACTCACAATCCCTGCGCTTTCCATCTGCTCGATCAAGCGAGCTGCGCGGTTGTAGCCAATCCGAAACTGCCGTTGCACAGCCGAAATTGAAGCCCGCCGACTACGAATCACGTGAGCCACGGCCTCGTCATACAAAGGATCGCTTTCTTCAGCATCGCCTGGCACACCTGACCAGTTACCATTTGCTTCGGCCTCATTGGCAGGATAGAGCACACCCTCGATGTAGTTGGGCTCGCCCAATTGCTTGAGGTATTCAACCACGCAATGCACTTCGGCATCATCAACAAAGGCGCCATGAATCCGTTGCGGATAACCAGTACCCGGTGGCAGGAACAGCATATCACCCTGCCCCAATAAAGCCTCGGCGCCCATTTGATCCAGAATCGTGCGGCTATCTATTTTGCTGGAAACTTGAAAGGCCAAACGCGTTGGAATATTGGCCTTGATCAAGCCGGTAATCACATCAACCGAAGGGCGCTGTGTCGCCAAAATCAGGTGAATACCCGCAGCGCGCGCTTTTTGCGCCAAGCGCGCAATCAATTCCTCAATTTTTTTACCCGCTACCATCATCAAGTCGGCGAACTCATCGACCACCACCACAATCATCGGCAGATGTTCGAGCGGCTCAGGGTCATCCGGCGTCAACGTAAATGGATTGGTCAACTTCTTGCCCGCCGCTGCGGCTTCAGCCACTTTCTGATTGAAGCCGGCCAAGTTACGCACACCCATTGCGCTCATCAGGCGATAGCGTTTTTCCATCTCGCCAACGCACCAGTTCAATGCGTTCGCAGCGAGCTTCATATCAGTCACGACCGGCGCGAGCAAGTGCGGAATGCCTTCGTACACTGACAATTCCAGCATTTTCGGGTCGATCATAATAAAGCGCACTTCGTCGGGCGTGGCTTTAAACAGGATCGACAAAATCATCGCATTGACGCCGACCGATTTACCCGAACCAGTCGTCCCCGCCACCAGCATATGCGGCGTTTTGGCCAGATCGGTAGCAACGGGTATACCGCTGATATCCTTGCCTAGTGCAATTGTCAGTGGGGATACCTGCTGGTGGTATTCTGGTGCGGATAAAATCTCGGACAGGCGAATCATTTGCCGCGTCGGGTTGGGCAATTCCAGCCCCATACAGGTTTTACCCGGAATCGTCTCAACCACGCGCACCGAAGCCAAGCCCAGCGAGCGCGCCAGATCTTTAGCCAGATTGACCACCTGCGCACCGCGAATACCAGTTGCTGGCTCGACTTCAAAGCGCGTAATCACAGGGCCAGCATAGGCATCAAGCACGCTGACCTTGACTTTGAATTCGTTGAGTTTTTCTTCGATCAAAATGCTGCGCTCGAGCAGCTCTTCCTGCGTCACCGTAATCGCCTGCACGGTGGCGGGGCGCAATAGCTCCAAAGGCAAGCACAGACCATCTTCACCACGCCACGCTGGATCAGCCGCGACTTTAGGTGCGGGCGCTAAGGCATCTGGGCGCAAAAACTGTGTCGGCCGTTGTAAAACGGGGGCGGCGCTGGGCACCTCTGCGACCCCCTCCGACATACCCAAGCCAGTATTGCCAGCTACACCAATTGAAGATTGCTCTTGCTCCACATACTGCGACACAAGACTATCCATGCTCAGCGCCGGAGGTGCGACATCAGTAAGCGGAATTATCGCAGGCGCATGGAGAGGATAAAACCCATCTTCACTCGCTGCGCTAGCTGGGGTCTCAACTGCATGGCTAGGCGTAGCAGAGGATGAGCTTGTTTGAGCCACATTGCTGGCCACGGTTTGGCTGGATTGAAATACTCGAATAACTTCGGGCGCAGGCGCACGCACTACAGGCGCACTAGGCACAGGTTTGCTTGGCACTACCGGCGCTGGGCGAGCTGCTGCACTGGACTTTGGCTGTTGCGCCTGAACAGGCACAGACTGACCAGTGCGGTAACCATGGCTCGGCGTAATTTTCGGGCTAGGACGTTTGCCGCTGTGAATATCCTGCAAGCGCTCGCGGATTTCAGAAGGATCAATCACCGGCAATGGTTCGGGCGCCTTGCGCTCTGGCATCTTGGCACCTTCAATTGCCAATTTGCGCTGGCTGCGCTCTAGATTGCGCTGAATATGACTCATATCGAGCACCGGCAATTCACACTTGGATTTGCGCGGAGCAACAATCGGCTGGCTTGGTGTTTTTACCTGCTCTGCAGTTAATATGGCTGGCGCGGGGCGCGATTGGGCGGTATCCAGCACTGGCGGTTCTTGCTGGCCCAGTGGCGGAGCAAAACTCACGGGGGGCGCATTATGGCTGCGCTCAGTCAAAACATCTTGTGGTGTTATATCTCGTTGCGGCACAGACGCTGCTGTTGGCTCAGGCGATCCAGATGGCAGGTTAGCGATACTAGCTGCAAGGGTATCCTCAGCCAGTTCATATTCAGAAAGCTGTGTGTGTTGATACCCCTTGGTTCGAATCAACGGTGAACTATTCGTTGCCTGAATAGAAGCAAGCTCTTTACTCACCACGGTCGAAGTAGGCGTTACTTGCACGTTAACAGCTTCGCGACTAGAACTCTTGTGCGTTGACGTTAATAAAGGATCAGGAGCTGAAATTGGCGCAGCATCAGGCTTGGCTGAGTGCAGTACATCCGCCATTTTGGCACCAATTTTACTAGCGACCGGACTAATGAACGATTTCAGAGAGCCGACGCCTTTGGCTGCGGCCTGAGTAACCGATGCGATCGGTAACTCGAACATGCTATCCAAACGCGAGTCATCCGCCGTCCTCGTATTCGGTGCCGGATCTGCTTGCGGTTTGGATTCATCGAGTGCTGCTTTTGGCGGTTCAACCCCAGAGAGGTCGCCTTCGAGCTTCTGATTAAGTACTTCAAATAACTGCTGTAACTTTTTCATGCCCTACTTCGCTGAACGATCTAATACGACAAAATACTTTTTAACTGGCGCAATCACTTCAAAACGGCCAATAAAACCAGCTGGAATCACTGCAGCTTCCCCTGCGCTAACCACAGTAGCTTGCCCATCGTCGGCCACTAACCGCACCTGTCCACTGATCACGCAAAAAAACTCTTCTTTATCCGGCGCAAAGCGGATATTCCAGCTACCCACTTCACAGGCCCAAATGCCGCAGGATAACTGACCATCGCTCGAAGTGTAATGCTCCCAAGTGGTGCGCTGCGGCGCACCCGATACTCGACGATCAGGCCGAGGCTGATCATAACTCGGTGTGATCATCTGATTAAAATGAGTAATACGCGCTATCGTCATACCTAATCCAAACTATTCAACCAGCGACAAGCTGGCTTCTGAGCAAAACCGACTGCAGCAAGGCGCACGCCTTACTCCAGATCACTATTCCAATCATCGGGCCGCATCAGCGCATTATCAAAGCGTGAATACATACCTTGGAATACCAACGGAATCCGCCCTACCGGACCATTACGGTGCTTACCCAAAATACACTCGGCCAAGCCTTTATGCGGGCTATCCGGGTTGTAGTACTCATCGCGGTACATAAACATGATCAAATCCGCATCCTGCTCGATCGCGCCTGACTCGCGCAAATCGGACATCATCGGGCGTTTGTCGGTACGTTGCTCCACCGAACGTGAGAGCTGCGACAGCGCGATAATCGGGCATTTAAGCTCGCGCGCTAAACCTTTGAGCGAACGCGAAATCTCGCCCAATTCACTAGCACGGTTTTGATCTTTACCACCGGGGCGACCCGCCATCAGCTGCAAGTAGTCGATCACGATCAAGCCAAGCTGACCACCACACTGGCGCGCCAAACGCCGCGAACGCGTGCGCACATCCAGCGCAGTCAAAGCGCCCGCCTCTTCAATAAAAATCGGCGCCTCGGATAATTTCCCCACCGCATGCGTGAGCTTGAGCCAATCTTCATCCTCAAAGCGGCCGGTTTTAAGTTTATGCATATCAATCTTGCCCACCGAGCCGACCATACGCATACCGAGCTGAGCGGCCCCCATCTCAAGCGAGAAAATCGCCACTGGCAGCTTGCTATTGATCGCCACATTTTCGGCAATATTGACCGAAAATGCGGTTTTACCCATTGATGGACGCCCTGCGACGATAATCAAATCGCCGCCTTGCAGACCCGAAGTCATCTTGTCCAGATCGATAAAACCAGTCGGCGTACCGGTGACTTCGGATGGATTGTCTTGCTGATACAGATAATCGATGCGCTCGACGATTTCTTTCAAAATCGGTGGCATCGCATGAAAACCCTGCTGGCCCTTGGCCGACTGCTCAGCAATCTGGAATACCTTGGATTCGGCTTCATCCAGAATTTGTTTAGCATCTCGCCCATTGGGAAAGAACGTCGCATCAACGATTTCGGTGGCCACGCCTGATAATTGACGCAATACCGATTTTTCGCGCACGATCTCGGCGTAACGCCGAATATTAGCGGCAGATGGGGTGTTTTGTACCAAAGAGCCTAGATATGCAAGGCCACCGACATAGGATAAATCGTTGGTGATATCGAGCGATTCTTTTACCGTAATGACATCGGCTGGGCGATTGTGCTCAATCAGTTTAATTACGGCCTGATAGATACGGCGATGGTCTTCGCGATAGAAATCTTGATCACCAATAATGTCTGCCACGCGGTCAAATGCCGTGTTATCGAGCATCAAACCGCCGAGCACCGATTGCTCAGCCTCAACCGAATGCGGCGGGATGCGATAAGCGGCCGTCTCATCAACTTGAGTGGCGGCGTTGTATTCGGCTTGCATGTCGCGGACTAGCTCGGTAGGATATTCGTTCATTTTCACTTTAATGGCGGGTGTTTCCAGTCGAAATGCAACTGGAAACGGTGATTCAGAAGCGAAAAGCTGGACGTTCAGCATCGCAAGACCATCATTTTACTCCGCCGCACCTTTGATGACTATGCAGTCCATCCGCAAATCAGTACTTGTTCCCCATTCTGCCGCACAAATGTATGAATTGGTCGACCGTGTCGAAGACTATCCACGGTTTTTACCCTGGTGTGGTGGCGTTGAAGTTCACGAGCGCAGCGAAACCATTTTAGATGTCACCATCAAAATCGAGTTTTTGAAGGTGAGTACCTTTTTTCGCACGCGCGATACCAAAACCGAACACGAAATTATCATGCATTTTGTCGACGGCCCATTTAAAGCACTGACAGGCACTTGGCGCTTTACCCCATTGATGGAAGATGCTTGCAAAATTGAATTCGAGCTCGATTATGAATTTTCCAGCCGCACAATTGATGCGGTAATCGGGCCAGTTTTCGGTAAAATCACTTCCACCTTTGTTGATGCTTTTGTCAAAGAAGCCGATCGAAAACACGGATAAGCCATGACTCAAACCGACCCAATGATCACAGTCGAAGTGGTTTACGCCACAGCTGCTAAACAAAAGCTGCTTAGCGTGAAAGTACCTAACGGCACTACGGCACAAGGTGCTATTGAAAAATCCGGCATTCTCAGTGAGTTTCCCGAGATTGATTTATCTACACAAAAAATCGGTATTTTCGCTAAAGCCGTGAAACTTGATACCGTATTACGCGCAAAAGACCGCGTGGAAATCTACCGCCCACTAATTGCCGACCCAAAAGAAGTGCGTCGGCAACGCGCAGCCGAAGGCAAGGTAATGAAGAAAGGTGGCGGGGACGCCTAAACAACTTTTATACAACACCACTAGAGCCAACAGCACACACATCTCAGATTTTAATAATTTTGCAATACAATCTTTCCCTAGCCTGAATTAGGGCATTCTCGATTAGGACTGAGGTATTGCGATGAGTAGTTTTGGTAAAAGCTTAATTGTTATTGCGGTTTCACTTTTAAGCTCTTTTTTAATTGGTCAATCCATATATGAAAAAGAACAGCTAAACCAAGCTCGCACAATAGCGAATATGGTTGAGCATATTGGGCAGTGGGCATCGCAGTATCGAGGAATTTGGATCAAGGAGGCGAAAGGTGATGCTGTAGACTTAGGGTCACATTTAGACACATTAACAGTAGCGCTCGCCAACGATGACAACTCAGTAACCAGCGCTGAGAACATGGCAACTACACTCAACTTTCACCTTAAAAACCCCGCCCTTGTTCAGCGTGAAATTTCTGACTTAATGAGCGCCAACAAACTAAATTCTTCATACCGAATTACCTCCGATAAATACATGAACACCAAAAACAGCCCTACTGTTTTTGAAACTGACGCAATTAAATATATGCGTGCGAATAACCAAACCGAATACAGCGTAATCAAGAACGGTGAGACCATGTATGCGCGTGGTTTGATAGCAACTGCGGCATGCATGCGTTGTCATGAATCCGCCGAAAAAGCCCCGTATGCGGTACGCAGCCTTTACCCCAATCAGGGCTATGGGTATGAATTAGGAAAGGTAGCGGGCGTAATCTCCGTTCGGATTCCGTCCAGCTACAGTCTCTCCTCCATATTTAACGTACTCAATGTCAGCTGCGCTTTAGCCTTAGCGGCATTAGCTTTAATTACGTTTGCGTTCACAAGAAAGAAATAAAAAGCGGGGCTTGCCCCGCTTTTTAAACATCCAAATGTGCAAAGCCACTACCCAAGCTTTCCTTCTTGCGCCAGCTGGCGAATCAGTTTGATGGTGTCAATATCGGCTTCTTGCCAGGCAGATTTTAGATAGCTCAGATATTTATCCAATTCGGGATCAGCACCCACGGGGTGCGGGGTTTCATAGCTGAAACGGACAAATAGCGCCGCCTCTTGTGGCTCTTCGATTTTCATCCAGAGCTGCCCGCCCAAATGCATTTCGCTAGGCTGAGTATCGTAATGCACCGAGGTTTCGTGCTCGTAATAGATGTGATCAATCACTTCAAGTTTACCCATCACAATACGGCGATGAATACCTTGTTCGTGCCGATGCAACACCGCAGCCTCATCAATATGCTCGACAAACTCCATTGGCGACTCTGCGCGATATACCAAGCCCTGCCAAACTTGGTTGCGAGTCAGAATGGTCGCGCTAGGATGCTGTAAATCGTTAATCTGAACGATATGCTCAAATTTCATAAATCAATTCTCGCGACGCAAAGCTCTAGATTATAGCCAAATGCTCTTGTTATGCGACAAGCTCGTCATACAGCCTGCCGCAGCAGCCTTTACAATGATTTGAAATCAATTTCACCGACATGGTTAAACACATAATCGGGCTTATAAGGAAAATCATTGAGCATATCGGTCGTGGTCACACCAGAAAGCACCAGCGCAGTTTTCATCCCAGCCTCCATCCCCCCAACGATATCGGTATCCATCCTGTCACCAACCATAACGCATTCTTCCGGATGCACACCCAGTTTCCTGCTAGCCAACATCATCATCAGCGCGTTTGGTTTACCGACGATATACGGCTTCTTACCAGTGGCGGCTGAAATCGCAGCCAGTATCGTGCCAGCAGCCGGCTCGTTACCCCCTTCCACTGGATCGATCATATCGGGGTTCGTACCGATAAATTTGGCACCATGATCAATAAAGCGCACGGCTTTTTTCAATTGCTCAAAGCTGAACGTCGATGATTTGGCGACGACAACATAATCAGGATTTGATTCGGAAATCGAAAAGCCCACGTTATACAGCTCGTTGATTAAACCACCACCGCCGATCACATAGACTTTGGCCCGCTCTTTTTGTTGGCGCAAAAACATCGCGGTAGCCATCGCACTGGTGATGAAATTATCTTCTGTCAAACCATGAATACCCAGAGATTCGAGCTTGAGTTTCAAATCCAGTGGCGTTTGCTCTGCATTATTGGTTAAAAATAAAAACGGCGTTTTATCAGCCAATAGCTTTTGCACAAATTCATTTGCGCCAGCAATTAACTGCTTACCACGGTAAATTACACCATCCATATCGGAAATTACGCTGGTTACCATCAAATACTCCTACTGGGTATCATTCTGAAATTTAATAAAATACTAAGAAATCAGCACATACATGATTATTTTGCGGGATATTTCTTCGCGTTTAGCTGCATTTTATGCAAAATAGCCTCTTCCATATCTACACCCAACTCATCGGCCAGCCGCAGCATATACAGCATCACATCAGCCATTTCTTGTGCAATAGGGGAATGCTCATCAACATCCAAATGGGCAGCCTGTTCAGGAGTGAGCCATTGGTAATGTTCAACCAGCTCCGCCATTTCTACTGACATGGCCATCACCAGATTTTTGGGATTATGATATTTACGCCAATCACGCTCGTCGGCAAATTGACGGACTTTGATCGAGAGTTCGGCTAGATTCATGGGTTTTTTAAGACTTTGTGGGCAGTAATCCGTAGAATACGCCCTCTATACAAAGGATAACCAGCATGACGATGAAAAAGTACGAATTAGAAAAGCGCAAAGCAGAAAAACTACACAATGATTTATACGGTGCCAGCACCCCTGACCGCTTCGCGGCTGGTGCGGTACTTGATAAAAAAGAGCAACGCAAACTCGATCAAGCCAAAGGCCTTGTTCCATTTGCCTGCAAACTCAATCAAGACCTCATTAAAGAACTACACGCTCTCTGCGCCGAGCGTAATGTAGGTATTAATGATTTGATGGACGAACTAGTACGTAAAGGCTTAGTTGGCTAATGCAGCGCACGATTTTCGATTCGCCGATTTTGCGGCATATCTTGCCTGGATTGGGCCGGCTGATGCTTCGGATTTTTGGCTGGAAAATTGAAGGCGAGTTTCCTGATCTACCAAAATACATACTGATCGGCGCACCACATACCAGCAACTGGGATTTTCCAGTCGGGATTGCCATTTGCTTTGCACGCCAGCAAAAAGTCTACTGGATGGGCAAACATACCCTATTTTGGGGCCCTTTAGGGCCGATTGCCCGCTGGCTGGGTGGCATCCCTGTTGATCGACGCAAATCAAATTCGCTGGTCGAGCAAATGGTGCACGTCTATGGCGAACATGAACGACTGGTAGTTGCGATCCCCCCCGAAGGAACTCGCAAAAAAGTCGAGAAGTGGAAAACCGGTTTTTACTACATCGCACTGGGTAGCCAGCTGCCGATCGTATTAGGTTTTATCGATTTTGGTCGTAAAGTGGGCGGCTGCGGTGAAGTGTTTTACCCTACTGGCGATATCGAAGCCGATATGGCAAAAATACGCGCCTTTTACGCCCCGATCAAAGGCAAAAACCCAGAAAACCAGTAAATCAAATTGCACACATAAAACAAAAAACCCAGCTTTTGCTGGGTTTTCTACTTACTTAAACAAGCAACTCTGAATTACAGAGGTTGGATGTTAGAAGCTTGTTTGCCTTTAGGGCCAGTAGTTACTTCGAAAGAAACTTTTTGACCTTCAGCCAAGGTTTTGAAACCTTTAGACACGATTTGAGAGAAGTGAGCAAACAGATCTTCGCCGCCTTCGTCTGGAGTAATAAAGCCGAAGCCTTTAGAGTCGTTGAACCACTTAACGGTACCTTGTGCCATTTTTCGTATCCTAAAATGCGGAATAAATAAAAGATGCACGAAAATCAAGGGAAAGCACTGCGGTACGGCAAGGCCACTACGACACACACATCCACTGCTTGAAGATCCTGCGGTTGATATATTCGCCGAGCGCGGCAGCGCTGGCAAGCGTTTTTTGCATCAAAACCACAAAAATTGAGCAAAATCGCATAATTGCGACGCGTTTTTCCGCTAAGCGTGAATTTTCACTCGCCCAAGCGAGTTTTAAACGCAGCAAACTCGGTTTGCAGCGCCGCCAAGGCCGTTTCAAGCTGCTCGACTCTTGCAAGCAAGGCAGTGTGATTGGATGGCGCAGCGCTCACCACAGAGGCACTCAAATCGACTTCACCGGCAAGCAGATGAGCCCAACGCGATTCACGAGCCCCTGGCTGACGTGGTAGTAATGTGACTAATGCAGATTCGGCTCGCTCAGCCAATTCTGCCAAGAAAGCCTCAATTGCCGAAATATCGGCGAACCGATGCAAACGCTCGCAATTATTGCGTAACTCACCAGCCGTTTGTGGGCCGCGCAACATCAGCACCGCTAACACCGCCACTGATTGACTTGGAATTTGTAATACTTTGCCAAATTGGTGACTATAGCGCGCAACGCGGCCACTTAGATGATCAACTACCCAGCCAGTGGCTTTAAGCTCATCAAGTGCTTCGAGCACTTCAGACTCAGTTAACTCCATTACCGGTTCGCGGCTACTTTTTTGATTGCAACCGGCCAACAGGCTATTCAAAGTTAAGGGATAGGTATCGGGCACGGTGCGTTCTTTCTCGATCAACACCCCTAAGACACGCACTTGCACTGCGGACAATACTGAAAACTGCGTCATACCAAATACTCCAAAAAAGACACTTGAGCGCCGCTAGCAGCTATAAACAAACTCAATACCAGCTATCTTACCGCTTTATTGGACTCAACGATGAAATCTACAACCGCAAATAAGCGACGCCAAACCTGCGCCCTAGCGCTAAGTCTGTTTTTAATCAACATCACCACAATCGGCTGCGTCTCGGCGGCAGAATTCCTCCCCAAACCGGGTCTATGGTCGATCACTAGCGAAATACCGGCGGAACAGAAAGCTGCGCTGGCCAAGATGAAATCCAAAATTACTGTTCAATCGCGGCAAAATGGTCTGAGTTTTGACGCGGATGCGGGCACAGTTACGCTGGAGCAGTGCCTAGATGCCGCTAAGCTCAAGCAATGGCACCGACTTGGTTTAGAAGAAAATCTGTATTGTGAGGCGCCCGCTATGCAGCAAAAAGGGCTCCACATCAGCATTGATGTGCGTTGCAGCCAACCGAAACCCGCCACCTTGCACAGCGAGATTGAGTTTAGCGCCAATCGGGAGCAATATCGTTTTGACCATTTAATTCACGCAGACGGCACGGCGATGCACCTCAAAGGACAAGCCCGGCGCCTTGGAGATTGCCCATGAGCAGCCCGATCGAAATTGCCAGTGTTGACCTGATTAATCCGCAAGTGGAAGACTGGAATTCATTTCAAGACTTTCGCGATGCCTTGGCCGATCACGCACCGGAAATTGAAACGCTAGTCGCCAAACTAAAACAGGCGCCAGAAGATCGCGTCATTATCACCAATTTATTTCGCGAGTTTCACAATATCAAAGGCGATGCAGGCTTGTGTCGGCTGCCATTTGTGATTCCGATTATTCATAGCGCCGAAACCTTGCTCTCCAGAATGCGCGATGGGGAGATTATCTGCAGCGATGGCTTGGCAGAAATTTTTTTACTGACGCTGGATCGGATTGAACAAGCCATTGATTTGCTGGCTGAGCGGCAACCTCTAGCACCGCTGGGCCTGCTGTCTCTGGCCAATGGGCTGGACAGCCTATCGCGCCAAGCCGTCGCCGAACTGGATGCGGCGACCATTCGGCTGATTGAAGCGGTAACCGGATTTAAGCCCGGTAGCGCACTGAATAAAGATTTTTCACCCAGCACTCAGCAGCGCAGCAGTAATGAATTGCATCAGGATCTGGTGTTTTTCCGCGAGCTGGCGCTGCAGCTGGAAGCGCGCTCACCGCTGTTTCAAGGGCGCACCGAGCGTAATCTGAGCTATGCGCTGGCAACCAACAAAATCGCCGGTAATCGCGTCGACCCTGAGCAGCTGGAGGCAGCGGTTTATTTACATGATATCGGCATGATGTTCTTGCCTGAATCACAATGGCTCAAACCAGAAAAGCTCTCCGATGAAGCTAAAGTGGCGCTGCAACGTCACCCTTTATGGGCGGCCGAAATCGCCAATCGCTTTGTGGGCTGGCAGCAAGCAACGCAGATGATCTTGCAACACCACGAGACCGTGATCGGTAGCGGCTATCCCAATGGCTTGGGTGAAAAAGACATTTGCGATGGTGCAAAGATTTTGGCGATTGTCGACGCTTTTGAAGCCATCTTGCTCAAGCACAGCCACCGTGGACAGCAAAAATCGACCTTGCGCGCAATCGCCGAAATTAACGCTGGGGATCGGCAATTCTCGGCGCCTTGGGTCAAGGCATTTAATCAGGTGATCCGCAATCAGATTGAGACGAATGCCTAAATACTGGGTATAACTCTGTAGATTATTATCTACCTAGCCTACAGAGCTATACCCAACAAACCAAATCAGATTTTCTCGTGCGGCATTAAATAACGCCACTGCCCTTCTGGCAAATTACCCAGTGGCAAGCGCGCAATGCGGTGGCGTTTATAGGCTTTGACCGTCAGCTTGGCTACATCACACAAATCGGGCACGACGCCCTCGGCATTGGCGCGTATCACCATTCGTAACTGTTGCTCGCTTTGGCGACTGGTTTTCCAACCCTTGATCGGCTGCTCGTCAAACATTTTGACGGCATTCATCGCGTCAATTTGCTCGCTGCTGGCCACTTGGTTTAACCAGACTAAATATTCCTGCTCAAAATCATTCACCTGCGCCAGCTTTTGAGCCAAACGCTGATCTTGGGTCAAAATCACCAAGCCGCTGGCATCGGCATCTAAGCCCAGCGGTGTCACCAAACGTGAGCGATGTTTTTTAAGCCAGACAATGCCGGAGCGATCGTCTGCAGCACGCTGCTCCGGGACAAAAAATGACGTAAATTCTGCACCTGGCCATGCCGCAATGCCCACTGGCTTATGCCACAGCACAGTGATTTTATCGTTGGGCGTTAGTGCGCTACTAAGTAAATCGACCTCAACAATCTTGATTTCCTGATGCGGTAAGACCCGGCTTCCTAGTACATCGACGATTTGGCCATCGACCATCACCCGCCCCTCGGCGATCAGCACATCGGCTTGGGTACGTGAGCAAAGGCCCAATTCCGCCATACGTTTGGATAGGCGGACTGCTGCTGGATTATCAGTGCTCATGGTGCGAATCTCATTGCTAAAACGCTATTGTACGCGCCTTGAGCCCATTCAATCGATGCGAACTTTCCCGCGCAATGATTTTATTGAGCCACGCTGGTTCTTTTTATCCATTCGGGTTTGTTGCGAACCCCAGCTGGGCTTGGTGGCTCGTCGCGCTTTGGGGCGATAGGCCACCTGATCAATCAAGGCCTGCAGGCGCTGCAGCGCTTCATAGCGATTGGCTTCCAGACTGCGTGAGGCTTGCGCCTTGATAATGATGACGCCCTCTTTGCTAATCCGCTGGTCTGGCCACTGGAGCACACGCTGCTTTAGATCATCAGTCAAACTGCTGGCCCGAATATCAAACCGCAGATGCACTGCATTGGAGACCTTATTGACATTCTGCCCGCCCGCGCCCTGCGCCCGAATCGCGGTGATGACAACCTCGTCTTGATTGATGAGTTGGCTCATCCAATTATCCTCTACATACGAAAACAGCCGACTTTAGTCGGCTGTTTGATTCTTGCGGCTTGGAATGCTTAAGCGCGTTGGCCTTGAGCAATCTGAATAATCCGCATAGTGTTAGCACCGGTATTCACACCATTGCTTTGCGAAGCCAGCGTGACAATCACGCGATCACCAGGTACCACTTTGCCAGTGCGCAGCAATTCTAGTTGCGCGTAAGCCACGTGAGCTTCGCGATCTGGACCGAGCTTCGCATCCACCATAATCGGCGTAACGTGACGGTATAGCGCCAGCTTGCGGTAAGTATTTACTTCTTGGGTAAATACATAAATAGGCACCCCAGTGATATAACGCGACAGCCACAACGCTGAAGCACCCGAATGTGAAATACATACGATGGCTTTCACGTTCATGTTGCTGCTTGCATATACCGCTGACATCGTCACGGCGATATCGATGCGCTCGAAGTCGCTAACGTTATCGAATTCGCCTTCAATTTTGCCTTCGCCCGAACGCTCAGCTTCAAAGCAAGTACGCGCCATCGCTTGCACGGCTTCGAGTGGGTATTTACCCGCAGCCGACTCAGCCGACAACATTACCGCATCAGTACCATCAAGGACCGCATTGGCACAATCGGAAACTTCAGCACGCGTTGGTACTGGGCTAGTAATCATTGATTCCATCATTTGCGTCGCAGTGATGGTCAATTTGTGTTTTTTACGCGCCAGTTTGATCATGCGTTTTTGCAGCGCAGGAACCGCCGCATCACCCACTTCAACCGCCAAATCACCACGCGCCACCATAATGCCGTCTGAGGCATCAAGGATTTCTTCCAGATTGGTAATCGCTTCAGTGCGTTCGATTTTGGCGATCAGCAAAGCATGGCCACCAGCAGCGCGGACCAAAGTGCGCGCCATATACATGTCGGCAGCCGATTTCGGGAATGACACCGCGATGTAATCAGCTTCGAGTACAGCAGCAGTTTTGATGTCTTCCATGTCTTTGGCGGTCAGTGCTGGCGCAGTAAGACCACCACCTTGACGGTTAATCCCTTTGTTGTTTGACAAAGGGCCGCCCACGGTTACCGTAGTAAATACTTTAGGGCCAACAACTGAATCCACAACCAATTGAATTTTGCCATCATCCAGCAGCAAGACAACACCAGGCTCAACATCATTCGGCAATTCTTTGTAATCCAAACCGACTGTGTCTTGATTACCCAATTCGCACTCTGCATCAAGAACAAATTTAGCGCCTTTTACCAGCTCGATTTTATTCTTTTCAAATTTGCCAACGCGGATTTTTGGGCCTTGCAGGTCGGCCAGAACGGCCACAGATTTACCCAGTTTATTGGCAATTGCGCGAACGGTTGCTGCACGATCAATATGATCTTGCGCGGTACCATGCGAGAAATTCAAGCGGACGGTATTCACACCAGCCTGAATCAGGCTTTCAAGTACTGCTGGGTCTGTAGACGCTGGGCCAAGCGTGGCCACAATTTTTGTGCCGCAATGCATAAAAAGAAGTCTCCGAAATAGAAAGCGGGGTTGTCAGGCAGAACAATACGCCACTTAGCGAGCGAAATACATGATTTAAAGCAGGGAAAAAGCTAAACCTGTAATTTTTTTTAACATTTTTTTTCGAAACAAATCACAAAACTTGAACGCAACAATCACGTAGTTTTACTACATATCTATAAATAAACTAATGGTAGAGCAGCCAAAGTCGTCCAGCCTCCGTATGCCTTTTGGGCTTAGGGCTGGCTAGGGGGCTATTTAGGCTCGGATTTTTTCTGTTTCCCTTGTGCTCGCTCTGCGGCCTGATAAGCAAGGTAATAACGATTAACTGTAGAAACATAATCAACCATTCCTTTACTCACTGAACTTAAAGCAATCTGCTCAACATTTCCCACCCAGACATTTGGGTTAAGGCCTTTGGCTTTGGCTGTTCGCCTTAATTGCGCCAAACGCCCTTCACCTGCGTTATATGCGGCGATCATGAAATACAGCTGATTTTCCTCGCTCACCCCTTCGCGATCGTACATTTTGCGCAAATAGTTTAAATATACCGCCGCAGCCGACACATTACCTTCAGCACTATGGGGATCTTTCACCCCCATCGCCCGAGCGGTCGATGGGTGAATTTGCATTACTCCCGTGGGCCCATTTGCGCGTATCACCGGCATTAATTTGGATTCTTTTTGCCCAATTGCTGCCAGTAACAGCCAATCTAGATTATTAGCAGCAGCCGCAGCCTGAAACACTGGGGCAAAAATCGCTAGCTTATCCATTGAGCTTACCTTAGTGCTTTGCTCAACTTTACCGCCGGTAATTAAAAACCGCCGCGTCAACTCTATGGCTTTTTCAATCCCAACTCGGCTAGTACTGGCAATATATTTGTTCAAGTCTTCCAATAGAGCAGGCTGAGTATTGCTCACTGCCCACACTAAAGGCACTGAAGTATTTAAACACTCACCCAACTTCAAGTTAGGATAGGTCGCAGACCACAACCTAAAAACTAGCCGGCTGCTCAAGGTTTGTATCGTCAAATTGCTATCGATGTCACGCAACAGCATCTCAGGGCTTACGCCGACGGCTGGCTCATTAAACTCAACGGTTTTGTCTTCTTGGCTCAGCAATCTGCGTCCCAAGCTTGCGGTACTCAAAGTGAGCGGTTTTTGGCTAAGTGCATCAAAACTTAAGGGGTTGTCACGATGGCTTAGTAAACACCATTCATCCTTAGCGTATGGCTCGGTTAATAAGGCTAGCGACTTTAAACCTTCATTAAATGGCATTAAGCCGGCGGCAATATCGCCACGCCCTTCTCGTAATGCAGGAATCAATTCACCAGCATCGACCGGAATAAACTGTAATCGTATCGGAGGTAATTTTTTGCTACGTCGGCGATTAAGTTCAGACTCAAACCCCTGCAGCATGGCAAATTCAAGGCCGTGCGGTTTACCATCTTTCAAAAAATAGCTTGAAGGGCCTAAGGCGACCAAGACGCGTAAACGATTTGGCGGATTGCTGGGGTCATAAGGCGTAGCGGCACTTAATTCAGAAGGTGTCGTCAAGCTTGGGTGATGGCTGTTTGCTGCCGCAACGGGCGTTTTTTTCTGTTTTGCAGCGCTGTTTTTTGCCCACAGCATCGTTGGCTGAACAAACAAAAAACTCCATAAAAACAATGCCAAAATTCGCCTCATTAAGGCCCCCTCACATTTAATTTGAGCTCGATTCTATCGTGCGCCATGTCAATGTCCAAACGTAAGCCGTATAATTGCGCCTTAGAAAAACACAGCCCAAGTAAACTCATGCCATTGCTTATCGTAGAAAACGCCCACCTCGCCTTTGGTCACTGGCCATTATTGGATGGTGCCAGTCTGGTGCTCGAACCCGGCGAACGTGTCGGTTTAATTGGGCGCAATGGTGCGGGCAAATCATCATTACTCAAGACCATTGCCGGTGTGAATAAGTTGGATGACGGCGCGATTCGCCTGATTAACAACGCCAAAATGGCGTTTGTTCCGCAAGAACCAGTGTTTGATTCTAGTCACACTGTGTATGAAGCAGTCGCAGAAGGTTTGGGCAATGTCCGCCAATTATTGGTCGATTATCATGCTGCCATTCATGATCTGGATGATTCAGAAGTGGGCATGCAGCGTCTTTCTGAATTGCAGCATGAATTAGAAAACCAAGACGGCTGGCGGCTCGATTCTCTGATCGCCAATACAATGTCGATTCTAAACTTGCCTCCCGACACCTTGGTTAGTTCACTCTCTGGCGGCTGGAAAAAACGCGTGGCCTTGGCTCGTGCCTTGGTCACCGAACCAGATATCTTATTGCTTGACGAGCCAACCAATCACCTCGATGTACAAGCCATTGAATGGTTGGAAACTTTGCTGAAAAGCTTTGCTGGCAGTGTGTTATTTATTACCCACGATCGTAGCTTTCTCGACAATGTCAGCACCCGCATTATCGAACTCGATCGCGGCAATATCGTTAGCTTCCCTGGTAATTTCTCGGTCTATGAAGTCAAAAAAGCCGAGCTGCTGGCGGTCGAGGAAACGGCCAATCGCCAATTTGATAAAGTCCTCGCTCAAGAGGAAGTATGGATTCGTCAGGGCATTAAAGCGCGCCGCACGCGCAATGAAGGCCGCGTACGCCGCCTTGAAGCATTGCGCCGCGAACGTGCGGCACGCCGCGAGCGCGTAGGTAATGTCTCGTTCCAGCTCGATGCGGGCGAGCGTAGCGGCAAGCTGGTGGCCGAGCTGGAAAACGTCAGCAAGTCGTATACTAATCCGGATGGCAGTGAAAAGGTACTAATCAAAAACTTCACAACCCGCCTGTTACGTGGCGACAAGATCGGCTTGATCGGCCCCAATGGCGCGGGCAAAACCACGCTACTGAAAATGATCTTGGGTGATTTGCAGCCTGATACCGGTAGTGTCAAGCAAGGTACCAACTTGCAAGTGGCTTACTTTGACCAATTCCGTGAGCAACTCGATGAAGAACAATCGGTTGCCGATACGGTTGGTCAAGGCAATGATTACGTCGAAATCGGCGGTCAGCGCAAACACATCATCGGCTATCTGGAAGAATTCCTCTTCCCTGCCGAACGCGCCCGCAG
Organism: Chitinibacter fontanus; assembly: GCF_013423785.1. NCBI lineage: Bacteria > Pseudomonadati > Pseudomonadota > Betaproteobacteria > Neisseriales > Chitinibacteraceae > Chitinibacter > Chitinibacter fontanus. The sequence goes on from NZ_CP058952.1 coordinate 331,923, forward strand.
CCCGGTCAAATCACTATCGGGCGGTGAACGCAATCGTCTGCTCTTGGCCCGCCTATTTACCAAACCGGCCAATATTTTGGTGCTTGATGAGCCCACCAATGACTTGGACATCGACACGCTTGAATTACTTGAGGAGTTATTGTCCAGCTACACGGGCACCGTCTTTGTGGTAAGCCATGATCGTGCCTTTTTAGATAATGTCGTGACTCAAACGATTGTGTTTGAACCCAATGGCGTCTTACTCGAGAATGCGGGCGGTTATGCCGACTGGATTAGTGCGCGGGCTCGGATGCTGGCAAGCCAAGTTGAATCCAAAAAAGCACCAGAACCAACGCCGGCGGCCAAATCGGTAGAGAACAAGCCCAAAAACAGCCGCAATAAATTGAGTTTCAACGAAAATCGCGAGCTAGAACAAATCCCAGCTCAACTCGAAGCGCTAGAAGCAGAACAGGCGAAATTACAACAATCATTACTTGATCCAGCTATTTATCGTACCGACCCGCTCAAAGCACGCGAAATGCAGGCTAGAATCGAGGAAATTGAGTTGCTAACATTGGAAAAACTCGAGCGCTGGGAAGCCTTGGAGAATAAGAAAAATCTTTGACGCACGCCATTTAGCCTTTCACAAGACACCAAACAATAATATTACTCGTCAAACCCTGCGCGGACTGCGTACGGGTTTGTTGAGTTTTTATGGTGTTATGGTCTTGATAGTGCTGCTAACGCTGGCATGGATCACTGTGCGTGACTATCACCAAGCGATTAGCGAAGCACAGCGCAGCGATCAATCACTCGCTAGGGCCTTGGATGAAAATGCGACGCGGGCATTTGTATCGGTAGAACAAGCGATGCAAAACGTCGCTGAAGACCTTGATCGCCAAGGCGGGGTTGAGAAAGCCGACGAATACCTAATGCACTTGTTGCTCAAAGATAAAGTACGCTTAACACCGCAAATCCGCGGCATTATCACCATTGGCCCCACCGGCAACATTCACAGCCATGGTCTGGAATACCCCGCGCGAAAAATCAATTTAGCAGATCGTACCTATTTCCAGTACCACGGCCTATACAACACCACTAGTCCATTTATTAGCGAGCCGATTTTATCGCGCACTGATGGGAAGTGGCTTATTCCGCTCACCCGCCGCATTAACACCCCAAGCGGGGAATTCGGCGGAGTGCTGCTCTCAGGCATGGAGCCGACCTACTTCCTGAAATTTTACGAGTCGCTTAGCCTACCTAAAGGGGTGTCCATCCAGCTACTGCGCAGTGATGGCATTGTGCTGGTCAACTATCCATTCGATGAAAGCAAGCTGGCCACGAACGAGCGTACCAACAATTCTCTGGTATTTGAGCAACTTCGCCTTAAACGCCACAGCACGATTACCCAGCCCACCGCTCAGGGTGGTGAGCAATTATTAACCTTCATGGTTAACCAAAGCCAGCTACCGCTCATTATCACCATCAAACACGATCTTGATGTCGTTCTAGCCCCGTTCCATGAACAAACCTTAACTCGCATACTGGTCGCATTAGGCTTGATGGCCGTGGTCTCAGTTCTACTGTATATCCTGTTACGCCAAATTCGCCGGGTTGAGGATATTGAGGGACGACTGTTTCTCACCCAGCATACCGTTGATGAATCCCCCGATTTAACACTTTGGTGCGACCATAGTGGGCTGATTCGCTACTCGAATAAGAGTCTGGCCAGCCTATCTGGTCTTAGCCAACAAGAACTACTTAGCCAGCATTTTGTCGATTTGTTCACTGAAATGAACGATCATGATTGGCTGGAATACTGGCAAAAATTACAAGATCAAAAGCAGATCAGTATTGAAAGCCCATTACAGATCAGCAGTGGCGAAAAACTACCGATGGAGTTGACGCTATCACTGATCAAATACCAGCGTGAGGCCTATGTTTGCTGCACCGCACGTGATATCTCATTACGCCGGGTTGCGGAACAAGAATTACGCCAGCACCGCGATCAACTGCACGAGATGGTGCAAGAACGCACCGCAGAGATCCGCACCGTGCTCGATGCCAGCCCATTGGCCATTATGCTATCGATGAATGGTGTAGTGCGCTTGGTTAACCCTGCTTTTGAGCTTCTGTTTGGCTTTGCAGGTAGCGATATCATCGGCACCGAAACACACCACATCTTTCATTCGCCCGAGAAGTTTGACGACATCCGGCAAAAAATCTGGTCACGTATTGCCACCGGCGGCGTTTACCGTGGAGAAACCGAGCTATACCGCCGAGATCATACCCCGTTCTGGGCCATGATTTATGCCAAAGCTTTAGTCGCTGGCGACATGAGCAAAGGCATGATTGCGGTGATTGAAGACATTACTTCACAGCGGATTGCAGCTCAATCGCTACGCCAATCAGAGCGATTAAACCGCACCATTATTGATCAAACTGCCGACGGCTTCTTGCTGATTGATGCAGATCACCGGATTCGTGACGTTAATCACTCGTTCACCCGCCTGTTAGGCTTTAGCCGGGAAACCTTGATTGGCTTAAATCCGCGCTCGATCTGGGGAGATACTTGTACCCCGTTCTTCCCGCAAGACCTTATGGATCTTGCCCTGCAAGAACATACCACCATGGATATTGAGCTTGCCGATCAACATGGGCTTATCCGCCCCTTCCTGATCAATAGTGGCGTGGTACTGGACGAGCAGGAAAACATCGAATACGCCTATGCCTTCTTCACCGACATTGCGCAGTTAAAAGAAATTGAAAAACGCTTGGTCGATGCCAAAGATGCAGCCGAAAATGCCAATATGGCCAAATCATCATTCCTCGCCAATATGAGCCATGAACTGCGCACCCCGATGCACGCCATATTGTCGTTCTCGGAAATGGGCTTAGCCAAAACCAGCAAACTAGAACTCGCCGAAGCACAACATCTGAACCGCTATTACGAGCGCATCAATGCTTCGGGTAAACGTTTGCTCGTGCTGCTAAATGACCTCTTAGATATGTCACGGCTTGAAGCCAATAAGATGACCTATGACAAAGGGAAACACAGCCTGCAATTGATTATTCGGATGGCAATTGCCGAAATGGGCTCGCTATTGGCTGGCAAACAACTACAACTCGAGTTTAATGAAGGCCAAGAAGACATCAGCACGATCTTTGATAAAGCCCGGATCACGCAGGTAATCGTTAATCTGCTGTCCAACGCCATTAAATTTAGCCCTAACGGGGCCTCGATTGATATCCAGATCAACCAGGTCGATTTACTCGATAATGGCGCACCTGCAATTAGTATTGAAGTGCGCGATCATGGCCCCGGAATTCCCGAAAGCGAGCTTGAAACTATCTTTGATAAATTCATCCAAAGCAGTCGGGTACGCATGGGGGGCGGCACAGGATTGGGCTTAGCGATTAGCCGACAAATTATGCTTGATCACGGCGGGCAAATTAGCGCGCGCAATCATCCCGAAGGCGGGGCGGTATTTACAATTTTATTGCCTACTGCACCGGTTTAACTCTACCCGACCACAATTGAACGCCCTGCTACTGAGGCATGGGGAAAGCACCCTATTCTCAGGCTGGCAATTGGCGTAGAATTGCGCGTTTTTCCCCTATTCCATCAAGACCATGCCGGATATTCGCAGTGAAGTGGCGCGTCGCCGTACGTTTGCCATCATTTCCCACCCTGATGCGGGTAAAACCACGCTAACTGAAAAATTATTATATTTTTCGGGCACGATTCAGGCTGCCGGTACGGTGAAGGGTAAAAAAGGTGGCAAGTTCGCCACGTCCGACTGGATGGACATTGAAAAACAACGGGGCATTTCGGTCGCCTCATCAGTGATGCAGTTCGACTATCGCGATCACGTTGTCAATCTGCTCGACACACCCGGCCACCAAGACTTCTCGGAAGACACCTACCGAGTACTGACCGCCGTTGACTCAGCCTTGATGGTGATTGATGCCGCCAAAGGTGTGGAAGCCCAAACGATCAAATTGCTGAACGTCTGCCGCATGCGCCACACGCCGATTATTACCTTCATGAATAAGTACGACCGTGAAGTGCGTGATAACCTCGAATTGCTCGACGAAGTCGAAAGCGTACTGGAAATCCGCTGCGCGCCAATTACTTGGCCAATCGGGATGGGTAAGACTTTCCGTGGTGTTTACAGCATTTTGTCCGATGAAATTATCATCTTCACGCCGGGCCAAGGCCCGCTGGATGAAGTTGAAATCATCAAAGGCATCGACAATCCGCGTCTGGATGAACTATTCCCGCTCGAAATCGAAAACACGCGCATGGAGCTCGAACTCGTGCGTGGGGCTTCACACCCTTTCGATCTGGAAGAATTCCTTGCCGGCACGTTGACACCGGTGTTCTTTGGCTCGGCGATCAATAACTTCGGTATTCGCGAAATTTTGAATGCGCTGGTTGATTGGGCACCTCAGCCATCGGAAACGCACGCGATTCAGCGCGATGTAGAGCCGACCGAAGAAAAATTCTCGGCTTTCGTGTTCAAGATTCAAGCCAATATGGATCCGAAGCACCGCGACCGCATCGCCTTCTTGCGCGTTTGCTCGGGCGAATTCACGCGTGGCATGAAATTCAAGCATTTGCGCCTAAACCGTGAAATCGCCGCCAACTCGGTGGTCACGTTTATGGCACAGGGTCGCGAGCAGGTCGAAGAAGCCTACGCCGGCGACATTATCGGCTTGCCCAATCACGGCAATATTCAGATTGGTGACTCGTTTTCTGAAGGCGAATTGCTGTCGTTCACCGGGATTCCCTACTTCGCGCCGGAAATGTTCCGTATTGTGCGCATCAAAAATCCACTGAAGATCAAGCAATTGCAAAAAGGCTTGCAACAGCTCGGTGAAGAAGGCGCTGTACAGGTCTTCAAACCGCTGAACGGTGGCGATTTGATCTTGGGTGCGGTGGGTGTATTGCAGTTTGAAGTCGTCGCATCAAGGCTTTTGAACGAATACGGTGTAGAGGCCATGTTTGAATCGACACCGATTTACACCGCGCGCTGGGTGTCCTGCGAAGACACGAAAAAACTCGCTGATTTTGAGAAAAATCTGGTCAACAATCTGGGTCGCGATGCTGCAGATAGCTTGGCCTACTTGGCAACCAGCCGCGTCAATCTGGATCTGACGATGGAACGCTGGCCAGAATTGCAATTCCACGCCACACGCGAGCACGCCGTAAAACTTTAAGGCAAAAAAAATAAGGGGTATAGCTACCGAGAATAGATTAATTCTAATCTTGGTAGCTATACCCCTTTTTACATTTATTTGTAACGCTTAAATACCTTTCACAAACGGATAATCCACCTCAGGTGTACGCTGCGCCATCAAATCGGCAATCGCTTTGGCCGAGCCACAACATTCAGTCCACCCTAGCGTACCGTGTCCAGTATTGAGCCATAAGCTTGGATAACGCGTCTGACCAATATACGGCAGATTACCCGGCGTTGCAGGGCGCAAACCGGTCCAGAATTCAGCCTTGTCGTAATCCATCCCACGCGGGAAAATTTGACTAGTGCGCTGGATTAACGCTTTACAGCGAATCTCGTTCAAATCGAGGTTGTAGCCATTAAATTCCGCCGTGCCAGCCACTCGCAAGCGATCGCCCAAGCGCGAGAACACCAGTTTATAACCGTCATCGGTCAAACTCACGGTCGGCGCAAATTCAGGATCAGTCACCGGAATCGTAGCGGAGTAGCCCTTGGCCGGATAAATGTCCAGTGTGATGCCTAGTGATTGCAAATACAGTGGGCTGTAGCTACCCAAGCAGACCACAATCTGATCCGCTTGCAAGTGCTCAACGCCCTCTTCTTCACTGCGCACACGTACCGCTTTGACATCATCGCCTTCGCGAATCAGCGCTTCGATCGCGCAGTCGTAGCGAAATTGCACGCCCATCGCCGTACAGCGATCGGCCAATTCATTAGTAAACTGCCGAGCATCACCCGACTCATCGCTCGGAGTATAAGTGCCGCCCACAATCGGATAGCGCGATTGCGCCAGCGCAGGCTCAATCGCAAGGCACTCGGCCGCGGTTTTTACTTGTCGATCCAAGCCCACTTCACGCATTAGTGCAGCAGCAGGAATTGCGGCCTCATACTCGGCCGGATCAGTGTAGTAATGCAAAATCCCTTCGGTACGCTGGTCATACACCACACCGGTTTGTGCACGCACGGCCTGCAGGGTATCGCGGCTATACAACCCAAGCCGAACTAAATTTTGCAAATTCGATTTGGCTTTGGCCTTGGTGCATTGCTCTAAAAAGCGCAGCCCCCAGCGCCATTGATTCCAATCCAGTTTCAAACGAAACAGCAATGGCGCATCTTCTTCCCCTAGCCATTGCAAGGTTTTCCACGGCGCTTTCGGGTTGGCCCACGGCTCGGCGTGGCACACCGAAATCTGCCCCCCATTGGCATAACTGGTTTCACGCGCCGGTTCTTGAGCGCGTTCAATCACCGTCACATCGTGCCCCTCTTGGGCTAAGAACCATGCGGTTGTCACCCCAATCACCCCTGCTCCCAATACTATGACTTTCATTTGGCGCTCCCCTTGCTATTTGTCGCTATTATGCCGTGCAGATCTGCGGGATCGAAGCAGATTCTGGCGCGATGCTGCGACAGATCAAAGCTTAGTAAATCGCCGAGTTGAAGTTGCTTTACAACACCGCCCTATCAAAGCGCTATCGCATGTCTGAATACATGGTCGGAATAAAAAAACTCGATTAGACTGCCAACATTGTCAAATTTGTCAGCCGATACTTGAAAAACTCTGCATGAACCTGTCACTTCGCCCTGCGGTTATCTTGGCTATTTTGCTTGGCCTGCTGTTGCCAGCCACAATTAATGGCTATTTGAGCATTCGCACCGACCTCACTACGGCCGAAAAAAACATCCGCCTCGATCATGAACGGCTAGTGGAAATCCTGGTATTGGGGATGCAAGAGCCGCTGTGGAACTTGGCACCTGAATCTGGCAAACCGCTACTTGACTCGGTCATGAGTGATCCACGCGTCGTTCGGATTGTCGTGAATGATGCTTCGTTGGGGGTTTTTCTTAGCACCAATCAGCCCGAACGCCGCATTGGCAAGCTATCTTCCCTCTCGCATTTAGTGAGTAAGCAAGGCAATGTGATTGGTAATGTGACTCTGGAGCTGGATGATGGCATCGCCAAACAAGCCATTGAGCGTAAGCAACAGCAATATTTATTCGCCGTATTTGTGCAGGTGTGCTTTAGCCTCGGTTTGATTTTGTTCCTACTCAACTCGCGAGTATTACGCCCACTAGAGAAATTAACCCAACAATCCACGGAACTAGCCAACGATCAGCTAGATCGCCCTTTTATTTGGCACCGGGAAGATGAAATCGGCCAATTAGGTAGCGCGCTAGAACAAACGCGGCAAGCCCTGCGCGATATGATTGGTACGCTGGAGCAGAAAAATCTGCAGTTAGAAGCAGACCTGATGAGCCGCAAGCAGATTGAATCGGCCCTGCGTGTCAGCGAAGACCGTATGCGCCGTTTGGTCGAATCCACCCGCCTTATTCCATGGGATGCCCGCCCGGAAGAATGGCGCTTTACGTACGTGGGGCCACAAGCCGAACAATTACTCAACTATCCACTGTCAGTCTGGTATAGCGAGGGCTTTTTAAGTAGCTATCTGCATCCAGACGATCGGCACTATGCCTACCCTCTGTTTGCTGATGTACATGAACCAGGCCAAGTCTATGAATTTGAGTGTCGCCTGCTCGCAGCAAGCGGCAAAGAAGTCTGGGTGCAAATCATGGCAACGTGTGATCTAGACCCGAACGGACACCCTCATTTACAGGGCTTCTTGTTTGATATTAGCCAGCGAAAACACACCGAAATTCAGCTGGAAAACTACCGCCACCATCTGGAAGATGTCGTTGAGGATCGCAGCCGCGAGTTGGCTACGAGTACCCACGAATTAGAAATTTTGACTAATATTCTGGCGCAAGATTTACGCACCCCGCTGCGCACCATCGATGGCTTTAGTCAGGTACTCGTCGATGACTACCAAGATAATCTCGATAGCAACGCCCGCAATTACCTGCAGCGAATTCGCGGTAGTATCAACGGTATGGCCAGCCGAATTGATGATTTATTGATGCTACAGCAGTTTTCCCGCACTGAAATCAGGCCACAAAATATTGATATCAGTGCCATGGCACATGACATCATGGACGAAATTACCATGCTGCAGCCTGATCGCGCACGTGAGATTTTGATCGATGATCAGATGCAGGCCGATGCCGACCCGCGCCTCATCCGCATTGCTTTATTCAATCTATTAGAAAACGCGTGGAAATATTCTCAAACCAAAGAAATTATCAAAATTTCCTTCGGCAGCACTCACGTAAATGGGCAAATGGTGTACTACATCGCCGATGAAGGGATTGGTTTCAATATGGCTCTAGCCAAAAACCTATTCACACCTTTTTACCGGCTACATTCCCAGTCCCAATACAGCGGAAATGGCATTGGGCTTACCGCAGCACAGCGGATTATTAGCCGGCACGGGGGGCGTATTTGGGCCAAATCTTCCCCAGATGAGGGAACAATTTTCTACTTCACTCTGCCCGCACATTTGCTGCATGCCGCATAATTTTCAACAATCGAACTACAAATGCTTGCAAAACAGAACGATTGTTCTATAATCGCACTACCTCATTATTTTTGCTCAGGACACCACCATGGATGATAACAAAAGCAAAGCTCTAGCCGCGGCATTAGCACAGATTGAACGCCAATTTGGTAAAGGCGCCATCATGAAAATGGGCGACAACCAGATTGAAAATGATCTGCAAGTCGTATCAACTGGCTCGCTAGGCTTGGACTTGGCTCTGGGCGTTGGTGGCTTGCCACGCGGCCGGATTGTTGAAATCTTTGGGCCAGAGTCTTCAGGTAAAACCACGCTGTGTTTGCATGTGGTTGCCGAGATTCAAAAACTGGGTGGTGTTGCCGCGTATATCGATGCGGAAAATGCGCTTGACCCAATCTACGCGCAAAAACTTGGTGTGAACGTATCGGACATGCTGATTTCTCAGCCTGATACTGGCGAACAAGCACTCGAAATCGCCGATATGCTGGTGCGCTCTGGTGGCGTTGACATCATCGTCGTTGACTCGGTTGCCGCATTAACACCAAAAGCCGAGATTGAAGGCGAAATGGGTGACGTACACGTCGGCCTGCAAGCCCGCTTGATGAGCCAAGCTTTACGTAAACTGACTGGTAATATCAAACGCACCAATACACTGGTAATCTTTATTAACCAGTTGCGTATGAAAATCGGCGCGATGATGCCAGGGCAAAGCCCGGAAACCACCACCGGTGGTAATGCGCTGAAATTCTACGCTTCAGTCCGTCTCGACATTCGCCGCATTGGTGCGGTGAAAAAAGGCGAAGAAATTATTGGTAACCAAACCAAAGTCAAAGTCGCCAAAAACAAAGTTGCACCACCATTCCGCGTGATCACGTTTGATATCCTGTACGGCGAAGGCATTTCGCGTGAAGGCGAGATCATCGAGCAAGGCGTAGCCAATAAGATTGTCGAAAAATCCGGCGCTTGGTACAGCTACAATGGCAACAAGATTGGTCAAGGTCTGGAAAACTCACGTCAATTCCTAAAAGATAATCCGGAATTGGCCGACGAAATCATCAAGAAAGTCCGCGATAAGTTGATCGGCAGCAGCTTGCCGATCGAAATGGGCGGCGATGATGTCGAAGCTGCCGAATAAGCGGCGGCGTTAGTCATTCTGATCAGGCTCTCCTCGTGGGAGCCTTTTTTCATTATGTGGGCGGGAGAAAATATGGTTTCACTGCGCAATAAAGCACTGCAAATGCTAGGTCGGCGCGACCATTCGCGCGCTGAGCTAGAGCAAAAACTAAAAGCACACACTGAAACGCCAGACGAGATCCCGGCGCTGCTCGACGATTTTGAGGCGAGAGGTTGGCTGTCGGACAGCCGCTTTGCCGAGCAATGGACGCACTATCGCAGCCAGCGCTATGGCCTTGGTAAGCTCAAACAAGAATTACGCCAACGCGGCGTCGCCAGCGAGATTATTGATGCCAGCATTGAAGCCGTCGCTGAGAACGAAGAAAGTACCGCGCGCAGGCTATGGCAGAAGAAATTTGGCCAATCCCCAGCAGATGCTAAAGAGCGCGCCAAGCAGTTGCGTTTTTTAGCCAGTCGCGGCTTTAGCACTAGCGTGATTTATCGGGTAGTCAACGGTGCGGATGACGATACATTTGACGAGTTTGACTGTGATTGAGATACACCACCAAGTATACGGATATAGCCTAGATTTTAAATGATCATTTCAGATATACCCCACCACTCTAAACAAAAATGCCAATCTAGTCGTCGTTATCTTCGCGATTAGTAACATCGTCACTCAGGACAACAAATCCCCTGTGCGCCTACCCGCCCACGCCACTTTGCATTAGAATCTATTCCCTTGAATTTAAACTGCGCGCGCGTAACGTCTTATGAAATCATCCCAGATTCGCCAAAAGTTCTTGGACTTTTTTGCAAGCAAAAGCCACCAAGTCGTGGCTTCATCCTCGCTGATTCCGGCTAACGATCCGACGATCCTGTTTACCAATGCCGGGATGAACCAATTTAAAGACGTGTTCTTGGGTTTTGATAAACGCCCTTACACGCGCGCTACTACCAGCCAAAAATGTGTCCGCGCCGGTGGCAAACACAATGACTTAGAAAACGTTGGCTACACCGCCCGCCACCACACCTTTTTTGAAATGCTCGGTAATTTCTCGTTTGGCGACTACTTCAAACGAGAAGCGATTTTGTACGCATGGGAATTCTTGACTAGCCCTGAATGGCTGGGTATTCCTAAAGAAAAACTGATGGTCACCGTGTACGCAACGGACGACGAAGCTTATGACATTTGGAACAAAGAAGTCGGCGTTCCAGCAGAGAAAATCGTACGCATCGGTGACAACAAAGGCGCGCCATATGCATCAGATAATTTCTGGCAAATGGGCGACACCGGTCCATGTGGTCCATGTTCTGAAATTTTCTACGATCACGGCGACCACATTTGGGGCGGCCCTCCAGGATCACCAGAAGAAGACGGTGACCGTTTCATCGAGATCTGGAACAACGTATTCATGCAATTTAACCGCGACGAAGCGGGAGTATTGCATCCACTGCCAAAACCATCGGTTGATACCGGCATGGGCCTGGAGCGGATTTCTGCAGTAATGCAGAAAGTGCATGCGAACTACGAAATCGATCTATTCCAACACCTATTGGCGGCAGCGCAACGTGAAACCGGCGCGACCGATCCAGAATCACCATCACTAAAAGTGATTGCCGATCACATCCGCTCATGTGCCTTCCTGATCGCTGACGGCGCTTTGCCAGCCAACGACGGTCGTGGTTATGTACTGCGCCGCATTATTCGCCGCGCGATTCGTCACGGCTACAAACTAGGTCAGAAAGGCTACTTCTTCCATAAGCTGGTTGCACCATTGGCCGACGTAATGGGCGATGCCTACCCAGAGTTGCGTCAGCGTAAAGAACACATTATCGACGCACTGAAGACCGAAGAAGAAATCTTTGGGCGCACGCTAGAAAACGGCATGACCTTGCTCGACACCGTTTTGGGCGGCGGCAAGCAAGTGCTTGACGGCGATGTGGCGTTCAAATTGTCTGACACCTACGGCTTCCCAATCGATTTGACCGCCGACGTTTGCCGCGAGCGCAATGTCACCGTCGATATCGCCGGTTTTGAAGCTGCGCTCGAAGCACAGCGCAAACAATCTAAAGCCGCTGGCACTTTCAAAATGACGGCAGGCTTGGCGTACGAAGGCGAAGCTTCGTGCTTCCACGGTTATACCGAGAGCAGCCGCGCAGCCAAAGTGATTGCCCTGTATAAAGGCAGCGAGCAAGTTCAGCAATTGGTCGATGGCGACGAAGGCGTAATCGTACTGGATCACACGCCGTTCTACGCGGAATCAGGTGGCCAAGCGGGTGACTCCGGCGTCATCGCTGGCTCGGGCGTTTTCAACGTCACAGACACGCAGAAAATCAAAGCCGATGTATTTGGTCACCAAGGTCAGATTATCAGCGGCACGCTCAAAGTTGGCGACGCCGTAACCGCCAGCATCGACATCGCCAAACGCCAAGCCAGCCAACGCAATCACTCGGCCACACACTTGCTACACGCTGCATTGCGCGAAGTTTTGGGCACGCATGTTGAGCAAAAAGGCTCTTTGGTCAATCACGAGCGTACGCGTTTTGACTTCTCGCACCCGAAAGCACTAACCAGCGACGAAATCGCCAAAGTGGAAGACTTGGTCAACCAAGTCATCATGGCCAATGAAGAAGCCGTCGCTAAATTGATGAGCTACGACGAGGCGATCAAAAACGGCGCGATGGCCTTGTTTGGCGAAAAATATGGCGATGAAGTGCGCGTATTGAAAATGGGCGACTTCTCGACCGAATTGTGCGGAGGTACGCACGTTGGCCGCACTGGTGACATCGGTCTGTTTAAAATCGTATCGGAAGGTGGCGTAGCTGCTGGTATCCGTCGCGTTGAAGCGATCACGGGCACTGCTGCATTGTCAGCTGTACAAGCGCAAGACGCCGAGTTGAAAGCCGCAGCCGTAATCGCAGGCGCGCAATCGGGCGAATTGCTCTCGAAGCTGGAAAAACTGCAAGCGGATCTGAAAGCCGCGCAAAAAGAAGTGTCGCAACTGAAAGCGCAGATGGCGTTTACCCAGCTCGACCAGTTGATCGGCGTTGGTATGCGCACCATTAATGGCGTGAAATGCATCGGTAGCGTCGTCGACGGTGTTGAAGCGGGTATGTTGCGTGAAATGAGCGACAAGCTAATGGATCGCGTTGAAAGCGGCATCGCCCTACTTGCTTGCGTGAGCGACGATAAAGTGAGCCTGATCGCCCGGGTTAGCAAAGACCTCACCGGCAAGGTTAAAGCGGGTGAATTGGTGAATGTTGCGGCGCAAATCGTGGGCGGCAAAGGTGGTGGTCGCCCTGACATGGCTCAGGCGGGTGGTACCGATACCAGCAAAGTCAAAGAGGCGATGGAAGCAGCTGCGGCTTGGCTGGAAACTAAGCTTTAATCAATTTGACCACATATTGTTTCACAGAAAATGGCCACCCTCGGGTGGCCATTTTTACGGGGTATCTCGTTAAAAGCCTCATTATTTATTAACAATAGAGATATACATAACAGGGTATCAATATGACAGCTAAGCCAGAATTACCCTTAGGGCGTTATCGTCATTACAAAGGCAATCAATATGAAGTGATTGATCTAGCCCGCCACTCTGAAACTTGCGAGTGGCTGGTGGTGTATCGGCCACTATATGGCGAAGGAGGCTTGTGGGTACGCCCCTTTGCGATGTTTGTGGAAAACGTCGTAATTGATGGTGTACCGCAAGCCAGATTTGCCAAAATCACTGACTAACAGCAAACTAGCACATTAACAAAAATTAACAAATGCACAGGGAAGATCAATGGCTGGAGCAAGTTTACTTACACTTTTAGACGATATTGCTACGATTCTGGATGATGTTGCCGTCATGACTAAAGTCGCCGCAAAAAAGACTGCGGGGGTTTTGGGTGATGATTTGGCACTCAATGCCGAACAAGTCAATGGGGTACGTGCGGAACGTGAATTGCCGGTGGTATGGGCCGTTGCCGTGGGCTCACTCAAAAATAAAATCATTTTAGTGCCCGCGGCATTGGCCATTAGTGCCTTTATCCCCTGGGCAGTGATCCCATTATTAATGGTGGGTGGTTTATACCTGTGCTTTGAAGGGGTAGAAAAGCTAGCCCATAAATTCTTTCCACACGCAGAAGAAGAAAACCACGAGGCCTTGATCACCGCCATTAGTGATGAAAATGTCGATTTAGTTAGCCTAGAAAAAGACAAAATTAAAGGCGCAATTCGCACCGACTTCGTCTTATCGGCTGAGATTATCGTTATCGCCCTAGGTACCGTTGCAGATAAATCTTTATCGACCCAATTTATTGTCTTGGCAGGCATTGGCGTGATTATGACAATTGGCGTCTATGGCTTGGTGGCGGGCATTGTAAAGCTGGATGACATCGGCTTTTATTTGCAAAAGAAAACCAATGGCGCGTTAAAAACAGTAGGAGCAATGCTGGTAGCAACTGCACCAAAACTGATGAAGCTGCTTACCGTTGTTGGTACTGCGGCGATGTTTTTGGTGGGTGGGGGTATTCTGACGCATGGCATCCCACAACTTCATCATGGCATTGAGCATCTAGCAGCCGAAAGCGGTAATGTGATGGCGGCAGTCATACCAAGTGCAATGAATCTGCTGGTCGGCGTGCTAGCTGGCGCAATTGCACTTGCAGCTGTTGCACTAGGCAGCAAGTTGTTTGGTAAAAAGTAACTCATTACAAAGGCATGACTAGCGCGGTCATAATATTGCGCTGGTCTGTCCACTGCTTGCAGGTCATGGTTGATTGACCTATAGCTAGGAAGATTCATTCAAAAGTAAGTCATCATGCCCCGTGGCTCCACTGATGCTCATTCAATACTAAGCAAAACCCTTACTGCCGTGGTGCTTAGTACACTAATCAACGTTTCAGTTGAGGCTGGTTCATGCTTAACCAGCCTCAAAGTAAGCTGGGATACATGGGCACCATTTCATTACCAAGATGCCCACGGACAAATGCAAGGCTATGCCGTACAAGTCTTAAACGAAATGGCCAAACGAGCACAGTGCAAGCTTAGCTATGTACAGCGCCCATGGAAACGCACGCTCAATGAATTGGCTACTGGCGATGTCGACCTTGCCATGGAAACGCTCAAAACACCTGAGCGCGAGCAGTTCGCACTATTTTCCGGGCCTTACAGCCCAACGGTCATTCAGCTATATCACAACACAAATTCAGCACGAGCTTGGAATATTCGCACTCTAGCAGATCTGGAACGCTATCCAGGCGTTCGAATAGGTGTTGCACGCGGGGATAGTTTTGGTTCTGAAATTGACCAATGGCTAGCGCAAAGCCACCCGGGAATTGTGGTCGATGTAGCCCCAACCATGCAGGCCAATCTACAAAAACTAGCCTATGGCCGTATTGATCTGGCCTTCGCGTCTTCGCTCTCGGCCATCGCAGTCATAAAATCTTTGCGGCTTAATACGATTTCACCACTAGCGGTGGGTTGGACTATTGAGGATGCACATTTTGCCTTCAGCAAAATCAGTGTCAGCGACGGGGATTTTCAGCGCATGAACCAAGCATTGGAAAGCATGCGCAAAGATGGCAAATTGGCTGAATTAGTCAGGCTGTATCGCCACTAATACAAAAATAAAAAGCCCCACATTGGTGGGGCCGCGAGACAGTAGAAGGATTGCAATACTAATTTAGGCCGCTTAACCTAGCCATGGACGAGGGCGGGGAATGCGCTGCTGCTCTTCCGCCTCTGCCACCGTGAGCAAGCGGAGCTGACATACTGGCTGATCAATCGCCAGCGAGTCCAAATGAATCGCGCTAGCTTGTAATGCTTGTGATTCGAACGCGTCGTCTTGCGTTGCTTCGTTTGCTGACATATCAAAGATGCGTACCATGATGTGGCCCTCCCTAGTATTTCAAAATCCGCGATTCGCGACGGAGACCCTTACAAACTTATCCTTACAACTTGAATATCGGCGCGTTTGTTTGAAATTTCAATCCCTTTATATTGTTTTCGCCAAATAAATTATGAACGGCACTAAATCGACGTTAGAAGGTGCTAAATCAAATGGGATTTGTTCGCTCAATTACAGATAATCAAAGCAAGCACAGCCAACACGGCTAGGCATACCCAAGCTAAGCTCACACCAGCAGGTAAAGCGTTTTCGATATCGGCCAGTGACTTGGATGCGAGTAAGTGATGCCGATTACGCAAGACTAGTTGCAACCAAGACACCCCCAGTTTGCAACTAAAAATGCCAAATGCAGCGCTCATTGCAAGCAATAAGCAAAACTCGAATGGTGCTTCTGCAAAATCTGAGCCAAATAATTCACCTGAGAACACCGCCTGCCAAACTTGGTGCAACGTCAACAGGCCTAGCAGCAGCAAAATAACGGCGAGCAGCAGAAAACGTAGGGTTTGTATTAGATTTGCTTTCACATGGAACAAAAAAAGGGAGGCTAAGCCTCCCTTTTTTAACATGATTAGCTGTAATTATCCATGCTTGGACAAGAGCAAATCAGATTACGGTCGCCATACACATCATCAATGCGATTCACCGATGGCCAGAATTTATTATCCAGCACATACGGCAATGGGAAAAACGCCGTGTCGCGGCTGTAGGCGTGGTTCCATTCGCCTGAAATATCACCTTTGCTGTGAGGTGCATTTTTCAGCGGATTGTCTTCCAGCGTCCACTCACCCGCTTCTACTTTGGCGATCTCGTTGCGAATCGACACCATCGCGGCGATAAAGCGATCCAGCTCTGGCTTGGCTTCTGATTCAGTCGGCTCAATCATCAGCGTACCGGCCACTGGGAAGCTCATCGTTGGCGCGTGGAAACCGTAGTCCATCAGGCGTTTGGCAATATCGACTTCAGTAATACCGCTCGCCGCTTTCAATGGGCGAATGTCGATAATACATTCGTGCGCCACACGGCCATTGGCACCGCTGTACAACACTGGGTAATGCGCGCCGAGTTTCTTCGCGACGTAGTTGGCGTTGAGCAAAGCGATTTCAGTCGCACGTTTCATGCCTGCCGCACCCATCATCGTGATATACATCCACGAAATCGGCAGAATCGATGCCGAACCAAATTGCGCCGCAGAGACTGCACCTTGCCCTTGCGCTACGCTCGCATCACCCACGGTGATTGGCGCTACAGCGTGGTTAGCCATAAACGGTGCTAAGTGTGCCGCCAAGCCAATCGGGCCCATGCCGGGGCCGCCGCCGCCGTGTGGAATGCAGAAGGTTTTGTGCAGATTCATGTGGCTCACATCCGCGCCGATATCGGCTGGACGCGTTAAGCCCACTTGCGCGTTCAAGTTCGCGCCGTCCATATACACCTGACCACCAAACTGATGCACCGTTGCGCAGATTTCTTTTACTGCAGCTTCAAATACACCGTGCGTAGATGGGTAAGTCAGCATCAGCGCGGCGAGGTTGTCTTTGTGCTGTTCAGCTTTGGCTTTCAGATCAGCCACATCGACGTTACCGCTCTCGTCGCAATCGATCACCACGACTTTCATATTCATCATCTGCGCCGTTGCCGGGTTGGTGCCGTGCGCAGATTTTGGAATCAAGCAGATATTGCGATGCGCGTCGCCACGGCTTTCGTGGTAACGGCTGATCGCCAACAAGCCAGCGTATTCACCTTGTGCGCCAGAGTTCGGCTGCATACAAATCGCGGCAAAACCGGTGATGGCCTTCAATTGATCGGCCAGGGTATCGACCAAAATCTGGTAGCCTGCGGTCTGCTCGCTTGGCGCGAATGGGTGGATATTGCCAAATTCTGGCCAAGTCACCGGAATCATTTCACTGGTAGCGTTAAGCTTCATCGTGCAGCTACCAAGAGAAATCATCGAGTGATTCAACGCCAGATCACGATTTTCGAGGCGTTTGAGGTAACGCAGCATTTCGTGTTCGGTGTGATAGCTATTGAACACCGGGTGCGTCAGGTAGGCTGAAGTACGAACCAGTTCCACTGGAATCGCATCGCTGGCAGTTGCATCAAGTGCCGCCAGATCAACGTCTTTACCCGTAAAGAGCTTCAGCAAGGTGGCCAGATCGTCTTGCGATGCCGCTTCGTGGAAAGCCACGCCCAATATGCTGTCTGACACTTGGCGCAAGTTATAACCCGCGTCTTGCGCGGCTTGGTAAACCGCAGCGGCATTGCTGAGTTCCACTTGTACCGTGTCAAAGAAAGCGTTGTGCACCACTTTACCGCCTGCTTGTACGACGCCCGCAGCAAACAGCGCAGCCAAACGGTGTACACGTTGCGCGATACGTTTTACACCCACTGGGCCGTGGTACACGGCGTACATGCCGGCCATATTGGCGAGCAGCACTTGCGAGGTACAAATATTCGAGTTGGCTTTTTCGCGGCGGATATGTTGCTCGCGTGTTTGCAGCGCCATCCTTAAAGCTGTCTTCCCTTTGGCATCGATCGACACGCCAATAATCCGGCCTGGAGCCGAGCGTTTCATGTCGTCTTTGAATGCAAAATAAGCCGCGTGTGGGCCACCAAAGCCCATTGGCACGCCAAAGCGCTGCGTGTTACCGACGGCCACGTCCGCGCCCAATTCGGCTGGAGACTTCAATACCGCGAGTGACAGCAAATCAGCTGCCACAATCGCCACGCCACCTTTGGCTTTGAGTGCTGCGATCGGGCCTGACAAATCAGCCACCACACCATCAGCGCCCGGATACTGGAACAGCGCACCGAAATAATCGCCAGCACCAGCCTGATCCGCAGCCCCCACCACAACTTCAAAGCCGAAGTATTTCGCGCGAGTTCGCACCACGTCTAGTGTCTGAGGCAATACCTGCGCATCAACAAAGAAAACGTCTGCCTTCACTTTCGACACACGACGCGCCATGGCCATCGCTTCAGCGGCTGCCGTGGCTTCATCGAGCAAGGAAGCATTCGCCAGCTCAAGGCCGGTAAAGTCGATCACCATTTGCTGGTAATTCAGCAATGCTTCGAGGCGACCTTGTGCAATTTCAGCTTGGTACGGCGTGTACGCGGTGTACCAGCCGGGATTTTCCAGCACATTGCGCAAAATCACGCCCGGCGTCAGATTGGGGTAGTAGCCCAAGCCGATGAATGATTTTTTAATGATGTTCTTGCTGGCGATGGCTTTGAGTTTGGCCAGTGCTTCGTGCTCTGGCAATGCATCGGGCAGGTTCAGCGCTTGATTAAAGCGGATATCGGCTGGAATCGTCTGGCCAACCAAATCGTCGAGCGATGTCGCGCCAATTTCAGCCAACATCGCCGCTTGATCGGCGCTATTGGGGCCAATGTGACGCGCGACAAATTCGTCGCGATTAAACAAAGTAGAAAGCGTCATGGGGTACCTTCAGGGTCAAGGCGTAGCAAAGCGCAGCCATTTAGCCGCGCTTTGCAATAAATTATTCTTTTAAATCAGCAAATTGCCAAAAATCGTGCGCGAAGACCCAAGCACAAGGCAGGCAAGAACGAAAAACCGGAGTTGGCTGCAGCCAATGAGGATTTTGAGTTCGCGGCCTAACGCAGTGATTGGGCTTCGCAGCCGATTTTTAATTAGGCGCCGATTTCTTTGGTGTATTCAGCAGCTGACAAACATGCTTCCAGATCCGCCACATTCGCAGGCTTCACGCGGAAAAACCACGCCGCACCGTATGGATCGGTGTTCGCCAATTCTGGAGAGCCTTCGAGTTCAACGTTCACTTCAACCACTTCACCCGCGATTGGCGCGTACACATCAGAAGCGGCTTTCACTGACTCAACCACGCCGGCGGTCGCTTCTGCATCCAGTTGTGCGCCGACTTCTGGCAATTCAACAAATACGATATCGCCGAGCAATTCTTGCGCATGGTCGGTAATGCCGATCGTTACCGTGCCGTCGCTTTCAAGACGCAACCACTCGTGGCTGTTTACATATTTCAATTCTGCTGGAACATTGCTCATGACTTTATCCTCTAAGGTATTTAATTGGAGATCTTTATTTAATTCGTTTATAGGGCAATACCCTGCAACCGTATTTATTCAAAAGACTCACGCCAGACGCACAGCCACAGACTGTAGATTGGGTATGGCAAGGCCAAGCAACGCCGCGTGAGAACTTTTACCTGATTTACTTATTCGAAAACTTTTTTGCCGTTGCGTACAAATGGCATTTTCACTACGCGTACATCGGTCAGCGTACCGCGCAGATCAACTTGCGCTGACGCTCCAGTTCCGGCTGGGATGCGGGCAATTGCCACCGAATGCTTCAGCGTTGGTGAGAATGTACCGCTGGTGATGACACCTTCGCCGACACCTTCGACGACGACTTTCAAGCCTTCGCGCAATACGCCACGGCCTTCGAGTACCAGACCAACTTGCTTCATTTTGACACCCGCTGCACGTTCAGCTTCGAGCGCCGCGCGGCCGATAAAGTTGCGATCCGCGGGCTCCCACGCAATCGTCCAGCCCATACCGGCTTGCAATGGTGAAATGGTTTCGTCCATATCGTGGCCGTACAGATTCATGCCTGCTTCCAGTCGCAGCGTATCGCGTGCGCCCAAGCCAATTGGCGCAACACCAACACCGATCAAGGCTTTCCAGAATAGTGGCGCTTCGTCGGCTGGCAACATGATTTCAAGGCCGTCTTCGCCGGTGTAACCGGTGCGGGCAATAAACCAGCCTTCTTCAACCGAGCCAAATGGGAAGCCTTGGAATACTTTCAGGCCTTTGACCGTCGCTTCCCAGTCTTCGTGCAGCACTTTGCACGCTTTTTCAATCGCGTTCGGGCCTTGCACGGCGATCATTGCCAGCTCGCGGCGCACAGTCAGCACCACGTCGCGACCCTCAGCTTGTTTCAACATCCACGCGATGTCTTTGTCCGCCGTGCCCGCGTTCACGACCATGCGGTAGCCGTAGTAAGTCAGGTAAACGATCAGATCGTCGATGACGGTGCCTTCAGGCGTCAGCATGCCCGAGTACAGTGCCTTGCCTTCAAAGCCGAGCTTTTCAACGTCGTTGGCGATCAGCGTGCGCAGCCAGTCTTTGGCGTCCGCGCCAGTGATGTCGATGACGCACATGTGCGATACATCAAACATGCCTGCGTCATTGCGAACGATTTCGTGCTCTTTGAGTTGCGAGCCGTAGTGGATCGGCATCGCCCAGCCGGCAAAATCAACGATTTTCGCGCCAGCTGCGACGTGTGAGTCGTACAGCGGAGTGGTTTTTGGTGTAGCTTCTTGGGTCGTTGCGGTCATAAGACTTTCCTAGGGTATACCCTCATAGGCCACTACTTTATTGATGTAGCGGGCAACACCCCTCTGTCCATGTACCTGAGATTTTCCGGCTGCAGCAAGTGCTAGGAAATGAGTTTAAACGCAGCGAGCGGCTGTTAGTGCATTGAGGCCGGAGCACAGGAACCGGAGCGTACATGCAGTACGTGAGGATTCCGAGCACCGCCCGAGATGTGATCACAGCTCGCGCAGCAAGTTTAAAGCATTTCCGCCGTTAGCCCCTTCGGTGGCTCTTTTGAGCGCTCTCCAGAGTGTTTACGTCGATTAAGCAGTCCTTTGACCTGAGCGATTCGCGGGTGCCATTGCGCCTTCGGTGGTATTTGTTACTAGACAAATACACTCTCCTGCTTAACGGGCTGGATTATCGGGGGAAGTGGGCACAATGGCAAGCTAGAAAAGCGAAAAATCAGCCAGAAAAGGATAAGCGCAAAGTGCTTAAGCCAACATGGCTGCAGGGCTGGTGAGCTGCTTGGTCAAAATCGTCTGGTCTTCTTCCAGAAAACCGATTTTACGGTAGAAATGGTAGGCAGGCACCGCGCGTGCGGTATTCAAAAAGGTCCAGCGATAGCCTTGTGCATGCAAGCGCCGCTCATATTCAGCAAACAATTGTTTGCCCAAACCCTGCCCTTGCAACTGGCTATCAATGCAAAACTCCTTGATAAAGAAGTGCCAGCCTTCAATCCAGCGCTCGCCCCAGCCAAACGCCAAGCCCACCGGCACATCATCCGCCAACATGCCCAAGCCATAAAAACGCGGAAATTGGCTAAACGTGGCAAAGCGCTCGCACACCGCGTCAATATGCCAGCCGTCATGCCACGGCGCTGCGTTGAAGACGCGCAAATAAAGATCACAAAATGGCGCTAAATTGTCGGGTTTTAATTCACAGAAGGTAATTTTCATAGGTGGCTTAATTGATCTTGGGCGCATTTGTCGCCACAATGCTCAACTTACAAAAACAAACAGCTTAAATTCAAACTGACAAAACCACCAGCCATTTTCGTCATTAATCCCTGCACGAGAAAACCGCATGTCCTTGTTCCGCCGCCTGCCGTATGTATTGCCTAGCCTGCTTATACTGGCACTGGCCATTGCCATGTTGTTGCATGGTCCGATTTTGCAGCTACCCAATTACCACCATTTTGCCGACCGCCGCGCTTGGCTATCTATCCCCAATGCGGCCGATGTACTTTCCAACTTAGGTTTTGCCTTTGCCGGTGCCTGGGGGGTATGCCGACTATGGCAAGATCCACAATTGGTGCGCAGTGCACGCGTCGCCTACTATTTATTCTTCAGCGCGGTTTTTTTTACCTCACTAGGTTCAGGCTGGTATCACCTCGCCCCGGATAATGCACGGTTGATTTTTGATCGTATTCCGATAGCCATCGCTTGTGCGGGCCTATTGGCTGCGGCCTGGCAAGAATGTTATGGGCAAAATGAGCCACGCAATGTTCAACTGGGCTACTGTGCACTATTGGCAGTATTGGCTTATCTAAGCGTATGGTGGTGGCAATACACCGACGTGCCAAGCTTTGCCAGCACCGATTTACTTGGTCAAACAAAGGCGGCACCACAAGGCTTAGGCGATTTACGTCCCTATTTATTACTGCAAATGCTGCCGCTAATTTTGATTCCACTACTGCACTGGCAAGCCCAAGTCAGCCGCGCCAAACGCCTGGCATTTGCCAGTGCCATTTTGCTGTATGTATTCGCTAAAGTAGCCGAGCTACAAGACCATCAGATGTTTCACCAGCTCAGTCTCATCAGTGGCCACACGTTGAAGCATTTATTAGCCACAGCGGCCGCTGGAGTGCTGGTGTATCAACTAAAAATAGCTGCGCGGCCATAGCCCCCCTGCTTACAATTGGCTCGAAACGCTACTGAACTAGCTCGTGCAAAGTACGGGTAATTTCTTGGAATTTGTTTTCGTCGCTAAACGCCGAACAGCTTGATGCATATTGCTGCTCAGGCTGTTTACCCAGCCGAAAAAACACTTGCTCGCAATCACAGCGCAAGCGTGCTTTGATTTGCTGGTTTTTCCTGTTGCGCAACTCAGCGACCCAGCAAGCATCAGCACAGCCGCAAGAATGGTACCAAAGCACTTCGCGCTGATTAGGCCAATCTAACGGGGACGGCGGGGTGCCACCTGAAGCTAAGCCGATTACTGGCAAACACATCATCAGTACGCATAGCCGCCACATCACAGCACCACCAATTGATGCAAACCATACAGCACCAAGCCAATCAAACCGCCTACCAAGGTTCCATTAAGGCGGACAAATTGCAGATCAACACCAACATTGACTTCAAGGCGTTCAACCATCACTTCGTCATCCCACGCTTTGAGCTGCTCGGCGATAAAAACGCCGATCTGATGGCGATAACGTTTGACCAATTGGCCAGCGGCGATACGCGCATGGCGGTTGAGCCAGTCCGATAGGCTCTCGTCCTGTGCCAAGCGCTGCGCCAAATGGCTTAAGCCTTTGGCCAGCTTACTGCGCAGAGCCGAATCAGGCTCTTTTAATTGACCGGCCAAAAGGCCAACCACGTTGAGCCAGACTTTATCGAGCGCATCCATCAGCGTGGGTTCAGCCAGCATTTTTTGCTGCGCAGCGGCAAGGCGTGCTTTAAGTTCGGGATCATTTTTTAAGCGTTGTTGCAACTGCGCCAGCGTCTCATCAACGTGAACACGTAAGGTATGCTGATCGTTTTCGCGCATACCTTGCACCTCGCGCGCGGCGGCGTGCACCAGCTTGCGTGCCAGATAGCGTCCACCGGCTTCGTCAAGCGCGATCCATTTCAGGTAATCGAGCTCAGCCGCGATCAGCTGCGCCAGATGTTGCTGCAGCTCGGGTTTTTGCAATTGCTGATCGACATGGCTTAGTACCACATCGAGTAATTGTTGTTGCGCGCCGCTTTGGCGCACCAAGCTAAGCACTTCGGCGGCGGGCGCGGCCAGATCGATTTTGCCCAATTGCTGGCGCAGCAATTCGCGCAGCCGGGCTTGTATCTCCGGCTCGGTGAGGCTTTGCAAAATATAGTGCAACAAATTGGTCAGCTGCTCGGCACTTTGGCGCGCATTGGCGGGCTGCATTAACCAATTTGATAGTTTGGCAGCGGGGTTAAATTCGCTGACCTTGGCCATAATGCGTTCGGTCGATAAAAAATGCGCCTCGATAAATTCGCCCAAGCTATCGGCGATGCGGTGCTTGTTTTTAGGGATAATCGCGGTGTGCGGGATCGGCAAATTGAGCGGCTGGCGAAACAGCGCGGTCACCGCAAACCAGTCGGCCAAACCGCCGACCAGCGCGGCTTCGGCAAAGGCCTCAATAAACCCGAGCCAGCCCCAAGCCGGATATTGAGTGCGCAGCCAGATCACCCAAACCAGCAGCAGCGCCATCGCAATCAACAGCCCGGTGGCGCGGCGCTTCATCGCGCGCAGGCGTTCTGATTTAGCAGCAAATCCAGAGTGCGTGGCCGACATGGCGCTCTCCTTGCGAAGTCGTATCGATCAATGCACTGAGTTTAGCCATAAACAACTAATACGTCTTGCCGCAGATTAAACCCGCTGCCAAAAACAACAAAGGGTATACAGCCAAAGATCAATAACAAGTTGACCTCTGATTGCATACCCTTAATGTCTAATCGAATTGCTTAAATAATCCGCACTTTGACAGGTTTACCTTTGAGCTTGCCTTTTTCATTACCAAGTCGCTTGATCACTTGTGTTGCGTGGCAGCGATCAACGGCGACATAGGTTTGAAATTCAAATAGATCAATCTTGCCGATCGATTCAAACTGCAAACCGCCATCACCAGTCAGCGCGCCAACGATGTCACCGGGGCGGACTTTCTGTTTGCGGCCCGCGTCAAAACACAGCGTCGTCATTTTCGCGGGCAGCGCGAAATCGCCTTCGACAGTCAGATCGTCTTCGCGCCCTTTCGGTAGCTCGGATTTTAGGTATTCCTCGATCTGGCGCTGGCGCTTCACTTGGCTCGGCGAAACCAAACTCACCGCATGCCCTTTATTGCCGGCACGACCGGTACGGCCGATGCGGTGCACATACACTTCGGGATCGTACGGCAGCTCGTAATTCACCACCAGCGACAATTCTTTAATATCCAGCCCGCGTGCGGCCATATCGGTGGCGACCAGAATCGGGCAACTGCCGTTGGCAAAGCGCACCAGCATCAGATCGCGGTCGCGTTGATCGAGTTCGCCATGCAACGCAATCGCGTCGAACCCGTCTTCAACCAGCGAATCAGCCAGCGCCATACAATCGGCACGGGTGTTACAAAACACCACGCTCGATACTGGCTGGTAATGCGCGAAAATACGCTTCATCAAGTCGGGTTTATCGGCGTTATCCTTCACCGCAAAAATCGCTTGCTCGATATACGATTGGTCATGCAGCGCCTCGACGGTCACTTCAACCGGGCTACGCTGAATGCTAGCCGACAGTTTGCGGATGCCTTCCGGATATGTCGCCGAGAACAGCAAGGTCTGACGCCATTTGGGCAGGAATGAAATCACGTCCTGCACTTCGCCGCCAAAGCCCATATCCAGCATGCGGTCAGCTTCATCCAACACCAGTGTGCTGACTTGTTTGACGATTAGCGTTTCTTTGTGCAAATGATCCTGAATCCGGCCTGGCGTGCCGACAACCACGTGCGCACCGTGCGCGAGCGACGCGGCCTGCGGTGCCAGCGGCGTGCCGCCACACAAAGTCAGAATTTTCAAATTCGGCAAATGGCGACCCAAGCGACGCAGGTCTTTACTAACCTGATCGGCCAATTCGCGCGTTGGGCACAAAATCAGCGCCTGTGGGCGGAACAGCGTCAAGTTAAGTTTATGCAGCACGCCGATACCAAAAGCGGCCGTTTTGCCACTACCGGTTTTCGCTTTGGCGATCAGATCACGACCTTCCAGCACCAGCGGCAGGCTGGCGGCCTGAATCGGTGTCATAAACTCGTAGCCCAAGCCAGCCAGATTGTCGTGCCAGTCGGGCGTGAGTTGTTCGAGCGTGGTAAATGACGTTTTTTGTGACATGGTATTGATGCTGCCTTTTGAGTGTTCTAATACAAACTGTTCGGATAAAACCGGTTCGAATAAAAACGGCCTTGATCAAAGCGCTATCTCGCTTGAGCAAAGCCGTTGAATGATTTACGAATTTCGCTATTTTACCTGATTTGGCGCGCGGCTTGTCAGCTTTCTGCGCGCAATCATGCGCGTCAAACAATCAGCTCAAGCCAGCAGCCGAAATGCGTAATACACTGCCATTCCAGCTCCAATCGCCAACAGCAAGCGGCCACTTTTCCACATCATCCAACCTGTAGCCAGCATGCCCCATAGCTGAGGGTTGAGCAGATCGGTATTGAATTGGCCTTTCGTTAAGAAAACCTCAGGTACGACAATTGCAGTTAATACCGCAACGGGTACATAGGCCATGGCTTGGCGCAGGCGCGGCGGTAGGCGATCACCCACGCCCGGCAAAAAAAACACCAACCGCAGACCATAAGTCACCGCCGCCATACCAAGCAACATTAATAATAACGAGGGTATATCCACCTAACCAAATTCCTATTTAACCTTGCAGCCTATACATAGCCGAGTATTAGTCAGCCACCGAATGCGGCGGCGCGGCAAAACGCGCCACCAGCATGCCAGCACTCACACCAACAATAACAGCGCAAATCAGCCCTAGTTTATACGGCAAACTCGCCGCCAATAGCGCGGTGATGGCAGCGGCCAGCGCCGCGAACACTTGCGCACGCGATACCAGCATGGGCACCACGATGCCGGTAAAAGTGGCGACCATCGCAAACTCCAGCCCCCAATGGGCAATTTGCGGCACCGCCTGCCCCAAGGCAATACCCAGTGCGGTACACAGCACCCAGCAGCAGCAATTGCACAGACCCGACCCCAGCATATACGCACTAATCGGCATCACGTTTTGATTGATGCCCGACTGTACGGCGGCGAAGGTTTCGTCGGTCAGAAAATACGCCAAACCGGCACGCTGCCAAAATGGCAAATGGGACAGCGGGCTTTGTAAGGTGGCGCTGTAGAGCGCATGACGCAGATTAACCACCAGCGTCGTTAGCACAATCACCGGCCAGCTGGCGCTCGCGGCCAATAAAGTGAGCGCCAGAAATTGGGCCGATCCAGCATATACAAAGATGGACATCGCCAGCGCCGCCCACGGCGGCAAGCCAGACGGTGCGGCGAGCGTGCCAAAAATCAGCCCAAAAGGAGCTACGCCCAATTGCATCGGCAACGTAGCAACAAAGCCCTGCTTTAATGCGGCACGAGCAGAATGAGGATTGGTTAAAGTCGTCATCTGACGATACTAGCAGAAGCCAGCGCGCCAGCCGCTTACTGGCAGAAAAAAACCGGCTCAATGAGCCGGCGGGCAGACTAAAAATTCAAAAGAATGTTCCGAATCATCAGCAACAATCCCCCGTCATCAAGCGGCGGTCTAGCCAATGCTCGCTGGTAATACTGAGCACATTGGCTCCCAAGGTATGCACGGCACCCCCGCCAAGTAAGGAAGCCAGCGGCGGGATAGGCTGTGCATAGCGTTTGGCCATACTGGATAAGCTGAGAGGTACAATTTTGCTAGCCTGTCCTGCTGCACCAAAGGCCTCAAAACGCGCGATACAAATATCGCGCATCGCGTTCACCGACACTTGTAAATATTTGCGCGGATCGAATTCGGCCGGGTTTTGCGCCATAAAGCGGCGGATCGCGCCGGTGGCGGCAAGGCGCAAATCGGTGTCGATATTAATTTTGCGCACACCATAACGAATGCCACGGACTATTTCTTCGACCGGCACGCCCCAAGTAGCAGGGATCTCGCCGCCGTGTGCGTTGATAATCTCTAGCCATTCCTGCGGCACTGACGAGCTGCCGTGCATCACTAAATGCGTATTCGGTAAACGTTCGTGGATTTGGCGAATTCGTTCAATCGACAAAATCTCGCCAGTCGGTGGACGGCTAAATTTATACGCACCGTGACTGGTGCCGATGGCAATCGCCAGCGCATCCACTTGAGTAGCTTGCACAAACGCATACGCTTCCTCGGGATCGGTCAGTAGTTGGGCGTGATTGAGTTGCCCCGCCGCGCCGATGCCGTCTTCTTCACCAGCCAAACCGGTTTCCAGACTACCCAAGCAGCCAATTTCACCTTCCACTGATACGCCCAAGGCATGAGCCATAGCCACCACTTGGCGCGTCACTGAAACGTTGTAGTCGTAATCAGTCGGCGTTTTGCCGTCTTCTCCGAGCGAGCCATCCATCATCACCGAGCTAAAACCCAGCTCGATCGCCTGCTGACACACTTTCGGGCTAGTACCGTGATCTTGGTGCATCACGACTGGAATATGCGGAAACTCCTCCACTGCCGCCAGCATTAAATGCCGCAAAAACGGCGCGCCAGCATATTTTCTCGCCCCAGCCGAAGCCTGCATGATTACCGGACTATTGGTGCGATCGGCCGCCTCCATAATTGCACGCACTTGCTCTAGGTTATTCACATTAAAGGCGGGCACGCCGTATTGATTTTCGGCGGCATGATCGAGCAATTGGCGCATTGAGACGAGAGACATGGCTTACTCCTAGATGCTGTTGATGCAGGTTTTTGCTGTACTTGCGGTTTAATTGAAAATGGTTTCGAACAGGGTTTGATGCGAAGGTGGATGTGCCTGTCGCATTGATATACCTCCAGATGTATCAGCCGCTAGACCATATTTTGAATTGCCTTGATTGAAATACCCCTCAATCAAAGCCACTTCATCTTTCGCGCCCAAGATCACCGGTACACGCTGATGCAGCTCGGTCGGCTCAATGGCAAGCAGTCGCATCTGGCCAGTAGAGGCTGCGCCACCGGCCGCTTCCACCAACATCGCCATCGGGTTGGCTTCATACAGCAGCCGCAATTTGCCGTTGCGGGTTTTGGCGCGACTATCGGCGGGGTATAAAAACACGCCGCCGCGCAATAAAATGCGATGCACTTCGGCCACCATCGAGGCCACCCAGCGCATATTAAAATCGCGCTCACGCACGCCATCGCGCCCTTCGAGGCAATCGGCGATATAGGCTTGAATCGGCTGCTCCCAATGGCGCTGATTGGACGCATTAATCGCAAATTCTTGCGCCTGCGGTGCAATGCGCAAATCAGGGTGCGTTAGCACAAACAGCCCAGTTTCTTCTTGGTAAGTAAAGCCATTCACGCCCATTCCGGTCGTAATCACTAACATCGTTGCTGGGCCATACAAGGCATAGCCCGCGCACAATTGCCGTGTACCGCTTTGCAGGCAGACAGCCTCATCGCTACCGCCTTGCGGAGCAGATAAAATCGAAAAAATCGTGCCGACTGAGATATTGACGTCCAGATTGCTGGAGCCATCGAGCGGGTCGAACACCAAGGCCAAATCAGCGGTGGGGTTGCCAGCAATTACCTGCTCGACCTCTTCGCTGGCCAGCACCCGCGCCAGCTCTTGGGTTGCGGCTACCATGATGTCGTTGCTAATGACATCGAGCTTTTGCTGCGCTTCGCCTTGGATATTGTCAGTACCCGCCGCGCCGCTCGCGTGATTGAGCGCGGCATTGCGCACCGCGCTGGCAATCTGGCTGCACGCTTGCGCCACGCCCAGCAGTAAAGGCGCAACGCGCTGCAAACTGGCATCGCTGCGGTGCTGCCAGATATATTCATTCAGTGATAACGACATCTCAGGCCACCTGCTGCAATGTTGGTATGGATTGATAAACCGAATCAGTGTGCTGCACTTGCAGCGCGGCGCTATAAATCGGCAGAAAAGCGGCAATATCAAGCGAAGCACCACCAACCAGCACGCCGTCGATGTCGGGCATCGCCAGTAATTGCTGCGCGTTATCGGCCTTGACACTGCCACCGTAGAGCAGCGGCATCCGGGCCGCCGCTTGCGCATCGCATTGCGCCAGATAGGCGCGAATCAGCGCATGGGTCGCTTGCGCCACTTCGGGGGTCGCGGCTTGATTCGTACCAATAGCCCAGCGCGGCTCATAGGCCACAATCGCCTGCCGCCACAGCGGCGTGCTCATTAACCAATCGAGCTGATTGCAGAGCACTTGCTCGGTTTCGCCACGCTCGCGCTCGGCGGCGCTTTCACCAATGCAGACAATCGGCGTAATACCCGCCAACAAGCAAGCGCGGGCTTTACCGGCGATCAGCGCGTCATCTTCATAATGATGTTGACGGCGCTCGGAATGCCCGACCAAGGCATAACGACAGCCAACTTCGGCCAGCATCGCCGCCGACCACTCGCCAGTGCGCGCACCACTGGGCAACTCGGCCACGTCTTGCGCGCTGCACGTAACGCCAGTACCCAGCGCGAGCTGGCTCACCGTGGCTAAAAATGGTGCTGGCGGGCAAACCACCAGCTCGACCGCATCTTGCGCGGCGCGCCCCAAGGCAGGAATCATCGCGCGGCAAAAATCAAAGCTGCCGTGCATTTTCCAATTGGCCACCACCATTTGGCGGCGACGCGGGCTTACATCGCGGTTTGCGGCAGCACCCACATGTGGCTCTACCATGAAGTATTGCTGAGTCTGAGGTGAAATTGCGGCGTTCATTGATCTTCCTACCCTAGCAAGCGAATCAAAAGCGAACATCAAACAACATTCATTCGCGCATTTATGTTCGTATTATGCTCATATATTTTCACTTTACAAACATTTTTTGCGTAAAAACGAAAAAAAAGCAATTCAAAGACGAAAAAAACACCGACCAAACGAGGGTCGGTGTTTTCACTTGCGAATATTTAGTTTTAGCTCGCGCCCAACAACTCTTCAGCCACATACAGCTCGGTGCCGGTTTCTTCCAGTACCGGCAACAGCGCCTCAGGCACCGCCTGATCGGTAAACAGCGCGGTAATTTGGCGCAAATGCCCCATTTGCACCAAGGATGGGCGGCCAAATTTGGTGTGATCGACCACCAGAAACACATTACGCGCCTGCGCGATAATCGCCTCGGATGTGCGCGTTTCGCGCATTTCAAAATCGCGCAGCGTACCATCCATCTCGATACACGCCACACCGAGCACCGCGTAATCAACGCGAAACTGGCGGATAAACTCAATCGTCGCCTCGCCGCAAATGCCATTGTCTTTGGCGCGCATCACGCCGCCGGCCAAAATCACCTCGCTATCAGCGTAATGGCACATCGTCATCGCGATATGCGGATTATTGGTGATCACACGCAGGCCAATATGGTGCTGCAGCGCGCGTGCCACCGCTTCGCTGGTCGTTCCTAAGTTCATAAACACCGAAGCATGATTCGGAATATGCTCGGCGACCAGTTTGGCGATACGCTCTTTGGCGTCGATATTAAGCACCTTGCGCGCCGAGTATTCGACATTCTCAACGCTCGAATGCGCACTCGCGCCACCGTGAACGCGATGCAATTTGCGCTCGTCCGCCAGCTGGTTGATATCGCGGCGTATCGTTTGCGGCGTTACGCCAAAATGATGCGCCAACTCATCGACGCTAACATGCCCAGCGCGCTGCACCCATTCGAGGAGTTCTTGTTGGCGGGGATTGAAGATCATGCGGGGTTGTCCAGTGAAAATATTTAGTCGGTTTGCTTAAGATTTTTACTCAAAGATGCCTTTAGACTTTGTTCAGTGGCAGGTACATGTGCACTTCATCGTGAAACTCACCATCAACCAACAAAGCATTGGGCTCATGCCCAAAACTTTTGAAATTAAGCGATTGATACAAAGCAATCGCCGCACCATTGCCAGCATTCACGCTAAGGTTAATTTGCTGGATATCTTTGGTGGCTTGCGCCAAAGCGATAGCCTCCTGCAATAGAGCACGGGCAAGACCGCGAGCCCTAGCCTGAGGTGTGACATACAGCCCCCAGATCAGCGCTTTATGCGCCAGCTTATGCTTGTTTTCCCTGCCAAGGGCAACGATGCCGCTGAGTTCGTTATTGATAAACGCACCGAAGACACCCCGATCAGGCCTTGCAGCCAAACGATCCTCCACCGTTGAAAGCGGTAAATCCTTTTCTTCTTCGTAGCTAGACCCAAAGGCCAATGGCGATTCCTGCAATCCAGCAAGCCGCAACGCTTGAAAAACCGATGCATCACTCGAAATAAGGCGGCGAAGTTTTAGCATACGACCCCAAAATTAAGCAAAGCCCCTTACTAGCAGCCAAGGAAAATCATCGACTGACAAGAACAAGGTTAGCAACGGATTAAATACTTCACGCTACCAAGCCCACTCACTCTACTGGGTATCCCTGTGCAGGGCTTTACTTTAATAGCTCCAAATGAAATACCCTCAAAGTAAAATTATTGCTCCAGCAATGCTTTCTTCAACTCATCCGGAATATTCGACAGCACCAGCGTGTCGCTGTATTTATCGTAGATCACCGCGCCGCTGCGCAGGCTGGCGCGATCGAATTCGAGTTTCCATTGTGGGCCATTGGCTTTAAAACGCATCAGCGGTTTGATCGCGCGCCGATCAGGCACAAAGCCGTCGTTAATACCCAGCTCATCGCTTTGCAAGGCGGTTTGCAGTTGCGCGGGCGAGCTCGGGAAGACTTGCTCGGCGACGGTAGCGAGATCAACCTCGCCTTGGCCATCGCCCAAGGCATCTAAATAACTATGTGCGCGTTGGAACAACTCGTCGCGCTCGTTGCCGGCAATCGCTTGCTCATTCGCAAAGGCTTCCAGCCCTTTAACCAGTTTTTGGGTTTCTTTGAGTGGGGTCTTGACGTCGTTGCAGCCCAAAAAGGCTTTGAAATAGCCTGCGACATCGCCACGACCGCGCAAGAAGCTAACATAGCGCTCGCCACCGGACTTCCAGCCCCCCAGATCAATCCGGCCTGCAACGCGCAGATGATCCATATCCAGATGGATGCTATCAACGACACCCATCTCGTCGCTTATCGCGGTGCCGATGACTTCGCTAATGATGGCTATAAAAATAAACTGCATCGCCGCATTGCTGACCTGGGCAATCAACACATAGCCACCGCTGGCTAGCGGCTCGGCTTCGGCGCGGGTTTGTAGCTCGGCCATCATTTGCTGGCTTAAGGTGAGAAAATCGATACTTTGTGCTTGCGCGAAACTGTTGATTAGCTTGGGCATTGCAAAGCTCTCATCGTCCAGATCGAACTTGCCAAAGCCTTTGCCATTGCGCGTGCCATACAGTTCGCACAAGTGATCAACCAAACGCTGCGAGGCGCTATTGACCGCCAACGGCGCAGAGCCAAGCGCGACGCGCGCAGGGCCGTTGGGCTCTTTGTGCAGTTGATGGATGATCAGGTGTTCGATGGTATTGAGCGACATGGTTGGACTTATTTGAACTGAAGTTGCCGCTATTTTCCCACCCTTAAGCCCGTTGAGCCAGCTTCATCGCCGAATAACAACGTCTACACCGCGCCTACAAAGCTAAATGCCGCCGATCAGTTCATACGGAACAGAACGGAAAGCGAAGGCAGCACTTAGGGTTGGAATTTATTGCTCAGCGACGATTTTTTCGTTGTCTTCAATCTGCCGCTTTAATACCTGATAACAATCCTCAATGTGCGCATTACCCAGTATACGCATAGCGCCAAAGCTGATAGTCGCAGCCACAACCATACCTAGTATGGGTATAAACTTAGCCGCTTGTTTTGACACCATCCGCACGCCAACGCGTTTGAGTGCCAAGATAATCAGCTCTTTACTGGCGTAGCGCCCGATAAGCGAGCTGCCGATTGAGCTAATAATCACCAGCAATTTTCGCCGCGTACCATCGTCAAGCTGAGCCAGATCCTGCTCACCAAGATGGAATTTTTCATTAATCAGCGCAATCATTCGCGTCATAATGGCAACATCAGCGCCCACATCCAAACCAGGAATCGGCACGGCGGCAGCGGCCGCCGAAATCAGCGAGCGTTGATTGACTAAATCACGACATTCTTGCCGAATGGCTTCGAGCTCGGTCATTGTCATTTTCACTAGAGTATCCCTTGCCTATGAATTATCTGGCCCATCTGCATCTCGCGCCCAATGACGCGCAAGCGAGAATCGGCAATTTGCTGGGTGATTTTATCAAGCCTGCGCATGCGCAACATTTACCACTAGCGATGCAACTGGGCATGCAATTGCACCGCCAAATTGATCAATATACCGATGCACATTCACTGGTGCGCGACTGCAAACAGTTTATCGCACCTGAACGCCAGCGCTATGCTGGTATTTTGCTCGATATCTTTTTTGACCATTTTCTGGCGAGCCATTGGGCGAAGTTTCACCCGCAAGCACTGCCCAAATTTAGCCAGCAAATTTATGCCGAGCTAGCTCACTATGAGGGGCTACTGCCGAAAAGGTTGCAGGAAATATTGCCCAATATGATCCGTAACGACTGGCTAGCCGGCTATCAGCATCTGGAACGCGTCGCACAGGTGCTGGCGGGCTTTGCCAAATATCGCATCCAGCGCACCAGTCATTTTGCAGCGGGAATTGATGACTTAAGGGCACATTACACGCAATTGGAAGCGGCATTTTTGGCGTTTTATCCGCAGCTGCAAGCAATGACATGGGAACAAGCTGCATATATCGCGCCACATGGCCAGCGTTGAAGGGGTTTATTCAGGATCAGGCAATTGCCGTCGGATTGCTTGAAAATCGGCATAGCTGCTGAGCACTAAATCAACCAGTTGCGGGTCAAAATGCCGCCCTTTTTCAGCCTGCAAATGCGCCAGAATTTGCTCGTCAGTCCATGGCTCTTTGTAAGCACGGCGAGAAGCCAAAGCATCGACCACATCGACGACGGCCATTATCCGCGCCTCAAGTGGGATATCAGTGCCGATCAAGCCGCGTGGATAACCGGTGCCATCCCATTTTTCATGGTGATCACGCGCGATAATTGCCCCCATTTTGGCAATCACCCGTTTGGTTTTTTTCAGTAGCTGATAACCGAGCTCGGCATGGGTTTGCATCACTGCCCACTCGTCAGCATCAAGCTTGCCGTGTTTATGCAGAATGTGCTCAGGGATACCGATCTTGCCAATATCATGTAACGGTGATGCGTAGCGAATGGTTTCGCAAAACTCCGGAGACTGCCCCAATTGCCGGGCCAGCAACTCACACATCAAGGCCACGCGACGTACATGCATGCCCGTTTCTTTTGAGCGTTGCTCAATGGCATCGCCGATTACCAGCAGCAACTCTTTTTGCGTTTCCTGAATATTTTCTTTGGTGTAGAGCGATTCAAAAATCAGCGCCACATTGCTGGCAAACATTTGCAAAAGTTTCGTCTGCAATTCATCGAGTGGCTTAGCCAAGCTTGCGTACAGCACGTTGGATGAGTTTTCGCCAATTTGAAAACAGGCCAGAAATGCAAAATCAGGCAGCTGGTTTTGCCCGCCAGCATTGGCAAAATTAACCAGTTCGCGGACATGATCAGGCAAAATAGGTGTACTGAGGTCATCTTCAACCCGCACATTCTCACCGGTCGCAGCCAGCACGTTATTGACCTTATCGCCGTACAGATCAATCGATTGTGAAACAAGATAGACTTCACTGGTTTGAATATTGAGTAGATCAAGTAATTGCTGCAATACGGCCGAGCCAAATTGATGCAGTGTGCGGCTGCGTAATACCGCCTGCGAGGAAGTAATAACTTTTTCCATCCCCAGCTGGGTATTGCTGATGGTCACAATATCGCGATAGGAGCGGATTGCTGCATAGATGCAAGTTTTGAGCTTGATATTAGTTAGCTCAGTTTTTGCTTTGTAATCGTTGATGTCATATTCCTGAATCACGACTTCTTCAGGATGCTGATTCGGCTGGCCAGTGCGCAAGATAATGCGCAATGCATGATTTTTTAACTCGGAACGGATCTTCTCAACCAACAATAAGCCCGCTTCCGGCGACTCCATCACCACATCAATAAAGGCCACGGCAATATCGGGATTGGCATTGAGCAACTCAAAACCACTACTGCCGCTGTCGGCATACAAGAGCTCAAGCGGTCGGCCATCAACCTTCACCCGCGAGAGTGATAAACGCGTTACTTCAAAAATATCGCGCTCATCATCAATCACCGCCACCTTCCACGGCATCAGTAGCTCATCGGCCAACACT
Source organism: Chitinibacter fontanus (assembly GCF_013423785.1). NCBI lineage: Bacteria > Pseudomonadati > Pseudomonadota > Betaproteobacteria > Neisseriales > Chitinibacteraceae > Chitinibacter > Chitinibacter fontanus. The sequence continues at coordinate 368,041 of NZ_CP058952.1, forward strand.
GGTGCATCATCCAGCAGAAAATCCATGCCAGCACTTATCTTTGCAATCAATAAGGTTTCATCATAGTTTGATAAATGCACTTTTGCCCGATCAAATCGGTGACAGCAAAACAAAACACACAAGCGTATCCTTGGGTGTTTTCAGTGGCTAATGTAGGCAAGGGCTAATTGCGCTGCATTGGCACAAAGCGTATTCCACTTTCACTAGTTTGATCGGCGCCCACCGGCATAAAACCATAGCGCATATAAGCACCCATGCTATTGACGCTGGCGTTTACAGTGAGTAAGCGCTGATCTGCATCGGCTTTTTTGATCAGCGCACGGCCAACACCGCGACTTTGAAATTCGGGTAGCACAAATAACAAGGCAATATGTGCATCGGCGCGCACCTGCAGCACACCGATGACGGTGTTCTGAATCACCGCCACATAGCATTTGCCACCCACCGCATCTCGCGCGCGGATTTCGCTGGCCTGGGCAAACAGTCGAAATTGCTCGATGCCCGCCGGGCTTTGGTACTGCGCGGCAAGGTGTTGGAACGAGGCCCACACTACCTCGGCGGCACGGTCATACTCAGAGAATAAAATTTCGCGGATTTCTAATGCCATCGTCGTTCCAGACCTTAACCCGCAGTTCCGCCAACGGTGAGGCCACCGTCGATGCGCAGAGTCGGCTGCCCCACGCCCACCGGCACACTTTGGCCGTCTTTACCGCAAGTACCAACGCCCGGATCAAGCGCCATATCATTGCCAATCATTGACACGCGCGTCAGCACGTCTGGGCCATTGCCAATCAGCGTCGCACCTTTAACTGGATACAGCATTTTGCCGTTTTCAACGTACCAAGCTTCCGCAGCCGAAAACACAAATTTGCCGCTGGTAATATCCACCTGTCCGCCGCCAAAGTTCACTGCATAGAGACCTCGATCGATTGATGCGATGATTTCAGCGGGGTCTTTATCGCCGTTTTCCATCAAGGTATTGGTCATGCGCGGCATCGTGATATGCGCGTAGCTTTCGCGCCGACCATTGCCTGTAGCTGGCATCCCCATTAGGCGGGCGTTCAGGCTGTCTTGCAAATAGCCTTGCAAAATGCCGTCTTCGATCAGCACGGTGCGTTGCGTCGGATTGCCTTCGTCGTCGATATTGAGCGAGCCACGACGATCGGCGATGGTGCCATCGTCAACGACGGTAACGCCTTTGGCGGCTACGCGCTGGCCGATTTTGCCCGCAAATGCCGAGCTACCCTTGCGATTAAAATCGCCTTCCAAGCCGTGACCAATCGCCTCATGTAGCAAAATCCCTGGCCAACCACTGCCTAGCACCACGGTCATTTCACCGGCAGGCGCTGGGCGCGCATCGAGATTGAGCACCGCCTGATCGACTGCGCGTTTGGCATAATCGAGCAAAACGGCATCGGTGAAATAAGCATAATCAAAACGCCCGCCGCCACCGGCGCTGCCCTGCTCGCGTTGGCCGTTTTGCTCGATGATGACATTGATCGACAGGCGGCACAGCGGGCGCACATCTGCAGCACGATGGCCATCGTGACGGGCGATATAAATCACTTCATACTCGCTGGCGAGGCTCGCCGTCACCTGCACCACGCGCGGGTCCAGACTACGGGCGATTTGTTCGATTTTTTCCAGCAATGCCACTTTGGCCGCCTCATCCAAGCTCGCCAATGGATCTTTAGGGGTATAGAGCTGCAAACCCTGCTGCTTCTTGGCAAACGGAGCAATACCCTGCCCACCTTGCCGACCAATCGCACGAGTCGCTTGTGCGGCCTGACTTAAGGCGGCAAGACTAATATCATCCGAATAGGCAAAAGCGGTTTTCTCGCCGCTGATCGCGCGTACGCCAACGCCCTGATCGATATTAAAGCTGCCCGACTTCACAATGCCTTCGTCCAGACTCCACGCCTCGGAGCGGCTGTATTGGAAATACAAATCGGCATAATCGATTTCATGGCTGAGCATCTGGCCAAAGACGGTGTTGATCGCCTGATCATCGAGTGAAAATGGCGTGAGCAATTGTTGCTCGGCGATTGCAAAATGATCCAGTGAAGTGCTCATTGTTCTACCTAATTTAATCTGTCCCACGAAGTGACTTAGCCAAACCTCAAGCCAGCCACCACGTCATGCAAGACGCAGCGAGATAATTGCTGCCGTTTTACTTATTTAAACACACGATGCTGCAGAGCAGGCAATATCGTTCTGACTCTGTGTAATTGCGTGGCTTTGAGTTCGGCCCGCGCCAGCCCTTCGCCCTCAGGCAACACATTGAGCACCACGCCCCATGGGTCGATCAGCATACTATGGCCAAAGGTGGCCCGCCCGCTCGGATGCACACCACCTTGACCCGATGCCACCACAAAACACTGGTTTTCAATCGCACGCGCGCGTAGCAAAACTTCCCAATGCGCGCGTCCGGTGGTGGCGGTAAACGCGGCGGGCAGCACCCAAATATCAACTTCGCCGACTGTATCCAGCGAGCGAAATAGCTCGGGAAAGCGTAAATCATAGCAAACCGCCAAGCCGACACGGCCAAATGGCGTGTCAAACGCCACCGGTTGCTGCCCAGCGCTAATGGTATCGGCCTCGGCAAAGCATTCGGTGCCGTTGGCAAAGCCGAATAGATGAATTTTGTCATAGCGCGCGACACACTCGCCCGCGGGGTTAAACGCCAGACAGCTATTCATTACTTTATCGGGATCGCCCGACACCAGCGGAATAGTACCGCCCACTAGCCAGATATGGTGCAAGCGAGCTTGCTCAGCCAAAAATGTTTGCAATGGCGTGCTATCGGATGCGGTGTCGGCGCGACGAAATGGCTCTTGGTGTGCCAGTTTATCGCGATCACTATGGCCCATAATCGCAAAATACTCGGGCAAGACCACCAATTGCGCGCCTGATGCGGCCGCTTCAGCAATCAATTGCGCCGCGCGCGCCAAATTGGTGGACACATCTGGGCCCGAGATCATTTGTACTGCACAAGCAATTAGACTTTGCATATACTCAACCCTGTATCAACCGATGAACCATACTCACAAATAGCCGCAAGAGCATACCCCCGTCAATTTAAGCGAGGGGACTCAGGTTTGACGCCAATTTTCTTAATTTGTGGATCACTCATACTACCGTCGATTTGAAACTCATAAGCAACGAGTTCACCTAATGGGTTATCCATTACCGATTGCACCGCCAGCGTAGCCAAGCCCGCCAAGGGATTGAGCACGCCAACCCCCAGAGCGACCGCACCACCGATACTTGGCACAATTCGTACTCGTAAATGCTGAGTCCCCGCCACAAAATTAGCGTCACCGCTAAAGCGCACCTTGGCGGCCGGGCCATTAATTTTCAGATTATTCGTTCGTGCCACGCCCTGCTCTATCGTCGCAGAACCAGAGATTTCATCAAACTCAAACCCAGCACTAAACACATCGCTAAAGTCAAGCTTTAAGCGACGTGGCAATGCCTGCAAGCTCAGAATTGAAATAAAGCGACCGACACCAGGCTCAAGCTTAGTAAACTGCCCCGCCCCGATGGTTAGATCCATTTTACCGTTGAGCGTATTCCATTCCGGCGACCACGGTGCGCCCTGCCACTGACCATCACCATAAAAGTGCAACGGCGCTTGCTTCATCGCCTCTGGGTAGCCCAAGCGTTTTAGCAATTTACCCAGATTAGGGGACTCAACCCGCACCTTGGCCTGAGTTCGCTCGCTGAAATCTTGCTTAAACCACTGGCCTTCAAAAGTAATTTGCCCATCGGGGTTACGCAAGCTGAGTTCATCAAAATCAATCCCACGATTTTGTGGCTTACTTTGTAGAGTTAAGGTGCCCAATTCAATCGACTTAAAACGGAAATCATTGGCGACCAAATGCAAAGCTGGCCAATTTAGCCAATCTTCCAACTCTTCCTTCGCAGGCTCTGCCAAGGGGCCGCGCGGCAGAAATTTGCCTTTTTTATCCAGCGCGTTATTAGCGGTACTTGCATTTTTAAGCGGTAGCCACAGTTTTTGCAATTGCGCATGGATGCGGTTATTGGCAATCTGCCACTGCACATCACCTGCAATTTGTTGGCTACTCAGGCTGGCTTGTAGGCCTTTATCGCTCAATTGACCCGATACCACCACATCACTAAGCACTTTACCAGCCACATTAACTTGATCGAATCCCAGCTGATCAATCACGATTTGCGGGATAGTTTTGGCCACGGATTTTCCGCTTGGTTGTGCCACACTCAACATTGGTAGCCAATCATTCAGGTTTAATTGCGACCATTGCCCACCAATTTGTATCCCCTTGCCATCTAATGTGAGCTGGCTTAACACCGTAGCAGACGTTTCATTGGCTAATAGCACTTTGCCGCGCAGCGCAGCTGGCTCACTACTGAGTAACAAAGCGGCTTGCAGGGCCTTGCCGTAACTTAAATCGAGTCGTGGTAAGGCATGCTCACGGCTGACTTTGAGTCGAAATGGGCGCGTTTGCTGCGCAGTTTTTCCTAAAGGGGCTGGCAAATTGACTATGCCACCTTGTAATTCCGAACTTAAGTTTAATGCGTAGCTATCTTCATCCACCTGCAAATTAGCTTGAAATGGCACGCTTCCCTGCAACCAGCTGCTAAGTGGGGGAGCGTAGTACTGCAAAGTCTGCGCCAACTCGGCTTGCCCCTTTAGGCTCAGCAGCAGCTCGCCTTTGGCATCGGTCTGCCCTTGAATGATGACGCTTCCACCCAAAGCCTTTGCGGTAGAGGGCAGCACTTTCATACTCGACTCAGTAAAGCTCACGGCACCTTTGGCCTGAGTTAATACGGGAATAGTGGCTCCAAAATTAAGCTGATTCCCGGTGAACGCAAATTGGCCTTTGATGCGGGTTTGTTCGATGTCCTCAATCGGAATATCCAACTGTAGCGCCAGCTCACCTGAACCTTCAGACTTCAGTTCATTCAGAAAGCCATGTGTCGCCTGTCGCACAGGGCTATGCTGCACGAAGTAGAGAAAATCGGCCGTTTTACCTTTGAGTCGGCCATCAACCAGCACATGCTGCTGCTGTTCCAAATTAGGAATGGTCACTTTGACCTTATCAAACGCTGTGCCTGTAATATCACCACGCTGTGCATCCACGGTCAGCTGCATACCATCAATCAGCACTTGACCATCAACCTTGGTAATCACCGGCCAATCATCACCATAATTAATGGTGACATTCGCAGCTTGCGTTTTCACCATAAATTGCCCAGCCTTTGCCGCTGGCGTACCCAAGGTATAGGGAAATTGCGCCACATCGCCACGCCAGATAAGTTGACCTTTTTGAGCCTCCCCAGCCAGTAGCGAGGTTTTTAACCAGATCAGCACATCGTCGGACAAGACGCGTGGCAAATAGGCAAAAACACGGTTAGCCGCCAGTCGATTAATATTGGCACTAACATCTACCTGCCCCATTCCCTGTCCAGGCCAGCTATAACGACCTTCCGCAGCAAGATCTAGCTCATCACTCACAGCCTTAAAGCCATCGATATTGAGCGCCCAACCTTTACCTTCACGCTGCCAATCGACTTGGGTCTGCAAGCGGGAAAACTGCATTGGCTCCAAAAATTGTGCGGGGTAGTTAAATTGCGCATTTTGTCCAAGCAGCTTTAGCCGGCCGCCACGAGGCTCAAACTGCAGATCAATATCAATGCCAGCCACTTCGGGCCAAGCTGGCGCATTTTTCAGCGCGAATTGCGAGGTTTCTAATTCAACCTTTAAGTCACGCACGGCAGGTAAAGGCGCATTTGGTTCAAGCGGCCAGCGCCCGGGCCATTCAACACTGAATTTTTCGAGAGTACCGCCCAATTGGGCATGTCGATATTGGCTCAGACTGGCAGGAAAAAACACACTATAGGCATTAAGACCAGCCAGTGACCAATTTCGTGCCGTGAGCGTCTGGCTTTGTGCCGTTTGCAAATATTCCAATTCACAATTACGGCACAGAGTTTGACCAGCACCATCAATCTGCTCGGCCAAAATTTGTAATGTACGCAGCTGATCGCGATCTTGCCAAATAATGCGCCCATTAAAGAGTGGCAAATCTAGCTCTGGCTGATTTGCCAACTTTAACCGCCATTGCGTTAGCTTTAGATCACTAGCTACCCCCTCTAGCTTGCCATCGGCCAATTCTAATTTGAGTGCGAGCGCACCAATGCCAGAACGAACTTGCAACTGTGGCAGCAATGGTGATAGCCATGGCGCGGCATGGCTTAAATTGGCACGAGGCAGCTCGAACTTGAGCCAACCACTCCATTGAGCAAGCTGATTCACATCGCTACCACTCAAATTTGCACTGAGTTCAACGGGCGACCCAGCAAGCTGAGTGGGAGAAAATTTGAGCAACAGCTTGTGCCGGGAAAACCAATTTTGCACATTCAGCTGCACATTATCTGCGCTAAGCGCAGGAAACTCGCCCCGCTGATCTTCCAGCCGCAATATACCACGTGAAATCGTCAATTCGCCCTGCTCTAGTAGCCAATTGAGTAACTGTCCGTCGCTGTGCTGGCCACCTGCCAGAGTGATCCCAGCAATTTGCCACTGCCGATTTTTAAGCCGAACAATATCTAATTGCGGAGCCTGTAAATGCAAATGGCTAAAGTTAAGCTGCCCCAACAATAAATGCCACCAAGACAAGCTCCCTTCCATGTTGGAGAACTCTAGTGCGGCATGTTGCTGAGCATTGAGTAACTGAAAGCGCTGTAAAGCGAGTTGAGGGCGAATGCCCTCCCAGCCGCCACTGAGCTTGGCAATGCGCACAGGTGCGCCAATGCGCTGGCTCAACATTTGCTCTAACCAAGGTTTGTAATCATTTAAACGTGGCACCAGCCAGAATTGCCACAGCAGTGCGCAAAGGGATAGCAACAAGCCACAGGTCAAAACCAGCCGTTTGAGCCACCGAAGATGCCAATGAGTTAAACGCGCGGTCAGCGACTTGAGCTGACGCAATAAATCCAAGGACATCTAGGTTCCGAGTAAGACACCGTGCACTCAAACGCAAGAAGCTGTGCTACGGTTAGGGGGTATGAAATTGCCGAGCATTTTACCTTGAATTCCGGCGCAAAACAGCTGCAATGCACGACTTAAAACCAAGAAAAATTGAGTAAATGCCATGACAGATCAGCTTCTAGAACCTCAACCTCTCCTTGTTGCAGCGCAAGCGCATAGCCGTTATCTGCAAAGACTGTTTCTTTGCCACCCACAATTGGCGCAACTTACTGTGGAGCAAGCACAGCAGCCATTTACGCGGCAGGCCATGCTGGAACAGCTCCAGGCCAATCCTGCCACTAGCGATGAAGCACTAAGCCTGCAATTGCGACAACTACGGCAAGCAGTCATGGCCCGTCTGATCGTGCGCGAGATCAATGGTTTATCCGACCTGACCGAAGCCATGCACACCATTTCAGATCTAGCCGAGGTCGCGATTGAACGCGCATTGGCGTGGGTAAGCCAGCCTGATGAGCGCTTTGGTCAACCCATCGGCGAGGAAAGCGGCACGGTACAAGAACTAATTGTGGTGGGCATGGGCAAACTGGGCGGGCGTGAGCTCAATGTCTCGTCCGATATCGACCTGATCTTTATTTATCCCGAAGATGGCGAAACCAATGGTCGGCGCAAAATCAGCAACCATGAATATTTCGTCAACATCGGCAAACGGCTGATCCGCCTGATTGGCGACACCGATGCCAATGGCTTTGTATTTCGCGTTGACATGCGCTTGCGGCCTTTTGGCGATTCGGGCCCATTAGTCTGCAGCTTTGCCGCGTTAGAAAACTACCTGCTAACCCAAGGGCGTGAGTGGGAGCGCTATGCTTGGATCAAAGGCCGCGCGCTCACTGGCGACGAGGCTAGCGTGAAGGGCTTAATGGATCTGATCACACCGTTTGTGTATCGCAAATATCTGGATTACGGTGCTTATCAGTCGATGCGCGAGCTACACAGCCAGATTCGCCGTGAAGTCGAACGCAAAGATCGGCTCGACAATGTGAAATTGGGGCCAGGGGGTATTCGCGAGATCGAGTTTATTGGTCAAGTCTTCCAGCTAATACGGGGGGGGCGTAACAAAACCCTGCGTTCACGCGCCAGCCAGCAGATCTTGGCACAGCTGGCTGAGCAAGGTCATTTACCCGATGAGGTCGTTACTGAACTGCAAGCGGCGTATGTGTTCTTGCGCGATGTCGAGCACCGGATTATGTATCTGGATGATGCACAAACTCAGATGCTACCGGGCAACAGCGAAGACCAACAGCGACTAGCATTGAGTATGGGGTTTGCCAATTGGGATGAATTCCGTGCTCAACTCGATGCGCATCGCCACCTCGTAAGTAAACACTTTGAAGAAGTATTTCTGCAACCTGATCAAAATACCCCCCAGGGGAATAAAGCCGAAGAGCAGATTGATGCTTTTAGTGAAGGCAATACACCATATTACACTCAGCTAGGTTACCAGCAAGCAGCAGAAATTGAGCGTCGCCTTTCCGCGATGCAAGACAGCAGTAAATACCGGCAAATGCCTGATCGCTGCCGGCGCCGCTTAGATAGCATTTTGCCCAACCTAATTAGCACCACCGCGCAATTTGATAAGCCGGATGCCACCTTAATGCGGCTGCTGGATTTACTCGATGCCATTAGCCGTCGGGAGTCGTATCTGGCCTTACTAGCCGAGCATCCACAAACCCTGAAACGACTGGCCAGCCTATATAGCGCCAGCCCTTGGGTATCCGAATACCTAACCCGACATCCGATTTTGCTGGATGAATTATTAGATATTCGCTTATTACATCAAGTACCCGACTGGGAAAAATTGGGGCGATTATTGCGACACGAAATGCAGGAGCTGGCTGATGATGTTGAGGCACGGATGGATTGCCTACGCCATTTTCAGCATTCGCAGATATTCCGCTTGGTGTCGCAAGATTTAGCCGAGTTACTGCCGCTAGAAAAATTATCTGATCATTTATCCGACCTAGCCGACTTGATTTTGAATGTTGCGCTCGAGCAAGCTTGGCAAGATTTGCCCAATAAGCATCGTGAGCATCCGTCATTTGCCATCATCGGCTACGGTAAACTCGGCGGCAAAGAGTTGGGGTTCGCCTCGGATCTGGATATTGTTTATCTATATGATGATGACCACCCTAGTGCGGCCGACATCTATGCTCGGCTAGCCAAGCGTATTGTCAATTGGCTCACCTCAATGACTAGCGCCGGACAATTGTATGATATTGATTTGCGCTTACGACCGAATGGCTCGTCTGGTTTACTGGTTTCAACAGTAGAAGCCTTTGCAGAGTATCAACAGAAATCTGCCTGGGTTTGGGAGCACCAGGCCATTACCCGCGCCCGCTATTGTGCAGGGGATCGGCAAGTGGGGGCCGCCTTTGAACAGATCCGTCATCAAGTCCTATGCTCGAACCGGAATGTGCCCGATTTACAAGCCGAGGTGCTCAATATGCGCAATAAAATGCTGGAAACTCATCCGGCATTGGCCAGCGATGTAAAACATCGGCGCGGCGGTATTGTAGATATTGAATTCATTGTGCAGTTTTTAATTTTGGGCTATTCGGCCCAAATACCTGCACTCACAGCCAATAGCGGCAATATTGCGTTATTAGATGTCGCCGCCAAACATACACTCCTGAGTACCGACGCGGCTGAGCAAGCACGCACCGCTTATCGTGAACTACGGCGCTTGCAACACCGACACAGACTCAATGGTACCGCATTGGATTTGGCTATGATTGCCCCAATTGAGCCCCAATTGGCGGCCGTGCAAACCTTATGGCAACAGCTTTTTCCAGCCTGAAGACACAATTGAGTGGCAGACAAAAACGGCGCCATAGGCGCCGTTTTTATTTATCATTATCAGATAGGTCAACTGCTCACATGCCAACAAATTGACCAAAGTGGGCCGCAGATTTTCCTGATGGCATATAGCTCGCCAGCCAATCAATTTCTTGCTTAACATGTTCCATGAGCATCACGACATGTACCGGATTAGTGTTATTGGCAAACCAAAATTCCTTGCGCCATACCGCATGAGGCAAATCTAGCGGGTCACCACCTGGGGTAAGCTCATCAATTGAAGGCGCACGTTGCTGATAGTCATTTAGCGCCAAAATCTCACTTAAAGGACTGATTACACGCGTCACTTCAATCACAAATGCACACATCTCAGGCGACATTTGTTGCAAGTTAGCATAAGCTTCGCACTTCAGTTCGAGCAATTTAAATTCAGTGCGGCAGCATTGCGGACATAGGAAGGCTTTGCCTGTTTCTACAAGCTCTGCGAAATGTTCTTTGCGCTCATCGTACGGCAGAATCGGGTGCGCATGTCCGCATTTATAGATCGTTTGATTAACGACGATTTCCATTAGTCATTCCAATCCTTAAGCAAGAATTCAGAATAACACAGCAATTGCTGACACAAAACACCTTTAATCAACTCAAATATGCTTTCTATCCTTTATCGCGACGATGAACTGATCGCCATCAATAAACCTAGTAATTTGCTGGTTCACAAAACCGAACTCGACTTCTTCGAAAAAGAGTTTGCATTGCAGCAATTACGTGATCAAATTGGCCAGCATGTTTACCCTATTCACCGCCTAGATAAAGCGACCTCGGGTGCATTACTCTTTGCGCTCAATAGCGAGATGGCGCGGTTGATGAGTGATGCTTTTGCAACACGGCAGGTCGATAAACGCTATTTGGCCTTAGTACGTGGCTGGCCAGCCGAGGCTGGAGTAATAGACCACCCCTTGTCGATCCGTCAGGATGATGTAGATCCACGCACGCCGATCGATCACAAAGCACCACAGCAGGCTACCACCCAATACCAGCGTTTGGCGCAATTTAGCCTCGATTGGGCAGTGGATAAATATCCGACCAGTCGTTATGCCCTATTGGCACTCACACCGATTACCGGACGTCGACATCAGATCCGTCGCCACTTAAAACATTTAAGCCATCCAATTATCGGCGATAGCACTTATGGAAAAGGGCGGCATAATCGCGCCTTTGCGGAAGCGTTCGAAGTCGATCGACTGTTGCTTGCATGCACCGGCCTAGCTTTTACCCATCCCCGTAGCCAGCAAAAAATCAGCCTTAATTGCCCTTTAACCGGAGATTTTGCGCATGTGCTGCTGCAACTGGGCGCTCAAAGCGCCTTAGAAGCAGCTCAAATCGAATGGCTCCCCCCACAAGTCAGCTGCCCACGACGACGCAATATTTGGGTATAGCACAGCATAAAAAAGGCCCGCGTCTGCGGGCCTTTTGATTTGAAGCTGCGAACAATACTAGGCAATTCGTAATTCGGTTTCGGGGTCAAACAACACCGCTTTTTTCACATCCAGAATCAAGGACAGTGAAGTGCCTGGTGCGGTAGCTGCACGGGGATGCACCCGCGCAATCATTTCGACACCATTGACCTCGCTGTAAATCATTGTGTCGGGGCCGGTTGGCTCGGTGATTTTTACTGCGCATTGCAATGCGTGCTCACTATGTTCGACATCCCACTGTTCAGGGCGCACACCCAAGATCACTTTTTGGCCGACCCGATCTTTCAACTCAGGGCGATCTGATAGCGCAATAAACTGCGGCACGCCATTGCCTTGTAAAGTCACGCCGATTTGCTCCCCCTGCTGTACCAAATGGCACGGGATAAAGTTCATCGATGGTGAGCCAATAAAACTAGCAACAAACAGATTAGCTGGGCGTTCGTAAATATCTTGCGGCGAGCCAAATTGCTGAATGATACCGTCTTTCATCACGGCAATTTTGTCGCCCAGCGTCATCGCCTCAATCTGATCGTGTGTCACATACACGATCGTGGTTTTTAGGCGTTGATGCAGTTGCTTGATCTCTACACGCATTTCGACGCGCAGCTTGGCGTCCAGATTCGATAGCGGCTCATCAAACAAAAATAATTTTGGATCCCGCGCCAAAGCACGACCCATTGCCACCCGCTGGCGCTGACCACCGGACAAAGCCGATGGTTTACGATCGAGCAAATGATCCATTTGCAGCATTTTGGCGACGCGATTGATGATTTCATTTTGCTCAGCTTTAGGCACGCCGCGCGTTTCCATGCCGAATGCAATATTTTGGCGCACATTCATCGTTGGATACAGCGCATAGCTTTGGAACACCATCGCAATATCCCGATCTTTAGGCGCGACATTGTTGACCACACGATCAGCAATGCAGACCTCGCCCGATGTCGCTTGCTCCAGCCCGGCGATGATATTCATTAACGTTGATTTGCCGCAGCCCGAGGGGCCGACCAAAATCAGAAACTCACCGGCCTCAATATCAATATTGATGCCTTTTAAAATGTGGGTATCGCCAAAACTTTTGGTGACGTTTTTAATGGCTAATGCGCCCATGTTGATTCTCCAGCGTGCCTGTGCACATTTTTAATGGCTCAGCGTATCGATGACTCGATGCAGCAGGCCCATTTTTATATACATTAGTGATGTATTACCCTGTAGAAAATATATTCAATACCCTACAGAGCAATACCCTTAACCTTTTACCGCTCCAGCGGTCAGACCACGCACGAAATACTTACCTGCAAACACATAGACCAAAATCGTGGGCAAGGCGGCGATCAGCGCGGCGGCCATATCGACGTTGTATTCCTTCACGCTGGTTGAGGTATTGGCCAGGTTATTGAGCCCCACCGTAATCGGCTGTGCATCACCCGATGCAAACACCACACCAAACAGGAAATCATTCCAAATTTGAGTAAATTGCCAGATCAAGGTCACCATAATGATCGGCGTACTCATCGGCAAAATAATGCGCCAGAAAATCCGCCAGAAACCCGCGCCATCGAGCCGTGCCGCTTTGATTAGCTCATCCGGAATACCCACGTAATAATTACGGAAAAATAGCGTGGTAGAAGCCGTGCCGCACACTACGTGGACAAAAACCAAGCCCGCCGTAGTATTAGCCAGGCCAAACATGCCCAGAGTTTGTGCCATCGGCAATAGCAAGACCTGAAACGGCATAAACACGCCGAACAGAATCATCGCAAACACCACTTCCGAGCCCCAAAAGCGCCATTTGGATAACACATAGCCATTAATTGCGCCCAGCATGGTCGAAATCGCCACCGCCGGAATCACCATTTGCACCGAATTCCAAAAGTAGCCCGACAGGCCATTACAGCTGACGCCAGTACACGCAGTACTCCACGCCTTGCTCCAGGCATCCAAAGTCACCGCCATGGGCATCGAAAGCAAATTGCCTGCACGAATTTCCTCAACACTTTTTACGGAGGTAGTCACCATCACATATAGGGGTAGCAAGTAATATGCGGCGGCAAACAGCAAGGCCCCATACAGCGCAAAGCGCCAAATCCGATCAGTATTAGCCATGATGATCTTTCCTTAATTCCGAATACAAATACGGCACGACAATGGCTGCCACAGTCGCCAGCATCATCATCGCGCTAGCCGCACCCAGACCAGTCTGGCCACGGGTAAACGCCATTGAATACATAAAGGTCGCGGGTAAATCAGACGAAAAGCCCGGGCCGCCGCCAGTTAGCGCCATCACCAAGTCAAAGCTCTTGATCGCGATATGCGACAAAATCATCAGCGTAGAAAACACCACCGGGCGCAGTGCCGGCAGGATAATCTTCCAGTAAATACGCGGTAGAGTAGCGCCGTCGATTTGTGCCGCTTTGATGATCGAATCATCGACGCCACGTAGCCCTGCTAAAAACAAAGCCATCACAAAACCGGATGACTGCCACAGACCCGCAATCACCACGGTGTAAATCGACATATCCGAATTGACCAACCAGTCAAAAGTAAAGCTAGTAAAGCCCCAGTCGTGCATCAGCTTTTCCAGACCCAAGCCAGGATTAAGCATCCATTTCCACGCGGTGCCGGTCACCACAAATGACAGTGCCATTGGGTAGAGATACAGCGTGCGAATAGCACCTTCACCACGGACTTTTTGGTCGAGCAAAATGGCCAAAGTAATGCCGATAGCCATTGCACCACCAATAAACAGTACGGCAAAGACGCCCAAATTACGTACAGCCACCCACCAGCGTTCGTTTTCAAACAAGGTGGCGTATTGCACCAAGCCAGCCCATTCGTAATTGGGTAAGAGGCGTGAATTGGTGAACGACAAATAGCCATTCCACGCGATAAAGCCGTAAAGAAAAACCAGCGTTAATAAAAAGGATGGCGCTAAAACAAGGCGCGGCAGCCAGCGCTCGGCAAACCCATAATGGGCGTTCGGCGTAGACATGGGGAACTCCTAGAAAACCCAAAGATAAAACTGAATACCCGTCAACGAATGACAGCAGCTTGGAACGCACAGCACATGCGCGAAGACCGACGAGTGACGGGAATGCGCGCGGTGGAAGTGGGATCGTTCTGCCGCAGACGTTTCATTCACACAGACACAACAAATTGCAGGGCACCTTGCTCATCCGTCGTATGGGATGAGCAAGGGCTTTACTCAGTGGATTTATTTAGTTTTTGCTGCTGCAGCCAATTTCATTGCCGCATCTTTGGCGCTCATTTTGTCGTCATTCCAGAACTGAGTAACGGCATCATAAACCGCGCCTTGGGTGGCCGATTTCATCGCCATACCATGCGCCCACGATGGCACTAAGCCACCTTTGGCTGCGGTCGCTTTGAAGTCCACGGCAGATTTTTTGCCGCACTCATCAAATTTATCCATTGCCAAATCAGTACGCGCAGGGATCGAGCCTTTGTTCAAGTTAAAGACTTCCTGGAACGCAGGGCTCATCAAGGTGCTGGCCAAATCATTCTGACCTTTCACTGCTGAAGCATCTTTTAACTTGAACATCGCAAAGCTGTCGATATTGAAGGTAAAGGCATTCGCTGTACCAGGTGCTGCCACACACAAGAAATCTTTGCCTGGTACTTTGCCAGCAGCGAGGAACTCACCTTTGGCCCAGTCGCCCATAAACTGCATTGCCGCTTTGCCATTGATCACCATGCTAGTGGCCAGATTCCACTCGCGGCCTGCTGCATTTTTGTCGGTAAATGGTTTGAGTTTTTTGTAGGTCTCGAGCACTTTAATCATCGTGGGGCCGGATAAAGTGGCTGAGTCGAGCTGAACAAAGGCTTTTTTGTAGAAGTCCACACCACCGACGCCCAGTGCCACTGATTCAAACACCGTACTATCTTGCCATGGCTGACCGCCGTAGGCTAAAGGCTGAATACCCGCTTTTTGCAATGCGGCAGCGGTAACGAAGAATTCGTCCCAAGTAGTTGGAACTTTGGCATTGGCTTTCTTGAGCAATTCTGGGTTAACCCACAACCAGTTTACGCGGTGAACATTTACTGGTGCTGCCACGTATTGGCCTTTGTACTTCATCACATTGGAAACAACAGGCGGCAATACTTTATCCCAGCCTTCTTTTTTGGCCACCGCGTCAATCGAGCCTAATACGCCTTCGTCACCCCACTCCTGAATCGATGGGCCTTTGATTTGTGCTGCAGCTGGTGGGTTACCCGAAACCACGCGGGTTTTCAAGGCGGTCATCGCATTTTCACCGCCACCACCCGCTACGGCAAAGTCTTTCCATTTATTGCCTTTGCCTTCCATCATTTTTTTCAACTCGGCAGCGGCTTTGGCTTCACCACCTGAAGTCCAGTAATGTAGAACTTCTACTTCAGCAGCTTGTACAGAAAAAGCCAGCGCCATGCTGGTGGCCAACAAACCCAATTTCAAGTTGCGCATTATCGAATCTCCAATGGTTTTTTATCGCGCCGAATACGGTTCACTCCGCTCCGGTTGTAGTCAGAATACGCACACTACACATTGCTCGAAATCAGGTAATCTCCTGTCAGGCTGACGCCCTAGGGTTATACCCTTATAGACCAATTCAGATTCAGAGTCTTTTTCTGACAAGATTGAAATATTAGCCGTAAAAATAAGGACTTAAAAATCACAAAAGCCCAGCAATGGGCTTTTTGTTAGAGATACAAGCAAAGCATACAATTTAAGAGCCAAGCAATTCATCCATTGGGATTTCTTTCAACATTGCGGCAAGTTCCATCGCAGAATGCACCTTCATTTTGATAAAAATACGTGCACGATGAACTTCCACGGTTTTGGTACTGATATCCAAGCGGTCGGCGATTTGTTTGTTCAATTTACCAAGCATGATCTCCTTGAGCACATCTCGCTCGCGTGGTGTTAGCTCGGCGACCAATTCGCTCACTTTTTGCTGATGGGCCGTAGCACCACGCCGGGCAATGTCTTTTTCAATGCACTCATTAACCCGCGCTAGCAGCTCGCGCTGATCGCAAGGCTTTTGCATAAAATCCATCGCACCATCTTTGAGGGCATTGACCGCCATGGGCACATCACCATGACCAGTAAGAAAAATCACGGGTGGCAGATAGTTGCCTTGCTTGAGCTCGGTAAATAATTCCAAACCGCTCATACCATCCATACGCACATCGACAATCAAACAGGCAAAGCGGCTGGCGTCGCCTTCTTCTAGAAAATCTTCCGCAGAAGGGTAATTAAGCGCAGTCCAGCCTTCGGTCTCCAGCAATAAACTGAGTGAATCACGTACCGCTTCATCATCATCGATAATTGCCACCATAGGGATGGGGTTGCTTTTCATGGACTTGCACTCCGTTCAATAAACAATGTCGTCTAGATAGATTGTAGGTAAGCGAAAGCACATTTGCGTACCGCCGCCGGGATTAACTTCGGCCCATAGATGGCCTTTGTGTTGCTCGATGACCGAGCGGCAAATATTCAGCCCCATCCCCATCCCTTCAGATTTGGTGGTGTAAAACGGCTGAAATAGTTGATTCATATCGGCGACCCCACAGCCGCGATCAGCAATGCGCAGCTCTACGCCTTCGGCCACCAAACGAGCTGTAATCGTCAAGCTGCGCTGCGCAACAGGCGTCTCGGCCATGGCTTCTAGACCGTTTTTGATTAAATTAAGCAGCACTTGCTCTAGCATCACTGCATCCCCCATCACCACCGGGCTTGGCTCAGGCAATGCAACCTCGATTTTAACTTTCATGGTTTGCGCTAATGGATTGAGCAGCGGTACCACGATGTCGATGAGTTCGGCCAAGGTACATGGGGCTTGCTCACTAGCACGTTTGACCACCAGCTGCCGTATGCCGCGAATAATTTGCCCTGCGCGGCGTGCCTGTTCGGTCATTTTGACTAGGGTTTCCTGCACCTTACCCAGCGGTGGCTCTTTTTTATACAACATGGTTTCACAGGCAGTGCTATAGCTGGCAATCGCAGCCAAAGGCTGGTTCAGCTCATGCGCCAGACTGGAGGCTAACTCACCCATATTAACCAAGCGTGCGGTGTGCTGCAGGCGTTCATTACGTAAGCGGGTTTCTTCTTCCGCTTGCCGGCGCTCGGTAATATCCGCGCAGATTTCCAACAAGGCAGCACGGCCATCCAGCCAGTCCACATAGCGCTGACCTATTTGATACTCCCGACCTGTAATTACATCCAAGTCTTCAAATTCATAACTTCCAGGCTGATACCCATTAGATCTACGCCAAGAAACCCAGCAGTAGCTTGCCCCTTCGGCCTGATGCACCAAATGTTCTATCGGGAAACATTTTTGGTGCTTGCGATTTCGATACAGCACGTCGCCGCTTTTAACATCGC
Source organism: Chitinibacter fontanus (assembly GCF_013423785.1). Classification (NCBI taxonomy): domain Bacteria; kingdom Pseudomonadati; phylum Pseudomonadota; class Betaproteobacteria; order Neisseriales; family Chitinibacteraceae; genus Chitinibacter; species Chitinibacter fontanus. Next base: position 385,721 of record NZ_CP058952.1, read on the forward strand.
TCACACATACGGCCACATCTAGCCCTTCTAAGACGGTCCGCAATTGCTGACGGGATTGCTGTAGCGCTTCGCGGTCACGTTTCAGCTCGGTAATATCATTAATCGATGCCATCCAACCACGGTGCTCGCCCTTACCATCGACCAGTTGCGAGGAATACAGACGCACATCAAAACGCTCACCATTTTTGCGCATATAGCGCAGCTCAAAGCCATTGTGCGGGTTTTGCCCAGCCAGTATCGCGCGATACGCGGCATCGCATTGGGCCAGCGCCTCAGGAGCCCAAAATGGCAACGGTGCTTTTTGCCCTTTGAGCTCTTCCATACTCCAGCCGACCATGTTGGCAAAGGCCAAATTCACATAAATAATGCGCCCTTCTTTGTCGGTGGCCCGCAAACCGGTCACCAAGGAATTCTCCATCGCGGAGCGGAACAAAATTTCATCCTGCAACGCAATCTCGGCCATCTGCCGCTCTTGCATTCGTAAGCGCAGCAGTTTTAAAGCCCAGATAAGCAGCGCCATCAGCAAGACAACCAGCACCAGCCAGCCCGCATTTTCAAAGCGCGAAGGCGTTTTTAGCGGTTTGGCCAATAAGCGCACTCCTGAGCCCATATTGCCAAAAGCGATTTCACGCACATCCGCCCCCTCAAGCTTGCTATGAAACTCGCTGGGCGCCAGCACGCGATTTTGCGAATCGACCAATTGCAATTGATAGCGCTGCACCAACCACCATGGCACCCGATGCTGCAACATGCGCTCAAGGCTATAAGTGGCCATCACGGCACCGTCATAGCTGGCAAAGCGAAACACCGGCACCATTTGCATCATCAGGGGCTCATGACGCATCACAACATTTGAATACAGTGGGTAACCTAAGGTCGCCACCCCATCGATGGCTTCGACTAATTTAGGGTCATTCAATGGCACAAGCTCGGGTGGCCGATGCGTAAACTTGGGCATACCGCCAATATAAAACCCATTGGCATCGACCCATTCCAGCGCCAAAATTTCCGGGTTATTTTTGATGAGCAAATCTGCGCGGACTCGAAACTCTTCGAGATCAATGGCATCGGATGCCAAGGAATACGCCAAGCTTTCCAGCGCATTCTGATTGCTTTGCAGCCGAACACGCAGCTCCTGCTCTTGCCAGAGCAAATCTTGTGCATATGCCGCCTCGCGCGCTAATTGGGTTTTACGGTCATTTTGTAAAACATAAAATGCCAAAGACCCCAGTACCAGCAAAACCAGGCTGTACGCGAGCCACCACGGCCATTGCCGGTGCCAGCGAGCTTTAAAGCGGGAAAATAGTGTCGAAAACAGCCTCATGGCACGAGCATACTTTGGGTATTTAACCGATATCCATACCTTAATACCCCAAGCGGGAATACACAAAGCAGAAGCGCCGTTCTGTTCCTACTGGCGGCAAAACAGCTAAAACTGTCGCATTAAGCCCACGCAGCGCCCCCCAATATCATCCTTACTGCTGTGTGGCGGCTCCCAGCACTTGGGGTATAGGCTATGTACTAAGCCGATTAACTGATAGCGATTTTCAATATTACTCGTATAATTGCGCCTGCTTAAAAATCCCCCACCCTAGGTACAGCTGTTAGGCGTACTAGGTTTTGCCGAACTGGCGAGGAGTTGTGGACATGTCTCAAATCGTTGTGTGTGCTTTATATAAATTTGTATCGCTGGAAAACTACGTCGAGTTGCGCCAGCCGCTGCTCGATCAAATGCTGGGCAACGGCATTCGCGGTACTTTACTGCTGGCGCTCGAAGGTATTAATGGCACGGTAGCGGGCACACAACAAGGCATCGATGCACTGCTGGCTTGGCTGGACAAACAAACAGGGCTGGACAATATCGTCGCCAAGTTTTCCTATGACGACAAAATGCCGTTTCACCGCAGCAAGGTGAAGCTGAAAAAAGAAATCGTGACGATGGGCGTCGAAGGCATCGATCCGCGCCGTGTGGTGGGCACCTATGTCAAACCCAAAGACTGGAATGCACTGATTTCTGACCCAGACGTCGTGTTAGTCGATACACGTAACGATTATGAAGTACAGATCGGCACGTTTAAGGGCGCGATCAACCCGAAAACCGAGACGTTCCGCGAGTTTCCCGACTATGTGAAGCAAAACCTTGATCCGGCGAAAAACAAAAAAGTCGCGATGTTTTGCACCGGCGGTATCCGCTGCGAGAAATCAACCGCCTATTTGAAAGAGCAAGGTTTTGAAGAGGTCTACCACCTAGAAGGCGGTATTCTGAAATATCTGGAAGAAGTGCCCGAAGCAGACACGATGTGGGAGGGCGAGTGTTTTGTGTTTGACGAGCGCGTGGCGGTGAACCACAAACTCGAAAAAGGCCAATACGATCAATGCCATGCCTGCCGCATGCCACTGACCGAAGCGGATAAAAAAAGCGAGCAGTATATCCTTGGCGCTTGCTGCCCACATTGCTTTGGCAAGCATACCCCCGAGCAACAACAACGATTTTCAGAGCGTCAAAAACAAGTCCGTCTAGCACAAGAACGTGGTGAAGCCCATATTGGCAGCGATGCAGCACGCGCCGCCGAAGCACACCGCCAGGCCAAAGAACTTAAAAAACAGCAGGACCGCGAAAAAAACCGCAAGTCTTAAATTGCTAAATCAAATCCGTATCGTAAAAAGCCGCAGCTTTGCTGCGGCTTTTTTTCGTACCGAACACACATTGCCTCACCCAGCGCGATAACAAAATAGATTCACTTCACTGCGCAAATTTTGCGTCATTTTTTCCAGCAGCTGGGCAGACTGACTCATGCTTTGTACTGCCGATGTATTTTCATCGGTCATCTGCGCAACCACTTCCACCTGCTGGGCAATCAATTGTGTACTTGCTTTTTGCTCATTCAGAGCATCGGCAATATTGCGGATGGCGTGATCTTCGCGCTCAACATCGAGATTAATTTCTGCAATCGCCATCCCTGCTTCATCGGCCACAATTGCACAATCATGGGCTCGTTGTACGGTCGCATTGCTGGCATTCACCGCTTGCTTGCTGGCTTCATCGATACGACTCACCATGAGCTGAATATCTACAGTTGCCGCTGCGGTGCGCTCGGCCAGTTTACGCACTTCATCGGCCACCACGGCAAAACCCCGCCCTTGTTCACCCGCCCTCGCCGCTTCAATTGCCGCATTGAGAGCTAACAAATTGGTTTGTTCGGCCACCTCTTTAATCACACCGACTACTGAACTAATCTTATTGGCATCAGCACCCAACATCGCCACCTTGCTGGCGGCATCGGCCACTTCGTGGTCAATATTGCGAATTTCTGCCACGGTTTTCTCAATACGCGCCCCACCATCGGCAACACGCTGCAGCATGGCTTGCCCCATATGGCGTGCATCGTCGGCATTTTCGGCGACGTGGCTAATTGCCACGGTCATTTGCTCTACTGCGGCCGCCATTGAGTTAGTAGACTCAGCCCCGAGGTGCGAGGCTTTGGAGACTTGATCGCTACTACTGGCTAAGTTTTCAGTCTCGCGCGATACCGTATCAATCGCCTGAGCCACATTTGTCACCAGCGACTGCATTTTGCCCGCCAACTGATTGTAGGCAATGGCAATCGTATCAATTTCATCGCTCCCACTCACGGCTACGCGCACCGTTAAATCCTGATGCTCGGTGGCACGATTGAGCTGATCACGCAGTGCGTTAATTTTCCGGCTCATGCCCCAAATCACCCAAGCCGAAAACAGCGCGCCAAACAATACGGCACAGACGATAAAACCGATGGTTAGCTGTCGGGTGCTTGCAAAATTGCGCTGTGCCAGCTCGAAATTATTTTTCGCCTCACTCAATTGCAGATCCACTAATTTGGAGATGCTGGCCGACACCGGATCAATGGCTGGGTATAGTGCAGTACGCGCAAATTGATTTAGCGCTTCCATGTCTTTCTGTGCCAGTATTTGCTCTACGCGATCAATCTCCCGGTCAGCCGCCTGCATACGGGTCAGCGTTTCTTTCACAATGGCAGCTTCATCTGTGGTCATTTCGGTGGCGCTATAGGCCTGCCATTCGGTTTGCAATTTGGCTTGAGCATCGCGGATTAATTTTTGTGCAGCTTCTGGGCTTAATGTTTGATGATTGGCCTTGTGCGTCGTATCTACGATATTGACGGCGTACTGATCTGCGACGATTTTTAATTGCGCCAGCGGCAAAATACGATCGCTATAGGTGGTCTCAAATGCCGCATTGGTTTTTTCCAGCCCCTGCAACGCCAATACGCCCATCACCATCATTAGCAGCAATAGACCTGCGCTTAAAACCATCAGTTTCGTTTTAATCGTCATCACACACTCCTTGAGCAACACTGTGTTTTAAGTCTCAAGTAGACAGAAGGCAAGAAATGCAGGCGATTCTCGATTGCATTTATGCCCAATTTCAGCTTCAATGCGCGCCTGACGCAAGGAAACACCGGATGACGATCGCCTCCCCCTGTATTAAGTTATGCCAGCTCGATGCCGCGGGCCAATATTGCATTGGCTGCCAGCGCACACTGGACGAGCTACGCCGTTGGTCAAAAGCCAGCGACGATGAAAAACAAATTATTATTGAGCGTATTAAGCTGCTCGAACCGCAACCTAGCTAGGGTATATCCAAAAAAGCTATGATTAGCCTTATTTAGCTGGCTATACATTAATCTAGAGTGCTAGCCACATAAAAAAACCGGGCCACTCGTGCCCGGTTTTCGACGCTCTAGTTTTACGCGTATTGTTTCAATACAAGGCAGTGGCTTTATACACATTGACCAGATTTTGTGCTTGCTGCAATTTAAGTGTATTGAACGTCTGCTCGGCTAAATACAACGAGCGCTGACTTTCCAACACTTCCAGATAGGCAGCTACGCCTTTCTGGTATCGCGCTTGGGCAATATCAAATGCACGTTGCGCGGCAGCTACTTGTGCCTGCTGCGCTTTCACGCGATCCTGATCACTGCTCGCTTGCGTTAAGCCATCACTCACTTCACGAAATGCGGTTTGAATCGCTTTGTCGTAATTGGCCAGCGCAATATCCCGCTCAGCGTTAGCGATATCTAAGTTGGCCTGATTGCGCCCACCGTCGAAAATGGGCAGGTTCAGTTGTGGCGCAAATAACCACATCCCGCTACCTGATTGAAATAAATTCGACAGACTATTACTCGCAAAGCCGGTATTGGCCGTGAGCGTAATACTCGGGAAAAACGCCGCGCGCGCCGCACCGATATTGGCATTGGCCGCTTGCAGTGCTAACTCGGCCTGCTGCACATCCGGCCGACGCAGCAATACTTCCGATTTAAGCTGGCTCGGTAAAACTGGGTTAGCGGTAGCAAGGGCAAAATCAGTGGGCAAATCAGTGACTGGCAGTTCGCTACCCAACAAAACACGCAGCGCATTTTGATCCTGCACGATCAAAGCTTGATAACGCGCCCGATCACTACGCGCAGTTTCGAGCGCAATTTTCGATTGTTGCACATCCAGCTCACCAATAATTCCGGCTGCGAAGCGGCGCTCGATCAGCGCATGCGATTGCTCACGGCTGGCCAAGGTGGCACTCACACGCTTGAAGTTGGCCTGATCTGCCGCCAAGTTATAATACGCATTGGCGACCTCAGCAATCAAACTCAGCCGCAGGCTCTGCTGCGCCGCTTGGGAGCCCAGATATTGCGCCATCGCGGCATCGTTTAAACTTTTAATCCGGCCAAACAAATCGATTTCATAGCTAGTCAAGCCCACGGTCGCGCTGTACTGGCGATTGATATTACTGTTACCACTGGTTTTGCCTTGGACATTGCTACCGGCATTCAGCCCTATCGTCGGCCAGCGGCTAGCCTGATTAATCTGATACTGCGCCCGCACTTTCTCGATATTCAGTGCCGCCACGCGATAATCTCGATTATTGGCCAAAGCAGTACGAATCAGGTTTTGCAGTGCTGGTTCAGTAAACAATTGCTCCCACTGGGTATATGGCTGCAACTCTTGATTCGCATTAGCGACTGGCGCATACCCATTATTTATCTCAGCTTGCACTACACTCGCCGGGCGCTCGTATTGAGGCGCAAGGCTCGTGCAGCCAGAAAGTATTGCCAGAATGGCAATTGAAATCAGTGAGCGCGTCATTAACGTGGCTCCTTATTAGGTTCAGCCGCACGATAGCGGCTAGCCGAGAAGTAGCGGCTAATCAGAACAAAAAAGACGGGAACGAAGAAAATCCCCAACACAGTCGCGGTCAGCATGCCACCCAAGACGCCAGTACCAATCGCATTTTGCGCCCCCGAGCCGGCACCACCCGCTAAAGCCAATGGCAAGACACCAAATCCGAAGGCCAGTGAAGTCATCACAATCGGGCGCAAGCGCATGCGTACCGCCTTCAAGGTTGCGGCCATCAGCTCCATGCCATCATCGACCAGCTCTTTGGCAAACTCGACGATCAGAATGGCATTTTTCGCCGACAAACCAATCGTCGTTAGCAGACCCACCTGGAAGTACACGTCATTACTCAAGCCACGCCCCATCGTCGCCGCTAGCGCACCGATCACGCCCAATGGCACCACCAGCATCACCGAGAATGGAATCGACCAACTTTCATACAGCGCCGCTAGACACAAGAACACAATCAGCAAAGATAAGGCGTACAGCGCTGGCGCTTGCGCACCGGCTTCACGCTCCTCCAGTGATAAACCACTCCACTCATAGCCAATGCCGGGTGGCAATTTGGCAATCATCGCTTCCATGGCCTTCATCGCATCGCCCGAGCTTTTACCGGGTGCCGCCTGCCCTTGCAGATTCATCGACGGTACGCTGTTGTAGCGCGTCAAACGCGGCGAACCATAATCCCAACGGCTGGTCGCAAACGCAGAGAACGGCACCATCTGACCACTGGCGTTTTTCACATACCAGCGATTAAGGTCTTCGGGCTTCATCCGGAATTGCGCATCTGCCTGCAGATACACTTTTTTCACTCGGCCACGATCGACAAAATCATTCACATACGCAGAGCCCCAAGCCGCGGACAACGTTTGATTGATTTCGCTAATTGATAAGCCCAAAGCACTGGCTTTTTCCTGATCAATATCGAGCAGCAATTGCGCTGAATCGGGCTGACCATTGGGACGTACACCGACCACATTTGGGTCTTTGGCCGCCATCCCCAGCAGCATATTGCGCGCTTCGGTGAGCTTTTCATGCCCTACACCGCCACGATCTTGTAACTGCAGATCAAAGCCCGAAGCGTTACCCAGCTCCATCACTGCAGGCGGGGCAAAAGCAAACACCATCGCCTCTTTGATCTGGGCAAACGCGCCATAGGCACGCCCCATCACGGCCTGAACGTGCTGGTCTTTTCCGTGGCGCTCGGACCAATCTTTTAGCATCACAAAGCCGATACCGGCATTTTGCCCGCTACCACCAAAGCTGAAACCAGCCACGGTAAAAATCGATGCCACATTGGCTTTTTCATCAACCAAAAAGTGCTTCTCAACTTTGTCCAACACACTGATGGTTTGCTCTTGCGTTGATCCTGCAGGCAACATCACCTGTGTGAACAAAATACCTTGATCTTCATCGGGCAAGAACGACGTCGGCAAGCGCATAAACATCGCAACCATCACGCCAACCAGCAATAAATACACGACAACATAGCGGCCGGACTTCAACAGCCATGCACTCACGGTATTTTGGTAGCGCTGATTCAGCCGTTCAAAACTGCGATTAAACCAGCCGAAGAAACCACTTTGGCCATGATGCGAACCTTTAGGTAAAGGTTTGAGCAAAGTGGCACACAGCGCTGGGCTTAACGTTAGCGCGACCAGCACAGATAGCGCCATCGCAGACACGACAGTGATCGAAAACTGGCGATAAATCACCCCAGTTGAACCGCCAAAGAATGCCATCGGCACAAATACGGCTGACAGCACCAGCGCAATCCCGACCAGCGCGCCAGTAATTTGCGACATTGATTTGCGGGTGGCTTCTTTTGGGCTTAAGCCCTCTTCGCTCATCACCCGCTCGACGTTTTCCACCACCACAATGGCGTCATCGACCAACAGACCAATGGCTAGCACCATCCCGAACATGGTTAGTGTATTGATCGAAAAGCCAAACGCCGCCATCACCCCGAAAGTACCTAGCAACACCACAGGCACCGCAATGGTTGGAATCAACGTAGCACGGAAATTCTGCAAGAATAGATACATCACGCAGAACACCAAAATTACGGCCTCAACCAGCGTTTTAACGACTTCTTCAATCGATAATTTCACAAATGGGGTGGTGTCATACGGCACCACAACATCCATACCCGCCGGGAAATATGGCTGCATTTCAGCCATTTTGGCGCGAACCAGTTTCGCCGTTTCCAGCGCATTAGCACCCGTTGCCAAATTAATACCAATACCAGCGGCTGGTTTACCATTGAAGCGACTTTCTACGTCATAGCTTTCAGCTCCGCGCTCTACCCGGGCAACGTCTGACAGGCGCACTTGGCCACCGTCCGCTTTAACCCGTAGCAAAATACGGCCAAATTGCTCGGGGCTTTCCAGTCGACTTTGGGCAATAATCGCAGCATTAATGCGCTGCCCCGGTAATGCAGGCATCCCACCGACCTGACCGGCCGACACCTGAGCGTTTTGAGCTTTAATCGCTGCAATCACATCCTGAGTGGTGAGTTTGTAGCTAGCCAGTTTGTTAGGATCAACCCAGATACGCATCGCATATTGCGCACCAAATAGTTGCACATTACCTACGCCGTTAATCCGGCTGATCGGGTCAATGATATTGGCAGCTGCATAGTCGGCGAGATCGGTTTTCGTCATATTGCCATCTTTGGCAACAAAACCAACCACCATCAGAAAGCTCGATGACGACTTGGTAACCGTCACCCCTTGTTGCTGCACTTCCTGCGGCAATTGGGTCAACGCCAGTTGCAGTTTATTTTGCACCTGCACTTGGGCAATATCTGGGTCTGCATCGGCTTCAAAACTCAGGGTAATGCTCACAGAGCCAGATTCATCGCTGCTTGAGCTGATATACCTCAGCTTATCGATCCCCTTCATCTTTTGTTCGATAACTTGAGTTACCGAGTCTTCCACGGTTTTAGCCGCTGCACCTGGGTATTGCGCCGAAATCGTAATTGCCGGCGGAGCCACAGGCGGGTACTGCTCGACGGCCAAGCCGCGAATGGCAAGCACACCGGCCAGCATAATAATCAAAGCGATCACCCATGCGAAAATGGGCCGATCAATAAAAAAACGCGCCATCTTGTTACTCCTTTATTGGCGGGCTGCTGCGCTGGATGGCGTAGCAGTTTTGGCAACTTCGGCTTTCACCGGTACGCCTGGCTGTACTTTTTGCAAGCCTTCCACAATGATTTGCTCGTTGCCTTTCAAGCCTTCGGTAATGAGCCACTGATCACCCACGGCACGGCTTGCCTTAACCTGAATCGCTTGTGCCTGCCCTTTGGCATCTACGGCCATGACCATCGCCCCGCCCTTAGGAGTACGGATCAGGGCCGCCTGCGGAATCAGTACCGCATTACTCACATTGGCTTGAGCCAATTTGGCGCGCACAAACATCCCCGGCAGCAGGGTTTTGTCTGGATTTGGCACTAATACTCGCAGTGTTACGCCTCCCGTATCGGGATCGACTGTGGTATCAGCAAATTGCAAAGTACCGGGCTGTGGATATTCGCGGCCATCTTCAGTGATTAAGGTGACGCTCAGCCCTGCCCGTTTGGCTGCCGAGTCAGCAAACTCAGCTTTTAGTCGTACTAACTCAGCACTTGACTGGCTAATATCGACATAAATCGGGTCCAGTTGCTGTACCGTGGTTAAGGCGCTTGCTTGGCCAACGGCCAACAAAGCCCCTTCAGTCACAGCCGATTTACCAATTCGACCACTAATCGGAGAAGTAATTTGGCTATAGTTCAAATTGATTTTGGCAACTTGCTGCGCGGCTTTTGCCGCAGCAACATCGGCTTTGGCCTGCAAGTAAGCGGCCTGCGCATCGTCGTTTTCTTGTTTGCTCACGCCATTAATTGCAATCAATTCCTGATAACGCTCAGCTTTAAGACGAGTGCTAACCAGCGTAGCCTCCGCGCGGGCCAATGCCGCGCTGGCACTGTCATAACTCGCTTTGAAACTCGCGTCATCAATCTGGTACAAGGCTTGACCTGCTTTTACCTCAGCGCCCTCTGCAAACAAGCGCTTGAGCAAAATACCGCCGACTTGTGGACGAATCTCAGCAATACGATGCGCAACGGTCCGGCCCGGTAATTCGCGCTCAATCTTGACGTCTTGCACTTTCAAATTGACTACGCCAACTGGCACTGGGCCGTTTGCACCGGCCCCCTCTTGCGAGCCATGCTGACCACACGCGGCCAAAGTGGCGGCTAGCAGCGTCAGCGTCAATACACGAGGCAGGGACTTTAGCGATCTGGACATAATTGGTTCTCTTAATCAAATACTTATCAATGAAAAGCCAACCAGATCCTGCTGGCCAGCTTGTATTTTTTAGAATGATCATTCTAGAATGAACGATCATTCTAATTTCTTACCAAAAAAATGACAAGTCAGTATAATTCCCCACCTAATATGGCTTGAGGAACTTAGGGAACTGTGTACAAATGTGCGCCCAACTAATCGACATTCCAGAAATTGATAAAGCTGAAGCCCGGCGCTTGCAGGTGCTCGATGCTGCTGCCACCTGTTTTCGCGTTGCAGGCTTTCACGCCGCCAGTATGGCGTCCATCGCCAAGGCGGCAGGAATGAGCGTCGGTCATATCTATCACTACTTTGACAATAAAGAAGCCATCATTTCAGCCATCATCGATCGTGAGCAGCACAAACAGCTACAAGTCATTCATATGCTGCTGCATGCTGAGAACACCATTGCCGCATTGATTGAACATGCGGCTGAAGGCTTGGCTGACAGCCTCGATTTATCTAATTCAGCGCTTAATTTTGAAATGATCGCCGAAGCTTCTCGCAACCCCAAAGTCGCAGAAATGCTGCAAGCCTCGAACCGAGTTCTACATGAATTTGGTAAAGACATTATTACTAAAGCGCGGCAAGGATTGCCAGCACTGAGTGAAGCGGACAACGATGCGCGGTGCGACCTGATTATTTCTTTGTTTAATGGGCTTAGTATGCGTGCCATTAGTAATCCCGATCTTGATACCGAGGCAATCTTGCCGGCATTACAAAGAACCATCGTTCAAATTGTGCGTAGCTGATTAAGGCAACTTATAGTGATAAAAAAGCCACTCCGCAGAGTGGCTTTTTGAATTGATGATCGATTAACGAGAGATGGGCTTGTAGCGAATGCGTTTCGGTTTCGCTCCCTCTTCACCCAGACGTTTCTTCTTGTCGGCTTCGTATTCTTGATAGTTACCGTCAAAGAATGTCCATTGCGAATCGCCCTCAGCCGCCAAAATGTGCGTGGCGATACGGTCAAGGAACCAGCGATCATGGGAGATCACAAAAGCCGTACCGGCAAATTCAAGCAAAGCGTCTTCCAATGCACGCAAAGTTTCCACGTCCAAGTCATTCGATGGCTCGTCAAGCAGCAAAACATTACCGCCTTTCAGTAGCGTTTTGGCCAAATGCAAACGACCGCGCTCACCACCGGATAGATTACCGACGATTTTTGCTTGATCGGCACCTTTGAAGTTAAAGCGACCCAGATAGGCGCGGCTGCTCATCTCGAACTTGCCGACAGTGATCAGATCATGGCCACCTGATACGTCTTCAAAGACTGTTTTGCTGTTTTCCAAGCCTTCACGACTTTGCTCAACAAAAGCCATTTGCGTGGTTTTACCGATTTCCACTTCACCGCTATCAGGCAATTCTTTACCAGCGATCATTTTGAACAGTGTCGATTTACCTGCGCCATTAGGGCCGATAATGCCGACAATCGCACCGGCTGGCACATTAAAGCTCAGATTGTCGATCAACAGACGATCACCAAAGGCTTTCGACACGCCTTTAAACTCAATCACTTTATCGCCCAGACGCTCAGCGACGGGAATAAAGATTTCTTGAGTTTCATTGCGTTTTTGATGCTCAAAGCTGCTCAATTCTTCAAAGCGGGCAATACGCGCTTTCGATTTAGCTTGGCGACCTTTGGCGTTTTGGCGTACCCATTCCAGCTCTTTGTTCAGGGCTTTCTGGCGCGCAGATTCTTGCGACTCTTCCAGTTTCAAGCGAGCTTCTTTTTGCTCCAGCCAAGATGAGTAGTTGCCTTTCCAAGGGATACCTTGGCCACGGTCCAACTCCAAAATCCACTCAGCGGCATTGTCGAGGAAGTAACGATCGTGTGTTACCGCCACGACGGTCCCCGGGAAGCGCACCAGGAATTGCTCCAGCCATTCAACCGACTCGGCATCCAAGTGATTGGTTGGCTCGTCGAGCAAGAGCATATCTGGTTTCGAGAGCAGCAATTTGCACAGGGCTACGCGGCGTTTTTCACCACCGGATAGATTGCCAACAATCGCGTCCCACTCTGGCAAGCGCAGCGCGTCGGCGGCAATTTCGAGTTGCAACTCAACATTTTCACCGGAACCTGCCGAAATAATCGCTTCCAATCGCGCTTGCTCTTCGGCCAGCGCGTCAAAATCAGCGTCTTCTTCGGCATACGCTGCGTACACGGCTTCAAGCTTGGCTTGCGCTTCAAATACTTCGCCCAAACCGCTTTCAACTTCTTGGCGCACGGTATTGGTGGCGGTCAACTCTGGCTCTTGCGCCAAATAGCCGATTTTAATGCCGGGCAAATGCTGGACTTCGCCGTCGTATTCTTTGTCGACGCCAGCCATGATTTTCAATACAGTCGATTTACCTGAGCCGTTCAAACCCAAGAGACCGATTTTTGCGCCCGGAAAAAAAGACAGGGAAATGTCTTTAATAATTTGGCGCTTGGGAGGAACAATTTTGCTCACGCGGAGCATGGACATAACGTACTGGGCCATGAGATAGATCCAATGCTAAAGAATGGTGCAGAGTGTAGCAAATACTCGGGCACTGCGCCCAGCCAACATTAATACTCCCACACCGTATTACTCTTTAAGCATTAAAGAAAAAAGCTCATAAACGAATACCTATCAAGCACCGATAGGCGTTTGCCAATCGCACTCGATCGACACAACTGATCGGTCGCTAGTAAGCTGTAAACCATATTGATCTGCCTGGGCGCTCACTGGCAAGCGATGAGTAACACGACCAATTTGCGTTACCTTGCCTTGCCCATCGGCCGTGACATACAAACCGATAAAACGCTGTGCCATAGAACGCAAAGCCAGCGGCATACGCCCAATCATTCGACTTGATAACATCGGCGCTGCGCCACGAAAAGCTGGTTGAGCCAAATATTCAATTAAAGCCATAGGTACTTGAAGCTGTTTTTGTTGAGCAAATGCAACGCTTGAAACTCGAAAACGATAAGTCATTGAAAGCCACCTCAAATAGAACGTACGTTCACAATACAAGACGATTGCCTAAACCTCAAGCAAAAAAAGAACGAATGTTCTACAAAAACAACATGGCAAGTTTTGTGAGACCGCCAGTCACATCGATTCGCTAAAACATTGAAAAAGTAGTATTTTTACAGTAAGTACATAAATAAATCGTCTTTTGGAGGTGCATCATGGCCCTCGGACTCAATACCAATGTGACATCACTGTCCGCTCAGCGATACACGACGAACACTCAGGATGCACAAGCCAGAACGCTGAATGCTCTTTCGTCGGGAAAACGCATCAACTCTGCGGCGGACGATGCGGCTGGGTCGGCCATTATCGAGCGCTTTGCGGCGCAAATCATCGGGAACAGCCAAGGCATTCGTAATCTGAATGACGCCGTTTCATTATCCCAAACGGCTGAAGGCGCCATCTCGTCAATCTCTGACAATACCGAGCGAATTCGTGAGCTGACCGTGGCCGCGGGTAATAGCACTCTATCGGCCAGTGACCGGCAAGCCCTACAAGCAGAAGTCAATCAGCTTAGCCAAAGTAATAACGACATTATTCAAAACACACAATTTAATGGCATGGCTATTTTGCAAGGTGGCAGTTTTAATTTTCAAGGAGGCGCCAACAGTGGCCAATTGCAAAATCTAAACACTGGCAATCTGGCGGGAAGTGGTGCTTTGGCCAGTGTTGCTGGCCAAATTGATCTCTCCAGCGTGGCAGCGGCCAACACAAGCCTGAATGCTCTGGATCAAGATCTGCAACGCATTAGTAACGAACGCAGCAATCTTGGGGCATTTCAAAATGGGATTGAAGCGAACATCAACAATTTACGCGTGTCGATCGAAAATCAGGCCGCAGCCAAATCGCGCATTGCAGATACAGATTACGCCGCGCAAACTGCCAATCTGGCGCAAGAATCAATTCGGAGCCAAGCAGGCTTAGCCATGCAAGCGCAGGCAAATGCGTCCAGTAAACAAGTGCTCAGCCTATTGAGATAAACCGTGGGTATAGCCCTAAAGGGCCTTCTTTTAAAGAGCCAGGGGAATATACCTGCGAAAAACCTAATTTAAATGCAGCTCAACGATAAGCCGTAGACAAGCGGACTACGAGTGCATGGGCTTGTGGCATAATAGACTTCTTGTTGATTGCACCGAAGCCCTTGTTTTGTCAAAGCACTTCTCCCCCTCATTTTGGCATTCACCCTTGGCACGCGCACCACGGCATTTGCGGCCTTGGTTATGTGAGCAAGGCTCATTAACTCAACGCTTAATTGCCCATTTTCCAAGCTTTTCGGTGCGAGTCTTGCGGCAAGGCTATTATCGAGCCCATCTGGATGAACAACTGATTTTCACCCCCCGATTTGAGCGGGTAGCGACGCGGGAAGTACTTCTGTGCAGCGAAAATACTCCGCTAGTATTCGCTCACAGCATCACAAGCCGGAGCAGCATGCGCCGTGGTTTTTATCTACTTGGCCGCACTGGAAGCCGCCCATTAGGTGCTTTACTTTTTGCCGACCCCAAAATCAAACGATCATGCTTATCGTGTCGGCAAATTGATCGGCGCCACTTACTATGGCGCAAGGCAGTTGCTGCGGCAGGCCCACAGGCTAAAACCCTCTGGGCACGCCGCTCTGTGTTTTACTCCGGACAGGATCAACTCCTGATTACTGAAGTCTTTTTGTCGCCTTTGCTCATACCATGACACTTCAACATCGCCTTTCTGCCTATTACCGACTGGCCCGCATGGATAAACCGATTGGCACCTTGCTACTGCTGTGGCCCACCCTGTGGGGCTTATGGATTGCAGGCAAGGGGCTGCCTGATTGGCAACTGGTAGTTATTTTTTGCCTGGGCACTTTTTTGATGCGCTCTGCGGGCTGTGTGATTAATGATTGGGCTGATCGCGATTTTGATGGGCACGTTGAACGCACCAAAGCACGTCCGCTCGCAGCAGGCGAAGTCTCCTCACGCGAAGCGCTATACTTAGCGGCGGCACTTGCATTGCTAGCGCTGATCATTGCTTTGCCACTCAATACACTGGCCTTAACTTTAACGATTCCTGCCGTGTTTTTAGCGGGTTCCTATCCATTTACCAAACGTTTTTTGGCCATCCCACAGGCTTATCTAGGCATTGCCTTCAGCTTTGGCATTCCGATGGCATTTGCCGCGCAAAATGGAGCAATTCCATCAATGGCTTGGTGGCTTATGTTAGCCAATTTGCTCTGGACGATTGCCTACGATACGGAGTACGCCATCGTGGACAAGCCAGACGACCTCAAAATCGGCATCAAAACATCTGCCATTACTTTTGGCCAATATGATGTGCTAGCCGTAATGCTGTGCCATCTAGCATTTCTACTCATTATGTATTGGCTCGGGCAATCCATTGGCATGGGGTATTTCTACTCAACTGGCCTTGGTCTGGCGGCAGTTCTGATTGCGCTGCAATATCCCCAGATACGCCATCGCGAGCGGCAACGCTGTTTTCAGGCCTTTTTGAGTAACAACCGAGTAGGAGCAGTGATTTTTTTGGCAATCTTGCTCGACTATACAGTGCGTTAACATGCGCCCAGCACCACTGACTGACGCCGAACAGCGTTATCTGATTGGAATTCTTTCTGACCTAGAGTCCGGCGATGCGCGCCAATGGTATTGGCTAGAAATTGCACATACTTTGCCCACCGCTAAGCCAACCCAACGCATACACTGGCTAGGTATAGCCTTCAAAACCTTGGGCATCAAGGCGCTAAGCCCAATACTTATCAAGCTAAAAATCAAAGGCGCGGATTTATACTTGGATAGTGCGCAGCGATTAACAACATACGTCAGACAAAAACTTAACGATGCACTGCTGTTTACTGGCACACTGATTGGATTAATGGCTGGCTTTCAATTGCTTCCTGCCAGTTTGCAATTTGCCACTTGGTGTACAGCACTACTAGGCGCAGCTTGGCAAATCATGCATGAGCTTAGGCTCAGTAAAAAAAGTAAAGCCGACGAGACAATAGAAGCAAACGATAGCGAGGCATTACCTAGCGCGGAATCAAGTCTGGGTTTAGCGAGCATTTTACTGGCCGCAGGCGTGAATGCCCAGTTAAGCCTCACACTAGTCAAAGGGCTTAAACAGGACCCCGCGACATTTACTCCCCCACTGCTACTTCACTGCCCGCGGCTGAAACCAAGCCCAGAACCCAACCTGCCTAATAAATTATGGCTAAGCGGGCTAGCTTGGCTTATTCCTGGCATTATTAGCAGTAAATTGCTGGGGCTGGTTATAGCGCCGTGGAATGCCTTATTGGCATTATGCCTGCTCGGAGCCATTGCATTTTTGCTGCACCAGCAGCGCTCCGCGCGTTTAATGATGTTGGTAAGTTGGGTCGGTGGGTTTGCTCTAGCATCAATCGCGCATTACTTTTAAGGCCCACAACCAGCAGGAAACATTGCGCTGAGGTGAGAATAAAACGGTCACGTTTGCGTGGGCAAATAGTAAACTTCAACCTCGTTGCCCAAGCCGATAAATTGAACCTTGAGAGACAGCGCCCGCACCAGCGATACGCCACGACCAAAGGTTGATGATGGAATGGCTGCTGCATCATGGGCGTTATAGATCGCCCGCCAGTCAAATCCGGCACCACTATCTTTAACACGAATCTTCAAAATTTCAGCATCTTTATACTGCAAACCCATCAAATCAATCTCGATTCGGCCTTCCTGCAAATGCGCCAAACGCTCAGCACGCTGAGCTAGGTAGACTTCCATCCCATCGGGTGCGGTTTTAATTTTCGAATCGAGCATCAACAAGCCGTGATCAACTGCATTTACGAACAACTCGGTAAGGATCAGGAAAATATCGGATTGCACATGGCTAAGCGATTTAATTTCTTTAACAAACGACATCATAAATGGGATGGTGTTGACATAACGTAACTCATCCGCACTCAAGATCAGGCTGTAGCGCCAATTGCATTCGGTTGCAAGATTAAAATCAATGGTACTGGGGTCAACCTTTGGCTTGACGGCCTCGATATCCAGTTTGGCCTGCAATTCACGCTCATCCAAACCAAAACGCGCAACGACCAGTGAGACATCATCGTGATGCTGCCCACCCGCGAGAAAATCATTCAAATGCTCTTGTACCGCTTGAATCATAGATTCAGCGTGCGTCTGCGCTAAAACACCAAGTAGCGATGCTAGGCCATATTCTGTTTGAGACGGGTTACGAGCTTCGACCAGACCATCCGAGTACGCAATAATGTAACCCGGCTCTTTGTAGTAGATTCGCTCTGGTACCAAGTCGAGCGAATGTGATGGCACGATTCCTAGAGGCAAATTACTGGAACTACAAACCCTCAGCACTTGCTTATTAGCATCGAGAATTTGAATTGGCGGCATGCCTGCATTCCAAATTTCGATAGTGCCACTTACTTCATCAATTGAAATCAACGAAACACACACAAATCGCCCAATCGGCAATACTTGGCGCACTTTGGCATTCATTTCAAACAAGATATCGGTAATTGAATAGCCTTTCTCAGTCATGCTGTAAAAAGGCTGGGTCAGTGGCAAGACATTTAAGGCTGCAGTTAGTCCATGCCCAATTCCGTCTGCCAGCAAAATATGCAATGCCTGCCCAGGCGTACGGGCAGCAGCAATCAGGTCACCGGATAAGCTTTCGGCAGGTGATAGCAAATAGTCAAACTGGGGATCCGCAAGCCGCTCCGAATTGACCATCTGATCCATCAGATGGCGAACGACTCGTTTTTCTTCTTCTGCCCGTTCGTAATAATCAGCAAGGGTTTGTGATTGCTCTCGCACCTTCCGATTCAAATCGAGGGTACGGCCAAAAGCTTTGAGTTTTGCTTCTAGAACACGGAAGTTAACGGGCTTATTGATGTAGTCATCAGCACCACGCTCAATAGCATCAGCTAAGGCATTTTCTTCGCCAACACCCGTGACAAATACAATAGGAACCCAAGTGCCCCCCGCTTCGGCTTTAATCTGAACCGCCGCCTCTGGCCCAGACATAATGGGCATCATCACGTCCATTAAGACCAAATCAGGCTGCTCTGCACGCCAAAGCTCAACCGCTTCTTGCCCGTTGCGGGCAACCAATGCACTGTGACCTAAAGCCTCAACAAATCGAGAGATTAATAAAAGTATCGCCTCGGTATCGTCAACGACCAAGATCTTCATAAATCGAACCTACTTGTTAGCGGATCGTAAAGATCTTGCCAAAACAAGCGATCTCCAAGACCTGCTTTACCGTATCGCGGCAATTCACCAGAGCAAGCGTCTTGCTCGCTGCGGCAATTTTCTCTTTGAGCAATAAAAGCATACCCAATGCTGAACTATCCAGATAGTTTACATTCTGAAAATCCACCAGAACTTCTTTGATATCTGGATTGGCAATAATTGACTCACAAACTTGGCGAAACTCACGATGAGCGCTGAAATCAAACTGACCCGACAAGATTACTCGGCCTACACTGCCTTCAATTTGTACCGTAGGAGTCATTCTCACACCAACCTTTCGCTAATCTATGTTTATAAATTTGGCTAACCAGAGCCTATACACACAAGTTAGGTAGAAAACCAAACTCAGCTTTGTCTTAACACATTAGTTGTCTCGAGCACTCGAGGCAAGCAAATCTTGAATTCACTACCCAAATTTGGAGTTGAAGTAACAGTTATTTCCCCACCATAGCTGGAAATCAAATTCCTTACAATTGCCAAACCCAAGCCAGTACCGCCCTTTTTGGTTGTAAAAAAAGGTTCAAACAACCTTTCAAGTGCAGAAGCAGAAATTCCAACACCTCGGTCACTCACCAATACCGTTACTTGCCGCTCACTCAACTCAACACGGCAGCTCACGAGCTGGCCTGCGACAGAAGCTTGACAAGCATTTTCAATTAAGTTGCTGAATGCGCCACTCAGCTCCTTGAAGTTTGCCATCACAACGGCAGAATCGTTTGGCAATTCTAATTGCAGCAAAATCCCTTGCTGCTCAAAAACCGACTTTACTTCAATAAATGCATCCTGAACTACCTCTTGCAATGAAATAGGGCTTACTTCTTGGGGCTGACCACGAACAAACAACAGCATATTTTGGACCAGTGCCTCCAATCGCTGTAAACGTTCACTGGCTTTTACTGCGAACTTGATACGATCGGCCTCTTGAAGCTGTTCACGCTGTAAGTGCCCCACATACAACAACCCAGCTGCCAATGGTGTACGAAGCTGATGAGCTAGTCCCGCAGCCATCTCGCCCATCGCCACCAAACGACTATTGCGCTGCAAAGTTTGCCGCATTTCGACAGATGCACTCACATCATGCAGCAATACCACGGTCACAGCCTCCTCGACTACCTGCACTTGTTCAACAGTAATATAGCGCTTCAAATCGACAGATTCGAATAGCAGCAATCCGCTCTCAGAGGTTTCCTGAAAATGGACAGTACAAAAATCATCCCAATTTTTAGCTACCAAGGACTCACCTAAAAGGCCAAGAGCGCGCTCATTACAGCGAATCACCATACCTCGATCATCAACCTCCAACACCCCGGCAGGTAATCTATCGAGCAACAAAGTGAGACGCCGTGACAACACTGCCTTCTCTTCAAACTGTTTTTTTAGATTGCCATTTGCAACTGCAAGCTGTTCCGTGAGGGATGTAACATCTTGCTGCAGACCTGCATAAGCATTTGATAATTGATGAGAAGCTTCAGTAAAAAGCGCAAACGCCTCTTCCAAGTCTTTCGAATTGATTTGCTGATCTTGACTTGTCACAAAAAAGCGTCCTTGTTGCTTTGCAATTTTTGCATTATAAATGCCTTAATCGCTGTAGCTAAGACTGAATATTGCTAGTTCGATTAAAGCGAGTAAATTTATTCACTCGTCCCCTTGAGTCAACTAAATTTAAATGTAATTTTGCCGATATATCTGAGCTGCAATCAACCGACGCATAATGGAGCAACCTCGTGTCAGAACTTCTAAAAAACATTGATGCACGGACCAAACTAGCCGGCACAAACAAGCTAGAGATTCTGTTATTTACATTGGGCTTGGACCAGCGCTCAGGGCGCCGTGAGACATTTGGCATCAATGTATTCAAAGTTCGCGAAGTAATGCGCACACCAGAAATTACTCAAGCACCAGATATGCCATCCTCTGTGGAAGGCATGGTTAGCTTACGTGGTTCATTGGTTCCTGTTATTGATCTTGCCAGATATGCTGGAATTCAAACTGAGAGCCGGCCAGAGATCATGATTGTGTCTGAATACAACGGACACACACAGGGCTTCTTGGTTGAAGCTGTTGATACAATTTTGCGGCTTGATTGGTCGGTTATGCGGGTACCACCGGACATGCTAACCATGCAAATGGGTGGGCTAGTTACTGCGGTGACAGAGCTTGAAAATGGCAAACTGGTCATGATGCTTGATGTCGAAAAAGTACTCGCGGAAACGACCCAGCACAGCAATCGAGTTGATACCACCACGGTCATTCAAAATCAGAAAGTCGTCAATAAAACAGTGTTTTTTGCCGATGACTCTTTAGTCGCTCGCAGCCAGATCGAACAGACCCTTGACGCCATGGATATTCGCCACATGCATGCCATTAATGGCAAAAGAGCATGGGACGAATTATTAAGAATCGCTCAGGCTGCTGAAATTCAAGGTGTCATGGTTAAGGACATGATTCAACTCGTATTAACTGATGTAGAAATGCCTGAAATGGATGGCTATATGCTGACCAAACAGATCAAAAGTGATCCACGGTTTGCTGGCATTCCAGTATTAATGCATTCGTCACTCTCCGGTTTATCAAATCAAAAATTGGGGCAATCCGTTGGTGTTGACGGGTATGTAGCAAAATTTGAGCCACACAAATTGTCACAAAGCATCGCGAATTTCTTGCTACGCAATGAGCCTGCCAACTAACAAATTTTGACTTGGAGCACTCCATGAGCAAGCCTGAACAGACAAATTTGCTTGATACCGTTGATGCGAGAACAAAATTAGCCGGCTCCAATAAAATGGAGATTCTGCTATTTAC
Source organism: Chitinibacter fontanus (assembly GCF_013423785.1). Classification (NCBI taxonomy): domain Bacteria; kingdom Pseudomonadati; phylum Pseudomonadota; class Betaproteobacteria; order Neisseriales; family Chitinibacteraceae; genus Chitinibacter; species Chitinibacter fontanus. The sequence continues at coordinate 407,252 of NZ_CP058952.1, forward strand.
ACTTGGAACGCGCGAGATTTTCGGGATTAATGTATTTAAGGTTCGAGAAGTATCTCAAACCCCAAAAATAACGAAAACCCCCAATATGCCACATGGCGTAGAAGGGGTACTTTCGCTACGCGGTAATATAATCCCAGTAATTGCATTATCACGCTTTGTATCCACGCAAGAAGTCCCGACAGGGGATACAACAGGGACGATGATCGTCACTGAGTTTTCAAAACATACCCAAGCATTTCTAGTTCATGATGTAGACCGGATCATTCGTGTCGACTGGGATAAAGTCAGAGCCCCTGAAACAATGCTAGCGGGCAATCAAGCGTTAATTACCGCCATTACCGAATTGCCAGATGGAAAACTAGTTTCTATTTTGGATGTTGAGCAAATCCTTGCTACGGTGATTGGAGAGCCCGTTGTTCCAGATTTACCTAAACCGCAGATTAATCCCGACACATTTATGTTCTTCGTAGACGACTCTTTGGTTGCGCGCAAAGAAATTGTCAGCGTGCTGGACAAAGTCGGTGTTAAATATCACCAAGCAAACAATGGTAAAGAAGCGTGGGATAAACTGCAAAACCTCGCAAACCGCGCCGTTCACGATGGCGAATACCTTAAAGACAAGCTCAAACTCATTTTGGTTGATGCAGAAATGCCGGAGATGGATGGATATGTGCTAACAAAACATATCAAGTCTGATCACCGCTTCCAAGGTATTCCAGTTGTGATGCACTCATCATTATCGTCCAATGCAAATCGTGCTATGGGCGCAAGCGTCGGTGTTGACGCTTATGTAGCAAAATTTGATCCATTCATATTGGCAGATACCTTAGCGCCTTTATTGGCTAGCTGATTATTTGCATTAGATTCACATTATTACGCACCTTATGCGGTGCAAAACTGGAGCAAGTTATGGCAGATCAGAACATGCGTTTTCTCGTGGTAGACGATTTCTCTACCATGCGTCGCATTGTCCGAAATCTTCTTAAGGAACTCGGATTTACCAATGTAGATGAGGCCGAAGACGGCCAGGTCGCGCTTCATAAGCTCAAAAATGGACAATTTGAATTTGTGGTAACCGATTGGAATATGCCCAATATGACTGGAATTGAATTGCTTAAGGCAATTCGTGCTGATGCACAATTAAAACATCTGCCAGTACTGATGGTTACAGCCGAAGCAAAAAAAGAAAACATCATTGAAGCAGCAACTGCAGGGGCAAGCGGTTATGTAGTGAAGCCTTTTACAGCGGCAACACTAGATGAAAAGTTGAAAAAAATCTTTGCCAATATGGGCAAATAATTTTAATAACCGCAAACATAAATTTTTCGCAGGAGAAGACTGTGAGTGATCCAGCATTGCAAGGCGGTGATTCCGTAGATCTCGAAGCGTTATTTGACAGTATTGTTCAAGCCAACCAACAAGATCAATCGGACAACAATGCTAGCCAAGTAGACACGATTAATTCAGCAGGACCGCAGCAACAATCTGAAATGGTTGAGCCTGCGAAATCTATGTTTTCGCACATCGGGCATCTAACTAGAAAGCTGCATGATACTTTACGCGAACTAGGTCTGGATAAATCACTTGAAACGGCCGCTAGCTCAATTCCTGATGCACGTGACAGACTGTCTTACGTAGCAACGATGACAGAACAAGCCGCTGAACGTACGTTGAATGCACTTGATGTTGCCAAACCATTACAAGACAGTATTACAGACCAATCGACAGCACTGGCAAAAGAATGGGATCGCTTTTATGCCAAACAAATGTCTGTTGACGAATTTAAAGTTCTCGTAGAAAAAACAAGAGCACATTTGCACACGACTGTTTCGCAATCCGAACAAGTTAGCAATCAGATGCTTGAAATTATGATGGCGCAAGATTTTCAAGACTTAACCGGCCAAGTTATTAAAAAAGTACTAGCAATGGCAAAAGAAATGGAATCCCATTTGCTAGACTTTTTGCTAATGTTTAGCCCGAATGCCGGTAAAACCGAAGATACAGGCCTGCTTAATGGCCCTGTTGTTAAATCTGAAGGTCGTACTGACGTAGTAACAAATCAAGAACAAGTTGACGACCTACTAGAAAGCCTCGGCTTCTAAATCCACTGGCCCAAGGAGATAATCATGAGTGATTTCGCTGGCATGGAAGACCTGCTGCAAGACTTTCTAACCGAGTCATCCGAACTGCTATCTGAAGTTGACAATAAACTGGTTGAGCTTGAGAAACGTCCGGACGACAAGGCCTTACTAAATGATATTTTCCGCGGGTTTCACACCATCAAAGGTGGCGCTGGGTTTCTAAATGTTGATGCCATGGTGAGTTTGTGCCATCGGACCGAGAACCTGTTTGACAAATTGCGTAATGGCGAGCTGCAGCTAAATCCAGAGATTATGGATGAAATCCTTGCGGCAACAGGAGTGGTTCGCGAGATGTTTGGTGCCATGGCACAATCACGACTCCCCTCCCCTGTTGACCCTGCGCTACTGCAGGCTCTTGATGATGTACTGGAGGGACGCCCAGCGTCGACTCAGCATTCAACACCTAGTAATGCGACCCATGACGAAGCAATTAATGATACTGTTAAAGCAGCCCAACAAGAGGCTGCCACTAACAACACATCGACTGAGCATGATTGGCAACAACTTTACAATGTTTTGCTGGATGAGCAACCAACCATAGAAATAGAGACTGGAATTATTGAGTCCACAGCAACACGAATTGATCCTATACCTGCAATCGTGCCCGCGCCAATTGCAGAGCCGATGCTAGCATTGAAGCCTGCGGCAGCCTCTACCCCAGCCCCGCAACAACGCCCACAGCAAGCAAGCACTCAACAATTGGCCACACAAGAGACGACAATTCGTATTGATACGGTTCGCCTTGACCAAGTTCTGAACCTATCTGGTGAAATTGGGCTAACAAAAAATCGTCTTACTACATTACGCACTGACATCATGTCGGGCAAGATGGATACAGTAACGCTAAAAGCATTAGATGAAGCGATTGGTCAATTGGATTTGCTCGTTGGTGACTTGCAAAATGCCGTGATGAAAACACGGATGCAACCAATTGGCCGCCTCTTTCAAAAATATCCACGCTTGGCTCGTGATCTGGCACGCCAAATGGGTAAGGATGTTGAACTAATCATTTCAGGTGAAGAAACCGAGCTTGATAAAACCATGCTAGAGGATCTTAATGACCCTCTAGTTCACTTGGTGCGCAATGCAGTAGACCATGGGGTGGAAACAACTGAGGAACGAATTGCCTCAGGTAAACCAGCGAAGGCGGTTGTGGAATTATCTGCGACCCAAGTTGGCGATCATATTCGCATCGAGATTACAGACGATGGACGCGGCATGCGCCCCGACGTTATTCGTCGTAAAGCGCTTGAAAAAGGCCTCATTGATATTGAAACGGCAAATAGCTTAGATGATAAGCAATCATTGCAACTAATTTTCCTGCCTGGATTCTCAACAAAAGATCAGATATCAAGTGTTTCTGGCCGTGGCGTCGGTATGGATGTGGTGAAAACTAACATCCAGAAACTAAATGGGCGCGTAGACATTCAATCCGTTGTCGGTGATGGATCCCGCTTTACAATTTCACTACCACTAACATTGGCAATCTTGCCGGTGCTTGTCGTAAAAGTCTGTGATCAACCATTTGCAGTGCCTTTGGCTATGGTCCGTGAAATTATTACGATCAGGCAAGAGCAAGTACAAGAAGTTTCGGGTCGTGCCACAATTGTGGTGCGTGATGAAATATTATCGGTACGTTCACTGGCAAATCTAATCGGCTGGCAAGAGGTTCAAATTCCGCAATTTGGCGTTCTGATGCAATCGGCTGAGCACTCATTCATTCTGGCGGTTGATAGCTTTATTGGCCGTGATGATGTTGTGATCAAACCGCTACAGCACATCAGGCCCAAAGGGATTGCCGGAGCCACGCTCTCTGGCGATGGTTCAATTGTCCTAGTATTGGATATGGAAGACCTACTCGCCTCAGCTAATGCTGACCATTCGGCAATTAAAACATCGAGGTTTGCGCAAGAACTTCTGTAGTGCGAGAGCCTTGTTGCCTGAAAACATAAGAATTAGCTAATATACATAACTTAGGAAAACAGCCCGCCAAGGCCGATCACATATGACGCAAGAACATGCATTTATTGGCCGTCAGCCGATTTTGAATCGGCAACAGCAGATTATTGGTTATGAATTGCTATTCCGCCTAAATCAAGAGGCGGTGACGGCAGACTTTTCCAGCGATATGCAAGCTGGCACCAATGTATTGGTTAATACCATTTCCAATATGGGGACGGATTGGCTAGTAGGGGACAAAATTGCATTTATTAACGTTGCTGAATCCATGCTCGAAAGTAACTTTCTCGAGCTACTTCAACCGCAACGAGTAGTGCTAGAAATTGTAGAAACCACGCAAACTTCACCAGAATTACTAACTCGATTGGCTGATCTGCGGACGCAAGGTTTTGGCATTGCCCTGGACGATTTTGTACTTACTCCACAAACAGCTCCAATGATCGAGTTTGCTAACTATGTGAAACTTGATATCCAGCAATTAGGGATGGCACAAGTACCCACCATCTCAAAAGAGCTACGCAAATATCCTTTACTGCAAGTAGCAGAGAAAGTCGAAACCAAAGAAGAATTCAAACAATGCCTCGACATTGGAATGGATTGCTTTCAAGGCTACTACTTCGCTCATCCGGTTACACTGTCAGCAAAAGTCATCAATCCAGGTTATGCAAATATTCTGAATCTGCTGAATATGCTGCGCAATAACGCCGAAATCCGCGATATTGAAAATGCACTGAAACGCGATGTAGCTCTATCATTCAAGCTTCTTCGCTACATTAATTCGGCTGGCTTCGGGCTGTCATGTGAAATACAGTCATTCCGCCACGCGGTTACTATTCTGGGCTACCAAAAACTTTACCGTTGGCTCACTCTGCTATTAGTAACTGCAGGAGCAGAAACAGGTTCACCGCCAGCACTGCTCAAAACTGCAGTTACTCGCGGGCGTTTAGTTGAGCTATTGGGCGCGCACTTGCTTGATGGTCAGGACAAAGACAACCTGTTCATTGTTGGCATGTTCTCGCTCTTGGATGTCTTACTAGACATGCCAATGGATACCATTCTGGAGACTTTGATCTTACCGGAAACCGTAAGTGATGCTTTATTAACTAGAACTGGAATCTATGGTCCATTCCTAGAGCTCGCTGAGGCATGTGAGGATCCTGAAATGGCTGAGGTACCACGGTTATGTGAACAACTGCAAATCACCCCAGACATGCTTAATAAAGCACACGTGCAGGCACTAAACTGGGTTGAAGAACTTGGTGTTTAGCACATTGACTTTCTCAAATAAAAAACCACGTGATGCGTGGTTTTTTATTTTGGACCTTTAGAACTAGGAGCATTGACATGGTTTATGTTGAACGAAACGCGCAAGCGGATATTATCGCTATCTATAAAGAGCCACGTCCGAATGCAGTTGAAGCATTATCCCCCGATAGCACTGAAGTGATTGAATTTATCAACATGGCCAACACCAATTTCAATCATTCCGACACTGCGTTAATTCGCGTCATTGAAGACGTAGTAGATGTGCTGATTTCGAAAAATCTATTACGGCTAACCGACCTACCTGTGGCCGCTCAGGAAAAACTGCTATCCCGCAAAACCTTGCGTCAACGCCTCAGCAACAGCCTTGATTTACTAGTCGATAGCGATCAAGGCCTTTTGTGAGCAACACACGAATTACTTTTTGCTTCCTTCACGCAGCATGAAGTTATAGCGATCTTTGACTAATTGCTCCGCGATATTTGCTTCATTGATTTTGATCCCCAACTTTTCAGCACGGGCTATCATATCCTGCCGACATTTAAGCTGAACTTCTTCAGGCGCAACATGTTCGCCAAACATTAATTTGCCGCAATCAGCCAAGATTTCGGTGAATTGCTGTGGATTTGCATTGAGCAGGCCATTTTGATAACGAGGGTCGCTAGATTGTGTTTGAGCATTTTGTTGTCCAGCAGATTGGTTTTCCGCTTTGTCTCCGCAAGCGGATAAATTCAGCAGCAATGCCGCGGCAATGATAAATTTGAGATAGTGCATAGTTCTCCCCACCCTTTTTAATTTATGGATCAATCGACTGATCAAACGTATTGCAGGCCTGAATGTTACCCGTTTGCATGCCACGTTTAAACCATGCCATGCGCTGGGTGGAACTTCCATGCGTAAATGCATCAGGAACTACTGCATGACCGGCATTTCTTTGTAAAGTATCGTCACCAATTGCGTTTGCAGCGCGTAGAGCCTCTTCCATATCATTTGCATCCAGTAAACCTCGCTGTGCCGCCGAATACCCCCAAACCCCAGCTAGGCAATCCGCTTGCAGCTCTAGACGCACGGAAAGCGCATTTGCTTTGACACTATTTAGCTGCTGCTGACGTGTATGAACCTTAGTTGAAATACCCAGTAAATTCTGTACATGGTGGCCAACCTCATGCGCAATGACGTAGGCTTGAGCAAAATCGCCCGGAGCCGCATATTTACGGTGTAACTCATCAAAAAAGGTCAGATCAATATATACCTTTTGATCTGCAGGGCAATAAAAAGGCCCCATAGCAGCACTAGCGTTGCCACATGCAGATTGAACAGCTCCATGGAAAGATACCAACTTAGGCTGCTGATAGATCGTGCCATGCTGTTTGAAAATGGCCTGCCATGTATCTTCAGTATCGCCTAATGTGTGCTTCACAAACTGAAGCGATTCCGAGTTGGTGTTTGTCCTAGCAGGAGCGGCCTGCTGATTTGTTCCAGTGTCATATGAACCAGCGACCAAGTTGAGGATTTCCAGCGGGCTTTTGCCTAACACTAGACCAAGCACCACCACGATCGCAACGCCTCCCAAACCTAAGCGACGACCATTTACTCCAAAAGAGCGACTATCAGCTTGCTCCTCAACATTATCGCTCTCCCGCATATCTTTCCAGCGCATTGATTCACCTCGAATGCTTAGTAAACAGCTTGTATTGATTTATGAGTTCAACTAGCAATAAGTATGAATCTTAACGAAATTAACCCACCTTGTATCAACACACGCCAATACTGTGTGTTTCTGCTCGCATTGATTTTAGGTATCACTACTGTTCAGTTGCAGGCCAAGCTTACCGAGGGTTCGCTGCTAAGTATGTGTGGCCTTATTCTCGGCGGGCTAATGCTTATTAATCGAGTACTAGCCAACAACCCACTTTTTCACCGCGTAATTATCTACATGGGTATCTATTTAATTGGTTTTTCTTATGCACAGCATTTTGCAACTCAGCGACTAGCACAACGACTACCGATAACTTTAGTGGGTCAGTCAGTCAAAATTGTAGGGCGCATTATCAGCATTCCGGAAACTAACCAATTTGGCCAAAGATTCTTACTTGAGCCAGACATAATCTATTCAGAGACCGACTGGCATCCTACTCAAATTCAAGTGGCAGTAAACAACAAACAATTAGCAATCAAAGCAGGGGAAAGATGGGTGTTTGAAGTCAAGCTCAAACCAGTGCACGGGCAAATAAATCCCGCTAGTTTTGATCTGGAAAGCTGGTTTCTGCAAAACAATATTGCAGCAACTGCAACTGCAAAACAATCTCAGCGCTTGGCAGATACACCGTTTCACCTAGCAAACTGGAAAACTGTTTTACAGAGCTGGCGTGGCCGACTAAATGAGCAAACCAGTGAGAAATTAGCGCACCATCCATATTCAGGCGTGCTAAAAGCACTAGCACTGGGGGAACAAAGTCAAATATCAGCGGAGCAATGGTGGCGCTTTTCCCAAACAGGCATTACACACTTGATTTCAATTTCGGGTTTGCATATCACCATGCTGGCGGGTTTAGTTGCGGCGCTAACACGGTTTATTTGGCGCTATATACCCCAGCTAAATCAGGTTATTCCTGCACCAAAGGCAGCTATTTTATTTGGGGTATGTGCTGCAACAGCTTATTTTATAATATCTGGAATGGGTATACCTAGCCAGAGAACGATTATCATGCTAATGATAGCTAGCGCATTAATCTGGCAACATCGCCCTATTCCACTAAGCCTCGCATGGCTGACTGCACTAGCAATTGTGTTATTGGTAGATCCGCTGGCGGCACTTTCGATCGGTTTTTGGCTTTCCTTTCTTAGTGTTGGCATTCTGTTATGGGCTTGTGCTAACCGCATTCATCCAGCCGCACGCTGGCGAGAATGGCTAAGTAGCCAATGGGCGGCCACTTTAGCTATGCTGCCACTTTTGCTATTTATTTTTGGGCAATTTCCCCTCGTTTCGCCACTAGCCAACATCATTGCTATCCCATTAATCAGCATCGTAATTACCCCGCTTGCACTGCTGGGGCTGATTGATCCAAGCGGATACCTTCTGCGGCTAGCGGCTGATTTAATGGCCGATTGCGATACGATCCTGCAATGGTGCACTCACTTACCACTGGCCACTTGGCAACATACTCAACCACCGTTTTACTTATTACCCCCAGCCTTAGTCGGGGTGATGCTTATCTTATTACCTCGTGGCTTTAGCGGGCGATATCTGGGGGGATTGCTACTACTCCCGCTACTGATCTTTAGCCCAGCGAAGTTACCCAGCGGCACTTTTCGCGCTATCACACTGGATGTTGGCCAAGGGCTATCGGTACTAATCCAAACCCGTCACCATGCACTGTTATTTGATACGGGCACACAAAGCAATGCGGATCGTGTTATTTTGCCGGCCTTCCGATATTTCAACATTGGCCAACTTGATACCTTACTGTTATCTCATAACGATAATGATCACATTGGTGGCGGCTCGATTTTGCTACAGCGCTGGCCTATCCGGCAAATTTTGCATTCGCTACCTGCAGAACACCCTATCGTGCAGGCTAATGCAACGATCAAGTCAGTAAGTGAATGTCATGCAGGGCAAAATTGGCGCTGGGATGATGTCCAATTCAATGTCCTTTGGCCTCCAGCAGATTTGGTTACGCGGCAGGACAATGCAAAGGGCTGTGTCATCCGAGTTGCCAATACACAACACAGCATCTTAATCACCGCCGATATAGGCAAAGCAGAAGAGTCGGCTTTGCTCAGCCAGGCAATCTTGCCAGCGACTGATGTACTAATCGTTCCTCACCACGGAAGCAAAAGCTCATCCTCTCCGGAGTTTATTGCTGCAACGCAGCCCAAATATGCCGTTTTTTCAGCGGGCTTCATGAATCGTTTCGGCCACCCAAAACTAGAAATCATTGAGCGCTACCAAGTCAATCATGCCCAGCCACTCATCACTAGCCAATTGGGGGCGGTGCATTTTGAGTTTGGAGATCAACTACAAATGAAAGCAGAACGTCAAATTCATCCTCACTATTGGTACACTATGCCAAACCAATAGGATTGCCGATGCCAGCTACACTCTCAGCTATTTATCGTTACCCGCTCAAATCGGGACAAGGCCAACCGCTTCAATCTGCAGTCGTGACCGCAAGCGGCCTAGCATATGATCGCGAGTGGATGATTGCCACTCCAGAAGGGCAATACCTTACTGCGCGGACTCACCCGCAATTACTGCAGTTAAAAGCAGAGCCATCAGAAGACGGCGTATCACTTCAAGCGCCAGGGATGCCCCCTATTTTTGCCCCACATTCAGCACTGCAACAGATTCACACTGCCAATGTCTGGGATGATCACTTTGCCGCGCGTAGCGGTGCTAGTGAGGTCAATCAGTGGCTATCTGCTTATCTCGAGCAATCAGTAATTCTGATGTGGGTTGGGCCAGAAAGTCATCGCCGAATTCGACGACGCCCAGATGTACCAATCAACTTTAGCGATGGCTACCCATTGCTGATTATTGGCGAAGGCTCATTAGCAGAGCTAAATCACCGCGCGGGCATGAATTTTGAAATGCTCCGTTTTCGCCCCAATCTGGTGATCGCTGGAACTGAACCATTTGTGGAAGACAGCTGGCAAATTATTCAAATTGGCGATATCCGCATTGAACTATTAAAACCCTGTGAGCGCTGCATTATCACCACGCTTGACCCACAGACGCAGGAAAAATTGCCAAAGGGTGAACCATTGCGCACCTTGGCTAAATTTCGCCGCGCGGGCGATGGCGTCATTTTTGGACAAAATGCAATGGCACATACTTTCGGGCAACTGCACCTTGGCATGCCCATAAAGATCATCAAATCATCATCTGCAGGATAAGCACCGCAATGGATCTGGCCGTACTTGTAAAAGAAAGCTTGCGGGCATTTTTATTGCCACCTGGGAGCAGCCTATTAATCATCACGGTATGTTATCTGCTACGCCAACGGCTAGGGCATTGGGGACAGCACATCATTTTGATTACATTGGCAGCAACATGGTTATTAGCAACCCCCATCATCGCCTCCACCCTCATGGGTTTTGTGGAACGACCACCATTAAATCGCCCCGCTGTACTGGCTAATAGCCAAGCCATGGTCATATTAGGTGGAGGAAAGCGCTTCACAGCAAGGGAAACCCTCGAAAACGAAACCATCAACAATGTCACGCTTGCCCGTGTGCGTTTTGCTGCTCACTTGGCTCGGTTACATCCCCAACCGATTCTCGTGTCGGGCGGAGCACCACTCGGTGGCATGAGCGAGGCGCATTATATGCGGCAGGTCTTGGAGGGTGAATTTGGTATAAAAGTAAAGTGGGTTGAGGGTGGCTCGGTTGATACCGCCGACAATGCAAAGATGAGTGCTCAATTACTTGGTGAAAATATCAAAATCATCACACTAGTTACCTCGGCTGATCATATGGCACGTGCGCAACGCAGCTTTGAAAAACAAGGCTTTCAGGTGATTGCAGCCCCAACCGACTATATCAATCGTGAACCACTCTCAATCACTCAATTTTTACCCCGTGCCAGTGCCTTGCAAATTAGCAGTACAGCATTGCGCGAGGGTTTGGGCCAGTTCTGGTATGCATTGAAAGATCAATAAAACGGGTATCTGTCTATAAATAAACCTGCAATTGGGCTAGATCAAGATACCTAGATAATTTCAAACTCCGGATTCCACGCCACTTCCCACAGATGGCCATCTGGGTCTGCAAAATAACCCGCATACCCTCCCCAACTGGTTGGCCGGCCTGATTTGATCAGTCGACCAAGCTTATCGCTAGCCCGCGCCAGTAATTGATCTACTTCTGCAGGACTGCGTACATTGTGCGCTAAGGCAACGCCGCGAAAACCACCCCCATCATCTGCCACCCCCGCATCTGCGGCCAATAAGTCGCGCGGAAACAAAGCCAGCCGTATTGACCCCAAATTAAAAAACACAACTTCCGGCAGCACTTTGTGTGGCACTAAACCCAATATATCGCGATAAAACGACAAGGAAGTAGCCAGATCCGCTACCCCCAAGGTGATGAAACTAACTCTGGGTTCCATTAGCGCATTCCAGCGCCCGGCTTAGCCAGCTCATACACTGTTTTGCCTTGCAGTTTAAAAAACTCGGCCGCGTGGTACAGGTTTTCCGAATGCCCCACGTACAACAAACCTTCAGGTTTCATCATCGGTGCAAAGCGCTGAAGAATTTTGTATTGGGTTTCTTTATCAAAATAAATCATGACATTACGGCAAAAGATAGCATCAAATGGCCCGCGCACGCTCCAATTGGGTTCGATCAAATTCAAGCGGCGGAAGGTAATCATCTCGCGCAACTCGGGTTTTAGCTGATAACGACCATCGGGTTGCAAATTAAAAAATTTGCTCACTCGCTGCGCAGAGAGTTTTTTTACCTCTTCTGCCGGGTAAATCCCTTGGCGACCTTTTTCAAGCACATTCGTATCTAAATCGGTGGCGATGATTTTAACCGGCGGGCGCAGGGTATCAAATGCTTCACAAGCGGTGATAGCCAATGAATATGGTTCCTCGCCGGTGCTAGAGGCAGAACACCAGATATTAAAGTTACCCACACTGCGATGGTCTTTCAAATAACGCAGCAAAATATCAAAGTGGTGAGCCTCGCGGAAAAATGAGGTCAAATTGGTCGTCATTGAGTTACTAAATAACTCAAACTCCTTAGGATCACCGCGTTCGAGCACCTGCAAATATTGTTGAAAAGTTTTCAGATTGAGCGCGCGCAGCCGTTTTGCCAAGCGTCCATACACCATATCGTGCTTTGAATCCGACAGCGCAATACCCGCATAGTTGTAAATCATGGTGCGTATCTTTTCAAAATCCGCGTGGGTAAATTCAAATTCTCGATTCAATGGCAACATATGCTTTTCCAGTTCTCAATACGACGGTAATTCAGAATAGACCAAACTATTTTATAAGTTCAATTCTCGCCAAATTGCATCAATACGGGCGACGGCAGCTTGATCGCGTTCGATCACCCGGCCCCATTCCCGGTTGGTTTCACCCGGTAGCTTGTTGGTCGCATCCAGCCCCATTTTGCCGCCCAAGCCTGAAATCGGGCTGGCGAAATCGAGATAATCAATCGGCGTGTGCTCAACTAAAGTCGTGTCGCGCACCGGATCCATTCGCGTGGTGATCGCCCAAATCACCTCTTTCCAATCACGGCAGTCCACATCATCGTCGACGATGACAATGTATTTGGTGTACATAAACTGGCGCAGGAATGACCAAACGCCAAACATCACACGCTTGGCATGCCCCGGATATTGCTTTTTGATCGACACAATCGCCATCCGGTAGCTACACCCCTCGGGCGGCAGATAAAAATCGACGATTTCCGGGAACTGCTTTTGCAAGATCGGCACAAACACTTCGTTCAGCGCCACCCCCAAAATGGCGGGCTCATCCGGCGGTTTGCCCGTGTAGGTACTGTGGTAAATCGGATCTGGGCGGCTGGTGATGCGCTCCACTTCAAAAACCGGAAACCAATCCTGCTCGTTGTAGTAGCCCGTATGGTCGCCATACGGGCCTTCCAGCGCGTGCAGGAAGCCGTTGACTTCTTTCATTGGCACACCGTGCTCAGACATCCCGCTATAGCCCGCCTCGCACGGTTTGAGTACGCCTTCGAGCACAATCTCGGCCGTGGCCGGTACTTGCAAGTCTGAGCCAATACATTGCACCAACTCGGTTTTGCTACCGCGCAACAAGCCGGCAAATTGATATTCACTGAGCGTATCGGGTACGGGTGTTACCGCGCCCAAAATCGTGGCCGGATCGCAGCCGAGCACTACAGCCACCGGATACGGTTTGCCGAGGTTTTGTTTGGCATGCTCGCGAAAATCCAGCGCCCCGCCGCGATGTGCCAGCCAGCGCATAATCACCTGATTTTTGGCTATCACCTGCTGGCGATAAATGCCCAGATTCTGGCGTTTTTTATTCGGCCCGCGGGTTACCACCAAGCCCCAGGTAATCAGCGGCGCCACATCGCCCGGCCAGCAATGCTGGATCGGAATCTGCCCCAGATCGACCTCCGAGCCTTCGATAATAACTTCTTGGCAAATGCCTTTGCGTACTTCTTTCGGCGCCATATTCAGCACTTGCTTCAAAAGTGGCAGTTTTTCCCAAGCGTCTTTCAGGCCTTTTGGTGGCTCGGGTTCTTTGAGATAAGCCAGCGTTTGGCCAATTTCCCGCAGTGCACTGGTGTCTTGCGCCCCCATCCCCAGCGCCACTCGCCGTGGGGTGCCAAATAAATTCCCAAGCACCGGCATACCATAGCCTGGTATATTCTCAAACAATAGCGCTGGCCCACCTTGGCGCAAGATACGGTCGCATAGCTCGGTCATTTCCAGCTTGGGCGAGACTGGCAACTGCACCCGCTTAAGCTCACCTTGCACTTCCAACTGCTGGATAAAGTCACGCAAATCACGATATTTCATTAGTATTTTTCCAAAAAAAACGCCCGAACAATGCGGGCGTTTTCAGTCAAAGGCCAATGCCGACCATCAGCACTTAACGCTCTTCGGAGAGCACCATTTCAGCACTAAAACGAGATCGAGCCGCAATCGTGATGGCGTTATCAAATACATCACCACGCTCTACACAAACAAAATTCTGTCGATACTGCCCAACATCGGCCATATTATCCGCGTGCTCACCGGGGTTCCACACGATGCTACTCTTCGCGGTACTACTAATATTGATTTTACGCGCGCCGTCCACAATGGTTTGGACCTGGGGTACATCGAGGTAAACGCGATCAGTACTGCCAGTTAGTTGCAGGGTACCCGATTGGTGGCGGCGCGTCACTTCGCCGAGCGTATCAATATAGGTCAGCTCTTCCAGACCGTAAATTGGTGACTGGGTATAGTCAGCTACAGCAAAGTAAGTATGGTATGCGTACGTAAACGGTGCTGGGGTATCGCTTAAATTATCTACATTTAAGGTCAATTTCAATTCGCGCCCCACTTCTATCTGCATTTCAAAGCGGAACTCATGCGGCCACATTGCCAGCGTCTCGGCATCACTACTTAAACTCACGGTGAGTAGCGTTGAGCCATCCGCCTGTTGGCTAACTTGCTCCAAAGTCCAATCACTAGTGCGCGCAAACCCATGCGATTGCAAGCCCGCCGGATGACCACCAAACCATGGCAGACACATTGGAATTCCGCCTCGTACTGCTTTACCCGGCTCAAACATCGCCAGCGGGGATAACCAAAGAATTTCTTCACCCGCAGCAGGCACAAACGAGAGCAAATGGCAGCCTTGCAACGCAAAAATGGCGCTACCCAGCTTATTTTCCACTACGACCACAGGCAAGCCTGCACCGGCGTGAGAAAAACACTCGGTGGACGACACGACACGGACACCGGAAGTGCCAGCTAAAATCGCGGAATAATCAACCATGCTCATCAGAATCTGCTCCTCTTCTCAAGCCGCCATTTTAAAGCATTTCACCGCTTCACTTACAGACAAAACCGAAAATTACTGGCAAATATTGCCGATGCACAAAGAAAGTTGTGCTGGCGGCAATTACTGCAGGTGGCGGGCGGGAATACCTTCCATGCTGCGCTCGGGGTCAAACCAGCGCGATAACCATTTATAGGTTCGTCGCCATGCATCCTGTGCTGCATCTGGATCGGCAATTGACTCAAGCGCCATATGGTTGGGCGGCAAATTCAGCGCTTCGTGCTTGAGATGATCAAGCATCAAATCAAAATCGTGGCGCGCTTCTGGGTAGCTCACAAGATGAAACAGGCTCTGGCCGGAAACTTGACTCAATTGCGTGCAATATGAAAACGGGGTTAGACCATCTTGCTGCCCCGCAAGTAACAAGGTAGGCGCGGCAACACGGAAATCAGCCCCAAGCAACAATTTACAATTTGGTGAAAACACTGTTGCCGAACGCAAGCCTGGGTTTTTGCGATTTAAAATAGATAGCGTTGCGCTTGCACCACTATCCCAGCCCACGACGGCAATGCGGTTTGGATCAACTTCTCGGCGCTGTTTCAGCCAAGTAATCGCACGTTGCAAATTATTTGCACGGCGCTGCATTTCGGCCTTCTGGGCGCTCATTCGGCTAATTGCACAGGCGTTTTTTTGCTTAGGCATATCGTTGAGCAGTAGCACCGCAAAATCGAGCTCTTGCAATTGACTAGTCATTCGCGCATAGCGAATAGCAAGCTCTTGGTTTTTGTCATAGAGGCCAGCACAACCATGCATTAATACTACAGCGGGAGCGTTGGAGCGCACAGGGCTAAAGTATTCAGCCTTGAGTCGTGATTTACCGACCGTGACACTGTGTGGGCTGGCAAAACTACCTGCGGCAAAAAAACAGAGGATAAAACCGAAATATTTCATTAAGCGATGAGGCGCAAGGCAAATGGGTAACGGTACAGCAAGCCTTTGCTGGCATTCAGTGCGGCCAAAATACTGCACACAACATTACAAATCCACAAAATCCCCAAAATCAACCAACCCAATAAGGGAATCAAACCCAAAATTAGCGAGGCCAACATTAAGGTAATAGACCAATTGAGTGCTTCTTTACCGGCGTCAAAAATGAATTCATCGTCTTTTTTCAAGACATAGATGACTAGACCAGGAATCACACTAAAGAAAATAGTCAGCAGATAGACTAGCACAGCAACATTGCGTGAATCTTGTGATGGAATCGTGCTCGGTGTTAAATCACTCATTAGCCGCCCTCAGTAACCATGCCGTTTATCGAATAAGGCCGTGGATTTTACGCCCTATCGATGCTCTGTTTCAAACTTTATTCGCATTATCCGCAGCGCATTGCTTCACCTAGAATTTATGCCTAGCTAACTGATTGATTTTGCGCTAAACCATAGGTGCAATGCAGCAATTCTGCCCTACTGAACCCACCCCTGCAACGCTTACACGAGGAGACGCCGAATGAGTGATACGATCGACTGCCAAATGACTGCCGATGGAGTTGTCACACTGCGTCTGATTCGCCCTGAGGTTTGCAATGCCATTAACGAGATCATGGTGGCGGAACTCACCGCTACCTTGGCAGCGATCAGCCAGAATCCGCAAGCACGAGTATTAGTACTTACTGGCGTAGGGCATATTTTCTGTGCGGGAACAGATTATCAGTGGATGCTCAAAGGCAGTCAGGCCGGGCCCGATCACAATTTTGAAGATGCATTGCAAATTGCGCGGCTATTGCGCACTTTAGACCGTCTGCCTATACCCACCATCGCACATATCAACGGCCCAGCGGTCGGCATTGGCATCGGCCTGATTTCGTGCTGCGATATGGCGGTTTGTACACCTGATAGCTGGTTTAGCATTCCAGACACACGTATCGGCCTCATACCAGCCGTATTTGGCCCTTATGTCATCAATAAAATCGGTAGTAGTGCGGCAAGGCGCTTCTTTTTAAGTACCGAGCGGTTTACGCCCGCAACCGCATTGCGATTAGGCTTGATTCATGAATGCCCAGCAACGGCAGAATTAGCGGAACAACAAGTGTCAGACTGGATTAGCGCCATGCTACGAAATAGCCCGCACGCGTTGACTGCAGCGAAACGATTTATTACCTCTGTTGAGCATCGACCAATTGATGATGCAATGCTGTCGGATACGGCACATCGTATGGCGCATATTCGCTCGCACGAAGAAGCGCAGCTGGGATTGAACGCCTATCTCAACCAAAACACCCCAAGCTGGCTAGCATGAATAAAAAAAGCCCAGCATCCGCTGGGCTTTTTCTTTTGCAGTTAAGCGATTTATTCCGCAGCTTTCGCGCTTAATTGTTTGCTGTACTGCACTTTGATATCGCGCTTGAGTGACTCAAGATAAGCCGAAAACTCAACCTGCCCATACATTTTTGACAGATTCTCATCCATCTTAAATTTGTTTTCCGGACTCAACGCCGGTGCAGGAATGGTTTTACCTACTTTATAAATCACAAAGCCTTTGCCTGGCACACTGGAGCCAACATAGTCAGGCTGCTCTTTATTAGCCACTTTGAAGATAGCTTTCAAATCAGCCTCACTAACCCCAGGCGCAGCAATGCGGCCAAGAGTCTGGGCTTCACCCCACACTAAGTTGAGCTGAGCGCCTGATTTGAGCGCTTTCAATTTTGCCTCACCGTCAGCTGCCGCTAATTTGCCAGCTTTTTCCAACTTCAATTTATCCGCAATTTGTGCCGAAACATCCGCCAGAGGTTGAGTCTGGGTCGGTTTAAATTCAAGCACACGTGCAGATACCAATTGGCCACGAGCAATCTCGATCGCTTCCGAATTATGCTTTTTCTTCAAAACATCATCGGAGAAAACAGCTTCCAAGAGTTTCGGATTATTCAACAGCTCATCCTGAGCTGCTTTGCGCGTCACCCAAGCGCTCTGTTTTACGGTAAGTTTGAGCTCATCTGCAACCGCTTTTAAGCTATCAGCCTGCTGATACACCAATTCACTAAACTTATCCGATTGCGCTTGGAAAGCTGCCTGCGCCTTTTCAAATTTCAATTTTTCTTCAATTTTCGGCTTAAGATCAGCTAAGCTAGCGCCCTTAACATCATCCAGTTTCAAAATATGGAAACCGAATTCTGTTTCAACCACTTCACTAATTTGACCTTTAGCTAACTTAAAGGCTGCATCTTCAAATGGTTTAACCATTGCACCTTTAGCGAAATAGCCTAGATCACCACCATTAGCAGCAGAACCTGGATCTTGAGATTTAGCTTTAGCAAGTGCTGCAAATTGCGCAGGGTTTTTCTTCACTTCGGCCAAAATTGCTTCAGCTTGCGCGCGTACTTTGGCTTTTTCATCTGGTTTCATTTCTTTACCAGCGGTGAGCAAAATATGGCTAACTTTGCGCTCTTCTTTGGCTAAATCGGCTTTATGCTCATCAAAGTATTTCTGCACTTCGGCATCGGTTACCGTTTGCTTGGCAGCTAAGTCTGCTTGTGAAAACAACACATACTCTAGCTTGACCATGTCAGGAGATTTAAACTGAGCCAAGTTAGCATCGTAATACTGTTTAATTTCGGCATCTGAAACCAAAGCCTGTGCCAAATATTGCTCTGGCGCTAATGTCGCGGCAAAAACCTCACGCTTCTCACCCATAAGTGTGTTCAAACGCTGCATTTGCGCGTTTGACACAAAACCCGTTTGCATTACACCATCCATCAACTGGCGCAAGACGATATCTTGTTTTACTTTGCTCTCAAACTGGGCTGGCGACATTTGCTGTGATGCAAGTAATTCCTGATAACGCTTAGCATCAAATTTGCCATCCACTTGAAACGCAGGAATCGTTGCAATAGCTTCGCGCAATACTGAATCAGGCACCGATAGACGTAACTCACGGGCTTTTTCCTGCAGTAGCTGCTGGCGTACCAATTGTTCAACCACCATCGGCTTCATTTCATCCGGTACGGCTTGGTTGCCAATAGCTTCAGCTAACTCACGCTGAGTGATACGTGATTTGCCAACTTTAGCCAGAAAATCATCGCCCTGCCCCATGGCGCTGTAACCGCTAAAACCAATCCCCACCACCAGACCTACCGAAATCAAACCCAAAATAACCTGAACGGCTGTTTTATTATTGTGTACAAAATCAAACATGGACGACGCACTCCTGCTTTACATGCGCGTTATCATGCCAGATTGCATGGCGTATGTCTGTAAGAGACGCAATATTCTGCGCATAAAACAAAAGGGCAAACATAAGTTTGCCCTTGAGGATTTTGGCGGAGTGGACGGGACTCGAACCCGCGACCCCCGGCGTGACAGGCCGGTATTCTAACCAACTGAACTACCACTCCAATGGCTTGCACTAGATCAAGTCTGATCTAGTCAAACCACACAATTCAGGTTTATTGAACTGCGTCTTTCAATGATTTACCAGCGCGGAATTTTGGCTGTTTAGCAGCAGCGATCTTGATTGACTCGCCAGTGCGTGGATTGCGGCCAGTGCGCTCTTCACGTTCTGAAACGTAGAAAGAACCAAAACCAACCAGCGTCACTTCTTGACCACTTTTAAGCGCGTTGGAGATCGCTTCTACGGTTGCATCCAGCGCTTTACCAGCAGCGGCTTTAGACAGACCTGCTGATTCGGCGATTGCGTCGATGAGTTCCGATTTATTCACTTACATCCCCTTTCAATTTTGATTAGATGAATCTGGTTGGTACATTGCCTAATGTTTATATCAAGTCCACAAAATAAGTGTCAATTAATGCTTGAGACTGTGTTGGTTTGTATCAACGTTTGTGGCGGCAAGGTTTTCATCTGGCGTCGCATCTACCGGAGTAGCTACAGGCATGCGTTCTAGTGCATAGCCCAACACCTCATCAAACCACTTGACCGGATGAATAGCAAGACCTCGCTTTACATTTTCCGGTATTTCAATCAAATCTTTGACATTTCCTTCCGGAATGAGGACTTGTTTGATGCCACCACGATGCGCGGCCAGTAGTTTTTCTTTCAAACCACCAATCGGTAATACTTCGCCACGCAGCGTAATCTCGCCCGTCATCGCCACATCACAACGCACGGGTATACCCGTCAATACCGATGTCAGCGCGGTCGCGATACCAATACCCGCCGATGGGCCGTCTTTTGGCGTTGCGCCTTCTGGTAAGTGAATATGCATATCGTTTTTCTGATAAAACTCGGGATCAATCCCTAAGCTCACCGCACGCGAACGAACCACCGACAAGGCAGCTTGGATCGACTCTTGCATCACGTCGCCCAACTTACCAGTCTGGATCATTTTGCCTTTACCTGGCAATTTCACCGTCTCGATCGTCAGCAATTCGCCACCCACTTCAGTCCACGCCAAACCGGTCACCTGACCGATCTGGTTTTTCTGCTCGGCTACACCAAAGTCGTAGCGATGAACTCCCAGATATTTATCCAGATTTTTCGCGTTGATAACGACTTTTTTGTCTGATGGCTTGAGCAGCAAAGCTTTGACCACTTTGCGGCATAGCTTCGCGATTTCACGATCAAGACTACGCACGCCGGCTTCGCGGGTGTAATAGCGAATAATATCGCGCACGGCTGTGTCGGCAATTTGTAGCTCGCCTTCACGCACACCGTTGTTTTTCATTTGCTTAGGCACGAGGTATTTCAGCGCGATATTCACCTTTTCGTCCTCGGTATAACCCGATAGACGAATAATCTCCATCCGATCCAACAGTGGCGCAGGAATATTCAGTGAGTTCGCCGTAGCCACAAACATCACGTCCGACAAATCATAATCTACCTCGAGATAGTGATCGCTAAACGAATGGTTCTGCTCTGGATCGAGCACCTCAAGCAGGGCCGATGATGGGTCACCACGGAAGTCACTACCGAGTTTATCCACTTCATCCAGCAGGAACAGCGGGTTTTTCACGCCGACTTTGGTCATGCTTTGCAAAATTTTGCCCGGCATAGAGCCAATATAGGTACGACGATGACCGCGAATTTCCGCTTCATCACGCACGCCGCCCAAGGCCATGCGCACAAACTTGCGATTGGTCGCGCGGGCAATGCTCTCACCCAACGAGGTTTTACCCACCCCTGGCGGCCCTACTAGGCACAAAATCGGGCCTTTGAGTTTTTCTACACGGGTTTGCACCGCGAGGTACTCAACAATGCGTTCTTTGACCTTTTCTAGGCCATAGTGGTCAGCATCGAGTACGGTATCGGCTTCGGCCAAATCTTTGCTGATCTTGGTTTTTTTCTTCCACGGCAAGGCCAAAATGGTGTCGATATAATTACGCACCACCGTTGCTTCGGCCGACATCGGCGACATCATGCGCAGTTTTTTCAACTCGCCTTCAGTTTTCTCACGCGCTTCTTTGCTCATACCCGCGGATTTAATACGTTTTTCCAGCTCGTCCAGATCCGCGTTTTCATCCAGCTCACCCAACTCTTTCTGGATCGCTTTCACCTGCTCGTTTAGGTAATACTCGCGCTGGCTTTTCTCCATTTGGCGCTTCACCCGACCACGGATGCGTTTTTCCACCTGCAAGATATCCAACTCGGATTCAAGCTGCTTGAGCAGATGATCCATCCGCGCCGCAACATCTTCCATTTCCAGCACGGCTTGTTTTTGCTCGAGCTTCAATGGCAAATGTGCCGCAACGGTATCAGCCAAACGACCGGCAGTTTCAATGCCAGCCAAGGACGACAAGATTTCTGGCGGGATTTTTTTATTCAGTTTCACATACTGATCAAACTGCGCCAGCAAAGTGCGGCGCATCGCCTCAGTCTCATTGCTGTCTTCCGGCGCCGGGGCTTGCGGCGTGGCAGTTACGCGATAGAAGCCATCGTCGTCCAACAGCTCTTCAACCACTGCGCGTTGCAGACCTTCCACCAGCACCTTCACGGTGCCATCGGGTAATTTGAGCAATTGCAGCACCGTTGCTACGGTACCAATCGGGTAAATATCGGCAAAACTAGGCTCATCCTTGGCCGCATTTTTCTGCGCTACCAGCAAGATATGCTTGCCGGATTTCATGGCCGCTTCGAGGGCTTTGATGGATTTGGGACGACCCACGAACAGTGGAATCACCATATGCGGGAACACAACCACATCGCGCAAGGGCAAAACGGGGAATGAGGTTGATTCTGCGGGTAGTAATGAGTGTTCGGACATGTTGTTATGACCTGATCGAAGATATAAAGACAATATGCGGTCAAGCAGCGATTAATTCAATCGCCGCGCAAAAAAACATACGCCCAGCCACAATCGAGACTCGATCATGACTGGGCGCGGGGTATATGCTTAGCCAGCAGCTTTTTCGTTAGCTACAGGCACATACTCTGGCTGCGCTTTACCAGCAATCACTTCAGGCGTCACCACCACCTTGGCAACGCCTTCCATTGCTGGCAATTCAAACATCGTGTCAAGCAATGTTTGCTCAACAATCGAGCGCAAGCCACGCGCACCGGTTTTACGTTCCATCGCCTTTTTAGCGATCGCCAACAAGGCTTCTGCGCCGATTTCCAGCTCAACATCTTCCATTTCAAATAATTTCTGATATTGCTTGATCAGTGCATTTTTCGGCTCAGTCAGAATCGAGATCAGCGCGGCTTCATCAAGCTCTGCCAACGTTGCCACCACCGGTAAACGTCCAACAAACTCAGGAATCAAACCAAAGCGAATCAGATCATCGGGCTCAACTTCATGCAGCAAAGCGCCAATGCCTTTGCTCTCATCTTTGCTTGATACCTCGGCGCCAAAACCAATGCCGCCTTTCACCGAGCGATTGCGGATGATCTTGTCCAAGCCTTCAAATGCACCACCGCAGATGAACAGGATATTTGTCGTATCGACTTTAGGCATATCCTGGTTCGGGTGTTTGCGACCACCGTGCGGCGGTACCGAAGCTACTGTACCTTCGATCAATTTGAGCAAGGCTTGCTGCACGCCTTCGCCCGATACATCGCGGGTAATCGATGGGTTTTCCGATTTGCGGGCAATTTTATCGACTTCATCGAGGTAAACGATACCGCGCTGTGCCTTCTCAACGTCGTAATCACACTGCGCCAATAGTTTGGCAATAATGTGCTCAACGTCTTCACCGACGTAACCAGCCTCGGTCAGGGTGGTCGCATCGGCAATCACAAACGGCACATCCAAGGTTTTAGCCATGGTTTGCGCCAACAGCGTTTTACCTGAGCCAGTTGGGCCGATCAGCAAGATATTCGATTTAGCCAGCTCAACTTCACCATCGGCGCCGCGACCTTTGGTCGACAGGCGTTTGTAGTGGTTGTAAACCGCCACCGCCAAGATTTTCTTGGCGCGCTCTTGCCCCACCACGTATTGATTTAACACATCGCGAATTTCTGTCGGCAATGGCAAACGCTTGCCATCTGGCGTTTGCGGGGTGATATCACCCAATTGTTCGGATTCTTCGCGAATGACGTCGGTGCATAACTCAATACATTCATTGCAAATAAAGACTTGCGGGCCAGCGATGAGCTTTTGCACTTCGTGCTGGCTCTTGCCGCAAAACGAACAATAGAGGAGTTTATCGCTAGGTTTATCTGACATACGCAGCCATTCCGAATTTCAAAACATGCAGAGAAAGAAAAGCCGCCAGTGGTGCTGGCGGCCTAGTTAGTTCTGGCTTAAGGCTTAACCTGCCAGCGCTGCTCGTGATACCAAGACCTGATCCACAAGGCCATAAGCCTGTGCTTCATCAGCATTCATAAAGTTATCACGATCAGTGTCACGCTCAATAGTTTCTAGGCTTTGGCCAGTATGGCTTGCCAGTAACTCATTCAATGTGCGCTTGGTTTTAATCAACTCACGCGCGTGAATTTCAATGTCAGATGCCTGACCTTGCAAGCCACCAATCAACGGCTGATGAATCATGATGCGCGAATTAGGCAGCGAGAAGCGTTTGCCTTTAGTACCACCAGACAACAAGAATGCGCCCATCGAAGCGGCCATACCGACGCAAAGCGTTGATACATCCGGCTTGATGAATTTCATCGTGTCGTAAATAGCCATCCCCGCCGTCACCGAACCACCCGGCGAATTGATGTAGAGGGAAATGTCCTTGTCCGGATTCTCTGATTCGAGGAACAGCAACTGCGCCACGATCAAATTAGCCATTTGGTCGTTCACCGGACCAACAAGGAAAATCACCCGCTCTTTGAGCAAGCGTGAATAAATATCGTACGCACGCTCGCCACGGCCGCTTTGCTCAACGACCATCGGTACCAAACCAATATTCTGCGGATCAAATTCCATACGAGACATTTCCACCCCTTAATGAATTACTAAAAGCTTAAGCTTATTGCTGACCCATCAATTCGTCAAAGGCAACTGCAGTTTCTGTTACTTTTGCTTTTGACAGCACAAACTCAACCACGTTGTCTTCCAAAGCCATATTGGTTGGAGCAGCCAGGCGCTCTGGGCTAGCGTAGTACCAAGCCACCACTTCAGCTGGATCTTCGTAGTTTTGCGCCAGATCTTCAACAATCGCTTTCACTTGTTCTGGTTTAGCCTCGAGTTTCTCGGCTTTTACCAGCTCAGACAAAGTCAGGCCCAAATGAACGCGGCGTTTAGCTTGAGCTTCGAACAGTGCTGGGTTGAATGGCACAGTTGCTGGGTCGATACCACGCGCTTTCAAGTCGCCTTGCGCGCCTTCAACCAAACGACCGATTTCCATAGAAACCAGTGATTTTGGCAATTCGATTGGCGTAGCGTCGATCACGGCAGTCAAAGCAGTTTCTTTAACACGTGATTTCAGACGGAAACGTACTTCACGCTCCAGATTAGCTTTCACTTCAGCGCGCATTTTTGCTACATCGCCATCGGCAATACCGAGGCTTTTCGCAAATTCAGCATCCACTTCTGGCAAGATCGCTGCAGCTACGTTTTTCACCGTGATGGCGAATACGGCAGTTTTACCTGCGACGTCTTTACCGTGGTATTCCGCTGGAAAATTCACAGTAACGTCTTTGGTCTCGCCTTCTTTCATGCCAACAACGCCGGCTTCAAAGTCTGGCAACATCTGACCTTTACCGATCAGGAAAGCGTAGTTTTCTGAAGAACCACCCGCAAAGACTTCACCGTCGATTGAGCCTTTGAAGTCGATGATCACGCGATCGCCTTCAGCAGCAGCACGCTCTACGCGCTCGTAACGAGTACGTTGGCTACGCAGAATATTAACTGTTTGGTCAACTTCAGCATCACCAACAGTCAACGTTGGTTTTTGCAACTCAACGCCAGTCAAATCACCCAATTTAACTTCTGGGTACACTTCAAACGTTGCAGCAAACTCAAAGTCACCGTCTTCAGCAGTTTCTTTTGGTTCAAAACGTGGATAGCCTGCAACTTGCAGGTTTTGCGCTACAACGGCTTCACCGAAGCTGCGCTCAACTGTTTCGCCCAACACTTCTTCTTGAATACGGAAACCGTAGTTTTGGAAAACCACTTTCAGAGGTGCTTTACCTGGACGGAAACCGTCGATTTTGGCGGTTTTAGCCACACGTTTCAGACGCGCATCAACTTGCTTGCTGATTTCTTCGCGTGGTACGGCAATAGACAGACGGCGCTCAAGTGCGCTCAAAGTTTCCAATTGTGCTTGCATGACCAGATATTCCTCACAGGTGCTCCGGATGGGATCACCCGGCAATAGACTTGGATATTTCTTTATATTTAGATAATTTACTGCAGGTAAAGGAGAGCTACTTGACTTGACATACCATAGAGAAAGCCGAGACCAGAGCGTCAAATGGGGCAAAAACAAGGCCACCATTTATTCATCCGTACTACCCACTAGCAAAAACTTAAGTTGGCGAATTTAACACAAAAGCCCCGCCGTACCAATACCAAGCCAACAGGATTTTTTACAGTCTGCGTAGGGTGTTGAACGAGGTCAATTCCGTGCTGGTTTAGCAGCCGATCCTACTGGCTAGCAGTAGCCGCGCAACAATAAAAAAAGCCCCGAAAATCCAGTATTACTGGGACTTTCGGGGCTTTTCTCTAAACTCAACTATTACTAGTTGGTGCGAGCGGAGAGACTCGAACTCTCACACCTTACGGCGCTGGAACCTAAATCCAGTGCGTCTACCAATTCCGCCACGCTCGCACTTCAATCATTCCGCAGCCGTTTCAGGCCGTGAAAATCTTGTAGGTGCGCATTATGCTGAATGCCTTTAAAAAACACAATAGCTAACACCAAAAACTTGCAGATCTTTTGCATAATTAGTTCATTGCGCAGGGATTATTGGCATTGAGCATGGCATGCTTGGCCGCGCGCCGTTATACTTGCGCTCAATAGTTTCCGTATTGACGCCAAGGAAGATGCAATGAAAAAAATCGAAGCCATTATCAAACCGTTCAAACTCGATGAAGTTCGTGAGGCTTTATCTGAGCTGGGGATTTCTGGCTTGACGGTCACCGAAGTAAAAGGTTTTGGTCGTCAAAAGGGTCATACCGAGCTGTACCGTGGCGCTGAATATGTGGTCGATTTCTTGCCAAAAGTAAAAATCGAAGTAGTCCTATCTGACGATCAAGTAGATACCGCGATCGAGGGTATTATTAAAGCTGCTCATACGGGCAAGATTGGCGATGGCAAAATTTTTGTGAGCCCAGTAGAGCATGTAGTACGGATTCGTACTGGCGAGACGAACGATCAAGCTGTTTGAGACTATCCAGCTTTCCAATAAAAAAGGCCTGTATACATATACAGGCCTTTTTTATTTTATCGCCCCAGTTACAAGCAATTGCAAACCAGCCTGCGCAACTCTCCCCCAATCCAGCGCAGCTTCCAACGCATCAGCCAACCGATCAATTTCTTGCTCAAGCAGTGCACTGGCATCAGGCAAGCTCAGCTCGGGCTGCAAGCAGCCTGCCCAAGTTAATATACTTTGCAATGCTGCATTTTCATCAAATATTCCGTGTAAATAGGTCGCCATAATCTGGCCATCGGGCGAGATCCAGCCTTCCTCACGGCCATTCTCAAGCACACACAGGCTTTGCCAATTTACCCCATGTGGTAATAATTGGCTCTGACCGAGATGAATTTCATAACCTTCGAGCGCCGCACCATCATGCAGCAACCGCCCTTGTACATTGACCAATTGCTTCTCAGCTTGCAAGACGGTTTCAATGGGTATATATCCCAAGCCCATACTAAACTTTGCATCCGACTCAATACCCTGTGGATCAGCGATAGTTTCACCTAGAATTTGCATCCCGCCGCAAACACCAATCACCTTACCGCCGTAGCGCAAATGCCGCGCGATTTGGGTATCCCACCCCTGCGCACGCAAATGCGCCAAATCGCCGAGCGTGTTTTTGCTACCCGGAATAATCAGCAAATCGCAGTCGGGCAACGGCAAATTGGGGTTAGCAAATTCGCAGCGCGCATTGGGCAGGCGGCGCAGCGGGTCGAAATCGGTGTGGTTGGAAATATGCGGCAAAGTCGCAATCACGATGCGAAATTCACCCTGCTCGTTTGCCACCGTCCGAGGCAAGGCGTCTTCGGCGGCGATCTCCAGCCCATGCAAATAAGGCACCACCGCCAGCACCGGCTTACCGGTTTTTGCCTCCAGCCAATCGCAGCCCGGTTGCAGCAAGCTAATATCGCCACGAAAACGATTGATAATAAAACCTTTGATGCGCTTTTGTTCCGATTCACTCAAGCACGCCAACGTGCCGACAAAATGCGCAAATACCCCACCGCGATCAATATCGGCCACCAGCCACACGGGGCAATCCGCCTCTTCGGCAAAGCCCATATTGGCAATATCGCCTTGGCGTAAATTCACTTCCGCTGGGCTGCCCGCGCCTTCGACGATGACACAATCATATTGGCTCGCCAAGCGGCCCCACGATTCAAACACCGCGCGTTTAGCGGTGGATTTATACTCGTGATAATCAACCGCATCCAGATTACCAATCGACTTACCCTGAATAATCACCTGCGCACGGCAATCGCTGGAGGGCTTTAAAAGCACCGGATTCATATCGGTATGCGCCGCCAAGCCACACGCCACCGCCTGCACCGCTTGCGCGCGGCCAATCTCGCCGCCATCCTCAGTCACCGCCGAGTTGAGCGCCATATTTTGCGGCTTGAACGGCGCAACTTTCACGCCACGGCGCACCAGCAATCGGCACAGCGCGGCGGTTAAAGTCGATTTACCTGCATCGGAGGTGCAGCCTTGGATCATTAAGGTGGGCATTGATAACCTGTCGCCACGCATTCAGCAATGAATGCAATTAATTTTTTAGAGGGATATAGATTTTCGTGATGCTATCAGGGTGAGTCGGCCCCAAAAAGCGCTCATCATAATATTCAAAATCAATCGCGAGATCGATCTGCATTCCTGCCGCGGGCAACCATTCTTGATAGGCCGCTTGGTAAGTTTGCTGCATCGTACTAACCGCACCAAGGTGCTCAACACACGCATAGGTACGAGCTGGAATTTCAACCGCGACCATTCCGGCAGGTATTGCGGTCTGACTATCGACAGAGACGCCCGCAATATAACGCCAATTGCCATCTTCTAATGGCTGACAGACTCCATATGAATCTGGCGATTTATTTTGGCGAATAATTTCGTGTTCACGCAGCAGAAAGCGTTGCCACATTTCGGGAATCGATTCATCGTCATTGCCTTGCCAGATCATGCCAATAATTCGTTTTGCTGGAAAAGTTACACACAGAGGGGTTTGCATCACCGCTACACTCCATTCTTGAGTTAAATAGTGCTTCAGTTGGGTGAGTACCTGTTGCTGCTTGGCAATCTCTGCAGCCATCGTCGTCGCATGATCCTGCAAAAACTCTCGCATGGTTGCCGCGTCATTTAATACGCCCTGCTCAACCAATGAGCGTATCGTTTCCAGCGCCACGCCAAACCGGCGTAGCCAGACGATACGCCCCAAAGTCTCAATCTGCTCCGCACGATAATAGCGATAGCGATTATCGCTGCCAGTCAGCGTAGGCCGAAACAAGCCGATGCTGTCGTAATGTCGTAAAGTTTTGGTCGTTAAACCAAAACAGCGCGCCATTTGTCCGATGGTCAGCATTCATGATCCTTTCAGGTATTCAATCCCTACTGTATTGCTTGCCCTAAGGGCAAGCTCAAGCGTTACCAAGAACTAATTGCAAAAAAAACAGTGTGGCCTGGAGCCCAAAGCAGAGCCAGAATCAAATATTGGCCTGAAGAAACTCACGTTGAGTGCTAACGAAATCAGCCAAATGCGACAAAAATGGCGCGTGCGCGGCTTTGTAGTGCAATTTAAATTGCGCTTGCGGCAGCGTTTTGGCCAGCCACATGCCGGCGTCGAGCGGTGTGAGCGTGTCGCGATCGCCGTATTGCAGCAGCACTGGGCAATCGACTTTGGCCACCTCGGTGCGCAAATCGGTGTCGCGCAGGATATTCAGGCCATCGGCCAAATGAGAAAGTTTAGGCTCGCCGTGTTTGAATAAATCGGCGAGCAATTCACGCGTCACTCCGCGCGCGCTGGCGTCGCCCATCGCTTGCAGGCTGATAAACCGTTTCAGCGTACCTTGCCAATCGGTTTGCAGCACTGCGGCAAATTGCTCGAGCACTTTTTGCGCCATCGCCGGTTGCCAGTCGGTCCGCTGCATAAAACACGGGCTGGATGCGACCAGAGTCAGCGAGCGCACTTTATCTCGTTGCTGCAAGGCCCACTGCGTCGCCACCGCGCCACCGAGCGACCAGCCAACGACTTGCACCGGAAACGGAAATTGCGCATCGACCGCGTCGACCATCGCCTGCAAAGTTAGCGTTTGATCGTCGGCCAACTTGCTGCCGCCGTGGCCGGGCAAATCGACGACGTGCACGCAAAAGTCTTGTTCGAGTTCGCGCACGACGGCGTTCCACACCGTGCCATTCATCGCCCAACCGTGCAGCAACACCACATCGGGGCCGCGCCCCCGTGTTTCAATCCACATCACATTTACCAAACTGCAAAATAATAGAGGCGCAGTTTACCGCTTCACGGCGATCAATGCTGCGTTTGGGGCATGAAACTTATTCGCTACGCAGTAGATGACTTAGGGTTTGCGCTTGCGGCGACCTGAGGCGCTCGCCCGCCAAAGCCACGGTTGCCACGCCTAGCGCGCGGTACGACAGAGCTATTGCAGCAGGCAGCACCGCCAAATGCTGCGCCACCGTGCTGGCGTCACCGCGCACAATCGGGCCGGTCAAAGCGGCATACGGCCCGATTGTTTCGACATTGGCTAAAGTCTGACGCATTAGGCTGCAGACCAATTGCTGCGCGACTTCTGGCGCTATACCTGCCTGAGCTGTGGTTTGCAAAGCCAAGTCACTGAGCGTCACCAAGTAATTGGCCGCCATGCTGAGTGCGGCGTGGTAGGCCACTTTAGCACCCGCTTCGCTACTAAGCACAAAAGGGCGACCACCAATTGCAGCGGTCATTTCATTGAGCACCGCGACAGCGTGTACATCGCCTTCGAGCGCGCACAACGTATTGGCAAACGTGCTCACCGCCCGAACCGGATCGGCGAAGGAAAACGCTGGATGCCAGCTCGCAACGCGCGCGCCTTGCGCTTTTAATAGCGCGAGCTGCTCCGCCCCAAGCGCACCGCTGGCGTGAAACACCACCGCGCCTTGCTTGATGAGCTTAAGCTCAGCCAGTTCAGCGGCCACGCCCGCAATCGCGCCATCTGGCACGGCGATGAGCCATAAATCGGCGGCTGGCAAATTGCCAAGCTGCGCCACCACCTCACCCGCAGCTATCCATTCAAAAGCGGCAGTACTACTCGCTAAACTACGGGAATAAATTCCTGCAAGGCAATACTCCCCAGTGGCTTGCAGTAATTTTGCGATGCTTTTACCCAAGCGTCCCGCGCCAATCAGATTCACCGTTTTCATGCGTGGCACTCGAGCAAAACGCGCTTAATCTGCTCGCACAGCAGCGCCACCTCTGCGGTGCTGTGTGCGGCCGATAAAGTGACGCGCAGCCGTGGTGTCGGCACCGTGGGCGGGCGGATAGCTGCAACCAGAATATCGGCGTCGAGCAAGGCTTGCGAGAGGGCCAGCGCGGTGGCGTTGTCTTTGACGATGATGGGTTGAATTGCGGTATCGGACGGCAGCAATTCGCAGCCCGTTCCCGCCAACTCGGTGGCGAAAAACTGTTTGAAGTATTGAATGTGAGCTTGGAGTCGTTCGCGGCGCTCAGTATCTTGTTCGATCACATCCAGGCTGGCGTGCAAGGCGCAGGCCAGCAACGGCGGTGCGGCGGTGGTGTAGATATACGCCCTAGCGGTATTAATCAGATAATCAATCACCACCTGCTCTGCCGCGATATACGCCCCAGCCACGCCAGCCCCTTTGCCCAGCGTCGCCATATAAATAATGCGCGGCGAATCGATACTCAATTCTGCCAGTGTGCCGCGCCCGTCGCCGAGCACGCCAAAGCCATGCGCGTCGTCGATATACAGTAGCGCGTCGTAACGCTCGGCCAGTGCCAGATAATCAGCCAGCGGCGCGATGTCGCCGTCCATGCTAAACACCGCGTCGACGGCGATTAGTTTTCGTTTTGCATCCGATTGCGCTAGTAATCGTTCGAGCTGCGCCACATCATTGTTTCCGAAGCGTTTGAAGTCAGCGCGCGCCAGCTGGCACGCATCATTGAGCGAGGCGTGATTGAGCTTATCGGCAAAAACCGCGTCGCCACGGCCGACCAAGGCAGGAATCACCGCCAGATTGGCCATAAAACCCGTCGACACCAAAATGGCCGCGGGTTTGCCGCTGAACGCCGCGAGGCGTTCTTCCAAAGTATGTTGCGGCGTAAAATGCCCGGTCACCAAATGCGCCGCACCGCTGCCCACGCCCCAATCGGCAGCACCCTGCTGCGCGGCGGCGATCAGCGCGGGATGATTGGCCAAACCGAGATAATCATTGCTGCAGAAATTAAGTACTTCACGGCCATTCAATTTAACGCGCGCGCCTTGCGGAGAATCGAGCACGCGGCGAGTTCGGTAGAGACTTTGCGCTTTGCGCTGCGCCAATTCATCGGCCAACTGGGAAAAAATCGTTAATTGCGGCATCGGCGCCTTTCTGCGGGAAGGATAGTTTGATTTATTTTACCGAAATTCACCGCCGCTCAGTGCGGGCGATAACCCTATTTAAAACATGGAATATTTACCCCAGATTTTGCGTTGTAATGCCGAATTTATTGCGCATCATCATGCTTGGAATGCACCACACATGGTCATTTAAGGATATGATTGCCACTTCTGAAAAATAGCGATTTTATGTGCCACAAATCTAAACGAATGTTTTAATTTGGGCGCCCATAAAGCAGTGGATTAGATTGAATGAAGCGTGTTGATGATTTTCGCCTGACCTTTAAAGACCTTGAAGGGAATGAAAAAAAGTACGTGCCAATTATGATTGGCGGCATGGGGGTTGATATTTCGACTGCCGATTTGGCGCTCGAAGCCTGTCGCCTCGGCGGTATCGGCCATATTTCGGATGCGATGATCAATACCGTTACCGACCGTCGCTATAACACCAAGCATGTGAAAGACAAGCTCAAACAATACAAATTCAATGTCGCTAATAGTGACAAATCTGTGGTGCAGTTTGACCTCGCGCAGCTCGAAGAAGCCACACGCCTGCATGTTGAAGGCACGATGAAACGCAAACAAGGCGACGGTCTGATTTTCATCAACTGCATGGAAAAGCTGACGATGAATGGCCCGAAAGAAACACTGCGCGTGCGGATGCGCGCTGCGCTTGATGCGGGCATCGACGGTATTACGCTGGCGGCAGGCTTGCATTTGGGCTCATTCTCGCTGATCGAAGATCACCCACGTTTCCGTGAAGCTAAGCTCGGCATTATTGTGTCATCCGTACGTGCACTGCAGCTCTTTATCAAAAAATCGGCCCGCACTGGCCGCCTGCCCGATTACGTCGTGGTTGAAGGCCCGCTCGCCGGTGGCCACCTCGGCTTTGGCATGGACTGGGAACAATACAAGCTCGAAGACATCGTGGCCGAAGTGGTAGCGTGGATTAAAGAGCAAGGTTACGACAATATGCCCGTCATCGCCGCAGGTGGCGTATTTACAGGTTCGGACGCAGTGCGATTCCTCGAAATGGGCTGCGGCGGCGTACAAGTGGCGACACGCTTTACCGTCACCAAAGAGTGCGGTCTGCCCGATGATGTGAAGCAGGAATATTACAAAGCATCGGAAGAGCTGATCGAGGTGAATCAGATTTCACCAACCGGCTACCCTATGCGCATGATGAAAAATACGCCAGCGATTGGTTCAGGCATTCGCCCGAATTGCGAAGCCTACGGCTATCTGCTCGATGCCAATGGCAGCTGCTCGTACATTCAGGCGTACAACAAGGTCATCGAAGAAAATCCAACAGCGAAAAAAATCTCAGAAATTCACGTTTACGAGAAAACCTGCCTGTGTACGCACATGCGCAATTTCGATTGCTGGACGTGTGGTCACTACACCTACCGCCTGAAAGACACGACCAATGTCTTGCCAGACGGCCGCTACCAATTGCTGACTGCCGAGCACGTGTTTAAAGATTACCAGTTCAGCACCGACAACCAAATCGCGCTGCCACCACTGGATGAAACAGCGGTTTAAATTTTGCCGTGCGAAACAAAAAACCCGCTTTTAAGCGGGTTTTTTGTGGGCTAAGTCATCGCAAAAATAAAGGGTATCACCTGCAAAGCTATTCCAGTTAATAGCTAGATAGCAATACCCACCCTAGAGCGTTACGCTAAAGCGGCGATTTCTTGGTCTTTGACCAAAATTGGCTCTAGCGTATTCAGATCTGCTGCGCACAGTGGCAAGCGCAATTCGTTCGAGGCGATGCGGCCTTGGTGGTGCAAAATAGCTTTAGCTGGGATTGGATTGGCGGCCAAAAACAGGGTTTCAGATGCGGTACGCAGCAAATCGCCAATTACCTCACCCGCCAAGCCCTGCGTTACCCAGCGCGCCACTTGCTGCGGCCAAACATTGCTGGCGACCGACACCAAACCGGTTGCACCTAGCTTGGCGTGTTCGGCAAATAGCACATCGTCACCCGAATACCACGAAATGCTTGGGAAAGCGGCTTTAAGCTCGGCAAACCGCGCAGCATTGCCACCTGATTCTTTGACTGCCCAACAGTTAGGATGCTCAATCAAACCAGCTAGCGCAACATCGGACAGCGGCACTCCCGCGCGCGATGGAATGTTGTACAGCATACAGGGCTTGTTGACTGCATTCATCAATGCGCTAAACCAGCGGCGCTGACCTTCGGCGCCGGGTTTGGCGTAGATAGGAGTGACCAGTAAATAGGCGTGTATTGGTAAGGTTTCACAGAAAGCCAGCCATTCGAGCTGACTCGCCAGATCCAAGCCGCCAACGCCAACCATGATCGGCACGTTTAAATTAAGGCTACAGGCGTGCTGTAAGACGGCTTTACGCTCGGCCAGCGTCAGATTGCTGCCTTCACCTGTTGAGCCCAGCAGCAGCACGCCAGCACCAGCGTCTTCTTGCTCGCGCAGCAATGCTGTTAATGCGAAAAAATCGAGGGATTCATCAGAGGCGAACGGCGTAATGAGCGCGGTCCATAGAGTGATAGTACGAGGGTTCAGTGACATGCGATTCTCCAAATCAAAAAACAACGATTGGAGAGAGGAAAAGTGCGGCAATGACAACGCCAACAGGCGCGTAAATATAAATCATCACCAAGAGCACTCCAGCACTCCAATGCGCGGCAAGGCACACAGTGAGCACTGACAGTCCAGGGGATTCAGCCCCTGCAACCAGCGTTAAATGCATCACAGCACTCAACACTTCGGCCTTGCACCCCCTAGCACTGCGTCATTGGAATGTGATTTCCTCAGCAATACAACCTGGGCAAGGCGCCTCTCTTGTCGTTACAAGCCTGTATTTTCAATGCGAGTGAGCTAAAAAGTCAATCCCGCTGACACAATCGGGCTAGCATTGCGCTGGCGGCTGGTAAATACTGGCGTCATGAGCCCGCCCAAACCACTTCCCTGGCGCATCCGCGCCGATCTATTTTTGCAGCTGGCTGCACTAGAACGCGCCGGACTATCCGCCGAGCAAGCCTTTGCCAGTCTTAAACGATCAGGCCCTTTAGCTACTCGGCTCGAAGCAATGGCAAAACATCTGCGCCGTGGCAAACCCGTCGCCAAAGCCGGACAGCTCTCGGGATTATTTACTCCACTGGAATCAACACTCGTTGCAGCAGCTTGCACTGCAGGCAGCCCAGCCAACACCTATCAACGGATTGGCGAGCAAGCAGCATTGCATGCGCGGCTAAGCCAGCAAGTGTATGCGCAGCTATTCAAGCCCGCACTTTTGCTAGTCTTGGGTTTAATCATTGGCCCGCTACCGGCGCTTGCCGCTGGCAAGCTAGGGTTCGGTGCGTATGTGATCTCGGTGATCTGGCCATTGTTGTTGATTGGTCTGTTGATGCAAATGGGTCGCTGGATTTGGCAAGGCATAGAACAAAATCCACAGCCCCCATTCACTTCGCTACTATTACAGCTACCCGGCTTGGGTGGATGGTACCAGCGCAGTCTGCAACGCCATTTTTTTGGCAGCCTGGCGATGCTATTGGAGGCGGGAGTGCCAATGTTTGATGCGATACCATCGGCACTCGAAACGATACATTGCGCTCAGCTGCGCAATACGCGACTACTGCACGATTTGCAAAAAGGGCAGAGTCTAAGTCAAAGCATCGGCAAATACGCCTGGCTGAACGAGCCTACTATCGTCGCCTTAGTGCAAACGGGGGAAGCAAGCGGCAGATTGCCTGAAATGCTAGAGCGGATTACTGGGCAGCTAACGGCAGACCTCACCCATAGTGCAAGACAATTTGCGGCATGGCTACCGCGCTTGATCTATGCAGGGGTGGCGCTGTGGATGGCGTGGCAATTAATTGGCAGTAATGCATTTAGCCAGCAACTGCCAGAGCCACTCAAACACTACGAGACTTAAGCGCGATCGAAAGGACGACTGATCGAGGTGAGCTGACTCAGCTTGCCGTCGGCACTGTAGCCGACGTTTGGGTTACGCTGCGCAGCCAGTGTAGACATCAAATATTGGTTTACTTCTTCGTGAGTTTTAATCAATTGGCCATTGGTGCGATTCATCGTTTCCGCAAGCTTGGCATTCTGCAACAGATCGAACCAGATTTGCACAGCGGGGCCTAATGCAGCCTCGATAGCGTCCACGCTTTGTAGTGCCTGCGCTGCGCAGTATTGTGCACGTTGCGTGCTAGCCAACTCTAACTGTTGCAGCGCGGCTGATTTGGCGTCAATTAATTGTGAAACCCGATCGAACTGGCGATCAATTAGTGCATCTTGCTCTTGGGACAACAAAGCAAGAAGCCGCTGAACTTCTTCAAGTTCAGCGGCTATCAAATTCTCTAGTGTGACGTGATGACCCATAACCGATTAACGTGCGAGTAGCTCTTTCACACTCGATAACAAACCATCGGCAATTGCCTCTGGCTTAACAGAAAAACGACCTTCAGCAATTGCGGCGCGAATTTCGGCTACTTTATCGGCATCAAATGTCGCTTCATTACTCGCAACGCCAGAGAGCTTGCTGTTGACGCTGTTACTTTCTACAGGTGCGGTCTCATTAGCTTTGCCGCTGGCAGCGCTGCGAATTTCTGACGGTTTACCGCCTAAACTCGCTAATGGCTTGCCTGTGTTATCGATTTTCATGATGTTTCCCCTACCGTGGTGTACGGCGGTCATCGCCCAGTTATTTCAGTATTATGCCTATAATCGGCCTGCGTGAGAAATTCTTTAGCGATTCAACCTTTTATCAGATAATTCTAATACATTTCTGCACAGCAGCAGCGACTAAAATGGTATTTTTATAGGCCATCGCGTAATGTAGCTAATCAAATTTTAACGCTACCGTTCGGGAGAATCATCTCATGGATGTTTTTCAAAGCCAATTTGGCCCCATCGAAGTTGACCCAGACACTATTATTCATTTCCCCGCAGGTTTGCCCGGTTTTGATGATTGCAAAAATTATAAACTTCTACATGAAGAAAAACCCAATCCAAGCGTTTATTGGCTTCAGTCGCTGGACGATGCCAGCGTAGCATTCTCAATTGTTGGGGCCGAACACTTAGGTTTTAACTATGTACTGGCCTTGGACGACGATGAATGCGCTAGCATTGATTTAACCGACCCAAACGAGGCAATGCTATTTCTGATTCTATCCCGACCAGAAAATGAAGCCATCCGTGCCAATACCATGGCGCCACTGGTGCTCAACCTCAGGTCGCGCAAGGGTTTGCAAAAGATCGGCCTCAAAGCCAACATTGTGTTTAGCAATACCTAGCCGGTCATTTGCTGCACGGCAACAAATCTAACTACTGAGTTTAACTTGGGTTTGCCGCAGCCTTGTTGTATGATTGCGTCCAATTTTTGGGGCAGCCATGCCGGCTGCCTGCTTGCGCTATGCTAGCGCCTCTGGAGTTTTAGAGCATGAAAACCACCTTCCTTGACTTCGAGCAATCGGTTGCAGAGCTTGAAAACAAGATCGAAGAGCTGCGCTACGTGCAGGATGATTCGGCAGTTGATATTTCGGTTGAAATTTCTCACCTTGAGAAAAAAAGCCTTGAACTCACCAAGAACATTTATTCGAAACTAACGCCTTGGCAAATTTCGCAGGTATCGCGCCACCCACAGCGCCCATACACTTACGACTATATTGCTGGCTTGTTTACAGATTTTCAGGAATTGCACGGTGATCGTGCATTTGCCGATGATCTGGCAATCGTTGGCGGCTTGGCTCGCTTTAATGGCCAGAGCGTGATGGTCATTGGTCATCAAAAAGGTCGCGATACCAAAGAGAAAATCGCGCGTAACTTTGGCATGCCGCGCCCAGAAGGCTATCGCAAAGCCTTGCGTCTGATGAAGCTAGCCGAAAAATTCAACATCCCGGTGATCACTTTTGTGGATACCCCCGGTGCTTATCCTGGTATTGGCGCTGAAGAGCGTGGCCAGTCGGAAGCGATTGGTCGTAATTTGTTTGAAATGGCACAACTTAAAGTACCAATCATTTGCACGATTGTTGGCGAAGGCGGCTCAGGCGGTGCGCTGGCGATTGCCGTAGGTGATGTCGTGCAAATGCTGCAATACTCAACTTACTCGGTAATTTCACCCGAAGGCTGCGCAACGATTTTGTGGAAAACCGCCGAACGCGCCTCGGATGCAGCCGAAGCGCTGGGCATTACTGCATCTCGCCTGAAGACTTTGGGCTTGATCGACAAAGTAGTACCAGAGCCAATTGGCGGCGCACATCGCGACCCGCAAGCGATGATGGCCACCATGAAAAAATCAATTGCTGATTCGCTCAAAGCTCTGAAAGCGAAAAGTGTTGATGAATTGCTTGATGCCCGCTTTGACCGTTTGATGGAACATGGCAAATACAAAGAAGAAGCTGCAGCCTAAGAGCTGGCAAGCAGCCTACGATCTGATCGCAGGCTTTATCCAACACGGGAGCGCAGGCTCCCGTTTTAATTTGCCGCGCGCCCGATTATGCGTCGGCTTATCGGGCGGGCTCGATTCGACTGTGCTACTGCACTGGCTGGCCAACTTGCGGGACGAACTCGATTTCGAGCTAACTGCAGTACATGTGCATCATGGCCTGTCGCCCAATGCTGATACTTGGGCATTGCAAGCGCAGGCCTTCGCCTGCCAACTTGCCGTACCATGTGCAGTTCAGCATGTGCAACTCGATCTGAGGCAAGGGCGCGGCGTTGAAGGTGCGGCGCGTAAAGCACGTTATGCCGTTTACGAGCAACAAGATTGCGATGCGCTCATTCTGGCTCACCATCAAAACGATCAGGCCGAAACCATCTTGATCAATCTGCTACGCGGCAGCGGCCCAGCCGGCCTCGCCGCTATGCCTGTGCAGCGCCAGCTGACTCGCTCTATTGAGCTACTGCGCCCCCTACTGCAGACGCCACGCGCCGAGCTATTAGACTATGCGCAAGCACATGCTCTGCAATGGGTCGAAGACGAAAGTAATCAGGATACGCAATATCGCCGCAATGATATTCGGCATAATGTGATGCCCGCTATCATGGGTATATCGCCACAAGCCCTAACTACCTTAACTCGTAGCGCCATACATCAAAGCGAAGTAAACGAACTACTCATCGAGATTGCCGAACAAGATCTCGCCATCTGCCGCAATGACGCGGCTTTAGCGCTTGCGCCGTGGCAACAACTCAGCTCGGTGCGACAAAAAAATGTCTTGCGCCACTGGCTGGGCTTGGCGGGCATTGTGTTGGAGCTGCGGGCGTTTAATGAACTATTGCGCACGGCGATCGACGCAGCGGATGACACGCACCCGGCGCTGGTATGGCGCAATGCGGCGATTCGGCGCTATCAGGGACATTTGCATATCACGCAGGCGAGTCTGCAAGCGGGGCCAACCCAATCCATTACGCCCAACCTACTCGCAGGCAATGATTTACCGGATTGGCACGGCGAGTTGCGTTGGACCCAGTGCGAAACCGGCGGGATTGCCGAGCACTGGCTCAATACCGCCACCATCAGCGTTCAAGGACGGCAAGGCGGTGAGCAATTTAAACTGGCGGCCAACCGCCCCACCCGCTCGCTCAAAGCCCATTGCCAAGCGGCGGCGATTGCACCTTGGCTACGCGAAACCACGCCCTTGATTTATATTGATGGGCAACTGGCAGCAATGCCCGGTCTCGGGGTGAATGCGCAGTTTCAAGCAAGCGCAGGCGAGACGGGCTGGCTACCTGAATGGCGGCCATACACCCACAGGGTGTAAGTCGCTAAACCAATACCAAAAATAACTTTAAACAGATACCCAAGCAAATATCATCATGGCAAAAAAAACAGTTAGCGATACTCCAACTCACACCCCCATGATGCAGCAATATCTGGCTCTTAAAGGTCAGCACCAAGACAAGCTGGTTTTTTATCGCATGGGCGATTTTTACGAGCTGTTTTTTGATGATGCGATCAAAGCCGCCCGCCTGCTCGACATAACGTTGACCACCCGTGGCAGCAGCGCAGGCGAGCCGATTAAAATGGCGGGTATCCCGTTTCACTCGCTAGAGCCTTACTTGGCCAAACTGGTCAAACTGGGCGAATCGGTGGCGATATGCGAACAAGTTGGCGACCCTGCCAGCAGCAAAGGCCCTGTTGAGCGCAAAGTGATGCGTGTGATTACGCCAGGCACGCTAACCGACGCGGCGCTGCTCGACGATAAACAAGAAAACCGCCTGCTGGCGATCCGCATGGTGCGCGGCAAAATGGGTATGGCGTGGCTTTCGCTCGCGTCGGGTGACTTTGCGCTGATGGACACCGACGTTGAAAAGCTGCCATCCGAACTCGAACGTCTACGCCCTGCCGAGATTTTGATTAGCGATGAAGCTGAACTCACGCTATTTGATCAATTGCGTACACCAGTGCGCCGCTTGTCTAGCTGGCAATTTGACGGCGCCAGCGCCGAGCGCAATTTAACCCGCCATTTTGCCGTGCATGATCTGGCAGGCTTTGGGATTAGTGAACCACTACTGGCGCTGGGTGCAGCTGGCGCGCTGCTCGACTACGTGCGCAGCACCCAAGGTGGCGCGCTGCCTGCACTGGCAGGATTGCGCGTTGAATCGCATAGCCAGTTTATAGAGCTGGATGCGGCCACACGCCGCAATCTGGAAATCACCGAAACCATCCGTGGCGAAGCCGCGCCAACACTATTTTCATTGCTGGATCAGTGTGCCACCGGCATGGGCTCACGCTTATTAGCCAATTGGCTACATCATCCGTTGCGCAGCCACAGCAAAATTCTGGAACGCCAAGCGGCGATTGGCACGCTACTTGATGCTGGCCAGAACGAAAATCTGTATGCGCAATTGCGCGAAATCGCCGACATTGAGCGGATTGTGTCGCGCATTGCACTCAAATCTGCCCGTCCACGCGATTTGGCCAGCCTGCGCGACAGTTTGCGCGTACTGCCCGATCTGGCGGCGCAAATGCCAAGCGGAGGCCTATTCGACGGCCTCGCGCACGCGATGCAGGCCGAACCAGCCATCTACCAAAATCTCGCCGCAGCGATCTTGCCCGAACCGGGCGTGGTAATCCGCGAAGGCGGCGTGATTGCCGATGGCTATTCAGCCGATTTAGACGAGCTGCGCGCCATTCAAAACAATTGCGGTGAATTCTTAACCATGCTGGAAGCGCGTGAGCGCGAACGCACCGGTATTGCGACATTACGAGTAGAGTATAACCGCGTAGCTGGCTTCTTTATTGAGGTTACTAACTCATACACTGGGCAGGTACCTGACGATTATCGTCGTCGCCAGACGATGAAAAACGCCGAGCGTTACATCACGCCGGAGTTAAAGCAATTTGAAGAAAAAGCCCTGTCAGCCAACGATAGAGCGCTGGCATTAGAAAAGCAGTTGTATGAAGGAGTACTCGACAGCCTACAAGCACATTTGGCAACATTGCGTTTGACTGCTCAGGCGGTCGCCACGCTCGACGTCTTGGTGTGCTTGGCGCAGCGTTCGCAGCTCTCAGGCTATATCGCTCCTGAATTTTGCGACGAGGCCGTACTCAATATTGAAGCGGGTCGCCATCCGGTGGTTGAAGAGCAAATCGACGACTTTATTCCCAATAGCGTTGATTTTCATCTGGCGCGCAAACT
Source organism: Chitinibacter fontanus (assembly GCF_013423785.1). Taxonomy (NCBI): domain Bacteria; kingdom Pseudomonadati; phylum Pseudomonadota; class Betaproteobacteria; order Neisseriales; family Chitinibacteraceae; genus Chitinibacter; species Chitinibacter fontanus. The sequence continues at coordinate 448,874 of NZ_CP058952.1, forward strand.
GCTACTGATTACCGGCCCGAATATGGGCGGTAAATCGACCTATATGCGCCAGGTGGCACTGATTGCGTTGCTGGCTCACGTTGGGTCGTACGTACCTGCTACTGCCGCCAAAATCGGCCGGCTTGACCGCATTTTCACACGAATTGGCGCAAGCGACGATTTGGCCGGTGGCCGCTCGACCTTTATGGTCGAAATGACTGAAACGGCCAATATTTTGAATAATGCCGGTGAGCATAGTCTGGTGCTGATGGATGAAGTGGGCCGTGGCACGTCAACCTTTGACGGCTTGGCGCTGGCTTGGTCGATCGCCAAAGCCTTGATCGAGAAAAACCGCTGCTACACGCTGTTTGCTACGCATTATTTCGAGCTAACGCGTTTAGCGCAAGATTATGCGCAAGTGGCGAATGTTCATTTGGATGCAGTCGAGCATAAAGATCGGATCGTCTTTTTGCACGCAGTGCAAGAAGGCCCTGCCTCGCAAAGCTATGGGGTTGCCGTCGCTAGTCTGGCGGGCGTACCGAAAGAAGTGGTGCGCAGCGCCAAACGCAAATTGCAGGAACTGGAGCAATCTAGCCTTCATCATGGCTTGCAACCGGATCTGTTTGCCCCCAGCTTAACTATTGAAGCGGAACCAGAATCACATCCGGCGGTCGAAATGCTAGATGGGATAATCCCTGATGCAATTAGCCCTCGCGAAGCGCTTGAGATGATCTATAAACTCAAAGAACTAATTTAGATCAACTTTAGGCAATATTTACACGGCATCTTGACCGTAATTTAGCTAGCCTAAACACAGGACCTAATCTTCAAGTATCTTTAAGGATAAATCATGAATTCTGCCACTGACCTCTCAGAACCGATTGTTGACCAGCAAGGCACCACCCTGCTGGATTTGGCTCGAATGGTTTCAGATTCCGGCGCTCAAGACGGTATTGAATTAAGTGATCTTAAATCCAGTGCAGCCAACGAGTTGAGCCGCTTTGGTGATGATCTGGCAAGCCATCTGGCTGCCCATGCCCAAGTCCACGTGCCCCCAGCCTACCAGCTGCGCAGCACCGCACAAGGTCAAGTAGCCGTGATTGGCGATCATCCAGACAAAGAGAAGATTGAAACTTATCTCAATAATGACACTCGTCTATTAAAATGGTTTAAAGAGCTTGAAGTGTTATTTGAAATTCAGCGTCGGCTCGAACTCGATGCATTGGGTGAGAGCATGCAAGGCCAAGTATTTAATCTGGGCATGACCAGCTTGGGCTGCATTGCATTCTTTACCAACGAACAATAAATCCATTTCGCTTCACAATGAGCCGCCACTAGGAGTTCACTCTAGGGCGGCTCTGTTATTTGCGCCTCATTCGCAAGCAAACGGTAGACACGGTATAATCATCACTTATTCAACAGGCACATACCCCCATGAAAACCACTAAAGCTCGTCGTCCGCAACCGGCTATTCGAGAAGCCAAAGCGAACGATCAACAGCGCGCAACATCCAAACTCGGTGCTCGTGGGCAGTCCGCTACTGGTGAATCACGTTTTGCGAATACCAAGAAAAAGAAAACCTCCGGCCCCGATATGGGCCGTTCGGCGACACCCGCAACCAGCAAAAAACGCAGTTCACCTACCAGCGGCATGAGTCGCATGGTAGCGCAAGCAATCGCAAAAACTGCCGTGGCACGTGAAGTACAAGGTATTAAACCGACTACTGAAACTAGCGCAAGCCCAGAAACTCAAACGATTATTCGCGATAGTAAAGCCCGCCCCACAGCAAAACGTGCAAAAAAAATGCCGCAACGGCATGGTTCTCAGCACGAAGTTGCGGCGCAGAAACAATTACGTGAAAAACGTTTAACCACCGATCAAATTGGCGATGAGCGTCTGCAGAAAGCATTGGCCTTTTCTGGTATTGGCTCGCGTCGTGAAATGGAAGAAATCATCGAAGCTGGGCGTGTGAGCGTGAATGGCAAAATCGCTGATCTGGGTGCTAAAGTCAGCCCCGGCGATGAGGTGCGTATTGATGGCAAACGCATCGCGCTCAAATGGCAAGATCGTCTGCCACGTGTGATTATGTATCACAAAGAAGAAGGCGAACTGGTCAGCCGCGATGATCCGGAAGGCCGTGTTACCGTATTTGATCGCCTCAAACGCATTTATTCAAGCAAATGGGTAGCGATTGGTCGTTTGGACTTCAACACCTCGGGCTTGTTGCTATTTACCACCTCGGGTGAGCTGGCCAACCGGATGATGCACCCTAGTTTTGAGGTCGAGCGCGAGTATGCAGTACGCGTGCATGGCGCGCTAACCCCTGAGCAAATGAAAGAGATGGTCAATGGTATTGAGCTCGATGATGGCCCAGCCAACTTCAGCCGTATTGAAGATCGGGGCGGTGAAGGCCAAAATCATTGGTACCATGTGGTTCTGAAAGAAGGTCGTAACCGCGAAGTGCGCCGGATGTTTGAACACTATGACCTGATGGTAAGCCGCCTGATGCGGATTCGCTTTGGGATGTTCAAATTGCCAGGGCGTCTGAAACGCGGCCAATTTTATGAGCTAACCGAAACAGAAGTACTTGCAGTGATGAAGTGGGCTGATTTGACCATGATGGGTCAGGTTAAACCGCGCTAATTCATGCACGTAGGAATTTGGCTATGAGCAAGGCCTTTACCAAAGAAACCGATGGTGATGAAGACGATCTACCCGCAGAACTCAAAGTACCTGCGGGTAGTAAAAACTACATGACACCGCAAGGTTGGCAGCGGATGAAAACCGAACTGTTCGATTTGGTAAATAAAGAACGCCCGCATGTCACCCAAGTAGTCAATTGGGCGGCTAGCAATGGCGATCGATCCGAAAATGCCGATTATCAATATGGCAAACGGCGCTTGCGTGAAATCGACCGGCGCATTCGGTTTTTAAGTAAACGACTTGAAGCCGCGGAAGTGATTGACCCGGAAGCCCGTGAGGCGACCGATCAAATTTTCTTCAGCGCCACCGTTACTTATCTACGTGAAGATGGGCGTGAAGAAACCGTATCAATTGTCGGTATCGATGAAACTAATTTTCCGCTTAATCACATTAGCTGGACCTCGCCGGTGGCGCGTGCGTTGATCAAAGCGCGCGAAGGCGATGTAGTACTCCTACGTACGCCATCCGGGCACGAAGAGCTTGAAATCATCGAAGTGCGCTATACAAAAATAGAAAGCTAAGTGTTTGCTTTTCAACGACAACTTGGTAATTTTATGTAATCCGTTTTGCCAGCCTTGCTATGCTACTGGTATTGTTCTGGCATGAACTCACATAACCACGCTACCAGCAGCTTATTTCGTCGTGTTTTACGCAGCATGGCGGTTCGTATTGCGATTGCAGCCTGCTTGATTTCGGCGCTTAGCTATTACTATAGCTACGTGCGCCTTCAGGAAGAGGCCCTGGTCAACCTTTCCAAATATATTGACACTCGCAGCCAACTGGAAAGTGAATTATTTCTAAGTGCGGAATCCAATACCAAATTAATTCGCGATGATTTTATTCGTCAATATTCTGCAGCCCAAAACACAGATCTGAGCAGCCAGTTTCACGCCCTGCTACGCCAAGATCGGGATGGGATGTGGCGAATAAAAGCTGAAAATGATGATTTCGAGCATCAAGCAACAGTAGCCCTTTTACCCAGCGTTAAACAAACTGCAGAATTAATGCGGCAGGTGGTGATCGGGCATCAAATCCTTAGTCAATATGGCCCTGCATATCGTGCCCGTAGCTATGACACCTTTATCGATTTAAATGTCTCAGATGTGAGCTTGATGTATTTACCCAAGCTCAATTATGCCCGCAATGGATCGGTCGCCGATTTTGCCGAGGACATTGAAACCGAATTGGGAGCGTTGCCAGAGCGCAACCCGTCGCGTAACACCTTCTGGACTGGCATTTACTACGACAAACAAGCGCTGGAATGGATGGTATCTGTCGTAACACCGATCGATTATTTGGGTAAATACATTGGTGGTGTTGGGCAAGATATTCCTTTAGAACAGCTGATCACCCGTACCAATACAGTGAGTATTCCTGGCACTCACAATATGATTTTTACCCGTACCGGTTTGCTATTGGCTCACCCGGATTACATGGGGAAGATTGAAGCGGCAGCGGGTCATTTGGATATGCGTAAAAGTGACCAAGCTTTGCAGGATATTTTCAAAGCGGTCAGTAAAGCCAGTGCTAAAGATCGTTTTGTGGAAAGCGTTGATGGTAGAAACTGGCTGGGTATCGCGCCCATCAAAGGGGCTGACTGGCTATTTGTCACCGTTTACCCGAAACGCCTGCTGGAAGAAAAAGCCGCTTGGTCAGCCAGTATGGTGCTCATTTTGGGGGTCTTTGCTCTAGCGGTTGAGCTAGGTTTGTTGGCACTGGTATTGCGCAACGATGTTGCACGCCCACTGGACCGCCTTAAAAATGCGATTCGCAGCTTGGCTGCAGGCAAAACCACCAATCAACTGGACCTGCACCGTAGCGATGAAATTGGCGAGCTGGCACGCACATTCAATGAAATGTCGCACACCGTGCAATCACACCGTATGCATCTGGAAGATTTGGTGACGGATCGCACCGCCGAGCTAGCCACCCGCAATTTGCAACTCGAGGCGGCCAATGAAGCACTGAAATATCTCAATCAAGAGAAAAACGAACTACTCGCAATTGCCGCGCATGATCTGAAAAACCCTGTCGCCAGCATTCAAGGTATGGCCGGTTTGCTCAATGAGCGACTTGATAGCTGGCCAACTGAGAAAATCAAAGAGCGCCTCGATGGCATTCACCTGCTAGCTGGCCGGATGCAACGCATCATTAGTAATCTACTCGACCATGATGCCCTGGAAGCAGGCTCGGTGCAGATGCAGATTGAAGACGTTGATCTGGACGAGCTAATCAAAGACACCATGGTTACCTGGCGTGAGCGCTTGGCAAGCAAGCAGCAAACCATCAATTACACCCCCAGCATGCTGCATGTCCGCACTGATCGTCAGGCACTTTGGCAAGTAATGGACAATCTGATTTCCAACGCCATCAAATACTCGCCCAATGAGCAAAGTATTGATATCAAGGCTGAGCTAACTGCCGATGGGGTAGAGATTACCGTGATTGACCATGGCCCGGGCATTGCGCCACACGAAATCGGCATGCTGTTCAAGAAATTTAGCCGTCTTTCTGCACGCCCAACAGGTGGCGAGCACACCACGGGCTTGGGCTTATCGATTGTGAAAAAACTGGTTGAAGCAGTGTACGGCCAGATTCGCTGCGAAAGCCAGTTTGGCCAAGGCGCTAAATTCATCGTCACCCTGCCTTCGGCGCCTAGTAATAAAGCCTAGTCCGCCGCAAGCGTGGAAATGAGTTAAAATCGACAGCCACAGCGCGCCATCGCGCTGTGGCTTTTATTTTTTCTGTGAGGTTTTTTGCGATGCGCCAATATCTAGATTTACTACAACACGTGTTAGATACCGGCGTAGCCAAAGAAGACCGCACCGGCACCGGCACTGTATCGATTTTTGGCCACCAAATGCGCTTTAATCTGGCCGAAGGTTTTCCACTGGTGACCACCAAAAAAACCCACCTTAAATCGATTATTAATGAGTTGCTGTGGTTTTTGCGTGGCGATACCAATGTGCGCTGGCTGCAAGAGCACGGCGTAACGATTTGGGACGAGTGGGCGCGCGAGGATGGCGAGCTGGGCCCAGTTTACGGCTACCAATGGCGTAGCTGGCCCACCGCTGATGGCCGCCATATTGACCAGATTTGCGAAGTGGTGAAACAGCTAAAAACCAACCCCGATTCGCGCCGGATTATTGTGTCCGCATGGAATGTCGGCGAAATTGAAAATATGGCGCTCCCGCCATGCCATGCTTTTTTCCAGTTCTACGTTGCCCCTGCGCAGCCAGGTGATGCTGATCAACGCGGCAAACTCTCGTGCCAGCTGTATCAGCGCAGCGCGGATTTATTCCTCGGCGTGCCATTTAATATCGCCTCGTATGCAACCTTGGTGCTGATGCTGGCACAAGTATGCGATCTACAGCCGGGCGACTTTATCTGGACCGGCGGCGATTGCCATATTTACCGCAATCACTTTGAACAAGTGAAAGAGCAGCTTTCGCGTGAGCCGCGCAGCCTGCCAGTACTCAAACTGAATCCGGCTAAAACCGATATTTTCTCGTTTGAATTTGAAGACTTTACGCTCGAAGGTTACGATCCACATCCAGCGATCAAGGCACCAGTAGCGGTATAGTTCAGTGGGTATATCGTTCAAGAGCAATTCATAACAGCCCTAGATTGATATACCCTATATTTTTGTCAGACTGACTGCCACATCGCGCTCGATGCAATAGTGGCAAGCCAATCTCACTTGGCGCGGTGAATCAAAAATCGTCAGTGGCATATTGAGCGGCTGGGCTGCATGTCGGATTAGTACATTTCGCTCCTTGCCGCTCAAATCGATCCAGTGCCCACTGGCGGCATGCGCACAATACACTTGGCAAGCGCCGCACGTGCCTTGCCCACAACGCCAAGCCAAGGCCAATTGCCCCGCCCGCACTAGCGGCTTCAGTACCTCAATCAGCATTACGCCCAACTCGGCGTCCACCACAATTGGCGCCTGATCAGGCTGCAAAAATGTCACCTTCGGCATCGCGGCTCTTTCACGTTAAAATGCAGGATTGTTTTCAAGATAGCAGCCGATGAAAAAAAGCGCAGCAGGTGGATTAGTTTATTCAACCGAACAAGGCCGGATGTGTCCGGGCTGCCGACAAGCGATTGCCGCTTGCCAATGCCAGCGCAGCAGTATGCCGACTGGCGATGGCATTGTGCGAATTAGCCGCGAGACCAAAGGTCGTAACGGTAAAGCGGTAACCGTAGTGCGCGGCGTATTACTCGATGCCGTTGGTTTGGCGCAGCTAGGCAAAGAGCTAAAAACTTTGTGTGGCACCGGTGGCACCGTCAAAGATGGCGTGATTGAAATACAGGGCGATCATCGCGACTTGATCGCAAAAAAACTGTCCACCCGCTGGCAGGTCAAATTGGCTGGTGGCTAGATGGGTATATCAAGCCAGATGAATCTTAATCAATCTTAGCAAGCAATACCCCTAGTCTTTTCGCTCGGGAAACAGCACATCGGTAAAACCAAATTGCGTCATATCGCGAATACGCTGCGGATACAAAATACCCCACAGATGATCGCACTCATGCTGCACAAGTCGCGCGTGAAAACCACTCACCTGCCGGTCAATGGCGACGCCCTGCTCATCAAAACCTTGATAGCGGATTTGCGTATAACGCGGCACCTGCCCGCGCATTCCCGGCACCGATAAGCAGCCTTCCCAGCCCGTTTCTTCCTGCTGGCCCAGCGGCGTAATCACCGGATTAATCAACACGGTACGCGGTACAGCGTCTGCCTCGGGATAGCGCTCGCTGCGCTCGAAACCAAACACGACCACCTGCAAATCAACGCCAATCTGCGGCGCGGCGATCCCCACGCCCCCCGTGGCCTGCATCGTTTCAAACAAGTCGACAATCAAAGCGTGCAGTGTTGGCGTGTTAAAGTCGCTCACCAACTGCGCCTGACGTCGCAAGCGCGCGTCGCCCATTTTTAACACCGAACAAATCGCCATCAATTCCTCGCTTATCGCATAAAATTCGCCCTTGCGCTAAATACTAACACCCCGTTTTTACCGGAAGCTATCGCCATGCATTCTTTTTATGACCCGACCGTCGATATGGACGAAACCACATTACACGCATGGCAGTTTTATTTGGCGGTGGCCGAGCTGGCATTGTCTGAATTGAAAAGTTTGAGGTCAGGTCAGATTGCGATTACCGACGATTACGAGCATGCCTATTGGCTATGGCAGGGTGAAGAGCAAGCCTTTCTGGCTTGGGCACCGATTGCGGATGAGCAGGTTTGTTTTGAGGCGGCCATTTTATTAGTCGAGGCTGTGGGTCTGAGTGCCGAAGAAATTGATTACCGCCGTGAAAGTTTAACTCGGTGGTTGCAATCAGCTTCGCGTACCACCTTAGCCTGGCCTAAACAGCAGCTGCAACATGCCATTCGCATTAATGGCCAAAATTAAACATTTTTCTTACAACAAAAATCAAAGGGTATATCACCATAACCTCAATAAAACATAGCTAATAGCTATATACCCATAATTGGTAAAATTATTCCGCCAAACGGTCTTGATTTTGTAAGGTTTTACCGCCATCTTTATAGCTGTAAGATTTTTTGATCAGCCTAAGGAATACAATTATCGTTATGGCATCCGTACTACCTCATCCAGAAAGCTTGTTTCTTTCCCCAAGCGAGCGTGGATTAAATAGCCCAGCGCCAGCAGAAAAGCCCAAGGCAGCGGCAAACGTGACAGAGAAAATCCAGCGCCTCAAGCAAAAGCGCGAGCTAGCTAGCGATTTGCAAGCCATGATCGCCAAAAGTGGTTTAAGCATCGAAGAATTACGCGAAGCACTCCGAGCGCAATAAGGCTTAGCTTAGCGCTAAGCCTGCTCGGCTTAAGACAAAATTGCTTGATTTAAACGCGCTGCCGCGGCAGTAAATTCATACCCATCCAGCATTTGCTCTAGCTCGACCACTAAATCGGTCCCATAATTTTGGGCGATTACAGGTGTGAGCGTCGTAAAGTGCCGTAGCGCTGCCCGGTCTGAGTTTTCTAGCAACTCGAGTAATATCTTCAGAGCAGTATCCAGCTCTTGCGGTTCATCGTGTTTGCTATCAAGCAAGGCATGGCTCAACGCAGCTGCATTCATTGGCGGCAGTAACTGCTCAATACTGCGGCAAACCCGCTGAAGCGCTTGCTCTAATTGCTCAAGCAGCGGTTCATGGCGGCCCTTCGCTACAGCACCTTCGCCCGCCAATTGCTCCAACTGTGTAGCAATAGACTGGACCTCAGTCATCCCCAAATTAGCAGCTACCCCTTTTAGGGTATGGGCTAGATGTTTAAATTGCGACCAATCAGCAAGCTCTTGTGCACTGCGCAATGATTGCCAGGTATCGCCGTAACGAGCACCAAAATCGCGCAATAAATCATGTAACACGTGCGCTTTACCATTAACCCGTTTTAACGCTTGCGAGTATTCAATACCCTCCACGGTGATTGGCGTGCCGGCCTGCGCTAGGCTCAGCGTTTGTGGCTGCAACAAAGGTGCCAAAAACCTTGCCAGACAAGCATAGAGCAGGCTTGAGTCGATCGGTTTGGTTAAATATTCATCGACACCTGCACGAATCGCACGCTCGCGTTCATTGGCGAGTGCATGAGCTGTCATGGCAATAATTGGTACACTGGCCCACTGTGGGCGATTACGAATGGCTAGCGTTGCGCTATGCCCGTCCATGACAGGCATTTGCATATCCATCAAGATGGCAGCAAAGTAATCGGCAGGCTGACTAAACACTAAATCCAGCGCCTGCTGCCCATCTGCAGCACTTTCTATCACTAAACCAGTCGGCGCTAATAACTCCCCTACAATTTGCAAATTGATTGCATTATCTTCAGCGACCAAAATACGCGCCTGTTGAAACAGCGGTATTGATTCTTGCCAACAGGTATTTGGGGCACTAGCAGCCCTTACCAGCGATAAAGCCTGCCGCCACTGCAGTTGATTCATCGGCTGCTGCCATGTACGCAGGCCTTGCAGATCAAGCCATTCAAGCTGCTCTGGATTAAGCGCTCCATAAACGGTTAGCGGAATGTGGCGATAACTCAGCAGGGCTGTAATCAAGGACTTAAAGTCAAATGGTGGCGCAGGCCAATGCAGTATTAATTCAGTCACCTGTGATTGCGCCAACTGTCCTGCTAGCTCGGAAAAAGTCGTGGCATAAGTCACTGCTATCGGCGTGGCAGTAAGGGCTTGATGAATAATTTTATGTAAGCCTGTTGCAGCTCCAAAGATCACTACGTGTTGCTCGGGCAGCTCGCGGAGCTCTTCACGCTGCTCAGCACAGTTGGCAGCAGGTGCCAGCAGCGCTGTAAACTGAAAACAGCTGCCAAGCCCTGCTTGGCTTTGCACCGTAATATCACCACGCATTAATTGAGCCAAACGCAGTGAAATACTTAAACCTAAACCAGTACCACCATATTGGCGGGTCGTCGAACTATCAGCCTGACTAAAGGCGGTGAATAAGCCACGCTGCTGCTCGTCTGTCATGCCAATACCACTATCTTCAACCCGGCAACACAGCGCTATGTTTTGCCCCTGCGCTTGTGCACTAATGCGGAGCTGCACATGCCCATAGGCGGTAAATTTAATCGCATTGTTTACCAAATTGATCAGCACTTGGCCTAAGCGCAGCGGGTCACCATGCAGATAGTGCGGGGTGTTAGGTTCAAAATCACAAAGAAACTGCAATCCTTTTTCACTGGCTTTCGGTGCCGTTACCGTGGTGACGTGCTGCAAAACCTGAGTTAAATCGAAATCGATTTCTTCCAAACTAAGCCGGTCGGCTTCGATTTTGGAAAAATCCAAAATGTCGTTAATTAACTCCAGCAAGCCACTGCCGGCTGCATGAATTTTTTGCAGATAATCACGCTGTTTTGGATTTTCAGCCGCCCGTAAACCCAAATGCGATAAACCAATAATCGCATTCATTGGCGTACGGATCTCATGACTCATATTGGCTAAAAATCTGGATTTTGCCTCGGTGGCCTGCTCCGCAGTTTGCATGGCCGCTGTAAGTGCTTTTTCATGCTCTAGCTGCTCAGAAATATCTCGCGAGGTAACCAACACACTTCTCACTTGCCCCTTAGCATCAAACTCGGGCGACAGCAGCCATTCACGCCAGTGCTCGGTACAACCAAAGTTAAAGGTGCGTCGTAACATCTGAGCACTGGCAATGCACTCGTAAATCGCTTGCTGGCGAATGCTGACCTCGTCGGCCTGATAACCGAGTTGCAGTAAATCCAAGCCGCGTAAATCGGCTTGCGTACAATTAAGCTGAGCCAGAAAAGCGGGGCTGGCATATAACAAGCGCGCCTGCAGATCAAAACGGAAAATCGCATCGGCTGAATTTTCAACCAAAGTGCGAAATGCAGCCTCACTTTCCTCTAATGCACGTGCGGCCTGAGCTTGCGATTGCTGGTGCTCTAATCGCAACATCCGTACCTGCCTGCGTGACCGCCAAGCCAAGGCCAACACCACAGCAAATAATGCAGCAATCACAGCAACAATCACCTGTCGCTGCCAGGGCACTAGGCTCGCCTGATCCTGTAATAACAGCACTTGCCATGCACCTGCAGCATCATGCCAATCTAGCTCGGCCTTAGCATACAGGTAGGATGCATTTTGTAAGCGCGCTTGCTGCTCGTTTAAAAACTGCAGCTCAGTGCGTGCCGGTACGGCACCATGTGCAAACAGCGAAGCAAATTGCTTGCTTGAATCTAGCTGCACCCGCCGGGTAGCAGAAATCGCTTGAATACTGGTCAGCAACCATGGCGGCGTAGTTGCAGCAAAAACAACACCATCCGGTGAGGTAATCATAGCTTGCGAGCTGCGATGCAATAATAATTGATCAATAAATGCACCGCCCATTTTGATCACATATACACCGATAACTCGATGCTCTGCCCCACGCTGGTAGATGGGTGCCGCAAAAAAAATCCCGCGTAAATTTGTGCCCAGCGCGACCCCGGCAAATACATTGGCGTGTCCGGCCATCGCCTCGCGCCAATAGGGCCGTTCCCCCAACTGTAGGCCGAGCAATGGTGAGCGGCCTTGGGCATCGAGATAACTGAGCACTTCAGCCTGCGCGGACAGTACATACACGCTTTCGGCATTAAACTGTTGCAAGACGCGTAAATTCGCCGCATTTACCCTTTGCATATCGGCGCTATGCGGGTTGTTGAGCAAGTCTAGAATTGCATGCGATGTACTTCCAATTAACTCAGCGCCCCCCAACACACGCCCTTCACTGGTCTTGGCACGAATATCCAATGCCAGATCATGTGCCTGTTGCTGCAACTGCGCATGTTGTTGCTCTTGGAGCACCGCGCGCTGCGCTAACAGCGCCAAGCTGACGAACAATAAAGCCAGCACGGCGGTCAGTGCATAAAATCGACCCGCTGAATAGCTAAGCATCGATATGGCCCTAGTTGACTTGTTTGCAAACCGGCAGTGTTAGCGTCAAAGTCGTGCCAACCTCATCGTCGGTTTGCATTTGCAAGCTGCCGTTTTGTGCCTCGGCATACAATTTAGAGGTGTAGGTACCAACGCCCGTGCCGTTGGCTTTGCCAGCCGTCACGTATTTATCAAAGAAATGCGCCCGTATTGCGACTGGCACCGCACCTTGGTTGTGAATGGTGATGGATAATTGCTCATTAGCTAAGCTCAGATGGCACAAAATTTGCGAGCCACTGGGCGCGGCTTCCGCCGCATTTCGCAGCAAATTGGACAAAATACTATTACTTAGGCCCTCATCCCCCCAAGCCATATAGTTAGCTTGACCATCGTTGGTTTGCTTAATTTCAACTGCATCACTAAATGCCAATTGGGTTTCTTTGCCAATCCGCAGTAGCATTGCCCCCAAATCAAATATGACCGGCTCCAGCAAATAGCTGCCAGTTTCCATTCGCAATAAATCCAAAGTGCGATCAATTTGCTCCAATGCTGCGTGCGCTGCATCGGCAGCAAGTTGCGTAATTTCCTTTTGTTTATCACTCATATCGGGATCGACCAGCAAACGCTCAGTGGCCTGCAAGACCGCGCTCAACGGGTTTTTCAGATCGTGTTTGTTGATGTTTTCAACTTCTTCACGTAAACGCGCATTTTCAGCCAGGCTTTGCGATTGGTTATTAAGGTGGCGCATCGCCTTAAACAAGCGCAAATGGCTACGCACGCGGGCACGTAAAATAGTCGGGTGCACAGGTTTGACCACATAATCGACCGCGCCCAATTCCAAACCTTGCGCAACATCGTCCGGCTGATCTTTGGATGTCATAAAAATAACCGGAATATTCTGCGTTAATTCATCCGCCTTGAGCCGACGGCACACTTCGTAGCCATCCATCTCGGGCATCATCACATCTAGCAAAATTAAATCGGGCACTTGTTTGCCATGGACGATTTCTAGTGCTTTTTGCCCGCTTAATGCTACTTGTATTTGATAATCGTCCTCCAAAATACTGGCGGCAATTTCAATATTATCTTTAGCATCATCCACAATGAGCACGCTGGATTTACGCTCCTCCTGATCTAAATTAGTTAGCCCCAGTACAGGCTGACTCAACTTCGGAGACGGGCGAGGTGCCACCACACCTTTTCCCTGCAGCAGGCGCAAAATCCGCTGAGTAAAACGCTGCATGGTAAACGGTTTGATTAGGTAATCATTCACGCCATGCGTTAACGCAGCATCAATGCTACTGCGGCTGGCATTGGCGGTAAGCAGCATAAAGGGAATTGTTTCTGTGCCCGGATTGGTTCTCACCCACTGTAATAGCTCAAGGCCATCCATACCTGGCATATTCCAATCGCTAATAACACAGTCGATGGCCTGTTTTTTCATGATCACCAAGGCTTCGCGACCACTGCTGGCCTGCTCAATGCCGGTGAAACCAAGCTCGCTCAGAATACTCTTTAGCGCTTGGCGGAATGTAGTTTGATCATCGACGATCAAAATGGCTTCTTTGCGAAACTGCATCATGCGCACAACATCCTTATTATGCTTGGCGCCCCATCCGCGACCGGGGTGGCGCCCTCGTTCTCCTTACACTGTAGGTTTATAACACGGGACAAGCAAAGCCATTCCAATTGGCCTTGATCACCCGCTAAGCCGATGTTTCTTTCAGACGTTAAAGCCTTGATGGACTAGGTTATATTCTGCCAATCCAGCGCCGGGTTTTCGGCTTTGCGCATCAGTTGCAGGTGGCTTTCGACCACCGCCTGCAACTGGCGGGCAGCGGCTTCGTCGGAGGCGCGCACGGTAAAGCGCAGGCGCTCGGCGTCGGCGTTAAATTCCACCTGCCCCAGCGGGCGCTCGGGCTGGCCAAATTGGGCTATGCCCTCGGTTTCACTAAACTCTACCGGGATTTTGCGGGCGAAATGTTTACAGAGTTTAAAGAGGTATTGCTTGCCAAGCTCGGTATTAACTTGGCTAGAGGTAATTACGGTCATGGGGTATTTATCCTTTAGTTAGGCGCGAACCAATTGGTCGAGCACAAAAATCGGCCGGCCTTGCGAGCAAGCTTCCACCCGGCCATGAATGCCATACACCTGCGCCAGCAGCGCGGGGCTCAGCACCGAGAGCGGCGGGCCATCGGCCACACACTGGCCGCCATCCAGCACAATCAGCCGCTCGCAGCAGCGCAGCGCCAGATTCAGATCGTGCAGCGCCAAGAGCGCAATGCTGCCGCGCTCGCGGGCGTCGTTGCGGATCGCTTCCACCAACGCCAGCTGCCAGTGCAAATCCAACGCGCTATTGGGCTCATCCAGCAACAGCAAAGCCGGCTGGCGCGCCAGCAATTGCGCCAGCGCCACCATTTGCCGTTGTCCGCCCGACAAAGTAGCCAGTGGCCGCATGGCCAGCGGGGTGAGCTGCAAGCTGGCCAGATAATGCTCGATGCGCGCTTCGGCCTCGGCGCGGCTGAGGCCGCCGGTGAGCAAACCGCCCAGCAGTAACTCATACACCGTCAGCCCCGCCGCTTGCGGCAGGGTTTGCGGCAATAAGCCCACCAGTCGGCTGCGCGCCACCGGGCTTAGCGCGGCCAGCGGCTGGCCATGCAGGCTCAGCTGCCCGCGGGCGGGCAAGAGGCCGGCAATGGCGTGAATCAGCGTGGATTTGCCCGCGCCATTGGGGCCGATCAGTGCGGTAACACTACCGGCCGGCAAGGGCGCCAGATCTAAGCCATCAATAATGCGGGTATACCCACGGATAACCTGTAAATCATTGATCTGCAGACTCATACCCTAGGCCCTCCGCCGTAAAATCAGCGCAATCAAAACCGGCACGCCCACCAGCGCGGTAACGATGCCGATCGGGATCACCAAGCCTGGCACCAGCGCCTTGCTGGCTAGCGACGCCAGCGACAGCATCAGCGCACCACACAGCACACTGGCCGGCAAAAAGTAGCGATGCTGCTCGCCGACCAAGAGGCGGGCAATGTGCGGCCCCACCAGCCCCACAAAGCCAATCGTGCCCACAAAAGCCAGCGCCACGGCGGTGAGCAGACTCACCTCCAGCAGCACGCGCCAGCTCAGCTTATCCACCTGCACCCCCAGGCTCGCCGCTTGCAGCGGGCCGCTGCGCAGCAGCGTTAGCGCCCAGGCACGGCGCATCGCGCTAATCAGCCCCAAGAGCAGCGCCACCGCCACAATCAGCACATGGGTGAGCGTGGCGCGGCCCAGATTGCCCATCGACCAGAACACAATCTGCTCCAGCGCATTGGCATCAGCCAGAAATTGCAGCAGCCACACCAAGGCTTCCAGCGCGAACAACAGCGCAATCCCAAACAGCACCAGCGTATCGCTGCCGCCGCCATGCGCGCGGCTGAGCAGCAAGATCAGCCCGGTGGAGCCCAGCGCCAGCACAAAAGCCCCCACCGGCAGCAAGATTTCATGCGGCAGCACCAGCGGCAAATGATGCTCAAACACGATCACCAGCGAGGCGCCCAAGGTGGCCGCCGCCGCGACGCCTAGCGTAAACGGGCTGGCCAGCGGGTTATTCAGCACAGTCTGCAGCTGCGCGCCCCCCAATCCCAGCGCGCCGCCCACCACCAGCGCCATCAGCGCATAAGGTAGGCGCACATCAAAGATCACCACGCGCAAGCTGGCATCCAGCCCGCTGGGATCAAACAGCCCCGCCAGCACGGTGGCCAGCGGATAGCGCGCGCTGCCGGTGGCCAGATCAGCCGCCAAACTGAGCAGCAAAGCCGCGCCCAGCCCCAGCAGGCAGAGCCAGCGCCAGTGATTTTGCCGCCGATACAGGCGGGCTAATTCCCCCGGACCGGCCCCCGCACCGGCCCCAGCCGCAGCGATTTGGGCAGTTTCGGCCTTCATTGGCCGACCTCAATCCAGTAGGTGCCGGCCAGTGGCACTGGCTGAAAGCGCTGGAAGAAGGTTTGCAAGGTGGCCTGCGGGTTTAGCTGGGCAAATTCGGCCGGATACAGCCATTTGGCCAGCACTTGCACCGCCACGACATTGGCGGCGCTGTAATTAAAGTGATGCGAAATCGCATACGCACGGCCTGTTTGCACGGCTTTGAGCTGGGCAAAACCCGGGCGCGTCAGCGCATGGCGCAAGCTGGCCTGCGCGGTGGCGCGATCAATGCCGGCGCCCAGCGCAATGCGGGGGCTATTGCGATCGCGGGCGGTGATCGGGTTGCCAATGCCGGTGCCGATATACACTTCGGGCTGGCTTTGCAGCAAAAATTCGAGGCTGACCGTGCCGTAGGCGCCCGGCACCAGCGGATCTGCGATATTGGCGCCCCCGGCAGCGCTAACAAAGGTGCCGAGCATGCCGTGCGTGAGCGTTTCGCAGCAGCTATTGCCCAGCCCAACGCGGCTTTCCAGGAACATCGGTGTTTTACGTTTCACCTTAGCGAGCCCCGCGCTCACTTTGGCCATTTCACTGCGATAAAACTCGAGGTATTGCTCAGCGGCCTTTTGTTTACCGAGCACCTGACCCAATACCCTGATGCTGGCCTCGGTGTTTTTGAGCGGATCTTTGGTGAAATCCACATACACCACCGTCACGCCGGCCTTGCTTAGCCGCTGCAAAGTAGCGGTGTCTTTCACATCTGGGCCATGGCCGCGCAGGCTAAAGATCGCCAACTGCGGCTGCAGGGCAATGGCTTCTTCCACGCTAAAGCTTTGGCTGGAGCGCCCCAGGCGCTCGATCTGATCGAGCTTGGGATACACCTGCCGGTATTGGGCGTAGCTGCCCGGGTCGAGCTGCTCGAAATCGCCCAGCATGCCCACCACGCGCTGCGCGGGTAGCTCGCGATCCATAATCGCCAAACTCGGCAGCATGCGGCCTTCGCCGACGATAATCCGCTCGATCTTGGCCGGGATTTCCACCGTGCGCCCGGCCAGATCGGTCACACTGGCGGCCCAGGCGCTCACGCTGAGGCTACTTAACAGACAACCCACCAGCACGGCGGGACGAAACAGCGAGATCTTCCACTCCGACATCTTGTATTCCGACATTTTGCATTCCTTTAGCAAAACGCCAGCGCCACCGGGCAGGCCGGTGGCGCAAGCAAACTTAAAAAATCATCAGAACTGCCAGCTGGCTTCCAGCCGCACATCGCGGCCCGGCTCCGGATAGCCCAGCACCTTGCCTTGCCAACCGTTGTAGGCGTAGGTGGCCTGATCGTAGTAATGCTTGTCGAACAGGTTTTTCACGGTCAGATTCAAGCGCAGCGTGTCTTTCGCCAGTGGCCGCCATGTGATGTAGAGATCGTGCACGCCATAGCCAGCCTTGGTTTGCTCGGCCTTACCGCCCACCGGCAGGTAATCCAGCGCCTCAACATAGCGACCCATCCAGCCCAGCTCGAGTCGCTGCGCTGGCAGGCGGTAGCCCACTTTGCTGACCCAAGTGCGGCCGGTGCTGGTACCGAGGCCCAGATCGCCATCGTTAAATTTGCGGCCATCCAGCTCGGGGCGGCTGTCAGCCACACTGAGACCAAATTGCCAATCGCTCAGCTGGTATTGCGCGCTGAGCTCATAGCCATCGATGGTGGCGCGGCCCAGATTGCCGCGGCAGCCGCCTTTGGCGCTGGCGCAGCTAAAGGTGGTGATGTAGTTATCAATAATCTGGCGATACACATTCCCGGCCAGGCTTAGGCCACCTTGCTGATAGCTAAAGCCCAGCTCGGTGTTATGCGCGCTTTCAGCCTCGATGTTGGGCTGGTTTTTCCACTGGGCAATATCGAGTATAAAGGCTTCTTTCAGCCCCACCCCGCGCAAGGCCTTGGCATAACCGGCGCGCAGCTGCAGCGCATTGGTGGCCTGCCAGCGCACGCCAGCACTGGGGCTTACACCGTCGCTGGTGTAGTTTTGGCGGTGGTTATCGGTGTAGCTGTAATCGTCATAGCGCAGGCCGGCGGTGAAAGTGAGGCTAGCCCAATTCGCCTCGCCTTCCACAAAACCTCCCCATACGCGCATCGATTCGCTGCCCGTACCGGTGAGGCCATACGGATTGGCAATGCGATTGGCGGCGGATTTTTCTTCGCGCCAGTTCAGCCCGTATTTAAGCAGATGCTCGCCCAGTGCTTGCTTGAGCATTAGATCGGCACCTTGCGTTGTCAGGCTTTCGCCCCAGCTGCGGCCTTTTTTATTGGTGCGCTCGCTCTCGACTTCCGAGCGATACAGCGTGGCATTGGCGGCGTCGATCCAGCCTAACTGCTGGCCACTGTAATTAAGCGTGGCCGTATCGCGAGCCAGACTTTGCGGGATTGGGTCGTTCGGCAAGACCGGATGAGCAAAGCCAATCATATTGGCCCGCGCGGTGCGCACGCCTTCGTCGCTACTGCGCTGAAAACTGGCGCTCAGGCGCTGCTGGGGGGTGAGCTGCAGCCCCACTTTAGCCAGATAATTGGCCTGCTCGGTGCCCGAATTGGCTATCGTTTGCCCATTGCCGGCCTGATAGTCATCGGTACGCATGGTGGTGGCGGCAAGCAGTGCATCCAGATTACCGGCCTGGCCATACACATTGGCGCTGCTGCGCCAGC
Source organism: Chitinibacter fontanus (assembly GCF_013423785.1). Lineage (NCBI taxonomy): Bacteria > Pseudomonadati > Pseudomonadota > Betaproteobacteria > Neisseriales > Chitinibacteraceae > Chitinibacter > Chitinibacter fontanus. Next base: position 467,574 of record NZ_CP058952.1, read on the forward strand.
CCTCATTGCTAAAGACGCTGCCGGTGACGCTACCGCCGATGGTTTGCCCGGGGCGCAAGAGATCGCGCGCCGACACGGTTTGATAGCGAATCGCCCCGCCCAATGCGCCGGGCCCCGCGCTGGCTGCGGCCGTGCCTTTTTCGACTTCCACTTGCTTGATCAACTGGGGGTCAAGAATCAGTGCCGTCTGGTGGTGATACACCTTGCTGTTAATCTGCGCACCATCCACGCTCAGATTCAGCAGCGATTCTTCCATGCTGCGGATATACATTTTCTGGGCAATCGGGTTGCCACCGCCGCCGATATTGATCTCGGCATCTGACTGAAACACATCGCTAAGATTCTGGGCTTGCTGATCCAGCAGGGTTTGCCGCTGCAAGGTGTCATCCTGCGTCGGCGTGCTGGCGGTGACTTCCAGCGTGGGTAGCTCTGTTAGCTCTTGCGCGACCGCTGGCGCACTCAAACACAGTGGCAACAGCACAGCTAAAACTCGCACCGGATACGGTGGTTTTTGCGTCATATCAAATCTTCCTAATTTGTGGCTCTATCTATGGTAAACCCGACTATTAATTGAGAATTATTATCATTACAATGATGTCATTGTCGCAGTATCAGCTCGGCAATACTTTTGCCAGCGACAATTTTTTATTTGCGGAAGCAGCAATTTATGGGAAAACGTGAACCAATTTTGGATGCCAGCGAACTGCAATGGCAGCGGCATGGGCAACACTATTCGCTCTGGCAAGCGCAGCATTTAAAGCCTGTACTGCATGGTTTGATGTTTGAGCAGCAGGTGCAACAAGGCTTGTGGCTACACGCTACCGAGGTGGAGTTTCACCAGCCGCTATGTTCGTCCGGCGAAATTGGCCCGGGGCTAAAAATCATTGTGATGCTGCAGGGGCAAGTTCAAGCGCAATTTGGTGAGACGCAACTCCTGCTGGGCGGGCCGCGTGATAATTGCGTTCTGTTACAGCAACAAGATGGAGATGGCAGTGAAATGGCGCGCACGGCTTTTAAGCGCATTGTTTCGCAGGCAGGACATCAAAGTCAGGTGGTGCTAACTTGCGGCCAAAGCTGGTTACACAGCTGCGGCTTGGATTTAGCCCAGCATGGGCCATTTGCGCGCGTGCCACGCACTGCGCTGTCGAGCCGCAGTCTGGGAGCCAGCACCACAGTGCTCTCCGCAGCTAAACAACTGCTAAACCATCAGCGTTACGCCACACCACTGGGCAAGTTAGAGCAAGAAAGCCATGCGCTGGCCTTGCTCGTTGCTGCGCTGAATATCCAGCCACAGCCACAATCGCTCAAACCGCGTGCGCAACAGCGCATTGCGCAGCTATTGAATATATTGCATGAAGATTTAGCGAATAACTGGAGCCTAACGCAACTAGCGCAGCAACTAGGCAGTAATCCCACCACCTTACAGCAGCATTTTCGCCAAAGCACCGGCTACAGTATTGCCGACTATGTACGGCGCCAGCGCTTGCAGCGGGCACATCAGCAATTATCTGAAGGGCTTTCTGCCACCGAAGCTGCGCTCAATGCCGGCTATAACTCGCCAGCCAATTTTGCCACGGCATTCAAGCGCCATTTCGGTATTTCTCCGCGCCAGGTCAGCACTTGATAACCCGTTGCAACATGATGAGCATGGCACTGAGCTATGCGCCACATCAAGCCAGCGCGATCGGCAATTGGGTATAACAGCGCATTCCCTGTTTTGAGTTTGCCATGCTCGCGTTCACCGCCACCAGTCACAGTGATCAAGCACGCCGCTATCTATCGTGGATTGATTTATCTAAACAGACCCACGGTGGCCGTGTGCAAAAAGTATCGGTCACCGCTGGTTTTAGCTGCCCGAATCGTGATGGTAGCAAAGGGATTGGTGGCTGCACATTTTGCAACAATGCAGGCTTTACCCCAGGGTATGCGCGTGACAATAAGGATGATATTCGCATGCAGCTCGATACCGGGCTGGAGTTCTTGAAACGTCGCTATCCACGCACTGTGCGCTGGGTTGCCTATTTTCAGGCCTATAGCAATACCTATGGGGAACAGCAGCAATTAATCAAAACCTATCAAACCGCCCTAGCTCACCCCGATATCTCCGGTCTGGTCATTGGCACTAGGCCCGATTGCGTCTCTAATGAACTGCTTGATTATCTAGCACAGCTATCGCAACACCATCTGATCGAGCTGGAGTTAGGACTTGAATCGACTAATGATGCCGCGCTGCGCAGAGTAAATCGCGGTCATGATTATGCTTGCAGCGTGGATGCTATTGAGCGCGCGGCTGCACGTGGCTTAAGCGTTAGCGCTCATTTGATGTTTGGTCTGCCGGGTGAAAGCCGTAGTAGTATGCTCGATGGTGCCAAGCTGCTATCGGCATTACCTCTGGCTTCGCTGAAATTGCATCAGCTTCAGGTCGTCAAAGGCACCCGCCTAGCCAATGCTTGGCGCAAAAACCCTGCCAGCGTGCCGCTGCTGACGCAGAAAGAATATCTGGAGCTGCTGGCCGATTTTATTGAGCATCTCAACCCCAATATTGCGATTCAGCGCGTCGGTAGTGAAGTCCCTCCCTCATTACGCCTTGCGCCCGATTGGTCTTTGCGCCTATCCGAACTCGCGCCACTGTTGACCCAAACCTTGCAACAGCGCAATAGCTGGCATGGTCGCTTATGGCAAGCGACTTAGCCGATTAGGACGCGCTAGCAGGGAGTTCAATGGTAATGAGCAACCCCGCGTCGGCACCATTGTCAGCACGAATCTGCCCGCCGTGGGCTTCGATCACCCGTCGGGCAATCGCCAAACCTAAGCCATAGCCAGCAGGCGTGTCAGCCTGTGCCGCACGATAAAATGGTTCAAAAATCGCCGCTAGTTCTTGCTGCTGCACACCGGGGCCTTGATCAGCAATGGCAAAATGCCAACTTGAGCCAAACCTTTGCATCTCTAGTGTCACGCGCGTGTTGGCAGGGCTAAAACGTAAAGCATTGCGTAGAATATTTTCAAATGCCCGCCGTAATAATTCAGGATTGCCGACCCATTGCAAGGTGGCAAGGGGTGGAAACCAGTAAATGGTTTTTTGCTGAGCCAGCGCCTCAAAATTGGCGTCATCAACCAATTCACTCAACAGCGCAATCAGATCAAATGACTCACTATGTTGAGCCGCACCCGCCTCGATACGCGATAAGGTCAATAGCTCACCAATTAATTGATTAATTCGCTCTGATTCTCGCTCGATCCGTTCCAGCAAACGCTCCTGCTGCTGTGGTTGCTGCTGTGCCAGCCCAATTGCCAGCTGCAGGCGCGCCAGTGGCGAGCGCAGCTCGTGCGACACATCGTGCAACAGTCGTCGTTGCCCTTCGAGCAAGGCACGTAACTGATCGGCCATATGATCATAATCGCGTGCCAGATCGGATAACTCATCATGCCGTCGTGCCAAGCGTGGGCTAACTCGGAGGGACAAATCCCCTTTGGCAGCGGCTTGTACTGCAGCACGTAAATGGCGTACTGGCGTACTTACATACCAAGCCAACAAAGCCGCAGAAAGTACACTGGCAAGTGCACCTCCCAGCATGGGCTCAATGGGAAAGTGATGTGGCCGAGGTGGTGGCCGTGGCGCATCTGATGAAGGTGGATGAGCCCAATTGGCGGCAGGCTCGGCCGGTGGACGTGCATGCAGCCAAATCGTACTGCCAACGGCCACAAAGGTAATTAGCTGGGCGAGAAAAATGAAGCTAAAAAATTTCCAGAACAGGCGCCCCATTATTGCTCCCGAATCAACTGATAGCCTTGCCGAAATACGGTCTGAATGCAGGAGCGGCCATCGGGCAATAGCCCTAATTTATGCCGAATACTACTCAAGTGCACATCAATGCTGCGATCAAACTTGGCCAACGGGCGACCTAAACCTTGCTGCGAGAGTTGCTCTTTACTCACGGGGCGCCCAGCAAACTGCGCGAGCACTTCTAATAAACTAAATTCCGTGCTGGTCAGCTCTAGCGCTTGCCCTGCCCAACTCGCACGGCGCTCCGATGGCCATAATGTTAATTGCCCCACGGTGACTGCCGCCAATTGATCTTTGGCAAAACCTTGGCTGCGCCGCAAAATAGCGCGTATCCGCGCAGCAATTTCTCTGGCCGAACTCGGTTTGGGCACGTAATCGTCAGCGCCTAGCTCTAGGCCAATAATTCGGTCAGCATCATCGCCCATGGCGGTGAGTAAAATCACGGGTAAATGGCTTAGGCTACGAATCTTGCGCAATGTTTCAATGCCATTCATTTGCGGCATCATCACATCAATCACCGCAATATCAAACTGCCCGCTTAATGCTGCTTGCGCGCCGGTCAAACCATCATAAGCTCGCTCGATACTAAAGCCATCTTGAATTAAATATTCGCCCAAGAGCTCAAGCAGCTCAACGTCGTCGTCCACTAGTAATACACGCGGCATAGCAAGGTCTGAGTATGAATTAACAATGTGCAGCATAAATGATTTTAGCTGCGCAATAACGGTGATTTACCTGCTTTTACATCTACTTAACGGCCATTAACGCACTGGACGCTCAGAATCAATCTTCGAAAAGCAGGTATTCGCCTGCTTCTGTTCCGGAGTGAAATCATGTTTTTACCACTCACGAAAACCCGCAGCCTGTTAGTGGCAGGCACGCTAGCCATTGGGCTAGTCAATCATGGGTATAGCGCTGAACCTATATGTGAAAAAGCCCCTCATCAACATACCCACTCAGATCAGCATCTTACCCCGCCGCTTTTACGCGGTATTGAACTGAGCAATGCACAAAAAGCTCAGCTCAAAACCATTTTGGAGGCTGCGACACCTTCCGAGCCCGACGCGCCGCCGGCTCCAAGCAGCGCCGTGCAGCAATTAATCACCGCCAAAAGCTTTGATCGTAGCCGAGCGGCAGCCATCATTCAGACACAACAATCGGCCATGGCCGAACACCAACTCCAGCGCTGGGCACTTGAACAGCAAATTTATCAATTGCTCACGGCGGAACAGCAATTGATTGCCCAACAGAACTTGGCACGCCCTCATCCACCGGCACCGCATTAAACGCTAGCGCAAGCTATCTCTCGATCTCTCACTTGGGGACGGCAGAATCTGCCGTCCTTTTTTACAACCAAAAAACATCAATAAATCAGCCACTTAACCCACGGCAATCTTTGCCAAGCTCACCCTAAGTAACCTGATTACAGCTGTTATTGCTGAAACTATCTCCACCCTAACGTGGCTTATGGCGCAAAAAATGGCTTGGCTTAACGCAGTTTTACCTGCCTTTACACTTCCCACGGCCAAATTTTGCGCCAGTTGGCCGATGATTTGCTTAGCAGGGATGGAAATGAATTATCGATGCCCATTAGGTAACGCTAGTCATTTCAGAATAAACAGCATTAACTAACTAGGAGTGAATTATGTCGATTAGCAGCGTTTCAAATAGCAGTTGGCTAGCGCAATTAAGCCAAACCAGCAATTCGTCCAATAAAGTCACTACTCAGCCCCCAGAACCACCACCGGGTGGAGGGCGTGGTGGTGGCCAGATGCTTTCGGCCATTCAAAGTGCCTTAAGCGAGCTGGGCGTAGGTAGCGACTCAAGCAGTAGCAGTGACAGCCAAATCAGCACGAACAACACCGACAGCAGTCAGGCGCTGGGGGCGTTCATGCAACAACTGATGCAGTCTTTGCGCGCGCAAAATAGCACAGCCAGCACGAGCGATCAGCCGAGCAGCACTGGTATACAAGGACGACGTGGCCCACCACCGGATATGGCGAGCGATTTACAAAGTCTGATCAGCAAGCTGGGCAGCGGCAGCAGCGATGGCAGCAACACAGATCTGCAAACCAGCTTTAGCGAGCTAGTCAGTAGCCTTGGGGTGATAGTAGCAAAGTGAATCTAAGTGATTTTTTAAGCGCATTGTCCAGCAAACTACCCAATCTGGGCAGCAAAGGTAATATCGTTACAACGCAGGCATAAATGCAAAAACCCCCAGCACTCACTGGGGGTTTTGGTATGCGCTAGCACCACAAATAGCAAGACAATTACGCCAACGCTTTATATAAGTTATAGGCACTCAGCAAGGTAATCAGGCCACCCACAAACCAGAGCAGCGTACGCGCTGGCAATTTGTGGCACAACCAAGCGGCAAACGGTGCGGCAAATAAGCCACCGACAATTAAACCGGCCACCAAAATCCAGTGCTCCATTTCAGCCCACAGCAAAAATGCACCTGCAGTTGAAAAGGCAATAAAGAACTCCGCCGCATTCACCGAACCAATGGTTTTACGTGGATCTGTACCTCGCCCAACCAGAGTCGAAGTCACCACAGGGCCCCAACCGCCCCCACCGACCGCATCGACAAAACCACCCAACAAAGCCAGCGGTGCCACGTGTTTCACCGCATCGGAGTGTGGTTTAGGATGCGTAGCCAACCAAGCTTTACGCAAAATATACAAGCCCATCAATAGCAAATAGGCTGCCACATACGGCTTGATGAGCTTACCATCGATATTGGTCAGCAAAAATGCGCCCGTCACGCCACCAATCACGCCCGGAATCACCAAGCGCTTAAATAAGGCTTTATCGACATTGCCAAATTTTAAATGGGATAAACCCGAAAAGCCGGTAGTAAATACTTCGGCCACATGCACCGCAGCCGAAGCCGCTGCTGGGCTAGCACCAACGCCGATCAAAAAAGTATTCGAGCTAATGCCATAGGCCATTCCCAATGCGCCATCAATGGCCTGCGCGGCAAAGCCGACGGCCACCGCGGCCCAAAAAGCGGGTGAGGTCAGTACACGCTCAATGCCGCTCAGTACGCTTTGATGGGCTGGTAAATCAACGTTTTGCAGGGTAAAGCTGATTGCGGTCACCAGAATTAAGATTGCCAAGCCCAGGTAACGCTTGCGCTGCCAAAACCGGCGTTCGCTACCGATGGCAGTATCCAGCGGGGGTAAACCAAGCGCCTGATGCTCGAGATTTTCTGGACTATCGCTTAAATCTGGGTGGCGAATTTTCATAACTAACGCTCAAAGTGAAAAACATTTGAGCGCAGTATAAAGGCCATTTTTATTTCCATTTAGACCATTTGGTTAATTCCATAAACCCAAATAATCTATGAAAACAATCAAACCAAACCGGCTAACTCCAGTCAATCAGAGGTTGCGACACAATTTGTCGTGTCGCCAGAACGCTTAAGTTGCGCTTGGGAATGGCACATTCTAGTAATTGTGCCATCCGGGTTTTGTGGACGGGCACGAGGCTTAAGGCGGTCTGGCCCGCCAAAGTCTCTTGCAAAGGATTGGCTCCGGCCTGCAATAAGCGAACCACAATCGCATCATGCCCATACGCAACCGCCTGATGCAGCGCGGTACGACCATCTTTACGGGCGTGGTGGACTTGGGCTCCAAGTTCTAACAAGATCTCCACTAGGGCTAAATGCCCCGCTGCTGCCGCCAAGATGAGCGGCGTACTACCTCGGTGGCTCAAGGCATCAAGATCAGCGCCCGCATCTAACAAGGCGCATACGATACTGGTATGTCCTTGCAACGCGGCTAAGTGCAGCGCTTGATGACCATCGGAATCCACTGTCATTAGCCCTTGACCTTGATCGAGCAAGGTTCGCACGCGAATCAAGCGCCCCGCAAAAGCAGCTTGCATCAGAGGAGACCATTCATCTTGTGCAACTTGCGGCATCACAGAGGCAGGCCAGTCATACCCGACCAATGTACTTACTGATGCGTCATCTTTGACAAGGCTACTGTACATATACCCATGATTTTCAGTTGCATCCGCAACTGATCTGACCCCATTCCAGACATCACGGCTGGCAATAATGTGTGGCATCAAGTCAATATAGGCAACCGACAAGCGCATTAATTCACGCACCACCGTGGGGGAATGTGCAATCTGAGCTGTCGCTTGGGTTTCATCAAGCACTAGCCAATTGAGCAATTCATCTTCCAGACCCGCTTCGCCCCAGCGCAAGGCAATGCGATCGGCAATGGCAGGAAATTGGGCAATCAATTGATGGGGGATCAGGTCTTGACGGTTCAGCGCTGATAGCTGCTTGGCCAGCAAATGCATGATGCGCTCCTAGCTTTACTTGGGTAGCTAGAGCTTAGCGCCGAGGCCGGTTTAGCCGCCGTTAAGAAATACCACGCTGGCATGGTAATTTGCACATTGATCGGCCCGGCGCTCAGCCACGTTTATCGCGAGCCAGCCACGGCGGCGGCAAACCCTGACTTGCCCAGTGCTGCTCCAATCGCGTCCAGATCGCATCCTTTTGCTCGGCGGGCAATGCGACCCACATGGCCACTTCCTGCATCGTGCGGCCACAACCACGGCAGACATCATCGCCAACAGCAGTTGAGCACACTGCGATGCAAGGCGAATCGGGGCGATTAGCGGATTGAGTCATGATTTTTCTCACAAATAAGCCATTGGAACCAAGAAATAGCCGCCATCTGGGCGTCATATTTCATTCATATTCTGGTCGCACTACTGTCATGTGACAGCGGCAAGATGGTTTTACACCCTCGACGGAGTGCGATTATGGCTAATGAATTACGCTTTCGCAGCATCTGGATTTCCGATGTCCACTTGGGCACTTCGGGCTGCCAAGCCGAGTATTTACTGGATTTTCTCAAGCACACCGAGTGTGATCACCTCTACCTCGTCGGCGACATTATCGACGGCTGGGCCTTAAAAAGAAACTGGTACTGGCACCAGAGCCATAACGATGTGATTCAAAAAGTGTTGCGTAAAGCACGCAAAGGCACACAGGTTACATTTATCCCCGGCAATCACGATGAAGCCGCCCGTCAGTTTATTGGCCTGATGTTTGGTGAAATCAAAATCGAAGATGAAGTTATCCATACCGCAGCCAATGGCAAACGCTATCTGGTGCTGCATGGTGATCAATTTGATGCCGTTGTGCAATGTGCCAAATGGCTGGCCATCGTGGGAGACCGCGCTTATGGCCTCACCCTTAAACTCAATCACTGGTTTAACCGCGCCCGTGCCCGCATGGGACTGGGTTATTGGTCGCTATCGCAATACCTGAAACACAAAGTCAAAAAAGCAGTCAATTTTGTGACCGATTTTGAAGAAGCGGTCGCGGCGGAGGCAAAAAATCGCGGTCTGGACGGCGTGATTTGCGGTCATATCCACAAAGCAGAAATGCGCGACATCAATGGCGTGATGTACTGCAATGACGGCGATTGGGTCGAAAGCCTAACCGCTTTGGTCGAATTGGCCAATGGCGAATTAAAAATTATCACCTGGCAAAAGCTTTACGGTGAGCAGGCAGAACAACTGGCTGCTTTGCTACCGAGCCCATCTTTAACTCCTGTACTTCAATTGAACAAAGGAAATGCGGCATGAAGATTTTGATCGTTACCGATGCTTGGGAACCCCAAGTGAATGGAGTGGTACGTACGCTAAAACAAACGCGCGCCGAGCTGCAAAAAATGGGCCATACCGTGGAGCTACTCACGCCATTGGAATTCAAAACCATTCCTTGCCCGACATACCCCGACATTCGTTTATCACTATTTCCTGGCAGCAAGGTCAATCAACGAATTGGTGACTTTGCCCCTGATGCAATTCACATTGCCACCGAAGGCCCACTAGGATTAGCTGCACGCAAGTATTGCCTGAAACACAAACTGCCCTACACGACGGCATATCACTCCCGTTTCCCAGAGTATGTGCAGCTACGCTTTGGTATTCCTCTCTCGTGGACCTATGCCTGGCTAGCGCGCTTTCATAATTCGGCACAAGCCGTGATGGCGCCGACGCGGGTCGTGGTTGAAGATCTGGAAAAACGCGGCATTAAAAATGTTGTGCTGTGGTCGCGTGGTGTGGATTTGGAAGTGTTTAAACCTGGCCGCCGTGACAAGCTAACCTCACGCTCACCGATTTTTGTGTACGTGGGCCGCGTTGCGGTCGAAAAAAATGTGCAGGCATTTTTGGAGCTGGATTTGCCCGGCAGCAAATGGATTGTCGGCGATGGCCCCGCTGCGGCAGGGCTCAAAGCCCAATATGGCAATATGCCCAATATTCACTGGCTCGGGGTATTGAATCAAGCCGAACTCGCTGAAGTGTATAGCAGCGCTGATGTATTTGTTTTCCCTAGCAAGACAGATACGTTTGGCCTGGTATTGCTCGAAGCAATGGCCTGTGGCTGCCCTGTAGCTGCATACCCCGTCACCGGCCCGATTGATGTCATTGGCACCGATGGCCCTGGCTCACTGCACGAAGACCTGCACGAAGCTTGCATGGGGGCGCTACAGCTTGATCGCGCCGAAGTAAGGCGCTTTGCGGAACGCTACTCTTGGGGTGCAGCGAGCCGGCAATTTGCTTCACATTTGCACCCATTTACCCCTCATGCTCAGCAAGAGCTACGCTTAGCTGAACAAGGCGCGGGCGGCGAATAAACTTCGGCTAACTGCTACGCAATAAAAAAGGCGGCCTAGCCGCCTTTTTTATTGCCATGTTCATTTCAATTAACGACTAATGCGCGCCGCATCGGCAAAACGCTTGGCAGCATCTTGCGGCGTCATATTGGCATTGCGCCAGAAGGCTTCGACAATATCAAACCAAGCCATCCGCACATCATCCTGCACCGCCATATTATGCGCCCACGATGGTACCAATACCCCTTTGCTGGCCGCCCCAGAAAAATCACGCGCCGATTGTTTCGCGTAATCATCATAGCGCGACAAATTAACATCGGTACGCGCAGGAATATTGCCTTTGTACAAGTTGAAGACTTCCTGCCCTTCCTGGCTCATCAGTAAGCTCACAAAGTCACGTTGTGCAGCAATAGCTTTTGGCTCTCGCAACTTGAACATCGTCAGGGTATCTGCGGCAAAGCTGTATTCCCCATTGATCGTTGGCGATGGTACGCACAGATAATCTACGCCCTGCTCTTTACCCGCTTGGACAAACTCGCCTTTGGCCCAATCACCCTGAATAATCATCGCCGCACGGCCATTGACTACGTCGGCGGTTGCCAAATTCCAGTCGCGAGCAGCAGCATCAGGCGTGCAATATGGCTTCATGCGGCGCAGAGTTTCCAGTGCACGAATCATCGCCGGGCCAGTCAATGCAGCAGGGTCAAGCTGGCTAAACGCTTTCACATAAAAATCTGCGCCACCCTGACCCAGAGCAAGAGCTTCAAAAATGGTCGCAATTTGCCAGTGCTGTTCGCCCAAGGCAATCATTGGAATCCCCGCTTGCTTAAAGCGCTCAGCAGCAGCAAAAAACTCATCCCAAGATTTAGGCACACTCTGGCCAATGCGCTTAAACATAGCCGCATTAATCCACATCATATTGACGCGAGCCACGCCTAAAGGCACTGCCACATATTGGCCGTTGGCCTGCATCATTTTATCCAGCACCGCAGGCAAAATGGCCGACCAGTTTTCCGCACGGGCAATATCACTCAAATCAGCTAAAACGCCATCTTTCGCCCAGTTTTGGATTTTAACCCCGCCAATTGCCGCCGCAGTGGGTGGATTTCCCGACATTACCCGCTGTTTCAGCGAACCCATCGGATTGTCTCCACCGATTTGTGCATCAACCCAGTGATGGTCACGTTGATTCAGTAAAGCTTTAATCTCGGATACGGCCTTGGCCTCACTAGAGGCCTGCCACCAGTGCAGCACCTCAATATCGGCCAAGCGATAGCTACCCACAATTTGCAGCAATCGTTTGGCGCGATCATCTAGCGATAAAATTGTTTTATTGGCTTGTTGCAATGCCGAATCAGTCGCCATGGTCATGACATTAATCTGCTCGGCAGAGGTTGCCATCGACATCGCAGCTGACGATTGCTCGGTTGTCGAATCGGCAATTTGCCTTACCAAACTAACGACATGATCCATACGCTCACGAATATTCAACATATGCGTGCGCGCATCGTCGGCCAGAGTCACACTTTGACCGACTCGTTCGGAAGTACTCGCCATATTGCTGACTGCACGATCGGTTTCCATGCCTACTGATTCAATTTTACGAGCAATTTCTACCGTCGCTTGAGCTGTACGTTCAGCTAGTTTGCGCACTTCATCGGCGACTACAGCAAACCCACGCCCTTGTTCGCCGGCCCGCGCAGCCTCAATGGCGGCATTTAGTGCTAATAAGTTGGTCTGATCAGCAATATCTTTAATCACACCAATAATGCCGCTAATCTCGACGGAGCGCTCACCCAAACCATCCATGGTTTTGCCCAATGAAACCATGGCGTTCGACACTTGCCCAACCTCTTCCGAAACGCGCTGTACCGAATCGGCACTTTCACCCGAAATGCGCTGGGTTTCATTGACTACATGATCCATATCGCGCGCACTATCGGCAATGTGATTGATACTGACGGTAATTTCCTCAACGGTCGCCGCTGAAGACGCGGCAAAATCGGATTGGCTGCGCGTGTCTTTAGCCATCTGCGCTGTTACCGCACTCAGCTCATGCAGGCTAATGGCCAGCCCCTCCATTTCGCGTTGCACATCGCGCAACACGTTTTGAAATTTGGCCACAAATGAGTTGTAGCCTTGGGCTATTTCACCCACCTCACCTGCGGTCACGGGCAGGCGCAAGGTTAAATCTCCATGAGTGCTCGCTTGGGTGCGAATAGCCTCGGCCATACGCTGCAATTGCCCTAATGAGCCATGCAATACCCAAAACAAACCAGCCAACATGACGATTAAACCAATGATGAAAACTATCCAGCTCAGTGCCGTTGAATTGCCGCCCAACAACAGCATCAACATGCTGACTAAATAAACACCGCCAGCTACTGCAAAAATACGCGCCTGAATTGACATCATCACCACCGAAAACTTGAAATAAAAGTGAAATACGGGAAAAACCCAATAGCTTTAAACAAATAAGCATAAACTAATTTTGCTGCAACTTACTTACAGCACTTGTATTTGTGGTTTTTTCCAGCCAAAAATCGTCAAGACTCGCTTCAATATAGCCATTCACGCTTGAAAATGAAGCTTTGCAGAACCATGTGTGAATAAATTACTCCGCCAAGTGAGTCACAATGCTGCAAGCAATTTACGGTCTTTACCGCCAATGGTGGCTTAAACGTCATCCAATCAGCGACGAACTCTGGCTACCACTGACCACGATGCCAATTTTGCGTGGACTCAGTGCCAATGAGTTACAGCGTTTAAAAGCGCTTGCCGCGTGGTTCTTGCACACCAAATCCATTTCGCCGGTGAAAGACATCGAGTTTAGCGACCCGATGCGTTTGGTATTGGCCGTGCAAGCAGTGTTGCCGATTTTGAATTTAGGCTTTGACGCCTACGATGATTGGCAAGAAATCATTATTTATCCCAGCCAGTTTGTTACCCCGACCAGCGAGCGCGATCGCCATGGCTTTGTGCATGAAGGCGAGCAAGTGCTGGCAGGGCAAGCACGCAGTGACGGCCCAGTGCTACTGTCATGGCACGATGTGATGGAAGCGCCATGGCAAGATGGCTTTAATGTGGTTATTCACGAGCTGGCGCACAAGCTCGATATGCGCAATGGATTTCCCAATGGCAACCCGCCACTGCATCACGGCATGAACCAAAATCACTGGCAGACTGCGTTTAGCCATGCCTTTATCGATTTGCAGCATAAAGCGCATCACGGCGAATACAGCCCAATCGATTTATATGCGGCCACCAATGCCGCGGAATGCTTTGCCGTTTGCTCAGAAGTATTTTTTGAAGACCCGCACACGCTGCTAGAAACCTACCCGGCGGTATATGAACAACTCAAACTCTTTTATCGGCAAGACCCCAAAACTCGTCTGCCTCGTGTAGGCTATCGCCCTTATTTTGCAGAAGCCGCAGTCCATTAAAATGATAGGTCTAATCAGTACCAATACCCCCCGGAGCTTTGCACGGAAGCGCAATTACTGGGCTTACCACTGTGGGATACCCCCCTAGTGATGCAACACACTATTTGAGCTGGGTTGATGAGCATCTTGAGCTACATTCGTTAACGGAAAAAGCGCCGGTGTTTGTTGACTTTGTTGGCGGCGCGGCGGCACATCGCCGCCAGTTTGGTGGTGGCCGTGGCCAGCCAGTAGCTAAAGCAGTCGGCATTAAAAGCGGCTATCTGCCGCGGGTGCTTGATGCCACAGCGGGGCTGGGCCGCGATGGTTTTGTTTTAGCGAGTCTAGGGTGTGAGGTTACGCTTATTGAGCGTACCCCAGTAGCGTATTTACTGCTAAAAGACGGACTAAGCCGTGCGCAGCAAGATACCCATGTAGCCGAAATTGCAAATCGGATGCAACTCCACTTTGGCGACGGCCGTGCGTGGCTCGCCGAGCGAGCCGCAGGCACTGGCCCCTAGCCGTGCAAGAATTCGACGTAGTGTATCTCGACCCGATGTTCCCCGAGCCGGGTAAACGCGCCAAGTCAAAAAAAGAAATGGCCGCCTTTCAAACGCTGATCGGCGGCGATGAAGACGCCGACGCCCTGCTGCCCCCAGCACGCCAAATTGCACTAAAACGCGTGACCGTGAAACGGCCTCGCCATGCGCCCCATTTAGCTGGGTGCAAACCTGATTTTGCGCTAGAAGGCGAAAGCACCCGTTTTGATGGCTATCTGCCGCTACGCGCGGGCACTTAATCCCACTTAATCCCACTTAATCCAATTGCAGCTGATAATCAGCCAGATGCCGATGCGCAGCAATACGCTGTGCATTCGGTTCATCCGTTTGCATCACCCACGCTAGTGCGGCTGCCGGCGTACGGCCGAATTGCTGATGACGTAAAAGTAAACGCTCACGCCGCACTTCATCAGGCACATCAACATAATAGGTTTGGCTTAAACATGGCCGCACCGCCTCCCAGCCCAGCTGCGGCAGCAGCAAATAATTTCCCTCAGTAATGACCAAGGGAGTTTGCGGTAGCACGGCAATCGCATTGGCGATCGGCTCTTCGATTTCGCGACGAAACTCTGGCGCATAAATCACTTCTTCAGCCGATTGCAGGCGAATTCTTTGCAATAAATGTACGTAGCCCGCCACATCAAAAGTATCCGGTGCCCCTTTCCTAGCGGCCCGCCCAAGTCGGGCTAGCTCCACATTTGCTAAATGAAAGCCATCCATCGGCACCAACACTGCGGCATCCCCCAAGGCAGCGATCAGTTTGGCAGCCACAGTTGACTTGCCCGCCCCCGGTGCACCGATTAAGCCCAAAATATGTCGCTCGCCACTGGCGATGAGTTGGTTTGCTTGTTGCAGTAGCGCCATGAAATCCATGTCTTTTCCTTTGGTGTTGATTGGCAAAATCCGCGTTGACCTAATCACCATCGCTACCTTGCACTTTGACGGAACGCGCTTGTAAATGGCTATAAGGTGAATTACCCAATTAAACTACCCTGACATGCACCGCGCCAAGTAGTGCAGACCAAACTAAGCGCAATATTCTGAAAAATAATGTCTAGATTTGTCCCCTAACTTGCCTTACTCTGGCCTAACCAAGCTGACACTCAGGGCAGATAATCCACTAATCAATTATTAATGGAGCAAAAAATGTCCTCTGCCCTACTGGTTATCGATGTGCAACAATCTTTCGAACAGCGCCCATTTTGGACGGATGCCGATCTACCTACTTTTGCTGAACAGCTAAATCGCTTAATCGCGGGTTGCGAAGCCGCGCAAATACCCGTTGTTAATATACTGCACGTGGATGGTGATGCGCCCTTCAGTAAAGCCAGTGGTTGGGTAAAACCAATGGCCTTTTTACGCCACACACCTGCGGCCACCTTCGAAAAGCAGGTTCACAACGCACTTACCGAGTCGGGCCTGTTGCAATGGCTACATCAGCGGCAAATTAAGCGCTTAATTATCAGCGGTATTCGCACCGAGCAGTGCTGCGAAACCACCACACGCGTGGCGTCAGATTTGGGGTTTGCGGTGGATTTTGTCACCGAGGCCACCTTAACCTTCGCGATGACCCATACCAATGGCCGGGTTTTTAGCCCCGCCGAAATTAAAGAGCGAACCGAGCTGGTGCTGGCTAGACGCTTTGCCCGCATCTGCACCGTGGCCGACATACTGGCCGAGCTATCTGCAATCGATCGCCCGCGATTACAAGGAGTTCAATAATGCTGGCAATGAAACCCCAATGTGAACGTTGCAGTGCACCACTCGAGCCCAATGCGCAGGCCTATATCTGCTCGTTTGAATGCACTTTCTGCCCCACGTGCAGCACACAAGTTTTCCGGTATGTATGCCCCAATTGCCAAGGCGAGTTAGTACTGCGCCCACGTCGTCGTCCGCAGGAGCCTAACTATGCCGTGGCGTGACTTATTGCTTGCGCTGGTAGTGGTGAGCACATGGGGTTTTAATTTTGTGGTAATCCGGTGGGGTTTGCAGGGTTTACCGCCCTTGCTGCTGGGGGCGCTGCGCTTTTTGCTGGTGGCGCTGCCAGCGGTTTTCTTTATTCCGCGCCCCGCGATCCCCGCCAAATACTGGTTAGGCTATGGCGTGGTGTGGGGCGTGGGGCAGTTTGGTTGCTTGTTTACCGCGATGAAATTGGGCATGCCCGCTGGCCTCGCGTCGGTGGTGTTGCAATCGCAGGCGTTTTTCACGCTGATTTTCGCGCTGCTATTGCTCAATGAGCGCTGGCGCTGGTATCAGCTAGCGGGTTTAATCGTGGCGGCTGGCGGCTTGACGCTGATTGGCTTGTCGCATGGGCAAGGCCTAAATGGACAGACGATGACGCTGCTGGGGTTTAGCCTGACGCTATGCGGCGCGGCAGGCTGGGCGCTGGGAAATATCCTGATTCGCCACACGGCCAAGCAGGGTATAGCCGTCAAACCCAGTAGCTTAATTATCTGGGCCGCATTACCCCCACTAGCTATCTTTAGTATCCTGACCTTACTCGTTGATGGCCCGACGGTCGTGTTCACCGCGCTTAGCCATTTATCAATGCAATCAGTACTGGCGGTGCTGTATCTGGCCTTGATTGCGACGATTTTGGCCACCTCGATCTGGAATGATTTGCTACAGCGCCACTCGGCCAATTTGGTCGCGCCGTTTAGTTTGCTGGTGCCGTGGTTTGGGCTGGCATCGGCTGCGCTGTTTCTACATGAAAAGCTGAGCGTACAGCAATTGCTGGGCGCGCTGATTTTGATGTTGGGATTATTACTGAATATTTTTGGCGCACGCTTGCGCTGGCCGTGGCAGGTAAAAAATGCGTGAAGTCTATTTCATCCTGAGCCCGCAGTTTATGCTGCTCGATTTGGCAGGTCCGGCCGAGGTGTTGCAAATCGCCAGCGAGCATGGCGCGGAACTGAATTTGCACATGGCAGCTGCAGTACCCGAGTTGACCTCGTCAGTTGGTTTGCGCCAGCACCAGCTTGCACCCTTGCCTGCGCCGATTCCCGATGGAGCACTGATCATGTTAATCGGCGTGCAAAATTCCAAACACAATCTGCAGCGCCCCGAAGCACAAGCCATCGTGGACTGGCTGCGCCGCGAATTTGATCCGGCGCGCCATCAGCTCGCCTGTATTTGTTCGGGAACTATGATCGCCGCGCAAGCCGGTTTGCTCGATGGCAAGCGTTGCACCACACACCATGAGCTGATCGAGCGGCTGCGGCACACCGCTCCCACTGCACTGATAGAAGAAAACCGCTTGTTTGTCGAAGCCGGCAATATCGCTACCAGCGCCGGAATTACCGCCGGCATTGATCTGGCCTTGCATCTAGTAGCGCGTGAATTTGGCCCCAGCATGACGCAAGCGATTGCGCGTGAAATGGTGGTATGGCTGCGCCGTAGCGGGCAAGACCCGCAACTATCCGCGTGGCTAGCCCACCGCAACCATATCCATCCGCAAGTGCATAAGGCGCAAGATTTAATCAGCCAGCAGGTCAAACGTCGCTGGAAGCTGGCCGAGCTAGCCGCTGCCGTGCACACCACACCGCGTACCCTCAGCCGCCTATTTATCCAACACGCGGCGCTGACCCCACATGACTATCAGCGCGCCATCCGGCTGGCACTGGCGCAGCAACTTCTGGCCAACCCCAGCCTGAATTTAGACCAAGTCGCCGCAGAAGCAGGCTTTGCCTCCACGCGGGATTTTCGACGGGTGTGGCAACAGGCAACGGGCCAATTACCCAGCGATTGCCGGGGTATTAGTCGCTAGATCAAATACAAATTATCTCTAGGGCGTATACCTCACCAATCGCCAACTAGAGTTTATCTGCGATTTTTCCGCTCAGATCGCCCAAGCCCTCTAGCTCCCCCTTACGCTCAAAAGCCAGCCCTGCGGGGACCAGTGGCGCGTAAACCTTGCCATAGATTTTGTAGGCCAATTTCATATCACCACTTTGCAACGCTTTAAGCTGCTTAAGAACTTGGTTTAGGTTAGTAGTGACATTCATTTTCACCATTTTTTCCCCTAAGCGCGGCAGCGTAACTTTTTCATTACTCACACCTTGGGCAAAGGGCTGATTATTGATATCAACATTCACATGCAAACCATTGACGGGGATTTCATAATCATTTGGATTGGTCACCCGCAGATTGAGCACAAATTGCTGCTCAAGTAGCCCGAATTTAGCCAAAGAAATACTCGCTAAACTCACCTGTGGCTTTTCAAAATGATTAGGAATGGCATTGCAAGCTATCAATACTGCCGCAGTCACCAGCAAGGCTATATATCGAATCATGCGCATTTAGGCTTCCTCCGCTGATAGCATCAGCGCAAAGCGCTCGGCCAATTCACCCTGCATCAATTGCGCACCCGGCTGATCGGGGTGAATGGCAGCAAAGGTGACATCAGCCTCTGCCACTAGCTTGCCATTATCTTGGCGCAAGACCTGCTGCTTGATTAAACCATCACGCTCGTTTAATTGCGCCAAATAGCTTTTGATCACCAATACATCACCCATGGTTGCGGCCCGCTTGTAGCGAATATCAATTCGGCTCACAACCAGTGCCAAGCGGCGCTGGCTAAACCACACTACGCCTCCCGCATCTTCGATCATGTCCCAGCGGGCTTCCTCTAGAAACTCCAGATAGCGGGCATTATTAACATGCCCATATAAATCAAGATGATAGCCGCGCACCTTTATTGTGGTGAGATGTGACATGCAATAACTCGCAATGGGTTCGGATGCCACATCATAAAACGAAATCAGCGCCAAGGGATGCGCAGCTTGACCCCGCTGACTGACAATTTTCACATCGCGCTTTTGTTTCAGTGCTTTCTTATGGATAATCGACCGATTCGCGCGACACAGACACGTTTTTTATGGATTGGCGACACTCCCGTCCGATACGGATTTTAATTTTATTAGTCTTGATACTCAGCACCTTAGTGGGCGTGCTGCCGTATTTTCTATCGTTTGACAGCGTGCGCGAGCAAATCATCGCTCAGGTGCAAGCCGATACACAACGTACCATGTCAATTCGTGGCAGTGCTCACGTAGTCCTGCTACCGCGCCCAGCCATCTTACTCAACGACACCACCTTATCCGAGCCGCAAAACCCAACAATTTTCGCCCACGCTGAAAGCCTTAAAGTCGTATTCCGACTATGGCCCTTGATCACGACAGGCAAACCGGTGATCCACGCCATTGAGGTTGAACAGCCGGAATTGAGCATTGTGCGCAATGAAAACGGCACCTACAACTTCGAAGACCTATTGCGCCCGCACAGCGATAAAGTCGGTGTCGCACTCGATAAGCTGAGCTTTCTACAAGCCAAACTAAGCTGGAAAGACGAATTTTTAGGCGAAACCCTGCATTTAAGTCAGCTTGATTTAATCATGGATCAGCTCACTGACCCGAAAAAAGGCAATTTGTCGCTACAGGGCAAAGCCTCAATGGGGGAGAAAACCTCGGCACCGGTTTGGCAAGGCGAAATCAGCGGCTCGGCGGCAATGCGCTACTTGGAAAAAGAGCGCACCTTACGTATTGCAGATATTGAGCTCAACCTCATCCAGCAAGGCGAAAGTGCCCCCGAATTGCAGGTAAAAGATGCCAAGCTCAGCGCCACCGGCAATTTGAACTACAGTTGGGAGCCATTGCGGCTCACCGGCGGCGATATGAAAGTGAGCAGCAGTGCTAATCGGGCTGGACAGCTATGGACTAGCGCACTGGATATCCCCGAAATTCAGCTTACCGATACCTCGCTCAATCTAAATCGACTTAAATTCGATATTGGCATGAAAGATCAGCACAGCGAACTGAGTGCAAAAACCTATATCCCAACGCTAGGTGGTGCTCATCGCAGCTTTTTACGTACTGAAAAAGCCCAAATTTCGCTGAAATACAAAAGTCCGGAGCAAAACCTTGCG
The DNA here is from genome assembly GCF_013423785.1 of Chitinibacter fontanus. Taxonomy (NCBI): domain Bacteria; kingdom Pseudomonadati; phylum Pseudomonadota; class Betaproteobacteria; order Neisseriales; family Chitinibacteraceae; genus Chitinibacter; species Chitinibacter fontanus. Next base: position 487,907 of record NZ_CP058952.1, read on the forward strand.
ATACAGCTTACTACGCCGATGGAGCTATACCGAGGCTACCTCGCGCGCTTGGCTGCCTACAAACTCACAGGTAATTACTCCAACCGCAGCCTGCCACGCGGCGAAATTCGCCTTGCGCTCGAAGGGCATGGTGATTTGGATTTGCGCAATGAAGTGCTAAGCCTGGAAAGTCGTGGCCAACTCGATGGTGAAAACATCAGCTCGCAAATCAATCTGGAAAACTTTATAGCGCCGCAATATCGCGTCAATATCGATCTGGCCAAACTCGACTTGACCCCTTACCTGCCGGTCGTCTCTGCTGGCGCCAAAACCGTTGACCACGCTGCAGCACTTGATTTTTGGTGGCTTAAAAATCTAAATGCCATTGGCTCGGTGAAAATTGGCGAGCTGGTGCTGCAAAATATGCATGTGGATGATTTATCCATGAAGCTGATTGCCCGCAACCAACGCATCGTACTCGACCCATTGTCTGCGACTATTTATGAAGGACGCTTAAATGGGCGAGCTGAAATTGATGCCAGCAAAAAGCCGGTCTATTTCCGCCTAGAGCAAATGCTCACCAATATGAACATTAACACCCTACTGACCGATGTACTCGATACCAGCCGGTTTGAGGGACGTAGTGACATTATTATTGATGTGGCAGCTGTCGGTAATAAGCTTGCCGATTTACGCCATACTGCGGGCGGGAATATCCGGATGCGGCTAAAACAAGGGGCCATCCGCGGTATTGATATTCCTGCATTACTGCGTACCGCCAGCCAGCAGATCAAATTAATGAACGGCGAAACGGCACCAATTAGCGCAAAAGATGCCCGAACTCAATTTACCGCCCTGCAAGCCACCTGGCAGCTCAAACACGGTATTGCCAGCAACAATGACCTCAACATCAGCGCAGGAATTTTAAATTTAAGCGGTGGTGGCGAGATTAATCTGGGCTCTGGTGAGCTCAATTACAATATGAAAGCCAGTGCTAATCCGAATGTCCCCGAGTTATCAGGCCTTAAAGGTTTAACACTGCCGATCTCGTTTAGCGGCCCGCTGAACGCTCCAGAATACAAAGCGGACTACACCAGCCTTAAAGCGCAAATCATGGCCCGCCAAGAAGCCGAGCAAAAAGCGAAAGCCCAAGCAGAGGCTCATAAAGCCGCACAAGAACAAGCCAAAGCTGCTGCGCAACGCAAAGCCGCCGAGAAAAAAGCCGCAAGCCAGCGCAACGCAGCCAAAAAACCAGCCCCCACAGCGACCAACAAGCCAAGCAAAAAATGAGTGATTTCGCGACTAGATTAATTGCTTGGCAGCAAGAGGATGGTCGGCATGGCCTGCCTTGGCAAGTCGCGGATGGCTACCGCGTGTGGCTATCTGAAGTGATGTTGCAACAAACCCAAGTCACGACCGTACTCGATTATTACCCGCGGTTTCTGGCTCAATTTCCGACAATTTTCGACTTAGCCGCCGCCCCACTCGACGATGTATTGGCCCTGTGGAGTGGCTTGGGCTACTACACCCGCGCACGTAATCTGCACAAATGCGCACAAGCGGTGGTAACGCAATATGGGGGGGAATTTCCGCGCGATCCGGCACTGGTGGCTGAGCTGCCCGGTATTGGCCGCAGTACCGCGGCGGCGATTACCGCTTTTTCGTATGGCACGCGTGCTGCCATTCTGGATGGCAATGTCAAACGTGTACTGACTCGTTGGGCAGGGATTGACGGTTATCCGGGCGTGAAAGCCGTAGAAAATAAACTCTGGGGTTTGGCGCACGCTCTACTCCCTGCCGAGCAGATCGAGGCGTATACCCAAGGACTGATGGATCTGGGCGCTACGGTCTGTACGCCGAAAAAACCGACATGTTTAACCTGCCCGATGAATGCTGACTGCCAAGCGAGATTGAGCAATCGGCAAGGCGAATTACCCACCCCAAAACCGAAAAAAACCGTCCCGGAAAAATCGACGGTGATGCTGATTATCCGCAACGATGCAGGGCAAATCCTGCTCGAAAAACGCCCTCCGACGGGAATCTGGGGCGGCTTATGGAGCTTGCCCGAAGTGGAAAGTACACTTATTGCAAGTGAATTAGCTGCGCAGCAACTGGGGCTAAAAATCGAGCTGGAACCCGCCCTACCCGACTTTGTGCATGTATTTACTCATTACAAACTTACCATCACGCCACAGCCTGCATATGCAATTGCGGTTAGCGCTCTGCATGAATCAAATGCGCAGTGGTTTAACATTGATGCTGCACTAGCTGCAGGGATACCCACGCCAATTCGTAAAATTCTCAGCAAAACACCAAAGTAATCAGAAAACTCGGATTCAATACCACTTTTTGTAGAGTACTAATGCATCAAATCAGCACAATGCCATTCATAAGTACTCCCACATAAAGCCATCCGCCAAACAACAACAGACCAGCCGCAAATAAAAAGCCACAATAACCAGTAAAGACCAATACGTTTCTATCATTTTGCCGAGCCATTTTAGCGCTATACAAAAACAGCGTGCAGAAGCCACAAGCAGGCAAAATTAAGGCAAATCCAATAAATAATGATATTTGACTTGCAGCTACACTAACTCGCGGATTAAATCCAGCACGCCCGACAGTAAATGAAAGCAGAGGACATAAAAAGAACCACACCAAACACGCAACAGCAAAATATCGGTGAACCCCAGCATCATGAAAGAGAGCCTTGAATACACTGCCTGAATGAGGATTCACTTTAGCTTGATCGTCAACCATCATTGACTATCCATGAATTAAAAAATATTTTATTAAATTCAATCTGAGTTCAAAAGCTGAACATAGGTACACCGAACAGGTAGGTTATTTAGCCCTTGGATCCAACGCATTGCGCAGCCCTTCTCCAATCAGCACCAGCATCAACATCAAACCCAATAGCACCGCAAAAGCACTAATCGAAATCCACCACGCATCCAGATTGGCTTTGCCCTGCGCTAGCAACTCGCCCAGCGATGCCGTTTGCTGACCTACGCCTAGCCCCAGAAAATCGAGACTGGTCAGCGCCAAAATCGCCGCACCCATGCGAAACGGCAAAAAGGCCAGCACGGGTGTCAGGCTATTAGGCAATAAATGGCGGCGGATAATTTGCCAATGCGTTAAGCCCATTGCCCGCGCTGCCAATACATATTCCTGATTGCGATTGCGTAAAAACTCCGCGCGGGTGTAATCGGCCAAACCTAGCCAGCCAAACAAGGTCATCAAAATTAGTAACAAACCCAAGCTAGGCTCAAAAATAGCCGTAAAGATAATCAGCAAGTACAGCTCGGGCAAAGAAGCCCAAATTTCGCTTAAACGCTGCCCGAATAAATCGACACGCCCACCGAAATACCCCTGCAGTGCACCGATAAATACCCCCAATAACGAGCCTGCAACGGTTAAAGCCAAAGCAAATAAGGCACTGGTGCGAAAGCCATACAGCAATCGCGCCACCAGATCGCGCCCTTTATCATCAGTACCCAATCGATTTTGCGCCGAAGGTGGTGCGGGATTAGGCTGGGAGGCAAAATAATTAAGCGTATTGGCACCATAACGATTGGGTGGAAACAGTGCCCAATTACCATCTTTTGCCAATTGCTGCGTGATAAATGGGTCAAGATAATCTGTCGGGGTTGGAAAATCACCACCGAATGTGGTCTCAGGATAATCATTCAGCAAGGGGTAATACCAAGCTCCTTGGTACCTCACCACATAGGGTTTATCGTTGGACAACAACTCGGCGCCTAAACTCAAGACAAAGCACAAAGTAAACAAACATAAACATACATAAGCACGGCGCTGTGCTTTAAATCGCCGCCAAGCCCGCACCCAATAACCCTCAGCCACGGCGCTCATTGGCCTTCCCCTACCCGCCCAAATTGCACTCGCGGATCAAGCAGTACATAAGCCAAATCCGACAACAGTTTGCCCAGCAAGCCAATTAAAGTAAAAAAGTACAAAGTCCCTAGCACCACTGGATAATCGCGGCGCAAAACCGATTCATACGACAACAAACCTAATCCATCCAAAGAAAATAGGGTTTCAATCAACAAGCTCCCGGTAAAAAATGCCCCGATAATCGCCTCGGGCAAGCCCACCACCAATGGCAAAGCAGCATTACGCAAAATATGACGCCAGAAAATTCGCTGCTCAGTCGCCCCCTTAGCGCGTGCAGTGGTCACATACTGCTTATTGATTTCTTCCAGAAAGGAGTTTTTGGTTAAAAAGGTGAGGCTCGCAAAACCGCCCACCACCATAGCGGTCACTGGCAATACCAAATGCCACACATAATCCATCACTTTGCCCGCCATTGATAGCGATTCCCAGCCATCGCTAGTGAGGCCGCGCAGCGGAAACAACTGCCAGAATGAACCACCGCCAAACAGCACCAGCAACACTACGCCCAGCACAAATGAAGGTATCGCATACGCCACCAGCAAACCAAAAGTAGTCACCCAATCAAAACGCGAGCCATGCCGCACCGCCTTGGCCACGCCCAGCGGCACCGCAATCAAATAGGTCAGCAGCAAGCTAGAAATGCCTAGGCTCATCGACACCGGCAGCTTTTCACGTATTAGATCCACCACGCTGGCGTGGCGAAACCAGCTCTCGCCCAAATCAAAGCTGACATAGCTTTTCAGCATCAGCCAAAAGCGCTCAGGCGCAGGTTTATCAAAGCCGTATTGGGTTTTAATCTGCGTGAGCTGCTCATCAGACAAACCCCGCGCCGCCTGATACGCGCCAGTACCTGCCGACGTATTGCCCGCTGATTCAGCGGCACCGCGGCCTTTGAGCTGATACACCATCTGCTCCACCGGCCCACCGGGGACAAACTGGATCACGACAAAGCTGACGAGCAGCACGCCAAACAGCGTGGGAAGCATGAGCAGCAGGCGTTTGAGAATGTATTGCAGCATAAATGCCAGCCCTAGAGAAAAAGCACGTCAATAATTTAGTGAAAAAAATCTACTCAAGATATGAGTCACAATAATTACATCTGCCAGTTAGAAAAATAGTGATGAATTGTTTGGGTACTGAATGTTCAGGATGGCAGTCAATAGCAGAATGCCCACAGAGCCTACACGCCACACCCGCAGCCAAAATCATTATGCCAAGCAACCATGCCGGTATTAACAGTAAAGGAAGAATTAACCACACACCTCCATTATTTGCAGCAATGAATACTGTAGATCCAGCGACTATCGTTACTGTTAAAACTAAAAATTGTTTAATGGCAAATCTCATCGCTGGTCACACTCGCATCAGAGCCTGCTCCGCAGGCGGTAAACCGGCGGGTTCGCCCGCCAAACGAATCAGGGGCAGTCTTGCCTTGCCCCTGATAACCCTAACGCGCCCGATCGACGCGAAACCCCGTCCGTCCAGCGCTTGGCAAGGCGCCGCAAAACTCGCTGCGCGCTACCGTCGCGCAGCTCAAACAGGTTGCGGCTTAAAACCTTGCCAACCGCCTCCCGAACGGCGCGTCTCCACGGGCGATGCGTACTAACCAAGAAATGGGTATGCCAACCAAAGCCATGTAGTAAATCATTCTCAGAGCTATACCACGGCATGTATATGCCACGCTCGTGAAACTAGAGCTTGAATTCCCGTGTAGCGAAAACCGCAGCAAGGAGAGAGACAAACAGCATCATCGTTTGGCTCACGACGCAGCAAGGGCAGCGCGGAGCGCTTTTCGCCCGGGTCGCCTTCTCTTGCTTACTTCTCTTGGCGAAGCAAGAGAAGTAAGTGCCGCGGTGCACAGCCGCCAATCCAGCTCAACAAATCACACACACTTGGATTATTCAGCCAGCGTAGCCGACCTGCGCATCATCATTTATTGCAGCTCAACTCGGCCAAAACACTTAAATAAAAAGACACGCCCAAAAAGCATCCACAAAACAATTGGGAAAATAGCGAAATCTACAAGGTCTGCTTGGTAGCGACCTATTAAAATTAGAATCAATATTGGCGCAATAAGACCGATTGGCACGTCAATCCAAAATGGCAGGTATGCAGCAATGCTCGATTTGCATTGATTACATCTTGTTTCGACAGAACCATATCGTCCTCCCCCCGTCTTGTACCAACGAATTGAGTCAAATTGAGAATTACAAACAGGGCAATATGGCATCTTGACTCCAACACGTAAAGTTTCCATTCACACCAAAAGTGTTATTTACTCATTAGCAAAACAATCACGGCGATCAGGAATAAAACCAACAATATCCAAATCCACCTCGGTGGCTTATGGCCCGCTTTTGAAAATGCACCAGACCCAAATGACAAAATAAAACTCCTCTCCAAGAGTGCCAAAAAGCTATCTCACCCACCACGTCGCCAACATCCAATCCCCCGCCTGATAATACAGCGGCATCACTTTCGGCATGGCAAACCTATCCCGCCACGCGACGCGATGTGTGGCGCTGTACCAGTGCGGGATGATGTAATGACCAGTGAGTAAGGCGCGATCAAGCGCGTGGACGGCGGTGATTTGGGCGGCGCGGTTCGGTGCGGCCAGCACGTGGCCGATTAGCGCGTCGATGGCCGGGTTTTTAATGCCGATGACGTTGCTGCTGCCCTTCACATCGGCCGCTTTGCTGCCGTAATAATCGAGCAACTCTTGCCCCGGGCTTTGCACATCGGGAAAGCGCAATACCGTTACATCAAAATCAAAGCTGTCGAGCCGGCGCTGATAGAGCGCGAAGTCGATATTGCGCATCGTTGCCGTGATACCCAGCTTGGCTAGGTTGCGGGCAAGCGGCGGGAAGACGCGTGCCATTGAGCCGCCATCATCCAGAATCTCAAACGTAAACGCTTCACCCTTGGCGTTGCGCAGCGCGCCGTCGCGATATTCCCAGCCTGCTTGTTTGAGCAGCTCGCGCGCTTGGCGCAGATTATTGCGTAAGGAATTGGGGGGATTCGTGTTGGGCTGAGCGGGCAATTGCCCAAATACTTCGGGCGGCAAGAATTTGGCTAGCGGTTTGAGTAGTGCAAGTTCCGCCTCACTCGGTTTGCCACTGGCAGCCAGCTCGCCATTGGCATAAAAGCTGTTCAGGCGCGTGTATTGGCTGTAAAACAGCTGGCGATTGAGCCATTCAAAATCCAAAGCAAGGCCTAAAGCTTGGCGCACACGCAGATCGGCAAATTGCGGCTTGCGAATATTCAGGACATAGCCCTGCATGCCGCTGCTATTGTGGTGGCGCAGCTCGCGCTTGATGATTTCACCCGCTCGAAATTTCGGCCCCTGATATTGGCGCGCCCAGTTGCGGGCACTGTATTCGGTGATGAAATCAAACTCACCGGCTTTAAACGCCTCCAGCCGCGCGGTTTCATCCTGATAGTAGCGATAGGTGACCCGATCAAAATTATATTGTCCGCGACGGGTAGGAATAGTGCTCCCCCAATAATCCAAGCGACGCTGATAGCTAATGCTACGCCCAAATTGATAGCTCGCAATGCGATATGGGCCGCTGGTGATTGGTGCCTCAAGCGCTATTTGATCAAGGGCTTTCCCTGCCCCCCATTTGTGCGAAAACACCGGCAACGTGCCAACAATTTGTGGCAGTTCGCGGTTGGCCGATTTAAAGCGATAGCGCACTGTGCCTGCATCTAGAATTTCGATGCCCGCCACATCGCTCAATTGCGAAGCATATTGCGGTGCAGCGAGTTTGCTATTGAGGGTATCAAAACTGTGTTTGACGTCTTGCGCAGTAACCGGATCGCCATTATTAAAGCGTGCTTTGGGATTGAGTTTAAAGGTCACGGCTTTGCCATCGGCAGCCAAGGCAATATCACTGGCCAGTAAGCCGTACATGGTGGCGGTTTCATCCAAGCTCATCGTGCCCAAGGATTCAAACATTAGCGCCCCCAAACCTGCGGCAGGCTGCCCCTTGATGATAAACGGGTTGAATGAGTCAAAACTGCTACGCCGATCCGGATTGGGCAAGATCAGCTCTCCCGCTTTTTTTGCCTGCGGGTTTACATAGGCAAATGCAGTAAAGCCCTGAGGGTATTTAACTGTATCACCCAAAGAAATTGCATGTGCAGCCCATACATGGGCATGGTATATACAAAGAAAGCTGGCCAGTAGTTTTTTCATATTTCACATCATAAATGAAAGCCCTTATCGCCCTTGCGACTATCCATGCAAGCGTGCCATCTGACCAACACCGCGAAAGCAAGTATGATGACGTTCATCAGAACTTACTAGCGCAAACCACGCAAAGCTCATAGCGTAAGGTAAAGGCTAGCCATTGCACACGGGGGATTCATCAATGCGTTTCACGGCACTGCTGCTGGCCATGAGCTTGGGCACCATCCCCGCTTGGGCCAACAACTTAGCCGCCTACACCGAAGAATTTGCCCCCTACAACTACACAGAAGGGCAAAACTTCAAAGGGCTGGCCAACCAGATTATCGACCGCATCGTCGAGCAAACCGGCCTGAGCATTAAACGGGAAAGCCTGCCATGGTTACGCGCGATTCAGGCCAATCAGGGCAATCCGGATAGCCTGATCTACACCATCGTGCGTACCCCGCAGCGCGAAACACAATATTTATGGGTGGGTCCGTACGATGATTGCGATATTGTGTTTTTGAAATTAAAAAATCGCACTGATATTCAACTCAATAGCATCAAAGATGCCGAGCGCTATTACTCAGGTGCCGCGCGGGGCGCAGCGGCAGCACAGATATTGCAAGGCATGGGCTACAATATGAGCCGCTTGGATATCAGCTCCCCTGAGGAAATTCGTACCGTCAAAATGCTGTATGCCAAGCGTTTTGATTTATCGGCGGGGATGCTCATCCCTCATGTCTATAGCGCGCGCCAGCTAAAACTCGATGCTAGCCAGCTCACACCAGCATTTACCATTGTTAAAGGCGGCGGTTGTTATTTTGGTTTTAACCCTAAAGTCAATCCAGAAACCTTTAACCGGTTTAAAGAGGCATTTCAACACCTTAAAACCACGGGTGAATTAGACAAAATCCGCAAGCAGTATCTAACGCCCGAGGCCAGTGTAAGCCGCTGAGGCAAGCGCGGGGCATGCTAGAATAGCGTTTTGCCCTTAGATATCCCGTACTATGCCCTATTTAGCCATCGATACGTCCAGCGAACAGTTGTCTCTGGCCATCAGCACAAGTCTGGATGCCGCAACCATCGTGGCGCGCGACTGGCCCGTAGGGCAAAGGCACGCCGAACTCACCCTGCCCTATTTACGGGAGCTGCTGGCCGAGCTGCAATTGAGCATGGCCGATATGGCTGGCATAGCCTACCCTAGCGGCCCGGGCTCATTCACAGGTTTGCGTATTGGCTGTGGCATTACACAGGGTTTGGCCTATGCACAGAACATTCCTGTAGTGGGCATCTCAACACTAGAAGCACTAGCAGAGGCATCTGGCGCTATACGTGCCTATGTATGTATCGATGCCCGTATGAACCAAGTTTATTGCGCGGCCTTTGAGCGCCAAGGCGCAGCGTGGCAGACCATCCATGCAGCTCAGGTGTGCAACCCTGAAGATGTACCGATCCCCGATGGGAATGATTGGTTTGGTATTGGCACCGGTTTTGCCAGCTATCAAACCGCATTACAGGACAGAATCGGGGCACACTTAAGCCAGATCGACGCAGCTCGGCAGCCCCATGCGCGTGAGATGTTGAAACTTGCGCTGTCACAATTTGCGGCAGGTCAGGGAGTGAGTGCCGAACAGGCGAATTTGGTTTACTTGCGTGATAAAGTGGCGCTAAAAACGCACGAACGAGCCGCTAAATGAATTGCACCAGCAACACGCGCCCCGCCCCCCTGTTGCCCAAGTTTGCCAGACTCGATGCCAGCCATGTGGCTGCATTAGCCGATTTGGATGAAAGCACGAACGCGCATCCATGGACGGGCAAACAATGGCTGGATTCTCTGCAACAACATGATTGCTTTGGCCTGTGGAACAATGGGCAATTAGCTGGTTTTATTGTTTGCATGGCCACCTTAGATGAGGCGGAAGTGTTGCTACTGGCCATTACGCCAACACTACAAAGTCACGGTCTGGGTGCGCAATTATTGCATTACGCCGAAACCACGCTAGCGCGTGAAGGCATCCGCCAGCTTTTTCTTGAAGTCCGTCGCAGCAATACTGGCGCCCGGTCGTTTTATGCGCGCCATGGTTGGCAGGAAGCCGGCTGCCGTAAAAATTATTATCCCTGCGATATTGAAACCGACGCCGGTGAACACATTACACGTGAGGATGCCATTCTTTGCAGCAAACAGCTAACGCACCCTGCCAACAATGGGGCTCAGCCATGAACCGACGTGCCTTAATTCTGAATGAATTGGGCCTCAATCCGGTCTGGGTTCGGCACGAGGTCTTAGCGCAGCTGCAAGTCATCGAGGAACCAAGCTCAATCACCGTAGTGGCGCAACCCACGCCAGTGACTAACACGCCTAACCCGCACTTTAGCCCGATTGCGCAAGCGGCTCATCAGCGTATGGAAGCCACCATCGCAACAGCACCCGAAACGCCAAGTCAGGTCGCAAAAGGCCCATCGCAAGAAGCTGCCGCCATTCATCAGGTGCTCAAAGCACGCAACACGCCTGCTGCACGCCAAGTTGCGCTCACAAGTGAAAATACCCCGCAGCTGGATCAGCGTACCCAACACATTATGCAGCTGGATTGGGATCAGCTACAGCAAGCCGTACGCGAATGTACCGCCTGTGAGCTCTGCCAAACACGCACCCAAACCGTATTTGGCGTGGGCGATCCACAAGCGCAACTACTGGTCGTTGGTGAAGCCCCCGGCGCGGATGAGGATGCACAAGGCGAGCCGTTTGTAGGTAAAGCCGGGAAACTACTGGACAATATGTTGGCCAGCATCGGTCAGCGACGCGGGCAGAAGATATTTATTGCCAATGTGTTGAAATGTCGCCCCCCCGCTAATCGCAACCCACAAGCACATGAAGTGGCTCAGTGTGCACCATTTCTGGCGCGGCAAATCGAGCTGATTGCGCCCAAAGTCTTGTATGCCAGCGGTCGGTTTGCGATTCAAAGCCTGCTCAATAATGACGCACCAATCTCGGCGCAACGCGGCAAAATCCATCAATATCGTCAGGTGCCGGTGGTGGTGAGCTATCACCCAGCCTATTTGCTACGCAATATGCCTGACAAAGCTAAAGCCTGGCAGGATTTATTACTCCTAAAATCGCAACTGAATGAGCAATAGTGCCTGCATCCTGATATCGGCATAATCAGCAAGCAAAATAAAAAAGGCTCCTGCAAAGGAGCCTTTTTCTTGCGCCAAAAAACGGCGTTTATTTAGCCAACAAAATGCGCAGCATACGACGCAGTGGCTCAGCAGCGCCCCACAGCAATTGATCGCCAATCACAAAAGCGCTGATGTACTCTGGGCCCATATTCAGTTTGCGAACACGACCAACACCAATATCGAGCTTGCCAGTGATTTGCGCTGGAATCAGCTCTTTCACGCTGATTTCACGGTCGTTTGGCACCCATTTCACCCAATCGTTACCTGATTTGATGATGGCTTCGATTTCAGAGAGTGGCAGATCTTTTTTCAGCTTGATCGTCAACGCCAAGCTGTGGCAACGCATCGCACCGATACGTACACACAAGCCATCGACCGGAATCGTTGCATCGGTGCCGAGGATTTTGTTTACTTCGGCTTGGCCTTTCCATTCTTCTTTCGATTGGCCGTTATCGAGCTGTTTGTCGATCCAAGGGATCAAACCGCCCGCCAATGGCGCGCCAAAGAATTCGGTTGGTACGTCGCTAGAAATCGTATGTGCTACTTTTTTGTCGATTTCCAGAATTGCCGACGATGGTGTTGCCAACTCATCCGCAACCGAGTTGTAAACCACGCCCATACCTTTGAGCAATTCGCGCATGTGGTTCGCGCCGCCGCCAGAAGCCGCTTGGTAAGTCATTGACGATACCCAATCAACCAAGCCCGCTTTGAACAAGCCGCCCATCCCCATCAACATGATCGAGTTGGTACAGTTGCCACCGATGTAGTTTTTAACGCCTTTCGCCAATGCGCCTTGGATAACGTCGTCGTTCACCGGATCAAGGATAATGACAGCGTCGTCTTCCATCCGCAGCGTAGATGCCGCATCAATCCAGTAGCCTTCCCAACCGCTGGCGCGCAGTTTTTGGAAAATCGCGGTCGTGTAGTCGCCGCCTTGGCAAGAGATGATGACATCCATCTTGCTCAATTCAGCAATATCGTTAGCGTCTTTCAAGGTACCAGCATCTTTACCAAAATTAGGCGCTGCTTGACCTGCTTGCGATGTGGTGAAGAAGACGGGATCAATCACGTCAAAATCTTTCTCTTCCTGCATACGTTGCATCAGGACCGAGCCCACCATACCGCGCCAACCGACTAAACCAACCCGCTTCATTATGTTTTCCTTATCCGATTACAAAATACAAACAGCAAGCCCTTGATATTAGAGAAATTCCGTATGTCTGGCTAGACGGAAAACAGCAAGAATCGCCGCGCAGCACGTTTTTTGCCGAAAAAATAATGACGAATGCATCGTGCTGGTGTATTTTCTCGTTTACTTACATTTATCGCCAGCGAGCCCATTAGTTCATGGACATTTTCCACCCTCCGGCCAAAGAGCCACGCAAGTTTACCAATCCGATTTTGCGCGAAGCCGAACAAAAAATCGAAATGGAAAAAACCCTGCGCGCACGTGATGAACTCGCTTTTCGCATCGAAATGGCTTTAATGTCAGGAATGTCCAGAGAGCTGGACAAGCATCGCGAACAAAGCGATGCCCTCCCCTTCTTTTTGCGCCATCTGGTACGTGATTTAGGCCGCTTCAATCAAAAATCACCCCGTGCTGCCGCTTTATTGAAAGAGCGCCTCATTCAAGGTACACAGCCACAAGATCAAACTGGCTCGTTTAAAGTGAGCCTCGCGGCCGATGAAACGATTCATTTAACCTCGCTGGCAGTCCGCTAACCATGCGGGTCCTTATCCAACGCGTCAATCATGCCAAAGTTGAAGTGGCAAACCAAATCGTGGGGCAAATCGGCGCAGGATTACTGCTACTGGTTGGCATTAGCCATGAGGATAGCGCGGCAGATATTCAATATTTAGTAGGTAAAATTGCCAATTTGCGCATTTTTGATGATGAAAATGGCGTAATGAATCGCTCCTTATGCGATGTCAGTGGCGAAGTGCTGGCAGTAAGCCAATTTACCCTGTACGCCAGCTGTAAAAAAGGCAATCGCCCCAGCTGGAGTGCAGCAGCGCCCGGCGCTGTGAGCGAGCCTTTGTTTGGCCAGTTTGTTGCGGCCTTAAGCGAAAAAATAGCGCAACCCGTCGCTACCGGGCAATTTGGTGCCGATATGCAGGTATCACTTTGCAATAATGGCCCGGTTACCATTTGGCTAGATTCCAAACAAACCGATTAATTGCGATCAGAGATAAGGGAAATTACCGATCTTGACCCTGACCGCGTAGCGGCGCAGAATGAAATGGCGCCGAGTTGATCAGCAGCTTGCAGGGCGCGGTATAAAACTCTGCTAAAGCGTGTTTAGATTGATTGCCACGCTTGCCGTGGCTTTTTTATTTCTGTTGTTTGCGCCTATTAATCGACAACTTGCGGGGCGCGCCCGAAATTCCGCTAAAGCGTCGGTAGCCTGAGTTTTACCAGCCGCTACCGGCAAATTCATTCAGGAGTTTGCCCCATGTATGATTGTTTAGAGTACGAGCTAGTGAATCGCCCCGCCGTTACCTCATCCATTCAATCCACCCGCTTTCAATTGCATTTGAATTGGCGTGACCACCACCGCTTGCAACTGAAGCTTGCCCCCGGCACAGCCCCACATCGCTTGAATTTGGCCTATGCCGCGGCACTAAGTATGGGGATCGCAACGCATAATTTACCCGATGGCAGCTTGTTGCTATTGGATTTAAATCTGAACGAGGCCTTGATTTTTCAAAGCCGCTTTACTGATCTGCTGGCGCACTACGAACCCGCGCGCCACGCTGCTAAGTACATCATTTAGGAACTCATGCCCTTACTTAAAGACGCAAAAGCCACTTGCTTGCTGGCCTGGCCCATTATGGTGGGCCAGTTAGCTCAAACCGGGACATCCTTTGTGGATGCAGTGATGGCTGGCCACGTTTCTGCCGCCGACTTAGCGGCAGTATCAGTAGGGGCATCAATTTATACCATGCTGATTGTGACGCTAATGGGGCTATTGCTCGCGATTAGCCCATTGGCCGCGCAAAAAATCGGCGCCAAACAGCATGCAGAGCTACCCGCACTTACGCAGCAATCCTTGTATCAAGCTTTATTTGCCGGCTTGATTGCGATTGCAATTGCCCATGCCTTATTGCCCGTATTTAACCACCTGGGCCTAAGTGCAGAAGTCAATGATAAGGCACAGCGTTTTTTGGCGGCAGTGAGCTGGGGCTTGCCCGCGCTGGCCATTAGCCGCGTACTGTACGGTTATAGCTCGGCGCTCAATCACACTAAACCCATGATGATGATTTCGCTGATAGCGCTGGCGCTGAATATTCCGGCCAATTGGCTACTCATCTATGGGCATTTTGGCTTTCCGGCCTTGGGTGCAGTGGGCTGCGGCTGGGCAACCGCATTTTGTATGTGGATTAGCGCGCTACTGTGGGTGTTATGGGTGCGCTATGCGGCGATATATCGTGACACACATCCATTTGACTATATCAGGGGTATACATTGGCCAACCCAGCTCCAATTGGCCAAGCTAGGTATACCCATTGGGATTACCTTTTTTGTCGAGGTTAGCGCCTTTAGTGGGCTATCGATGCTGATTGCACGCTTGGGGACGACCTCGGTGGCCGCGCATCAAATCGCACTCAATTTTGGCGGGCTGCTATTTATGATTCCACTGGCGATTAGCACCGCCTTAACCGTACGGGTCGCCCAAGCTGCGGGCGCTGGACAGTGGCAAGAAGCACGCATGATTGGCCAGAACGGCGTACGTTTGGGTTTAATCATCGCCACCTTGAGTGCTTGCCTGGTCATGCTGCTCGACTCAACAATCGCCGGCTGGTACACCCAAGACGCTCAAGTCTTGGCATTGGCAACGCAATTATTATTTTTTGCCGGGCTTTTTCAGTTTTCCGATGCGACACAAGCGGTGGCTAGCGGTATTTTGCGCGGCTATAAAAGCACCCGCATTCCGATGTTGCTGCACATTACGGCCTTTTGGCTCATCGGGATACCGCTCGGCTACGCGCTGGCCTTTGGTGCTGGGCCATTCAGCCCCGTCGGCGCAAAAGGATTTTGGATCGCATTGGTCATCGCCCTGACCTTTGCGGCATTCTCCCTGCTGTGGTTATTTCGTCGGGTTAGCTTGGCAAAACTGGGGCAACAAACACATTAAAACAGGTGGTATATTCGTCAACACAAGCACAATCAATGCCTAGCCGGATATACATCTACTCACCCCAGCGCTGCATTAACTGATGTGGTACTTGCAACTGATCGAGAATCCGTGCCACGACAAAATCGACCAAGTCAGAAACCTCTGTGGGATGGTGATAAAACCCGGGATTGGGCGGCAAAATCACCACGCCTAGCTTGGCCAGCTTGAGCATATTTTCCAAATGAATCGCCGAATATGGCGTTTCGCGCGGCACGACAATCAGCGTTTTACGCTCTTTGATCATCACATCCGCAGCACGCTCCAACAGATTATCCGAGGCGCCATTGGCAATTGCTGACAATGCGCCCATCGTACACGGTACCACCACCATGCCATCACCAGGGTTTGAGCCCGAGGCCATCGGCGCAAACCATTCCTGCTGACCATACACTTGCAATTGGGCGGGCTCAGCCAGCTGATATTGGTTGCGTAATAGTTCGGCCAAATCGGCCGCACGCGATGGCCAGCTCAGATTCATTTCCTGCTTGGCCACAATTTGTGCCACTTGCGTATACACCAAGCGTACTTTGCAACCGGCCGCCAGCAAACACTCCAAGGTACGCAAACCATAAGGCAATCCAGACGCGCCGGTAAAAGCGAGGGTGATAGTTTTGCTTGTCATATTAAATGGTGTCCTGCTTGATTATGGAGGTACTGCTTGGCTGAGCTGGGCTGGCTGGATATTGCCGGAGCAAGCGCTCGGTGATAACGCCATTCACAAAACCAAACAGCAAGGCCATACCGCTTAACAATGGGATCAGATACAAAATACCGTCATGGGGGATCAGCCACAGGCGGGCTAACAGCAACTGCCCTGCTGTATGGCCAATCGCAGAAAGCAGCGAAATACTCACCATTCCAAAATAGCGCCGCGGAAAATATTGCGTCAGCGCCAACATGAACAAACTGCACAGCCCCCCCGCTAAACTCAAGGCAAAACCGGGCGAGAAGATCCCTCCCAACACAATACTCGACCCTAGTATCCGCAGAATGCTAACCCAGGCTGCACCTTTCCAGCCGATACGGTCTAGAGCAATCAGGGTAACAATATTTGCCAAGCCCGGCTTTACCCCGGGTATCGGCGATGGAATCCCAGACTCCAACACGCTGAGCACGATGGCATAGGCGGCCAACTGCGCAATATATGCATCTTGCGGCGTTATCTGCACGGCTCGCAAGTTTGATTTAGTAGCTGAGGCTGTCATAGCTGCGTGGCTGATTGCCAATCAATTCAATACTGGTTCGGTTGGGCAAGCAAATAGCACTTTGCCCGGCTTGGGTTAACCAGCCTGCTTTCACACAATACTGACGCGGGCTGGGATCATGGGCGATACGCGCTTTACCTGCCGCAACCTCGACCACGGTATCGCCCAGTGGACCAGTAACATGCAGGATATTGGCGGCCATTAGATCAAGCTCGGCATAGACTTTGCCATCTTGATAAATACGCACTCGGGTAGCTCGTGGCTGCGTCCAAGTCCAGTAGGTGAGCATTGCCCACAACAAGCCCAGTACCATCACACAAACGACATCACCCCATTTCAGCAGGCGCCAGGTATCAATGACCATCTTGCTCGCGATGGCGGATTAATACTTGGCGCGAACGGGCAAAGTGCCGCTTAAGCTCTTCAGCCAAGTAAACAGAACGATGCTGCCCGCCTGTACACCCGATTGCGACAGTCACATAGCTGCGCTGATCGCGCTCAAATTCGGGCAACCAGCGCTCCAGAAAACCAAGAATATGCGTTAAATATGGTCCAACAGTCGGTTGGCGCATCAGAAAATCCGCCACCGGCTTATCCATCCCCGTTAAGGGCCGCAACTCTGGGTCGTAATAAGGATTTGGCAAACAACGGGCATCAAAAACAAAATCAGCATCCAGCGGTATACCGTGTTTGAAGCCGAATGACTCGAAAATAAGAGTGAGTTTGGCTTTATCCGAGGCGATAAAATCACGAATCCAGTGGCGTAATTTTGATGCCGCCATGCCGCTGGTATCGATACAATGCCCTACTTCACGAATATCGCCGAGCACCTCGCGCTCCATTCCGATGCATTCACTCACCGTTAGCAATCCATTGGACAAAGGGTGACTACGGCGGCTTTCAGAATAGCGCTTGATAATAGTTTCATCATTGGCCTCCAAAAACAGCACTCGGACATCCACATCCAACTGCATCAAGGCATCCAGATGCTCGGGCAAGCTGGTCAGGTTATGCGCGCTACGTGCATCAACAGCAATCGCCACGCGGGGATAACCGTCCATATCGAGCATCGAGACCGCTTGTGGCAACAATGGTGCTGGTAGGTTATCGAGACAGTAATAGCCCAAATCTTCCAGCGCACGCAAAGCAACCGATTTACCGGCGCCCGAGAGACCTGACAACAAAACGACTTGCTGATGCTTTGAATTTGGCATTACTCGCCCATTTCCATAAATTTTTGATGCCGTTCGATGAATTCACGCGTCGAATCAATGCCGCGCAATTGCAGAATATAGTTACGCACGGCCGACTCAACCAACACCGCCAAATTGCGCCCCGCCGCCACCGGAATCACCAGCTTGCGAATTGGCACATCCAAAATCGCCTGCGTCGCCGCCTGCATTTGCAAGCGATCTACCGGTGCGAGCGATTCGCCACCGGCTTTGGCAAGATGAATAATCAATTTCAGCGTTTTTTTCGGCCGCACCGCGGTTTCACCGAAAATCGTCCGGATATTCAATACACCAATCCCGCGCACTTCCAAAAAGTCGCGCAACATTGGTGGGCAGCGACCTTCCAGCGTTTCGGGGTTAGTACGATAAACCTCGACCACATCATCGGCCACCAAACCATGACCGCGTGAAATCAGCTCCAGTGCCAGCTCGGATTTACCCATTGACGATTCGCCCGTCAGCAAAACGCCTACCTCCAGCACATCCAGAAATACCCCATGCAGGTGTGTAGATACAGCCAATGCTTTACTTAGGTAATAGCGCAATACCTCCATTAAATACGGAGATTGCTCAGGGCTTGTCAATAAAGGCACATGATGGCGCTCAGCCGCATCACGCAAGGCATCGGGTACTACCTGCCCATTGGCGACAATCATCGCCGCCATTTCGCTGGCAAATAACTGGTTAAGACTACTGAGCTGCACATCGGGTGAGAGGCCATTGACATAGGCAATCTCGGCAATGCCCAGCACTTGAATCCGATTAGGGTGTACAAAATTCAAATGCCCAACCAGCGACAAAGATGGCTTTTGCTCACTGGCATCGTTAGACAGCAGATTATTCGCCCCAGATTGTCCAGCCACCCAAGTTAGGCGCAGTTTCTCGGCGTTATCAATGAATAATTGGCGGGCAGTAATTTGGGGCATACGATTCTCAAAAAAAAACTGCATCAATCAGATGCAGTCTTGATATTAACCAGCTAAGCAAAGGGAGTCTAGCTTATTGCTATTACGTAAAATCAGCGCCGTAAGGCTGCCAACTTGAGATCCGCTGCCACACCAAGTGCGGCTCTGGCACGGCATTGAGCTCTTCGCGCAATTGCTTATCCGAAAAGAGTTGAGCCAATTCGGAGAGAATTTGCAGATGCAGATCGGTGGCATTGGCTGGCACTAGCAAAACAAAAATTAGCGACACCGGTTTGCCATCAGGCGCATCAAATGGGATAGGTTCTTTCAAACGAACAAAGGCACCGGTCGCCTCTTTCAAGCCTTTAATCCGGCCATGCGGAATGGCAACGCCTTGCCCCAAACCGGTAGAACCGAGCTTTTCACGCGCAAACAAGCTATCAAAAATCACGCTACGCGCAATGCCATGGCTATTTTCAAACACAATACCCACATGCTCAAAAACGCGCTTTTTGCTACCAACATCTAAATCTAAAAATACATTACTGGTTGGCAGAATTTTGGTAATCAGGCTCATGGTCTTAATCGTGTTCCCTAGTGGACTGGGTATTGTACTTGCCTTGCTCAGAAACAAAAACGGGAACGACTCGCGGCGTTCCCGTTGTATTGCTTACGCAACGAATTATTCTTCAACCACCGCTTGGTGTTTGAGAGCTTCACCACGATGTGATGATTGTTTTTCTTTGTGTTTAACCACCTGACGATCTAATTTGTCCATCAGAACGTCAATGGCGGCATACAAATCTTCCTCAATAGCCTCAACGTGAATGTCTTTGCCGCTCACGTGTACTGTGACCTCGGCCTTGTGCTGCAGTTTGTCTACCGAAAGAATCACTGTTGCATCGATCACATTGTCAAAATGACGTACCACGCGCTCGATTTTGCTAGTGACATACTCACGGATAGCTGGAGTAACTTCAAGATGATGACCGCTGATGTTGAGGTTCATAATATTGCTCCTTCGATTTATATCGCCTTTTTATAGGCTTTTGCGCTGACTGGCAGGCGCAATGTTCAGCGCCTCCCGATACTTGGCAACGGTGCGCCGCGCTACTGCGACACCTTGCCTTGCGAGTTCTTCTGTTATAGCACTATCCGATAATGGTTTCTTTGGATTTTCCTGTGCTACCAGTTGTTTGATCAAAGCTTTGATCGATGTTGCTGAATTTTCGCCGCCGCTGTCGTTTTCAACATGACTACCGAAGAAGTATTTGTACTCCAAAACGCCGCGCGGTGTCAGCATAAATTTTTGCGTTGTCACGCGCGAAATCGTTGATTCGTGTAAATCGAGCTCTTCAGCAATATCACGCAGCACCAGCGGTTTCATGGCCACTTCGCCATATTCAAAAAACGCTTGCTGCCGCGCAACGATCGCTTGGGCCACCCGCAAAATCGTACTGCCACGCTGTTCTATGCTTTTAATCAACCACCTAGCTTCTTGCAAAGCGCTAGCAAGATTGTCTCCAACTTCACCTTGCAACAGCCGCGCATACATTTCATTGACTTTAATTTTGGGCTGCGCAGCCTGATTCAGGCGCACAGTCCAGCGACCACGTAACTTTTGCACCAGCACATCAGGCACGACATAACGTGTTGTATCCGCGCCCCAGTTGGCCGCTGGTCTAGGGTTCAAGGCCCGGATAATCTGCTGAGCCTGACGCAATTGATCATCATCACATTGAAACTGTTTTTTTAGCTTGGCAAAATCGCGGATCGCTAATAACTCCAATCCAGTCTCAATTAAGCGACGCGCCAACAAATACTCAGGAGTATTGGGAGCAGATTTCAATTGCAGCAACAGACATTCCGACAAGGATCGAGTGCCAACCCCCAGCGGCTCGAGCTGCATTAAATATTGATGTGCGATTCGCAACTCATCAACTTCAAGCTCAAGCTCCTGCACTATTTCAGCAGGTAATTGCGCAAAAATTTCCTCTAAGTCTTGCGTGAGTAAGCCATCTTCATCCAAGGCTTCAATTAACAAGGCAAGCAGGGCATGATCACGCGCAGAAAGCCCCATCAGACGGGCTTGCGCCAATAAATGATCACGCAAACTTAATTCAATCGCGACTCGTAAAGTGGGGTCGTGCTCATCATCCTCGTCGTATGAACCACCATTTTTTACCTCGTCCCAACGAAGTCCATCCAAATCATCCACATGATCCGTACTGGAGTCAGTCGTCTCAGGAGCGGCGACCTCGAGGGAGTCCGGCGAGTCACCAGCCGACTCTTCCCTCTCTAGCAACGGGTTATCTGCCAAGTATTGCTCAACTTCCTGATTAAAATCGAGCGTAGAAAGCTGCAACAGTTTGATCGACTGCTGTAATTGTGGCGTTAAATTGAGCTGCTGCGACATGCGCAGCTGCAAAGATTGCTTCATAAATCCAGCACAAGGAGGAAATTACATTCGGAAGTGTTCGCCCAGATATACGCGACGAACATCTTCATTATTCACGATCTCAGCCGGTTTACCAGCTGCCATCACCGAGCCTTCTGAAATGATATAAGCACGGTCACAAATACCGAGCGTTTCGCGAACATTATGATCGGTAATCAACACCCCAATTCCGCGCTCTTTCAAGAAGCCAATAATGCGCTGAATATCAATCACCGCAATCGGATCGACACCGGCAAATGGCTCATCAAGCAAGACAAATTGTGGGTTAGACGCCAACGCACGCGCGATCTCGACACGGCGG
Source organism: Chitinibacter fontanus (assembly GCF_013423785.1). Taxonomy (NCBI): domain Bacteria; kingdom Pseudomonadati; phylum Pseudomonadota; class Betaproteobacteria; order Neisseriales; family Chitinibacteraceae; genus Chitinibacter; species Chitinibacter fontanus. Next base: position 509,431 of record NZ_CP058952.1, read on the forward strand.
CGCTCTCCACCGGACAAACTCATGGCATTACTATTGCGTAGATGCCCCACATGCAGATCATGTAATAATTCATCTAGGCGCTCAATAATTTGCGCTTTATCGCTGTAGTGCAGCTCCAGCACCGATTTGATATTTTCGGCCACAGTCATTTTGCGAAAAATCGAGGCCTCTTGGGGCAGATAGCCCAATCCTAAGCGAGCGCGCTTATGAATCGGCTGCTGACTCACGTCGACACCATCGAGCTCGATGGTGCCCTGATCCATCCGCACCAGACCGACAATCATGTAAAAGCTGGTGGTTTTGCCGGCTCCATTGGGACCCAATAAACCAACCACTTCACCACTACTGACTTCCAGTGATACATCGCGCACTACAGTGCGTTTCTTATAACTTTTCTGCAAATGCTGGGCTTTAAGAGTGCTCATGCGTTTTATTTGCTCACGGGCTTGCTGGCGGTTTCAGAGGCTTTTTTCTTAGGGGTCAGAGTGATATTTACACGTCCACCCGATTTACTTTGCGCCTGGTAGTACTCGGTATTCATGTCATAAGTGATTTTGTCACCCACAACTAAATCCTGATTACGTTTAATCCAAGCTTTTTCCATCAACACCATAAAACCTTTCGCACCGTCATAATCAAAGCGCAACGCCTCAGCATCCAGCATCTCACCCGAATCTAGTCTTTGCTTAAAGCGCACCGGACGCCCCTCACCTTGGGCAAACTGATTGCCTTGCTCGTCTTGGCGAGTCACCAGCTTATCGGCACGAACCACCATGGTCCCTTGTGTGACAACCACATTCCCGGTACAAACACTTTGCTGCGTTTTCTGATCTAAAGCGCAATTATCTGCGACGATATTCATCGGTTTTTCACGATCGGCGGTTTCAGCTGAAACGGTATTACTGAGTAGCAGTGCCAACAAGGGCAGCACGAGCGGTCGGAACATAGGTCATTTTTACCTTAGATTTTAATAAAAGAGTCTGTGCGCTATTGTCAGCAACAAACCCAACTGCCTCAGCATGATGCGGCCCCATATCTGCCACCACAGGGGCATCGGAGCTAGCTTGATGCGTTGCTTGATTCAAAAACACGTCATGGCTATGGATAATGAGCTCTGCTTGCGTGCCGAATGGTGCGCGACGCAATTCCACTTGATCATAGAACCAGATTTGCGAAGCTTTGAAGATACTTTTCCCGCGCACACCAGTCACCGTCATCACAGGCTTACCCGGATCCGTTTGTACCAAACGTGGCTGATTAAACAGCAGCGTATCTTCGGCACGGAAGTGGCGCACTTCGCTTGCAATCAACTCGGATCGCTTAAGCCCCGCCACATCAAAACGCTCCAATACACCACGCTGGGTAATCATATCTGGCGTATTCGGATCAATTTTCTTGGTCGAAACCATATCTATTGCCGCACGGCTCAAACCCAGGATTAGGGCAGCAACCAGTAACAATAGCATCATGGGCAAGGCCCAAATAGTCAGGCTACGCAAAATATCGCCTTACTGCAGGTATGGAGCCAAAGCTGCATCCAGCGTTCCTTGGCTTGCCATGATTAATTCACATACTTCGCGTACCGCGCCAGCACCGCCTTGGCGGCCAGTGACATAATGCGCATATTGCTGCACCAACTCGGGAGCAGCTGGCACCGACACGGCAAATGCAACGCGACGCATTACAGGCAGATCAATGACATCATCCCCCATAAACCCACACTCGTGCTCGCTCACTCCAACTTGCTCGATCAAAGCTTTAAAGGAAGCCAATTTATCGTGTGAGCCTTGGTGCAAATAGTCGATGCCCAGATTTCGCGCTCGATGCTCAAGCAAACGAGAAGTGCGTCCGGTAATAATCGCCAATTTCACCCCGCTATTTTGCAGCATTTTCATTCCATGCCCATCGAGCGAATTAAATGCTTTCATTTCTTCGCCTGAGTCAGAAAAATACAAACTACCGTCGGTCATCACACCATCGACATCAAAAATCATTAATTTTACTGGTTTTGCCCGTTCAATCATTTTTCCACCCCTAGCAGGGTATTAATCTTAACATTAGTATAAACTTGGCTCACAGGGATATACCCCTTTAAACCACTCTAGCGCGAAGTAGGTCATGCATATTAATAGCACCGACCAGAACGCCAGCATCAACGACCAGCAAACCATTAATTCGACGCGTTTCCATCACTGCCGCAGCTTCAGCTGCGAGCCGCTGCGCCTCTATGGTAGCAGGATTTCGGGTCATCACTTCCGACACCAGCGTAGTTCGCAAATCAAAATCTCGATCCAAGGTACGGCGTAAATCACCATCGGTGTACACACCTTGTAGCAGCCCCTGCTCATCGACCACCGCGGTCATCCCCATCCCTTTGCGACTGATTTCTAGCAAAGCATCACGCAAACTCATGGTGGTTTGCACTACGGGCAAGGCATCACCTGCATGCATTAAATCACGCACATGCACCAGTAGTTTGCGCCCTAGGCTACCGCCCGGATGCGAAAGTGCAAAATCATCCGCCTGAAATCCACGTGCCTCAAGCAATGCCACGGCCAAGGCATCGCCCAAAGCTAAAGCAACCGTAGTACTAGCGGTTGGAGCCAAATTCAAAGGACATGCTTCTTCTTGTACCCCTGCATCAAGGTGCACCTGAGCTTGTGTTGCCAGCGTTGAATTAGGATTACCAGTCAGCGAAATAATGGGCGTTGCCAAGCGCTTTAAGCTAGGCAGAATCGCCAAAACTTCATCACTCTCGCCCGAATTTGACAATACCAGCAAAATATCTTGGCGCGTAATCATACCTAAATCACCATGAGCGGCCTCCCCTGGATGAACGAACATGGCAGGCGTACCGGTACTGGCCATCGTGGCAGCAATTTTGCGCGCGATGTGCCCTGATTTGCCCATCCCCATCACCACAACACGCCCAGTACAGGCCAAAATCATTTCGCAGGCACGATTAAATTGCTCGGCATCAAGCCGAGCTACAGTTGCTGAAATTGCTGCAGCTTCCATCTCCAAAACGCGGCAGGCGCTATGGTATGCAGTTTGCGTCATTCAAGCCCTCACCAGTGAATTTTGAGCTCGGATTATAAAAGACCTCTGCAGTCTGTAACAGCGATCTGCTAATAAATACTATTCGCTTCAGTTATACTTACATCAAACTAATTAGTCTTTAGCATTATTTACTGGACTAGGTCAGCCTCTTCACCCTACACAACGAGACTCACTAGCGCGGTATGTCTTCAAATTTACAAAGCCTACTCTTCTTACTTGCCACTGCGGTATTTACCGTGGTGATTTGCCGAAAAATCAAACTCCCGCCAATGCTCGGGTACTTGCTAATCGGCATGATCATTGGGCCACACGCGCTGGGAGTGATTCCATCCAGCGAAGAAGCAAGCCATTTAGCCGAGTTTGGCGTAGTTTTTTTGATGTTCACCTTGGGGCTAGAATTCAACCTTGCCAAACTCAACGCCATGCGCCGCATTGTATTTGGACTGGGCCTGAGTCAAGTACTAGCCATGTTGCTACTGGTGGGCAGTGTAGTCATTCTTTTAGGCTTAAGCTGGCAGGTCGGCCTGACCTTAGGCGCCGTAATGGCAATGTCCTCAACTGCCATGGTGTCCAAATTGCTCACCGATCGCAATGAGCTGCACGCCCCGCACGGGCAAAATGCATTTGGCATTTTGCTCTTTCAAGATTTGGCCGTCGTTCCTTTCCTGATCATGATTCCGGTATTGAGTCAGCCTGCTGAAGCACTAGCGGCCTCACTTAGCTTTGCGGCTTTAAAGATTTTTATCGTCTTAACTTTATTGCTGTGGCTGGGGCAGAAGTTGATGCGCCCTTGGTTTAATTTGGTCGCTCGGCAACATTCGAGCGAGCTGTTTATGCTCAACATCCTGCTCATCACCCTTGGCATTGCCTGGCTAACCGAATTGGCTGGTTTGTCATTGGCACTGGGAGCTTTCTTAGCGGGGATGCTGATTGCAGAAACTGAATATCGCTACCAGGTTGAAGACGACATTCGCCCATTCCGCGATCTGCTACTTGGCCTATTTTTTGTCACCGTCGGGATGAACCTTAACTTTGCGATTTTGCTATCACAATGGCCGCTGATCTTGCTACTGGTGGTGGTACTTGGCCCTATCAAAATTCTAATTATTACCGGGCTCGCCAAGTTATTTGGCAACTCGGCTGGTGCTGCGTGGCGGACTGGTTTCGCCCTCGGGCAAGGCGGTGAGTTTGCCTTTGTTTTATTGGCATTAGCAGCTGGACAAAATTTGATGCCCAACGAGTTACTGCAAAGCACCATTGCGGCAATCATAGTCTCGATGATGGTCACACCATTTCTGATCCAACACTCGGATAAATTGGTACTACGCCTTGCCAGCTCCGAATGGATGAACCTTGCAGCCAATCTGCACCAAATTGCGGTGCGTAGCATGGCCAACACCGGGCACGTCATACTGTGCGGTTATGGCCGGAGTGGACAATCACTAGGGCGGATTCTTCACTCGGAAAACATTAACTTCTTTGCCTTAGATTTGGACCCGGAAAAAGTACGCGAAGCCGGCGCCGCGGGTGAGTCGGTGGTATTTGGCGATGCAGCCAAGCGCGAGGTACTGATTGCCGCAGGTTTAATGCGCGCCCGAGCCTTAATCGTCACATATGCCGACACACATTCGGCCATGAAAATTCTAGAAGTGGTTCACCAGATTCGCCCTGAGCTACCCGTTATCGTTCGAACTCAAGATGATAGCGACATTGATTTAATCAAAAACGCCGGGGCCGCCGAAGTTGTGGCAGAAATAATGGAAGGCAGTTTGATGCTCGCCTCGCACACCATGATGCTACTCGGTGTTCCTCTCAACAAAGTAGTGCGACGTATTCGCGAAGTACGTGAAGCGCGGTATCAAATGATTCGTGGATTCTATCGCGGCACGCATGAAGACAATGATGAATCCGACCGTCATCAAGCGCGTTTGCATACCGTGCAACTCACCCAAAATGCTCACGCCATTGGCTTTACCATTAGTGAATTGGCGCTCAATGAGCTGGATGTAGAAGTGCGTAGCATCCGCCGTAAGAATCGTGCGTCAGCGCAGCCAAGCGATGACTTTCAGCTACAAAACGGCGATGTGATGGTGCTACTGGGGGTGCCAGAAAACTTGGCTGCAGCTGAAATGCTATTACTACAAGGCAAATAAATGGGCTCCAAGTAATAACCTAGAGCCCACATACATTAAGCAGTATAAGCCGAAAAACCAATATGAATCTGTTTCTCAGCAATATACCCTAGCGACGATTGAATTTTGGTCGTTTGCCAAGCTCAACTTTGGCATCGACTTGTTCACCCTGTCGCACATAGCTCATCGGAACCACCTGCTCAGGTTTTAAGGCCGAAATAATATCAAGCATTTTGGCCGAATTAACGACCTCTTTTCCGTCAATCGATAACAAGACATCACCAGGTTTGATGCCCGCATTAGCCGCTGGGCCGTTACGCACCACGCCAGCAATCAGCGCCCCCTTGGTGTCTTTCAAGCGAAACGATGACGCCAACTCAGGCGTAACATCCTGCACCTCTACCCCCAACCAGCCGCGCGTGACACTACCATCCTTAATCAGCGCCTCCATAATTTGTTTCACGGTCGTTGCTGGGATCGCAAAACCAATCCCCAAAGAACCACCCGTTTTTGAGTAAATCGCCGTATTAATGCCGAGTAAATTACCTCGGGTATCAATTAAGGCCCCACCCGAATTACCTGGATTAATCGCAGCATCGGTCTGGATAAAATTTTCAAAGGTATTGATCCCCAGCTCGGAGCGCCCCAGCGCTGACACAATCCCCATCGTCACCGTTTGTCCAACACCAAATGGGTTACCAATGGCCAGCACTACATCACCGATCTCAACTTTGTCGGCGTCGGCAAAACTAATCGCTGGCAAATTGGACAGATCAATTTTAATCACGGCAATATCAGTATCCGGATCACTACCAATCAATTTGGCACTAGCAGTACGACCATCGGCGAGCGCGACTTCAATTTCATCAGCCGCCTCAACCACATGATTATTGGTGACGATATAGCCCTGCGAAGACACCAAAACGCCCGAACCTAAGCTAGATGGCCGTTGCCCATCTTCATCTTGCCCGCGGTCACCAAAAAAGCGTCGAAATAATGGATCATTCAACAAGGGATTACGCGGCTGGCGCGCTTGCTGCGATGTAAAAATATTCACTACTGAAGGCTTGGCCTTTTTTGCGGCAGCGCTATACGATAATTCTGCGGGAGCAGAAGCTGTCGCTTGTGTCTCTTTCACGGTTACAACCGGAGTTTGCGGTGCTACCGGCAAACGCCATTCCGGCTTCAGTAAGGTAACCAAGAACCAGATCGCCAGACCGATAGTGGTAGTTTGTGCGAAAATGAGCCAAAGTTTTTTCATATCACGTTTATCTTTATGCCAATACAACGCCAAGAATTAGAAAATTATATCGGACAACTGCTTGCAGTGGCGCGATTCAAAGATTACGCCCCTAATGGCTTACAAGTTGAGGGCAAAGATCAAATTAACAAGATCGTCACCGGGGTAACCGCCTCACAAGCCTTAATCGATGCGGCGATCAGCCAAAGCGCTGATGCAATTTTGGTGCACCATGGCTATTTCTGGAAAGGTGAAGATCAAACAATTGTCCGAACCAAAAAACAGCGTATTGCCAAACTACTCGCTGCTGACATCAATCTTTTGGCCTATCACTTGCCACTTGATGCTCACGAAACATTGGGTAACAACGCACAGCTGGCACAAAAATTAGGCCTGATTCCAACCGCACGCTTTGGCGAACAAGAGCTAGTATGGCGCGGTGAGCTGCCAGTTCCTATGTCCTTAGACACCTTTAGCCAGCATGTGGCGATACAACTCAAACGCCCCCCACTAACGATTGGCAATCCGGGTAAAGCCATTCGCACTATTGCCTGGTGTACCGGTGGGGCACAAAGCTATTTCCGCGAAGCGAGCAATTTAGACATCGATTGTTACCTCACGGGAGAAGCGTCGGAATTTGTTACACACTTGGCGCAAGAGAGTGGTGTTGCATTTATTGCAGCAGGTCATCATGCAACAGAACGATATGGCATTGAGGCATTAGGTAAACATTTAGCCCAAGAGTTTAATCTTGAGCATACACACCTCGACTTGGATAACCCTGTATGAAAAAACAGACATCTCAGTGGCTATGCCTATTAATCAGCAGCATTTTGCTAAGCGCATGCAGCACACCACCAGCACCAACACCTCAGACCGAACCCAAACCTGTCGCAAAAGCGCAACCAAACGTGCCCAGTGTTCTGATTGTCGGTCGCAGCAATAAAGCCGTGATCGAAGATATTGTTCGCTTTCGAACTAGTAAAGGGATGAAGGTATTAAGTCGTAGCAATACTCGCCTGGAATTTAGCTCTACAGTAAGTAAAGCCAATATTCCGACCGAAGCCAGAATCCAGTACACACTCACTCAGGCAAGCCAAGGCTGGCAATTAAGCGCCAAAGTCTTTCAAATCAGCTACCCAGCCACCAAGAACGAGAAAGTGGAAGACATTACCCCGCATGTATTGGATAAATTGAATGAAGAATTGGCACGTTATGTGACCAATTAATCGGTTTTTTATACTTTATTTTGGAAAAGGTCTACTAAGACGGCCTAGAGTGCTTTAAGTTCCCTACTGCATTCGGGTACAATTTGGCGGTTTAAGAATTATTGCGTTCCTACAAATCAGGGATTGGGTTATGAGTGAGCAGCAAGTAGATAATAGCAAACGGCGATTTTTATTAATTGCCTCCAGCGCAGTGGGCGCGGTTGCGACAGCAGGGGTTGCAGTACCTTTTGTCGCCAGCTTTTTTCCTTCCGAGCGCGCAAAAGCGGCCGGTGCACCTGTCGAGGTTGATATCAGCAAACTCGAACCAGGTCAAAAAATCACCGTTGAATGGCGCGGGAAACCAGTCTGGGTGGTTAATCGCACTCCAGAAATGCTAAAAGATCTGTCTAAAAATGATCCTAAGCTACTCGACCCGAAATCTGATGCCAGCGATCAGCCTGAGTATTGCCATAATGCAACTCGCTCGATCAAGCCAGAAATTTGGGTGGCCACCGGGGTATGTACCCACTTGGGCTGTTCACCGACTTTCCGCCCAGACCTAGCGCCGGCCGATTTGGGTCCAGACTGGGTTGGCGGATTTTATTGCCCCTGTCATGGCTCCAAGTTCGACTTGGCTGGTCGCGTCTTCTCTGGCGTACCAGCACCAATCAACTTGGTTATCCCTCCGCATAAATACCTCACCGACTCGACAATTCTGGTCGGCGAAGACAAATAAGGGGCTAAGTCATGAGCAATCAGCAAGCATTACCAGAAAAACTATTAAACTGGGTTGACGAGCGTTTTCCATTGACTAGCACTTGGAAAGCACACGTATCCGAATATTACGCACCAAAGAATTTTAACTTCTGGTACTTCTTCGGTTCATTAGCCATGCTCGTTCTGGTGATCCAGATCGTGACCGGCATTTTCCTGACGATGAACTATAAGCCTGATGGCAATCTGATTCCGGGCACCAACATTTCGGTAGCTTTCGCATCAGTTGAGTACATCATGCGTGATGTGGCGGGTGGCTGGATTATCCGTTACATGCACTCAACCGGTGCATCGATGTTCTTCGTGGTAGTGTATCTACACATGTTCCGTGGTCTGATCTACGGCTCATACAAGCAACCACGTGAACTGGTTTGGGTATTTGGTACACTAATCTTCCTGATCTTGATGGCTGAAGCCTTCTTGGGTTACCTACTACCTTGGGGCCAGATGTCATTCTGGGGCGCGCAAGTTATTGTGAACTTGTTCGCATCGATTCCTGTAATTGGTCCTGACCTGTCAGTGCTGATTCGTGGTGACTTCGTAGTTTCTGATGCCACCTTGAATCGCTTCTTTGCGCTGCACGTGATTGCCGTACCTTTGGTACTGCTCGCACTGGTTGTAGCCCACTTGGTAGCACTGCACGAAGTGGGTTCTAACAACCCAGATGGCGTTGAAATCAAGAAAAACAAAGATCCAGTAACACACATCCCACGTGATGGCATTCCATTCCACCCGTACTACACCGTGAAAGACATTTTCGGCGTAGCGGTGTTCTTGGCAGTGTTTTGCGCGATCTTGTTCTTCAAACCTGAAATGGGCGGCTTCTTCTTGGAGCATCCTAACTTCGACCCCGCTGATGCGCTGAAAACGCCTCCCCACATTGCACCAGTTTGGTACTTCACACCGTTCTACGCTATTTTGCGTGCAATTCCATCATTCCTTGGCACCCAAGTTTGGGGTGTATTAGGCATGGGTGGTGCAGTGGTATTGATCGCCTTCCTGCCATGGCTTGATCGCTCACCGATTAAATCAATCCGTTATCGTCCAACTAGCTTTAAAGTGATGTTGGTACTGTTCCTGATCGCATTTATTGGCTTGGGCATCTTGGGTGCAATGCCATCAACGAATGTTCGTACGGTTATTGCTCAGATTCTGTCATTTATCTATTTTGCTTTCTTCTTGGGTATGCCTTTCTACACCAAGAACGAGAAACCATGCACGCCAGTACCTGAGCGTGTGACATTCTCAACTAGCAAACAGCAAATGATGTTCTTGGTTTATGTTGCCATTGCAATCGGTGGCGCTTACTTGTTCGCTCATGTGGTTTAAGGAGACAGCCATGAAAAAAACGCTCGCTAGCCTCCTCGCCATTGCATCTTTGACTATCGCTGGTCAAAGCTTTGCGAACAGCGAAGGCATTCATCTCGATAAAGCACCGATTGATCCAAAAAATGCGGAAAGCATTCAGCGTGGTGCACAAACGTTCGTTAACTATTGCTTGTCGTGTCACGGTGCCGCAGTCATGCGTTATAACCGTTTGCAAGACATCGGTTTGACTGAAGCGCAAATCAAAGCCAACCTAATGTTCACCACTGAAAAAGTGGGCGATCAGATGAAAGTAGCCATGGCTGCGAAAGATGGCAAAGCATGGTTTGGCGCAACGCCGCCGGATCTGAGCTTGATCGCACGCTCACGCGGCACCGATTGGCTCTATAGCTACCTGCGCTCGTTCTACCGTGATGACACTCGCCCAACAGGCTGGAATAATCTGGTGTTTGATAAAGTAGGTATGCCACACGTACTGTGGGAGTTGCAGGGTGAACAAGTGCTGGAAATCAAAGGTGAAGGCCCGCACGCCGAGAAAACCCTGAAACTAGTTAAACCAGGCTTACTGACTCGTGGCGGCGAAAATGGTCAATTCGATAATCACGAATTCGATCAACGTGTCGGTGACTTGGTCAACTATCTGTCATACATGGCAGAACCAGCTCAAGTGAAACGTGAACAAATTGGCTACGGCGTATTGCTGTTCCTGATCTTGTTCCTGATCCCAATTACTTATTTGCTGAAAAAAGAATACTGGCGCGATGTTCACTAAGCGTTAGTAACTAGCAAACAAAAGGGCGGTTTAACCGCCCTTTTTTCATGTATATGCCAAAAAGCCAAGCTCACAAAGGGTTACCGAGCAATACCCCACCCAAAAACCCAACTCAACTCATTAAGCGCCAAAAACAACAAAATACAATTTAATTCATTATTATCAATGACTTATCGGTGTTTTAATAGCTATTGCAATGCAATATCATTACAATTGCACCTATTGTTTTGCTACCTACAAAGGACTCTCCCACCATGATGAAGTTGTACTCTGGTACTTCCTGCCCGTTTAGCCACCGCTGCCGTATTGTGCTATTCGAAAAGGGCATGGACTTTGAAATTCTTGATGTGGATATTCACAGCAAACCAGAAGATCTGGCAGTAATGAACCCATACAATGAAGTCCCTGTACTGGTGGAACGTGATTTGCAGTTGTATGAATCAAACATCATTAATGAATACATTGATGAGCGTTTTCCACACCCACAATTGATGCCCGCCGATCCGGTGATGCGTGCTCGTGCCCGCTTGATGCTGTTCAATTTAGAGCGTGAATTGTTTATTCATGTAAAAACACTGGAAGATGCCAGCGCGAAAAAAACTGCGCTTGAAGCTGCACGCGCCGCAATCCGCGACAATCTGACCCAAATCGCTCCGATTTTCACCAAACAAAAGTATATTCTCGGTGAAGAGTTCTCGATGCTCGACGTGGCAATTGCCCCATTGCTCTGGCGCTTTGAACACTATGGCATTGAAGTTACCAAAGGACTGGTACCGGTAATGAAATATGCCGAACGTCTATTTAGCCGCGAAGCATTTATTGAGTCGCTAACGGCAAATGAAAAAGCGATGCGCAAATAAAGCAGCAAAAATACAACACTTCTTGGCCCCGCTTGCGGGGCCTTTTGCATTCAATCCGTATTCAACGGCAGATTTACAACCACTTAATGTAAGCCTGCTACAATTGCGAAATATTCTTCTACTTTGCGGGGCCGACCATGCAAACTGTATCGACCAAACCGTATTTACTCCGTGCCATTCATGAATGGTGTTCAGATCAAGGTTTCACACCCTATCTCGTCGTCGCTGTTCGCGGCAAAATGCAAGTGCCGATGGAATACGTGAAGAATGGCGAAATTGTTCTTAACGTAAGCTATAACGCCTGCCGCAATCTCACTATTGCCAATGACTTTATCAGTTTCTCTGCCCGCTTCAATGGCGTATCACGTGATATTGAAATACCGGTTGGCGCGGTGATTTCGATCTTCTCACGTGAAAATGGCGAAGGCATGGGGTTTGAATACGAAGGCAACGAAGCAGCAGGGCAGCCCGAATCAGCCCCGGAATCTAGCTCGCACGATGAACCACCACAAGATCCGCCGCCTCGCCCAAGTGGCCGCCCGCAATTACGAGTGGTTAAGTAATTGTTACTGCGGTAGCTCTACATCATCAATGTGACTACAAATAAAAACCCGCATATAGCGGGTTTTTATTCACTGACAGGCAATAACGCTTATTCAGCCGCTTCGTCCTCGGCTGACAACATCGCAGACTCTTCCTGTGCTTTCGCTTTCTCGGCAGAAACACGCTGCAATACCGCGGCAAAGAAGGCATCGGTTTGATGTTGTGCCGGGGTCAATTGCAAATATTCATCCTGCAACGCGATCTCCACACGCTCCTTGGCCAATAATTCGCGTGCATCGAGCAACTGGAAGTCCGGATGCGAGGCGAGAAACTCGCGCACGATTGCTTGATTTTCACTTTGTAGAAAGCTGCATGTGGCATACACCAAGCGCCCGCCATTTTTTACCAAACGTGAGGCCGATTTCAAAATTGCACGCTGTTTTTCATTCAGCTCGGTGACACTTGCCGCCGATTGGCGCATTTTCAGGTCTGGATTACGGCGTAATGTGCCCATACCCGAACATGGAGAATCGACCAATACAACGTCCATTTTACCAGCCAGACGTTTGATCTTTTGGTCGGTTTCCGACGCGATCAACTGTGGATTAACATTCGACAGGCCAGAGCGAGCTAAGCGTGGTTTTAGATTAGCCAAGCGTTTTTCAGAGACATCAAACGCATACAGACGACCGGTATTTTGCATCATCGCGCCAAGCAGCAAGGTTTTACCACCCGCACCCGCGCAGAAATCAGTCACCATCTGACCGCGTTTCACACCGGACAACAGACCCAACAATTGGCTGCCTTCGTCCTGCACCTCAACACGGCCTTCAATAAAGCATTTGTATTTATTAATTGCAGGCTTGCCTTCCACGCGGAGCCCCCACGGCGAATACGGCGTTGGCATGGTATTGATATCGCCCGCGGCTTTTAACTCTGCCGCGACAGCCTCACGCTTTGCCTTAATGCTGTTCACACGAATATCGAGCGGCGCGGACTGTAACATCGCCAAACCCATAGCTAAAACCTGCTCTTCGGTTTGACCTTCTGCGAGCATGGCATCCACCAACCATTGGGGCATAGCCGCACGCACATTGAGTGGTGCGTCGCGCAGTGCCATCCCCTTCATCGCACCCGCTCGTTCTTTATCTTCATCGGTAAATACTGATGGCAATTCACGCACATTTAGATGCTTGATCCGTGTGAAATAGGCAAGCAATAACTCGCGCGTGCTGGCTAAGCGAGCCTCGGTACTACCAGCGATCCACTCCAGTTGTGGCAAATGGCGCAACATACTGAATACCGTTTCTGCAATCACCGCCCGGTCTTTATGCCCTAAATCTTTATTTTCGCGAAAATGACGCGAGACCACGGCATCTGCAGGGGCGTTAAAACCCAGCGCCGAATTTAAAATATCAAGCGTGGCAGATAATTGCTTTGGTGTCATAAATACTCTCTTTATTCAATCTTGCCGAGAAATCGGCACAGTATGCCAACGGAGATCAGCATATTCATTACGGTTATAGTCACAACCATCAACTAAGGGCGCCTTGCACCAGGAGCTTGCAAACTAGGGTTCACCCACTCCAATACTTTTTTGCCATCCAAACTTACATTGTAGGCAGATAAATCATAACTGCCATCTTTGCCAAAATTGATCACCATGCGCACGGGCAGATTATTCCAATCAGGCGCTAGCCAGAAATCGACTTGTCGATCACCTGTGCGTGAGCTCATCAGTAGCGCGGTAATTTCCTGCTCACCAATTTTTAACTTAGCTTCACCTTTGAGCTCAAATTGCACGTCAGGATAGCGCTTACGACCAGAGAATAGTGCCATTTCATACTTAGCCTGACTGCCGCCCATCAATGCCAAATGCAATGCAGCCGACATTAAATCTTGATCACCCGGCGCAAAGGGTTCAACCTTTTGGTTACTGCCTTCACTGAGCGTAACCTCCGTTTTATCCCAGTCAAAGCGCACATCATATTTTGGGGTTTCAAATTGCTTGCGGTATTCGATAAATTGTTCCGGCATCACGCCGTGCTTATCGATCTTACCGCGACTAATAAAGCGCCGCGCATGCCCCGGAATTGGCACATCTAGCTGTAACTCGTAGCGCCCCGCCTCCAAATGCCACTGCAAGTAGGCAGGAAAGCCCATATATCGGTATTCAATTTTAACCTCACGCGGAAAACGCTTGGCCGCACTTTTATCAATCTTGGTTGCCAAGGCTGCACTGGCAATACGCTTACTTTTTGAAGCCGCACTTGCCAAAACGCCGACAACTTCGCTGGCTTGGCTCGCCATCTTCAGCTGCATTTCCGATGCAATTTGGATAGCAATTGATGCGGAGCCCCCACTCGCGGCAGTCCACTGTACCGACGTCACTTTACTGGCACTTTCTTTGGCTATCAGGCTGACTGGCGCTACTTTGGCGGAAGGACTTGCTAGCACCCTTGCTGGCTTGGGTTTCTCAGCAGGTTGTGCCGCCATGGGTTTTAGTAATACGTATTGCTGCTGAGCGGGCTTAACGCCTTTCAATTGCGCTGTGGCACTATCATCTGCTTCAGCATCAATTGATTGAGCCGCCAATTTGCGCTCGGTTTTTTTTAACTCAGGGTCATCAATTTGGCGATAGCTTAGCCAATTGAGCAGTGGCTCGCTCAGGATCGAAGCCAGATGCAAGCCAATTGAGAGTGCCAGAGCCCACCAAGCGTATTTGCTCATCATTTTAAATACTAGGTGCTCGCACAGCGATATCAGCCCGCACTTGCGCAGCCAGCTTTACTTTCCCATCTACAACTTGCAATTGATCCGCCACAAACCAAGCTACCGCCTGAGGGTAAAGTTGATGCTCTTGCACAAGAATCCGGGCAGCCAGGGTTTCTGCCGTATCATCATCGAGCACAGGCACGGCGGCTTGGGCAATCATCGGGCCATGATCGAGCTCCGCCGTCACAAAATGCACCGTGCAACCCGCCAGCTTAACGCCCTCATCAATAGCGCGTTGATGCGTGTTCAGGCCAGTAAATGCCGGCAACAGTGATGGATGGACATTAATCAGGCGGTTACTGTAGCGATTAACGAAACCCGCAGTCAAAATACGCATAAATCCGGCCAGTACTAGTAAATCAGGGCTATAGCTATCGACTAAATTGGCCAGCGCCAAATCAAAGCTTTCCCGATCGGCAAATTGTTTGTGATCTAATACGGCCGTCTCAATGCCACGTTCAGCAGCCCATGCCAAACCACCTGCATCAGGGCGATTCGAAATCACCGCGGCAATCTGTGCGCCAGCAATTTGTGCATTCACAATAGCCTGCATATTACTGCCACGGCCAGAAATCAGAATTACAATATTTTTCATGCATCACCCGGGGTATATGCTTTAATTCCATATACCTCAATATATTCGTGGCAATACCTTATATTGGTATTTGCGATTTTATAAAAACAAAAAGCGAGGTCATTGACCTCGCCTTTTTCAGACTGACGTCAATTATGCGACTTGGGTCTGGTGCTCATCCCCTACGCGCTCACGAACCACGCCCAGTTGATAAACTGTTTCACCCTCAGCTTGCAACAACGCAGTCGCTGCAGCCGCATCTTCCGCCGCCACAATGACAACCATACCAACGCCACAGTTAAATGTTTTGTACATTTCTTGCTGCGCCACATTGCCTTGCTCTTGCAACCAAGTGAACAGTTTTGGCATGGTCCAGCTCGCTGCGTCGATTTGCGCAACCACATTCTCTGGTAATACGCGCGGCACATTCTCGGTGATACCACCGCCGGTAATATGCGCCATGCCTTTGACCGTTAAAGTATCAATCAGTTTCAATAATGGCTTCACATAAATGCGCGTTGGTGCCATCACCACATCGGCCAATGAACGGCCACCGTCAAATTCAGCGTTAAAGTCAACTTGACCCAAAGCCAAAATTTTACGGATTAAAGAGTAGCCATTTGAATGTGCGCCGTTGGATGCCAAACCAAGCACCACATCACCCGCTTTAATGTCTTGGCCAGTAATGACTTTTGATTTTTCAACCACGCCAACGGCAAAGCCAGCCAAATCGTATTCGCCAACAGGGTACATGCCCGGCATTTCAGCGGTTTCACCCCCCGTCAAAGCACAACCAGCTTGTTCACAGCCGTAAGCAATGCCTTTGATCACTTCAGTTGCGCTATCTACATCCAATTTGCCGCAAGCGAAATAATCCAAGAAGAACAATGGCTCAGCGCCTTGTACCAGAATATCGTTCACGCTCATGCCGACCAGATCGATACCCACGGTGTCGTGACGGTTCAAATCAAAAGCCAATTTCAATTTGGTGCCCACACCATCAGTGCCGGAAACCAGAACAGGCTCTTTAAATTTTTTGCTGATTTCAACCAGCGCACCAAAACCACCAATGCCACCGAGCACTTCAGGGCGCATGGTGCGCTTGGCAAATGGTTTAATATTTTCAACGAGCTGGTCACCAGCGTCGATATCAACACCGGCGTCGCGGTAGCTCAGACTTTGCTTGAGATTTTGGTCGCTCACGGGAAAGGCCTCGTAGTGGGCGGCGCTGTAGGTTAAAATACGCGCCAGATCTGCTAAACGCGGTATTTTATCGCATTTAGCTGCATCTGTTGATCTTAGTTTTCGTATTAAATCGATGTCAAAGCAAGCCTTTATTGCCAAGACCCGCCCTCTTACTTGCCAAATAAGGCATACAACGTGATTTCTTGCTCGCTACACGCCTAAATGAAGCAATTACTGTTAGATTTATTGTTACCCGCTCCGCGTACCTTTGATGATTTCGTGCGTGGAGAAAATGCAGAGCTACTCTTCCAACTTGGGGAGTGGGCGCAGGGTGACGTGCGTGCACTCTATATCTGGGGAGAAAGTGGCGCAGGAAAAAGCCATTTGCTCAGCGCGAGTGAGGCCAAACTCAATCATCAATATGCCGTTTACTTTGTTAATGCACGTGAAGAAATGCTACCTCAACACGTGGACGGTAACGCGGCATTGCTGGTCGATAATGTTGAAAGCCTAGATGCCGAGCAGCAGATTGTGCTATTTGATCATTACAACACCTTACGCGAAGGCGGCGGCAGGATTCTCGTGAGCGGCACCTTACCGCCAATGCTGTTAGCGCTCAGAGACGATTTGGCCACTCGTCTGGGCTGGGGCTTGGTCTATCAGCTCAAATCACTCTCTGATGAAGACAAGATTGCCGCCCTACAGCGCCGTGCGCGCCATCTTGGCTTTGAACTACAGCGTGAACTAGGTGAATATTTACTCAACCACGCTGCCCGAGACTTACCCAATCTATACCTCCAATTAGAAGCAATTAATGAAATGGCGCTGTCAAAACAGCGCCAAATCACCTTGCCTCTCATTCGAGAAGCCTTAAAAAATAACACGTACTAAATTCGCGGCTTAAGGCAATAGGCGCATCACCACATTGACCTGACCACTTAAGGCCCAGCAATCCGAAGTTGCCGTGTACGATGTTGTACTATCGGCATCACGAACAATGCCGCTACCGGACTCACCATCATCGATTTGACGATCTAAAGCGCATACGAACCTAGGATCAGCTTGGGCACTCCCCGGCAAATCGAGCCAACTTCCTGCAACAGCCCGTGTGCCTGCAAAACTCGGATTACCCGCGCCAGTGCTATTCCAAACCTCCCAGTCTTGCCCAAAAACACTACGTCGTTCTGCATTAGTAAGAATATTACTTCGGTCGATCAATGCCACCCAAAAAGCGACAGCTTCATTGCCTGATTCAATCAAACCATTTTTAGTCCCAGTACACACGGCAGTGCCTGCGGTGGGTTGGCCGGCCCCACAACCATCGCCTGGATAAGAGCCATACTTTTCGTAAAATATATTTATACCAGCGACGATTTTATTATGTTGCGCTGCCAAATTTTTTACTTTGGCGCCATCAATCAAATCCTTACCTTTAAACGCCATTCCCAAAATCAGCCCAATAATCACAAGCACAATAGCCAACTCAACCAAGGTAAATCCATTTTGCTTCATCCGCATAACAACCCCCTCTTATGGCATCACTTTTATCAAAACATTAGCCTGACCCGACAAACTCCAGCAATCAGTTGCCGCAGAATAGCTATTACTGCTAGATGCATAGGGAGCAGTCGTGGCGGGATCACCATCACGAACGACGCCTGTATTAGCATCACCATCGTCCATCAATCGATCTAGCGCACAAATAAAACGCATATCGGCATTGGCTGCACCGGCAAAGTCCAACCACAGCGCACCGGAGCGATTCCAGACCGTCCAATCTTGGCCTAATACACTGCGCCGATCGGCGCTTTGTAAGATATTGGTCACATCAATTAACAAGACCCAAAATGCATCGGCTTCAGCACCATTGTCAATTTGTCCATTGCGGGTGCCGTTACACGCCGCCACCGTTGCAGGGGTGGCAGTAGTACAGCCATCTCCAGGGTAAAAACCATACTTCTCGTAAAAAATATTAATTCCACTAACGATTTTATTGTATTGCGCCTGCATATTCTTGACTTTGGCACCATCAATCAAGTCTTTGCCCTTGAACGCCATCCCCAGAATCAGACCAATAATAACTAACACGATCGCTAGCTCAACCAGCGTAAAACCCTGATTGCGGCGCATCATGGCAGCACCCGAATACCAATTGAAACTTGACCAGACAAAGCCCAGCAATCGTCGGTGGCCGAATACGTGACGCCAACACTGCGTACAATCCCCGTCGTATTGACTCCATCATCCATTAATCGATCAAGTGCGCAAACAAAACGCACATCAGCGGCCGCCGTAGCGGTACTGGTGAGTGTTAAATAATTAGTATTGTTGGCATAACCAGTTTGCGTGGCCGCAGAATCGGAAATCACCCAATCCTGCCCAAATACACTGCGCAGATCGGCACTAGTTAAAATATTGGTATTCTGTAGCAGTGTGATCGCAGCAGCGGTTTCTGACGCACCATTAATCAAACCGTTGCGCCCAGTTGTAGGGCAAGTAGTCGCCCCTGCGGCCGGCGCGCTGGCACAGCCATCACCTGGATACGCGCCATATTTTTCGTAATAAATATTAAAGCCAGCAACAATTTTGTTGTATTGCGCCTGCATATTTTTTACTTTGGCTCCATCGATCAGATCCTTACCTTTAAAAGCCATTCCCAGAATCAGACCAATGATCACCAGCACAATTGCCAGCTCGACCAAGGTAAAACCTTTTTGTTGGTGATATTTCATTGTGCACACCCCGCATTTGACCTTACGAATCATTGACTTCGCAATCTAGTCTAGACAAGGACTTGCCGCAAATTCAAGGCGAACACAGCAAATCCCCGCTGCTTAAGCCCGCACAGCTCAGGTATAATCCTTGTTTTGATATTTTCGACAACGCCGCCGACCATGCAAGAACAGTACTCACCGCTCTCCGTCGAAGCCGCCGCCCAAAGCCATTGGGATGAAACGCGCGCATTTGAAGTCACTGAAGACACCAGCAAACCGAAATACTATGCCTGCTCGATGCTGCCCTACCCTTCGGGCAAGCTGCACATGGGTCACGTGCGCAACTACACCATCAACGACATGCTGGCGCGTCATCTGCGCATGAAAGGCTTTAATGTACTGATGCCAATGGGCTGGGATGCGTTTGGTTTGCCGGCCGAAAACGCGGCGATTGCCTACAAAAAATCACCGGCAGAATGGACTTACGCCAATATCGACGACATGAAGTCGCAAATGAAGCCGCTGGGTTTGGCGTTCGACTGGTCACGCGAAATCGCGACGTGCGATCCGGATTACTACAAGTGGAACCAGTGGTTCTTCTTAAAAATGCTGGAAAACGGCACGGCGTACAAAAAAACCCAGATCGTGAACTGGGATCCGGTTGATCAAACTGTTTTGGCCAACGAACAAGTCGTTGACGGTCGCGGCTGGCGCTCGGGAGCAATTGTGGAAAAGCGCGAGATTCCGGGCTACTACTTCGCGATCACCAAATACGCCGATGAACTGCTGAACGACATCGATACGCTGGAAGGCTGGCCTGACATGGTACGCGCCATGCAGCGTAACTGGATCGGCAAATCCGAAGGCGTGCGCTTTGCGTTCAATCACGACATCCAAGATGCGAGCGGCAACTTGGTGCAAGACGGCAAGCTGTACGTCTTCACCACCCGCGCCGACACGATTATGGGCGTGACTTTCTGTGCGGTGGCGGCCGAGCACCCACTAGCCACCCGCGCGGCGGAGCTGAAGCCAGAACTGGCCGCGTTTATCGAAGAATGCAAAAAAGGCGGCACTACTGAAGCCGAACTCGCCACCCAAGAGAAAGTGGGTGTATCGACCGGCCTATTCGTGACTCACCCGCTCACTGGCACGCAAGTTGAAGTCTGGATTGGTAACTATGTACTGATGGGCTACGGCGATGGCGCAGTCATGGCCGTTCCAGCGCACGACGAGCGCGATTTTGCTTTTGCGAAAAAATACAATCTGGCGATCAAACAAGTGATCGCAGTGGAAGGCGAAGAATTCAGCACCGAGGCTTGGGCTGAGTGGTATGGCGACAAAACGCGTGGTGTAACGGTGAACTCTGGCAAATACGACGGCCTGAGCTACAAAGCCGCCGTTGATGCCGTGGCCGCTGATTTAGCCGCAAAAAATGCTGGCGAGAAAAAAACCACTTGGCGTCTGCGCGACTGGGGTATTTCGCGCCAGCGCTATTGGGGCACCCCCATCCCGATTATTCATTGCGATTGCTGCGGCGATGTACCAGTGCCGTATGATCAACTGCCAGTGGTGCTGCCAACCGACTGCATTCCAGACGGCTCTGGTAATCCACTGAAACATCGCGAAGATTTCTTAAACGTTGACTGCCCGAAATGTGGTGCGCCAGCAAAACGCGAAACCGACACGATGGATACCTTCGTCGATTCGAGCTGGTATTTCATGCGCTATTGCGACCCGAAAAACAGCGACGCGATGGTCGGCGACGGCACCGCTTACTGGATGGGTGCCGCCAACAATGCAGCCGGCGGCATGGATCAATACATCGGTGGGATCGAGCATGCAGTCTTGCACTTGTTGTACGCGCGCTTCTGGACCAAGGCAATGCGCGACGCGGGCCTGATCAACTTTGGCGAGCCGTTTAAAAACCTGTTCACCCAAGGCATGTTGCTGCGTGATTGCTACTACCGCGAAGACGCAAGCGGCAAAAAACGCTGGTTCTACCCAGCCGAAGTGCAAGTGCAGCACGACGACAAAGGTCGCCCAATCGCAGCGATTGCGGTTGAAGACGGTCAGCCGGTGATCATGGGCGGCATCGAGAAAATGTCGAAGTCGAAAAACAACGTGGTTGAACCGAAAGACATTATCGAGAAATTCGGCGCCGATACTGCGCGTCTGTTCACGATGTTTGCGGGTCCACCAGAGCAGAGCGCGGCGTGGTCGGATAGCGGCGTGGAAGGTGCGTATCGCTACTTGCGCCGCCTATGGACGTATGGCTTCAAAAACCTTGATGCCATTAAGGCTGCAGCCAATACCCTAGACGGTATTGAATTGAGCAAAGACGACAAAGCACTGCGCTTTGAAGTTCACAACACGCTCAAGCAAATCAACCTTGACTATGAACGTCTGCAGTACAACACGGTCGTGTCAGGCGTAATGAAGTTGCTCAATGCGCTCGAAGGCTACAAGGGCGAAAACAGTGCCGTAATCCGCGAATGCTTTGGCATCTTGCTACGTGCCATTTACCCAGCTGCGCCGCACATTGCGCATACGCTGTGGAATGAACTTAGCTACGGCGGCGAGATTGCGACTGCAGCTTGGCCAGAGCCAGCGAGCGACGCCTTGGTGCAAGACGAAGTCAAGCTGATGGTGCAAATCAACGGCAAGCTACGCGGTGAAATTCACGTCTCGAAAGATGCGAGCAAAGAAGCAATTGAAGCAGCGGCTCTTGAGGACGAAGGCGTGAAAAAACACTTGGAAGGCACACCAAAGAAAGTAATTATTGTACCGGGCCGCCTAGTCAATATTGTGGCCTAATCTGCCCAGCGTGAAGCTCGCGGTGACTCAATTATGCAAGTTGCAGATTGAGTCACCGAACAAACCATTTGTTTTGAAACTGGAGTAGCCATGCCTACGATCGTCCGTCCCTTATTTGTTGCCCTGCTCGCACTGAGCTTAGTGGCTTGCGGGTTTCACCTGCGCGGACAAGGGCCTGCGTCTGCACTGCAATATCGCAGCGCCAAAGTAATCGGAAATGGCGGAGCCTTCAACGAGCTCAATCGCCAATTACAACTGATGCAGATCAACCTTAACGCAGCCGAACCTGAAATTACGATTCAGATACTATCAGAAGGGACAGACAAACAAGTACTGAGCGTCAACAATAATGGCCAAGTTTCGGAATATCGCCTGTTTTACCGCATCCATTTCAGTGCCAGCAGAGCCGGAGAGATGCTGATTGATGATCAAACTATCTCATTACAGCGCAATATCTCTTGGGATGAAAACAGCGTGCTATCCAAAGAAAGCGAGGAAGCCAATTTAATTCGCGAAATGCAGCGCGACGGGGCATCACAAATTGTGCGCCGGATTAATGCGGCCTCAAAAGGCATAAATGGCGGGCAATCTATGGCCTCAAAAACAGCGACAACTTCGCAATAATGCGACCTGAAGATTTGAGCAAATCACTGCAGCGAGGCTTGGCTTCGCTGTATGTCATTCATGGTGATGAGCCCTTACTCGCCCTTGAATCGGCGCAACAGATCCGCGACGCTGCGCGCAAAGCGGGCTATAGCGAACGTGAAGTGCTCACAGTAGAAAATGCGGCGCATTTTCAGTGGTCACAGCTCACCAGCAGCGGTGCTTCAATGTCATTGTTTGCTGAACTGCGTCTGTTAGAGCTGCGCATCCCAAATGGCAAACCGGGCATTGAAGGGGGTAAAGCTCTAGAGAGCTTTGCCAACAATATCCCTGACGATATACTCACTATCATTACCCTACCCAAGTTAGATAAAACGGCACTCAACAGCAAATGGATGCAAGCACTTGCTAAAGCAGGTGAGGTGATCGAAGCTAAACTCATCGAACGCCCCGCTCTGCCACAATGGATTAATCAACGCCTAGCTGTGCAAGGCCAGAGCTTAGCCAATGATGCCATGGAATGGTTAGTTGATCGGGTTGAAGGCAATTTACTGGCCGCCCATCAAGAAATACAAAAACTAGCATTACTCCATCCCAAAGGTGAACTCAACCTTGCCGAGCTGGAAGCAGCTGTCGCAAATGTTGCGCGCTATGATGTGTTTAGTTTGGGTGAGGCGGTGCTTAGCGGCGATGCATCACGCGTTTGTCATATGCTTGATGGATTACGTGCCGAGGGCGAATCAGCCGTGCTGGTCCTTTGGGCGCTAGCAGAAGAAACTCGGACGCTCTATAAATTTGCGCAAGGGCGTGCGCGTGGCGTTGCTGCGGCTCAGCTCACCAAAGAGCTGAGAATTTGGGGCAATAAACAACGCTTAATTGAAAGTGCTGCCAGCCGTGTCAATGCCAAACGACTGAAAGCTGCGCTGCAACTAGCCCGCAAAATTGATGGCACCATTAAAGGCATTGGTGAAGGCAGTGTGTGGGCTGAACTCACCGACTTGGCCCTCCTACTAATTAACCCTCAGCCAACCCATCGCGGATGGTGAAAGAGCTTGCCCGAATATGAAAGAACAAATTCTCGTCAACATCACCCCGCAAGAAACACGTGTAGCCACTATTGAAGATGCGGTAGTACAAGATATTCATATCGAGCGAACGGCACATCGCGGCTTAGTGGGTAATATCTATTTGGGCTTGGTCAAACGGGTTCTGCCAGGGATGCAGAGCGCCTTTATTGAAATTGGCCTTGAACGTGCCGCTTTTTTGCATATTGCAGATGTAATCCAGCAACGCCAAAACCCGAATGAGCCTCAGCGCATAGAACGCATCTTGCACGAGGGCCAGGCGGTGATGGTGCAAGTAATCAAAGACCCCATCGGCACCAAAGGCGCACGCCTTTCAACGCAAATTAGCATTGCCGGGCGGTTTTTGGTGTTTTTGCCGCAAGACAATCACATCGGTATTTCGCAACGAATTGGCGACGATGCCGAACGTGATCAATTACGCAAACGTATGGAAACGCTGCTACCGGGCGATCATTGTGGCTATATTATTCGCACCAACGCCGACCATGCATCCGATGATGAACTGCGCGCCGATATTGATTACCTCAATTTAATTTGGGCCGACATCAAACAGAGTGCGCAGACTAAGCCAGCTAAATCACTACTATTTCAAGACTTATCACTGCAATTGCGCGTTCTACGCGATATGGTGACCGAAGAAATCGAAACCGTACACGTCGACAGCCGCGAAAACTTCCAGCGGATGACCGAATTTGCCTCGCGCTTCGTAGCCGACGTGCTACCTAAAATTCAACATTATTCAGGTGAACGCCCGCTGTTTGAACTTTATGGCGTTGAAGCAGAAATTGAGCGAGCATTGAGCCGCCGCGTCAATCTGAAATTTGGTGGGTATTTAATTATCGACCAAACCGAAGCAATGACGACGGTTGATGTCAACACCGGTGGTTTTGTCGGCACCCGTTCATTTGACGACACGATTTTCAAAACCAATCTGGAAGCCACACAAGTCATTGCACGCCAACTGCGGCTGCGTAATTTAGGCGGTATTATCATCGTCGACTTTATCGATATGGATAATGAAGAACATAAAACTGCCGTGATCGCTGAATTGAAAAAAGCTTTAGCGCGTGATCGCACCAAAATTACCGTCAGTGGTTTTACCAGTCTCGGGCTAATCGAAATTACGCGCAAACGCACCCGCGAATCGCTAGCCCACATCCTGTGCGAGCCCTGCCCGACTTGCCAAGGGCGCGGCGAAGTTAAAACCCCGCAGACGATTTGCTATGAAATTTTGCGCGAGATTTTGCGCGAAGCGAAGCAATTCAATGCCAGTGAATACCGTATTTTGGCCTCGCAAGCCGTGATTGATATGTTCTTAGATGAAGAATCGGCTAACCTTGCACAACTAGTCGACTTTATTGGCAAACCAATTTACTTGCAGGTTGAAAGTGCCTACTCACAAGAACAATTTGACGTGGTATTAGTCTAGGGTATTGCGCTATAGCCCATTTACACAATGATTCACAGCGCAATACCCCGAACAGTCAATATAAAGCACTAATAACTTATAAATTACTGATCAGCAAACTCGTATAGATGATCGCGTACATCCTGATCTGGCTTAAAGCCGGAAACACAGCGCTGCAAAATTTCAATGATAGTCCGCGAATCGTTTGCCACACAGGCAACGCCTAAATCAGCAATAACTTGCTCTAACTCATTGAGCGTCAAACAGCTTTCATTCGCCTTCATAATACGAGGATGCTCGGTGCCACTCACATTATCACCGATCAACAACTCTTCGTAGAGTTTCTCACCAGGGCGAAGACCTGAAAATTCGATTGCAATATCACCATGCGGATTAGCCTCATCACGCACTCGATAACCACTTAGGTGGATCATACGGCGTGCTAAATCAACGATGCGCACTGGCGATCCCATATCTAGGACAAAAACTTCGCCGTTTCCACCCATTGCGCCAGCCTGAATCACCAATTGCGATGCCTCAGGAATCGTCATAAAGAATCGATTTATTTCTGGGTGAGTCACTTTTACAGGACCACCTGTAGCAATTTGCTTGCGAAATAATGGCACAACCGAACCACTTGAGCCCAGTACATTACCAAAACGCACCATGCTAAACCGCGTTTTCACACTCGGGTCTAGCGCATACGCTTGCAGCGCTAGCTCCGCCATTCGCTTACTCGCGCCCATCACATTGGTAGGACGAACCGCTTTATCGGTAGAAATCAGCACAAACGATTCAACGCCAGCTTCAATCGCAGCAGCAGCTGCAGAACGTGTACCGAATGCATTATTTAAAATGCCTTCGGTGATATTGAACTCCACCAAAGGTACATGCTTATACGCAGCGGCATGGTAAACCGTCTGCACCTGATAACGAGCCATAATGGCAGTCAAACGCATCCCATTTTGTACTGAACCCAACACAGGATGCACCGCTATGGGTAGTGCATGTTCGCGAATAATGTGAGTCAGCTCTTGCTCGATTGAATACAGGGCGAACTCAGACAGCTCGTACAAAACTAATGCAGTTGGCTGATTTTTTATAATCTGGCGACATAACTCCGAACCAATCGAGCCACCTGCACCTGTCACCATTACTACTTTGCCAGCGATATTTCGGGCCAATAACGCTTTATTTGGTGGAACTGGCTCACGGCCTAGTAACTCATCAACCCCAACCTCGCGCGCATCAGCTAAACGAACTTCGCCGCTGACCAAATCCGCCATACCCGGCAAAACGCGTACCTCAACAGCCAATGGTTCCAACTGATTTACCAGTTCAATTTGCCGAGAACGTGGCGCTGATGGTATGGCGAGCAATATTTGATCAACGCTGCCAGCGGAAATTAAATCAATCATTTCAGAATTGCTAAACACCCGTAGACCACCAATCTGCAAACCCTGTTGATCACGAGCATCATCCACAAAGCCTACAGGCTCAAACTCCTGACCAGTACGCAAAGCCACCGCTAACTGTCGCCCAGCACTCCCAGCTCCATAAATCAGCACTGTTTTTCTATCCGTGGACAGTGGTGCTAAACGACGCAAAATTGCCCGAGCAACAAAGCGACTGCTAATGATGATGGCCATAGCCATCAACCAGAAGATAAGCAACGATCCGCGTGGAATGCCAGTCACCTGAAAAAGCTGCAGCGACGTAATAAAGCCCAGCGTCGCCAAGGAAACTGCGCTGGCGATAGTAATAACTGCCCTATCCTCAATATAACGAATCACTGCCCGATACAGGCCAAGCCGGATAAAAATTGGTGAGGCAATTAGCGAAGGCAGTAAAAAAACCCACCACGCAAATTGTCGAGGGTAAGTCCAATCATCAATACGTAAAGCAATAGCAGCCCAGAGTGCTACAGGTAGTAATACGAAATCAACGGCCAGAATAATCAGGCTTTTAGTCGTTCGGGGTAAGTATGAAAGACGACGAATCATGAAATTGCCAGTATCCTACAATGAAGCCTGATCTAAAACTGTTCGTAAGCCATTACAAACTAAATCCATATCTGCATCAGTCAACGTCGGATGAACCAAAAACATCAAGCTAGTCTCCCCCAATTGCCGGGCGACTTGAAGGCGTTGCGCTGGACGCCAAGATGTACCGTCAAAGGCTTTTTCCAAATACACTTCAGAACACGATCCCTGGTAGCAAGGCACATCAAGTGCGGCCAGCGCATCAATAATACGATCACGCGACCAACCCTCTTGCAATCGAGTAGGCTCGACAAATAAATAATGCTTATACTGTGCGTGTTGAATATATGCAGGGATTTCTGGAATCCGAATGCAAGCAAACTTTGCAGCAATTTGATCAATTTTATCGGCATTTACCTGACGTTTGTTTGTCCACTCAGGCATGCGACAGAGCTGAATTCGGCCAATAACGGCTTGCATTTCCATCATGCGCCAATTGGTGCCAAACGAGTCATGCACCCAGCGAAAACCAGGTGGATGTTGCCGCTCGTATACCGACTCCCAAGATTTTCCATGGTCTTTATATGCCCACATTTTTAGCCACAACTGCTCGTCATTAGTCGTGACCATCCCCCCCTCACCACCAGTCGTCATGATTTTATCCTGACAGAATGACCATGCAGCAATATGCCCAATCGACCCGACTGAGCGACCTTTATATTTCGCACCATGAGCCTGAGCACAGTCTTCAATCACGTAGAGACCTTTTTCATGAGCAAGCGCCATGATCGCATCCATCTCACATGGCCAACCCGCTAGATGAACGCAAATAATGGCTTTAGTATTGGGTGTTAACACCGCACGAATGGTCTCAGCAGTAATATTCTGGCTATCTGCATCTACATCGGCAAACACAGGGTTTGCCCCTGCAGTGACAATACTACTGGCTGAAGCCAAAAAAGTTCGTGACGTAACAATTACATCATCACCCGAGCCAATTTCAAGCACCTTCAGTGCTAAATCAAGAGCCAATGTCCCATTGGCCAGAGCTACGGCATACTTAGAATCACACCACCCAGCAAACTCTTTTTCAAACTCGCGACATTCAGTTCCAGTCCAATAATTAACTTTGTTTGATAATAGAATTGATCGAATTGCATCGGCTTCTTCATTAGTAAAATTTGGCCACGAAGTCAATTTTGTATTAAGCACGATTAAACCTTATTTTTTGGGTATATATAACTCGGCCTCGCCATCGATGACCATTTTTTCGTTCACAAAACAACGAGTGCTAAAAAAAACGCGACCTCTAGGTTTATCTAAAGAAGTCACTTCAACAACAGCAATTACTTCATCATTAATATAAACAGGACGAACAAATTTCAAATTTTGCGATACATATACACAACCAGGCCCCGGCAATTTAGTGCCAAATAGCGCAGAGAAAAACCCAGCAGAATAGAAACCATGAGCAATCCTATCTTTAAAACGGGTATTCGCAGCATAAGCCTTACTCATATGTACAGGATTATTATCACCAGATATTCCAGCATACGCCTTAATATCGGCATCTGAAATAGTATGGCAATATGCTTCTTTCATTCCAATTGAAATCTCTTCAATTGAATAACCACCAAAATTTACATCATTTACGTTCATTACGAAGTGCCTCTTTGCTAAAAGGTCTCGCAGGATTTCCAACAACTGTAATCCCAGGTGGAACATCCTTAGTAACAACAGCCCCCATCCCAACCACTGCGCCAGCGCCAATGCGTAAAGGCTTCGTTGGCGAGCCTTGTTTAATGATTGCTCCAGTTCCGATGTAAGCATGATCTTCAATAATCACATTGCCATTGCATTTAACCGCGGGTGCAAACGTCACATAATCGCCTATTACACAATCATGGCCAACATAACTGTAAATGTTAGCCTGAAAACTTTTACCTATTGATATATTTGAAGTTAACGTAACAAAAGCAGAAAGAATAGAAGAAGGCCCAATATCAACTTCATCATATTGAATTACATTTTGGGCCTCAACTGACACAAGTTGTACACCATCATCTATAAGCTTTTCAGTCAAGCGTTGCCGTACACTACTATTTGCAATAGCAACAACAGCCATTTTACTATCAGCCTCCAAGCTTAAAAATTCTTGATAACTTAAAACGGGTGTTGAATTGACGATTACAGCATTTTCACCGAAAGAATCATCAATAAAAAATATATTTTCTCTTTTCAAATTAAATTGCTGCCTTAGCAACGGCAGAACCTCTCTACCATATCCGCTAGCGCCATATATAGCATAAATAATTTTCATTTTGTTCCTCTAAATCTTTCTGCAGTTGCCTGACCCGCTGCAGATATTCCATCACGAATAAGTACTTTTTTCACGGTCATGAATAAAATTTTTATATCTAAGTAGAAGCTGTAATTTTCAACATACCAAACATCCAGCGCGAATTTTTCTTCCCAAGAAATGGCATTCCTGCCATTCACCTGAGCCCATCCCGTTATTCCAGGTCTGACATTATGACGCCGAAACTGCTCCTTTGAATATAAAGGCAAATATTCCATCAGTAGTGGACGTGGGCCAACCAAGCTCAAATCTCCACGCAGTACATTAAATAACTGCGGCAATTCATCCAAGCTACTTTTTCGTAAAAAAACACCAAATGAGGTTAAGCGCTTGGAATCTGATAATAACAATCCAGATTCATCTTTTGCATCTGTCATGGTTCGAAATTTATAAACTTCAAACGGCTTTCCATATAGCCCTGGCCGAACCTGACAAAATAAAACAGGTCTGCCCAAAAATAAGCCCACCAGAAGCGCGATAAATAACATCACTGGCCATAATAACAATATTGCACAGAATGCAAATACAAAATCAAAACAACGCTTCATAACAATATAGCCTCATGCTAAGACTTTAGGACAGCACTAAAGATCGCAATAAACTTCCTAACCCCTACTTGCACAGATAAATGCTGTTGATAAAATTTAGCAGCATTCCCCCCCATTACACTCAATTCTTCTGGAGATTTTTTAGCTAAATTTTCAATACCTTTCGCCATTTCAACTGCATTTTCAGGAGCCACACTTAAGCCCGCATGCGACTGAGTAACTAAATCTGCCGCATCTCCCCTTACCGCCATCAAAATAGGTTTACCTACAGCCAAATATGCTTGAGTTTTTGACGGAATCGTAATTGCAAACAAAGGATCGTCTTTTAAATGCACCAGTAATACATCGGCTGCTGCGAGTACTTTGCCTACTTCATTCATGGGCATGCGCGGTAAAAAGAGAACATTACTAATTTGCTCACTTTCAACACGCTTCTTCAGCAGCTCCACTTCCAGCCCCCCCCCAACCATTACAAATTGAACTTGAGGGGAACTAATAAGTACTAGTTTTGCAGCATCCAAAACTGAATCTAAGCCTTGAGCTTTACCCATATTGCCAGCAAAGACCACATTGAAACGCTCATTCAAGCCAATCTCATGCGAATTTATGCTTGCAACATCCTGCAAAGCCTGTTCATCGCACCAATTATAAATTACTTCAATTTTCTCAGGTGCAACACCACGCTCAATCAATTTTTCCTTAAAACCCGGGGCTAGCACTACCAGTTTTGATGCAGACTTATAAACAAATCCACAGAGACTCGAAACAATTGACAGTGCCCGCTTATTATTGATCATCCCTGTCGCTGCCAGTGTATCTGGCCATAAATCCTGAATATCATAAACAAACGGAACTCGCCGAAAGCACGAAACGACTGATGCAGACAACCCGACAGTTAATGGAGGATGGTAAACATAAACAACATCGGGCTTTCGAACGGCAAAAATCCCGTATAAGCATGAGCTAATTGCAAAACTTGCATAATTTAAAACTCTTTTTACTGCTGAGCCATCATGACTAGGAAACAAAGGAACTCGGTTAATACGAATACCATCAACTTGCTCAACCTGCCGCCATTTAATCCGATATCCCGGATAAATTTTTCCATTTGGATAATTTGGAAAACCCGTAATTACTTCGACTTCATGTCCTTCAGCACGTAAAGCCCGTGCAAATACCAAGCCTTTAAAAGTAGGTTCAGGATCAAACCATTGGGTGATTAATAGTATTCGCACGGCAACCCTTAGCTTTTCTTCCAAACCACCCGATTTACATAGTCTGTGTAACTATGAATAATCCGAACAACTTTATCTGACACATTCGGCATTGAATAATCAGCTACCGGGCGCAATAAGCGAATGTTTGCTCGAGGCTGATCAACCAGAATTTCCAATGCTTGCAATACTCGCTCAATATCAAGCCCAGTCATCATTACTGATGCTTCTTCCATCGCCTCAGGGCGTTCATGCGCCTCACGAATGTTTACCGCAGGGAAATTTAAAATTGAAGACTCTTCCGAAATAGTACCACTATCAGATAGTACAGCACGTGCATCACGTTGCAAGCGGACATAATCTTTAAATCCCAATGGCTTTAACAATTGTACCAAAGGATGGAATTGAATCCCTTTGGCATCAATTCGTTTTTGTGTTCTTGGATGAGTTGAAACAATCACTGGCTCATTATATTTTTCTGCTACGCCATTTAAAGTTTGAGCTAGTTTTGCGAGGTTAATGTCGGAGTCAATATTTTCTTCACGATGCGCACTTACAACAAAATACTTACCCGCAGTCAGTTCTAGACGACTCAATGCATCTGAAGCATCAATCCCTTCCTGATAATGCGTCAATACTTCGTACATTGGGCTGCCCGTTTTAATAATTCGATCAGCAGGCAAGCCTTCGCGCAATAAATATTCCCGAGCGATATCGCTATAGGTCAGATTAATATCGGCAGTATGATCTACAATTTTCCGGTTTGTTTCCTCAGGAACTCGCTGATCAAAGCAGCGATTACCGGCTTCCATATGAAAAATCGGAATTTTTCGCCGTTTTGCCGGAATTGCAGCCAGACAGCTATTGGTATCGCCTAACACCAGCATTGCATCAGGCTTGATTTCATCCAAGGCTGCGTCTACTGCGATGATAACTTGACCAATTGTTTCTGCTGCATTTTTTCCTGCTGCATTCAGGAAAAAGTCTGGTTTGCGAACTCCTAGATCATCAAAAAAAATCTGATTCAATTCATAATCATAGTTTTGACCAGTATGAATCAAAACATGATCACAATATTGATCTAGTTTAGCTAACACACGGGATAAACGGATAATTTCAGGCCGAGTGCCAACCACAGTTGCGACTTTCAATTTTTTCATTTAATCAAACCTCATGTGAAATAGTGTCAGGTTTCTGGCGATCAAAGATTTCATTTGCCCAAAGCATAACCACCATTTCATCCTGTCCAATATTGGTAATATCATGTGCCCAGCCTGGTATTGTTTCTACAATTCTCGACTCAGCACCTTTGGTGATTAACTCGACTCGCTCACCAGTTAAAATGTGACGAAAACCAAATCTGGCCTCACCTTTAATCACCAGAAATTTTTCTGTTTTAGTGTGATGATAATGCCCACCGCGCGTAATTCCGGGATGTGCCGTAAAAAAAGAAAACTGGCCACAATCTGGCGTTTTTAGCATTTCGACGAATACGCCTCGCGCATCACCATAGCTGGGTACTTGATAAGAGAAATCATCTGTTGCCAAATAGCTAACATAGGTAGAGTACAAAGCACGAACTAAGCCAGTTCCAACTGCTTCGGTGATGAGGGTATCACGACTAATGCGAAATTTAGCAAGGGTTTCAGCTACAAACCCTACGGTAGTATCATAAACAGTAGTAACATCAACTTGCCCTGCGGGCACTTTCGAACCCAGCAAAGAGCTAAAGCTTTCACACACATCGTCAATATAAACAAGGCGTAATGCGGCATTTGCATCGTTGATCGTAATCGGCAAATTGTGCGCCGTATTATGGCAAAAAGTCGCCACTGCAGAATTGTAATTGGGGCGACACCACTTACCAAAAACATTAGGCAATCGGTATATATATACTGCAGCCCCAGTCCTTTTCTGATATTCACGCAGGACGCTTTCTGCTGCCGATTTACTTGCACCATAAGGATTGTCAATTTCTGCCTGAATTGATGATGTATATGCAATCGGCACTGAACGACCCAAAGCATTCAAGCCGGCAATAATTTCTTCAGTTAATCCGACATTACCTGCATGAAATTCAGTTATATCTTTCGGACGATTGATGCCTGCCAGGTGGTAAATGAAATCAGCATTTTTTAAACCCTCTTGCAGATCAGCAGTTGTCGATTCGCGATCAATACAAATAATCTCTTGATAGCCAGCCTCTTTCAAGTGCACTTGTAAATTTTTGCCAATAAAACCGTTTGCGCCGGTGATTAGTATTTTCATACTGTTTAATCCTCTGCTGGAACTTCTTGCCCAGCATGAATAGCACGAATAAACTCAAGCTTGAACAGAAGCTTTTTCATTCCCTCTTTATCAAGACGCTGCGTATTATGTGAATTGTAATCTTCAACCTCAGAAATACGCATATCACCCTGCTCAACAAATTTGCCGTAATTCAAATCGCGCAAATCTGGCGGCACACGGTAATACCCACCGCGATCTTCAGCAGCTACCATTTCTTCACGGCTCAATAAAGCCTCATATAGCTTCTCACCATGGCGTGTACCAATAATATTCACTTGATGGTCTGGTTTGCCAACAATCTCTAGCAAGGCGTGAGTTAATACTTCAACTGTTGCAGCAGGCGCTTTTTGCACAAAAATATCACCATTTTTACCATGCTCAAACGCGTATAGAACCAACTCTACCGCATCATCCAATGTCATCATGAAACGAGTCATCAATGGATCAGTGATGGTAATAGGTGTACCTGCACGTATTTGGTCAATAAACAATGGAATTACGGAGCCACGCGATGCCATTACATTACCATAGCGCGTACCACAAATCACAGTCTTGCTGTCATCCACATTGCGAGATTTTGCAACCATGACTTTTTCCATCATGGCTTTAGAAATACCCATGGCATTAATTGGATAAACTGCTTTATCTGTGCTGAGGCAAACAACACGTTTGACTCCATTCACAATGGCTGCTTCTAAAACATTTTCTGTACCCAGTACATTGGTTTTAACTGCCTGCATTGGGTGAAACTCACATGAAGGCACCTGTTTCAATGCTGCGGCATGAAAAATAAAATCAACGCCACGTGTTGCACTAAGTACAGACTCGTAATCACGAACATCACCGATATAAAATTTAAGTTTAGGGTGATTGTACTTCTTGCGCATATCATCTTGTTTCTTCTCATCGCGCGAAAAAATACGAATTTCGGCAATGTCCGAATTCAAAAAACGGCGCAGAACCGCGTTACCAAATGAACCTGTACCGCCCGTAATAAGAAGCACTTTTCCTTTAAACATAACATCCCCAAAAAAAATAAAACCATTATTAGCAATTAATTCAACGCCACATTACAAGAAAAGAGTCAGCGCAAGGAATTCTCGTACAATTCAATAACTGCATCTGAACGACGTTTTAGCAGCATATAATGCTCTTGATGAGTTCCAATCGATACACCTGCAGCCTTTTGGCTTGCATGTACAAAACAAGGAATCAATCTCAACAGATACGGAATCAAATTTAAATTAAGTACAAGCCTGAACAATTTATTTTGAACACCGAAACAAAACAATCTATTTCTTAAAAGTAACCTACCTAGACAGCCCGTTTTGCGAGACAATAAATACTCGTACAAGCTTTTCTTATCCCGCGAGAAAAGGTCATTCTTTACTATATATGCGGAACCAGACGTTCTTCTATAATAAACAACAACATCAGTACTTTGAACAAACTGAACTTCTGGAATAGCCTCACCAATTTTGATCTGCATTGGAAAATCTTCTACAACCTTATACTGATTTATAAAATCTACAAGGCCATCAATTTGAATAATTTTTCTATTAAAAAACAAACTAGGCGTATTTATCACACTAAGACCTTCTAACCTAGCGAGAAAGTTATTCCTATATATTCTAGCCCCTGCAAAAAGATGAAAATTTAATGAAAAATCATTAACAACAACCCCATCAATTAACAACAGCGGAGCACCAGACAGAATATCAACTCCACTCACACCCTCAGCAAATTCAAAAATATTGGTTTTTGAATAGACGTCATCACCAGCAGTTATCTTAAAAAACTCAGAGTCAATAAACTCCCAAGTTGATGTATAGTTTAAACAGGTGCCTCTATTCACACCATCAGACTTCACAATAACTTCAGAAAATAATTGACTATTACTTGCCAACCAAAATTTAACCAACTGTATCGTTTTATCTTTCGAGCCATCATCAGACACAATTAACTTAATCAGGCGACCATTCGCGTATTTTTCAACCTGATATTTAATACTCTCCAAGTGTTCAATAATATAGCTCTGGTGATTATACGTTATCACAACAAACACAAAATCAGTCAAAGGAAACCCCTTTTAATCAACCTCTTAACCCTTTTCTCTAATGCATTTTTTATAAAAATAAAGATGTCGAAACCAATCATTCTATAACCCAGCCAAACAAATTTCACACGCCAAGAAAAAGAATGCGGATAACTTCGTCCATCTGACACGCCCCTATTACTTAAATCTAAATTCAAACCATATCTATTAATAGCATTAGTTATAACTTTCTCCACCCATTTGCCTCGATGAATTGCGCCACCTAAGTCGTATTGATATACAAATGGCGACAAAGCATTTGATGATATTGCATAAAACTTATGAACAGTTTTAAAAGCCCGTGCAGATCCAAAAAACTCCCAAGCCCAAGGAGTATCAATATCGCCAATATAATTTTCTAGATGTTTGCGCCTCCACAGCGCAGGAGCTGAGTTAATTTTATAATCTGAGTTTTGCTTCACTAAATCATAACCCGCTAGATCCGTACTTTGCTCAACCGAAATTCCACTATTAAGAAAATATATTGCAGCTATATCTTGTTGTATCTTCATGAATTCGTAACAGCGATTGATTTCAGCAACATCAACCATCTCCTCAAGAAGGTAATCATCAAAAAGCATGAGTATAAACTCAGTATCTGTTAATGCTACAGCCTTTTTAAGCCTTGCCCCCCAAGGGATTTCCTTTTCAGCCTCATCGAGTTGTAACGTTTTTATATCTAAGCCATCCCAATGAAACACCATCGTTTCGGTATTCAATAATATTTTGCACTTACAATCAGGCCATTTATCACTCAGGGCGCTAAAAAAAGGAATCCAAACATCATTATATTTATCACAAGAATTTACAACCAAACAGACCGTTTCCTCAAATGACATAAAATCCCCTAATCCTAACAAAGCCTGCGCACATGGCAGTACAAACTCAAAAAAGTTCCCTACAAACAATATAAAATTCAATATTACATTTCAGCAATTTCATTTTTTTTGCTGGTACCGTAGAACGAACCAACGCTCTCAAAACAACAGTAGCAGTTAAAAAATACGGAGAGGAAACACTGTTTGTCGTCATTAATAATACAAACAGGACTAGAATCAAAATATTAGGTACACACATAAAATAGAGCAGCCATAAAATCCCCGCCCCAAAACCAAACATCACAATAAGATAGTAAAACGAATTTAGCCAAAAACCATCTTTAGCTTCAATAAGAGACCACACTTCTAAATTCGGATAAAACGCATACTTTGGCAAATCAAATATTGCTTCACTACCATCTAGAACTCTCGCCCTAAAACTTGCCCCTCCATTTAGGGTTTCAACAAGCCTTTCTGGTAATGTATTTGTAACTATCGCAACATATGTCAACAGAACAAATATCGCCAAGAAGAGTATAACAACCAACTTGTTCCTTACCAGATAAACCATTTGCACGATTAAAGATAAAACAACAAACATTAATCCCAGCACTGATGTACTTAAAAAAACACAAAAAGACATCCAGAACCAATTAAGCCACTGTCTCGTTCTTGCAAAATAAAATAATGCCGGAGCTGTAAATACTGCAAAATAACTAGGCTCCCGAAATAATCCACCAGTTCGGTATTGATCCTTCGATAAATCCATTAACAAAAGTGCATTTTCTTCAATGCCATACTTTGAATCAAAATATGTAAAAAAATAACCAAAATAATTAAACAATACCCATTGAAATACTAGACATGCCCCTGCAATGGTTGCAATCAAACCATATGCCTTAAGAAAGGCATAGTCTTGTTTTCTGCATCCACAAAAAAACAGACAAAAGAAAGCGAACAAGATCATCCTCAGAACTGGCAGTACCCCTTCACTGTAAAAGCAAAAATAGTACGTCAAATACGGTACGAACAGGATAACCATAGTCATCGAAAAAAAATAAAACGTTTTTTCAATACCCCCAAAGAAAAACAAATATAAAAAACAAAACAAAACCAAATAATCACCAACACTCAAACCAAGTGGTGCTTTAAAAAAAGTCAACACAGGTGCAAGTAAAAAAATCCACCACACAAAAGGCAGTCTATCCTTCATCTTAGTCTCTCTGCAGCTTGTTGACGCAGCTTATGATATATACTGGCCCATAAACTTTTTCTAAAGAAAACAAATTTTATTAACCCACAAAAGAACAACAAAATGAAATTTATATTATTAACACTACAAACCTTCATCAAAAGACCATAACTATCACTGAGAGCCACCTAATAACACGATTTAGACATTGCTAAAATTCTTCAGGCCTTGAACAAATCAATCCAATTAGCGCAATTCGCATGTTTTACCCCCACCTCCAGAATGCAGACAATTAAAGCCACCCTAACGGCCTAGATATACGCACGCTTAAAATCGAGGCAGCCTTTGCACAGCAATATCAAGACATAAAACAAAAAAATCTATAAAAAATTGCAAAAAATATCACACATTAAAAATCAAATACTTTGTAAGAATAAGCCACATAAATCAAGTAAATAAAACTGCCCATCACATAAGCCAAACTAGCACCACTGACGCCAAAAGATCTGATGAAAAAATAAGACGACATAGTTATCGCTAAAAAATACAATAATTCACCAACAACAAATACACGAACACCTTTCTTCGCAATGATCGGGTACACAAATAGCGAGCTTATTATTTTCGCAGCATCTCCGAGCAATTGAAGCATTACAAAATCAGCCGCTACATCAAATTCTTTTGAGAACAACAAAACAACAATCTGATCTCTAAATATTGAGCCGAAAACAAAAACCATGACTACTACAGGAAACAACAATTTCGCAAAAATTAATAATTGATTAAAAATTTCTTTTCTACCTCGAGCACTTGCAAGTGGCGGCAAATAAAATGTACCTACAGCTACAGTGATAACGGCCTGATACACTTCTGAAATTTTATATGCCGCCTGCCAATGCCCTGCAGCTTCAAGTCCCGTATAAGAAATCAACATAGATCGCACTATGACAATTGAAGTCGGCAAACAAATTGCCCCCACTATAGACATCAAAGCAAAGCCTCCAATCTGTTTAAAATGCGATTGATTTGCCCTCCCCCACCAAAATTTAATTTTAAACCACGGTTGGCGTAATGAAGCACATATAAAAAATGCGCCAGAAACGGCCGAAAAAATCGATGCGCCAACTAAAACGCCATACAATCCAAAATAGATTGTAAGTGTGATTATTGATATCGTCGCACAGACCAATGACAATGAACTTAAAATTGTATACCGCTTATAATCTTGCATTCCATTATAAATAGAAACAAATAAAGCACTTATTGATGCCAATGGCAATAAAATTGCAACCAAACAAACCAACCAATAAAAACCCGAACTTTCAAACAAAATTTCAGAAATAAAGCCTGATAATACAAGAGTAGGAATTACTACCATAACTAGCAATAGCATTAGCCATTTTAAACTTGCTTCCCACCATGGGGCACATGCTTCATAACCATCCGCAATATATTCAGCTGTATATTTAACAACACCACTCCCTAGTGGTGCAGTAACTATTCCAAATAAAATAGCAATTAAACCTTGCAGCTGCCCCAACATAGCTAGTCCACTCGGCCCTGTGTATGTAGCGACAATTTTGGCGATTATAAAACCACTAGAAAGGCGAACTAACGTTAATAAACCGGTGGATGCTAGGATGGTAAAAAACCGTTTCATCGTAATTGCGTCTTTATTGCGGAAATTACTTGCTCAACCTCTTCATCTGTAACTGTCGGTCCGATTGGTAAGCTTAAAACATTCCTATGTATTTGCTCAGAAATTGGCAAATGCATGCCCACAAATTCTATATATGCAGACTGTTTATGCGGTGGAATGGGGTAATGAATCATTGTTCCAATTCCACGCTCTGTTAATTGCATTTGCAATTCATCCCGATTTTGGCTTTGAATTACAAATAAATGCCAAGCAGATTCCGCACCTTCAATAATAACAGGCAAAACAAGTGGGAGACCTTTCAAGCCTTCAGAATATTTGGCAGCAATCTCTTTACGTCGCTTGGTTTCTGAATCTAAATATGGCAGCTTTGCTGATAATAATGCAGCTTGCAATTCATCTAAGCGGCAATTAAAGCCCTTCACTTCATTATGGTATTTAACTTTTGAGCCATAATTTGTTAATACCCGTACTTTCTCAGCCAATTCAGCATCATTTGTTGCCACCGCACCCGCATCACCCAAAGCCCCCAAGTTCTTCCCCGGATAAAAACTAAAGCCAGCAGCATGACCTAAACTGCCGACCTTACGGCCTTTGTACAATGCACCATGGGCTTGTGCTGCATCCTCAATGACTTTGAGTTTGTGTTTTTCAGCAATGGCCATAATTGGATCCATATCTGCTGGCTGACCATACAGGTGCACAGCAATAATTGCCTTGGTACGCGGGGTAATCGCGGCTTCAATCAATGTCGGATCAATATTGTAGGTATCAAGCCGTGGCTCAACAGGAATAGGGGTTGCACCCGCATACGTCGCAGCTAGCCATGTTGCAATATAAGTATTGGATGGCACAATCACTTCATCGCCTGCCCCAATACCATAGGCGCGCAAAATTAAATGCAGTGCATCAAGGCCATTACTCACCCCTACACAATGCTGTGTAGCGCAATATTGAGCAAAAGCAGATTCAAACCGCTTTCCCTCATTACCCAAAATATACCAACCCGAATCTAGCACACGGGCAAAAGCATCGATTAATTCTGAACGGTGCGCGGCATTAATTGCTTTCAAATCTAAGAATGGAATCATATTTTACTCTGAATATCTCATTAGTCTTGCAGGTACGCCAGCTACGATTGAATTTGCTGTTACATCTTTTGTAACAACCGCACCCGCACCAATCAGCGCATTTTCACCAATAGTCACGCCCGGTAAGATGACAGCCCCCGCACCAATTGATGCGCCTTTTTTTACAGTAGTACCATAAAATTTATCTGGATATTGCTTTGATTTAGGATATTTATCATTTGCAAATGTAACGTTTGGACCAATAAAAACATCATCCTCTAATCGAGTGCCATCCCACAGGTAAACTCCTGATTTTACAGTTACGCGATCACCTAGAATTACATCATTTTCAATGAAGCAATGTGCATTGATATTACAATCATTTCCAATCTGAGCATTTGGCAATATAACGCAAAATTGCCACACCAGAGTTCTGTTTCCAATTGCTTTTGTTTGAACATCACTTGATTGATGAATCATTATTTCCCACCATGAGCTAATGCATGAAACTCTTCATAACTTCGAATATAATCACCTTCATCATAATAATCATCCGCAAGCACCATCAACACGCAATCATCGCTGAAATCATACATTTCTCTCCACATGAATGACTCAATCAGCAATCCTTGAGCAGGATTATCCAGAAGAAGATCAATTTTTTCATCCCCATCATCAAGTAAAAAACGGCAAGAACCACGTACCGCAATCGCCACTTGTTTAAGCTTTTTATGAGCATGAAGCCCGCGACGCACACCATCTTGGGTTTTGAATAAGTAGTAAACACGTTTAATGGGAAAAGGAATATTTTTTTCTTCCTCTAAGGCCACCAAAGAACCACGTTCATCACCATGTTTTTGCAGCTGAATTAACTTTATTTGCATTTTTTTCCTATCTAAACTTTTCTGCGCGACTGAAGTCTATGCCCTTAGCATCTTTATCTGAAACAATCGGCTGCATTGTTAAAGGCCATTGAATATTTAAATTACCATCGTCCCATAAAATAGTGCGCTCACACTCAGGAAACCAAAAATCAGTTGATTTGTAATGTAAATCTGCGGTTGCCGATAAAACATAAAAACCGTGGGCGAATCCTTCTGGAATCCAAAGCTGTTCATGATTTTCAGAAGATAAAATTCTTCCAGTCCATTGCCCAAAGGTTGTAGAACTCTCACGCAAATCAACTGCAACATCAAATACTTCACCCTTCGTAACGCGAACCAGTTTACCTTGCGGCTTTCCAATTTGATAATGCAGGCCTCGCAACACTCGGTGTACCGAATGTGAGTGATTGTCTTGTACGAAGTTAATTTGTCGCCCCAGATACTCTTCAAAGCGCAGTTGATTGTAACTTTCCAGAAAGTATCCTCTTTTATCATGAAATACACTGGGCTGAATAATTTTAACTTCAGGTATAATCGTATCAATTACTTTCATAGCAAGCTCCGAAGCCTAATTAATTTTCATAAAAGTTACGACAATACCTAATAACAATTTACGATGAATTAACTATCGAGCAAACTTATTAAATACCGTCCATATGCATTCTTACTTAAAGATTGAGCAAGCTTTCTTAATTGAGCCTCGTTAATCCAACCTTTTCGAAATGCAATCTCCTCAGGGCAACTCACCTTTAGGCCTTGTCGCGTTTCGATGGTTCGAATAAATTGGCTTGCATCTAGCATGGATTCATGAGTTCCAGTATCCAACCAAGCATACCCACGATTCATTATTTTTACTCTTAAGCTACCTCGACGAAGATATTCTTCATTCACATCGGTGATTTCCAGCTCACCTCGTTTTGATGGCTTGATATTCTTTGCTATTTCTACAACTTTATTGTCATAAAAATAAAGCCCTGTTAGCGCATAATTTGATTTTGGGCTTACTGGCTTTTCTTCAATCGATATAGCATGGCCTAGTGCATCAAACTCCACCACACCATAACGCTCTGGATCATTCACGTGGTAGGCAAAAACACTTGCTCCATTCTGCTGTTCGTTAGCATCGCACAGCAAACTAACTAACTCGTGTCCGTAAAAAATATTGTCGCCTAGCACAAGCGCCACATTATCTTTCCCGATAAAATCTTCACCAATGATTAAAGCTTGTGCCAGACCGTCCGGGCTTGGTTGCACGGCGTACTGCAGTTTTATCCCCCACTGGCTGCCATCACCGAGCAATTGCTCAAAGCGTGGCGTGTCTTGTGGGGTGGAGATGATCAGAATATCGCGAATACCCGCCAGCAATAAGGTGCTGAGC
Organism: Chitinibacter fontanus; assembly: GCF_013423785.1. NCBI lineage: Bacteria > Pseudomonadati > Pseudomonadota > Betaproteobacteria > Neisseriales > Chitinibacteraceae > Chitinibacter > Chitinibacter fontanus. The sequence continues at coordinate 551,990 of NZ_CP058952.1, forward strand.
GGGTAGTAAATCATTGGTTTATCGTAGATCGGCAGCAGTTGTTTTGAGACTGCGATGGTCGCTGGGTACAAGCGCGTACCCGAACCACCTGCCAAAATAATGCCTTTACGGTTTGCCATGTTCATGTCCTCAATGGGTCTATATCTGGTGGCTAGGCTTGCTTAATCAGCATCATTACCTGCTGGACGGCACTTGGCCACTGCGGCAAGACTAGACCGAAGGTGCTTTGCAGTTTGCGGGAATCAAGCCGCGAGTTTGCTGGACGCGGCGCGGGTAGCGGGTAAGCACTTGCTGGAATCGCTTGAATATCTTTGGCTGCGATCTTGAGGGTATAACCCTGCAGAGTAGCAAATTCATTAATCAGCAACGCATACCCATACCATGACGTTTCACCTGCCGCCAGCAGATGATAGGTACCGTAGGCAAAGTTGGATTGGTCGGCACTACGTACGTACTGCGCGACGATCTGGGCAGTGACATCGGCGAGCAAGCTAGCAGACGTTGGTGCGCCGTATTGATCATTGATCACACTGAGCGCATCACGTTGCAGCATCAGTCGCAACATAGTTTTAAGGAAGTTGCCGCCATGAACGCCAAAGACCCAGCTGGTGCGGAAGATCAAATGGCGCGGGTTAGCGGCAGCCACGGCCAACTCGCCCGCCAGCTTGGTTTTGCCGTACACCGATTGCGGATTAGGCTTATCGGTCTCAACGTAGTAACCGTCTTTTTTGCCATCGAACACGTAATCGGTCGAATAGTGAACGAGCAAAGCACCGAGCTTGGCAGCTTCTTCGGCGAGCACTTGTGGTGCAATCGCGTTCAGCGCTGTGGCTAGCTCAACTTCAGACTCGGCCTTGTCTACTGCGGTGTACGCAGCGGGGTTGACGATGATGTCTGGCCGAACGCGCTGCACCAGCTCTCGAATCGCAGCAGGATTAGACAGGTCGCATTCTTCGCGATCCACCGCGATCACCTCGCCCAATACGGCGAGGCTACGTTGCAGTTCAAAGCCTACTTGCCCATTTTTACCCGTGACGAGTATCTTGGGTATTGCGTTCAAAGCCATGATCAGGCTCCGTACTGGGTCGATACCCATTCGCGGTATGCACCGCTGGTTACATTTTGCACCCACGCCTGATTCGTCAGATACCACTCGACAGTTTTACGAATCCCCGACTCAAACGTTTCAGCAGGTTTCCAGCCCAATTCTCGCTCGAGTTTGCGCGCATCAATCGCGTAACGGCGGTCGTGCCCCGGGCGATCGGTAACATAGGTAATTTGCTCGGCGTAACCTTGACCATCCGCTCGAGGTTGCAATTCATCGAGCAAGCCGCAAATGGTTTTCACCACGTCCAAATTGGCTTTTTCATTCCAGCCGCCAACGTTGTAGGTTTCGCCCACTTTCCCAGCTTCAAGAACGCGACGGATCGCTGAACAATGGTCTTTCACATACAGCCAATCGCGAATTTGCTGGCCATCGCCATAAATCGGAAGTGGTTTACCATTGAGTGCATTCAAAATCACCAACGGAATGAGCTTCTCTGGGAAGTGGTATGGACCGTAGTTATTCGAGCAATTAGTTGTCAACACTGGCAAACCGTAGGTGTGATGCCATGCGCGAACCAGGTGATCCGAAGCGGCTTTTGACGCCGAGTAGGGGCTGTTTGGCTCGTAAGTGTTGGTCTCGCTGAACGGAGGATCATTCGCTTCCAGCGTACCATACACTTCATCAGTCGATACATGCAGAAAACGGAAAGCCGCCTTCTCATCCGCAGACAGATCATTCCAATAAGCACGTACGCTTTCCAGCAGATTGAACGTGCCGACCACATTGGTTTGGATGAAATCGCCTGGGCCGTGAATAGAGCGATCTACGTGTGATTCGGCAGCAAAGTTAATCACTGCTCGGGGTTTGTGCTCCGCCAACAGGCGGCCAATGACTTCACGATCACCAATATCGGCACGGACGAAGACATGGCGGGTATCGCCCTCTAGAGCTTTGAGGGTATCGAGATTACCGGCATACGTCAGCTTATCTACGTTCACAACGGGCTCATCGAAACCAGCCAGCCAATCAAGTACAAAATTACCGCCGATAAATCCTGCACCACCAGTTACTAAAATTGTCATTGCAACATTCCGAATATATTTTACGCGACAAACACAGACAGTGAGGCTTACCCAATCCAGTTACAACTTACTTAGCACGCCATGCGGCAACAATTTTACTCATCAAGGCGGTTGAGGTCTCATCTTCACGCGACTTGATGAAAGCCTCCGCAATAAACGCCCACAGCACAGATCCAAACAATGCGGCAAAGGCTGATAAAAGTACAATTAGCGCGCGCCTAGGGCCTGATTTCTCATCTGGCACTTCTGCGGCGGTCATTTTCAACTCGTCTCGTTCTTGTTTTTTTAACAGATCAATGCGGCGATCCAGGCGCTCAATCAATGCACCCCAATAGGATTGCTGCTGCAAAGCATCAACCGAAGCAATCCACAAGCCTGTATTCGTTGCCGAGGATTGTTTTTTCATGCCATCAACAACGAGACGCTGCAGACTAGCAAGCTGGTCTTGCATACGGACTAATTCATTTTGCATGAGGTCTGATACCCCCCCCTGCAGAGTTGACTCCGCCTGAATCGCAGCAAGGCTGGTAATACCATAACGGTCAGCAGGCGACAGTAGCGCAATAGTGCTTGCCATTTCTGGCTGGGTGATTAGAGTATCAAATTTGGCCTTATTCTTAGCCGCAATATCACGGCGCAGCTCTAGATCGTAACGACCTTTAGAAATATCGAGTAAGCGCATCGTGTACAGATTGCTCTGTAACGCCCCCCCCATTCGATTAGCTAGTTTTGCAGCAAATTCAGGCGATTCATCACTCACATTCACATCTAAAAAACCATCTTTCGCGTTCAATGCAACCTTGACCTGCTTTGCCATCGCACTGCGTGTAGCTTTGCGGCCTTTAACGCCATAGTGCTCCGCAAGCTTGAATTCTTTTGATATCTCTTCCAACACCTGGTCATTAGTTAGCACCCAGTTATATACTGCCGCATTTTTTGAAGGGGCAATTTTTAGCGTTGCGGTATATTCGTTCGGCAATGTCAGACTAACCACGGCGGCCAGCACGCCAGCCATTAGTGGTAACCCGATAATCTTTTTTTTGTGTTTAGCCAAAACAAGAACCAGATCTAGCAGTGACACATCATCGGTGGAAGATTGCTCTTTAAGTTGATTTGGCGTTGAATCGTTAGACATTTTTAATTCTTATTCGAGTTAGAGGTAGGCGAAAAATAAAATGGCATCTGTAGTCATATTATTTGTGGCATGCATTTTACCTAACTACAGCATCATTTAGTCAATTTGTAAGCAAAAAACCCGCCTAGGGCGGGTTTTTTTCGTCAAGATTTCACGAAAGTCAATTACACCTTAGAAGGCAAACACGCTGTCCGCGTTTTTCCAGCGTGCTAGGTTGTAATCAAACACTTGCCGCGTCACGAGCTTAGCATTTGCTTCGGCGGCCAATTGAGCAACAGTTGCATGCATGATTGGCTCATTACCCAGCACCGTAATCAAGCGCCCTTCTGGCGCCAATTGCTTAACCAGTTCATCTGGAGTTGCCTCAAATGATGCGGCAGCGATGATGGCATCAAATGGGCATTGCTTGCTAGTGAGAGTAACACCTACTTCAATACTCACATTTTTGATACCTGCTGCTTTCAGTGCACCATTCGCCAATTCTGCTTGTTTAGTATCCGCTTGAATTACTACAACCTCAGCGCAGAGCCCCGCTGCCAGCGCTGCCAAGTAAGCTGTACCTGCTCCAACGATCAAGACTTTATCAGTTTCTTGCAGAGCTATTTCCTGCAGCAAACGCGCTTCTACCTTAGGTGCCAACATCAGTTGACCATTGCCCAGTGGCAACTCAACATCAACGAAGGCGAGCTCTTTTTTATCGGCTGGCACGAAGTCTTCGCGGCGAGTATGCAAAATGCGATTGAGCACTTTAGCATCCAGCACATTCCATGGGCGGATTTGTTGTTCTACCAGTAAATAACGTGCTTTTTCCCAATCCATGTTTGTGTCACCTCAAAGCTTGACCATTCTCGGCCAGTGTTAATCGAATATATCTTGCAATTATCCCACAACTCTTTTAATTTCACATTCATTCATATCGCTAGGGGTTCTGGCTACGTTGTTTTAGCCGGATGAGAAACACCCTTGGAACCTGATCCGGTTAATACCGGCGAAGGGAAGCGAGTGCGTTTCATCCCTCACTCTGTCTCCCCTCGTCCGTATTTCGATTCGATATCTCAGTGGCATATCGCCAACTGTAAACCGAATGCGTGAATATCATTGGAGACCATAAAATGAACGCCAAAGTTGAATTCTTAGCCACCGAAGCAGTGGTTGATTCTGCCGCCATCCAGCCTTTACCCAATTCACGCAAGGTTTATGTCGAAGGCTCACGCCCCGATATTCAAGTGCCGATGCGCGAGATCAGCCAAGCTGATACCCCAACTATGTTTGGCGGCGAACAAAATCCCCCCATCTACGTTTACGACTGTTCTGGCCCTTACACCGATCCGAACGCGACCATTGACGTTCGTAAAGGACTCGCTCCAATCCGCGCAGCGTGGATCGAAGAGCGCAACGACACCGAATTGCTCGACGGTATGACCAGCGAATACGGCCGTGCCCGCGAAGCCGACAAGAGCCTCGACGATCTGCGTTTCGAATTACAGCGCAAACCACGCAAAGCCAAAGCAGGCCAAAACGTGTCGCAAATGCACTACGCGCGCAAAGGCATCGTGACGCCAGAAATGGAATACGTTGCAATCCGTGAAAATCTACAGCGCGAAAAATACACTGAAAGCCTGTTGGCACTCGGTGAGAAGGGCAAAAAGCTCGCCAAAATGATGCTGTTCCAGCACCCAGGTCAAAACTACGGTGCAAATATCCCAGAAAAAATCACGCCTGAATTCGTTCGTGATGAAGTTGCTGCGGGTCGCGCAGTCATCCCGAATAACATCAATCACCCAGAATCAGAGCCAATGATCATCGGCCGGAATTTCTTGGTGAAAATCAACGGCAATATCGGTAACTCCGCCGTTACGTCAAGCATCACCGAAGAAGTCGATAAAATGACTTGGGGCATCCGTTGGGGCGCCGACACGATCATGGATCTGTCGACTGGTAAAAACATCCACGAAACCCGCGAATGGATTTTACGCAATTCACCCGTACCAATTGGTACGGTGCCTATCTACCAAGCTTTGGAAAAAGTAAACGGCAAAGCCGAAGATCTGACGTGGGAAATCTTCAAAGACACGTTGATCGAGCAAGCCGAGCAAGGCGTTGACTACTTCACCATCCACGCCGGCGTATTGTTGCGCTACGTGCCAATGACCGCCAATCGTATGACTGGCATCGTGTCACGCGGCGGCTCGATTATGGCCAAATGGTGTTTGGCGCATCACAAAGAAAACTTCTTGTACACGCATTTCGAAGAAATCTGCGAAATCATGAAAGCCTACGACGTGGCGTTCTCGCTTGGCGATGGTCTGCGTCCGGGTTCAGTATGGGATGCGAACGATGAAGCGCAATTGGGCGAATTGAAAACACTGGGCGAATTGACCAAAATCGCTTGGGAACACGACGTACAAGTCATGATCGAAGGCCCGGGCCACGTGCCAATGCAATTGATCAAAGAAAATATGGATAAAGAGCTGGAATGGTGCCACGAAGCGCCGTTCTACACCCTTGGCCCATTGACGACCGATATTGCCCCTGGTTATGACCACATCACTTCGGCGATTGGCGCGGCGCAAATTGGTTGGTATGGCACGGCAATGCTCTGCTATGTAACGCCAAAAGAGCACTTGGGCTTACCCAACAAAGCCGACGTGAAAGAAGGCATCATCACGTACAAATTGGCCGCCCACGCAGCCGACTTGGCCAAAGGTCATCCGGGCGCGCAGATTCGTGACAACGCTTTGTCGAAAGCACGTTTTGAATTCCGCTGGGAAGACCAATTCAATATCGGCCTAGACCCAGACCGCGCGCGTGAATTCCACGACGAAACCCTGCCGAAAGACAGCGCTAAAGTCGCTCACTTCTGCTCAATGTGCGGCCCTCATTTCTGCTCGATGAAAATCACACAGGACGTGCGCGAATATGCTGAACAGCAAGGCATCGATGCTGAAGCTGCATTGGCCAAAGGCATGGAAACCAAGTCGATTGAATTTATCAAGGGTGGCGCAAAGCTGTACGATAAAGCTTAAGCACTAGCTAAAATACCCTAAAATCACTAAAGCCACGCTCGCGTGGCTTTTTTTATGCGGCCACGTATTGCACTTCCATCAAACATAAAAAAGCCCGTGTCATTTGACACGGGCTTTTAGGTATATCGCTGTAGCTATCAAAATATCAATAGCTAGTAGCAGATACCCTATCGATTACCAAGCACCCACCGCTTTTTGTGGGAATTCTTGTTTGGTAGCGAAAGTTTTACCATTCACGGTAATCACAAAGTTCGATGGGCCAGAGATTGGCAGTTTGTAATCGAGCTTGATGTCTTTGACCGCACCAGCTGCCATTGCTGGCAAGGCTACATCAACAGTTGTGAAGTCACCTTTGTAACCACCGATGGTGTTGCCAGTGTGCTCGGTTGACACGATAGTCAGACCGCTACCTGCCATCGTGGCTGGCGCTGAAACTGGGTATTGGAACGTCAGTTTTGCACCCGTTGGCAATTTCAGCCCGGTGTTGTTGACGATGTGCAGCGTCGGTGCGATTGGGTAGTTACCCGCATCACCCAAGCCAAACTTGGTCAACTCAACCGTGATATCAAGCACTTGTGCTGGCATTGCAGTTTTCGCACGCGTATTGCCATATGGCGTTGCACTGCGGAATTTATCAGCCAGCAAGGTAGTCAACGTAGCGCCTGGTACGTACTGGCCTTTAGTGCCATTCAGATTGGTACGGTTAGCATCCCAATCATAATCGCCAGCCAACTCCCAGTTCATCGCGCCGCCGATACCGTTTTTGATGATCCAATCCGCTTTCACGCGCATTGATTCTTCATCTTCGGTCGACAGGAAGACTTTCTTGCTGTCATTCCACAACCAAGGTGCCACCAGCGTTGCATCGTAATAGCGATCATACTTGCCAACGATATCGGCGGCAGTGAAGCCCCAATCTTTCAGGTAATCACCGGCGATGCCTTTCTCAAGGTTTTTCGCGTGCCACATTGGGTTAGAGCCTGCATCTTCCACGCTGCCTTTTTCATCGACATCAAACCAGATATTGTCGATGCCTTTGGCGCCAATGCCGCATGGTGCTTCTACGCCCGGTGGGCAAGTATTGGTCGATGCAGTACCCCACAGACCGTGATTACCGCCAGTCACATTCGACCAGCCACGGGTATAGTACGGAACGCCAACGTTGATACGGCCTGCAGGCATAGACCCACGGTAGTATCGGTAAGCCCAATCGGTATTGAGGTAGCCAATACCACCGTATTGCGCGTCAGTGTAAACACTCCAACGCGCCAATTCGCCGTCTTTACCATCGTCAAACAGCGCAGCGTTCGGGCCAACAAACTCGTTCCATGTGCCGTGCAAGTCGTAGCTCATCACGTTCACGAAGTCGAGGTATTTGGTGACTTGGTAGCTTTCCATGCCGCGCAACAAATAGCCTGACGCAGGCACCGCAGCAGTCAATTGGTAGTACTTACCATCGGCCACAGCCGCTGTATCGAGCTTGTCACGCAACACGCGCATCAACTCACGATAACCCGCTTGCAGCCCTTTCTGGCGTGGAGTAGCAAATGACCAATCGAGTGGGTTACCCGAATTTTCCATCGTAGTTGGATATTCGTAATCGATATCCGCGCCATCAAAGCCATATTGACGAACAAATGCCGCAACTGAATCAGCAAATGCGTTAATCCCTGCAGTATTAACTGTGCCGTCCGCATTGGTCGTCATGGCATAGAAGCCGCCCGATGCGACGCGTTTGCCATCGGCGCCAAAATAGCCGCCAGTTTCAGCCCAACCCCCAATCGACACCAGTGTTTTCACGCCGGGATTGAGTTTTTTATATTTGTTAAGTTGATTGAAATGGCCTTGGTAAGCATACGCAGGGTCCATCGCCGCTTCTGGAATATTGGGCCAAGTAAGTTTGGTCGATTCGTTATCCGCCGCATCCGCATTCACCGAAATGGTGTTATTGCTATCAACATGCGCAAAGGCGTAGTTGATGTGCGTCATCTGTTTCCACGGAATATTGTGGGCCAGATAAGTACCCTGCTTCGGATCTTTCCCTGCGCGCCAGTTGGCAAAATAGCCAATATTCCGGCGCTGCAAACCATTCGCCAGTTTTTCGCGGCCATTGCTATCGTAGGCCAAGCAATAAGGCACGTTCGCGACACCACTCACCATCCCATCTGGGCGGCATTGATCATTATTCCCAACTGGTGGCAGTGATGGTGTTGGCGTTGGCGACACAACCGGCGTTGCGCTTGGAGTCACACTTGGAGTCACACTTGGAGTCGCTGTCGGAGTAATCACAGGCGTCGCAGTCGGCGAAGCGCTAGGTTTAGGGCTGCTGGTGATAACTGGCGTAGCGGTTGGCGTTACCTGTGGAGTTGGGCTTGGTGACACAACTGGGGTAGCGCTTGGTTTAGGGCTTGCAGTTGGCACAACCCCGTCACAGCTACCGCCTACTTTCCACAAAGTTGGCGTAGTAGCAGGTGTCCAGCCAGCACCGACATAAGCCGTGTGCGCGCTAGTAGCGGTATAGGTCACGCCATTGTAGCTGACCACATCACCCGCTTTATAGCTCGCACCCTCAGCCCAAATAACACATGCGCCTACTGGAGGAGTAGTCACGGCTGGAGTAGCGGTTGGTTTTGCGCTCGGAATCGGGCTTGGCGTAGCTGGCGCAGTAGTCGGTTTTACTGTCGGAGCAGAGCTTGGAATAACCGTCGGTGTAGCAGTGGCAACCGCAGTTGGTGCAGGGGTCACAGTACCAGTGGTACAAACCCCTTGATCAGCCCAAACACCCCAATCTGCAGACTTGCTCGGATCATCACCCTGCGTCCACCATTTGTTTGAATAATTATGGCCATTTTGGCTCACCAAAGTACCGCCAGCGGAATACACCGTAGCACTTGACCATGGCGCAGCACAATTTGCCGCTTGGGCCGAACCCGCAGCGACAAAAATGCCGAGCGCAATCGTGCGCATGACAAATTTAGTTTGCATTTCTCTCTTCCATCCAATTTTAGGGATTTTTATAGTGGTATTTTTGTGTAGTGAATAAAAATACCACTACAAGTGCATACTAGGGAAAACCCCCTGCCACCGCAACACACGCACATTAACAATCGTTAATCTTTGCACTTGTAAGAGAACCATCGCACACCATTGCCGCGCCCAATCACCAGCAAGCAATCGCCTGCACCACAAAACTCAAGCAGCATTGGGCAAATCCGCTTAAAATCAGCGCCTTGCCCAAACATCACCCCAGCCGCTTTGCCCATGCAGCAACTCAAATATATTGCCCACTACCCAGCCCCGCTCATTGAACAAGTGCAGGCCTTGATCGCCAAAAATCAATTAGCCCCGATGCTGGCCAAGAAATACCCCAACCGGCATCAAATACAAACCGATAAAGCCTTATATGACTATGTGAGCGAATTAAAATCCGAGTTTTTCCGCAATGCGGCGGCAATTTCCAAGGTGGGTTTTGATAGCAAGATCAGCGTGATTAATCACGCGCTGGGGCTACACACGCAAATTGCGCGGGTACAAGGGGGCAAGCTGAAAAGTAAAAATGAAATCCGCATTGCGACGCTATTTAAAAATACGCCACCCGAATTTTTAAAAATGATTGTTGTGCACGAGCTGGCACACTTAAAAGAAAAAGACCATAACAAGGCCTTTTACCAACTGTGCCAGCATATGGAACCCAATTATCTACAATATGAATTCGATCTGCGGCTGCACCTAACGGTACAAGATCTGGGCCTCGCAAATAACTAAGGGTATATCGCTACAGGCTTTATATAAATTAAACCGTAGCAACATACCAAGCTAATCACGCTAGCGGGCCAACATCCATCCCATCATAACTGCGCAAACCGTGCTGCGCAGCGAAGTCGACCAGCTCGGCATTGCGCGCGAACAGTGATGCTGTGGTATGCACCTCGGCTTTTTCCATATGCAACACAAAATACTCCTGCTTGCCCGCCTCGAGCTGCGGAATAAACAAATCCACAAAGGCATAACCCTGCGCTTCGAGTAGCGGAATGACATCGGTCAGCTGCTCATCTTGATCAGCAGTAAAAAAATAGCCCCACAACAGCGGCGCGGATAAATCCCAGTCGGTGTTGTCACGGATGCTGGCGAACAATTCTTCGAGTTGGTCTAGGGTGATCATCATTTACCTTTAAGTTTTTTTGTTCTTCTGCTCTTCTTTTCAGCGCGAAAACTAATTTGAATGAGCTGTGCAATTAACACCAAAATCAAGCTGGATAGCCATATATAGGCACCTGCTTCAATCCCCGTTACTGTACCAGCATAAATATCACGGTTTGAATCAAAGCCAAAACTATAAAAACGTAAACAATCTAAGCCCAAACCCACCGCCAGCGTCGCCAAAACTACACTGGTTTTAGGATGTTGTTTAATCAAAAGCACACTCAACAGCATCGCGGGGTTGGCAAACCACGCCAGATTAGCCTTGGACAATAAAACGCCTCCCCAGCCAAAAAACAGGATGTAGAGCCCACTTAATGATGAACTAGGATTATTGGTGGTGTATGGATGTAAATACAGTGCAATCAGGTAGCAACCCAAAGCCATCCACAAAATTATTTGTGAAATTCGATTAATTTCTCGTGTTGCCATACCTGTTCCAATATTATTCGCGTACCAGAGTATTTTACTTAACTACTGCCCCGCGCACCTCAAACCCCACCTTCTGTACCACCTTCCCCTGCGCATCGCGCAGTTCAAGCTGGTATCGCCCCGGCCATGGGAACCATTTGGTCTGGTTGCCGCGGCCGATTTGTTTGCCGTCTAGCCACCATTGCGCATTCGCTACGCCACGGGCGCGGAATACCAAGCGCTGGTTATTGGGCGGCACGTCGGGGTCGAGCGCGAAGATGCTACCGTCGAGCGGCGCAATGATGCCCGGCGCTTGGTTTTGTTCTGGCTGTGTTTCGGCGACGATCAGCTCGCGCTCGGTGCCAGCCAGAAACCATTCTTTGCGGCTGGCTTCAATCTGGTTTTGATACTTAAGGTCGCGGCTAGTCACTCCCTGCGGTGGGCTGGGCGCTCGTGAGGCTGGCGCCGATTGCTGCGCGCGGCTGAGTACCGCTTGCCATACCGGCGCAGCGCCGTGCATGCCTGAGACATCCCACATCGGCTCGCCGCTAGCGTTGCCGACCCAAACGCCGACGGTAACAAAACGCGAGAAACCGATAGTCCAGTTGTCCCGCATGTCTTTGCTGGTACCGGTTTTCACCGCGCTCCAATAGCGCGTTGATAGCGCACTTTCCAGCCCGAACGTTCGCGCGCGCGCGCTGCGGTCTGACAGAATATCGGCGACGATAAAGCTGCTGGCCGGATCAAGTAGCGGTTTGGGTTTCACTGCAGGCTCAACGAGAGTCCAACGCGGCGCCGACCAAGCCCCGCCATTGGCGAGCGTGCGGTAGGCGTTGGTCAGCTCAATAAGTCGTACATCCGCCGCACCGAGCGCCAGACTCGCGCCGTAGTAATCGCCATCTTGCTCCAGACTTTTCATCCCCAGTGCAAACAGCCGATCGCGCAGCGCATTCGGGCCGACCATTTCTATCGCCCGTACCGCAGGCACATTCAGCGATGAGCCCAGCGCGGTACGCACCGATACCAGCCCTTTAAAGTCTTTGGCGTAATTTTGTGGCGCGTATAGCCCGCCTGCGGTTTGTAAATCCAACGGGCTATCGTCGAGTAAAGACGCGGCGGTCAGGTATTTTTGCTCGAACGCCAATTGGTACAAAAATGGCTTTAAGGTGGAGCCCGCTTGGCGTAGCGCTGTTACACCATCAACATCCGCCGCGTTCGACGTAGCAGCGCCTGACGAGCCAATCCACGCCAGAATATCACCACTGCGGTTATCAAGCACGATGACCGCTCCGTCTTGCACATTGCGTTTAGCCAGTGCCGCCAAGTGACGGCGTAACATCGCATTGGCGTACTGCTGCAGCGGCAAAGACAGAGTGGTTTTAACTGTGCTACCAGCGCTGATTTTATTTTGCGCAATCAGTTTGCGCGCAAAATGCGGCGCTTCGTTTTCCGCCAACGGGTTCGGTGCTTTGCTGCGCGAGATGGCGATTTCGGTATCGACTTTGATACTCGAACACGATGCCTGCCGCCCCAAATCCTGCACAATTTTGCACGCGCGGCTGGCAACGCGATCAACGCTGGCGTTTGGCCCGCGAATCAAGGCGGTGGCAATCGCCGCTTCGGTTAAATTCAAACCCGCTGGCGTTTTGCCAAATAGCGTATGTGAGAGTGCGGAAAGGCCGACAATCTCACCGCGAAAGCTGACCTTATTTAAATAGGCCTCAAGGATTTCAGCCTTGCTCCACTCCTTTTCCAGCCAAGTTGCCGACCACGACTGCCCAACTTTTTGCCAAACCGAGCGGCCGCTATTACTCGCTTTCAGATCATCATCGAGTAAACCAGCCAGCTGCATCGTAATGGTCGATGCGCCACGCGTTTTGGTATTCCATACATTGCCCCACGCGGCGGCCGCGACGCCCGACCAATCAACACCGCTGTGCTGGTAAAAGCGTTTATCTTCGGATATCAACAAGGCTTGGCGCATCGCGGGCGAAATATCGGGCAAGGCCACCCAATCGAGCTTGCGCGTTTTCATATCAACGCGAACTCGCTGCAATGGCGCGCCTTGACGGTCGAGCAAGAGCACGTCAGACGAGCGCCAAGCGGCTTTCACTTCTTTAAAACTGGGGTTGGCCCAGACTGGCGCAACGACGAGTGCCGCCACAAGTGGCCACAGAGATAACTTCATGCACAATCCAAAAGGTGGTCAGCCGCATTGCGCCGCTGACCACTGCGTTACTCATTATTATTTTGCCGCGTTCACTTTGATCGCCGCATTGGGCAGCATGCCAAATACATCGGGTGCATACATCGCTTCGACACGCGTTGGTGGAATTTGGAATGTGCCCACATTATTGAGTCGCATCGTGTATTCCACTTTCAAGTTGCCCCGCGGCACATAGCCGTAGAAAGCGCGATAGCTGCTGAAGGAGCGCTCGACAAAATCGGCGTAGTCTCCACCGTTTGCGTCTTTGCTATCAATGGCCGAATCACGCCCCAGCCCGCTGCCTTGTATCGCCGCGCCAGCCGGAATCGGGTCGTTCACGACCACCCAAGTCATATCTGCTTGCGCGGTGATATCAAGCACCACTTTCACTACATCGCCCGGTTGATACTGACCCGCCACTTTTTGGCTGACCGGCGTAATGGTTTTCTTAATACTGTAACCGGCGTAGCGCGGCGCTTTGAGCACAATTGCGGCTTCGGCCTGCACAGTCGCCCACGGCTCGCCACTGCCAGTGTGCTTCACATTCAAGCCGCCTTTGCCGCTAGCAGGCCATGGCAGCAGCCCCAAGCTTTGCACGCCTTCTTTTGGCCAACTTAGGTTCAATGCAGCGCCCCCCAAGTTTGCGCTTGTTGTGCCAGTAACGGGTGTGCTCTCAAATTGACGCGAGAACGCACTCACTGCCAATGTGCCCCACAAATTGGCCGTCGTCGTCTGCCAATGCCCTTTGCTCTGACGCGCCAACAGTCCGGTCAACACGCGCGGCATGTCGGCCTGCCAATCCGGCAAATTGCGCGTTGCCAAAATCAGCTTGGCGGCGTTCACATCGGGGCTGCCCATCAGCCACCACGCCACATCGTCGCGCTCGGTGCTAAACACCATGCGCGTGCCTTGGTAGGTCAGGCGCGCGCGCAGCAGATTGCTCGCCTCGGTGACTTTCGCAGCCTGATTCGGAATACCTTTGGCACGATTAAGCAACGATAGCCAATCAACCAGCATCGCCGTACTCATTTTTTGCGGGTTGAGCTCAACGACATCGAGCATGGTCGGCTTAAACATGCCGTAGCGCGCGAGCACTTCCATCGCAGCAAGACGACGCACATCGGCGTCTTGGCGGTTGTACGCCAAATCACGCTTAATGCGCCCTTCAACAAATGCCACCAAGGCGTTCAGCATCCGTTGGCGCGGCGCATCAGGAATGGTTTCACCCGCTTCGTCTGCCACTGCCAACAGATAGGTAGTCAGGGTATCCGTACCTGCGTTACGGCTAGATTCACCTAGCGGCCAATACCATGCCAGACCATCGTTATCTAAATACAGCGGCAATTCGGTCATTAGCTTTTGCCAGCGCGCCTTATCACCCAAGCCCAGCGCCACCGAGGTACGCTGCTCTAGGCACGAATACGGGTATTCGCTAAACCAACGACGCACGCCCGGTAAATCGTTGCCGAGCTTGTTTTGCAACGAGACGCGAATCCCGCCGCGACCAGCCAACGCATTCGGCGGCAGCGCAACCGGAATTTGCAGCTCGCCATTGCTAACCCGTTGCAGTGTGGCCTGCTCTACGGTAACGGGCACGGCAGGTTCAACTTGCTGGCTAGCCGCCAGTTTATCCGCAGCTTTCCCACCCACTTCCTGTACCGCAAACACCCAATCGAGTTGCTTAATATTGTTGGGTACCGTAATCGGCCAGTTGATAAAGCGCGCCTCACCGGCAGGCAGCTCGACTTGCTGTGGGTTCAAACCCGCAATGCCTGATGCGGTAGCATTAACTTTTACCGTCATCTTGCGCTCGCTGCCATTGCGCAGCGTAATGCCCGCCGCGACCTGATCGCCTTCGCGCACCACCGGTGGTATGCCAGAAGTCAGCTGCAGATCTTGCCGCACGACAAAGCTGCCCTCACCCGTACCAAATTGATCGCTTCCCACATCAGCCACCGCCACAAGGTGGAATTTGGTCAGCGCGTCGTTAATCGGTACTTTCACTTTGGCCGTACCGTTGGCGTCGAGAACCACGGCGGGTTGCCATGTAAGCAAGGTATCGAGCAACTCGCGCGTCGGCGCTTTACCGCCACCGCCGCCCGGTGGCAATGCTTTGCGACCGTAGTGCCGCTTACCAACTACTTCGAGCTGCGCAGTCGCCATTTCTACGCCAAAACTATGCCGCTGATACATTGCCTGCAAAATTTGCCAAGAGGTATTGGGCTGCAGCTCAAGCAGCGCCTCGTCTACCGCGGCAAACGCCACCTCGGTACCCGCTGGCGCCGGTTTGCCGTTCGGTAACTTCACTTTAATCGTCACATCGGCAGTTTCGCGAATCCCATAGGTGGCTCGCGCTGGCGTTACTTCAATTTGCAAGCGCTTCGCGGCGTCGCCGACCTTGATCTCGGCCACGCCGTATTTAAAGGCTGGGCGTGATAAATCGACCATCGCGGTTGGCGCGACATAATCTTTGCCTTCGTTCCAATAGGCATTCCACCATTCTCCCGGTGTTTTCCAACCCCAAGTAAAGAACGAATACCACGGCACATCGCGCACGCGGCCGCGCACCGCCAGTACCGACACATAGACATTCGGCGTCCAATTATCTGCGATTTTTAATTCAAAACTCGCGTTTTTGCCGTCAAGCTCAACGACGCGCGTTTCCATAATGCCTTCGCGCTCAATACCAATCCAAGCGGTGGCTTTACGGAATGGCATCCGCACTTGGAATTTTGCCATTTCACCCGGCGCATAACTGGCTTTTTCTGGCAGCACATCAATGCGGTCATTATTATCAGCGTCAAACCACAGCTCATCGTGCTGGCTCACCCACACATCCTGCGCGCTGCGGGCCAAATTGCCCTGCTCGTCTTTCACCTCGGCAATCAGCTCCATATTGCCTGCATCTTTAAAGCTGATTTCGCAGAACACTAAACCCTGAGCGTCGCTCGTTTCGCTGCACACCTTGCCTTTGTCGTCGATTTCTTCGCTGTTGTCCCAAGCGTAGAAACCACCGACCAAGCGTTTGCGCGCACTCAAATAGCGATGCTCGCGCAAGCTAACTTTGACTTCCTTGCCCTTTACCGGCTTGCCAGTGGTATCGAGCACGACAGCTTTCAGCTGCAAGGCTTTGCCCGTGCTAATCCAGCTTTCTACGTTCAAACCTACTTGCAAGGCCGCAGGCCACAGCGCGATCCGGCGCGAAATGGTTTGCACTTCACCATTTGGATCGCTAAACGTCATTTCGCTGACTAAATCGTAGGCGCGATCAAGTGTTGGCAGATTGCTCACTTTGGTTTTGCCGTTACCGTTGGCATCAAGGACAACAGCAGCTTTATCCAGCACAACTTTGCCATCAATCGACGGTGTTTTTTTATCTTCGGGCTGGCTCGGTGGGCTAAAGCTAAAACCTTCGTAATTGCGCGGTGATTCATAGCGGCGCTCCAGCATGGCGCTCACTTGTACCGGCCACGCTTTAGCTGGCCCGCCGTTACCCCAAGCTAAAGAAACATTCAGAGGTATTTCTTTGGCACCAATGCCAGCATTCTTCTCTGCGGCAATACCCCCAGTCATTACAGGTAGGCGGAATTCCTCGACACGGAAACCACCGCTTTGCAATGAATAACCATCTAGCTCTGGCTTGGCTGAATCGGCATTATTTTTGCCTCGCGAGCCTTTGCGCTCTAAATAAATCGAGTACTCGCCCAGCTTGGCCGCTTTAGGAATCGCAAAGCTTGATTCGGCGTAACGACCTTTGCGCCAAGTGAGCGGGATTTTCACTTCATCGCCGCTACCGTCGTGGACAATACGCACTTGTTCTGGCAGCTGATTAGTCTTCAGCAACGAGAGCCCTTGCGTGCCTTTTAGCCGCAAGAAATGCTTCATCGATACCGTTTCACCAGCGCGTAGCAAGCTGCGATCAAGCACTGTATGCGCGCTAATGTTTGAGGTTTCGTCAAAATAAGTGGGGAATGGGAAACGCCAAGCTTCGATGCCACGATTCCAGCTAGATCGTACAAACGACACATCGTCATTGCCGTTGGTATCTTTGGCGCGCGCGGTTACAAACAAGCCGGATAGCACCGCGTCCGAGCATGAATTGGCGTTGGGTAGCGCCTGATTAATTTGCACAAAGCCTTGGGCATTGGTCTGACCGCTCCACAATTTTTCGCCCGTGCAGTCAAACACATTGATCGCCGCGTTCGGTACTGGGCGCGCTTTATCCAGCGTTGTCACCCAAACAGCGGCATTGTCGCCCGACTGTTTAAAATGCACCGCCATATTGGTTACCAGCGCTGCAGTGCGCACATACATCGGCTTATTGACGCCAAGTAATGATTTACCAAGCAACTGCGAAGCCACCTCGACCACATAAAATCCGGGCTTAGGCAGCGGAATGCCAACCACTTCAAACGGCCACTTGCCATTGGCATCGGGCTGAGCCGGTAATTTCAGCGCCTGTGCAGCTTTTTCTTTTTTCAACAAAGATAACCGGCGTGACTCAACATTTTTCTTGCCAACCGCAATCGTACTTTCGTCGTATTCGATCACTTTAGCCAGCCAATTCATCATGCTGGCTTCGTCACCAATTCTTAGCGATTGCCCGTCTAATTGAACCGATTTAATATTTAAATCACGCTCAACACCACGCAAGGTCATCGGCAGCAGCGCGTCGCTGCCCGATTCGATAATCCCAAATGGCGCGGCAGAAAATTTAGCCAGCGGTGGGTAATCTGAAGTTTTAATCGCCAGTGGGAAACGCTGCTTATTCACTAACTCGCGCCCCACTTCGTCGACAAAATCACTCGGCAACTCGAGCTTCATGTCCTCCAACGCATTAAACGGTGGCGCAAATACAATTTCATCGAGCGGCTGACCGCGGCTTGATTGCGGCGCCTTTGGCGCACGCTCACCCGACGCGCCTTTTAATCTAATCGCCAAAGCCAGTTTTTCAGGCACTGGCGAGCTAAATTTCAGCGTAATGGGCTTAAATGGAATACACGCACCTTTGGCGTTTTCGCGCTGGCAACTCATGCTGGCGGTAAACGCGGCGCGTACCTGAAAATTGAGCCGATCTGGCGTCGCTTTGCCTCGCGTGTGCACCAAAGTCATTTTGCTATCAGGCGCTAAGCGTTGCCCACACGTGACGGTAGCGATGGTATCAGCCTGTTTTTGCAAGTCCAGATGTTTAAGCAGCGTAGCCCGATCATCAGCATTCAGCGCAGTTACCGCAATCCGTTCGGGGGAGCTACTCGACTGACAATACAGCGTAGAGAGCGAATCGGCTTTGCCATTAAATTGCAGCACAAAAGCTTGATCTTCGGCGATAGAGTCGCCATCAGGCCAGCTACGCTCAATAATTGCCGCACCGGTAGTAAATTTGAAGGGCTGGCCAACAAGCAAAGCTTCGCCTTTCAGATCTTTCCAACCTGGCTTAGCTTTAAATTGGCAGCTCGTATTGGCGGGCGGCGTTTGCTCGATATCGAGCACCCACGTTTTATCATCAACCCAATGCGATTTGCCCTTGAGTGGACAATCCCAGCTCAGCGGCGCTGGCGCTGCGCTATTACCGAATGCGATGGCGGATTCGGCAAAACTAACCCTCACCTGCTCAAGCCGCTTCACTTCGCCTTGCGGGCTAAAAGTAACAATTTTCGCGGCCATCACCGACGTCGACAGCAGCAACAGACTGAGAGATTGCACCGATTTACGCATCGCCTAGCACCTTAAATTGCAATTAGCTTTCAATAATATTTTGCAATTTTACAGACTAAGCATTAATTAAACGAGCATTTAGTCTGAGCTAGGTGCAATGGAACACATCTCTAGTACCACCCAAGGGTATATCAATAGAAATTATGCGCAATATCGATCAGGAGCAGATGCAGGCGGAGAGTATTTCAAAAATACAAAGCAAAAAGCCCAGCTATTTCTAGCTGGGCTTTCTACTTACTTAGGGTAGTCTGGCAATGTCCTACTTTCACACGGGCAATCCGCACTATCATCGGCGCTGAGGCGTTTCACTGTCCTGTTCGGGATGGGAAGGAGTGGGACCACCTCGCTATGGTCACCAGACAAAACTGGGTGAGTTAGCTGTGCTTTATACACAACCACTCGAAATCAATAGAAGAAGTAATCTTATTTCTCTTCACCAAACAATTTCTTTGGGTCAACTGTATCACGTCATATCAACGCGTCTCAGGTTATAGGATCAAGCCTCACGGGCAATTAGTATCGGTTAGCTTAACGCATTACTGCGCTTCCACACCCGACCTATCAACGTCCTGGTCTCGAACGATCCTTTAGAGGTCTTATAGACCTAGGGAAGTCTCATCTTGAGGCTAGTTTCGCGCTTAGATGCTTTCAGCGCTTATCTATTCCCGACTTAGCTACCCGGCAATGCCACTGGCGTGACAACCGGTACACCAGAGGTCAGTCCACTCCGGTCCTCTCGTACTAGGAGCAGCCCCCCTCAAACTTCCAACGCCCACTGCAGATAGGGACCAAACTGTCTCACGACGTTTTGAACCCAGCTCACGTACCACTTTAAATGGCGAACAGCCATACCCTTGGGACCGGCTACAGCCCCAGGATGTGATGAGCCGACATCGAGGTGCCAAACTCCGCCGTCGATGTGAACTCTTGGGCGGAATCAGCCTGTTATCCCCGGAGTACCTTTTATCCGTTGAGCGATGGCCCTTCCATTCAGAACCACCGGATCACTATGTCCTGCTTTCGCACCTGCTCGACTTGTCGGTCTCGCAGTTAAGCCGCCTTTTGCCATTACACTATCAGTACGATGTCCGACCGTACCTAGGCGACCTTCGAGCTCCTCCGTTACAATTTGGGAGGAGACCGCCCCAGTCAAACTGCCTACCATGCACGGTCCCCGATCCAGATAATGGACCTAGGTTAGAACCTCAAAGGGGTCAGGGTGGTATTTCAAGGACGGCTCCACAGAAACTGGCGTTCCTGCTTCAAAGCCTCCCACCTATCCTACACAAACCACTTCAAAGTCCAATGCAAAGCTACAGTAAAGGTTCACGGGGTCTTTCCGTCTAGCAGCGGGGAGATTGCATCTTCACAAACACTTCAACTTCGCTGAGTCTCGGGAGGAGACAGTAGGGCCATCGTTACGCCATTCGTGCGGGTCGGAACTTACCCGACAAGGAATTTCGCTACCTTAGGACCGTTATAGTTACGGCCGCCGTTTACTGGGACTTCAATCAAGAGCTTGCACCCCATCATTTAATCTTCCAGCACCGGGCAGGCGTCACACCGTATACATCCACTTTCGTGTTAGCACAGTGCTGTGTTTTTGATAAACAGTCGCAGCCCTCATTTCTCTGCGGCCTCATTGGGCTCCGGTTGTACACCTTCACCTACTAGAGGCACACCTTCTCCCGAAGTTACGGTGTCAATTTGCCGAGTTCCTTCTCCCGAGTTCTCTCAAGCACCTTAGAATACTCTTCCTACCCACCTGTGTCGGTTTGCGGTACGGTTCGATATTAGCTGAAGCTTAGTGGCTTTTCTTGGAAGCAGGGTATCGCTCACTTCGTCTACAAGTAGACTCGTCATCATGCCTCAGTGTTAAAGTAGCCCGGATTTGCCTAAGCTACACACCTACACACTTAAACCAACTCTTCCAACCGTTGGCTGAGGTAACCTTCTCCGTCCCCACATCGCACTAATACCAAGTACAGGAATATTAACCTGTTTCCCATCGACTACGCATTTCTGCCTCGCCTTAGGGGCCGACTCACCCTGCGCCGATGAACGTTGCGCAGGAAACCTTGGGTTTTCGGTGAGGGGGCTTTTCACCCCCTTTATCGCTACTCATGTCAGCATTCGCACTTCTGATACCTCCAGCATCCTTCTCAAGACACCTTCACAGGCTTACAGAACGCTCCTCTACCATATGTACATCGTACATATCCGCGTCTTCGGTTATCAATTTGAGCCCCGTTACATCTTCCGCGCAGGACGACTCGACCAGTGAGCTATTACGCTTTCTTTAAATGATGGCTGCTTCTAAGCCAACATCCTGGCTGTCTATGCCTTCCCACCTCGTTTTCCACTTAATTGATCATTTGGGACCTTAGACGGCGGTCTGGGTTGTTTCCCTCTTGTCCCAGGACGTTAGCACCCCAGGACTGTCTCCCATGCTCGCACTTGACGGTATTCAGAGTTTGCCATGGTTTGGTAAGTCGCGATGACCCCCTAGCCATAACAGTGCTTTACCCCCGTCAGTGATACATGAGGCACTACCTAAATAGTTTTCGAGGAGAACCAGCTATTTCCAAGTTTGTTTAGCCTTTCACCCCTATCCACAGCTCATCCCCTAACTTTGCAACGTTAGTGGGTTCGGACCTCCAGTGCGTGTTACCGCACCTTCATCCTGGCCATGGATAGATCACTTGGTTTCGGGTCTACGCCCAGCAACTGTGCGCCCTATTCGGACTCGGTTTCCCTACGCCTCCCCTATTTGGTTAAGCTTGCTACTGAACGTAAGTCGCTGACCCATTATACAAAAGGTACGCAGTCACGGAACAAGTCCGCTCCCACTGTTTGTATGCATCCGGTTTCAGGTTCTATTTCACTCCCCTCCCGGGGTTCTTTTCGCCTTTCCCTCACGGTACTGGTTCACTATCGGTCGATGATGAGTATTTAGCCTTGGAGGATGGTCCCCCCATCTTCAAACAGGATTTCTCGTGTCCCGCCCTACTTCTCGTACGCTTAGTACCACAATTGTGCTTTCATATACGGGGCTATCACCCACTATGGCCGGACTTTCCATTCCGTTCTATTAACACGACTGCTATCACGTACAGGCTCTTCCCATTTCGCTCGCCACTACTTTGGGAATCTCGGTTGATTTCTTTTCCTGCGGTTACTTAGATGTTTCAGTTCACCGCGTTCGCTTCACATGACCTATGTATTCAGTCAAGGATGACCCAAAAGGGCCGGGTTTCCCCATTCGGAAATCGTGGGATCAAAGCACTTTGCCAGCTCCCCCACGCTTATCGCAGGCTATCACGTCCTTCGTCGCCTATCATCGCCAAGGCATCCACCAGATGCACTTATTCGCTTGATCCTATAACCTCAAACACGTTTTACCGTGATCTCGGTTTAGAGTATCGGTATTTACGACTTGTTGAATAGTTTCTCAGGCTATTCAACGGCTAGTCTTTCGACTAGCAGATACAATCAACCCAATTTATTTACTGTTCACATCAGTTTTACCTGATGCTCACATTGTTTAATTAGGAGATATTACTTCTTCTATTTTGTTAAAGAACGATACAGATGTCTTGCGACATTCCGATTTAAGAAACCAGAACAAAATCAATTACCCGAATCAAACGATTCGTCAATTGACTGAATTCTGAACTCTTGTGATTGGTGGAGGATGACGGGATCGAACCGACGACCCCCTGCTTGCAAAGCAGGTGCTCTCCCAACTGAGCTAATCCCCCAATCTGGCATTACTAAGCTGTTTCCACTTACAGGTAAGTGGTGGGTCAAGCTGGAATCGAACCAGCGACCCCCGCCTTATCAAGACGGTGCTCTAACCGACTGAGCTACTGACCCAGCTTTCCAACCGAGTAGTGTTCAAGTTCCCTTGAGCACTGTCTCTGTATCTTCAAAATCTACAGCCGATGAGTGTGAGTACTTGACCCGCAGGTCTTTCTCTTGAAAGGAGGTGATCCAGCCGCAGGTTCCCCTACGGCTACCTTGTTACGACTTCACCCCAGTCATGAATCCCACCGTGGTAAGCGGCCTCCTTGCGGTTAGCCTACCTACTTCTGGTGAAACCCACTCCCATGGTGTGACGGGCGGTGTGTACAAGGCCCGGGAACGTATTCACCGCGACATGCTGATCCGCGATTACTAGCGATTCCGACTTCATGCACTCGAGTTGCAGAGTGCAATCCGGACTACGATCGGTTTTGTGAGATTGGCACCCCCTCGCGGGTTAGCGACCCTCTGTACCGACCATTGTATGACGTGTGAAGCCCTGGTCATAAGGGCCATGAGGACTTGACGTCATCCCCACCTTCCTCCGGTTTGTCACCGGCAGTCCCACTAAAGTGCTCAACTGAATGGTAGCAACTAGTGGCAAGGGTTGCGCTCGTTGCGGGACTTAACCCAACATCTCACGACACGAGCTGACGACAGCCATGCAGCACCTGTGTTACGGTTCCCGAAGGCACTCCTCTATCTCTAAAGGATTCCGTACATGTCAAGACCAGGTAAGGTTTTTCGCGTTGCATCGAATTAATCCACATCATCCACCGCTTGTGCGGGCCCCCGTCAATTCCTTTGAGTTTTAGTCTTGCGACCGTACTCCCCAGGCGGTCAACTTCACGCGTTAGCTGCGTTACTAAGCTCCGAAAAGCCCAACAACTAGTTGACATCGTTTAGGGCGTGGACTACCAGGGTATCTAATCCTGTTTGCTCCCCACGCTTTCGTGCATGAGTGTCAGTATCAGCCCAGGGGGTTGCCTTCGCCATCGGTGTTCCTCCACATCTCTACGCATTTCACTGCTACACGTGGAATTCCACCCCCCTCTGCCGTACTCTAGTTAGCCAGTTCACAATGCAATTCCCAAGTTGAGCTCGGGGATTTCACATCGTGCTTAACAAACCACCTGCGCACGCTTTACGCCCAGTAATTCCGATTAACGCTTGGACCCTACGTATTACCGCGGCTGCTGGCACGTAGTTAGCCGGTCCTTATTCTTCAGGTACTCTCAAGAGCGATGGATATTAGCCACCACCTTTTGCTCCCTGACAAAAGCGCTTTACAACCCGAAGGCCTTCTTCACGCACGCGGCATTGCTGGATCAGGCTTGCGCCCATTGTCCAAGATTCCCCACTGCTGCCTCCCGTAGGAGTCTGGACCGTGTCTCAGTTCCAGTGTGGCGGATCGTCCTCTAAGACCCGCTACTGATCGTCGCCTTGGTGAGCCTTTACCTCACCAACTAGCTAATCAGCCATCGGCCGCTCCAATAACAAGAGGTCTTGCGATCCCCCTCTTTCCCCCGTAGGGCGTATGCGGTATTAGCTATCCTTTCGGATAGTTATCCCCCATTACTGGGTACGTTCCGATGTATTACTCACCCGTTCGCCACTCGCCACCAGACCGAAGTCCGTGCTGCCGTTCGACTTGCATGTGTAAAGCATGCCGCCAGCGTTCAATCTGAGCCAGGATCAAACTCTTTCGTTTAATCGCTATGCTATTTTTACTACTTGGCTTGTACTTCAATACTCAAAGAAAGAAACGAGAAAAACTTAAAAAGTTCGTCTTGTTTATTTCCTATCATCTGAGTGCAAGCACTTGTTTCGACTTACGAATCAAGCACTCACACTCATCGGCTGTATATTGTTAAAGATCGTTGCTGGCATCGCTTCGTTTCGTTGCGTCATCAGCAGAGAGGCCGAACTATACCCACCAGCCTGAAACACGTCAACACCTATCGACAAAGAAAATGGAACAAAGGCGCTAAGTGATTGATCGGAAAGGAAACGAAAATCGAAATATTTTGGCAAACAACGCCAAATGCAAACGCACAGCACCAGTGTAGCCACCAACAAAACTCGCAAAAACTCAGAAAAACCGGCCAAAACCGCAGGTAATAAGAAAAAACAACCTGAATCAAACGCTCAAACCGCGCAAAAACCGAACTAAAAAGCACAAAGCCCGCTAAAGCGGGCTTTGTTGATACATGTATTTAACACCTCAAACTGACTTAAGCAGCAACTGGGCGACGTAAGTACAGCGGACTGGGCACATCGACGCTTGATTGGTAGAACTCAGTAAAGTCATCAATGCCTTTGATTGCTTCATTGATATCTTTATCTGCACGCACTTCAAAGGCATTAAAGCCGCAACGTGCCAAGTAGTTCAAGGTATCTTTAAATACATCGCCTACCGCACGCAATTCGCCTTTAAAACCATAACGAACACGCAGCAAACGACCGATAGAGAAACCACGACCGTCGGTAAACGCAGGAAACTCGCAAGCGATCATTGGAAATACATTCGCATCCACCGGCAAAGATTCTGGCTCGTCCGTTGGCGCAAAGC
Source organism: Chitinibacter fontanus (assembly GCF_013423785.1). NCBI lineage: Bacteria > Pseudomonadati > Pseudomonadota > Betaproteobacteria > Neisseriales > Chitinibacteraceae > Chitinibacter > Chitinibacter fontanus. The sequence continues at coordinate 577,189 of NZ_CP058952.1, forward strand.
ACACCGCAACTTCGCGGTTAGAGAGCGCATCGCGATTTGCCAGCCAGTATTGGTATGGAACCAGCACGGCGCCTTCGCTTGGGAGAGATACCTCACCTTGCTCATTCGCAACGACGCGCGTCCAGCGGTTGTCAACGATTTCACGATTGATAATCAGCTTAGACATCAGCTTTCTCCTTGCGAATCGGTTTGCCTTCGTACACTTTGGCTTTGAATGGCTCTGCGCCGATGCGATCGAATACATCGATAAAGCGCTCGTCACCCTCGCGGTGCGCGACAAAGACTTCAATAATCTTACTCATCACATCCGGCATTTCTTCTTGCGCGAATGATGGGCCGATCACCTTACCGATTTTCGCGTCGACACCTTGACGACCACCCAAGGTAATTTGATAGTACTCGGCATTGTTTTTATCCACGCCCAATACACCAATATTACCAACGTGGTGGTGACCACAGGCGTTGATACAGCCCGACATATTGACATCGATATCACCGAGGTCAAACAGATAATCCAGATTATCAAAACGCTCTTGAATCGCTTGCGCAACTGGAATTGATTTCGCGTTCGCCAGCGAGCAGAAATCACCACCTGGGCAGCAAATCACGTCGGTCAGCAAACCAATATTTGGTGTCGCAAAGCCAATCCGTTTGGCTTCTTCCCACAGGGCGAACAAATCAGCTTGTTTGACATCGGCCAAAATCAGATTCTGGCCGTGCGATACACGCACTTCGCCAAAGCTAAAGCGGTCGGCCAAATTCGCGACGTCATCGAGCTGTGCATCAGTCGCATCGCCCGGTGGAACACCGGTTTTCTTCAATGACAAAGTCACCGCAGCGTAGCCCGCCACTTTGTGCGCAAACACATTGCGCTCAACCCAACGTGCAAACGCTGGATTGGCCGCTTTTGCCGCTGCAAACTCAGCATCGTCACCCGCCAAGCTTTCGTAGGCTGGCGCAGTAAAGAAGCGGTGGTTACGCGCGATTTCGGCGTCGGTCAGCGTTTGTGGGCCGTCTTTTTCAAACGCCCATTCTTGCTCCACTTTGGCCGCGAAAACTTCTGGCGTCATCGCTTTCACCAAAATTTTAATCCGCGCTTTGTATTTATTATCACGACGGCCGTAGCGGTTATACACACGCAACACAGCGTTCAGATAGGTCAGCAGGTGTTTTGGCTCTAACCATGGTTTGATCAGATCGCCAATCATTGGCGTGCGACCCAAGCCGCCACCAACGAAAATCTCAAAACCGACTTGGCCCGCGTCGTTCAACTTCACGTTGATACCCACGTCGTGCACCATTACTGCCGCGCGATCTTCTTTTGCGCCATTCACCGCAATCTTGAATTTACGTGGCAGGTGGGCAAACTCAGGATGGAAAGTCGACCACTGACGGATGATTTCGCACCATGGACGTGGATCGACGATTTCGTCAAACGCCACGCCAGCAAATTGGTCTGAGGTGGTGTTACGAATACAGGCGCCTGAAGTCTGAATGCCGTGCATTTGCACTGTTGCCAATTCAGCCAGCATTTCCGGTACGTTTTCGAGCGCTGGCCAGTTGTACTGCACGTTCTGGCGCGTGGTGAAATGCACGTAACCTTTGTCATATTTACGAGCGAGTTCGGCCAATTTGCGCACTTGCGCACTACGCAAATGACCATAAGGAATCGCAACGCGCAACATCGGTGCGTGACGTTGAATATACAAACCGTTTTGCAAACGCAAAGGGCGGAATTCTTCGTCGGTCAATTCGCCAGCCAAGTAGCGGCGCGTTTGATCGCGGTACTGCGCTACGCGCTGGTCCACGATTTTTTGGTCGTAATCGTCGTAAATATACATTGCTTCATCCGGGTAAACGGCTAATAGGTAGGAATAATACCAGCCCTTCTATATCCAAGAGAACGATTCTTTTTGAATATGTATCAGTTTTTTAGTTCTATCTGACACAACGCAAGAACCTTGCGCACAAATCCCCAGCAAAGGCAATTAACGAAATACGCCACCTTATTGCCATTGTCTTGCCTGCGCACTGGGTTTACTCTTGCAGACTTTATCTGTTCGACCAAAGAGCCGCACGCCATGAGCAGCCGCCAAGCCATTCATCGTCTTGACTATACCCCCCCTAGCTATCTGATTGACCGCGTTGATTTAACTTTTGATCTAGACGATACCCAGACCAAAGTCACCTCACGCCTGATTATCCGCCGCAATAAAGACGTTGCAGCGGAAACGCCTTTGGTATTGCATGGCGAAGAGCTCAAACTCGATAGCGTCAAGCTCGATGGTGCAGTTTTGCCACACACGGCATACAGTGTGGGAGAGAATGAGCTGACCATCATCGCGATGCCCGATGATGGCATTTTGGAAATAGTCACCGTGATCAACCCGGCGGCCAACACCAGCCTGATGGGGCTATATCAGAGCAATGGCAATTTCTTTACCCAATGCGAAGCCGAAGGCTTTCGCAAGATTACCTATTATCTCGATCGCCCCGACGTGATGGCGAAATTCACCACCACCATCATCGCCGATAAAACTAAGTATCCAATTTTGCTCTCGAACGGCAATCGTGTCGGCAGTGGCCAGTTAGATAAAAATCGCCACTGGGTCAAATGGGTCGATCCATTCAAAAAACCGGCATATTTGTTTGCACTGGTCGCTGGCAAGCTGGTATCACTGACTGGCACACACCGCACCCAATCAGGTCGCAATATTAATATCGAGATCTATGTCGAGCCCGGCAATCTGGATAAATGTCATCACGCACTGTCCGCCGCACAAAAAGCGATGGCTTGGGACGAAGAACGATTTGGTCTGGAATACGATCTGGACACCTATATGATCGTTGCGGTATCGGACTTTAATATGGGTGCGATGGAAAACAAGGGCTTGAATATTTTCAATACCAAGTTTGTTCTCGCCAAGCCCGAAACAGCGACCGATATTGATTTTGACGGCATCGATGCCGTGGTCGCTCACGAATACTTCCATAACTGGACCGGCAATCGCGTGACTTGTCGTGACTGGTTTCAGCTCAGTCTAAAAGAAGGCCTCACCGTCTATCGCGATCAGGAATTTTCCAGCGATATCGGCAGCCGCGCCGTACAACGCATCAGTAATGTGCGCACACTGCGCACCAGCCAGTTTGCCGAAGATGCCGGCCCGCAAGCGCACCCGATTCGCCCGGATGAATATCTGGAAATCAATAATTTCTACACCATGACCATTTACGAGAAAGGCAGCGAAGTCGTGCGGATGTACGAAACACTGCTGGGGCGCGATGGTTTCCGTAAAGGCATGGATTTATATTTCAAACGTCATGATGGTCAGGCGGTGACTTGTGACGATTTCCGCGCGGCAATGGCCGATGCCAACCACGCGGACTTAACGCAGTTCGAGCGTTGGTACAGTCAGGCTGGAACCCCCAGGGTATCTGCTCAGGGCTCATATAGTGCTGAAGCGCAGAGCTATACCCTCACCCTTACCCAGTCTTGCCCACCGACGCCGGGGCAAGAACATAAATTGCCATTTCATATTCCATTTGCCATCGGCCTGATTGATCGCCGTGGACAAGACTTGCCACTGCAACTCGAAGGTGAAAGCCACGCCAGTGGCACTACTCGGGTACTGCAACTGCGCGAAGCAACGCAAACCTTTACCTTTACACACGTACCCTGCCCGCCGGTACCGTCATTGCTGCGCGATTTTTCTGCGCCGGTGGTGCTTGAATACGACTATAGCGAAGATGAACTGGTGTTTTTAATGGCCAATGACAGCGATGCGTTTGCGCGCTGGGAAGCAGCCAACACCTTTGCCACGTTATTCATCAAACGACTGTACGCTCAAGATGCCAGCTTGGCCATTCAAGCGCCCGAGCACTTTATCGCCGCGTATCGCAAACTGATTAGCAACGATAAACTCGACCCGGCGCTGATCGCGTTGATGCTGCAATTGCCAGCAGAAAACTATCTGCTTGAGCAGCTGAGCGACGTCGACCCTAGCCGTCTGGCCTTGGTGTGCCAGAGTATCAAGCAGCAAATTGCGCGCGAATTACGGCAAGAATTGCTCGCAACTTATCAAAAGCTCAATGACGGCACGCCGTATCGCTATGATGGCGAACAAGTCGCTCGCCGCGATTTGAAAAATGTCTGCCTTGACTATCTGGCCGAGCTAGACGAAGCGATGATCAGCAGCCTGCTGGCCGACCAATATCGCAAAGCCGACAATATGACCGATCGTCTGGCAGCACTGCGTGCGCTGGTAAACCGCGACGGTGGCGAAGCTCAGCTGGCCGACTTTGCCGCACAGTGGGCAGATGACGCCTTGGTGATGGATAAATGGTTTGCACTGCAAGCTACCAGTCGCCGCAAAGGCACACTCAGCCGAGTACAAACGCTGCTGAGCCATCCGGCCTTTTCGCTCAAAAACCCCAACAAGGTACGCGCACTGATCACTTCGTTTTGCGTTTTAAATCTGCCGCATTTTCATGCCGCCGATGGCTATGGCTACGCGTTTGCGGCCGAGAAAATCATCGAACTTGATGCCATCAACCCGCAAATTGCCGCCCGCTTGGCCAGCTGCTTTAATCGCTGGACCAAAATCGAACCCGCACGCCGCGAGCTGATGAAACAGGAGCTAGAACGCATTCGCGATCAGGCAGGACTGTCGTCGGATACGTTTGAGATTGTCAGCAAAGCACTTGCTGCATAAAACAAAAAGCCAGTTCAATGAACTGGCTTTTTTATTCGCAAAGCAAAAATCGATTAGCCGCGTAACAATGACAAAGCCAACTGTGGCATGGCATTGGCCTGCGCAAGCATAGCTGATCCGGCTTGCTGTAAAATCTGCTGCCGCGTTAACGCTGCGGTTTCTTGCGCGTAATCGGCATCCATAATCCGTGACTTAGCCGCACTGGTATTTTCAACCATATTACTAACGTTTTTAATCGCAGAATCCAAACGGGACATCACTGAGCCGGCTTTTGCCCGCTCGCCATTGATGTAATCCAAAGCCTCATCAGCATGCGCAATCGCCAAAGTGGGCAAGCGCACTAAATCAACATCATCCAGCCCCAAATTTTTGGCACTCATGCCCCCAAATTGGACGGTAATTTTTTTTGTCCAGCGCCATTGCCGACTTGAAATGAAGTTTCTTTCAGACCTGTGCCACCTTGGATATCAATCCCGGTAGTACCTGCCGCCCATACCTGTTTGAAGCCTTTGAGTACCTGTTTACTAAATTGTGTGCCCTGATCGGCAAACACATTCGTGCTACTCATCGCGGGCTTGCCATCAACATCGGCACCGCCAATCGCACCAGTATCTTCATTTGTAAAATTCACCCCCAAGGTGGTGAATAAACTGGGGGTTGCAGCCGCCGCCAGGAATTTTGCATCAAAATCGTTGAAATTATTAAATGCACCATGACTAGCATGAGTCAGTGCATCATCCAGCGTTGAGCCTGTGTGGGTGCTCAGATAGGTCATGATATCCTTGATGCCATTTCCGCCTGCTGCCTTGATTTGTTGGTGCATATAGCGAACCGCTAAATAACCGCCGGTATAAATTTCTGAACCACTGGTTGGATTGGTTTTATAGCTAAGCGCGGCCGAAGTATCAGTACCACCGGCGGTATCTGCGAACAGTCGCTCATCAGCGCCATGAATAAATTCTGCGGCACCTTCCTTGAACCAACTAGCCAATGGGGCAAAATTCATAGAACGCCCCATCACTGCATGCACCATCTCGTGCGCAATAATCCGATCGCTATAAACCGTACCATTCCCAACCGCTACACCACCACCATCGGGTAAATTTGGTGGCTTGAAGTCCTCCGGATCAATCCAAAGAAACATATTCAGCGTTTTACCATTTGCATCAGCCGTGCCGGTTAAACTGCCAACCGCAGCTGCAGTGCCACCAGCGGCACTACTCAGCCCAGACCCGGCTGGAGGCTCAAAGACAATATTTAGATCAGCACCATCACCAGTGATACCAAACAGGTTGGTAATTCTTGTTTCCGCCTCTTCCAACCAACCCATTTTCAAACCGTCGATAATCCCTCGACGAGCAGGATCTCCACCCAAACTGCTTTCAGACTGGGCGAAAATCTTTTGCCCATTAAACTCGGCGTTTTGTGCTTGGGTACTCAAGCTTTGTAGCAGTTGATTAGCTTCAGCTTGTAATGCCTGACGATCTGATCCTGACAAACTGCCATTAGCAGCCTGCACGCCTAGTTCACGAATCCTTTGTACGACATCGGCGGCGTTGCTCATCGCCCCTTCTGCCACCTGCATCAGCGAGACACCGTCATTCATATTACGAATGGCCTGCCTATCCCCGCGAATCGTGGCGTCCATACGACTAGAAATCGCCAGACCTGCTGCATCATCTTTAGCGGTATTGATACGTAAACCAGACGATAGACGCGACAACACCTGAGCTAAACCATTGCTGGTTTGGCTCAGGTGCCGCTGCGTATTCAGCGAAACTACGTTGGTCGTGATTTGCACGATCAAGCCCGTCCCGTATGCTGGTGAAAACCCGTATACGCGGCTTATCGGCATGGTAAGTAAAAAACTTTAGCGAATAAAAAAACCAGTCTAAAGACTGGTTTTTTTTATTTATGGGTATATAAACAGAGGCTTTTCCAGAAAAGACTCTGATGAACATACCCCTAGATTAAGCTAGCAATTACTGCACCGTACCATGACCTGCATCGCTACCAGCATAGAGAGCACCAATATCTACGGGGTCAAATTCATACTCTTTACCGCAGAAATCACACACCACATGCACGTGACCGCGCTCGGCAAGCACTTCGTCGACCTCATCGCGTTCCATCAATTTGATCATGCCGCCCACACGCTCACGCGAGCAGGTGCAGGCAAAGCGTGGTGTGGCGGGGTCGAACACGCGGGCGCTATCTTCGTGGAATAGGCGATATAGTGTTTCGCGCGGCTCCAGTTGCAGCAACTCTTCGTTTTTCACTGTCCCAGCCAACGTAACTAAGTGATCCCAAGTATTTTCCAGATCATCCTGCGCAGGCATTTTTTGCAACATCATGCCGGCGGCGATGCCATCTTCGCACGCCAGCCACAGGCGTGTATCGAGCTGCTCGGAATGCGTCATGTAGTGCTCGATGATCTGCGCCACGGTTTGGCCGACCTCCATACCGACCACGCCTTGATAAGGCTCGCCCACGGTTGGGTCGATCGTAATCATAAAACGACCCCGCCCCAGTAATTCGGCAATTGAGCTCGTCTCATCAAATGCGGCAATTTTATCCGCATCCCAGCGAGCAGTTGCCCGCAGGGTATTCTGGCTAGTCACTTCAACTACGAGCAATTGCAAAGCACCAGTGCCATGCATTTGCATCACCAGCGTACCGTCAAATTTGAGCATGGCCGATAGCAGCGCACCCGCAGCCATTAACTCGCCCAAACGCGAACGCAGCACCAGCGGATAATTATGTCGCGCTAAAACTTCTTTGTACGTGGCATCTAGTTTGACCAATTCGCCGCGTACAGGCGCCTTTTCAAACAAAAATCGTTCTAAAACATCTTTCATTCTATTAACCTTCATCTGACATCGCGGCGGTGCCACGATCGCGCTCAGGGGCGCATTATCTAATCAAGCGATGCTCATTATTACCAGGCTTGCAGCTTAGGCCTGCGGAATCCCAGCGCGTGTTTAGGCGCTAATTAAATAGCTCGTCATCGGCATACTGGAGCTAACATCAAATGCGCAACCGGCCTCAATACCCGCTTTTGCTAAACCTTCAGCATCGAGTTGCTCATACAGTGCATTCATGGCACCAATCGCAAAATCGCGGCCGCTGCCCATCGCCCAGAAACGCTGAAACTCATACACTTCACGCAAACTGTAGACGCCAAAAATACCGTGCTGATTGGCAATTAAAACCGTCATCTGACTGGATTCATAAGGATCGTCTTCTTCCTCATCCGGCTTGAGGTAGAAATCTTCCTTTAGCTTTGGATGCAATTTGCGGAATGATTCAAAGATGGCGACTCGGCTGGAAAAATCAAGGTTTTTGATCTTTTTTAATGCCGATTGCAGTACCAAATCGTGTGCCGCACTGCCACAAATGGCGAAATAGCTGCCTTCATGCTGGAAAATCTTATTCCAGCGCGCATCATCGACCGCGCCCAAGCGCATATCACCAAAAGTCGACTGACTATCGGCCGCAATGGCTATCTGACCTTCTTTTTTCACGACTACGACCGTGGTCATCTTCTGTTTCCGTTTCTATACAAGCAAAGCAGCAAGTCTGCGACGAGTGCAACATCGCGTCAACTCTAGCGCAGTCGATAGCGGTTTATCTTGCCTTACTGCAACTCATCCGTGCTAAATGCTTTTTATCGCAAGCTGGAGTAAGCCAGCCCCAATCCGCCTACAGTAGCAACATCACAAGGAGGCCTGCACGATGTCAGCGCTATGCGTTTCTGCACTTCATAAACATTATCAGCTCGACTCGATTCGTGTTCCTGCACTAATCGATATCAATCTGCAAATTCAGCCAGCGCGGTTTACCGTTATTTCTGGGCCGTCTGGTAGCGGCAAAACCACCTTGTTGAATTTAATCGGCTGCATCGATCGCGCTGACGAAGGTGAAATTACGATAGCCGGACAAAACGTAAAACAACTTAATGATCAGGCACTCGCGGATTTTCGTCTGCGTCATATTGGCTTTATTTTTCAGAATTTCAATCTGCTACCGGTACTAAATGCGTTTGAAAACATCGAATACCCCCTGATTTTGGCCAAAATACCGGCCTCGCAACGCAAAGCTCGCGTACTTGAATTGCTGGCTGCAGTGGGGTTGGCGGATAAAGCCCGACATTTACCGGGCCAGCTCTCGGGCGGGCAACGGCAGCGGGTCGCGATTGCCAGAGCACTTGCCACCTCCCCACAGTGGGTGCTGGCGGATGAGCCTACCGCGAATCTGGATAGCCAGACTGGTGCAGCCATTATTCAGCTAATGCGCCAGATGCAGCAGGAGCTCAAAATCTCCTTTGTTTTCTCCTCACACGACCCTCAAGTTTTAGCTGCAGCAGATGACGCCATCTTTATTCGGGATGGTCGTATCGTGAACACAACCAGCAATAGCATCAATGCTCAACAAGCGGAGGTCATAGCATGAACACGCTTTCACTGGCTTGGCGCAATTTACTACGCAATCGGCGCCGTTCACTGACAACCTTGCTGGCCATGATGATCGGCGCAGTGGCGATCCTGTTATTCGGCGGCTATAGCGGCAATATTAATTTGGGCTTGCAAACCGACTTTGTCCGCCGCGGTGGGCATTTGCAAATTCAAAGGCAAGATTATTTTCTGTATGGCACCGGCAATCCGGCGGCCTACGGTATCCGTGATTACCAACGGGTCATTGATGTCGTTAAACATGATCCAGTGCTGGCACCAATGCTAACCGTGGTCACCCCGACCCTCAGCTTAGGTGGGATTGCGGGCAACTTTAATGCTGGCGTATCCCGCACCGTGATTGGCCATGGCGTGGTCGTGGGCGAGCAAAACCAGTTACGCCAATGGAACGACTATCAATTTCCCGGCCAAGCCAAATTATCGCCACTGACAGGCAGTGCGGAAAATGCGGCCACTATTGGCATGGGCGTTGCTCGCGTCCTGCAACTTTGCGATCAGCTTGAAATCAAGAATTGCGCCAAAGTTAAAGAGATCGAGCATGAGCCCCTAGCTGCGTCAACACCGGCCGACATTAGTGCGTTAGCCGAGTTAGAAGCTGCACCAAAACAGCCTAGCAGCGGAGCCCAGATCGAGCTGTTGGCCGCCAATACCCATGGCGCGCCCAATGTAGCGGCGTTGCAAGTGGTAAAAGCTGAGCAGCTTGGGGTAAAAGAACTCGATGATTTAGCGATTACCCTGCATCTAAAACAAGCGCAACAATTGATTTACGGTGGTGATACGCCGCAAGTGACCGCAATTGTGCTGCAACTGAAACATACGCAACAAATTGCCGCCGCCCAAGCGCGACTCAATGAATTAATGAATACCGAGCTCAAAGGCATGGCGCTAGAAGTGCACGATTTCAGCACACTCAACCCTAGCTACGGCCAAATTACCGGCATGTTTGCCGCCATTTTTAGTTTTATCACCGTCCTAATTGGCGCGATTGTGCTGTTTACCGTTGGCAATACCATGAGCATGGCGGTGGTCGAGCGCACCGTTGAGATCGGTACGCTGCGCGCCATCGGCCTGCGTCGCAGCGGCATTCGCAATTTGTTTGTCTGCGAAGGCCTATTGCTAGGCAGTGTGGGCGCAGGTTTAGGGGTGGTATTAGCACTGATTGCCGCCTACCTCATCAACCACAGCGGCTTGAGCTGGATGCCACCTGGCAATTCAGAACCCGTAGCCCTTATGGTCCGCGTCTGGGGCGAGGGGCGGATGATTATTGGCACGGTCTTGGGTTTATTACTGGTAGCCACCTTATCCGCTTGGTGGCCGGCCCGCCGCGCTGCACAACTCAATATTGTAGATGCACTACGACACGTTTAATTATTTAACCGGGTATTTCAAGCCGAATCAATTAAATCAATGGCTACATAAAAATACCCCATAAGGAGAACTTTCATGCGTCACTCTTTAATCTTAGTTTTGCTCGGCGGTCTCTTCCTTGGCGTCAATCTGGGCTGGTGGCCAAATGTATTGAGCTTGCTTGCCACTTGGTGGCCGTTGATTTTAATCGCACTCGGGCTTGCTGGCTTGATTGCCCCCAAAACACGGTCGCACTGCCTACGCCAGCATGAAGGAGAACGCTCATGAGCCGTATTCGCCGCGCAAGCCAGTCTTGGGGATTGGGTCTGCTCTGCTTGACGATGGCGCAACTGAGCTGGGCAGCACCGTCGGCACAAGCGCTACTGGCGGCCAGCGATGCGGTGCGCAATCCAGACCAGTCATTCGGGTTAATCAATAACCTAATTGAATACCGCGACGGCAAACAAATCGATAGCTCGACACTGGCGGTATATGCACGGGCCGATCGTAAAACCGGACAATTTCGTAACTTGATCCGTTTTGTAGCACCACAGCGGGATGCGGGTAAGTTACTGCTCAAAAATGGCAATGATTTATGGTTTTTTGACCCCAGCAGCAAAGCCAGCGTTCGTATTACACCGCAGCAACGTTTGCTGGGGCAGGCGGCTAATGGCGACGTGATGACGGTGAATCTAGCTGGCGATTACGATGCCAGCATCGGTGCCGAAGAAGAAATTCAGGATGGCGAACGACAAAAACGCGCCAGCTACCGGCTTGATCTAACCGCCAAGAACAATGAAGTCACTTACCATCGCATTGAATACTGGCTGGATCGCAATAATAGCCGCCCGATCAAAGCGAAATTCTACTCGAATAGCGATCGCCTGCTTAAAACGGCTTACTACCGCCATTTTCAGACATCGTTAGGTCAAGAGCGCCCGACAGAAACAGTGATTATTGACGGGCTGGATCCAAAGTGGATTACCGTAATGCGCTTGAGTGATTGGGCGTACCGCGAGGTGCCTGAAAGCTGGTTCCAGCGTGATTATCTGCCACGTTTCAACCCTGAACAGGCTCAGTAATGTGCACTTGCCCGCACCATTTTTTGCTTGCACTCACCGTGATGAGCTTCGAGTTTATGTGGGCGCCGCACGTGCACGCTGAAGAACAAACAGAGCTTGATGCGCTGTCGCTGGCCGACCAAACCCCGCAGAGTAGTGAACAACAACGTAGCTATCAGTTTTTTATCGAGGGTATGACTGGGTTAATTAGCCAGAAAGACAGCACTGAGAACATACACCCTAGCCGTATATCAATTGACGTCAACATTGATCAGCGGCTAAATCAACAATGGCGCGCAGTGGTGGCGAATCGGTTGGATTTAAACTGGCAAGCGGGGCAGGACGAGCAAATCAATACACTCAAGGAAGCCTATCTGAGCTGGCAAGCGCAACCCACCTTGCTTTTTGACGTGGGCCGGATCAATCAGCGCAATGGGATGGCTTATGGCTACAACCCCAGTGATTACTTTAAAGCCGATGCGGTACGCTCGGTCGTCTCCATCGCACCAAGCAGCTTGCGCGAAAACCGTTTGGGAAGCGCAATGCTACGCGGGCAATATCTATGGGAGAGTGGCGCGATAAGCGCACTGTATTCACCTAAATTAGCCGACGCCGATCAGCAGCATAGCAGCGCGCCATTTGCCCCGGACTGGGCGGCCAGTAATTTTGCTGCTCGCTGGCAGCTTAGCTTTAGCCAACGCTGGTTTGATGGCTTCTCCCCGCAATTCATTGTGTATCGCGAAGCAGAAAAATCACCTCAAGTCGGCCTCAATTTCAGTTGGCTGGCCACCGATGCACTGACGCTATACACCGAATACAGTGGTGGCCGCGGCCCTAGCCTGCTGCAAAGTGCTTTAGGCATACAGGGTCAGGAGCGGTTTTACTCGCGTGTAGCCAGCGGTGCTAGCTATACCTTGCCAATCAATTTAAACCTAACGTTGGAATACCAGTACAACCAAGCTGCGCTCAATCAATCCGCCTGGCAAGCACTGGCACAACAAACCCCACTGTATTGGGCTTATCGCCAGCATGCATTCCGCCAACAAGATAATCCCACGCAGCATAATTTGTTTTTGCTAGCCAGCTGGAATAACGCTATTTGGCGTAATCTGGATTTGAATCTGATGCTCCGACGCGACTTGGGTGATCAAAGCCTGCAGCATTGGCTGGAAGCACGCTACCATTTCAAAACTGCAGATGTTGCCGTGCAATGGCAAAGCCAATCTGGAGCGGCAGGCAGCCAGTATGGTGCCCTGCCACAGCAACATAGCCTGCAATTGCTGCTTAAATATTTTTTCTGAGCCTCATCATGCCCTTGTTTACCAACCGGAACACCAGCGCCAATATCCACTGGAGTCGTGAAGTTGGTCTGCTATTGCTGATCAATACCTTAATTGCCATTTTCCTGACTGTGGTACAGGGGCTGGATTGTTGGGCGCAAAATTTGCTGATTTCACACTGCATCGGTTGCAGTATCGGCTTCATTAATTTTTTGCTTTGCAAAGGCCAAACCAATCTGAGCTGGAGCTGGCGCACGCCTGTTGCCGTGATTTTGGGGATTTTTGCCGGGTTTAAATTATCCACCTTGTTTGGAGCCCCGGATGTATTGGCCATAATGCTCACGCAACCTGATACCCAATGGCGCTGGATCGTCACCGCAATCATGGTGTCATTTGCCGCCTGCGCATTTTTTGTGGTGTTCTACCATTCGCTGGCCTACAAAAACGAGTTGGAAATTGCGAAACGTGAGCATGCCGAAGCCAAACAGGCTGAAATCACGGCGCAATTGGCGATGCTGCAAGCCCAGATCGAACCACATTTCTTATTCAATACACTGGCCAATGTGCATAGTTTGATCACACGGGATGCGGCGCTAGCGCAAAACATGCTAGAACATTTGAATGACTATCTACGCGCCAGCTTATCCCGCACCCGGCAAGCACAAACCAGCTTGGCCGATGAGGTTGAGCTAATTCGCGCTTTGCTCGCGATTAGTCAAATTCGCCTCGGTGAGCGTTTAAGCTATCAAATCCAGATTCCTGCTGATTTACTCACCGCCCAGCTTCCTCCCTTATTACTGCAACCCTTGGTTGAAAATGCACTCGAGCATGGCATTGAGCCAGCGTTAGCGGGCGGGACCATTCAAATTAGCGCCCATGCCAACACCGAAAGCCCGATTCCACTCTTGATTTTGCAAGTCACTGATAGCGGGCAAGGCTTGCAAGCAAACCAGCAGGCGGGGAAAGGGGTCGGCTTAGCGAATGTACGGGCCCGCCTGCAATCATTGTATGGCGAGCTCGGTACGCTTAGCCTGAGTCATCACCAGCCTCATGGGGTGTTAGCCGAGCTGCGTTTACCGCTACAGCGTAACAACGATAACGCCGCTCACAACTTGCTAGACAGAGAAAAACCATGACCACCGCCCTGATTGCCGACGACGAACCATTGCTGGCCCAAAACCTGGCTGAGCGCTTGCAACTTCTATGGCCGCAATTGCAGATTGTGGCGATCGCCAAAAATGGCATCGAGGCCAGCGCCGAGCTCAATCGCCTTCAACCCGAACTAGCATTTTTAGATATACGCATGCCCGGCCTTAATGGCTTACAAGTCGCTGGGGCGCTGCAAAATACACGGGTCGTGTTTGTTACCGCCTACGACGAATATGCAGTAGCCGCATTTGAAAACAACGCCGTCGATTATTTACTCAAACCGGTGAGCGATGCGCGATTGGCACAGTGCGTGACGAAACTACAGCGCAATCTGGCCCAACGAAACTCACTCGATCTGGCAGGCTTGTTGCAGCAACTCGGCCAGGCAAGCTCACCAAGCTATTTAAGCTGGTTAACGACCGGCTTAGGCGAAACCACTCGGCTCATCTCTTGCGACGAGGTGATTTATTTTCAGGCCAATGAAAAATACACCGAGATTGTGACGCGCAATGAGCGTCATTTGATTCGCACCTCGCTAAAAGACCTGTTGCCCCAGCTCAACCCGCAACGTTTTGCGCAAGTGCATCGCGGCTATATCGTTTGCCTGCCCGAAGTGGCCAAAATTGATCGCGACCTACTTGGGCGGCAACGCATCCATCTGAAACAGTGCGATGCCATTATTCCGCTGAGTCGCAGTCATGCGGCTCAATTTAAACAAATGTAGGGTATTGCCACACAACCCCTATATTTAATAGTCAATAACGCGATACCCAGCAGAAATCACTTAAAAATCAAACGCCCTCTGTCGAATATGAGTGGATAGCGGCCTCGCCAGTGGCAATGTGGCTTGCATTGCCGCCGCAATTAGCGCCATATCATGTGCACTAATGGCCAAATAACCGGCACGCAAACGATAGCCCCAATTGGGCTGTTCGCGTACCCACTCCAATTGAGTGAGCAAAGGCGCTATCGGCGTTGGCTGCGCCTGCAACCAATTCACATCACGGCGATAAGGATGAAAATCGCTGCTCATTGCCACCTGATATGGCAGGCCTACAGCAATTACACCGATTGCGGTAAAGGCCTGCAGTCGATCTTTACCGCCCATCTGTCTCGTCGGAGAGTAATACACGATGAGATCACCTGCCGACATCTGCAACAATGGCGCACGCCGACCGTGACAAACTTGCATAAAGCCGCCTGCATAACCCCGCTGCACATGCTCGGCGCAGACCACTGCCAACCAGTTTTTATTCATGGCTTGCTCCTCCAATGCCTAAACCGAGTTTAATTGGCAGAAGTGTCAAAAAATGGCAGCAGTCAATTGCACGAAACTGAACAAAATATCAATTTGAAATATCGTTTACGTCCCTTAGCGTTACAATTAGCTGTTCGCGCAAATTTGCGCTTTTTATAACGAATTAGGTTTTCAAGTCGCATGATTCGGATTGCAGCACTGGATGACGACCCACACCAGTTAGCACTGGTTAAAAGTACCATTGAAGCAATGGGGCATTGCGTGGTGACCTTTGAATCTGCAGAAGCATTGCTGCGGCAATTGCGCCGAGATAATTTTGATGTGCTGCTGGTCGATTGGGAATTACCGGATTTAAGCGGTATCGAAGTTATTCAATGGGTGCGCAGTAATTTGGAGCAAGCGCTGCCCATTATTATGCTCACCCATCGCAATAGCGAACAGGATGTGGTGACGGGTCTCTCGGCGGGGGCGGATGATTACATGCACAAGCCTTTACGCGTAGAAGAATTAAAAGCGCGCATTACCGCCATTTGCCGCCGCAGCTACCCCAAACCTGCCGTACGTAAAACCCAGTTTGGCAGTTTTGCACTCGATCTGGATTTGAAAACAATCCAGTTTGCGGGTGAAGCGATTACCTTAAAAGACCGCGAATTTGATTTGGCCTTATGCCTATTTAGAAACTTAGGGCGCTTGCTATCGCGGCAATATTTGATGGAAACCGTGTGGGGTCTAGCAGTAGATATCCCCACCCGCACCTTAGATACGCATATTTCAGCGTTACGCAGTAAATTGCAACTTCGACCCGAACGCGGCTTTCGCCTCAGCGCCGTTTATGGCCATGGCTACCGTCTTGATGAAATCCTTAGCCCGCATTTGGAATAACACCCTGTAATGTTTTTTTTGTCTCACACTCGTTCAATTCGCACTTTGCTGCTGGCCACTTTGATGGCAAGCAGCCCAATGACCATGGCCAGCGATGCTATGCACGCTTACACCGTGCAAGCCAATGATAATTTATACCAGATCGCCGCCAAGCTACTTAACCGCCCTAGCGATTGGCAAACAGTCGCCAAACTCAATGCCATTGCTAACCCCAATCTGCTGCAACCGGGCAGCACAGTGCAAATCCCTGTGCGCTTAATGCGCGGCGCACCGCAAACAGCGCAAATTTTGTATTTGCGCGGCGAAGTGAAAATTATCGCCGGCCCAAATAAAGGTAAAAATCCAGTTGTAGGGCAAACATTGCGCGAAGGCGACACCATTGCCGCCAGCGCTGGTGCTTGGCTGGGTTTAGGTTTGCAAGATGGCAGCCAGATGTATGTATCGCCCAATAGCCAATTTAAATTGCAACGCCTGCGCAGCATACCGCAAGCCCAAACGCAACAAACCGAGCTAACGCTCAAGCGAGGCCGTGCCGATTTTGCCGTGCAGCCTCAGCCAGCGGGTGCGCGCTTTGAAGTTAAAACACCGTTGGCGGTCACCGGAGTACGCGGCACGCGTTTTGGTGTCGCGCTAAATGAGCAGAGTAAGCAAACACTGACCGATCTGGTTGAAGGCAAGGTGGTATTTACTGCGGGCCAAGAAACGGCTCTTGAAGCGGGTAATGGGATTGTCATGGCCAGAGGCCAAGCCGCGCAGATACAGGCGCTGCCAGCCGCCCCTGAATGGCAACATCCGATCCAGCGCATTGACAAGCTACCATATACGCTTCCCCTGCAATACAACGCCACGAATCCCCGCTTATTAGCGCAGCTTGAAACCACGTCCAACCCTAGCCAAATCGTTTGGCTGAGTAACGATGCCCAACCCACGCTGAACGGCCCGATCGCCGACGGCCATTATCTGCTGCGGGTTCGCACCATCAGTGCCGAAGGCTTGGCAGGCAAAGAGCTATTGACTCCCATCCAAATTAAAACCAGCCCGGCGGCACCGTTGATTCAGGCGCCACTACAAGCAGCATTAGTCCCTAGCGGTAAAGTGCCACTAATTTGTGCAGGCGAAGATGATGCCAAAGGGTATTTATTCCAAA
This sequence comes from Chitinibacter fontanus, assembly GCF_013423785.1. Classification (NCBI taxonomy): domain Bacteria; kingdom Pseudomonadati; phylum Pseudomonadota; class Betaproteobacteria; order Neisseriales; family Chitinibacteraceae; genus Chitinibacter; species Chitinibacter fontanus. Next base: position 594,497 of record NZ_CP058952.1, read on the forward strand.
CCAGCACTCAAATTGACTTTGGAAGCAATACCCAGGAAGAGATGATCGAAGGTGCACGCTGCCGCTGGGATAGTCAGCTCGATACCCCACAGCAATATTTCTGGCGTGTAGCCACATTGGAACATGATGCACAAGGCGATTGGCAGCGTGGCCCATTTAGTGCCGCCACCGCATTTACAGTGGTCAAAGCCCCCTCCTCACCCGAGGCAAAAGTGAGCTACGGCGAACACCTAAGGGTGCAATGGGCGGGTGAGGCGCTAACGACTTATCAGCTACAAATCGCTCGTGATCGTGAATTTAGCGCACCAGTGCTCGATCTACAGCTGACTGAGCCCGAAGCCACGCTGGCGATACCACTGGGCTGCTTTGATTATTTTATTCGGATCAAATCCACCAACCAATACGGAATGAGCTCGGAGTTTTCCAAGCCACGCCGGCTCAATACCCCAGCCGTGCTCTGCAGCAGCAATGGCTCAGGTTTAGTCGACGGGCATGGGAAACCACTGCGCATCGCAGATTAAGCGCTCATCCCTACTGACCCAAGAGTACGCCAGCTATGAAACAGCTCCTCGCCCGATACACGCAACCCCGCTGGCTACTGATTTTTGCCAGTATTGTGCTGGCAATTGGGTTAGGCGCCTTAAATGGCCTTGGGCGGCTAGACCAGACCTTGATTGATCTGAGTGCCGCGCGCCAACAGCGTGCGATTGACCCTGATATTGTGATCATTGCCATTGATGATGACAGCGTAGCGCAATTGGGGCGCTGGCCATGGCCACGCAGCACGCATGCCGCCTTGCTAGACCGGTTGCACAGCGCGCGCGCAATTGGGCTCGATCTCATTCTGTCGGAGCCAGATGCTCAAAAACCAGCTAATGATGACTTGCTCGCAGCCGCTTTGCGGCGCAATGGCCACGTGGCATTGCCGGTTTTTCTGGCCAATCAGGGCGGCGTAGCCAATTTAACTCTGCCATTGCCAAGCTTGGCAGCGAACGCCGCGACCCTAGCGCACATCAACACAGAACTTGACCGCGATGGTTTGGTTCGCAGCGTGTTCCTGCAAGAAGGTGATGCCAACGCCCCTTGGAACCATCTGGCATTGGCCTTGCTGCAAATTGGCGGCGAGTTGCCACAGCAACTACCCGGCCAGCGGCATAGCGATATTTTCCCTGCCGATAGCAAACTGGCAGTCCCCATTCACCGAGATAAAGAACTTTGGCTACGCGATTACTGGCTACGCCTACCGCTCGCCGGAGCACCTGGCACTTATCCACGTTACAGCTACGCTGATGTCCTCAATGGAAAAGTGAATCCTGAATTGTTTCGCGACAAGTATGTGTTGATAGGCGCTACTGCTACAGGGCTTGGTGATGCATACCCCACACCAATGGCGGGTTCACAAGCATTAATGCCCGGTGTAGAGCTCATTGCCAATACGCTGGATGCGGTGCGCAAGCAACACACATTGCGCCTCGCTGCAGCATGGGAAAACGCGCTTTTTACCTTGGTTGCCGTGGGTTTGGCACTATGGGCGCTGCAAAAAGCCCGTCCGAAATGGGCACTGCTCGCAATTGCGAGCTTATTAATCGGTACTGTGGTGTATTGCGAGCTCATGCAGCGCTACTTACATATTCAATTTGCCCCACTGGCCGCATTACTGATTTTGCTGGTGCTGTATCCATTGTGGAGTTGGCTGCGTATGGAAGCAGCCTTGCGCTATTTTGCCCAGCAAGTGAGCAAAATCAGGCAAGAAGACCCGCTGCTAGCGACCTTGCCAAACTATGGCGTGGGTTTGGATTTACTGGATAAGAAAATGGCGGCCTTAAGCCATGCGGTTGATCAACTCAGCAGCTTACGCCGCTTTGTACGAGATAGCTTGGATCAATTAGCCGATACCGTACTGGTGTGCGATGCCAACGGTAAAGTCATTTTGCAAAATCAGGCCGCTCAGCGTTTTTTTAGTACGCCAGTACTCAATCAATTACTGCCAGCCCAGCTGAGCCAGATGATTCCCAATAAAGAATTGTTAATTGCCAACTTATTCAGCCCCGCAGGCGCTAGTTGGCGCGCTAGCGATCGCCAGGGGCGCGATATGCTGGTCAAATCAGTGGCACGGCAGACTGAATCCGGCCGAGTGATCGGCTGGATCGTAAGTATGGTCGATCTGTCTTTAGTACAAGCAGCGCAGCGCCAGCGTGATGAAGCACTCGACTTCCTGTCGCACGATATGCGTTCACCGCAGTCAGCCATCCTCGCATTGCTAACCTTGCATCAAAGCGCTCATCCCAATCCAGACAGCAGCCATAAAACTTTGTTTGAGCGCATTGCCGCACATGCCCAACGCACCCTGCAACTGGCCGATGATTTTGTGCAACTTGCACGCGCCAACTCTGCCAATTACCAAATCGAACCCGTTGATCTTTTAGATTTAATGTACGAAACCAGTGATCAATTTTGGGAAAAGGCACAATTATTAAATCTCAATATCAATACGGTGAGTCATTTACCTGATCCTGAGTTGGCAATTTACCCAGTTGATCGCGTAATGCTTGGCCGCGCCTTAAGTAATTTAATTGATAATGCTCTGAAATATGGCCATACCGGGGATTCAATTGATTGCAGCGTATCAATATTAGAAAACAATAATATTGAGCTATCGGTACAAGATTATGGCGGCGGAATTGCCGCTGATCAGCAAAGCCGGATCACGGGCAAATTTACCCAAGTAGCCAGCCGTAATAATGGCGTAGGACTTGGGCTGGCCTTTGTGCGAACAGTCGCCGAACGGCATCGTGGCGAAATTAAAATACAGTCAAAACCGGGCGAAGGTAGTCGCTTCAGTATTGTGCTGCCAAAAATCAATGCATGACATTGTGTTAACAATTGTTAACTCGGTAGTGATTAATACCACATTGCATTAGCATCTTGCTAAAGCATAAATTCAAGCAAGCACAATGACACTGTCATTATTAAGTAATACACTGTGCAAACTATTCAATTAACTAAAAATAATTAAAGAAGACTTGGAGCAACCATGAATTTGAAACCATTAGCATTAATGGTATTAACCTTAAGTGCCAATCAGACCTTTGCCGCCAGCAGCCTCAAAGACGCCGTCGAGCAAACTGTCCTTAAAAACCCTGAAGTACGCGCTAAATGGCTCAGCTACAAAGCCTCTGGCGAAGAACAAAATGTCGCCAAGGGTAATTACTATCCCCGCGTTGATCTGAACGCCTACACCGGTTATGAAAAACAAGAACGTCCCTATGCCAATAAAGGCGATAACGCCTTTAACCACTATGGCGTCAGCCTAGAATTACGCCAGATGCTGTTTGATGGCTTTGCCACCCAAACCGAAGTGCGTCGCCTCGGCTATGGCAAACTGACCCGTTATTACGAATTACTCGCCGCCAGCGATATGGCGGCACTGGAAACCGTCAACGCTTATCTCGATGTGCTGCGCTATCGGGAACTGGTGGAGTTGGCTAAAGAAAACTACGCCATTCACAAAGAAACCTACGATCAAATTGCCGAGCGGGTAAATGCTGGCGTGGGGCGTCGCGTCGATCTGGAAACCGCGACAGGCCGTTTGGCACTGGCTGAATCCAATTGGCTAACGCAAGCATCGAATCTGCACGATGTGTCTACGCGCTATGAGCGCCTAACGGGCCTGCCACCTGAGGCAGATATGCCCAAACCCAGCAACCTCGCCAATGCCTTGCCCGGTGATGTGAATGCCTTGAAAGCTCTGCTGGGCAACAATCCGCAATTCAAAGCTGCGGTTTACAACATTCGCGCAGCGCGTGCGGATGCAGAAAACAAGAAGAGCGATTACTACCCGACCTTCGAACTACGCGCCAGCCAAGGCCTTGATAAAAACCGCGACAACATCGACGGCACTTACAAAGATGGCGTGGTGCAATTGGTGATGAATTACAACCTGTTCCGCGGCGGTGCCACCCAAGCCCGTGCCAGCCAATATGCCGAGCAGCTCAATATTGCCTACGAATTGCGCGACAAAACCTGCCGCGATATTCGTCAAACCACACAAATCGCGTGGAATGACACCTTCCGCTTGAAAGAGCAGCTGGGTTACCTTGACCAGCACGCCTTGGCCACAGAAAAATCGCGTGACGCCTTCCGTCGTCAATTTGATATCGGCCAGCGTTCATTGCTCGACGTGCTTGATACTGAAAATGAATTGTTCGAAGCCAAAATTGCGCTGGTGAAAGGCGATTACGACTATCAGCTCTCGCACGCGCGCGTACTGGCACAAACTCACCAATTGCTCGCCGCGTTGCAACTCTCGCCACTGGAAAGCACTGGCCCCGAAGACAATTTGGGTGACAACGTCACCGACGACGAGCGCATTGCCTGCTCGGGCGCGATGATTGAAAGCGTCAAACTCGATCGTGATGCCGTGATGGCCGCACGTCCCCCGCGCGCCGCCACACCCGTACCGACACCGGAAGCTAAGCCAGCCACTGGTGCCGCCACTTGCGACAAAGCCATCACCGACCTGGTCGGCAACTGGTCCGCCGCATGGTCAGGCAAGCAGCTCGATACCTACCTGAGCTTCTACGCCCAGAAGTTTGAAGCTAGTGGCGGCCGCACGCGTGCCGATTGGGAAGCCAAACGCCGTGCTCGCGTGAGCAAAGAAGGCAGCATCACGCTCAAGCTGGACAACCAGACTTGTACGATGAGCGGCAAAGAGCGAGGCGAAGTGACCTTTACACAGAACTACAGCTCAAAAGACTACAGCGATACCGTGCAGAAAACACTGGAGTTGGTACAAGAAGGCGGCAAATGGAAGATCAGCCGCGAACGTGTGACCAGCGGGCGTACAGAATAACTACCCGTATGATGCTGCAGCCCATATTTTAAATGGGCTGCAGCATCATACCCATAAAAACTGGAATTACACATGAGCCAGCCGATTTATCTGCTCAGCCAAGACTTAGGCCTGCTCAAACACTGGCAGGCCAGCTGGGGCTACGATTGCGTTGCCCTCAATCAAGCTAATACCCCTCTCCCCGATTCGGCGATTTTGGTCATCGACCTAGCGCATCCTCAGGTCGTCCAATGGAGCCAAAGTCAGTGGCATCAACGTGTCAGTAATGTCATGGTCATTGCTGCCAGTACGACGCCAACCGATGAAGAAGGACATCGTTTGCTCAGTGCCGGTGCGCGCGCCTATTGCCATGCAGTAGCGCCAGCCAGTTTGCTGGCACAGGTTTTGGCTGTCGTAGCCGCCGGCGAAATCTGGGCCGGCCGCAGCCTGGTGCAGCGGATTCTGGCCGCGATCAACCATTTACCCGCGCAACAGGCACCCGATTTATCGGCCCTGAGCGAGCGGGAACTGGAAACCGCCCGCTACGCCGCCAAAGGCTATGCCAATAAGGAAATCGCCCGCTTTTTGAATATTTCCGAACGCACGGTCAAGGCGCACTTGACCAGCTGTTACGAAAAACTGGGTATTGCCGATCGGGTGCAGCTCACCTTGCGCCTGAACGGCCTGAACTAAACCCCGCCTTAAGCTTGGGCTGGCACGAAGTAACGCAGGCGATGGCCATCGATATCGGCCAGCACCAGCGTCGTGCCAAAGTCCATTTCCGTAATCGGCTGGATTAACGTCCAACCCGCCGCGACACCGGCGGTTTGGGCGGCTTCCAGCGCTGCCATGTCGGCCACCGTGCTGCACAATTCGCCCCGCGCGCCCTGCCCCTCTGCCACCGGCAAGACTCCAGCCTGCTGCCACAAACCCAATTTGCGCCCAGACGGCAGCACAAACAACGCAAACGTCGGGCTCAGCTCGACTGGTGCTTGCCCTAGTAAGCGCTGATATGCAGCTGCGCTGGCTTGCGGGTCTTGGACATACAGCAATACATAGCTAGGGTCAAAAGCAGTCATGGTCATTCTCCGTGGTTTGGTCAGTGAGCCGGCCGCTGCGGCCTGCCCGTACCCCCACTATGCGCCATACCAGTGTCAGAAAATGTCAGCAGTCGCCACGCTGCGGGTAATGCCTTCTTGCGTGCGCCAAGTCTGTAGTAACTGCGCCCGCGTACCAACATAACGCGCCCCCGAGGGCGCGCAGTAGCTAATCCGGTCGGTGCGAAAATGGCGAAAACCCTGGCGCAATTCGCACCAAGCAACCAGCACCCGCACTTGCTCAAAGTAGCCAATCGCTAACGGCCAGATGGCGCGGCGGGACGGAATCTGCTGCAGATCGAGGTAATGAATCTCCAGCACCTGCTGGCGGCGGATCGCCTGCCGCAATTGCGCCAGCAAGGTATTGCTCTCGGGCGCCAAGGGCACAGGACCCACCAGCTGCACCGCTTGCCCCGGCAGCGGGCGGCGCTCCGGCGGCAGTACTGCATTGATTTTGGCCAAGGCCTGCCGCGCGGCGCTTTGCAAGGCCGGATCGGTACGCTCGGCCACCCAGCTCAAACCGAGCAACAAAGCGTCCAGTTCATCTTGATCAAACATCAGCGGCGGCAAAACAAAACCGGGCTTGAGCACATAGCCCAGCCCGGCTTCGCCGCTAATTTCCGCACCCTGCGCTTGCAGGGTGGCAATATCGCGGTATAGCGTGCGCAAACTAATGCCCAGCTCTGCCGCCAGCGCCTGCCCGCTCACCGGAAATCGATGCTGCCGTAAGAGCTGCAGCAAATCCAGCAAACGAGCCGCGCGCGCCATTTTAATTAAGCCCCCACAGTTTTAGATCGGATAATACAGAATGAGGAGGGCAATCCATGAGAGTTGTTTTGAGTGCAAGCAAAGAACTCACTATCGTTAAACCTACAAGGTGCGCCAAGGTTATCTTGAATAAACTGACAGTTAATAAATTGGCATTCAACAAATCGACAGTCTGCAAACGCTGCGCCGCGAAAGACGCAATTTTCAAACCGCACTTGAACGAACACAGCCATATTAAACAATGCCCAATACCAATCACATTGCTTAAAGACACAAGCGTAAAAGATTGAGTCAATCTGAGCACCTTCACCAGATATCAGCTCAAATTCACAATATCGATAAGCATGCTCAGACCAAGAAGCGGGCTTTAACAAGCGATCTTTAAAGTGTTCATTGACGAAGAGTCTGGGCGTAATTGGTGCTTGGGGCATTTAGTGCACCGCTTTGATCAGTTCAGCCAAACGACAAAGAGCATGGTATACCGTAGCAGCCCTTATCTGTGAACGACCACCGGTAAATACCTGCCTCTCGGTCACGATGCCAGCCGGTGTCGCCCACGCCAGCCACACGGTGCCGACGGGCTTGTCTGGTGTACCGCCAGTCGGACCGGCAATGCCCGAAACGGCGACGGCCCAGCGGGCACTGGCATTGGTAGCTGCGCCTTGCGCCATCGCCGCCACCACGGGTTCGCTCACCGCGCCCAGCCCATCAATAAACGCCGGTGGCACATCCAGCATGTCAGCTTTGGCATGGTTGGCATAGGTAATGTAGCCACGCTCAAACCAAGCGCTCGAACCGGCAATCTCGGTAATCGCCGCCGCGATTAAACCACCGGTGCACGATTCGGCAGTGGCCAGCGTTTCGCCCCGCGCCAGCAATAACTGGCCGATTTCGGTCGCCAGATGCTCTACGGCAGGGGAAAATGGAGCAGGAAAATCAGTCATTGCAATGCCCTATGAGTACGCCCTTAGGCATCGTCTTCTTCGGTTTGGAGCAGCGCTACATCAACCCCATCACCCGCCAACTTGATGAAGTGATCGCGATAGAATTTGAGCTCTTCGATAGACTCGGTAATATCGGCCAGTGCGGTATGTGCACCGCGTTTTTTAAATTGCTTAGCCACTTCAGGCTTCCAGCGTTTGCACAATTCTTTGAGGGTTGAGACATCCAGATTGCGGTAATGGAACCAGCTTTCCAGCTCGGGCATGTATTTAACCAAGAACCGACGGTCTTGATGCACAGAGTTACCACACAGTGGCGAAACACCTTTAGGGCAATATTGGCGAATAAACTCGATCACTTGAGCCTCAACTTCGGCCTCGGACAACGTCGATGCCTTTACCTTCGCAGTCAGGCCGGAGTTGCCATGGGTTTTAGTGCACCACTCATCCATCGCATTCATGATTTCATCTGATTGATGAACCACCAGGCTAGGGCCTTGCGCAATTAGGTTTAAATGGCTGTCGGTAATCACCACCGCAATTTCAATAACACGATCCGTTTCTGGTTCCAGACCGGTCATTTCCATGTCGATCCAGATGAGGTGGTTCTGGTCTTGTGGCATACTTACTCGCTTAGCTATAAAAAAGACCTATTTTAGCAGGCTGCCTACCTTATAGACCATCGTGATCAGTCACCTTGGCTTGGCGGCAACCGCAAGTATTGGCTTGACTCACTTCCCATTTGCATACCCAGACAATTGTTTATGACCGCCCATCAGTTTTCTATTCTGTTTTTATTCGCGCTGTTGACCAGTGTCTTACTGCAACTGTGGTTAGCCATGCGCCATATCAACCATGTGCTCAAACATCGGCATAGCGTACCAGCCGAATTTGCCGCACAAATTACCGAACAAGCACATGGCCGGGCTGCGGCATATACCATTGCTAAAACTCGTTTTGGTATGTTCAGCACCATTTTTGATGCCATGCTGTTAGCTGCTTTTACGGTTGGTGGCGGCATAGAACTATTATCCCAACTCACTACACCGTGGTTTAGCTCAGATATTGCGCAGGGTTTAGCGCTGATCGCCGGTTTGGCGGTGATCAATACCATCATCAGCCTGCCATTTTCATTGGTCTCGACCTTTGTAATTGAGGCACGCTTTGGGTTTAATCAGATGACACCCAAGCTATTTATCAGCGACTTGCTCAAATCAACGGCGCTGGGGGCTGTGATTGGTTTACCGCTATTAGGTGCAATTTTATGGCTAATGGGCCGAATGGGGGATCAGTGGTGGCTCTACGTTTGGGCCACGTGGCTGGTGTTTTCGCTCACGCTGATGTGGGTGTTCCCAACCTTCATTGCGCCACTATTTAATAAATTTGTACCACTGGAAGATGGTGCAATGAAAGAGCGTATCGTTGCCTTACTGGATCGCTGCGGTTTTACTAGTAATGGCCTGTTTGTCATGGACGGCAGTAAACGCTCCAGCCATGGCAACGCTTACTTTACTGGTCTGGGCAAATCCAAACGGATTGTGTTCTTTGATACTTTGCTCAAACATCTGGAACCAGCCGAAGTGGAAGCCGTATTGGCGCACGAACTTGGCCATTTCAAGCATCACCATATTGTAAAACGCTTGGTGTGGACCTTTGGACTTATGCTCGGACTATTGTGGGTTTTGGGCCAACTAAAGACCGAACTATGGTTTTATCAAGGACTAGGGGTCACGAATCCGAGCACTGCCGCCGCCTTATTGCTGTTCTTTTTGGTACTGCCGGTGTTTACTTTTATTTTCTCCCCGTTTAGCTCGATCACCTCACGCAAACATGAGTATGAAGCCGATGCCTACGCCGCCAGCGTTTGTGCGCAATCCGGTGGCTCGGCAGAAGATCTCGTAAGCGCCCTGGTTAAACTGTACCGTGATAATGCTGCAACACTAACCCCAGACCCACTGCACAGCATGTTTTACGATAGCCATCCGCCCGCCAGTTTGCGGATTGCCGCCTTACGCCGTTTAAACGCATAAATTGTCAGTTTCGGGCGAAAAAGCATGCTAGAACTAGATTACGTTGTTACTTTCAGGATGTAATCATGTCGCTAGCGCAAGAAACCTGTGTTGATAAAGCAATCAAATTGGATGAAGTTGCAGCAGAAATGCTCTCAACCGAGCTGCAAGACTGGATTATCGTCAACGGCAGCTTGGAAAAAACCTTTCGCTTTCGCAACTTCCATGAAACGATGGCATTTACCAATGCGGTGGCTTTTATTGCCCACCAGCAAGATCATCATCCGGCAATTGATTTAACCTTTGGCCGCTGCAAGCTGACTTGGAATACCCATTCAGCGGGCGGCCTTTCCCGTAATGACTTTATCTGCGCCGCCCGAGTTGACCAACTTAAAGCGTAGACCCACAGATTTAAGGCTTCATGAGCGCGACAACTGCACGAATTGTAACTAGCTATGGCAAGGTTTATATCGTCGAACTCGACGATGGCCGTCGCCTTTCCGCCTCGACTCGCGGCAAAAAAACCGATTATGCCTGCGGCGACTACGTGGCCATCGATGTGATCAACGCCGAGCAAGCTGTCATCAACAAAGCGCTTGAGCGCAAAACGCTGCTGTATCGCTCGGATCAATGGAAAAGCAAACTGATTGCGGCAAACGTCACGCAAATTGTGATTGTGGTCGCATCGGTACCAAGTTTTTCGGACGAGCTGATTGGCCGCGCCCTGCTCGCTGCAGCGGATGCCAATATCCGTGCACTAATTTGCCTGAATAAATGCGATCTACCCGAAAGTGATGCAGCTCGTGCGCGCCTAGCCTATTACAAGCAATTTGATTACCCCGTGGTCGAAATCTCAGCCAAGCAAGACCTGAGCCCCTTAATGCCTTGGCTAGATGGCCAGATTTCGGTTTTGGTTGGTCAATCAGGCATGGGTAAATCCACCATTACCAATGCGCTGATTCCCGAAGCCAATGCACGAGTTAATGAAATCTCGCTCGCACTCGATTCGGGTAAACACACCACGACCCATGCACAGCTGTATAAATTAAATGAAACGGCCGAGTTGATTGATTCACCGGGTCTGCAATCGTTTGGGCTAGCGCATATGCGCGCCGAATCATTGCCGCATTTAATGGCCGATATGTCACCACACGTTGGGCAATGCCGCTTCAGCAATTGCCGTCACCGTCAGGAGCCCGGTTGTGCGATTCTCAATGCGGTAGCCGCAGGTGCAATTGCCCCAACCCGACTAGAATTGATGCACCGCTTGCAGGATGAAATACAGCTAGCGAGCACCAATTACTAATACCCTAACTATGTATTGCTTCTTCGGCTCTTTGCACGCTTGCTTAGCGCCAAATACACCCATAGTCGCCAGCCAATCTGCACGATAAAAAATCCAGCAATCGCCAGTAATAGGCTTAGCAAAGGCAAGCCTATTAACAAGGGCACACCGAGCGACTGCACCCACAGCCACATAGCTCCCATCCAATCAAAAAACGGCATCGCCGTAAATGACGGAATTTGCGCCATGGTCGCGCCGCCATCCTGCCCACTGACCCAAGAGCCGAGCAAAAACGCTACCCAATAAATCGGCGCAATTGTGAATGGGTTGGTATAAAAAGTCGCAAAGATCGCAACTGGCAGATTCACACGAAACAGCAACGATAAAATCGATGCAGTGATAATCTGTAATGGGCCAGGGATCAAACCGCCGATCATGCCTACAGCAACGCCACCGGCAACGGAATGCCGATTTAGGTGCCATAAATTAGGGTGCTCAAACCAGTGCGCAAAGCGTCGTAAAAAGACATTCTGGTGCAGGGTTTGCTGGTCAGGTAAGCAACGACGCAATAGTTTTCTAGGCATTTGTAAATTTTAGCGATAATTTAGCTATGACAGACCTTTTATTTTGGGCAAAATTCAGTCAACCCATAAAACTAATTGGCTAAACCCAAGGACAGTAGAATTCACTATGGTTGCAGTCACCCGCCCGCTTGCCCAATCCATTGCCGAAGCTGCCGACCCAGATCGCTGGCTCGCCGCACTGGCCGAGCGCTATCCACCCAATGAAATCGCCCGTTTGCGCGAGGCATTGGACTGGATTGCCGAGGTATATGGCAAAGCACTCAACCCTGATACTGATGAATCATTGTTTTTGCATGCGGTTGCCAGTGCGTCTATCGTGGCTGATTTGCGCATGGATGCCAATGCGGTCATTGCCGCCCTACTGTTTTGCATCCCCGATTTTGTTGAGAAGTCAGCCGAACAAATCGACAAACGGTTTGGCAAGGTCGTGGCGCAACTGGTCGATGGGATAAGTAAAGTCCGTAAATTACGTTCACTGGCCAAACCGAGTGCAGTCAAGGCCGACGATTACGCGCAGCAGGTCGAAGCCCAGCGCAAAATGCTGCTGGCGATGGTGGAAGACATTCGTGCGGTATTGATCAAGCTGGCTTGGCGCACGCAAACCATGCACAGCATAGCCAAAATATCCGAAGAGCGACGCCGCAAAATCGCGCAGGAAACACTGGATGTGTTCGCGCCGCTGGCCAATCGTCTTGGGGTATGGCAAATCAAGTGGGAGCTAGAAGACCTCGGATTTCGTTTCCTGCACACCGATACCTATAAAAAAATCGCCAAATTGCTACTTGAGCGCCGGGTAGATCGTGAGCATTTCATCGCCGAAGTACTTGGCACCCTACGCAGCGAACTAGCGAAAGCGGGCGTGACGCACGTCGACTTAATGGGGCGACCGAAACACATTTACAGCATCTGGAAAAAGATGCAGAAAAAGAAGCTCGACTTTTCCGAGCTATACGATATTCGTGCGGTGCGTGTACTGGTTGACGACGTGAAAGACTGCTACACCGTGCTTGGCATTGTGCATAACCTGTGGCAGCCGATTCCTGGTGAGTTTGACGACTATATCGCACAACCCAAAGGCAACTTCTACCGCAGCCTGCATACCGCCGTGATCGGCCCGCAAGATAAAGCAGTTGAAGTGCAAATTCGCACCTTTGATATGCACGACCACGCTGAATACGGCGTCGCGGCACATTGGCGCTATAAAGAAGGCGGGCATGGTGATGCGCGCTATGAAGAAAAAATCGCCTGGCTGCGCCAACTGCTCGATTGGCGCGATGATGTCGCCACCGACGATAAATTTACCGATGCATTTAAAGCCGAATTATTTGAAGACACTATTTATGTGCTGACCCCAGCCGGTCGCGTCATTTCGCTGCCCAAAGGCAGCACGCCGGTTGATTTTGCTTACCATTTGCACACCGATCTAGGTCACCGCTGCCGCGGCGCCAAAATCAATGGGCAAATCGTGCCACTCAATACCGCACTGGAAAATGGCCAGCGTATTGAAGTTTTATCAACCAAGGAAGGCGGGCCTAGTCTCGATTGGCTACATCAGGGTTATGTCAAAAGTAACCGCGCAGCCCAGAAAATCCGCCATTGGATACGGCAGCAAAACCTCGATGTCGCCATAGAAGCAGGCAAAAACCTGTACGAAAAAGAATCTGCCCGCGCAGGAGCTAGTCAGCTGAATCAGGAGCTCATCGCCACGCGTCTTGGCTTCAAAACCATCGACGAGGTACATATCGCACTTGGGCAAGGTGAGGTGAGCCTGCGCGAGCTCAATTTAGCGTTTAGCGATGCACTTCGCCCCCCGAACCTCCTGTCACCGAGATGCCCGAAGACTTTGTGCGCGCGGCGCGTGCTACGCAATATGGCGAAGGTATTCTAATCGAGGGTATCGACAAACTAATGACGATGCTGGCCAAGTGCTGCAAGCCGGTTCCTCCTGATGCCGTGATGGGCTATGTCACCAAGGGCCGTGGCATTTCGATTCACCGCTGCGACTGCGCCGCACTTAAACGACTGGCCGCCGAAGCACCAGAGCGATTAATTCGTGCCGATTGGGGTAACTTGGCCAAAAGCGGGCATGTATTTGCCGTGGATATTTTGGTTGAAGCCACTGAACGAGCCAGTTTATTACGCGATCTGACTGACATTATGTCGCGCGAAAAGATTAATGTTAGCGCAGCGAATATGCAGGTACGCGATGGCCGGGCTCGCATAGCTTTTACGATTGAAATTCGTGACAACGAACAGCTACAGCGTATTTTTGCGCGGCTGTTAGACGTACCCAGCGTGCTGCGCTGCGCTCGAAGCTAAGAACACAAAACCATTAAACCCTTGATTGCTAATCGCATTTTTTTCATCTATTTTGCAATCAGGGTTTAATCACCCTTCTGTCTTACAAACACGTGCTACAACACCTATAGTGAATCAGTTTTATGCCGATATAAAACCGATAAACCTATTACAAAAGCTCGATAACACGGGGTGTCTTCATGTTTACTTCCTTACGCTTACGGCTGATTGCATTTATCGCGGTCTTAATTCTCGTGGTAGCTTCCATTATCACTATTGGCGCATATTCCAAAATGCGACAAGAAATGATCAATGTTGGTTTACGCAATGAAATTATCGGCGTTGAAACTGGTTATAGCGTCATGCTTCGTAACTGGATTGCCGATAAAAAAATGATTGTTACCTCGCTGGCCAAAACCCTTGAACAAGCTAGCGATCCACTTCCCGCGATTGCCCAAGCAGAAAAAAGCGCCAAATTCGATTCGGCCTACTTGGGTACACATGAAAAGCAAATGATCACAACCCGCGACCTTGGGCTACCAGCGGGTTATGACCCAACCTCACGGCCCTGGTATCAGCTGGCCCAGAAAGAAGACAAACCAGTCATGACGGCACCGTACGTGGATGCCGGGACCAAACGATTAACCTTATCTTTTGCCGCCCCAGTAAAGAAAAACGGGGCATTGTTTGGGGTAGTGGGTACCGATATTTTTCTAGATGATATTGTCAAAGATGTTTTAAATATCAAAATGACTGGCAATGGATACGCCATTTTGGTTGATAAGGCTGGCACGATTCTGGTGCACAGCGACCAAAGCAAAATCCTGAAGCCTGCGACTGAATTAACTCCAGCCCTAAGCGCCACTGAATTAGCACAGCTCGATGCAAGCCAAGATTTGCTCGATACTGATATCAATGGCGAGCATAAATTCATCTTCGCAAAATCAATCGAAGGTGGCGATTTATATATGGTGCTGGTGATTGACAAAACCACCGCACTTGCGCCACTACAACAACTACTGTGGATGGCAATTGGCACGCTGCTGGTTATCCTGGTTCTAGTTATTCCGCTGGCGAGCTACCTTGTAAACCGCATGTTGTCCGGGCTGAACCGCGTACGCAAAGGGATGATTGAAATTGCACAGGGTGAAGGCGACTTGACGCGACAAATTCAGATCGATGGCGATGATGAAATTGCGCAAACGGCTAAGGCATTTAACCAATTCACCTCGCGTCTGCGCACAATGTTTAGCGATCTGCGCAAAGAAACGGAAAATCTGACTATCGGTGTGCAGCAAATTAACCAAGTACTCAATACGCTTTCAAATGATTCACGCATCTTGTCGGATATGGCAGCCACTAACGCGGCGACGATTGAAGAAATTACTGTCAGCATTAGCCACATTGCAGACAATGCCGGAGAAGCTAATTATCTAGTTAATAATACTGGCGCGCTGTCAGCCGACTCGGCTAAAACAATGGGCGAAGTAGCCACCGAAGTAGGCAAATCAGCCTCCGAAGTACGTGAACTATCGTCATTATTAGATCGCCTCAATCAGCGTAGCCAAGAAATTAGTGGCATTATTCAGGTGATTAAAGAGATCGCCGATCAAACCAATTTACTGGCACTCAATGCCGCGATTGAAGCAGCCCGCGCAGGGGAGCAAGGTCGTGGCTTTGCGGTCGTGGCCGACGAGGTCCGGAAATTGGCCGAGCGCACCAGCTCTGCCACGCTGGAAATTACCGGTATGATCGATGGCATTCGCGGGGAAACCAATGCCGCGGTTCGGAATATGGAATCCACGCTCGGTGCCGTGCAAAGTGGTGTTAGCTTATCGAATCACGCGGCAGAGAAAATTGTTGATATTCGCCAGAACATGAGTCAGGTGATGGAAAAAATGAGTGAAATTGCTCATGCCACCAAAGAGCAGCAGGATGCCACCACCATGATGGCGCAAAGTGCAGAAAACATTACCAACCAGATGCAACAATCGGATGTCGCACTGCACCGTGCCAATGATTCCATAGCCCAACTTAATCATTTAGCAGGCTTTCTACGCGAAATGTTTGGTCGATTTAAAGTCTAATAGGTATAGCCTTCCAACTCAATCCAATACTAATCTTCGTAAATATACCCATAAAAAAGGCCGCTTATGCGGCCTTTTTTATCACATCAATTTCATCAATTAGCGGCTTTTTTGCGCGTCGCCCGCTTTAACAATTTTCAGACAATTGGTGCCGCCCAGCATCCCAACCACATCGCCGAAAGTGAAGGCAATCAAATCCCCCGGTTGCACAATGCCACGTCGCAACATTTCGAGCTCGGCTCTTACCAATAATGACTCACGGTCTGTATTATCATGCGAGAGCATTACTGGCTCAACGTCGCGGAACAAGGATAAACGGCTGTAGGTTTCCGCCTCGGGAGTTAAAGCATAAATAGGCACCCCCGCAATCACGCGTGACATCCACAGAGCCGAAGAGCCTGACTGAGTTAAAGCCGCAATCACTTTGACATTCAAATGATTCGAGGCGAACAAAGCGGCCATCGAGATAGTTTGGTCAACTCGGGTGTATTCACCTTCCAGCAAAGCCTCGCTGCTCACTTTGTAATCTTGCGATTTTTCAGCTTCCAGACAAATCCGCGCCATGGCTTCAACCGTTTCCACTGGATATTGACCCGATGCCGTTTCAGCCGACAACATCACCGCATCAGTCCCATCGAGCACCGCATTTGCTACGTCAGACACCTCGGCACGCGTTGGTACCGGGCTAGAAATCATTGACTCCATCATCTGTGTTGCTGTGATGGTTAGTTTGTTCATCCGGCGAGCCGCTTTAATCATGCGTTTTTGCAGCGCAGGCACCGCGGCATCACCAACCTCTACCGCTAAATCACCGCGCGCCACCATAATGCCATCGGAAGCTTCAAGAATCTCCGTCAGATTAGTAATGGCCTCAGTGCGTTCAATCTTGGCAATTAACAAAGCCTTACTGCCTGCTGCACGCAATAATGTTCGTGCCATATACATATCGGCCGCGCTTTTTGGGAAAGAAACGGCAACATAATCAGCGTGCAATTTGGCGGCGACCTTAATGTCTTCCATATCTTTGGCAGTTAGTGCTGGTGCAGTCAGACCACCACCTTGGCGGTTAATCCCTTTGTTGTTAGACAAAGCTCCACCGATCAACACTGTCGTATTGACTTTTTGTCCTTCTACCGCATCGACCTGCAATTGAATCTTGCCTTCATCCAGCAGCAGAATATTACCGGCCTCTACATCATTGGGGAGCTCTTTGTAGTCAAGACCAACGGTGGTTTGGTCGCCCAACTCACAGGCCGCATCGAGGATAAATTTTTGCCCCTTGGCTAATTCAATTTTATTTTTTTTAAATTTACCAACCCGAATTTTTGGCCCTTGTAAATCCACCATAATTGCAATTGGGCGACCTACTTTTTTTGCCTGCTCCCGCACCAATGCTGCACGATCTAGATGATCCTGCGCCGTGCCGTGAGAGAAATTAAGCCGGACCATATTGACCCCGGCGGCGACTAAACGCTCCAGCGTTGCTGCGTCACTGGATGCGGGGCCTAAAGTGGAAACAATCTTAGTGCTGCGTAACATGCAAAACTCCTTTCAATTGATTCGGCATCACAATACCGACCGGGCCATTTCAGTTTTATCCATTGTGAACAGATAGAAAATTAACGATCTGAGCCTAATCAATTTAATTCAATTTGCATTCAATATCCGCGCAATTTGTCGCCAAAATGCCAATTAACTGGGGAAATAGAATAGTTGCGCAGTAAAGCTGAGCAGGTAGGTGGTTTGATTGGACGCAAGGGCATTAAAATCGTAGAATGCCGCTCTGGCTGTCCCCATAGCTCAACAGGATAGAGCACTTGCCTCCTAAGCGAAAGATCCCCGTTCGAGTCGGGGTGGGGATACCAAAATGCAGCAAGCCCCAGTGATGGGGCTTTTTGTATTTTTAATGCTCGGATGAATTAGGGCGAATTCGGCTATTAAATTCGTCCAGCATTTTTTGCTCACGCTGGTTTTCCTTTTTTAATTCGCTCTGTTCATGGCGCACGCGCAGCGCATCAAAGGCTTTTACTTTTTTCTCGCAAGCGAGCCAATCAGCTTTGCGTCGCTCATATTCAAACCCGAGTCGCGCCACTTCGTCGCCTTGCTGCACCGCGGCACCATCAAGCTTGGCCAGAAACAACTGAAAATCTCGCCACTGAATCACCGACATGCCGGCTTGGGCACTATTAGCCAACCGTGCGCGATATTCGGCCCGAAAACCATCGACTTGCTCAAGCTTGGATTTGGCCAACAGCCACGCCGCCTGCGCAGTTTGCATCGCACGCGACGCCTCTTCGCGCTCATCTTGCGCAAGTTGCAATAAAAAGGCAAAACGAAAAGCGGCCACTGTGAATACCAATTAGAAAATAGTTGTGAATTACTGGGCAAACAATTGGGACAGCTTCATTCTAGCGCCGTCGTAGCTTTCCTGCTCATTGATCGACTGCTGTAAAAAAGCTTCAAAGCTAGGGTGGCGGCGAATGGCATCGTCGAGCACTGGATCGGAGCCAGGTACGTAGGCACCAACGCTGATCAAGTCTTTACTGCGTTGATAGCGGGAGTACAAGAATTTGAATCGGCGTACCATTTCAAATTCTTGCTGGCTAATGATGTCGTGCATTACACGCGAAATCGAGGCTTCGATATCAATCGCCGGATAATGGCCCGACTCGGCCAATTGGCGGCTTAATACAAAGTGGCCATCTAAAATCGCCCGTGCATTATCGGCAATCGGGTCTTGCTGATCGTCGCCTTCCGACAAGACGGTATAAAACGCGGTGATTGAGCCACCACCTTCACGCCCATTACCAGCCCGCTCAACCAATTGCGGCAAGCGCGCAAACACGGAAGCCGGATAGCCTTTGGTTGCAGGTGGCTCGCCCACCGCCAATGCAATCTCCCGCTGCGCCATGGCATAGCGGGTGAGCGAGTCCATAATCAACAACACGTTTTTGCCCTGATCACGGAAATATTCGGCAATGCTGGTCGCATACGCCGCACCATACAGACGCAACAGTGGCGGCGTATCGGCTGGCGCAGCAACCACCACGCTGCGCGCCCGACCTTCATCACCCAAAATATTCTCGATAAAGTCTTTTACCTCACGACCACGCTCGCCAATCAGCCCAACCACCACCACATCGGCACTAGTAAAGCGCGCCATCATGCCAAGCAATACTGATTTACCCACCCCGGAGCCGGCAAACAAACCCAAGCGCTGACCACGTCCCACTGTGAGCATGGCATTGATCGCCCGTACGCCAACATCCATCACGGTGCGCACTGGCTCCCGATCCATCGGATTGTAGGGGCGCGAAAATAGTGGGTAGTAGGCTTCATTATTGATCGGGCCTTTGCTATCAAGTGGTCGGCCCAAACCATCCAGAATTCGGCCCAGCAAATTCCAGCCGACCGGCACTTGCCGCCCGTGGTCTTCTGCACGGCGTTGGATTGGCCTTGGATGCCCAAGCTGCGGTCGCCAAGCAGCCACGTCTTCACGCGCCATAACACTGGCCCCTGGTTCAACGCCATAGATCTCTGCGATCGGCATCAGGAAAAGTCGCTGCTCCTGAAAGCCGACCACCACGGCTTCAACTGGGTGACCACTTGGCGTCATCACATCACACGAGGCACCGATTGGTAAGCGCAACCCAACAGCTTCCAGCACCAGCCCCGAAACGCGGGTTAAACGGCCACGAGGTAACCATGGCTTTACCGAATTTACGGCAGCACCACAATCGCGGAGATAATCTTGGATCGACTTAAGCGTCGGTGTCATGATCAAAACTGAAAGGCGTAGCTGGTGAGCCAATGGTATTCGACGTTGACTCTAGTGATGGCAAAGCATCTGCAGTCGCAAATACTCCACCTTGGTATTGATCCAAAGAAAAATCAGGAACTGATTTAGCAGCTAATACCCCAGTAATTTTCTTCCAGCGACTAGCCAAAGAAAACTCCAATTGCGTATTCGGAGTTTCAATGCGGCAACTGCCCGTCATCAATTGCTCATCAGCCACCAACCGCCATACATCGTCGGCCAGCTCATAATGCAAATCTTGCTGCAATAACTGCAGATCAGCGGGGGATAAAAATAATTTAGATGGATTACTCGCCGTTGGAATAGCAGCCAAAGCCTCACGAATAGGAGCTAGGAGCTGCTTAGGGTGCTGTCGCAGCTCATCCCCCACCATCTGCTGAGCCACTAATAGCGCAAGCTCTAGCACCGCATCAGCTAGTGCGCCTTCTGTATGTTGGCAAGTTTCAGTAATTTGCGCCAACAATGGGCGCAATTGCTGCAACTCCAGCTCTGCCTGTGCACGACCTTCAGCCAGCCCAGCCTGATAACCTTCCTCGTGTGCCTGCTGAGAAATTGCTTCGATTTCTTCTGCTGTCGGGTACGGCATTGCATGATTGACCGACTCATCACTCGCCGGCTCTTCGTCTAAAAGCACGGGCTCAACTTCGGGCTGCAGCTCATCCGCAATTACCTGTGCCAGCTCGATCACTTCTGGCGGCTGCAAATCAATAGACTCCGCAGGCATAGCAGGTGTATCGAGTAAGGAATTAAATTGCCAGCGCTGAAACTCGGTCAGCTCTTCACTAGGAATAATACGACGTTGTGGACCTGACACTACCTATACCTTACTCAATCATGCCTTCGCCACCGCTACCACCAAGGACAATCTGCCCTTCATCAGCCAGTCGACGAACGATTTTAAGAATTTCTTTCTGCTCGCCTTCAACCTCGGAGAGTTTAACAGGGCCCTTAGCTTCCAGATCTTCGCGCAACATCTCAGCAGCACGTTGCGACATATTTTTGAAAATCTTTTCACGCAGTGCTTGGCTGGTACCTTTGAGCGCAATAATCAGTGAATCCGATTGCACCTCGCGCAACAATATCTGAATACCGCGATCATCAATATCAAGGACATTATCAAAGGTGAACATTTTGTCCTGAATTTTCTGCGCCAATTCTGGATCATATTCGCGAATATTGGCCACTGCAGAGGCTTCGACCACCCCCCCATAAAGTTGAGGATATCGGCGGCCATTTGCACCCCACCAATCGCGCTCTTTTTGAGTTTGTCCGAGCCAGATAGCAACTGCGTCAAAACATCATTAAGCTCTTTCAACGCCGCAGGTTGCACGCCTTCCAGCGTGGCAATCCGCAGCAGCACGTCATTGCGTACCCGCTCGGGGAAATTACTCATAATTTCGGATGATTGATCGGGCTCCAGATGCACCAAAATGGTAGCGATAATCTGCGGATGCTCGTTGCGAATCAGCTCGGCCACGGCAGCGGAATCCATCCACTTCAGTGACTCAATCCCATTGTTATCATTGCCTTGCAAGATGCGATCAAGCAGATTGGCAGCTTTATCTGTACCCAAGGCTTTGGTGAGTACCGAGCGGATATATTCATCGGCAGCGCCAAGATTGGCACGATTTTGTGTCGCGGCGATAAAATCGCCCAATACCGCATCCATTTCTTCCCGCTTGACCGAATTCATATTGGCCATTTCAAAGCCGAGCTTTTGTACCTCTTTTGGGCCCAAAAACTTAAACACTTCGACCGCGGCATCTTCACCCAAAGACATCAGCAGCAGCGCACTTTTGTGTACGCCATCATCATTCAAATTGGCAGCCATGCTGTGTGCTCCCGCTTAGGATATTTTATTGGGGTTAGACTTGTCGTCTTGTGGTGTCATCCATTCACGCAGAATAGTGGCCACCATACGGGGATCATTTTTAGCCAGCTCTTTTGCCTGCTGCAGCAAGTCAGCAAAAGCAGCCATTTTGTTTTGTTCTTCAGGGCTGTCATCAGCCCCACCTTCAATTGAGAATACATTCCCAGAACCGGGCTCGCCCAAATCCAGCTCAATGGTACGCGCTTCATCCCTAGAACGCGTCAGATCTTTCATCAATGGACGCACAACAAAGAACAACAAATACAGTGATGCAATGGCAATCACTAGCATTTTCAGTACATCCATTGCGTTGCTCTGAATGTAATTGAGCGCTTTATCAGGTAGCGGTTTGTCCTCTAGTGGCATAGATTCAGCAAATGCGGCATTCACAACATTAATTGAATCGCCACGTTCTTTGTTATAGCCAATGGCTTCACGTACCAGATTATTAATCTGCGTCATTTCGGCAGCAGTGAACGGCACATAAGCCACTTTGCCATCTTTATCCTTACCCGCCTTGTAGTTGAGAACCACGGCGGCAGAAAGGCGCTTGACGATACCAACCGGCTGTTTGACATGCTGAATGGTTTTATCTACTTCATAATTGGTGGTTGCTTCTTTGCGACTGTTGCTGCTGGCCACAGAACCCACAGCGCTAGCCCCAGATGCAATCGGTGCTGTAATTGGCGCAGCTGCAGCCCCTGGAGGCTGGTTTGATAAAGCGCCAGGGACCCCCATCGCCGCATCGTCGGCATTTTTACCCGTTTGATCCATCGTTTGCTGGCTACGAATAGCGGCAGTATTAGGTGGCGAGTTAGGTTTAAAACTTTCCGAGGTTTGCTCAATTTCAGCAAAATCAACCTGAGCAGTCACCTCGGCGCGCACATTATCCTTGCCCACTATTGGCGCAAGAATAGTTTCTAGGCGCTCAACAAATCCACGCTCAATCTGGCCAACATACTGAAGCTGACGCTGATCTAGATTGCCGCGCGAATTAAGATCAGCGGAACGGGAAAGTAAATTACCATCCTGATCAACCACTGTCACATTGGCTACAGGCATTCCGGGAATACTGGAGGATACGAGATGAATAATGCCGGCAACCTGTCCACCATCCAAGGTACGTCCAGGATGCAGCGTCAATACAATGGAAGCCGATGGTTTTTGCTGGTCTCGTAAAAAGACCGTCTGCTTGGGTGTTGCCAAATGAACCCGCGCTTTATCCACAGCAGAGATCGACTCAATCGAGCGAGTCAGCTCACCTTCAACTGCACGTTGGTAATTTACTTGCTCTGCAAATTGTGAAACACCAAATTTTTGATTATCAAGCAGCTCAAAACCGACATTTCCGGCTTTTGGCAAGCCTTGCGCAGCAAGTTTCAAGCGAACGTCATAGATGACATTGCTCGGCACCGAAATCATGCCTGCATCCAATTTATAAGGAATTTTCATTTGTTCAAGTGATTGAACAATTGCGCCGCCATCTTTATCTGGCAGGTTGGTGAAGAGAATGCGATAAGCGGGTTCACGCGACCATAGCAGAGAGCCCGCAACAGCCGCAATAAGTACGGCAACCATCACCATGGCCATCATTTTTCGCGCAGGCGGCAGCGCGTCGAAGCGTTGTCTCAGCCCACCGATATTTCTTGCTGTCACCAAGGTGTTATCTGCTGCGACGCCCGCTTCTGCCATACCCTACCGATTATCAGTGCTGCAGGTTACACCTGCATATTCATAACTTCCTGATAGGCAGTAACGAGCTTGTTACGAACTTGAACCATGGTTTGAAAACTCAAGCTGGCCTTTTGCAAAGACACCATCACGTCTTGCAAATTGGCATCTGGGTCACCTGATTGGAATGCGACCTGTTTTGCTTGAGCATCCTGCTGAACTTGGTTTACTTGATCAATAGATTCTTTGAGCACATCGGCAAATTTCGGCGCACCGGGCACCTCGCTTGGCTGACTCACCGATTGGCCAGAGGCCAATGCGGACATTGATCTTAATTCACCGAGCAGCTGATCAATTCCTTGCACGCTCATGACTACCTACCTTCCTTGCAAAATTGTAGGGGCGCAAGCCAATAGCAGCAAGCACTTCCTACGCCTTGTCGTGTTAAATTGGCAAACTACCGTCCTCTTCGCGGTACTGCGCCAGCTTGTAGCGCAAAGTTCGCTCACTCATTCCTAATTTCTCTGCTGCTAACTTACGCACCCCACCAGCCGCCTTCAACGCATCAATAATCATGGTTTTTTCCATGCCTTTGATGTTATTGCTCACAATGGCACTAGTACCTACAGCTGGAGCGGCAAATTTTGCCGCCCCAGTCGGCAAAAAAAGATGCTCCGCGGCAATTTCATCCCCTGGGCTTAGAATCATTGCACGCTGAATCACATTATCAAGTTCGCGTATATTGCCCGGCCAACGATGAGATAGCAGCGCATGCTGCGCTGTATCTAACAAAATAGGCGCGCGTTTTTTTTGCGCTACTGAATACCTAGCAAGCATGTTACGTGCCAATGGCAAAATATCTTGCGCTCGATCGCGCAAAGCAGGAAGCTGTAGCGGAAATACATTTAAACGATAGAACAAGTCTTCACGAAAACGTCCTCCTGCAACCTCTTGCGCCAAATCTCGATTCGATGTCGCCAACACACGAATATCCAGACCGATCGGCTTCACTCCCCCGACCCGCTCAAGCTCGCGTTCCTGCAAAACGCGCAGTAATTTTGCTTGCAAAGCGAGAGGCATTTCGGTTACTTCATCAAGCAAAATCGTACCACCCTGGGCTTGTTCAAATTTCCCAATATGGTGAGTTGCGGCCCCTGTGAAAGCCCCTTTTTCATGCCCAAACAAGGTGGACTCAAGCAATTGTTCCGGGATGGCAGCACAATTGATAGCAACAAATGGTTTACTGGCGCGGGCGCTATGTCGGTGAATAAATCGTGCCATTACTTCCTTGCCCACCCCCGACTCACCCATCAACATAATCGATGCATCGGACATCGCGGCACGGCGTGCTACATCCAGTAACTGCTGCATGATGACTGAATCAGCCACCAAATCATCCTCACCTAAATCCGGCAGCAAGTAACGTTCCACTTGTGCCAATAAGGCAGATGGTTCAAAAGGTTTGGGCAAATAATGACTAGCCCCGGCATGCATGGCATTGACGGCTTGCTCAATCAAACCATACGCTGTCATTAAAATAACCGGTAGGCAAGGATAGCGTTTTTTAATCTCCAGCAATAAAGCTTCACCATCCATAGGTTGCATCTGCACATCAGAAACAACCAAACCAACCTGCTGATTTTCCAGCACATTTAGTGCAGAAGACCCATCCTCGGCGACCACGACACTATAACCATCCAGCTCAAGGGTATCGATGAGCGCCTCACGCAAATCATCATCATCTTCCACAATCAATACGGGTAAAGCCATGCCAATCCTTTAAATACGTAATGCCCGGCTGCTATTATTGGCAATCCAAGTTAATACTCTTTGTGTCATTTCTTTGAGAGACACGACCTCATGTACGCCCCCCATTGCAATGGCTTCCTTGGGCATGCCAAAGACCACGCAACTCGCCTCATCCTGAGCAAAGTTATGCGCGCCTGCTTGATGCATCTCTAACATGCCTGCAGCACCATCTTTCCCCATGCCAGTTAAGATCACCCCGACAGCGTTACGCCCAGCTACATTCGCAGCAGAGCGAAATAGCACATCAACGGAAGGGCGATGACGATTCACAGGTTCTGCCTGCGATAATTCACATATATAGTTAGCTCCGGATACACCGAGCATTAAATGCGAATGCCCGGGGGCGATATAAGCGTGCCCAGGTAAAACACGCTCACCATGAGTAGCTTCTTTTACTGTAATTCGGCACAGTGAATCTAGCCGATTAGCAAATGATTTGGTAAATGACTCTGGCATATGCTGAGCAATCAAAATTGCAGGCGCATCAGGCGGAATAGGCACTAAAAACTCTTTCAATGCCTCAGTACCACCAGTCGATGCGCCGACGATGATTAATTTTTCTGATTTGAGCAGTGGCCGCGAAACCTTAGGTAACACAGCATCTGCAGTATGACTGGGCGCGATGGGTGCTCGCATTAAACTTTTCACCTTTGCTTTGGCGGCCATCCGAATTTTTTCCCGAATTTCATCGGTATATTCATCAATTTTACTCGCAATATTCATTTTTGGCTTTGCGATAAAATCGACCGCGCCTAACTCTAATGCACGCAGGGCTACCTCGGAGCCTTGCTCAGTCAAGGATGAAATCATTAAAACTGGGGTAGGTTTCAAACGCATCAAGCGGGCGAGAAAATCCAATCCATCCATCTTGGGCATTTCTACATCAAGCGTGATGACATCAGGATTCAAATCCCGGATCAACTCCCTAGCAATCAAAGGATCTGGAGCGGTGGCGACACAACTCATATCACCAGCCTTATCAATAATCTCTTTGAGTACACTGCGAATTAATGCCGAGTCATCAACCACAATGACTTTAATTTTTGGCATGATTTGTCCCTTCTACTATCATCTGGGCTAGCTAAACAACTCGATATCTCCGCCTTTATCCATATGTGTCAGGCGTGAGCCATATATTTTTTCGCGCTCAACAATTGTGTTGTTATGTACCGATTTCAGTTTTTTAACTAAAACTCGACCTGTGGCAGGAAAGAAATAAACCTTGCGCGGATGAATATCCAGTAAATCTTCGGCCACTATTGGAATTTGCTCTAAAGCTAGAAACGATTTTACGAATTCTGCGTTTTTTAAACCCACATTCGAGACGGTAAAACCTCGCAATACGTTGCCCCCACCAAAAACTTTGGCTTCAAGCCTATTTTTCTTGGCACCCTGCTTTAGCAGCTGATTAATCAAAACCTCCATGGCATAGGTTCCATAACGTGTCGACAGACCATTAATTGATGCCATATCTTCTTGGGAATCAGGCAACATAAAGTGATTCATGCCACCGATCCCGCTAACACTATCGCGCACACAGGCAGCCACACAGGAGCCTAACACCGTTACCAATAGCATTTCTCTGGCCGTGACATAGTATTCACCGGGTAAGATTTTCGCGGCCTCAATTGAGAAATGCTTATCAAAATACAGCGTGGGCGCGAGGACTTCTTCGTAACTAGCAGCAGACATTATGGTTTACCTCGTGCTGCTTTCGCATGCTCCGTAAGTTGATAAGTTGTTTTTCCGGCAGAGCGATACCAGTCGGACATGAAATGTAAATTCTCAGAATGCCCAACATACAAGGTGCCATTTGGCTTCAATAAACCGGCTATTTTTTCCAAAATAACCCGCTGTGTTGCCTGATCAAAATAAATCATCACATTGCGGCAAAAAATAGCATCAAATTTTCCATCTAGGGGCCAACGGCTATCTAATAAATTAATTTGTTTAAACTCAATCATCTCGCGCAAGGCTTTTTTAGCTCGAACCTTACCTGCATTAATACCCGCGCCTTTTAGAAAAAAACCTTTTTTACGTTCCAAAGACAATTTATCGAGTCGATCAAGTGCATATACGCCCTGAGCTGCAGTGGCTAACACGTGCGTATCAAGATCAGACGCAATAATTTGCACGGCTGGGCATGCTGATTGATAGGCTTCCATCGCCGTCATCGCCAATGAATAAGGCTCCTCACCCGTTGACGCTGCGGCACACCAGATGCGGAAAGGTCTGGCATCAGTTTGCTGCATTTGTCGGGCTAGGGCTTCAAAATGATGCGGTTCGCGAAAAAAAGAAGTTAAATTGGTCGTCAGGGCATTCGTAAACTGCTGCCATTCTTCTGAATCTGGGTTTTGCGCTAATGCGGATAGATACCTAGAGAAGGTATCTATCTGAAGCGCACGCAATCTGCGAGCCAGACGGCTATACACCATCTGCTGCTTGCTATCATTTAAGCGAATACCCGCCCGCTGATAGATTAATTCAGCAACTCGCGCAAAATCTGCCTTGGTGTAACTAAACTCATGATCATTTTGCATGCTGTTGTGTCACTACATTTAGATATGGCATGGAATCCGCTTTGAGCCTTGCACTGAAACACTCGATTCAACCCAAAACAAAAGGGGCATTCTGAGCCCCCTTTGCTCATCAAGTGCGAGGGCACTTCATTTCGCTCAAAACTCCTCCCAATCTCCATCACTATTACCCAAGTTTGGCACACTACGCTTAGCGGGCTTCCCCAAAGACGAGGCTGGTTTACTTGGAACACTAGCCGTCAATTTAGGTCGAACAGCCAGATTTGATGTCATTCGAGAAGCACCTGCCAGTTTGAATATCCCAACGGTCTGAGTCAGATTGTGTGCTTGCTCCTCTAGGCTTTCGGCGGCGGCGGCAGCTTGTTCAACCAAGGCAGCATTTTGCTGGGTATTCTCGTCCATATGCGTGATGGCCTGATTCACCTGCTCAATACCCGCACTTTGCTCATTCGATGCAGCGGAAATCTCACTCATAATATCGGTAACACGGCGTACAGCGCTTACAACATCCTGCATGGTATGACCAGCCTGATCGACCAATTTAGACCCAGCCTCAACTTTCACGACCGAATCCCCAATCAGGTTTTTAATTTCTTTGGCCGCACCTGCTGATCGCTGGGCTAAATTACGCACTTCCGAGGCAACGACAGCAAAGCCACGCCCTTGCTCACCCGCACGCGCTGCTTCAACTGCGGCATTCAGTGCCAAGATATTGGTCTGGAAAGCAATTCCGTCAATCACAGCGATAATATCGACGATTTTTTTAGCTGATTCGTTAATATCAGACATGGTGGAAACAACCTGCCCCACAACATCGCCACCTTTAATGGCAATATCAGAGGCGCCGATCGCCAATTGATTGGCTTGACGAGCATTTTCAGCATTCTGTTTTACCGTGCTGGTTAGCTCCTCCATACTCGAGGCGGTTTCCTCAAGACTGGCAGCCTGTTGCTCGGTACGACTGGACAGATTGCTATTACCTGCGGCGATTTCTTGTGCGGCAATATTAATAGCACCAGCAGCATCCTGAATATCCAACACAATCTCAGCTAATTTTTCGGATGTGGCATTACAATCATTTTTCAGCTCACCCAGTAAACCGTGATAATCAGCCGTAATTTTTTGGGTTAAATCACCTTGGGCCAATGCGCCCAGTACTCGAGCTACATCGGACATTGCTGCTTCACTTGCCCCCACCATCTGATTCATGCCTTGTGCCAACTTCAGCATGAAACCCTCTTTACCAGCGGGGTTAATCCTGCGGCTAAAATCACCATTGGCCGCAGCTTCTACAATACCGTTTACTTCATTCTCGACCAAAACTTCCGCGGTTCTATCAACCCACTCCACCACCGAGCCCAAACGCTTGCCAGTTACATCAAACACCGGATTTGCAATTAATAAAAAAGTTTGCCCCGCTACAGAAATTTGCGAGCGATAAGTTTGATTTAGATTGGCCAAGATAGCAGCCTGATGATTAGGGTTGCGATGGAAATCATCCATGCTTGAACCAATCAGTTTGCCAACATTAAAACTCGGTAAGACTTTGCGCAACTCTGACTCAACACGAGTCAACATCGCTGTTACTGCCTTGTTCATATAGATAATGGTGCGGTTCTCATCAGCCAACATGACATTGGTTGAAGTTGAATCCAGAGCCCCCAAAATCCGCGCACGCTCATCAGAGAGTGTTTTTTCACGCTCCATTTGTGCCAGTATCTCGGTCTGATCCAGCCATTCAACAACGTAACCTGTATGACGGTTTTCACGATTCAATACTGGATTAATCGTTAATGAGAACTTGCGACGACCAATCGAAATCTGAGCTTTATGAGTTCCAGTGAGTTTGGCCAACATGTTTTGCTGGTGAGCTGGATTTTTATGGAAACTATCGATGCTGGTTCCAATCACCGAATCTGCGCTAAATTGCGGCAGCTCATTCCGAAGATCGTTTTCTGCATCTCGGAGCATTTTATGCTGTGCAGCATTGCAATACGTGATTTTACGGTCGGCATCTGCAATCATGACGCAGGTTGTTACCGACTCCAAAGCAGTTCTCACCCGAGCGTTTTCTTCCGCCAACTTGGCGGCTTCGCGCAATTTCAGCTGCATCCCGCGCATTTGCGCCAATAAGCTATTTTCCTGCGCACCATTGAGCTGAATATCTTGGCTTAAATCGCCATCCGCAATACGCTGCACAACTGTTTGTAGCCATTCAAGCTGGCCGCCTAATTGGCGCTTTACTCGTCTGAGCAGAATTAAAGCCACCACAATTGACAAGGAAATGCCACACAGTGCGGTAACTAAAATTTTCCACTCCGAAGATGTGGTTACTGATTTAATCTCTTTCGCGGCAGCCAGTGCGCCATGCTGCTCTTGCTCTGCCATCGCTAATATTGGATCACGAAAAGCGTTGTAGTTATTTCGCAAATCGCCCAAAAGCAAGCTACGTGATTTAGTTACATCGCCCGAATCAAAAGCCGTTTTGTAGGCACTGAGGCTTTGCAAAAATGCGGGCTGTTTATCTCTGATTTTTTTAAGATCATCAAATGCCTCTTGATCATTAATTTCCTTGGCTTTTTCTTCTAACTCAGCCAGTAGCTTATCAATTTTTTCCCGAGAAATATTGACCCGCTCCCATTCTTCTTTAGCCTTTGCCAAATCTTCAGGTGTGGCTTGTCCAATAACCTGAACATTCCGTAAAGCCCTTGCAATGGTATTTACTTCGTTAAATATATTTTGCGCTAACACCAAGTGAGGTAAATGATCTTGCGTTAACCCATCAACTTCAGAGTCCGTCCGATTTGCAGAAGAAAATGACACGCCAGCAATTAATATCAGGAAAAACAAAATTGAAGCGATACCTAAGCTTAACAATCGATTGAATGAAATTTGGTTCATCCTCAGCCCCTTATGCAATTGCGGTTTCGACTAAAGCCATATCCGCACTAGTCATTAGTTTTTCTATATCGACTAGAATAATCATTCGATCATCAACGGTGCCTAAACCCAAAATATATGCGGTATCAAGTGCAGCACCGAACTCAGGCGCATTACGTAACTGCTCGGTGCTTAGAGTCATTACATCAGAAACACCATCCACCACAATACCCAAAGTACGCTGTGCAATATTCAAAATAATCACAACAGTAAATTGGTCGTAGCTTGGGTTACCTATATTAAACTTTACCCTGAGATCAACAATTGGAACTATATTGCCGCGAAGATTAATAACTCCTTTAATAAAACTCGGTGCATTTGCAATACTCGTTACAGCATCATAGCCACGAATTTCTTGTACCTTGAGGATATCTATTCCATATTCTTCCTTGCCTAAAGCAAAGACTAATAGCTCCCGATTAACCCCATCCTCGCTTAATAATTGTTCCATATATCCTCCCTACGCTGCCAATTTAGCAATATCTGACGAAGAAACATGCTGTGCCATTTTCACTAACGCAGCCACATCCAGAATAAATGCAACATGCCCATCACCCATAATTGTTGCACCAGCCACGCCATTAACGCGGCGATAATTAGTTTCTAGATTTTTCACAACTACCTGATGCTGGCCCAATAAATCATCAACAAACAATGCGACTTTCTGGCCTTCCGCTTCAAGAATGATAACTAGACCATCTTCAAATGATTTTAATTTTGCTGATAAATTGAAAATGTCATATAGCGCAATTAGAGGAAGATATTCGCCACGAACATTGATCACATTACCTCGCCCGGCCAGTGTTTTTATTTCGTCCGACTTAGGCTGCAGTGATTCAATAATGAAAGTGAGTGGGATAATGTAGAGCTCATCAGAGGCAGAAATTGACATTCCATCTAAAATGGCCAATGTCAGCGGCAAGCGAATACTCATCGTTGAGCCGACCCCAGTCATTGATTGAATCTCAACGCGGCCACCCATTGCTTGAATATTTTTGCGCACAACGTCCATACCAACGCCACGCCCTGACACATCGGTGACTTCTGCGGCAGTTGAAAAGCCAGCTTCAAAAATCAGCATCCAGACTTCGTTATCTGACATATTGTCACTGACTGACATACCACGTTCTTTGGCTTTACTCAGAATACGCTCGCGACTTAAACCCGCGCCGTCATCACTCACCTCAATTACAATATTGCCGCCCTGATGAAAGGCCTTCAGCGTCAAGGTGCCTTGCGCTTGTTTATTGCGGCTTAACCGTACATCCGGCATTTCGATGCCATGATCCAAGCTATTGCGTACCAGATGTGTAAGTGGGTCGCTTAATTTTTCAATGAATCCTTTATCCAACTCGGTATTTTCACCGATCATGCGCAGCTCAACTTGCTTACCTAATTTGCTTGCCAAATCTCTGACCAAACGGGGGTAGCGATTAAATACAAACGAAATCGGCATCATCCGAATTGACATCACCGATTCTTGTAATTCCCGCGTGTTGCGCTCAAGCTGCGCCACACCACTGAGCAATTTTTCATGCAATACTGGGTCAAGCTGCAAAGCATTTTGTGCCAGCATTGATTGCGTAATGACCAACTCACCGACCAAATTGAGTAGTTGATCAACTTTTTCGACGCTCACCCGAATTGACGAGTCCGCCGAGCTTTTATCTGCATTGCGCTCGTTTGGCACCCTAGCGGCCTGCACTGGGGCAATTTCTACGATTTGCGCAGTGCTAGGTTCTGACGCTGGAGTCGGGGGAGTGATGGGCGCAAAGAAGCCATAACCTTGCTCTTCCACATTAACTTCAACTTGATTATTTGGCAGAGGCTCAAAAAAGCCAAAACCTTCATCAACAGTTAATGCGGGAGCCGGCGTGGTAGGAAATAACCCAAACGCGGCCTCTCTATTCTCGATCGTTTCAATTGATAATCTTTCAGGCGCCACCAAAAACGTGATGGAGTCTAATAATTGAGGTTCTGAGGCGCTTGTTTTCAGGTGGTAGCGCCAAGCAGAGTGAATATCGCCAGGCTCAAAATCTTGCACTTCGCCAAAGTTAGCCAATTCATCGAGCAGCATCTGCTCATCAAAACTTTCTCCAGCCTGGATCACAATGGTCAGTACCTGCTCGCTAGACTGGCCTGGTGCTTCTTGATCTGCCACTAAGCGCGTCAGCATCTGCGTAACGCGCTGGATTTCATTTTGATCAACATCACCATTTTCACGATGCGCGCCCAGCATGGACTGCAATACATCACCAGACTGCAAAAAGGCATCGACCATCTCGGCTTTGAGCGCAATTTCTTGCTTGCGAATCCGATCGAGCAGGTTTTCTAGTACATGTGTGACATCGGTGAGATCAGAAAAACCAAAGGTGGCTGCACCGCCCTTAATCGAATGGGCGGCACGAAAAATCGCGTTCAGATCTTCTGGATCGGGTGCACTCACATCAATTTTGAGAAGCAGTGATTCCATATTGGCCAGATGCTCAGCAGCTTCATCAAAGAATACTGCGATGAACTGACTCATATCGATGGTCATAAATCCCCCTAGCTAGTGTGCCTAGCCAATGACTTTACGGACAACTTCGAGTAATTTTTGTGGGTCAAAGGGTTTGACCAACCACCCAGTGGCACCCACTGCGCGACCTTGCTGCTTCATTGCATCGCTCGACTCGGTTGTCAGCATCAGAATGGGCGTGGTGGCATATTGCGGTAACCCACGGAGGGTGCGAATGAGTGTTAAGCCATCCATTCCTGGCATGTTTTGATCGGTAAGCACCAGATCTACCTGCGCTGTTTTAGCCTGAGTCACGCCAGCATTACCATCGACCGCTTCTACGACCTCATAGCCTGCGCTACGCAGAGTGAAACTCACCATCTGCCGGATGGAAGCAGAGTCATCCACTGCCAGTATTTTTTTTGCCATACGTCCCCCTGTCATCAAGATTTCGGAACTGAATCTATGCGCAATTACCGCAAAAATGCGCTTGAGCCGATTCTTTTTATAGGCAAGACTATTGCGCAATGCCATTGATAAATGCACGAAACCGACACATTCTTTTCAATTCGTGTCATTTATCAACGTTCTCACTGTAACTAAATCCCGAAAATCATGACCCAAACTGCATTACCGATCTTGTATTCGTTCCGACGCTGCCCATACGCGATTCGAGCGCGAATGGCGATATATTTAAGCGGTGTTTCAGTGCAATTACGTGAGGTTGTATTGCGCGATAAACCCGCAGAATTATTAGCCGCATCAACCAAAGGCACTGTGCCAGTGCTGGTATTGCCAGTGGGAGCTGTACTTGATCAGAGTCTGGATATTATGTTGTGGGCTTTGCGTCAGCACGACCCTATGGGGATACTGAAACGTGATCTGGATTACCAGCTGCAGTTGATTGCTGAACACGATTTGCAATTTAAACCCTTACTGGATCGCTATAAGTATCCCGAACGGTTTCCCGAGCTAGCCGCAGAAGAGCACCAATACCATGCCATGTATTGGCTTAAAGAGAATATTGAAAAAAGGCTCGAGATCGATACCCCAAGTTTTGAATCAAAAATCACCTTAAGTGATTTGGCAATCATGCCATTTATACGCCAATGTGCAGCCGTAGATCCGCGTGTATTTCAGAGATTAGCCAGCCCAACATTGCAGTCTTGGCTGGCAACATTTTGCGCGGGCGAACTCTTTACTGCGGTGATGGATAAATATCCAACATGGCAAACCGGCACCGAAGGTATCCCATTTGGCCGTTCTACTTGATCAATCAAACTGATTTACACGCATTTATTGCGTCAAATCGATTCAGGTGTGGGCTGATATTTTGGGTCGCCGCAGCTCATGCTAGAATAAGCGCCATTTTTGACGAATTAGAATCAAGGTGCATCATGGCTGGACACAGTAAATGGGCGAATATTCAGCATCGTAAAGGTCGTCAGGACGCCAAGCGCGGCCAGATTTTTACCAAGCTGATCAAGGAAATCACCGTAGCAGCAAAAATGGGTGGCGGTGATATCACAATGAACCCGCGTCTGCGTCTGGCGATTGATAAAGCCAAAGCGCAATCGATGCCCAAAGACAATATCGAAAGCGCAATCAAACGTGGCACTGGCTCGCTCGACGGCGTTGATTACATTGAAACCCGTTACGAAGGTTATGGCTTGGGCGGCGCAGCGGTAATGGTCGATTGCCTGACCGACAACCGCACCCGTACCGTGGCCGATGTGCGTCATGTCTTTAGCAAATACGGCGGCAATATGGGTACTGACGGCTGCGTGAGCTTTCAGTTTAAACACTGCGGCTACCTCATTTTCGCTCCGGGCACTGACGAAGATGCCTTGATGGAAGCTGCGCTTGAAGCGGGTGCCGATGATGTAACGACCAATGACGATGGTTCAATCGAAGTCATCACCCCACCATACGAATTCGTGACGATCAAAGAGACGCTGGAAGCAGCCGGTTTTAAAGCCGAAATGGGCGAATCTACGATGAAACCACAAGGCGAAACCGAGCTAACGGGTGAAGATGCGATCAAAATGCAAAAACTGATCGACATGATGGAAGCGCTCGACGACGTCCAGAACGTCTACACCACTGCAGTATTTGATGAAGAAGCGTAAGTGCGACATATCGCAATGCAAACCGCCCAATTGGGCGGTTTTTTTATGTTGCGACGATTTTATTCGATATTCTGCAACACTCACATGGCTGCATGTTTCTGCGGTGTACCCTCACTAGCAAGCCATCCATTCCATAAAAACTACCGATATTTCTATCCTGAACAGCATTTGCTTGCTAGATTGAAGCAAAGCTACTGCAAGTTAACTCTCAGCGTGAGCGGCTAGTCAATACGTCCGCCACAGGAGCGCATGTGATGGATGAAACCGCGGAAAAACCAAGCATTCTGGTCGTAGATGATGATGCGCTAATTCGCAAATTAATCCGGCGTGTACTCGATAGCCACTACCAGATTGTGGAAGCTGCGGATGGTGAAGAAGGCTTAGCAATCGCTCGCCAATCTCTACCCGCGGCGGTCATCGCTGATGTGCAAATGCCCAAATTGGATGGTTTCAGCTTATGCAAAAGCATTGCCGATGATTTTGAATTGGCCGATACACCAGTGATGCTGATGTCTGCGGTCGAAAACATGGATGAACTGCTGAATGTTTATGACGTCGGTGGTCAGGGTTTTATTACCAAACCCATCAACCCCAAACTACTCCTAACGCGTATTGCCCGTATGCTGCAGCTACGCCATGAGCGTGAACAACTAAAATCACAAATTCAATTTGCTACCTCTACCGCCTTCACCGCCATGAACAGCATGGGTGAAACGGGTGTCGTATTACAAACTATTCAGAAATTCACACACTGCCAATCGGCGCATCAATTAGCGGTGGAATTGCTAACGGCACTTAAACAATTTGATCTTACTGGCGTTGCTGAAGTGCTGGTTGGCAATAGTGTTGCCACGCTCAGTCATAAAGGCGCGGCCAGCGATGTGGAGTGCGCCGTAATCCAAAAAATGGCCGATATGGAACGTGTTGTGCAGTTTAAAACTCGCCTGTCGGTCAATTTTCCTGCAATCAAACTACTCGTTAACAATATGCCAGTGGATGATCTCGAACGCTGTGGACGCCTACGTGACCATCTGGCGATTTTGGCCGAATCAGCTGAATCCCATGTTGCGGCCATTCGCGCCAACAATGTGATTAGCGGGTTTCAAACGAATCTAGCCACTGCACTGATTGATATTGATGAGCAGCAACGGCTTAGCAAGCAAAAGCGAGCCATCCTATTTGGGGACTCCATGATGCAGTTAGAACAATCGTTTAACGCACTGGGGCTCACCGATCAACAGGAAGACAATTTAATTAATATCGTCCGCGAAACATGGAACGCCATGTCCGCTACCTATGATGAAGATGCCGCGCTACAAGATAAGCTCACGCAAATTGTCAAAACACTTAAAACACAATTAGATTAAGTCTGGCTATTTGAACAAGGCATAATAAATCACATACAACCAACTGCAAAAACCATGAATAATCGCCCATAAAATGGAATGATTAGCGCTCCAAGACAAAGCGACCGCAATCACGGTACCTAAACTAAAACCACCGAATAGTTTCATTATTACTCCCGAGCTGATTTGCTGGCCACAACCTTGGCCACAACCTATTAGATGGGGATAGACATAAAAAAAGCCACCGAGTTCGGTGGCTTTTTTCACGGGCGAAGCTTAGTTAGCGCGTTTTTTGAATTCCAGAGTACGGGTATCGATCTCGATTTTGTCGCCGATGTCGATAAATGCCGCTACTTGGATATTCAGATCAGAACCAACCAATTTAGCTGGTTTCATTACTTTGCCTGAAGTGTCGCCACGAACTGCTGGCTCAGTGTATTCAACTTCACGCACTACAACTGTTGGCAATTCAACAGAGATCGCTTTGCCGTCGTAGAAAGTTACTTCACATTTGTCTTCCATGCCATCAACGATCAGGCCGAGTGTATCGCCCAAGTTGTCAGCTTCAACTTCGTATTGGTTGAACTCTTCGTCCATGAATACGTACATTGGGTCAGCGAAGTAGCTGTAAGTACAAGCCAAACGATCCAACACCACCACTTCGAGTTTGTCGTCTGATTTGTAAACCACTTCAGAGCCAGAGCCTGACAACAGGCCCTTTGATTTTACTTTAACAACCGAAGCGTTACGGCCAGATTTTGAGAACTCGGTTTTTTGAACGACCAAAGGTTGGCCGTCAACCAAGATTACGTTACCAGCGCGTACTTCGTGTGCGGTTTTGATTGCCATTGCGATTACCTGAAATTGATCGATTTATAGAAAATCGATGTTTAAAAATAGAAAAATCCCGCTATTTTACCTTGGAATTGACGAATCTGACCAGATTAGTCGCGAGATCACCCAGTTCAATCAATTTTTCCCGCCACTGCCGAGCATGCTTAGCCAGCACCTCGCGGTTGGATAGCAGCGCTTGCCAAGCGGGCGCGAGCGCTCCTCCCTGATTCCAGACCTGCATCATCGGCACAATTGCCGCCACCACGTCAGCGGGCGCATCAGCCAGATAGCGGTTTAAAAAAGCGGCTAATTTCTCCAAATGCGCATCTTCTTGCTGCGGGTAAATATGCCATACAAAGGGCTGCGCGGCCCATTGCGCACGCAAGAATGAATCTTCACCACGGACAAAATTAATGTCGCAACTAAGTAAGAGGCGATCGTAATCGTCTTGCGACAACATCGGTATCGGGTAAACCCGCAGTGAGCCTTGCTGATATACCCCATTAATGCATTGCCATAGAGAGCAATGATCTAAATTCATTGCGAGCAATACCCTCCCCCGTGGTACAACCAGATGGACTAGCGTGGCTTGTTGAGCCAGTAACGAGAGCCAAGTTTGCAGGCACTCTGGCTCATAGGCAAACAGCGAGATTAATAATTGATCGCTCCGACGAGTGGCGAGCGGCGGAATCAGTTGGCGTATAAACGCTGCACCCTGCTCGTCACCCCAGCCCAATTGCAGCTCACGCTGCTGTCGCTCGCTAAACAGCCCGCCAGTGCCGGTAGTAAAGCCGGGAAAGAAAAAGTATTTTTGTAGGCCAGCTTGCGGGGACGGCAGGCCGTGACAGCCCTCCACCCAGTCTTCAGCACTAAGATATTCAAGATTAATCCAAACCGGCGAGCTGCTGCGGGCCTGCATTTGCGCCAGATAAGCGACAGGAATCTCGCAGGCGAACGCTTCAATCACCACATCGGCCGCGGCTTCTGCGTGGGGAAAGTCAGGCGTCCAGTGCCGCACAGTGACGCCTTCAAGTGATTGCGAGGCTAGTTGTGGATTGATATCTGGGCGAATTTGGGCAAAGCTGGCTAGATCATCGACCCACAGGGTGACATCTAGCACAAATTCATTGGCCAATTGCCGCGCTAAGCGCCAGCACACGCCAATATCGCCGTAGTTATCAACGACTCGGCAAAAAATCGCCCAAGTTTGCTGCTGCATCGTGGCCGTCTCACAATTAATTTTGGCGGCGAGTGTAGCAGTTTTGCGCGTCTTTATTGCCAGTGTTTGCTCCCCATCTGGCTAAAGCGTTCAACATCCGGTAAATGAATCGGCGCGGGATAGAGCTTTTGAATTTTGCTAACGTATTGCTGGGTTTCGCGATAGGGAGGAATGCCACGGTATTTATCGACCGCGCCTTCACCTGCGTTGTAAGCGGCAGAAACCAGATCAATTCTGCCTTGATAGCGATCTAGTAATAATCGTAAATAGCGCACGCCACCTTTCACATTCTGGCTGACATTAAAAGCATCTTGCACATTAAAGCGCGCGGCCGTATCTGGAATTAATTGCATCACGCCCATCGCCGACTTGGGCGAGACCGCAAAGGTTTGCAGCCGTGACTCCACCACCGCAATACTCAAGGCAAAATTGGGGTCCACACCATGCCAGCGCGCGATCTGGGTAATAATCCGTGCGGTGCGTTGTTGTTCACCCTTAAAGGTAATACGCAAAATTGATCCCGCTACAACCGGCGCTTTTTCCGGCAAAACCGCACTCAGTACACAGGCAGGTAATTGGTTTTGGCTAATTCGAATCGTATCGAGCATATCCTGCGCCTGATGATGCCCTTGCTCGGCGGCGATAGAAAATAAGCTAGCCGCTGCGGGCCGATTTTCAGGTACACCCAAGCCGAATGCGTAAAGCACACCTAAGCGATACTGGGCTTCAATATTACCTTGCCTCGCTTGCACACAATAATACGCAGCGGCTTGCCAAGGATCGCTTGACTCTAGGTCAGCACGGGCAAAAAACTGCGCATTATTGGCCCAAGCCAAACAAGGAAAAGCCCAGAAAAACTGCCAAAAATAGCGAAAGATCAGCGACATAAGCTACCATCACTTTGTCAGAGATTTTAGCCTATGCCACTTCACCGCTCTTGTCAGGCCGAAAAGACCAAAGGCATTTTGCTGGCCATGATTTCAATATGCTACTGCGGTGCTCTGCACCACCAAAGCCGGTGAGCTATGCGGCAAGATTTGCTCGCG
Source organism: Chitinibacter fontanus (assembly GCF_013423785.1). Classification (NCBI taxonomy): domain Bacteria; kingdom Pseudomonadati; phylum Pseudomonadota; class Betaproteobacteria; order Neisseriales; family Chitinibacteraceae; genus Chitinibacter; species Chitinibacter fontanus. Next base: position 634,112 of record NZ_CP058952.1, read on the forward strand.
CCCAATCGGGTAGTAGCTAATTTCTTCAGCTTTCATCCGCTTCGGCTCATACAGATTGCGACCATCAAAGATAATAGCGGAACGCAAGCTCTTCTTGATGCTAGCAAAATCAGGGCTACGAAAAGCCTTCCACTCGGTCACAATCACCAAAGCATTAGCCTGCTCCAGCGCCTGCATTGGTAATTCTGTAAACTGCAGCCCTGCCCGACCGGCAAAATACTGCGCGGCTTTATCATTTGCCACCGGATCATGCGCAGCAACCGTAGCACCGCAGGCCAGTAAGCCTTCAATCAGCACCAGACTTGGCGCTTCGCGCAAATCATCGGTGTCAGGCTTAAACGCTAAGCCCCACACCGCAAAATGCAGGCCGCGTAAATCCGAGCCAAAATGCGCCATGATTTTATTGAGCAAGATATTCTTTTGCAGTCGATTGACATCATGCACTGCTTGCAGAATTTTCAATGGCTCACCAAATTGCATGGCCGTTTGCTGCAACGCCTGCACGTCCTTAGGAAAGCAGGAGCCGCCATAACCGACACCGGGATATAAAAAGTGATAGCCGATCCTGGGGTCCGAACCGATGCCTTTGCGCACTAATTCAATATCCGCGCCCAATACTTCGGATAGATTGGCTAATTCATTCATAAATGAAATCCGCGTTGCAAGCATTGCATTGGCCGCGTACTTCGTTAGTTCTGCCGAGCGCAAATCCATGCTCAGAATACGATCGTGGTTACGCACCAGCGGCGCATAAATGGCCTGCATTAAATCTTTTGCAGTTTCATCTTCAGTACCAATCACAATTCGATCGGGGCGCATGAAATCATCAACCGCAGCGCCCTCTTTTAAAAATTCGGGATTCGACACCACGCTAAAACTACTGCGCTGTTGGCGTAAATCCAGCTGAGCTTGCACAGCTTGCTTGACCAAATCGGCGGTACCGACCGGCACTGTCGATTTATTGACGATCACTTTGTATTCATTCAAATACCTACCAATATTGCTTGCAGCGGCCAAAACATACTGTAAATCGGCAGAGCCATCTTCGTCTGCCGGAGTACCCACCGCAATAAACTGGATGGTACCGTGTGCAACCGATGCGCCAATATCTGCAGTGAAATGCAGCCGCCCAGCTTGCATATTGCGACGGATTAGCTCTTCCAAACCCGGTTCGTAAATATGCACATTGCCTTGCTGCAGCTGAGCCACCTTCTCAGCGTCCAGATCAAGGCAGACCACTTGATTACCATATTCAGCCAAACAGGCCCCAGTTACTAAGCCCACATACCCAGAACCAATCACCGTAATTCGCATTTGCAGCTCTCCGCTAAGGTATGCGGTATTTCTACTGGAATCGGATGACGGTTTTGCGACGATTAGAGGAAAATACGATGACAAACTGCTTGATTTTCAAATACTTCAGCTTAAATTAAGCTTTTGAGCTACATCCAAATGACAAGCTCGGTACACCTAGATTATGAGTTAGTTAGGATTCAAATTGGGCTCATCACCACTTGAGGTGATATTCGCGTTAAGCAAATATTCATCCTACAAGCCTTATATTTTAGTGAAGCCAAACACCTAGCTAAGGCTCGAAACTTAAGCTTAGATGTGAAAAAGCTCACGTTTTTATCGGCAATTTGTTACAGAATATGTCATGTCAATATGTTCTGATACGCACATCAATTCAACAGGACTACGCAAAATGAAAAAACTGATCATCCCTACCCTGGTGGCCATTAGTCTGAGTGTTTCAGGTTGCGCCAACTTAACACCTGAGCAACAAGGCGCCATGCTCGGCGCTCTTGGCGGCGCAGCTGCCGGTGCAGTGATTAGTAAAGCATCAAAAGGCAGCCACACTGGTCGCGATGCGGCGATTGGCGCAGCAATTGGTGCGATTGGTGGTTATGCCTGGTCTTCGCACATGGAAAAACAACGCAAAGAAATGGAAGAAGCCGCCAAAGGCACCGGTATTGAAGTAAGCAAAACGCCAAACAATGAATTGAAATTGGAAGTGCCTAGCGATTTCTCATTTGATACCGGCAAAGCCACCATCAAACCAAATATGCGTCCGGTGTTAGATAAACTCGGTCAGACACTGAATCAAAATACCGTGACCCAAGTGCGCATTGTGGGTCACACAGACAGTACGGGCACCGATGCGATCAATGAGCCGCTGTCGGTTAACCGCGCAGCAGCAGTACAGTCATATTTAATTGGCCGTAATGTGGCAGGCAACCGAATGAGTATCGAAGGCCGTGGCTCACGTGAGCCCGTGGCGGATAACAGCACCACAGCCGGTAAAGCACAGAATCGCCGGGTAGAGATTTTCGTTGCCGAGCCTGCCCAGCAGCAATAATTCCATCGCAAACCGTTAGTCCAGACAGCCCGTGCTACGGGCTGTTTTTACATCTAAAACACGCTTAGTGCGCTGCACAAATGGCCCATCAGTCCTTTCTCTATGAGCTCGCAACTCATCCTTGAATTTTTCCCGGGTGCGTCCATTTAGAAATTAATCAACCCATTTGTAGGAGCATGAAGATGCGTATCGATAAATTAACAACCAAGTTTCAACAAGCGCTGGCTGATGCACAAAGTTTAGCTATTGCTGGCGACAATCCTTATATCGAGCCACAGCATTTACTGCTGGCGCTACTCAACGATAACGATTCAGGCGCTGCTGCATTACTGGCACGTGCTGGCGTCAATGTAAACCCGCTGAAAACCACCTTGGAAAGTGCCGTACAACGGTTACCAAAAGTCAGCGGTGGTGATGGCGACATTACCATTGGTAAAGACTTAGGGCGAGTGCTTAATCAAGTTGATAAAGCGGCCATGCAGCGCGGCGATCAATTTATTTCCAGCGATTTATTCTTGTTGGCGCTGTTTGAAGATAAAGGCGAAACCAGCCGTTTACTCAAAGAAAACGGCGGTAAAAAAGAAGCTGTCGCAGCAGCAATTGAAGCCGTGCGTGGCGGCGAAAACGTTAATAGCGCCGATGCCGAGCAACAGCGCGAAGCGCTGAGCAAATATTGCCTTGATCTGACCGAGCGCGCCCGAGCTGGCAAGCTCGACCCAGTCATCGGTCGCGACGACGAAATCCGCCGTGCGATTCAGGTTTTGCAACGCCGCACCAAAAATAACCCGGTGCTGATTGGCGAACCCGGCGTCGGTAAAACCGCGATTGTCGAAGGCCTCGCGCAACGGATCATCAATGGTGAAGTGCCCGAATCATTAAAACACAAGAAGGTATTGTCTCTGGACCTAGCTGCGCTGCTGGCTGGTGCCAAATACCGGGGGGAGTTTGAAGAACGCCTGAAAGCTGTTCTGAATGAACTCGCCAAAGATGAAGGCAATAATATTGTCTTTATCGACGAGCTGCACACGCTGGTTGGCGCGGGCAAAGCCGAAGGCGCAATGGACGCGGGCAATATGCTCAAACCCGCTTTGGCGCGCGGCGAATTGCATTGCATCGGCGCGACGACGCTCGATGAATATCGCAAATACATCGAAAAAGACGCTGCGCTCGAGCGCCGTTTCCAGAAAGTGCTGGTCGGCGAGCCGAGCGTTGAAGACACGATTGCGATCTTGCGTGGTTTGCAGGAAAAATACGAAATCCATCATGGCGTCGATATTACCGACCCGGCGATTGTTGCTGCTGCTGAGTTGTCGCACCGCTACATTACGGATCGATTCCTGCCTGATAAAGCGATCGATTTGATCGACGAAGCGGCAGCCAAAATCAAAATGGAAATCGACTCCAAACCGGAGGTGATGGACAAGCTCGATCGCCGGATTATTCAGCTCAAAATCGAGCGCGAAGCGGTGAAACGCGAAAAAGACGAAGCGAGTAAAAAGCGTCTCGGTCTGATCGAGGAAGAAATCGCCAAGCTCGACAAAGAATATTCGGATCTGGAAGAAATCTGGAAAGCAGAAAAAGCCAGCGTACTCGGTAGCCAAGCGATTCGTGAAGAAATCGAAAAGCTGAAAAACCAAATGGAAAGCCTCAAACGTGCAGGCGAATGGCAGAAAGTCTCGGAGTTACAGTACGGTGAACTCCCTGCGCTGGAAGCCAAGCTCAAAGCGGCCGAGTCATCCGAAAGCAGCAGCGCATCGAACGCGAATAAACTGCTGCGCACCCAAGTGGGCGCAGAGGAAATCGCCGAAGTCGTCAGCCGCGCCACTGGCATTCCGGTCAGCAAAATGCTGCAAGGCGAGCGTGAAAAACTGCTGCACATGGAAGACGTGCTGCACGAGCGCGTCGTCGGCCAAGACGAAGCGGTGCGGTTGGTTTCGGACGCAATCCGCCGCTCACGCGCCGGGCTGGGCGACCCGAATCGTCCGTATGGCTCGTTCCTATTTTTGGGGCCAACGGGCGTGGGTAAAACCGAGCTATGCAAAACGCTGGCGAATTATCTGTTCGACTCAGAAGAGCACATGATTCGCGTCGATATGAGCGAGTTTATGGAAAAACACTCGGTGGCACGCCTGATCGGCGCACCTCCGGGCTATGTCGGCTACGAGGAAGGCGGTTATCTGACCGAGCTGGTTCGTCGCAAACCGTACAGCGTTATCTTGCTCGATGAAGTCGAAAAAGCGCATCCGGATGTGTTTAATATCCTGTTGCAAGTGCTTGACGACGGTCGCCTGACCGATGGTCAGGGTCGCACGGTTGATTTCAGAAACACCGTCGTGGTGATGACGTCTAACCTCGGCAGCGATCACATCCAGCGCTTGGCCGATTCGGATTATCAAGTGATTAAACTGGCGGTGATGGCTGAAGTCAAAACCCATTTCCGGCCGGAGTTTGTCAACCGGATCGACGAAGTCGTGGTGTTCCACGCCTTGGCGCAGCAGCATATTCGCAATATCGCCAAGATCCAGCTGGAAAAACTGATCGGCCGCTTGGCGCAAATGGAAATCGGCGTCGACATTACCGATGCCGCGCTCGATCTCATTGCCGAAGCGGGCTTTGATCCGGTTTATGGTGCGCGACCGCTAAAACGTGCGATCCAAAGCGAGCTGGAAAACGTGTTGGCCAAACGGATTCTGGCTGGTGATTTTGCCGCTAAGGATACGATACGGATTGACGCGAAAGATGGCGTCATGCAGTTGAGCAAAGCCTGACAAACCAAAGCCCCCGCATTCGGGGGCTTTTTTATACCCAACTGAAATGCAGGTTCAGCACAATTGCCTTGCTTAGCACGGCAATTTTCCATGAACTTAATCTGGCCCTGTGCAGAAAAGATGTAGTGAAGGCCGAGACCCAAAAAACAGAATACTTGGCATGGTATGACCTGCCAAACCTTATCGATAAATGAATAGAACGCAATACCCATAAAAAAACCGCATCCTAAGATGCGGTTCTTGACTAAGGCAGTTACAAATTAATCGCGGCTATTACCTGAGAATGCCATCAACAAATTAAGCAAGCTAGTGAACAAGTTATAGATGTTCAGATATAAACTGAGCGTAGCTGAAATGTAATTGGTCTCGCCACCATTCACGATACGGCTAACGTCATACAGGATAAAACCTGAGAACAACAACACTGCTACGGCTGAAATTGTTAATGACAACGCTGGGATGGCAAAGAAAATATTGGCCACAGCAGCCAACAAAATCACCACCAAACCGATCATCAAGAATTTACCCATGAAAGAAAAATCTTTCTTGCTTACCGTTGCAATCGTTGCCAGCGTAAAGAAAATAGCAGCAGTACCCACAGCGGCCACACCAATCAGCTCAGCACCATTACTGAATTTCAGTGCTACTTGCAGGATCTGGCTCAGCCACAGCCCCATAAAGCCAGTCCACGCCAGCAAAATCGCTACACCAGCGCCCGACTCTTTGGTTTTCTCAATCGCATAAAATGCGCCAAAGCTCACCGCCATAAAGACGATAAAGCCCATCATCGGGCTCATGGCAAATTTCAGCGAAATGCCCAAAATGGCACCAGCCGCAGTTGGCAGCATCGACAGCGCCAACAGGAAATAAGTATTGCGCATAACACGGTTGCGTTCAGCAGATAATGCCGTGCTCCCGTAAGCAGCAGGATTGTATTGCATGATCAGACTCTCCTAGTTTTATCATCGGCCTGCAATTTGCAGACATGTGGCTAAGATGCTGTGAAATCAAAAAAGTTTCAAGCCATCTTTGCAAAATGGGTAAGTTGTTAGGAATTAATCCTCAATACCAAGCTGTAGCGCAGGGAAATACGTGGCGATTTCAGCCAGATCAAGCTCAGCCGGAGTTCGATAGCGCCAACGGGGTGCGAGCTGTCGATCAATCAAGGTACTGTAGATCCCGGCCTGAAAATCACCATAGCGCAATGCACTTGCTGCAATCGAGGTTTCGATCTGCACCGTCTGTGCCAGTGTTTTAGGGGCACATAGCTGCTGTAAAGCCCAGCTTAAATACAGTGAAGTCGGTGAAGCCTTCAGCACCCGCTGCGCTGCATGCTGTAAATAGGTGTCAGAACTGTGCGCCAATGTCGCCAGATAAGCCAAAGCCTGCGGCAGTGTCAGCGCATTGAGCTGCTGATAGTACTGAGGCTCAGCAGTTAACTTTGCGGCGGGTATATGCGCGGGTAAAGGCTGCGCATCGAGAAACTCGCTTAATAACGCAGCATCCGTGTCCGATTGACCGCTCCAAGCTAGCTGCGCCATAGCCATTAGCGTAGCGTGGCGCTGACTATCGGGCAGCAGCCAATCCGCAGCGCCTAATGCCATCGCATCACGAGCATTGATTGCAGCCCCTGTTAGCGCCAGAAAACGGCCTGCACCAGCGAGCTTTGGCAACCACCAGCTCGCGGCAACATCAGGAAATAAGCCAATCCCGGTCTCCGGCATGGCCAAACGGCTTGACTCGGTAACAATACGATGACTTGCTGCGGCAAACAGCCCCCAACCTCCGCCCATGACAATGCCGTGCCCCCATGCTAAAACAGGTTTGGGATATTCACGGATCGTTTGGCATAAGCGATATTCTTCGCTAAAAAAAGCATCGCCCTGACAAAGCTGTTCTGGCTTGCTCATCGCCAAGTACAAGGCTTTCAAATCACCTCCAGCACAAAACCCTCGCTCGCCCGCACCTAGCAATACGACCGCGACAATCTGCTCATCATCCCGCCACTGCGCTAATGCGGCATCCATCTGACGAACCATCGCCAGATTCTGGGCGTTAATCCGCTCGGGCGCACTTAATGCCAAACATCCAATTTGTTGCCCCTGTGCGCATTGCAGTAGCGAAACATGCACGGTCATCCTCAAATCCTTTTCAAGCCATTCGTCCTGCAGATTTAGCCCACGCCTTGCCTGCGGCACAAGCAGTAATTTCCTTTATAGCGCTCAGCTGTAACACAAGCATACCGATGCTCACCTATAGTGCAGCCATTGATTCACGGCATAAACCACAATGAGAGAATTGGCCGAATTAGCACAACTTGAAGAGTTAATAGCCCACGCACCCGCCGGCATGGTGGTTGCGCTACACGGGCAAATCAACTCGGAAGAATACAGTTACCCGCTGTATAGCTTCAGTATCGGCAATCGGGCAGCAGAGGCTCCCGTGCTGGGTTTTTTCGGTGGGGTACATGGGCTAGAGCGGATCGGCTGCCAGATTGTCCTCTCGCTGCTGGCTAGCTTGTTGGTACGGTTAGAATGGGATAGTAGCTTGCAGCACCAGTTGCAAAAAATTCGTCTGGTATTTATGCCGCTGGTCAATCCGGCTGGAATGGCGCGCGGGTGGCGCAGTAACCCAGATGGAGTTGATTTAATGCGCAACGCCCCGATTGATGCACAACAAGCAGTACCGTGGCTGCTCGGAGGGCATCGTATTAGTCGCCATTTACCGTGGTATCGCGGGCAATTAGGGCAAGCCATGGCCGCAGAGAATCAAGCACTGTGCCAGTTAGTGCGCGAGCAGTTGCTTTGTAGCCCATTTAGTTTGGCGCTCGATTGCCATTCTGGGTTTGGTTTGCGCGATCGCCTGTGGTTTCCGTATGCATATACCCAGCAACCGATTGCACACTTGGCCGAAGTTTATTCACTGGCGGCCCTATTTCAACGCAGCTATCCCTACCATCCCTACCTGATTGAGCCGCAAGCACGGCAATACATTACCCATGGCGATATCTGGGACTATTTGTATCAGCAACAATTAAGTAAACCTGAACGGGTATTCTTACCACTGACATTGGAATTGGGGTCGTGGCTGTGGATCAAAAAAAACCCACGTCAATTGCTGTCGCTCGATGGATTGTTTAATCCCATCGTGGCGCATCGGGAACAACGAGTTCTGCGCAAGCATCTCATGCTATTCGAATTTCTAATCCGGGCAGTACACGATTTTGAGCAATGGCAGGTTGCGGCCAGCGCGCGTGCGCAGCTCACTCAACAAGCACTTAATCGCTGGTATCGAGCATGAAAACTTGGGTCTTATTGCGAGGCTTAATGCGTGAAACACGCCATTGGGGCCGCTTTGTCCCACTGCTACAAGCTCATTTTCCGGATGATCAAATCATCTGCATTGAATGGCCGGGCAATGGTGAACTAAATCAGCAACAAAGCTATAACTCCATACAACAGATGGCAGGGTATTGCCAGCAAACACTTAACCAGCAGGGGCATACTGGCCCATACCATGTGGTTGCCATTTCATTAGGGGCGATGGTGGCACTGGAATGGGCTTACCAGCAACCCGCAGCACTGGCCAGCTGCACGCTGATCAATACCAGTTTGCGCCAGCAAAGCCCATTCTATCGGCGCTTAAATTGGCGCCAGTGGCCACGACTGCTCCGGATACTTATTTTGCCCAGCGCGGCTCGCGAACGCGAGATTCTAGGCTTAACCAGTTACAGCGCCAATGAGCAGACGGTGCAACAGTGGCAACGCTATGCTGCGCAATACCCAATCAGTAAGACAAATATCCTGCGCCAGCTCTGGGCCGCCTGCCGCTATCGGGGCAGAGATGACGCACCGAAAGTACCCATCTTGCTGCTCAATAGTCTTGCAGATCAGTTAGTCGATCCGCGCTGCAGCCAGCAAATGGCCCAAATCTGGGGTTGCCCGTTACACAGCCACCCCAGCGCTGGTCACGATTTACCTTTGGATGCGCCAGACTGGCTCATCCAACAGATCTGCACACAGTTAATTTCAAAGTAATGCTCCCGTCGAGGGCAACTATGCACTATCTTGAAGGCTGATTACCAACCACCTCTTACACCTAACAAAGGAATTACACTATGAAAGTTCTCGCCATTTGCGGTAGTTTGCGTGCCAAATCTAGCAATAAAGGCCTGCTACGGTGTGCGCAAGCCAACGCCCCAGAGGGCATGCAAATTAGCATTGCAGATTTATCCCAAATCCCCTTTTACAATGCGGATATCACCGAGCAACCTGCGGCAGTGAAACAACTACTTGCGCAAATGGCAGAGGCTGATGCCTTTATTTTTGGCGGACCTGAATACAATTATTCGATCTCACCAGCGCTAAAAAATGCCATCGATTGGGCTTCGCGCGTGGAAGGCAACACGATTTTTGCCGGTAAAGCCGTGGCTTTGATGGGTGCTGGCGGCGGCATGGGCACGTCACGGGCGCAATATCATTTACGCCAAGTCTGCGTATTTGTCGACTTGCATCCTCTCAATAAACCCGAGGTATTTGCCAATGCATTTGCCGGCGGATTTGATGCGGATGGCAATGTAATTGATGAAAAAATCAAAGAAAATGTTCGTACCCAGTTAGTCGCGCTGGCTGATTGGTCGAAAAAGATCAGTAGTTAAAAACCAATAAACTAAAGGGTATATTCCTCAAGATCAATACCAGAAAGACCTAGATGCGTATACCCTTTTAAACTGCTAATCGAGCACTTTCCACTCGCCTTTCACACGGCCTTCAATCGGCTGATACTGGGTTTTGTACGACATCTTGCGGCAGTCTTTAATCCAGTACCCCAGATAAACATAGGGCAAGCCCAACTGCTTGGCCAGCCCAACCTGCCAGACTACGTTGTAAACCCCTAAGCTACGTGAAGCGAGATCAGGGTCAAAAAAGGTATATACCGATGAGATACCATCATCAAGCTGATCGATCAGGCTCACCATCCGCACTTCGCCATCTTCGATAAACTCGGCTAGAAAACTCGCTACATTGCTTTTCAGTAAAAAACTTTCGTACTGCTCGCGATTATCCTGATCCATCCCACCGCCTGAATGGCGTGACTGCTGGTAACGTTGATACAGAAGAAAGTGCTCTTCACGGAATGTGAGATCCATCAGACGAACCTTCAGGCTTTGGTTGCGCTGCATCACCCGCCGCTGGGTACGGTTGGGTTGGAACTGATTCGCAGGCAAGCGTACTGGCACACAAGCCTGGCAATGATCACACCACGGACGATAGACAAATTGCCCACTGCGACGAAAGCCTTGCTCGACCAGCTGACTGTAGACATGGGTATTAATTAAATCGGATGGCACCGCTACTTGCGAGCGGGCAGCATGATCTTCAAGATAACTACAGGGGTACGGCGCGGTGGCATAAAACTGTAACTGCACCGTATGCTTGCGAAAAGTATCGTTCATAGCGGCCTCGTTATGGCCCTGCCTATGCAGCGCCTAATGATTCGTAGCGATAGGGCCAGGGACCAAGCACATCGTTTTGAGCCGTCAGCTGTGTTAGCCGTTGCATAAACTCATCGCGGCTGATTTCCCTTGCACCAAAGCGGGCTAAGTGTTCGGTATGCATCTGACAATCGATTAGCCCAAAACCCTGTGCAGCCAACCACTGCACGGCATGCACAAAGGTGATTTTGGAGGCATCGGCTCGTCGAGCGAACATAGACTCACCATAGAACATTTTTCCGATCGCCATGCCATAAAGCCCACCAACCAGCTCATCATCAATCCAACATTCAAAGCTGTGCGCGTAGCCGGCATGATGCAAGGCTGCGTAGGCCTCGATCATTTCATCGGAGATCCAGGTGCCAGCCTGTTCACCACGAGGGGCGGCACAGCCAGCCATCACATCACGAAATGCGGTATCAAAGGTGATTCGATAGGCTTTGTTGCGAATTACTTTCGCTAGTGAGCGATGAATATGCAATTCATCCGGGAACAACACCATCCGCGGGCTGGGGCTCCACCATAAAATGGGCTCGCCGGGCATAAACCACGGGAAAATACCTTGCCGATAGGCCGCCAACAGGCGAGATGGAGATAGATCCCCTCCCGCCGCTAGCAAACCATTGGGCTCAAGCAGTGCTTGAGCCAACGGAGGAAACTGGTGGCGATGATCAAGCCAAGGGATCATGACTTTGCATCAAATTGGCGGTTATTTCTTGGGCTTGACTTGGCATTCGCCACACAAACCATATAGATACATCTCGTGCTCTTGAATTTGAAAGCCATGTTTTTCGGCAATGGTTTCTTGGCGAGCTTCAATTTCAGGGTCGAAAAACTCTTCGACCTTGCCGCATTTAACGCACACTAGATGATCATGGTGATCACCGTGGTTTAACTCGAACACCGATTTACCAGTTTCGAAATGGTGGCGTACTAAAATGCCAGCCTGCTCAAATTGGGTCAGTACGCGATACACCGTGGCCAAACCAACATCGATTTCTTCCGCCAACAATAAACGATACACATCTTCAGCCGTCAGATGGCGTTCAGTGCTCGTTTCAAACAAATTCAGAATTTTCAAACGCGGGCCAGTGGCCTTTAAACCCATGCCTTTTAATTCAGCTGCTTTGCTCATTTTAATTTTCCCACTTTCCAAATGTGCGGTGTTGGCGCAATACGGTTATCATATAGCGTTTTTCGGTGCCGCGCACCGACCCTAACAGTGAAGCGTACGAGCATGAAGGCTAGAATCTTAACTGTAATCCTCAGTAGTGGCCTGTTAATGACAGGTTGCAGCGTAGTCAATTTCATCACGCCTTATAAGCTGGATATTCCGCAGGGCAATGAGTTAACTGCTGACCAGGTTGAAAATCTGAAGGTCGGAATGACGCCAGCACAGGTGCGTTTTGTCTTAGGCACCCCCTTATTGGTTGACCCTTTCCACCAGAATCGCTGGGAATATGTTTACCGCGATCAAAAAGCCGGTACCGTCAAAGCCCAGAAACGATTTACCGTGTTTTTTGAAAACAATCTGGTGACTTCATGGCAAGGTGATGTACTACCTGAGCCAGCAGCACGTACTGCACTGAAAAACCGTGCCAGTGCTCCAGCTGCGGCAGATGACCTGATGCGTATGAAAGCCGACCCCGCTAATCCGGGCAGCAAAGACATTGAAGTAAAACCACTTATCGATAAAGGATTCTAAATGACGATGAAAATCGCCATTGCCGGTGCCAGTGGCCGTATGGGCCGCATGCTGATCGAAGCTGTTATTGCAGCGCCAGACGCACAATTATTCGCCGCACTTGACCGCGCGGGTAGCGACAGCATTGGCACAGATGCTACTGCGTTTCTCGGAAAAAATAGCGGCGTATTAATTGCCAGCGACCTTGCTGCGCTCGATGGCGCGGATGTGATTATCGACTTCACCCGCCCTGAAGGCACTTTAGAGCACCTCAAGGCCTGCCAAGCCTACGGCGTGAATATGATTATCGGCACCACCGGCTTTGATGAAGCAGGCCGCGCAGCCGTAGCCGCCGCCAGCGAAAAAATCGCCATTGTGTCGGCTTATAATATGAGCGTTGGTGTCAATCTGGTATTCAAATTACTGGAAATTGCCGCAGGCGTGCTCAACCAAGGTTACGACGTTGAAATCGTTGAAATGCACCACAAACACAAAGTGGATGCACCATCGGGCACTGCGATTGCAATGGGCGAAGCTGTGACTAAAGCGTGGGATAAGGCACTGAAAGACGTCGCAGTTTGGTCACGTGAAGGCATTACAGGCGAGCGCCAGGATGGCACAATTGGTTTTGCAGCGCTGCGTGGCGGCGATGTGATTGGAGACCATACGGTCGTGTTTGCCGGAGCAGGTGAACGTGTCGAAGTAACCCACAAAGCCAGTAATCGCACGATTTATGCACAAGGCAGCCTGCGCGCAGCACGCTTTTTGGCGGGCAAAACAGCGGGGCACTTCAACATGAAGGATGTGTTAGGTTTAAATTAAAGCCAAGCACGGACGCAAGACGTAAAAAAGCGAGGTCAGAAACGGCCTCGCTTTTTATCTTTCCTTCGATGAAATGAATAATCATTGCGGCAATTCAACATCCTGATTATTCGCTCTTTCCTACAACATACAATCGACTTCTCGTAGATCAAACTACCTTGAATGCATTTAAAACTGTTAAAAGTTAGTCATTAACTTGGATCTAAACAGTACTGCAATGGCAGCAAAGATGCTGCGCAACGATCTACGACACATGCCACTACGAAAGAACGTCATCTAAAGATCAACGAGTACTGGTTGGCACTCGTGGCTGGCTCGGTATTTCATTGATTGAGGCGAGTACCGTGACTGCCTTATACCGAAAACCATTTGCTTCTAGATCAATGTATTGATCAGGGCTAGCCTTTACGGCTGGGTACTAAAACAGCGAGAAAACAATTATTCAAATTGGCCTCCTGTGCTTCAGTTTTTAACAACAACTTATCGAATCCCAAACTGGCCTCCTGTTTTGTTGCTGTAGTATTACTCTAGTCCTAAATATTCAATCCTGCAACATATCCCGACGACCAAGCCCATTGAAAATTGTAACCGCCCAGCCAGCCGGTCACATCAACCACCTCGCCGATGAAGTACAAGCCCGGCACTTTTCGCGCCATCATCGTCTTGGATAACAACTCATCGGTATCGACGCCACCGCGAGTCACCTCGGCTTTTTTGTAGCCGACTGTGCCCGATGGTTTGACTTGCCAGTGATGTAACTGCTGCTCGAGCTCTTGCAATACTTTGGTGGAGTATTGCTTCAAAGGCTTTACTTCACCTTTAGTTTGCAGCCATACCTGTACAAATCGTTTTGGCAACACATCGGACAAGACCGTCGATAACAAAGCATCGCGGCTGGCATTAGCAAAAAAATCTTGTAAATCTAGATCTGGAATCAGATCAATTTCGATCAATTCGCCGGGCTGCCAGTAGCTCGAAATCTGCAAAATGGCCGGACCAGAAACGCCTTTATGCGTGAATAAAATTGCTTCGCGAAACTGTTGGTTTTGGCATGAAACGACGGCTTTTTCGATCGCCACGCCAGCCAATTCGGGCCATAAATCTTCGGGCTGAAAGGTCAATGGTACCAAGGCTGCGCTTTGCGGCACGATATTGAGACCAAATTGTTTGGCTATTTCATAGCCAAATGCCGTCGCACCAATCTGTGGAATCGACAGCCCGCCCGTTGCGATCACCAACGATTGGCAATGCCAAGTTTCCTGACTAGTTTCAACGATAAATCCACCTGCTTCTGCCGCGACCACACTGGTGATGCTGGTGCCCATGCGCCAAGTCACTTCGCCTTTGGCCACTTCGTCTTTCAGCATCTGAATAATGCCGTCCGAGTTTTGATCACAAAATAACTGGCCTAGCGTTTTTTCGTGAAAAGTCAGCCCATGCTGATACACCATGCCAATAAAGTCATGCTGGGTATATTGCTTGAGTGCCGATTTAACAAAATGCGGATTGTTGGAGATGTAGCAATCGGGGTGAATATTCAGATTGGTGAAATTGCAGCGCCCACCACCCGAGATACGGATTTTCTCAGCCAGCTTGGTGCTGTGATCGACCAAGACCACTCGACGCCCACGCTGCCCAGCCGTTGCTGCGCACATTAAGCCAGCCGCGCCAGCACCAATAATCACTACATCCGTTTCAAACATATTCAAACCTCATCGCAAGAGCGCATTGTACCTGCTTAATCCTGCATCGCACTCGGATCGCTAAAAGCGCTCACCTACTAGGGTATAACCCCATTGGCATTATTACGCAGGCGCGGCCCCCATGCGATGGCGTAAAATGGAAGAACTCACCACGCTGGAGCGTTTTTACATGCACACGATGATTGTTACCGACCTAGATGGCACCTTGCTCGATGCCGAACACAAAGTTGATCCTTTTACTGCCGAAACCATTCAAACACTGGCAGCCAACGGCATCAATATCACGATTGCAACTGGTCGGCATTTTCTCGATGTCAAAGGCATTCGCAGCGTATTAGGTGTAGCGGCGCACTTAATCACCTCCAATGGCGCACGCGTGCATGCACCGGATGACCAAGAAATTTATGCCGAGAATATTGCGCCAGACTTAGCCAGAACATTAATGCAACCCGCCATTTCAGCGGGTTCTTTACTCAATGCCTATGTGGATGAAGGTTGGCTGGTAGAAAAAGAAACACCCGAATTGGTTGGCGTTTATTACAAAGACTCTGGTTTTAGCTATCAAGTCTGCGATCTAAAAAACCACTCGGGCGAAGGGATCGCCAAGATTTTGTACATTGGTGAGCACGAGGCCTTGAGCCAAATCGAAGCCAATATTCTCGCCCAATACCGTGGTCAGGTTTACATTACCTTCTCTGCGCACGATTGCTTGGAAGTCATGGCGCCTAGCGTATCCAAAGGCCATGCCTTACAGGCGGTGCTAGCACGCCTTGATTCTGATAAGGCCCACTGCATTGCTTTTGGTGACGGACAAAATGACATCGAGATGCTGGGGGTGGCAGGCACTGCATTTGTGATGGCCAACGCCAGTGAAAAGCTAAAAGCAGCTCACCCCAATTTGCCTGTGATCGGCAGTAATGATAAACATGGCGTGGCAACGCAATTGCGGAGTATGTTTAAGGAACTGTTTTAAGTCCTTCAAGTCTGAAAAGGCAGCACTGGAACGGTTTTGCTCGCTAAGCCGAGTATGATCCACCAACAATCCTGGAGCCATGATCATGCGATTTGCAATACTTATCGGAGGTATCTTAATGAGCGGATTGGCCAGCGCTGCCTGCAGCCCCATACTCCAACATCAATTTAAGACCTTGCAAGGCCAACCCTTTGATTTGTGCCAGTATGCGGGCAAACCGATTTTGGTCGTCAATACCGCCAGCAAGTGTGGCTTTACCAAACAATTTACCAAGCTGGAACAAATGTACGACAAGTACAAAGGGCGCGGGCTGCTAGTGATCGGCTTTCCCTCAAATGATTTTAAGCAGGAATTGGAAAGCAACGCGCAGATTGGTGACTTTTGCAAACTGACCTATATGGTGGAATTTCCGATGATGGAAAAATCCAGCGTTACCGGCAAAAATGCGAATCCTTTCTATCAGAAACTAATCCAAGCCGCCGACACCAGCCCGAAATGGAATTTCTACAAATATCTCATCGCGCCGGATGGTAAAACGGTCACGGCGTATAGCTCGCTGACCGAGCCGGATGACAAAGAAATCATCAGCAAAATCGAAGGTTGGTTACCTAAAAAATAAGCGTAAAAAAGCCCGCCAAATCTGGTGGGCTTTTTACATGCAGCAGCACCGGATTACTTGGTAGAAATAGAAGTCACCAAAGTACGGAAGCGATTGATACTTTGGTCAAAGTCATACAACGCGCCTTGCTGAATATCGAAATACCAGCCAATCAAGCTCAATTTACCTGCCTCAACCCGTTTGGCAATAAATGGAAAGCTCATCAAATTATCAAGCGAAACAATAATAGCCGCCATTTCGCAAGCGCGAATCTGCCGCTCTTCTTCTTTGTGGCCCAGCTCACGCCTTACCTGCTCACGCGCAGCATCGGCAATGCGTACCCAGCGACCAACAAAATTGGCTTCAGTTTTAGATTCGGGGTTTTGCATCAGCGCACGGATACCACCGCAGGCAGAGTGGCCCAAGACAATAATTTTGCTGACTTCTAAATGCTCAACCGCGTATTCAATCGCCGACGAAACCCCGTGGAAAGCACCATCGGTTTCATACGGCGGCACTAGATTGGCCACATTACGCACTACAAACAAATCACCCGGGTCGCAATCCATCAATAATGCGGGATCAACCCGTGAATCAGAACAACCAATCAACAAAGTTTTCGGGTTCTGCCCTTGCTTGAGTTCTTCAAACAATGAGCTATGTTCACCAAAGTACTTATGCTGGAAGCGGCGAAACCCACCGATAAACTTTTCAATGTCTTCCATCTTCCCCCTGAGTTGCGTAGTTAGCTTTTGCCGCAATTCTACTGGTTTTCACGTACTCCTGCGCTGGCAATTGCATTTACCGGCTAGCAAAGCTGATTTGGTTCAAATTTTTTGAATAGTCAATACAAGTATTTTTGCTATCAATAGGAAGTATTCGCATTTAATATCCAACTCAGATTCAGAATTACTGAATAAGGAACTCGAATGAAATCATCTGCACCCAGCAATTACAACGCGCTGCAAATTGCTTTGCACTGGCTAAGCGCCTTGCTGATTCTAGCGGCGTTTATTTTGGTCTGGACGTTTGACAATACGCCACTGGCCCCTGCGACATTCAAGCTTAAGCTGCAGTTGATCGCTTGGCACAAATGGGCAGGTATTACGGTACTCATATTATTTGCCGTCCGTTTTGCTTACAAATTGATTCGCGGCACACCAGCAGTCGATCCGAATTTGCCGGTACTGCAACGCAAGCTGGCTGTTGGCGTGCATCACTTACTGTATTTATTGATGCTGGCGTTACCACTGGTGGGTTGGTTACTCACCTCCGCCAAAGGCTACCCAGTCATGCTGTACGGCGTGTGGCAAATGCCCGACTTGATCGGCAAAGATGAAGCTTTGGCTCATACGCTAAAAGAAATCCATGAATTTCTCGCCAATGGCTTGATGCTGTGTATTGCCCTTCACGTGGCTGGCGCCTTGAAACACTATCTAATTGATAAGGATGGTACGCTGGCGCGGATGTTACCTTTCTTGAAAAAATAAACTTACTGACCGGAGATTAACACCATGATGCGTTCAATCCTTGCTGCCACGCTACTTCTTGGCGCGTTTGGGGCCCAAGCAGCCCAAACCGTAGTGCCACAAAAAAGCCGTATCGGCTTTACCTTTAGCCAAATGAATACCCCAGCGGATGGTTTTTTTAAAAACTACACCGCAGCGATCGATTTTGACCCCGCCAAACCGGAAAGCGCCAAAGCACAGATCGTCATTGATCTAGCCAGTATTGATGTGGGCGGCCCAGACGGCAATGCCGAAGCCAAGAAAAAGGCCTGGTTTGATGTCGCAGCTAACCCCAAAGGCACTTTCACGGCCACCAGTGTGAAAGCACTCGGCGGGGGCAAATTTGAAACTAAAGGCAAATTGACCATCAAAGGTATTAGCCGTGATGTCGTGGGCCAAATGACCGCCAAGCAGCAAGGTGCCGAGCTGGTACTGGAAGGCTCAGTGCCGCTGCTGCGCCTGAATTACAAACTCGGTGATGGCGCTTGGGCTGACACAGGCACCGTAGCTGATGAAGTTACCGTGAAATTTAAACTGGTATTAACCGGTAAAGCTGGCCAATAAAAGGCTGCATCAACATACCCACTAGGAGTAATACACATGAAAAAATTGATTTTGGCTTCTATTTTGTCTGCCGCAGCTTTGAGCGCCGTTGCAGCACCTGAAACTTTTAACGTTGACCCATCACACACTTTCGCCAGCTTTGAAATCAACCACTTGGGTTACTCGACTCAACGCGGTTCATTCCAAAAAACTAGCGGTACCATCACGCTGGATCAAGAGAAAAAAACCGGCAGCGCTGATATCACGATCGACGCTAGCAGCTTAAACACGGGTTGGGCTGCACGTGATAAACACTTGTCGAGTGAAGATTTCTTCAATGTTGAAAAATTCCCAACCATTACTTTCAAAGGCAAAACCTTTAAATTTGATGGCGACAAACTCAGCAGCGTGACGGGCGATTTCACATTGCTTGGCGTGACCAAACCCGTAACTTTGAATATTACCGGCTTCAAATGCGCTCCTCACCCGATGAGCAAAAAACCAGCTTGTGGTGCAGATGCGGTTGCCACGATCAAACGTAGCGAATTTGGCATGGCCGCTTATGTGCCAGCCGTGAGCGATGAAGTTACGCTACGCATTCAAGTTGAAGCCAGCAAATAATCACACCGTAGTTTGCTAATTGCAGTTGGCCGTGCGCCAACCCCTGCCCCTTTGTTGCCGCTAGGCACAAAGGGGTTTTGTATTGCAACTGCCAGCCTGCCAACTTGCGATGCCAGCAGACAACAGCGACAATTGCACACCAAAGCACTACACAGGATTTATACCGATGGAACAACACCCATACGCCGCCACCGAAACCACCCCGCTATTGGGGAAGGTGATTTTTGCAAGCCGCTGGCTGCAATTACCGATTTATCTGGGTTTAATCATCGTACAAGGCGTTTATGCGTATAAATTCCTTGCTGCGCTTTACAATATGATGAGCAATCTGACCACCCTCTCGGAAACCCAGATCATGCTGGCGGTTTTAGGCTTGATTGATGTGGTGATGATTGCCAATTTATTGCTGATGGTGACCGTGGGTGGCTACGAAACCTTTGTATCGCGCTTGCGGATTGATCGCCACCCAGATCAACCCGAATGGCTAGATCACGTGAATGCGACAGTTTTGAAAGTGAAACTGAGCATGGCGATTATCAGTATTTCTTCGATTCACCTGCTGCAAACCTTTATCAACGCAGCCCAAATGGCTGAGGCCACGATGAAATGGCAGGTGATCATTCACTTGGCCTTCCTCGTTTCCGCCGCCGCGCTGGCTTATACCGATAAGCTGCTGCATTCGGTATCACAACCCGCACAGCACTAAATACAGCCTCACAAGCTAGGGTATTGTCGTCTTGGCCTCAAGCACTAATAACCACAGACCTATACCCTAGCCATCACAACAACCTATTCTAAGTCACCCGTCGCTAACCAGTGCTGAATTGCGTCGGTACTGGTTAATGTTTCCACCCACCATTTCAGTGCCTGCCCAGCATCTTGACTGCGCCAGGCATGGCACAGCCGCGATTGTGGCCGCACCTCTGAAACTGCTTTGATCACCAGCGCACCGCTGTCCAGATAAGGTTTCGCCCAAGGTAATGGCAAATACCCGCAACCCAGCCCCGCGACTTGGGCGGCGACTTTATCGGCCATACTGGGCACGCGCAAAATATCCTGTCCCGATAAAATATTGTAGGAATAAGTCGGCATCTGGCGGGCACTATCGGGCACCACCACGGCCCGATGTTGCATCAGCACCTGCGCAGATAAGGGCTCAGCAGCGTTGGCCAGAGGATGGTCGGGCGCCACAACAAAAACACTGCGAAACTCGCCCAGCGCATGTGTCGAATACCCACCGCCGGACGGCCCCTGTGCAATGGCGCCAACCGCAATATCGGCGCGGCGTTCCAGCAAAGCCTCCCAGCTGCCCCCTAGCGATTCATGCAACAAGCGCACCCGGGTACCAGAGTTAAGCGCATCAAACTGCTTGAGCAATGGCCACAGCAGGGTCACAGGAATAATCGTATCCACCACAATCGCCAGCTCGGTTTCCCAGCCGGTTGCAATGCGTTTGATGCGGCATTCCAGCTCATTGGCTGCGCGTAATAAATGCCGCCCTTCGTTGAGTAACTCAACGCCAGCAGCGGTGAGTTGCGCACGATGACCACTGCGATCAAAAATCGGTACGCCCATATCATCTTCGAGCTTGCGTACCATATAGGTCACCGCTGATGGCACCCGATGCACTTCCTCGGCAGCAGCAGCAAAGCTGCCACGACGCGCAATGGCATCAAGGATTTCCAGCGACTCCAGACTCAAACGCAACATCTGTCAGCACCTCGCATTGCTAGATCGAAAAATTTGAATAATTCAGGCAGATCTTTTGGCTATCAAAGCCGCGATAGCACGCTTATTATGGCATACAGAGTTCAAATAGATTGAAGGAGATAACAATGATCACTTTACGCAAAGCAGAAGAACGTGGGCACGCTAATCATGGCTGGCTCGACTCCAACTTTAGTTTCTCATTTGCCGAATACTATGACCCAGCCCATATGCATTTTGGTGCGCTGCGAGTGATCAATGATGACCGGATCGCTCCTGGTATGGGCTTTGGCATGCATCCGCATCAGGATATGGAAATCATCACTTATGTGCTGGGTGGCGCGATCGAGCATCGCGATAGCATGGGCAATGGCTCGGTGATTCGCCCCGGTAATGTGCAAAGAATGAGTGCGGGAACGGGCGTTCGTCACAGCGAATTTAACCCAAGCGAAACCGAAGAAACACATTTGCTGCAAATCTGGATCATTCCGGGTCAAAAAGGCATTGCGCCATCCTACGAAGAGAAAATCTTCTCCGATGCAGATAAACGCGGGCAATTACGTTTGGTCGCCAGCCCCGATGGCAGTGATGGCTCGGTGCTGATTCACCAAGATGTGCGACTGTATGCCGGCTTGTTTGATGGCGAAGAGGCGCTAGAGCAAGCCATTCAAATCGGGCGAAAATTGTATGTGCATATCGCACGTGGCAGTCTGGAAGTGAATGGTATCGAGCTCAAAGCGGGTGATGCGGCGATGCTAAGCCATGAAACGGCTTTAACACTTAAGCAAGGCCGTGGCGCTGAAGTTTTGGTGTTCGATTTATTTTAAACACGCAAGCCTCTCTGCCTCGGCAGAGAGGCCAAATACCCTTCTGGGTATATTCTTACCAAGCAATATCAATATAGCCTTTTCGGCAATACGCCCCCCTTAAATCATCTTATTTTTGCGCCAAGCGAACTAGCAATCACCGCTGGTAAGGCAGGTCACACAAGCCAGATTAGGACAAATGGCTTGTTAGCTTTGGACACGGCCTTTTTCACCTTGCCTCAGTACAATAGTCAGCACAGAGGAGACCTTTATGCAGACTATAAAAATCACCAGCACCTGCACCGCAGTGAGCTTGGCGCTATGCGCCAGTTTTTTATCTGGCCCAATTCACGCGGCCGACAGCACTAGCCCACCTTGGTTACTCAGTGGGCGCTGGCAGCAAAGCGCTGATCGCTTACAAGCCACCTGGCCTGGCGTCACCTTGACTGCACAGTTCAAAGGTAGCGCCGTGGGGGTCGTGCTTAATGATGAACGCAGCTATTACGCAGTAGAAATCGATGGCAAAGCGGTAGAACAAATTGCACCTGCCAGTGGAAAACGCACCATTTGGCTGCGCAAACTCGCCGCAGGCGAACATCGCATCGAGCTGATTCGACGCAATGAAACCCCAGACTACGTGGGCACCGTCTACGGCTTGGTCCTTGAAGATGGCCAATGGCTGGCCGCGCCCGCAGCAGCGAGCCGTAAAATTGAATTTATCGGTGACTCATTTACTGCCGCCTTGGCCAATTTATCGACTAAACGCGACTGCAACGAACGCGAAATCAGTAGCACCACCGACATCAGCCAAGGCTTTGCGATTCAAGTGGCACGACAACTTGGCGCGCAATGGCAGACCAACGCGATGTCTGGCATGGGGCTGATTCGTAACTGGAATGGCAACCTGCCAGATCGGGACTTCCGTACTTTTTACGCTCGGCAATTACACACCGACAGCACCAGCAAACCTGATGCGCGCTGGCAACCACAATTGGTGGTCATTGGCTTGGGGATTAATGATTTTTCCACGCCAGTGAATGCCGGGGAAAAACGCAATACTGAACAACTGGCCACTGATTTTCAGGCCGCGTATCGGCAACTGATTAAAGAGCTCAATAGCCGTTATCAGCAGCCACAGATTATTGTCACCGCGATGAAGCTCTGGCCCGATGATCAACAGCGCCCGAATGTGCGTGCCGTGGTCGAGGCCGAACACGCCGCCGGCAATCAGCGAATTCATTATTTGCCACTGGAACCGCTACAGCTCACTGGCTGTCAGTGGCACCCCAATCTGGCCGATCACCAGCAGGTGGCACAGCAATTACTTGAGCAGATTCAAGCGCTCAAACTTAACTGGTAAGCCTATTTATCCCCACTGCAGCGATTGCTGCGGTGGGGGTTTCACTGATCATATATCCAGCAGCAGATTCATGTTGCACATTGCGATACCCCCGCCAAAACTAACATTCCCGCTCAAAAACACTGGGAAAAACCCACCAAAAAATTACCCAAAAATTACAAAAATATACTTTTAAAATAAGTATTTGCAGCTCATCGGCCCAATTCGTTAAGAGCTATCCAAGCTTGACCCTCGTCAATGTTGCATCGCACAAAAAGGAGGATGTTGGCGATGTTATTTATCTACTTTGGGAAACATCATGCTCGTACTGGAAGCTGAAAATCTAGCCTTAACTCAACACATTATTCCGCCAGCCCCCATTTGGATTCAGTTGTGGTTGGATTATTTAGATGGCGATGCGGCATAAGCAGATCATCGAATTAAGTAAGTTCCACAATCACCGTTTAGCGCATGTCAGACCCTAGCTAGTGATCAATATCGTAGAGTTAAATACAAAATTGTTTTAATCTCTACCAAATGAATCTCCTCATTCTGATCCTCAGCTTGCCGACTGAAAACGCCACCGCGCGGATGCGGGCTTGGCGTGCGCTCAAAACCTCGGGGGCCGCAGTACTGCGCGACGGGGTGTACCTGATGCCGGCAACAGCTGCTGGCCGGCCAACCTTAGACTCCATCGCCAATGCTGTACAAGCTACAGGTGGCTCGGCTTATGTATTTGAGCTAGCCAATCAATCAGCGGCAGAGTTTAGTCAGCTATTCGATCGCAGCGCTGAGTATGCCGCCCTACAGCGTGAAATCGCGGCGCTGCACAATCAACTCAGTGCTGTTAATGCTCAAGAATTGATCAAGTCCGTGCGCAAGCTGCGGAAAGCATTTAATGCCGTGAGCCTGATTGATTTTTTCCCCGATACAAGCCAGCAATCTACCGCCAATGCACTACAAGAACTGGAGTTCGCACTGGCTCGGATCATCGCGCCCGATGAGCCGGTGGCGGGCAGCGCGCAGCTAATCCAACGTAACTTCCGCGATTATCGTGGCCGTATCTGGGCGACACGACAACGCCCATGGGTAGATCGTTTAGCATGTGCCTGGCTCATTCGCCGCTTTATTGACCCTGAAGCACAAATTCTCTGGCTTAACTCCGTCGTGGATTGTCCTGCCACGGCGATTGGCTTTGATTTCGATGGTGCCGAATTCAGCCACTTGGGGCATCGGGTGAGTTTTGAAGTGATGCTGGCAAGCTTTGAGCTGCAAGCTATAGGCCTTCAGCGGCTAGCGGCCATCGTGCACTATCTGGATGTGGGCGGCATCGCGCCACCGGAAGCCGCGGGGGTTGAAACCATCTTGGCTGGTTTGCGCAACTCACTAAACGATGATGATCAACTTTTACGGGCTGCCAGCCCTATTTTTGATGCACTGCTAAGCAGTTTTGCTACCGGAACAGCGACCTCATGAACACCCAACAGCCCACTACACCTGCGGCGGTCAGCTTTTGGCAGGCCTTTTTATTTTGGTTGAAATTGGGCTTGATCAGCTTTGGCGGCCCCGCCGGGCAAATCGCGATCATGCACCAAGAGTTGGTAGAAAATCGGCGCTGGATTTCGGAGCGGCGTTTTTTACACGCGCTGAATTATTGCATGGTGCTTCCCGGCCCTGAAGCACAACAATTAGCCACCTATATTGGCTGGCTGATGCATAAAACGCGAGGGGGTATTGCCGCAGGCGTGTTATTTGTATTGCCTTCTCTGCTTATACTCATTGCACTATCTTGGATCTATATTGCGTTTGGCAATGTACCACTGGTGGCGGGTTTATTTTATGGCATTAAGCCGGCGGTCACCGCCATCGTGGTGCAAGCGGCACATCGGATCGGCTCACGGGCGCTGAAAAATAATTTGCTTTGGGCGATTGCTGCAGCTTCCTTTGTGGCGATATTTGCTTTCAACGTGCCTTTTCCGCTGATTGTGGCTAGCGCAGCGCTACTTGGATATCTGGGCGGACGACTGGCTCCCGCTAAATTTACGGCTGGCGGCGGACACCACAGCACAGCGAAGCCATCGTATGGACCAGCACTAATCGATGATCACACGCCAACACCCGAGCATGCAATTTTCCGTTGGTCTCGCTTAGTGCAGATTATTGCCATTGCAGCCTTACTGTGGCTCGTTCCAATGGGGCTACTCTACGGCCTGTTTGGTTGGCAACATACCCTAACCCAAATGGGCTGGTTTTTTACCAAAGCAGCCCTCCTCACCTTTGGCGGCGCCTACGCAGTACTGCCCTATGTGTATCAAGGAGCAGTGGGACACTATCAATGGTTAAGCCCAACTCAGATGATGGATGGTTTGGCTTTAGGCGAAACCACCCCCGGCCCTTTGATTATGGTGGTGGCATTCGTGGGCTTTATCGGCGGCTATGTGCAAGCCGTGTTTGGCTCTGACTACGTATTCTGGGCTGGCGCATTGGCGGCCACACTGGTCACGTGGTTTACGTTTCTGCCCTCATTTATCTTTATTTTGGCGGGTGGACCACTGATTGAAAGTACCCACAACGATCTGAAGTTTACCGCCCCACTCACTGCCATCACCGCTGCCGTGGTCGGAGTGATTTTGAATTTGGCCTTGTTTTTTGGCTATCACGTCTGGTGGCCCCACGGCTTTAGCCCAGATTTAGCCGCAAGTTTGGCGGGGCTAGATTGGATAGCGTTGATTATTTCAGCGCTTGCCGCCATCGCCTTGTTCAAGTTCCGCCGAAGCGTAATTCAGGTCATCATCGGCAGCGCGTTCCTTGGGCTGGCAGCCAAATTGCTCGTATAAAACCAACTGCACTTTGCGTGTAGATTGGCGTTGGCGGCGATGGCTAAAGCCAAATCGGCTTGGTCATCATCAGCAGTAGATGGCAGGGTATTGAATCCCAAATATTAATTATCAAGCCATAGCTTGATATACCCCTGATCAGGGTCGTACATTTTGGCTTGCTTATCCGTATTAAAACGCCGGTTTGGGCGCGGATCCGTACCGAGCCCTGCCAGATACAACCAATTGCCCTGATTGCTATACACATCGTAATCAAGCAGCTGCGCTTCGAACCAAGCAGCACCGGCGCGCCAATCGCATTGCAAATCATGAATCAGATAGCTGGCGACATTCTGCCGCATTCGGTTGGATAAATAGCCTGTCGCGGCAAGCTCACGCATAGCAGCGTCGATGAATGGCTGGCCGGTATCGGCCTGACACCAGCGCACAAATTGCTCAGGGTGATGCGGCTGCTCAAGCCGCCCTTTTAAGCCACCAGCGCGATAAAGCTGAGCGCCAAAGCGCCAATGCAGCAGGCGGAAATAATCGCGCCATAGCAATTCAAACCAGATCCAATAGCTACTGTCATTCGCGCCGACTTGGGCTTCATGCTCGCGCAAGGTCTGTAGAATCTGCCGGGCCGAGATCGCCCCCGTAGCCAGCCATGGCGAAAACTTGCACGAATAATCAGTGCCAATCAGGCCATTACGCGTTTGCTTGTACTGATCAGCCAAACCGCTGGCAAAGTAGCGCTGTAGATGCGCTAATCCACAGCTTGCCCCGCCACGCCAAGCTGCGCTGGCATAGGGAAAAGCGCTGCGAGCATCCACAACAGGCTCGCCACGCAGCGCTAGCCAATCGGGTGCTGGATAATCGTGAATTTGCGCTGGCGCAGGCGGCAATGCGCTGGGCGCAGCCAAAGGCGCGGGTGGTGTAATTGCGGCGGCCTCGATTTGCTGGCGAAAAGTAGTAAAAACCAGCGGTAACTGTTCGGGTGCGAACGGCAAGCGGGCAGGGTCCAGCATGCTCGACTGCCACACCGTATGCAGCAGGCAATTTTGCGCGCGTAATGCCTGACATTGCGCGATTTCTTCAGGTGCAAAAATGGCTTCGCAATAAATCGCCTCGGCCGCCAAAGACTGCATGAGCGCGGGTAACACCTGCTCGGGCTTGCCGTAGATAATCAGCAGCTGTTGCCCCAACTGCTGGCACTGTGCAGCCAAATCCTGAAGGGTATCAGCTAGAAAAGCTTTTCTGTGCTGATCTACACGAACAAACCCCCACGCCGTATTTTCATCGGGTGGCAAGCAATAGACCAAAGCCAGCTGTTCGGCCTGCGCGCAGGCTTGCTGCAGCGCTGGATTATCAGCCAGCCGTAGATCATTCCGAAACCAGTAAATGGCAGTCCGCATTTTTTTCATCCCGTTTGAACGGCTCACTGCGCTGCGCTAGCCAGCAAAGCTTCGGCGGCAGCTAGACCGGATAAATACGCGCCTTCAACGCGCCCACCTTCCAGCCAGTCGCCAGCCAGCATCAAGCCGGATGTCGCCTGCTGGGGCACCGGCTGCTCGCAGCTTCCGCGTGCATAGCGCCAACGGTGCGCTCCCAGGTGTGTAAACTCTGCTGCGGGTGCCCCCCAGCCGTGCAGCAAACGGCTGAACTCTGCACTGAGCAATTGGCTGACTACTTCAGCTGATTGCTCTAGCTGCGCCTGCGACCATTCGGGGCTAGCATGGAGTACCCAGTGCTCCCCAGCGCGGCCCGCTTTACTGCTATCGTGCGCGATCCAGCCCAGCGGCCCGCTATTGATAAACGCCGCAGCAAAAGGCAGTTGAATCGCATGCGCGCAGCTCACCATCACCGCCCAGCAAGGCTGCATTTGTGCCTGCGCAGCTAGCGGCCAGGCAGGATGGGCAGTTGGAATCAGCTTGGCAGCTTGCGGTGCGGGGATTGCCAGTACTACTTGTGTGGCGACCCAGCACTGATCACCCGCCTGCACCTGCCAGCCCAGTGCGTGTGCTTGCAGCGCATCGACTTCGACATTGGGCAAAACCTGCAACGGCTCAGCCATTTGGCGTAAAGGCGCATTCATCGCAGGTATACCAACAAAACGCTGCTGCGGCGAGCTTTCGCCTAGCGTTTGCCCATCCCACGCATATACCGGTGCAGTCCAAGCGCAGACCACCCTAGCTCGCAGCCAATGTGCTACTTGCCGACGAAAAGCAGCTGAACGTGCGGTGAAATATTGCGCACCATGATCCCACTGCGCCGTATCACTACGTCGGGTGGCCATTCGCCCGCCGATTCCACGTGATTTATCCAGCACCAACACTCGCCTGCCGGCGGCCTGTAGCCGCTGCGCCGCACTCAGGCCAGCCATCCCCGCGCCGATCACAATCACATCCCATCTTGCATCTGCCTGCACGCTAAACCCTTTTTTACTGATGCTCACAATTGATCAATCTGCTGCAAATACTGCTCGGCCTGGAGCAAAGTGGCTTGCTGCTCATCCGCTGGCATCTTGCGCCAGGTTTGGTAAGTCATTCCCAAGCGGGGATTATTTTGCAAACGTGGCGCATGGCGCTGATGAAAATGCCAATACAGGCTATTGAATGGGCAAGCGCCATCGCCGTGGCGCAACTTGGCCTGATAGTGGCAACCCTTGCAATAATCACTCATTTTGCTGATATAGCTGGCCGATCCGGCATACGGTTTACTGCCGAGCAGGCCGCCATCGGCATACTGGCTCATCCCACGGGTATTGGGCATTTCAACCCACTCAAAGGCATCCACATAAATCCCCAGATACCACGCATCGACCTGATCTGGGTCTATCCCGGCCAGTAGCGCAAAATTGCCAGTGACCATCAACCGCTGAATATGATGGGCATAACCCAAAGCCAAGGACTGATCAATCGCGTGTTTAAGGCAGTTCATCCGCGTCTGACCATCCCAATACCAGCGTGGCAAGTCGCGCTGATGTTGCAATTCATTCAGTTGCGCATAGCCGGGCATGCGCGCCCAATACACCCCGCGAACAAATTCGCGCCAGCCTAATATCTGCCGCACAAAACCTTCCACCGTCGAAAGCGAAACGCGCCCAGCGGCAAATTCATCCAGTGAGGCATGGATCACCTCTAGCGGGTGCAGCAATTTCAGATTGAGCGCAAACGAAATACCGGCATGAAACAGCGTGGGCGACGCGGTACTCATCGCATCCTGATACGCGCCAAAATGTGGCAAGGCCTGCGCCGTAAACACGGCCAGCGTTGCTTTAGCCTCACTACGACTGATCGGCCAGCCAAAGTTCGCCGCCTGCGGCTCGCCGATGGTTTTAATCCCGGCGGCCTCAATCTCTTGCCACAACTCACTTAAATCTTTGGGATGCGCCAGCCAAGCCGGTGCAGGCGGCTGGCCAGACCAGCGTTTGCGGTTGTCCTGATCAAAATTCCACTGCCCACCCAGCGGCTGGCCGTGCTCATCGAGCAAAATTCGATATTGCTTGCGCAGCGCGCGGTAAAAAAACTCCATGCGTGGAATTTTGTGCGCAAATTGCTGGCTAATCGCAGCGCGATCAACTAGAAAATGCTCGCAATCGACGACGTTAACCGCAATGCCCAGCTCATCCTGCGCCGCTTGGAGCATCGCCTCCACGCGAAACTCATCGGCCTGCTGCCGCTCCAGCTGCGTGATCTGCTCACTGGCAACCAGCTGGCGCAAGTTCTGAAGGAAATCCTGCTGATTATCGGCGTCACCAATTTTGAAATAACGCACCCGATAACCCGCTTGCTGCAAAGCCTGCGCAAAGCCGCGCATCGCAGCAAAAATACCCAGCACTTTTTGCGCATGGTGCCAGGCGTAATCGGTTTCGCTACGCAGCTCCATCAGCACATACAGCACATCGCTGCGGCTGCGCTCGGTCGCCGAAAACCAGCTATGCCGGATATTGAGCTGATCACCCAATAGCAATCTGAGCGTACTCATCCCACACTCCTGCGCTTAGCACACCGAACGCTGCAGTATTTCACTGCCTCCCAGTTTTTTTCCCACTTTTTGCGCCAGACAAAAGCACGCAAACACACGGGACAGATTTTTTGCGGCAAATGTAGTTTATGGTGTGCCATGAGAATTAAACCGTGGGTATTGCTGCCAAAGTAATGTTCATTGGGATCTAGCGGGCCATACCCATAGATAGAAGTGAGACAAATAGCGCCGCTGTATCAGCTGTGACTCCGTATTAAGGGATCAATGCTACTACATAGTAATAATAAAAACCATCAGGTAACCACCCAATTATCCAATGCTGATTTGCGCAGCTCAAACCGAACAACAACGGGCGATCAGGCCTTAGCCAACGGGTTACAGATCGGCACTCGCAAATACCTATAGGTGTATCTCTTTGAGATCAATATTTTGCAAAGATCACAACGCAATACCCAATAAAAACCCCTAGCCATAACTAGGGGTTTTCGGTTCTGCCCAGCGACTTAGCACGGGCATTTATTGACATTACCAGCCCCGGGGAAACGGGCATCTAAACAGTAACGATGAAACTCTTCTCGCGTGAACGGTGTGGCTCCAGGGTGCTGGCTGCGCATGTGATCGACGTAATATTCATAATCATGAATCCCAACCATCAATCGACACGTCTGCACCACTTTTTGCGCCGTATCTTTTAAGCCAGTGAGCCAGTTAGACCCCAAACTATAGCGGCGGAAATCATCCGGGCTCATTAGCACACCATACGGATTAGTTAATCGCTGCTCGGCCACGTAGCGATCATATTCATCCTGAAAAGTCTCGTCGCTGAGCGCTACCCGCTCAGCGCGGGCAGCAGCTGGTAGCAAAAAGCTAAGATCAAGCACGGCTGGCCTCGGGCTGCAAATTCGCCGCGCCGCCAATTTCATTCACGGTCGGTTGAGCATGGCCAAGTGCTTTCCGAACGTGAATCACTGTTGCAATCAGCATGGTGAACGCCACCAGCATAAAGAAAGCGCACAGCCCTGCGTTGATCTGGTTATTGAACACAATGCGCTCCATATCAGCGATGCTTTTCGCCGGTGCGAGCAGAGTGCCGTCAGCAATCGCGTTTTTAAAGCGATCAGCTTGCGCCAGAAAACCAATCTTCGGATTTTCATGGAAGATTTTTTGCCAACCCGCCGTCATCGAGGTAATGAACAACCACGCAGTAGGTAGCAAAGTCACCCACGCATAGCGCTCTTTTTTCATTTTGAACAACACCACGGTGCCAAGCAGCAAGGCCATCGAAGCGAGCATCTGGTTACCAATACCAAACAGTGGCCATAGTGTGTTAATCCCACCTAACGGATCGGTCACCCCTTGGTAAACAAAGAACCCCCAGCCCGATACGGCCACTGCGGTACCGAACATATTGCCCACCCAAGAATGGCTTTTTGCCATGCCGGGAATAAACACGCCCACGGTGTCTTGCACCATAAAACGACAAGCGCGTGTGCCAGCATCAACGGCAGTCAGGATGAACAAGGCTTCAAACAAAATAGCAAAGTGATACCAGAACGACATCATCGCCGTGCTGTTGAAAATATCGCTAATAATATGCGCCATGCCCACCGCAAAGGTTGGTGCGCCGCCAGCACGGGACAGAATCGAATGCTCACCGACGTCTTTGGCGATTTGCGTCAGCACTTCCGGCGTAATCAAAAAGCCCCAGCCATTAATCACTGTTGAAGCACTTTCTACCGTTTTACCGATCACTGCGGCGGGTGAATTCATCGCAAAATAAACGCCAGGATCGAGCACCGAAGCACAAATCAGCGCCATGATCGCTACGAATGATTCGCACAGCATCGAGCCATAGCCAATCATGCGCATATGGCTTTCTTTTTCGACCAGTTTTGGCGTCGTACCTGATGAAACTAGCGCGTGGAAGCCTGAAATCGCGCCGCAGGCAATGGTGATAAACAGGAACGGGAATAAGGAGCCTGAGAATACCGGGCCAGAACCATCAATAAACTTCGTCAACGCCGGCATTTTGAGTTCTGGCGCAGCAAACACGATACCAACAGCCAAACCAGCAATTACGCCGATTTTCAGGAAAGTCGACAAGTAATCCCGTGGCGCAAGCAATAACCACACCGGCAAGGCCGACGCGATAAACCCATACAGCACCAAGGCAATGGTGAGCTGCGGGCCAGTCATCGTGAAGAATGGGCCCCAGTATGGATGAGCCGCAATATCACCGCCGTAAATAATAGCCGCCATCATCAGCACAAAGCCAATCACGGAAATCTCACCAATGCGCCCCGGACGGATATAGCGCATATACACGCCCATAAACAAGGCAATCGGGATCGTCGCAGCAATCGAGAACACGCCCCAAGGGCTTTCGGCCAAAGCTTTAATGACGACCAGTGCCAGCGCTGACAAGATGATAATCATCACACCCAGCGCGCCGACCATCACAATAAAGCCCGGAATCGTACCGAGTTCCTGCTTGGCCATTTCGCCCAAGCTACGACCATCGCGGCGGGTGGAAATAAACAAAATCAAGAAGTCTTGCACCGCGCCAGCGAGCATCACGCCAACCAAGATCCAGATCGTACCGGGCAAAAAGCCCATCTGCGCCGCCAGAATCGGCCCCACCAGCGGGCCAGCACCAGCAATCGCCGCAAAATGGTGGCCAAACAGCACCCATTTATTGGTCGGCACATAATCGAGGCCATCGTTACGACGCACCGCAGGCGTGAGCCGACTATCGTCGAGCTCGAACACTTTTTCAGCGATAAATTTGGAATAAAACCGATAGGCAATGCTGTAACAGCTGATCGCCGCCAGCACCAACCACACCGCGTTGACGTGTTCACCGCGTGATAGCGCCAACATGGCGAACGAAAATGCGCCAACTAGCGCAATCGCCATCCAAGCACCCCATTGCTTGATTGAGCTCATACCCGACCTCAGTAGCTAAGTTTATGACACGCTGATATTAGGTGGCTCAAGCAAGCTAGTGGGTTAGAAAGTCAGGAAGCGGCAGTCGGCACAATTAAGCGGTTGCTAGATCAAATTGAGCGGCAGCTCATTTGATTTAGCGCAGCAAAATTAAATGTAAATATTGCCAATGTGTATGGTGTTCGATCACAGACTTATGCGAGTGGACGCACGCGTCAGCGCCCGCAAGCATGGGTCGTCACCATCAAACTTCCGTGTGCGGGCGCAACTGAATAAATAGATCAAACTCACCCTCTTCGGGTAAGACCACGGTTCCATTCGGCAGAAAACCAGCTCGTTGCACAACCGCGCGTGACGCGGTATTGGACTCTTTCACAATGGCCACAATAGCTGGCAGATCAGGGCAATGGGTATATAGCTCAGCACAAGCACAGATAACAGCCTCTGCTGCATACCCCTTACCACGATAATCGCGCGACAAAGCATAAGCCACTTCAGGATAGGGCGAATTGAGCCCTTCTTTATCCCACAACCCCACCCAACCGATCAGCTCACCATCACCGGCAAGACAGATCGCATAGAGCCACAAAGGTTGCTGCGGATTAAAAGCGCTGTAATTGCCCTGCCACCAGGCTAGATAACCATGTAACTGTTCGGCGGTCATCGCCCAGTCCGGCAAAATATCGGTAATCTGTGCTTGCCGAGTCAGCGCATACAAAGCGGCAAAATCATCCGGCGTAAAACAGCGCAGATTTAGGCGCTCGGTAATCAGATTTGGGCGCATGGTTAGCCTTTCACTCTCAAAAATAGCGGCGCGCAATAAAATGGATGCCACGGCCGGCTTGAAAGGCTCAGTCTAGCCATGCTCAATGCGGGTATCTAGATCTAGATCAATGATCAATTAGGCTTCAAACCAATACCCCAAGAAACTCTTTCACCGATTTGAGAAAACGCCGACTGACAGGCACATTTAAACCCGCTCGGGTCAGCAGATCAGCACCGCCCCCCTCTTGGTGGATGATTTCAGCAATTCGGTCTGGATTAACCAAATGTTGCCGGTGACAGCGTAACAGCTTGGTTTTCTCTTCCAACGTTTTGAGTGTTAGCTCGGTGAAATGCTCAGCGCCATCACGAGTAATCAAATACACGCCCGATAGGCGCGTGGTGACGTATTCAACGTCGTCGATCGGCAATAAGACGATTCGGTCATGCCGGTGACACGGTAGTTGCTTGAGTAATTGTTGGGGCGCCAAGGCGCTGTAATCCGGAGTACTGCCCATCGATTTACGCAGCCGACTTAAGGTTTTGCTTAAACGTGCCTGCTCAACGGGTTTGAGCAAATAATCAAACGCATGCTCCTCAAAGGCTTTGACGGCATGCTCATCAAATGCAGTCACAAACACAATCAAAGGCAAACGTTCGGGGTCGAGCATCGCGACCATTTCTAAGCCAGAAATCCTTGGCATTTGGATATCCAGAAACACCACTTCGGGGCGCGACTGATTAATCTGCTGCATACCTTCGATGGCGTTGCTGGCTTCGCCAACGACTTCTATACCTTCAGCCAGCAATAAATTGCGCAACTCATCACGCGCCAAGGGTTCATCATCCACCAATATCACACGCATTATGCAAGCTCCTCAGTCAGTGGCAGCATCAAGGTTATGCGGGTAAATAGCTCCGG
This sequence comes from Chitinibacter fontanus, assembly GCF_013423785.1. Lineage (NCBI taxonomy): Bacteria > Pseudomonadati > Pseudomonadota > Betaproteobacteria > Neisseriales > Chitinibacteraceae > Chitinibacter > Chitinibacter fontanus. The sequence continues at coordinate 668,467 of NZ_CP058952.1, forward strand.
CTCTTTATCCACATTCAGGCCATATTCAGGGCCAAAGCGCGCTTTTAAGCGCCGATCAACCAGACTCATCCCCATACCATCGCTACTTTTTCGGCTAGGTTCAAACAAGCCAGCGTTATCTTCAACATGCAGCAGTAGAGTATTGGGCTTGCTGCCTGCCTCGGCCGAGAGCTTGAGTTGCCCCAAACCGAGTTGCTGCGATGTGCCATGTTTGATTGCATTTTCCACCAAGGGTTGCAAAGAGAACGCAGGTAGGCGCACTTGCAAAAAGGCCTTATCAATCTCAACCGCCACCTTGAGCCGATCTCCAAAACGGGCCAGCTCGATTTGTAGATAGGCGTTGATATGATCAAGCTCATCGGCCAAAGTCACCATTTCATCGGGACGTTTGAGATTTTTGCGGAAAAAAGTGGATAAATGCTGCACCAAGGTGCGTGCGCGATCGGGGTCAAGCCGAATTACCGCATTCAGCGTGTTTAACGCATTAAACAAAAAGTGCGGGTTCACTTGCGCGTGCAGCAGTTTAATCTCGGACTGCGCCAAAAGTGCACGCTGTGCTTCGATCCGCCCTGTTAAGATTTGCCGCGACAGCAATTTGGCGATGCCTTCACCGAGCGTGCGGTTGAGCTTGGCAAATAAACGCCCTTTGGGTTCATACAACTTAATCGTCCCAATCACTTGATCATCAGCATCTTGCAACGGAATCACCAGCGTTGAGCCCAATTTGCACTCGGGGTGGATTGAGCAGGTATACGCAATTTCATTGCCATCAGCGTACACCACGCGATTGTCCCGAATCGCATCCAAGGTATGCTGCGAGGTAATTGGCGTGCCCGGCAAATGGTGATCAGAGCCAGTACCGGTAAAGGCCAGCAGCTTTTCGCGGTCGGTAATCGCCACCGCCCCCACTCCGGTTTCTTCGGAAATAATCCGAGCCACTTTCATCGAATTTGCTTCGTTAAACCCGGCGCGCAATACCCCCTCGGTGCGGGCGGCGATCCGCAATGCATGTGCGGAAAATGCACTGGAAAACTGCTCGGCCAACGCACGCCGATCCAATAGCAGCCGCATAAACATGGCCGCGCCAATGGTATTGGCGATCAACATGGGTAAAGCCACGTGATCAACCACAGAAAATGCCGTGCTATAAGGTCGGGTCAGCGCCAAAATAATCAGCATTTGCAGCATTTCAGCCACCAGCGTCACCACGCCAACCAGCATAGGCTGAAACAATAAATCGACCCGCCCACGGCCAATCAACACACGATGCACCGCACCGCCGAGCAAGCCTTCGCAAATCGTTGAAACCATGCAGGCGACATCAGTCGGGCCGCCCAAGGTATAGCGATGAAAACCGCCGGTAAACCCAACCGCCAATCCCACCGACGGGCCGCCCAGTAAGCCCCCTAATACTGCGCCAATGGCGCGAATATTGGCGATCGACTCATCCACCTTGAGCCCCAAATAGGTGCCCAAAATACAAAACCCAGAAAACACTAGGTAGCAGGTTAATTTATGCGGCAGCCGAATCGTGACCTGCATTAATGGCGTAAATAAAGGCGTGCGCGCCAATAACCAAGCAATCACTAGGAAAACACAGGTTTGCTGTAGCAAGAGCATCACAAGGGTAAGCTGCTGATTCAGCATGTTTGAACCACGCCTAAATGGCAAAAAAACCACTTATATCGGATTTACCAAGCCAAAGCCATCCAAGATTTCCCGACGCTGTTTTCAACGCAACTTCTGGGTTAAGCTGAACACACCAAAGTTATATCCCAAAGAGGAAAGCACATGCCAATTTATGCTTACCGCTGCAGCACATGCGGCCACCAAGGTGATCATTTACAAAAAATGAGCGATACCCCCTTAAGCATTTGCCCGCAATGCCAAGCGCCGAACTATGAAAAACAACTGAGTGCAGTGGGTATTGCTCTGAAAGGCAAGTCCAACAGAGCGCCTATCAGCAATACCCCCCATCAATGCGGGCCTGGCTGTACGCACTAAATATCAGATTAAAGCGAATCCGTGTTCGCCACAAAGCAGGCAATTAATTGTTCCAGCCCAATCCGGTCAGCCTCGCTAAAGCGATTAAGCGCTGGGCTGTCGATATCAAACACGCCCAGCAAACGCTCGCCCGCCATCACTGGCAGCACGATTTCAGAATTCGACGCAGAATCACAGGCGATATGCCCATCAAACGCATGCACATCAGCAACGACGATGGTTTGGCGCTGCGCTGCCGCCGTGCCACACACGCCCCGACCAAACGGAATGCGCACGCAAGCCACTTTGCCTTGAAATGGCCCGAGCAGCAGTTGCTCACCCTGCGCCAGATAAAACCCAGCCCAATTTAAATCGGCCAGCGTTTGAAAAATAAACGCCGAAAATTGCGCGGCGTTGGTCACGAAATTGCGCTCGCCAGCGAGCAAAGCGGCCAGTTGTAATTCAAGCTGAGCGTAATCGGGGTTGTGGGTGCGGTCTGAAGTTTCAAACATGGTGGGCCTTTGTGCGCAAATCAGTACAAATAACAACGCCGACCCTATATAGCGAGAGTCGGCGTTGTGGGCGAATCAAGATGTTAAATTAAACCGCTTCTAGCACCACAAGTAAATCGTGGGCTTTCACGGCTGAGCCGCGTTTGACCAGCACTTCTTTTACCGTTGCAGCAAAGTCAGCGCGGATCGCCGTTTCCATTTTCATCGCTTCAATCGCCAGCAAGGTATCGCCCTTCTCGACGCGCTGACCGGCTTTGACGGCGACATTCACGATCATCCCCGGCATTGGCGCACCGATTTGCAACGGGTTGCCGACTTCGGCGCGTTGATGTGCGGCGCGTGCCACCTCACCTTTGCCCTCGCTGGCCTGTTTGGCAATGCGCACTGTACGCGGCTGCCCGTTGAGCTCGAAGAAGATTTTCACTTCACCATCGCTCGGCACTTCGGTCTGGCCTTGTAAGGTCATAATCAATGACTTGCCCGGCTCCAGATCAACCGTTGCTTCTTCATGTTCGGCCAAGCCGTAGAAGAACACCGGCGTTGCCAGCTTCGATACATCGCCGTAGTGACTCACGTGCTCGGCGTAATCGCGGAATACTTTCGGGTACATCAGGTACGACGCCAGATCGGCGTCGCTAATCTTGCGACCCGTGGCTTTCTCGGCCTCGGCACGCACGGCTTCCAAATCGGCGGGTGGCAAGCTCGCGCCCGGACGTTCGGTCAACGGCTTAGCACCTTTCAAGATTTTGCTTTGCAGCGCCACTGGGAATCCATCTGGTGGCAAGCCTAACTCGCCCTTGAACAGCGAAATCACCGATTCTGGGAAGTCAAAATCACGCTCGGCGCTTTCAACATCGGCCATGGTTAAATCGTTCAGCACCAGCCACAGCGCCATATCACCGACGACTTTCGACGTTGGCGTCACTTTGACAATATCGCCAAACGCGCGGTTTACATCAGCGTAGGCGCGGGAAACTTCAGGCCAGCGCGCTTCCAAGCCCGTCGCAATCGCTTGCTCGCGCAAATTGGTGTATTGGCCGCCCGGCATTTCGTGCAGGTATACATCCGACGTACCGGCGCGCATATCGGCTTCGAACGGCGAGTAGAAACGGCGCACGCCTTCCCAGTAAGTCGACAGCGATTTCATATTGTTCAAATCGACATTTGGCGCGCGCTCAGTGCCTTCCAGCGCCGCGACAATCGCACCCAAATTGGGTTGCGACGTTAGGCCGCTCATTGAATCGAGCGCGCCATCAACCGCATCAACGCCCGCTTCGATCGCCGCCAACACACTGGCCGCCGCGATACCGCTGGTGTCGTGCGTGTGAAAATGAATCGGCAAACCGACTTCTTCTTTGAGCGCTTTGACCAAGGCCGACGCGGCGCGTGGGCGGCAGATACCGGCCATGTCTTTGATGCCGAGTACATGCGCGCCCGCTTTTTCGAGCTCTTTGGCCATTTTGACGTAGTAGGCCAAGTTGTATTTACTACGCGCCGGATCGAATAAATCGCCGGTGTAGCAAATCGTGCCTTCGCACACGCCGCCCGCTTCGATCACCGCGTCCATTGCAACGCGCATGTTTTCCACCCAGTTGAGTGAGTCAAACACGCGGAAAATATCGACGCCGTTTTGCGCCGCTTGCTGCACAAAATAGCGCACCACGTTATCGGGGTAATTGGTGTATCCGACGGCGTTCGATGCACGCAGCAGCATTTGGAACGGCACATTCGGTACTGCCGCACGTAATTCACGCAGACGCGCAAACGGGTCTTCTTTCAAAAAGCGCATCGCCACGTCAAAGGTCGCGCCGCCCCAGCATTCCATCGAAAGCAAATTAGGCAACATGCGCGCGTAATGCGGCGCAATTTTGACCATATCGTGAGTGCGCATCCGGGTGGCAAACAGCGATTGGTGCGCGTCGCGCATGGTGGTGTCGGTCAGCAGCACTTGCGGCTGCGCTTTCATCCAATCGGCAAAACCCTGCGCGCCGCGTTCCAGCAAAATATCGCGTGTGCCGCGTGGAATCTCGGTGCTTAATACGATTTTTGGCGTGATCGGCTCAGACAAGGGCAGCGCAGGTTTGCTGCGGCCTTTCATTTCTGGATTACCGTTGACGACCACATTGCCGATAAAGCGCAACAATCGCGAAGCACGATCGCGACGGTGCTGGAATTTAAACAGCTCAGGCGTCGTATCAATAAAACGTGTGATCGCCTCACCCGACAAGAATTGCGGATGGCTAATCACGTTTTCGAGGAACAGCAAATTGGTCGACAGGCCGCGAATACGGAACTCGCGTAAAGCGCGATCCATACGGTGCGCCGCCTCGTGCGACGTCGCCGCCCAAGCAGTCACTTTAACCAGCAGCGAATCGTAATACGGCGTAATCACTGCGCCAGCGTAGGCGGTACCCGCATCCAGACGAATCCCAAAACCAGCGGGGCTGCGATACGCAGTCAAGCGGCCATAATCGGGAACGAAATTGTTTTCCGGGTCTTCCGTCGTAACACGGCACTGAATCGCATGGCCGCTGAGACGCAAATCGGCTTGCGCTGGCACGCCGGTTTCAGGGTCGGTGAGCTTGGCACCAGCGGTCACGCGAATCTGCGCTTTAACAATATCAACGCCGGTGACTTGCTCGGTTACCGTGTGCTCAACCTGAATACGCGGGTTCACTTCGATAAAGTAAAACTTGCCAGTATCTGCGTCCATCAGAAATTCGACGGTGCCTGCGTGGCTATACCCCACTGCTTGACCTAAACGCAGCGCGGCGTTACACAGCTCGCTGCGCGTCTCGTCATTCAGATAAGGTGCTGGCGCACGCTCGACGACTTTCTGGTTGCGGCGCTGGATCGTACAGTCGCGCTCGAACAGGTGTACCAAATTACCGTGCTTATCGCCGAGCAATTGCACTTCAACGTGGCGCGCGCGGCGCACCAGTTTTTCTAAGTAAACCTCATCGTTACCAAACGCTGCGAGAGCTTCGCTGCGCGCGGTGGCAATACTGGCGGGCAAATCGTCCGCACTTTCGATTACACGCATACCGCGGCCACCGCCGCCCCAGCTCGCCTTGAGCATCAGTGGGTAGCCGACCGCTGCGGCCATCGCCAAACATTCATCCATATCGCTAGGTAATGGTGCTGTCGCGGGCATCACCGGTACACCAGCAGCCACGGCAGCATTACGCGCGGCTACTTTATTGCCCAAAGTGCGCATCACATCCGCACGTGGGCCGATAAACTGAATGCCTTCGCGCTCACAGGCTTCGGCAAAATCTGGGTTTTCCGATAGAAAACCATAGCCGGGGTGAATCGCATCCACACCTGCCGCTTTGGCGACTTGCAAAATACTCTCGATATCTAAATACGCCGCAATCGGTTTTTGGCCGTCGCCGACCAAATAACTTTCGTCTGCTTTAAAGCGATGCAGCGCAAAACGATCTTCACGCGCGTAAATTGCCACCGTTGCAATGCCCATTTCGGACGCAGCACGCATCACCCGAATGGCGATTTCGGAACGGTTGGCAACGAGGATTTTGCGAATCTTTTTCATGGCAAGCTCGGAATACATTCAGGATTTCCCCTATTCTGCCGTAAAAATCAGCAAAACAGGCTAAAAAATGCGCTGTCGTTGCATTAGAAAAGGCAACGATACGTTATGTCACATTCGTCGCCCGACTTGACGACAGGCTGAGCATTCTATTTTAAATGCCGCAATGTCAACGTAATAAAAAACCCAAATTACGCCATCAGCACCGCAGCCAATGCTGCCGAACTAATTTCTGCAGCAAGCCGCCCAAACGCAGCGGGTATTGGTAGAATCAAATTTATTATTTTTCACGACCAACTCACTAAAGATCATCGCCATGAGCCGCTTTTGGAGTCCAGTAGTTCACAGCCTCACCCCGTACACGCCGGGTGAACAGCCAAAGATCACGAATCTGATCAAACTTAACACCAACGAAAACCCGTATGGCCCGTCGCCCAAAGCGATAGCCGCGATGCAAGCGGCGGTGAATGATCATTTACGCCTGTATCCAGACCCAAATGGTGATGTCCTCAAAGACGCAATTGCGGCCTATCATGGACTCGAACGAGCACAGGTGTTTGTGGGTAATAGCTCCGATGAGGTTCTAGCGCATACCTTCCAAGCACTCCTCAAGCACGACAAACCACTGTTATTTCCTGATATCAGCTATAGCTTTTATCCGGTGTACTGCGGCTTATACGATATCAACTACCGCACAGTACCGCTCAACGCTGCGTTTGAAATTGACACCGCTGATTACACGGACGGTGGCGCCATTATTTTCCCTAATCCAAATGCACCCACAGGGATTTTATTGCCACTAGCGGCCATTGAGGCTTTATTGCAAACACACCCAGATCAAGTTGTGGTTGTGGATGAAGCTTATGTTGATTTTGGCGGAGAAAGTGCAATCAGCTTGATTAAGCGCTATGACAATCTGCTGGTGGTGCAGACTTTGTCTAAATCGCGTTCATTAGCCGGCTTGCGAGTGGGTTTTGCCGTAGGCCACCCAGATTTGATTGCGGGTTTGGAGCGGGTGAAAAACAGCTTTAATTCGTATCCGCTTGATCGCGTGGCATTGGCTGGTGCTGTGGCTGCGTTTGAAGACAAGGAGTATTTCCAGCAAACCTGCGCGGCGATTAACTCTAGCCGAGATACCCTTAGCACACAGCTAAGTGCTTTGGGTTTTGAAGTGCTGCCATCAAACGCAAACTTTGTTTTTGCCCGTCACCCTAAGCATGATGCAGCGCAATTGTCGCAGGCTTTACGTGAGCGTGCCATTTTAGTGCGCCATTTTAAATCACCACGCATTGAGCAATTCTTGCGAATCTCAATCGGTACTGATGCAGAATGTGCCGCGCTGGTTCAGGCCTTGCGAGAAATTATCGCCTAAGTACCTTATACCCTAGCTGACGTCATAGTCGAAGTAAATTTTGGCACCCTAAAAACCAAATCTTCACTTTAGACCTACTTGCAACACATGTAATATAAATGCCATTGCCATGAGCCAATATGTACCGGCTCAGCAATGGCTTTTTTTTCGACACACAACAGGGGGCAATATGTTTGCACTAAAAAATAAACTAGCGGCCGAATTTATCGGCACGTTTTGGCTGGTATTAGGGGGTTGCGGTAGCGCAGTATTGGCCGCCGCGTTTCCCGAGTTAGGCATTGGCTTTGTGGGTGTATCGTTAGCGTTTGGTCTTACCGTGCTCACCATGGCCTATGCGATTGGCCATATTTCAGGCTGCCACTTAAACCCGGCAGTATCATTAGGACTGCTCGTGGGCGGGCGTTTCCCAGCCAAAGAGCTAATTCCTTACGTGATTGCCCAAGTATTGGGCGGCATTGCCGGTGCAGCAGTTTTGTATCTGATCGCTTCGGGTAAAGCCGGTTTTGTGGCTGGCGGGTTTGCCAGCAATGGTTTTGATGCCCTGTCACCCGGCGGCTTTTCGCTCACCGCAGTACTGGTATGCGAAATCGTCATGACCTTTATGTTTTTGCTGATTATCTTGGGTGCCACAGATAGCCGCGCACCTGCAGGCTTTGCCCCCATCGCCATTGGCTTGGGCTTAACGCTGATTCACCTGATCTCGATCCCGGTCAGCAACACATCGGTCAACCCTGCGCGTAGTTTGGCCGTGGCCTTGTTTGCCGATACAGCAGCCTTGTCACAAGTATGGCTGTTCTGGGTAGCGCCGCTGATTGGTGCAGCACTGGCGGGGGTTGCGTACAAATGCTTGGTTTGCTCACTTAAAGCAAATTAATTGAATGAGCCAACGAAAAAGCCGTGCTTTAATGCACGGTTTTTTTTGCACAATAGCGCCATTTCAAACTATTTCGATGCAACTGAAGAAGCCTCTGAAGCTGCAGCTTCAAGGCGGAAACTGCATTTAATGCTAGTTTGAAACCGGTATGTAGTGTCATTACGAACGATTGGCACAAAGCGCATTCGCCCCATCGCTTGAGCACAAGCTTTGCCCAGTCGGGGAAAAGAAGCAGAAAGAATTTGAGTCTCTATTACAGCCCCATCCTCACCAACAATCAACAGCAATTGAACAGTTCCAGCCTCACCTAAGTCCCGTGATATAGCGGGATAAACTGGCTTAGGAGCCGTCCGCTCCACAACTATTTCATTGCTCATCGGCTTAAAGAGCATTTTGTGTCCCTCGCCGGCGAACACAAAACCAGAGAGTAGAAGGTAGCCGCTAAGCGCAATTTGATAGCTTTGCTTCATCCTCAAGCACCGCCTTTCACCACCATCGGCAACCCGGCCACCATCAGCACCACTTCATCGGCTTGTGCGGCGAGGTGTTGCATCATGCTGCCGTGCAGATCGACAAAATGCCGGCCCATTTGGGTTTCGGCGTGCAGGCTCCAGCCGATTTCATTGCCGACTGCGATCACCGTTTGTGGCGTGACCGCGGCAAATTGTTGCCAGCGCTGCTTGGCCTCAACGAGCGTGGCATCTCTATCATATTGGCAATCGGTAAATAAATTGGTCAGCCAGAGCGTAATGCAATCGAGCACGATCACCTCGCCGCTAAAGCCGTGCGCGGCCAGATCGACTTCTTGCTCTAAATTGACCCAACGCTCGTCGCGCTCGGCTTGGTGGCGCGCGATGCGCTGCGCGAAATCATCGTCCCACACCCGCGAAGTGGCTAGATAAGCAGGGCGCTCGGACAGCACCAGCGCACGTTGCTCGGCGTAGCGGCTTTTGCCGCTTTTTTGTGCACCAGTTACGACGATTAGCTTCATATACTGCCCCACCTATTTGCTTGAAGGCAATTTCAAACCATGTTCAGCGAAATATACCCCAAATAAAATCAGTGCGGCACCCACGGCCCCAACTACGGTTAGCTTTTCGCCCAGCACCAGCACGGCGGTGATCAAAGTCACCAGCGGAATCAGATAAATATAATTGCTGGCCTTCACCGCACCGATCAGTCCAACGGCTTTATTCCACGCCACATAACACAGCGCCGAGGCAATGACGCCCAGAAAAACCATATTGCCGCCCTGCATAGGCTTGAGCCATAGCCCCAGATCAAGGCGGTAATGACTCCACCACAGCGCGGGCAACATCGTGATCAGGCCATAAAAAAACACTTGCCGCGTTAGATACAGATAGCCAAAGCGCGCGCCGATTTTGCGCAATTGCAGGCAATACAGCGCCCATGCAGCACCAGCGAGCAGAGCCAAAATATCGCCCAAAGGATTAAGCTGCAAAATCACCGAGCCATTGAACATCACCACCGCCACACCCAAGAGCGCAATCAGCGAGCCGATTGCAAAGCGCAAGCTCAGCTGTTCGTCATGCGTGATGTAGTGCGAAAAAATCGCGGTCAGCAGTGGCGCGGACGACACTAGCAAGCCAACATTGGAGGCCTGCGTAAATTGCAGGGCATAATTTTCAGTAAGGAAATACAAGGTCACGCCGCAGAGCCCTAAGCCAAAAAACTGTAGCTCGGTACGCCATGATTGCCATTTAAATTTGGGGTGCAGTGCACACAGCACCAAAAAAGCCAGCACAAAGCGATCGAATGCAATTTCAACCGGTGTGCGCAGCTCAAGCAGCAGTTTGGTCGATACGAATGTTACGCCCCAAACCAAGACGCAAAACAGCACCAATAAATGGCCTTTCAAAGTGGGTTTCATGCGGCACACAAGGAAAAAATCGATAGACGGCTAGCATACCGGAACTGATCGCGAGCACCGCCCGCTATTTTCCCCAATAGCTAGACTCAGTTGAGCTTGGCGATCAGCTCAAGCAACATTAACAGAGCTTAATTTTGCAAACACGACTCGTCGTCATCGCACTCGACCAGATAATACGCCAGCAAATCTTGCAAGCGGGCAAACTCTAACGGCTTGGCTAAAAAGCCATCCATGCCTGCCGCCAGACATTGCTCCTCGCTGCTTTCAAACGCATTGGCAGTCAGTGCAATAATCGGCAGAGTCTGAAATTGCGGCTGGCTGCGCAGTATGCGTGTGGCCTCAATGCCATCCATTTCGGGCATCTGCCAATCCATCAGAATCAAATCAAACTCACCGGTTTGCGTCATCTCGACGGCGTCTTTGCCGCTGTGGGCAATTTTGACCGTACAACCGAGCTTGCGTAAAAACGCACTGACCACGCGTTGATTCATCGGGTTGTCTTCAGCTACCAGAATATGCCCTTTGAAACGCACCTGATTCACTGGTAAAGGCGCTGCGGTTGGCTGAATTTCCAGTAGTTTTTTTAGCCCGCGAATCAGACCAATTTCGCTGAGCGCTGGCTTGGCCAAAAAGGCCTTCTTGCCACCACCGTCGGCGGGTGGATTCGCTTGCCAGCCTAGCACCAGCATTGGCGCATTTATAGCCAGTGTTGACGGCGTGCTGGCATCTTCATCAATAATGATCACATCAGCTTGATCGAGACTAGCGTGTTCCAGATCAAGCCATTGCACTTGCGAGGCGGCCAACAGCCGCTTGATCCACGGCTGGCTCCAATTAGGTAAACCCAGCAAGGCCAAGCGTTTATTCGCTAGGCACGCCAAGGTTGGCAAGACGCGTTGTCGTATTGTGTCATCGACGCCAATCGGCAAGCGCACCACAAAGCACGAGCCTTGACCCAACTCGGATTCCACCGCGATCGAGCCGCCCATTAACTCAAGTAATAATTTGCAAATTGCCAAGCCTAAGCCGGTCCCACCATAGCGGCGCGTCGAGCCTGAATCAGCCTGATAAAAGCGCTGAAACAACAGCGCCTGCTGCGCTTTGCTAATACCGATGCCGGTGTCGCGAATGCGTAGCTCAATCGCGTCGCCCTGCACGGTGGCACTCAAATAAACACCACCCTGCTCGGTAAATTTCAGCGCATTGGAGATCAGATTCACCATTACCTGCTTGATGCGTAAACCATCACCGAAATAGCGCACGGGGAACACCGGCGCAATATCGAGCACCAGCTCAATACGCCGCTCAACCGCACGCGAGGCCAGCATGCTGCAGGAGTCTTCGAGCACTTCCTGCAAATTGAAAAAATCAGGGTTAAGTTCGAACTTGCCGGCCTCAATTTTCGAGTAATCGAGTAGATCATTAACCAACAGCACCAGCGAGTCGCCCGATTTGCGGATATTGCTAACGTATTCGTGTTGCTCTTTATTGAGCGCGGTATCGCCCAGCAATTGTGCAAAACCCAATACGCCATTGAGCGGCGTGCGAATTTCATGGCTGATGGTGGCTAGAAAATCGGATTTGGCGCGGCTCGCAGCCTCGGCCTGATCTTTAGCGTGTGCCAAGGCGGCGGTTTGTTGTGACAGACGTGCATTGAGTAAATGCATTTCCTGCTGCACCTGCTTGGCGCGAATTAATTGCGCCACAATCGCGGCAAACAGCTTCATCACTTCGCGTTGATAAGGCATTAAGGTGCGACGGCGCAAAAAATTATCTGCGGCCATCCAGCCCAGATGTTTACCATCGGCGTATAAGCCAACCAGCGAATTCCAGCCGCGCCCCACAACAACTTTATTGTAATAAATCGGTGCGTCTTCTTTGACGATCACCTCGCCCGGTTTTTCGGCTGCGGCCATAAAAATCTGATGCTGCGGAATGTTGGCGCTATACCAATGCTCGTCGGTTAATTCGCCATCATTATTGGTGCCATAAGTACCCAGCATTAGACCTTTATCATGGTCTACCGCAAATAAACCAAGCCGATCAATCCCCAAATCAGTAATGGCCGCTCGTACTGATTCACGCTGCAGGCTATCCAGATCTGGGGTTTGCGTCAGGCGCAGCGTTACTTCATGAAGTTTTTGTAGTAACTCACGATATTCTTCAGCCCGCTGCAGGCTATTTTGCAGGCGGCGCGTCATCTCATCGCGCTCGACCTCGCCACCGGTAAGCAGGGCCTCTATCCGATCAGCCAGCATGCCAGCTAACGCTTCGCATTCAACCCGAAAAGCTGCAGTTTCCAGATATGATTTCAAGCGCAACACATCGGACAATTCAACGTAGAGCATGGCAATCAATTTGCCGTGATATTCCAGCGGCAAAATCCAGCGCACCAGCTCGGGAATACAATCGCCCTCCACTTCCCAGATATCTTGCACCTGAAAATCGACTGGCCGTACCGATAAGGCAGGCTCCCGTAGTTGCCAATGCATCTCTTCGACGGCTAAACCAAAAAATGCCTCTGGGCTTTGCGGCTCAGCAAAGCATAAAGGTCGCAATCCGATCACTGCTTGCGCATGCACCTGCAACGTTTGCCGGTCTTCAGCGGGCAAAATCAAGAATGTGCGTTTGGCATCAAATGAATCACGTACGGCACCGACCAATTGCTCGGCAAATGCATCCCAAGTGTGGGTGCTCAGTAAGGCGGATAATTGGAGTACCGATTCGAGCTTCATGAAAACAACCTAAATTTCCGAATATTGCAGAGCATGGGCGCAACTGCGCGGGTCAGTTATAATTGCCTGCTAAATCGCCTAATCACAATGAATCAAGATGAACAACCCTACTGCACTCATTGAATCTTTGAGCCACGAAGGCTACGGAATTGCCCATGTGGACGGCAAAACGATTTTTATTGATGGCGCTTTGCCGTTTGAAACTGCGACGTACAGTAGTTACCGCAAAAAGCCAACCTTTGAAAACGCGCAAGCCACAAGCATACATAATGACAGCTTTATGCGTGTAAAACCAAAATGTCCGCATTATGGTGTCTGTGGTGGCTGTTCATTACAACACATGGAATTTGGCGCACAGGTTGCCGCCAAGCAACGGGTTCTGGAAGATAATCTAAATCGCATCGGCCACGTAGCACCACAATCGATGCTGCCAGCAATTTACGGCCCAGCGTGGGGCTATCGTCACCGTGCGCGTTTGTCGGCCAAAAATGTGGCAAAAAAAGGCACGGTGTTAGTCGGCTTTCATGAAAAGCGCAGCAGCTTTATTGCCGATATGAGCGAATGCCATATCTTGCCGCCGCATGTATCGGCGCAATTGCCTGCACTGCGCGAGCTGGTAAAACAATTGTCGATCTTTGATCGCATGCCACAGATTGAGCTAGCCGTTGGCGCAAATGTAACCGTGCTGGTGTTCCGCAATATGGAAGAGATCAATGATGCGGACTTCGAGCTATTCAAAGCCTACGCCGATCAGTGGAAAGTACAAATTTGGTTGCAGCCCAAAGGCCCGGACACCGCCTATCCGCTCTACCCGCTCGATGCGCCCAAACTGACGTATCTGATGCCCGAATTCAATATCGAAATGCCGTTCAAACCGACTGAATTTACTCAGGTCAACCACGGCATTAATCGGGTGATGGTGGAGCGCGCGGTTAAAATGCTTGACCCTCAGCCGGGCGAGCGCATTGCCGATATGTTCTGCGGCTTGGGCAACTTCACCTTGCCAATCGCCCGCAGCGGCGCCAGCGTCTTGGGCATGGAAGGCAGCCAGCAGCTGGTTGAGCGTGCTTTTGAGAGCGCCAAGCACAACGGTCTGGATCACCTTACCGATTTTACCGTCGCCAACTTGTTCGATATGAACCCAGAATGGCTGGAAAAGCTCGGCCACTTTGACAAAATGCTGATCGATCCGCCACGCGATGGCGCAATTTCATTGTGTAATGCCATTTCTGCAGAAACTGGGCCCAAACGGATTATTTATGTTTCCTGTAGCCCCTCTACCCTCGCGCGCGATGCCAATGTATTGGTCAACGTCAAAGGCTATACACTCAAATCGGCCGGGATTATTAACATGTTCCCGCATACAGCACACGTAGAAAGCATTGCTTGGTTTGAGAAAGAATAAGCAGGCTGCACGCCTCAAAAAGACACACTTCGGTGTGTCTTTTTTTATCCTCTCTGAAAATTGACTGCAAGAAAATGAGGGGTATATGAAGAAAGACCAATGCAAACATAGGAAAAATAAACATACCCTAAGACCAAAAATTAAGACAACATCGACAAAAATTCGGACATGGGTGCAACGCCAGTGCGACCGTATACTGGCAACACCGCAAACCCTCAAGGTTAAATCATGTCCATCAAACAGCTTAGCATCGCTGCTATATTGCTCAGTCAGCCCTTATTGGCCAACGAAAAACTCATCTCCTATCTGCCCACCTGGCGTGAAGCCAATGTGGTCGCTCAGTTTGGGCCACAACTGGGAAAACTCAATTACGGCATTTTGTCTTTCATTGAAGTCAATGCCAATGGCGAAGCTTTTCTCTCGCCAACGGCCAAAGCCGGGGCTGAACTCTGGCAAAGTCATTTTGCGAAGGCACGTAAAACCAGCAACTTCAATTGCATGTGGGCCATCGGTGGCTGGACTGGCTCCAAAAACATCGCCAAAACAGCACAAACCGAAGCGGGCCGCGCCAAATTGGTTAAATCTGCCATTGGCATTATGCGTAGCAGCCAGTGCGTTGGCCTAGATCTGGATTGGGAACACCCAGTCACTGGCGGTGATTACGCCGCCGATGCCAGTGCGGCTGACCTGCAAAACTGGGTTAGTCTGCTACGCGATTTACGCCAAGGTTTGGATGCCGCCGGCAAAGCAGATAAGCAAAAATACGTGCTCAGTATTGCAGTTCCGGCCAATAACGGGGGCTGGGTGATGCAAGGCTATGATCTGAAAAACGCGCTACCTGTGCTCGATTGGGTGAATCTAATGGCTTATGATCGTAGCGGCGGTTGGAGCAAAACAGCCACACTGCAAGCCAGTTTGCATAGCGTACCCAATGACCCGGATGGCCAGATCTTATCTAGCAGTAAGGCAGTGGATTATTTTATCGCGCAAGGCGCCAAACCTAGCCAATTGATGCTGGGTGTCCCTTTTTATGTCCGCGGTTTAGGTAATGTTGAAGCTGGCCCCAACGGCGATGGCCTCGTCCAAAGTATGAATGGGCCCGGATTGAAAGATGAGCCGGAAGCGGGCGTTGCCAGCTGGGCCGATTTTCAGACCAAATACGCTAAAGCAACGGGATGGAAAGCCTATCGCAGCGCGGAATCGGGCAACTCACCCTACCTCTATCACGCAGGGAAAAAAGAGCTGATCTCCTATGATGATCCAGCTTCGTTGGCTGAAAAGGTCAAGTTTGTAAAACAAAATAAACTGGGCGGGATCATGATTTGGGAGCTCACTCAGGACGACGCCCAAGCAACATTACTCAATAGCTTGGTCAAGCAGCTCAAATAGCAAAAGGCCCCTCGGGGCCTTTTGCTATCTTGGCCCAAACGATATTTATTGAGTGCGCAACTTGGCCATGCTGACATCCAATTGATTAGCCACGTCCTGCAATTGCCGCATATCTTGGGTAATGCTATTGCTGCTCTGCGATGTTTGGTTTAGTCCGTGAGCGATATCACCCAGTTGTTGATTAATCGCACTGGCGGCGCGACTTTGCTGATCCACCGTGGTGGCAATACCGTTCATCTTCTCCGCCACCATCTCGCTAATGCCATGAATCCGGTTCAGCGCCACCGCTACAATTTCACCATCCCGATTACACGCCGACAAATACTGCCCAGCGGCATGTACCGCCTTGCCAGTTTGCTCAGTCGATTGGCGGGTGCCGTCAAGAATCTGCGCGATGGTGCGTGTCGAATCGCTGGTACTTTGCGCCAGTTTGCGCACTTCATCGGCCACCACGGCAAAACCGCGGCCATGTTCACCGGCACGCGCCGCTTCAATCGCGGCATTGAGCGCCAGCAAATTGGTTTGATCTGCAATATCTTTAATCGTGCCGCTCACGGTCACAATTTTGCCAAATGATTGGCCCAGCTCATTCATTGCATTTTCAACGGAAGCAAAATGCACGGACAAGGCTTGCAGGTTTTGCACCGTGGTCATTCCGGCCTGATCAGCTTCTTTGGTGGCCGCTTTCGCTTGCCCTGCGGCGATGGCAGCGGCTTGTGCCAACTCGCCCACGTAGTGCACGGTTTCGGTCATTTCATGTGTCGCATTACTGATTTCATTAACCCGCTGTGATTGCTCAACCATATTGCGCGCCGCTTGATTCGCTAGCTCAGTGATATGGACTGCATCACGCCGCGTATGCTGCGCTGCGGCTTTGGCCTGCGAGAGTACCTGCATCAGCTGCAGTAAAAAGTGGTTAATCGCCTTACCCAACTCGCCCAATTCATCCGCGCGCTCAGGCATCCGCATGGTGAGATCCCCCGCGTGCAAACGTTGAGCAACCTGCTCCATCTCATACATGCTGGCCTTCAAGCGACGAGCAAACAGAATAGACATACTCATAATCATGCCGCCCGCCAGCAATAGCGGGATCAGCACCCACCATAAAGCCTGGCTAACCTCGCGCTCAAAATTAGCTTCAGCTGTACTGGCACGTGTGGATTCGGTACTACTGAATTTTTCCAGAGCGGCCAGCAAAGGCGAGAGATCATTGCGATAAATTTGCTCTGGAATAGCAATTGCATCATCGGGGGAGTTTTCAGCGATAACCACCGCACTACGAAACTGGGTCAGGTAGCGTGCCCAGTGCTCAGCCATTAGTTGTTTAAATTCGGTTTGCTCGGCAGTGGGCATGCTGAGTGCCGCACTTTCGGTGGCAATCGTTTTATCGTATTGATCCAGCTGCTGCACAATATCTGGCTGCATTACATCCAGCCGCGACATCGTGAGCATATTGACTTTGAGCGCTACCAACTGCGCAGCAGTTTGCCGTGCAACACGGTAATGATCAAAACTATCTCGCAATCGCTGCAGATTCCACGCTGCAAGCAAAACGGCTACACCTAGGGCAAGCCCGGTAAGCACACTGCCCAATTTAAGCTGTGCTGCAATTTTCATTTGGGGCCCACCTCAATAACTTGTGATAGGCAGACTTTAGACTTGCAAGATTACCGAAATATTAAAAGTCATCCTGTTGTCATCAAGGCAAAATAATCCACATCAGCAAATACCCCCATACAGTATCGCCTTAGATATCAATATTTCATTTACATTCAATGCAATACCACCTAGACCATATTGCACAACCGCCTTTACGTGTCTTTGCTATGCATACGGCGCACAAAAAAAGGGTATTGCCCCTGTCGAAGCAATACCCTGATGACTTTAGTTTCAAAGCGGCAAATTAACGCATTGTTTGCAAGGCAGCGATCCGCTCTTCCATGGATGGGTGTGAGCTAAATAGCGAACTCCAGCCTGATTTGTTCGAAATCCCCGATGCCGCCATATTACTTGGCAGCGCACTTGGCGTCATCCCGCCCAAGCGGCGCAAGGCATCTACCATTGGTGCAGCATCACCCATCAATTGCGCAGCACCGGCATCAGCGCGGAACTCACGTTGGCGCGAGAAGTACATCACGATTACGCTCGCCAAAATACCGAACACGATGTCACAGATAACCACGGTGATCATGTAGGCGATGCCGGGACCGGATGATTCTTCGTTGTCGCGTTTCAGGAAGGAATCAACCAGATAACCAACAACGCGCGCCAAGAAGAACACGAATGTATTCACCACACCTTGAATCAACGTTAGTGTGACCATATCGCCGTTTTTCACGTGTGCCACTTCGTGGGCCAGCACCGCTTCAATTTCGCGATGCGTCATGCTGTAGAGCAAACCTGTCGAAACCGCCACCAGCGAGTTATTTTTGCTCGGGCCAGTCGCAAACGCGTTGGGCTCGCCTTCGTAAATTGCCACCTCTGGCATCGCAATTTGCGCGCGTTGCGCCAAACGCGCCACGGTATCAAATAACCATTGCTCGTCCTGATTGCGCGGGCGCTCGATCACCTGTGCACCAGTGCTCCATTTAGCCATGGTTTTCGACATGGCCAGAGAAATAAACGCACCACCAAACCCCATGACCGCTGCAAACATCAGCAACATCGGTAAATTCAAACCATTGGCACTCATAAAGCGGTTTAGGCCCAGCACACTAACCACAATCCCCAACACCACCATGATGGCAATATTGGTAGCGATTAACAGTATCGTCCGTTTCACGTTTCACTCCTTAGTAAAATTTCAATCATTATAAGGTAGTCGCCCTACGCCACAGTATGCTTTTGCACCTTGCGCATGAACGCCACCTTGTTTCGTGCTTAGAGTCATCTCTTGTCGCTCAGTTCCACCGCATTACTAACAAGAAATGCCTTTGTTATTCACTAAATCGGGATGCCATTGACGATATTCAACTTCAGTCATTTGGGCGTGAACACGATTTTGCAAGCATGGTAAGCGATTGAACATCGAAGAAAGCCAACTGGACACTGAAAAATAATCGAGTACCCAAGCCAGACTTAACCATTTGCTCATTGATCCTGTTCCCGCCAAAGTAGATTTTTGCAATTCCGGCACATCATCTGGCGACGCCAATCCCAATATTGCAATAAACCGAGGTCGAGTTTAACGATCGAGCCACAGTGACAACACGCGATATCTTCACCACGCTGACAATCGGGATGTTTAAGCAAATATTGCTTGCGTGTTGGCAATCGCTCCCAATACGTTTGCGCACCGGGGTTGTAATAAACCAAATACCACATCGCAGCGAATGCCCCAAGGCACAACAGCGCAAACCACCAAGTTTCCATCCACACAGGCAAGTACATTTTTTCAACTCTCTTCCTTCTTATGATTCACCAAGCATAAACGGGCTTTACAGCTTCCAACATCAGGCTTACATTGAGTGATCGTCAGTTTTTCTCGAACTATCACTATGTCTGCGCTCAACTACAAACATCTGCACTATTTTTGGGTGGTCGCCAAAGAAGGCGGTATTAGCGCCGCAGCCCGCAAACTCGGCATTACGGCACAAACTATCAGCGGACAAATCAGTTTGCTCGAACAAGACATCGGGCAAAGTTTATTTAATCAGGTAGGCCGAACCCTGCAGCTCACTGAAGCTGGCCGCACCATGCTGCATTACGCCGACCAGATTTTTATGCTGGGCAAGGAGCTGCAACAGGCGATGGAGCGCGGTGACAGCCTGCGCGCCCGGCTCAATATTGGTATCGTGGATGCAATTCCTAAATCAATTGCACAACAGCTGCTCGCACCACTGTGTGATGCCACGGTGAAGCTAGTCTGCATTGACGGCAGTCTGGATGAACT
The DNA here is from genome assembly GCF_013423785.1 of Chitinibacter fontanus. Lineage (NCBI taxonomy): Bacteria > Pseudomonadati > Pseudomonadota > Betaproteobacteria > Neisseriales > Chitinibacteraceae > Chitinibacter > Chitinibacter fontanus. Next base: position 688,070 of record NZ_CP058952.1, read on the forward strand.
CAGTGCTAAGTTGGCCTTACATCAACTCGATCTGGTATTAGCAGATCGTACCGTGACCGAGGCCGAGTCGCTGCGCCTGCAAAGTCACGCCTTGGTGTACGCGCCAATAATGCTGCTGGGCACTCCCGAGCTGGTGGCGCGCTATCAAGATGATTTTCCACAGCAATTAAATGGTGCTCCACTATTATTACCCACCCGTAATTCAGCACTGCGTCTACTGCTGGACGTCTGGTTTGCCGAGCACCATATTCAACCGGATATTGTTGGCGAGTTTTCTGACAGTGCATTAATGCATACCTTTGCCAAGACAGGTATCGGCCTCTACCCAAGCCCTGTCATATCCTCCAAACCAATACCCAGCAAAGATTTAGTTTCATTAGGGCATTTATCAGGTGTAGTGGCTCAGTACCATGCGATCTATAGCCCGAAAAAAATTGTCCATCCCGCCATTGCAAGGCTACTGGAACAATAAGCCCGCGTAAGCGCCGCAAGTGCCTGCCAAGCACGCCAGTTGGCCTTGATTTTGTGAAACTTTCCGCTTCACACCGCAGAGGGTGACAAATCTCGCTGGCGGCACTCATCTAGTCGCCTATTTTCGGTTACAATCGCCGTTTTCCCGAATATAAGCACTAGGCAGGAGAGCAGCATGTCAATGGCAGATCGCGACGGCGTCATTTGGTACGATGGCAAACTGGTGGATTGGCGCGATGCGACGACCCACGTCCTCACGCATTCCTTGCATTACGGCATGGGCGTGTTTGAAGGTGTTCGTGCCTACGAAACGCCAAAAGGCACTGCGATCTTCCGCCTGCAAGACCACACTGAACGTCTGCTCAATTCAGCTAAAATTTTCCAAATGAATATTGGCTATACCGCCGAAGAGCTGAACGAAGCGCAAAAAACCGTCGTACGCGAAAACAAGCTGAAATCTTGCTACCTGCGCCCATTGTCATTCATTGGCAGTGAAAAGCTCGGTATCGCCGCCACCAACAACACTATCCACACCATCGTGGCGGCATGGCCTTGGGGCGCGTATTTGGGTGAAGACGGCCTGACCAAAGGCATCCGCGTAAAAACTTCGAGCTTTACCCGTCACCATGTGAATGTGTCGATGGTGCGAGCCAAAGCCAGCGGTTACTACATCAACTCGATCATGGCGCACCAAGAAGCGGCGGCCGATGGTTACGATGAAGCGCTGTTGCTCGACACCGACGGCTACGCCTCGGAAGGCGCGGGTGAAAACCTGTTTATCGTGAAAAAAGGCGTGATCTACACGCCGGATGTTGCGTCTTGCTTGGACGGCATCACACGCAATACTGTGTTGACGCTAGCTGAAGAAGAAGGCTTCAAAGTCGTACAAAAACGCATTACGCGCGATGAAATTTACACTGCTGACGAAGCATTCTTCACCGGCACAGCCGCAGAAGTAACGCCAATCCGCGAACTGGACAACCGCCCAATCGGCGCAGGCACGCGTGGCCCAGTGACTGAGCGTTTGCAGAAGCGTTACTTTGATTGCGTAAAAGGCCTAGATCCAAAACACGAAGACTGGTTGACGTTGGTATAAATCCAAGCGGCTGCGCGACTCGAATTCGGCATTGTGATTGACAAAATTGAGCAATGCCATTTCGTCCAGCCACTAGGGTATATAGCGATAGCAAAACTCTGGATTGAGCTTCAGCGATATACCCACTAGAGTACCCAATATTAAATTGGAGAGAATGATGAGCTTAGTTGAAAACACACAAAAAGAAATCGAAGTCACCGCCCACGACGTGCCTTTGCACTGTCCGATGCCCAATATGTTGAAATGGAATTCGCACCCACGCGTTTTCCTCGATATTGCGAAAACCGGCAAAGCACAATGCCCTTACTGCGGTACGCACTACAAATTAAAAGAAGGTGAAGTGATCAAAGGTCACTAAACCACGGCTAGCTGATTTCCAAGCGGCGCCACCGAATAATCGGTCGCCGCTTTTGCGTTTTAATAAACGGCATGGCGCTGCCTGCCTTATCCCGCGATGGATTTGCGTTTGAAACGAATTCTGATTATTGCCCCTGCATGGGTTGGCGATGCAATTATGGCGCAGCCAATGTATGCCCGTCTTAAGCAACGCTACCCACAAGCGCAAATCGATGTGCTTGCCCCAGCATGGACCCGTCCATTACATGCGCGCATGGCTGAGATTAATGAGGCGATTGACGCGCCATTTGGCCACGGCGAGCTCAAACTTCGTGAGCGCTGGAAATTGGCGCGCCAGCTCAAGGCACGCGGCTACGATCAAGTGATTGTGCTACCCAACTCGGTTAAATCAGCCCTAGTACCATTACTGGCAGGTATTGCAACGCGAACCGGCTGGGTGGGTGAAATGCGCTATGGTTTGCTCAATGATGTACGAATGCTAGATCCAATTAAATTGCCACAAATGGTGCAACGTTTTTATGCACTGGCCGATGAGAAAGATGCGCCGCGCACGCAGCAAGTACCGCACCCCGTCCTCACCATAAATCCAGCTGATCGCACAGCGGCCCTGCAAAAATTAGGCCTCAGCACCGATCAGCCCATCATAGCCATTTGTCCGGGTGCGGAGTATGGCCCGGCGAAACGTTGGCCCGCCCGTCATGCCGCTGAATTAGCGCAGCAGTTACAGCAAGATGGGGCACAGGTTTGGCTGTTTGGTTCAGGTAAAGACACGGAAATTTGTGCAGAAATTGCCGCACTTGCCCCACAGGTAATTAATTTGGCAGGAAAAACTAGTCTGGCCGAAGCCATCGACTTGCTCTCGCTGGCCAAAGTAGCTGTTTGCAATGATTCCGGCCTAATGCATGTAGTGGCGGCGCTGCAACGCCCATTGGTGGCGGTATTTGGCTCTAGTTCGCCAACATTTACACCACCGCTAACGCTCAAAGCAAAAGTTGTCACGCTCGACTTGGAATGTAGCCCCTGCTTTGAGCGGGTTTGCCCCTTAGGGCATATGGATTGTTTAAATAAGCTCACGCCTGATCGCGTGCTGAAAGCGCTGAAAGAAATCAGCGCCAGCTGCAATGAATAATGCGCCCCGCGCCTTTTGATACTGAAGGAATCACGATGGAATTTCTCGACCTCGCCCCGATCGCCAAAGTAGCCGGAACGGTTGCGCTGCCAGGCTCAAAAAGTATTTCTAACCGCACCTTGCTGCTCGCTGCCTTGTGTGCTGGCCAAACTACCGTGCGCGGTCTACTCGCGTCGGACGACACGCAACGCATGCTCGAGGCCTTGGCCACATTGGGCGTGAAAGTTGATCAAATTGGTGAGTCGCGTGACTTTATCGTTCACGGTTGCGCAGGTAACTTCCCGAATAAAGATGCCGACTTGTTCCTCGGCAATGCTGGCACCGCGTTTCGCCCTTTGACCGCCGCGCTGGCGCTGTCGAACGGTAATTATCATCTGCACGGCGTGGCACGCATGCACGAGCGCCCAATTGGAGACTTGGTTGATGCGCTGCGCCAAGCGGGTTGCCAGATTGATTATTTGGGCAATGAAGGCTTCCCGCCCCTTCAAATCAAACCAGACCAAATCAAACCGGGCGTGGTCGCTGCTGATCGTGTTCAAGTCAAAGGCAATGTATCCAGCCAGTTCCTGACCGGCCTGTTGATGGCCTTGCCACTCTCCAACCGCAATATGACGATTGAAGTCGTTGGCGAGCTGATCTCCAAGCCCTACATCGAAATCACGCTGAACCTGATGGCCAAATTTGGCCTGAGAGTCGAGAAAAAGAGCTGGAACGAGTTCTTTATCCCTGCTGGGCAAGTGTATCAATCGCCGGGCGAGATTTTTGTTGAAGGCGATGCATCAAGCGCGTCGTATTTCTTGGCGGCTGGTGCAATCGGCGCACTTGATGGCGGCGCAGTACGCGTTACAGGCGTAGGCAGCGAGTCGATTCAAGGCGATAAACGCTTTGCCGAAACGCTGGCACAAATGGGCGCACAAATCACTTGGGGTCCAAACTGGATCGAAGCAGCGCCGCCGAGCGACGGCCAGCTCAAAGCGATTGATGTTGACCTGAACCACATCCCCGATGCGGCGATGACGATTGCGGTGGCGGCGCTGTACACCAAGGGCAAAACCACAATTCGCAATATCGAAAGCTGGCGCGTGAAAGAAACCGACCGCCTCTCTGCAATGGCGACCGAGTTGCGTAAAGTCGGTGCGATTGTTGAAGAAGGTCAGGATTGGATTTCAGTGATTCCGCCCGAACAACTAGCCCCGAACGCGGAAATCGACACTTATGATGACCACCGCATGGCGATGTGCTTCTCACTAGTGGCCTTGGGTGGTGTACCGGTACGGATTAATGATCCGAAATGTACAGCCAAAACCTTCCCGACTTATTTTGAAGAGTTGGCACGCATTACAAAATAAGGGTATATCGCCATAGCGCTTTTCCACGCAAGCACAGCGCTCAATACCCATTAAAAAGCCCTCGATTCGAGGGCTTTTTATTTTCTACATTGCCTAGTGGCGTTGCTTGCCACGAGGCTTAGCCACGGCTTTTGTGCTTGGCTTCGGTTTACTACTCTTTACCCTGTTAGTGGTATTAGTCTTGCCTTTACCAGAGCGCCCTGATTTGGCCACCGCACGCGTATTTGATTTTGTTTTGCCTTTCGATGCCTTAGCTTGTTGGCCAGCCTTAGTTTTTTTACCCTTGGCTTGAGCTTTCTTACTGCCTGACTGGGCCGACTTTGGCTTTTGTGCCGTTTTGGTGTTCGCCACAGCAGCGGGGGCTGCTACTGGTGCCCGCTTAGCAACCGGCGGGGCCGCATCTGGGCTATCAAAAGGCAGCGGTGCATCTTCAGCCCACACAGAACTGACAGCCAATACCAGTGTGCTGGTAAAAACAATCAGTGGTTTTAAAAATCGCTGCATTCAATTCCTGCCTTTATCTTCAGAAAAACTGTGCCGCCGATTATACCTAGCTTCTGCCTTTTCTAGCTGATTTAGCACATTAGAAATTATTAACAATCAGCAATATAAAAAGCCCCAAAAAAGCCTCATGTCAGCAACATAAATTATTTATAAAGCTTTGATTTACTGAGTAATTTATTTCACACAAATAAGTGTTTTCCCTAGCTTGTAGTCATTGACGAGGGAACTACAAGTGGTAGGATTACGAAAATCCTTAAATACCAATTTTAGGATAACAGCATGACCACTCGCAGGATGTATTTGGCGGCGGTCAATATAAAGTGCCTGCAGCGAGCTAGAGGAATTTGCTGCACTCCCTCAGGGTAAGGCCACAAATCCTCAATGGAGTGGGACTATGAATAAAAAATTCCAGATCTCAACACTGCTCGCAGCAATGTGTTTGAGCGCCGGCGTATGGGCAGCAAGTGCATGGGATGCAAAAGCTGTTTACTTAGCCAATGATGTGGTGACCTATCAAGGCCAAGACTACAAGGCCAAATGGTGGACCACTGGCGAAGCGCCAGGCAGCAATCAATGGGGCCCATGGCAACTGGTGAGCGCAGGTGGCGTTACACCAGCACCAACGACCAAGCCAACTGCTGCTCCTACTGTAGCACCAACAGCTGCGCCAACGAGTGCTCCCGTGGTAACGGCAACTCCAACTGCAAAACCAACTGCTACTCCGGTGGTCACTGCGGCTCCAACAGCAAAACCAACTGCAACGCCAGTAGTGACTGCTGCACCAACAGTAAAACCAACTACTGCTCCTACAACTGCTCCGACTAGCACACCAACAGCCACACCAGCTCCCGTTGTGACACCAACACCGGGTGGTGGCTCAGGGTTGCCAAAATGTGAAGCTGCTTGGAACGCTGGCAGCTCGTACGCTGGTGGCGCAAAAGTCAGCTACAACGCAGTGAACTACACCGCGAAATGGTGGGCCAATGCAGGCGCCGAGCCCGGCAAAGATGGTGCTTGGGGTACTGTTGGCGCCTGTGACGCAGCGGGCATGGCAACACCTGTACCAGGTGGTGGCGGCTCAACCGGTGGTGTACCTAGTAAAGCCGAAGCGGAAGCTTATGCTGCTACACTCACTAACAGCGATATTTTCAGCAAAGTAAAAGCTTCAGTACGCACACTCCCTAACGCGGTGGTTGAAGCCGTAGCACCAGGTTTGATGAGCAACCCAAGCAACGTAAAACGTGTGGAAGCCATCCTGCCGAAAGCGAAGTGGGATTACTACTTCTCGAAAGCGCACCCAAGCTACACTTACACCCGCTTCTTGCAAGCTGCAGCTAAATTCCCAGCCTTCTGCGGCGACTACACTGATGGCCGCAATGCCGATGAAATCTGCCGTCGCTCATTGGCAGCATCGTTTGCGCACTTTGCGCAAGAAACCGGTGGCCACAGCGTAACGCAATATGGCAATCCAGAATGGCTGCAAGCACTGGTGCACGTGCGTGAAATGGGTTGTACTGAAGATGGCACTGGTTGTGGTTACAACACCGAGTGTACTGACCCAGTATTCAACAAAGTTTGGACTTGCGGCACCGATGCCAAAGGCGGCTTCAAGAAATACTACGGCCGTGGCGCGAAACAGTTGTCTTACAACTACAACTACGGTCCATTTAGCCAAGCGATGTTTGATGGCGACCAATCGGTACTGTTGAAAGATCCGGATCGCGTGGCAGAAAGCTGGTTGAACTTGGCTTCAGCGGTGTTCTTCTTCGTGTATCCACAGCCACCAAAACCATCAATGCTGCACGTGATTGATGGCACTTGGGTACCGAACGACTTTGATAAATCACGTCAATTGGGTAACGACTTCCCAACCACGATCCAGATTATCAATGCCGAATGCCAAGACTCACCAACCAAAGCTGCGGCGCAAAATCGTCTGAACTACTACACCGAGTTTGCTCGTGATCTGGGCTGGGATATCAGCAAAGAGTCGATGAAATGTTCAGGCATGGGTCGCTTTGATGGCGCATCATCTGCCGCATTTAACATCTACTGGGAAAAAGACTGGAAAGTGGGCGGCGACAACAAATGTCAGCTCGTGAGCTACCAGACTCCATACAATGCCCTGATCGACAGCCAATACACTAAGTGTGTTGAAGCCAACTGGGGTGTTACTCTGAAGTAATTGAATTAGCTAGTCTATAAACACATACGCCACCTAGGTATCTAGGTGGCGTTGTCATTTTAGGTGCAAACTCACTGCATCAATCATCACAAGCAATTATTACTCCCTACTGCCACCGCTTAAACCATACAAAAACCAATCACACGCTAGATACCAACTGCAGCAGATTCATCTTGTAAGGCATGGCATTTTTCCTATACTTTAGCGGATCGCCTCAGATGGAAAAGCCATGTTATTACTTAGCAAACTTAATCTACGTTTAAAGCTGCAAGTGGCTTTTTTGCTGGTTTCCCTACTCACGGTTGGCGTCTTTACTACACAGGCCATTATTGCCGCGAAGAAAAATGCGCTCGCCGAAGTCGATGCCAAACTCAATAGCGTGGCACTCAGTTACCCCTATTTCATTGGCCCCAATTATCACAATCAACTTCCGCCGCGCGAGCAAGTCAATCTGGCGGCCAAGCGCAAAGAGGCGGAATACCTCACTGGAATTGTGAAAACACTCGGGGTTGAATATGTTTACAGCTTTATCGTGCGCGATGGCAAAGTGTTTTACACCACAGCCTCGCTTTCGGCCGAGCAATTGAAAGACCCAAAGATCGATTTTTATCTCAAGCCCAGCGATGTGCCTGAAACTGATGGCGCTACACTACTGGCGCAGCAAACTGGTCAGGCGCAATTCAGTGAAAATGTCAGCCCCGAATATGGCTTTTTACGCAGCATTTTAATGCCAGTAAAAACAGCCACTGGCGACACCTACGTCGTCGGAGTCGATGTGGATGCCAACAAAGTCAATCATGCAGTCAATCAGGCGATGCTCAGCGCGGGGCTGATTGGCCTAATCATGCTCATTATTGCGGCACTGGTTTCCTTAATTTTAGGTAATGCGATCGCACAACCCTTGCGCCGTTTACGCGACATGATGGAGTCATTAACGACTGGCAATGGCGATCTGACTATTCAATTACCCGTGACATCGCAAGATGAAATTGGTCAAATTGCCACCCATGTAAATACGTTTATGGCGCAACTTCGTCAGATGTTTATTACTGTGCGCGACGATACAGTCAGGCTCACCAATGGCGTACAAAGCATTGATCAAATGACGCACAAGCTCAGTCAAGATGCTCACTCGCAAAGCGAAATGGCCACTGCCACAGCGGCAACCATTGAACAAATCACCGTCAGCATCAGTCACATCGCCCAAAATACCCAAGATGCCGAGTCTGTCGTAAGCCATACTGGCAATATGTCCCAGCAAGCGGCGCAAACAGTCATTACTGCAGCCAATGAGGTTAACCAAATCGCTGAACAAATTGCAGATCTGGCCGGAGCAATGAACGAACTAGAACAGCATTCCGTCGAGATCAGTGGCATTGTGACTGTCATTAAGGAAATTGCCGATCAGACCAATTTATTAGCACTCAACGCAGCCATTGAGGCTGCTCGTGCTGGTGAGCAAGGCCGCGGCTTTGCAATTGTAGCCGATGAGGTTCGCAAACTGGCAGAGCGCTCAGGCCAAGCCACGGTAGAAATCACCGGCAAGATTGATGCGATGCGCACCCAATCACAATTAGCTTGTCAGAATATGAGCAGTACCCATGACGCGGTGAGCAGCAGCGTACAGCAATCACAATCCGCAGCCGCGCAAATCCGTCAGATTCAGGGGCAAATGCAAGAAGTTGTACAGCGAATTCGGGATATCTCGGAGGCGACCAATGAGCAATCCATTGCCACCACTGAAATGGCGCAATCGGCCGAACGCATCAGCAATATGGCGCAGGATGGCAATCAATCGCTACAAACTGCACGTGGCGTCATTAGTAACCTCAACGCCATGGCCGAGCAACTGCGGCAGATGATTGCCCGCTTTAAGCTTTAAGCTCTAAGTGCAACCGCAAGCAACGGGTTCTGATTACAACATCAGCCTGGGCGGGAGGCTGGCCGCCATTGTGCAAGCTGCACTAACAGAACCCCGGCCAAAATAGCTCCGCCTCCCAGATAATGAAAATGCTGTAATTGTTCATTAAGTACCAGCACCGCAATCAGTGCGGTAAATAGCGGCAATAGATTCATAAAAATAGCGGCACGCTCACTGCCCAAGCGCTGCACGCCTTGCATCCAGCAAAATGACGCCAGAATCGATGAGGCAATACCGGCAAACAGTAGCAAAACCCAGGCTTGTGGCACAACGACCAGGGTTTTGGCTGTAGCGGCCACAGGTAGTAGCAGCACAACACCAAGTAAAATCTGCACATATAAATTCAGCCAGTGCCCGTACGGCAAAGCCCAACGACGCAATAAAATGCCATACAAGGCGTATGCACTTGCCCCGAGCAGCATTAGACCATCACCCAGATTAATTCCAGCAGCCAAGACGGCCAATGGATTACCCTGCCCCAGCAAATACACCACACCACTAAATGACAGCAACGCACCTATAATCGCCGCCAAAGTCGGTCTAAAGCGAAACAAAATCGTATTGAGCAGCAAACCCAATAATGGGATTAAGGCGCAGATGACCCCCATATTGGTGGCGCTAGTCGAATGCGCAGCAAAGTACGCCAAGCTTTGGTAAAGCACCATCCCCAGCAAAGCTAATACGCTGAATTTTGCCCAATCTTGCCGTATCTGCGCCCAATGACGCAGTAATTGCGGCAATAACAATGGTGTCAGCACCAATGCGGCAATCAGCCAGCGATACAAAGAAATGGCCGCCGGATCAATCACTGCCGCAGCAGCTTTGGAAACTACCGTATTCGCCGCCCAGATCAAGACTGCCATGAGTGGATACCAATAAGCCATTTGTGTGCTCACTAAGAAAAGAGGCCTTTAGTATAAAGCTGTCTGATTTGTCACTTATAATGAAAATCAGACAAAAACATCCTGCAAACCCGACAATATGCCCGCCCCATATAGCCCGAATGACTTAAACCTACCGCCCCCTGCGCCACTACTGTTTCGCCATGAACAGATCGAAGCGCAGACAGGCTATGCCGAGCACAGACACCCATGGGGGCAGTTAAATCGGATTAATTTGGGCTTAATCGAAATCACTAGCCCAGGACAAGTTTTGGTTGCGCCAGCTGACTACATTGTATGGGTACCCGCAGAGCAAGCGCATGCGGCCTATATTCGACAGGCACTGGCTTATACTTCGGCCTACGTCAGCCCAGATTGGGCTGCGCGACTGCCGCAGCATATGTGCCTGATTAGCCAAACCCCGTTAATTCGCGCCCTGTTTGATGACTTTTATACCCGTAAAGTCAGTTCAACCGCTGCGGAACATGAGCAACTGCAAGCGGAGCTCTTACTGCAACGCCTATTACAAGCCGATCAAAGCCTACATTACCTGCCCGAAACTGAGCATCGTTATCTCGCACCGATACTCGCGGCTCTGCGTAAACAACCGGGCGACACGACCACGTTGGCGCAGTGGGCAAAGCAAGTTCACACCACCGAGCGCACCTTGGCGCGGCATTTTCAACGCGAACTGGGCCTGAGTTTTTTACAGTGGCGTAACCGTTTACGCCTGCTTAGCGCGCAAGCACTACTTAAACAAGGCATCCAAATTCAAGACATCGCTTGGCAACTAGGCTATAGCAACACCTCGGCATTTATCGCGATGTTTCGCCAGCAAGCAGGCATTTCACCCGAGCGCTACCGACAGCAAAGCGCACATACCCAATTAGGTATTTAACCCTAAGCCAATCAATGAAGGGATTATAATTAAATACCCATCAAACGATTACAAATAAGCTGCAACACAGGAGGACGATTGCTGCAAGCCGCAATTCGAGTGTGCGCTTGTGGGGCAATATCTAGATCATACGGGTTACGCCCAGCAATCAGCACCAGTTTGTCAGGTGCAATCGCGGCAATTAACTCGCGCTGACTAGCGAAGCGGGTAGCGTTATAACTTTGGAAAATCACTTGTGGTGCCACCTGCGCAGCCATCAAGACTTGCTGCGCTTGCTCGGCTGACATATTCGGCGGCAACACGATTTCTTCCACTTGCAGGCCAGCCTGCGTTAGCAAGGGCAACAAAGTACCGCGCGCACTTTTTGACGCTCCTAGTGCGACTTCGTCGATTTCAGTGCGTACTAATAGCTCGATGGTCACCAACAACACCGGCTGGTTTGTCTCGAGCTTTTTGCCAGCAAAGAAAATACCGAGGTTTTGGATTTTTTGCGCCAAAGCCAAGCTCGCTGGCGTCTGCAAGTTTTGCGGTACCACCGGCAAATCGCGCCAATATTGGGTGGCAGGTTTGGACTTTAGGGCAGTAATGCGCGCTAAGGATTGCTGGATCTGATCTAGCGAGATATACCCTTGCTCAACGGCCATCGCCAATGCGGCAACGGCCTCGCGCTGGTGTTGGTAAGTATGCGAAATCAGCGCGATATCCGCGCCCGCCGTAATCGCTTTCACCGCGCCCTGCACCACACCAACTCCACCGTTATCGACATTCGCAATCGCATCCATTTCCAGACAATCGGTGACAATCACGCCGTCGAAGCCCATTTCTTCGCGCAGCAAACCCGTCAGCACTTTACGCGATAGCGTGGCAGGGGTTGATGTGTCAGGCTCAATCGCTGGAAACACCACGTGCGCAGTCATAATCGCATCGATGCCCGCTGCGATCGCGGCTTTGAACGGTACCAGCTCTACCGCATCAAGGCGCGCTTTATCATGTGGCACCAGTGGTAAGGCGTAGTGTGAATCGGTCGCGGTATCGCCATGCCCCGGAAAATGCTTGGCCGTCGCAGCCAAACCAGCCGCCTGAATGCCGCGCATCGCCGCCAAACCATACACCGTTACGGTCGGGGAATTCTCGCCAAACGAGCGCACGCCGATCACCGGGTTGGCGCGGTTATTGTTGATATCCAGACTAGGCGCAAAATTGATATTGATCCCCATCTGCCGCAATTCATCCGCGCCGATGCGATGCAATGCTTCACAATCAGCGGGGCTGCAACCGGCCACGGCGTGCGAGGCATAGCCTGAGGCGTAGGCCATCGCCGATGGCATCGGCGTGACGCCCTCCTCGATCCGCATCACCATACCACCCTCCTGATCAATGCCGATCAACAGCGGCACATCAGTGACTTCGGCGTTAATTTCCTGCAAGCGGCGACACAGCGCGGCGACCTGCATGGGCGATTCGATATTGCGGCGAAACAAAATCACGCCACCAATGCGCTGCTCGCGGATCAACTGCTCAATTTGGGCATTGGGCATAAAGCCATCAAAACCAACCATCACAAGCTGGCCGAGCTGCGCACGAAGTTCAGGGGTAAGGGATAGCGACATCATGGATTCCTAGCGAGTATCGCGCAGGCGATAGGGATGAAGATTCGATTTAAACCGTGGCCAATTCGGCCAAGGGCAACACGCGGATCGGATTATCTTTAACCGCCAGATTGGCCCACAGCCAATTGAGATGCGCGACCAATTGCTCCCCATTGGCGTGCGGGCGATCTTTGCTGGTGTGCGCATCGCTCACGACCGTCACCATATACCCTAGGGAGGCAGCACGTCGTAGCGTTGTATCGACGCAGAAGTCAGACGCATACCCCGTGATCCACAGCGCGTCGATATTCAACGCATTGAGCGTGGATTGCAATTGGGTCGCGAGAAAACTATCGGCGGATTCTTTGGCAATTACGTGATCGTCAGCTAAACGCGCCAAACCCGGGTGCAATTCCCACGCGGGCGAGCCCTGCGGCAAATCGGCTTCATGGTGCTGGATAAAAATCACCGGCATCTGCCGCTGCCGCGCCAACGCAATCATGGCATTAATCTGCGCCAAGGTTTGCGCGCCACGCGTTGCGGGTGGCGTCGATTCGATTAAACCATATTGAAAATCAATGACCAGCAAAGCAGTTGCCATATGAAATTATTCCAACGATTTGTTTAAAAATCGTTCAAGTAGTTTTCGATCTACTACATGCTTTTCTTCGGGTGAGTCAGCTAATAACTCGAGCAGAGTATTTGTCGATGCAAGCTTAACTGCTGTTTTCCCTACACGGACAACATGAGCATCTACCCAGTTTTGCTCAAAGTAAAAACCATTTTTTGGAGTCAAAAAATCAGCACAAAACTCGTTGGTCTTGATTGGGAGTTGGACATTTGGAAATGTTAAGCGGTGGGCGTCAAAGTTCGGGGGGATCCCATGAAGTTGCAACACTTTTAAAACAGCTTTAGCCGTTTCAATCGTTGGCTCCAATAAAATATCCAGATCGTTAAATACGCGCGATGGGATGTAGAAATTAACAGCTACGCCGCCAATAACCAGAAATCGAGCCCCAAAACCAACAAGGGACTCGATTAATTTCTGATTACCATTTGGAACAATTAAGTATTGCAACGTTTAAGCCGTCAAACGACGCAATACTTCTTCACGGCCGATCAGCGCCAGCACCGCATCCACCGATGGCGTGTTGGTGATGCCGCAGACTTTAGCGCGCAATGGCATACCCACTTGCGGCATTTTCACACCTTGCTCTTTCACAAACTCTTTGATGAAAGCACCAATCGTCGCGGCATCCCAGTTTTCCAGTTTGGCTGCTTCTGCGGCAAATACTTTCAGGCGCTCTTCCGACTCAGGGTCGAGGTGTTTTTCGACGATTTCAGCCGTTGGCGTGAGTGGCTGGTAGAAATACTCAGCCTGATCGGCCATTTCCACCAAGGTCTGGCAACGATCTTTCAACAAAGTGCATACATCAGCGAGTGCGGGGCCACCCTCGGTGTGAATGCCTTTATCAGCCAAGAAGCCCGCCACACGAGCCGCAAGTCGTGCTGGATCAGCAGCCTTGATGTATTGCGCATTGGTCCACAGCAATTTGTCGCGATCCATCCGGCTTGGGCTGCCGCTAACGTCTTTCAGATCGAACCATTCTACAAATTGTTCCAGCGAGAAAATCTCGTCGTCGCCATGACCCCAACCCAAACGTGCCAGATAATTGAGCAGCGCTTCAGGCAGGAAACCTTGCGTATCGTAATCGACCACCGACACCGCATCGCGGCGTTTGGAGAGTTTCACGCCTTGATCGTTGTTGATCATTGGCAGGTGCGCAAACACCGGCACCGGCACGCCCATCGCTTCGTAGATCACTATCTGGCGTGGCGTGTTATTCACATGGTCGTCGCCACGAATCACATGGCTGATGCGCATGTCGGCGTCGTCCACCACCACACAGAAATTATATGTTGGGGTGCCGTCTGGACGAGCGATGATCAAATCGTCCAATTCAGCATGGCCAATTTCGATGCGACCTTTCACTTGGTCTTCCCACACCACCGAGCCACCGATTGGCGTTTTGAAACGCACGACGGGTTTGATATCGGCCGGAATGGCTGGCAAAGTTTTGCCTTCTTCTGGGCGCCAAGTGCGATCGTAACGCGGTTTTTCGCCTTTGGCCTCAGCCGCCGCGCGTTGCGCTTCGAGCTCTTCCTTGCTGCAATAGCAGTAATAAGCAGTGCCATTAGCCAGCAATTGAGCAATAACTTCTTTGTAGCGATCCATCCGTTGCATTTGGTAGAACGGGCCTTCGTCGTAGCCCATATTCACCCAGTGCATACCATCCAAAATGGCCGCGACCGATTCAGGCGTTGAGCGCTCCAAGTCGGTGTCTTCAATCCGCAGAATAAACTGGCCGCCATGTTTCTTGGCATAAGCCCAAGAAAACAGCGCAGTGCGAACGCCGCCAATGTGCAGCAAACCAGTTGGGGAAGGAGCAAAACGGGTACGTACGGTCATGGATGTTAAGTCCGGCAAATGCGAAAGCGCTATTGTACCGTAAATGCCCAAAAACTCAGACTCATCAACGACAAAGGCCAATACACCCTAGATGTATTGGCCTTTCGATCAGACCACAATTAGGTTAGTAAGCAATACCCTACCAAGCTGCGGCTAGCTTCTCTACCGCCATCGGGTTCAGTACGCTATTGATTTCCAATTGCAGGTTTTCTGGGTTATGCACCACCACCGAGTCAGATGGCATCGGCAGCACAGTTTTGCTCGGAGGTTGAAAACGCGCCAAGATGTCGTAATACGATTGCAGGCTTTCGACAAAAATCACCGGCTCGCCACCACGGGCATAGCCATATTTCAGCGTGCTGAAGTATTCGGGCTTGCGCAGCAAAGGCAATACCGATTTCACATCGGCCCAGCTATTGGGGTCTTTCTTCATTCGCACCGCGAGGGTACGCGCGTCGATCAAATGGCCCATGCCGACATTGTACGCAGCCAGTGCCAGCCAGGTACGATCAGGCTCAGGCGCACGATCAGCCAACGTTTCTTTGAGCAATTGAATGTATTTGGCGCCACCGATGATGCTTTCATACGGGTTAGTGCGGTCAACATTCATGCGCTCGGCAGTTTCATTGGTCAGCATCATAATGCCGCGCACACCGGTGGGTGATACTGCTTCCGGATTCCAGTGTGATTCTTGATAAGAGAGTGCCGCCAGCAAGCGCCAATCTAGGCCGGTGCGGTTTTCTGCTTCCTGAAACCAGTTTTTAAAGCGCGGCAAAGTCGACTGGATACGCCCCAAATAGGCCAGCGCATCGAGTTGATCTACCCGATTCACATGCCCGTAGTAGCGATCGAGCAAGCGGCGCATGCTGCCATCGGCCATTTGCTGCTGGAAAAAACCGCCAATCAGAATTTGCAGCTGCACATCGTTATCTGGCATGGCCCAAGCCAGCTGCTGGGCGCTGTCGATTTGGCTGGAAGTGGCAATATTTGGATAATAATTTTGCGCCACTTCGGCCGCGTGCGAGTCAACCAGTGCAAAATCAAGTTTGCCTTGTGAGACTTGCTCGATCAGCGATTCGCTATCACCATTATCGGCCACTTGCCAAGTCAAGCCGGGGGATTTGAGTTTCATCTTGTTGAGCGCGCCAACGTACTGCGGCAAAGTGCTCAGCGTAGATAACCCTTCGGTGAGTGCTTTCAATGCAGTGCTTTCACTGGTTTTTGAGCTAAAGACCAAGGTTGCATTGACGTTTTGATAACTAGCGCCGTAAATCAGCCCAGCGTTTTCATCGCGTGGGCCACCAACGGCCAAATGCGCCTCGCGCCGTTTGAGGCGTTCAAGCATTTCGGTGTAGTTACTGCTCACCAAAAACCGTACTTTCAGATTATTTTTTTGCGCAAATTGAGTCACCAAATCGTACTCAAGTCCTGCGTAATCACCCGCCGCATTTACATACAAAGCAGTCGGGCCATTTTGCACCAACACCACGAGTTCTTTGGTTTCTGCCCACGGCAATACCTGTTGCGCACGGGTCTGATCCGACTCGCCACAACCAAATAATAAGAACGTAGATAGCGCGACCAAAAATCTCTTCATGCCGATCCAATAACTGTAAGAATGTGCGCATTGTGCCTGCATCTCATTGAAACGACAAACAAAAAATAAAATTAGCCAATTAGAAACAGCTAATATTTAAGCAAACTCAGCACATAAAAACAGCATTCCCCCTCAATTTCTTTCACAAAAAAAACTTAATTTGTTAGAAAAAAATCGAAAAAGGCATAAAGGATTTTTGGGTTAAATCGCAAAAAATCTCAACGACAACCGGCAAGAATACCTGAGGAGAATCTAGTGATTTCAGCAAAGCAGGTACATTTTTAAGCGCACACTATCTGATTTTTGCTCAATCAGATCGAGCGCCGTTTTTTGCTGACAATTCTGTAATTCTGGATCCGCGTGGTAAGCCATCAGCAATTCAAGCAAACGCCCCGTCCCCGCCTCGGCGGCAAAGTGCAGCGCGCTCATTCCTTGCTGATCTTGCGCATTAACGGCGGCCCCTAATCGTAATAAAGCACCCGCAGCGGATACTCGTCCACGACGCACTGCGTGCATTAACGGTGTCATCCCAGCAAAATCAAGCGCATTCAGATCTGCACCATGCTGAATGATCTCTTCGAGCACGCTCACCAGATCGTGAGCAGCAAGCCAATGAATGGCCTGACAGCCATATTCATCGACCACAGCCACTGCTGCCCGTGCTTTAAGTAATGTCATGATCAATTCACGATGCCCATAGCGAGCGGCCCACCATAACATGGTCAAGCCCTGCTGATCGGCGGACTCGATATACACGCCATGACTAAGCGCTTGAAGAATCAGATCCAGCTCACCAGCTTTTGCCGCTTCGATTAATCGGGGAATTTCATAGGTTGCCAGCTCAGCACGCAACTCATCCGTGGCCAGCTCATTTTCGCTCCAGATGCCACTCACTTCCTTGGGCGGAAATAACTGATTGTGCCGACTTTGTATCATGAACAACTCATGCATTACCTCAGGGCTAAAGCCTTGGCGTGATCCACGTCGGTCAAAAAACAAATCGTTCAGGAAAATATCCATGGCTTGCGTTCCCCATAGCTGAGCGACACGTTCAGCCAAATGGGGATACTGGGCCAGAATATGGTGAGGAACTTCTTCAGGTTTCAATAAACTCTGCAGACGCTGTGTGGTATCCATACTGTCCCCTCCAATAAGGTTTCAGTCTAGATCAGCCAAGAGGAGCTGCAAGCCCCGAGTGACGGGTGTGCTTGCCAGTGTAGATCGCTATTTTTTCGTGCAGTATTTATTAAAGTCGGCTTGCACCACTTGCTGCCGTGCTTTCATTTTCTCGATATCGTAGGATTTATTATTGCCACCACTGAGGCGGCGTGAAATCAAACTATCTTCTTTCTGCAGTTTGGCGCAGCGCTCAGCTTCCAGCTTGGCGAGTTTGGCCGGGTCCGGTTGATAATATTGCTCGGCACTCGCCGTTGCAGCCAGTAGGAGGATGGCCATTCCAAGAGCGATTTTCATCTGTTAATCCTTCATTGCCAATAAGGTCTCGCGTAAATCGCACTGCAGCGCCGACACCGGCCAGCGCCAGTCATCGAGCGCAACGACGGGCAGCAACCCGGCGAGGCTATTACATACCCACAGCGCCTGTGCAGTAGGTAATTGTTCACGTTTAATTTTACATACTGCCGTTGGTACACCTAAGTGCTGCGCAGCCAGCATAGTCATTTCGCGACATACCCCTGAGACGCCCGATTCAGATAAATCGGGCGTGCACAGCACGCCATCGAGCAGCACCAGCACATTGCTCATCACGCCCTCGATCAAATGATCGTCACGGTCAAACATCAAGCCATCAAAAATACTGGGGTCAGACCACTCGCGCCGCGCGAGGATATTTTCTAGCCGATTCAGATGTTTGATGCCTGCCAGCGCGGGTTGCCAACTGGCGCGCGTTATACAAGTTCTTAGCTTAACGCCCTGCGTGGCCAAGTCGAGCGAATACGCTGGCAATGGCGCAATTTGCACGATACGATTGGGTAGTAAATCGACCGGGGCGATATAGCCGCGCGCCGTTTCACCGCGCGTCACAATGATTTTCAGCGTGTGATTATCTGGCGCTAATTGCGCAATATCGGCGAGTAAAGTTGCCTCGCTCGGCACGACGATGCCGATTTGTGCGCAATCGTGTACCAGCTTGGCGTAATGCCGCGCCCACCAGATTGGCTCGCCATTGAGCACTTTAATCGTGCGAAACACGCCGTCGCCAAATTGCAGGCCACGATCGGCCAGATTAATACTCTCGGCGGGCTGACCATTGACGAGCTTGCGCAGACTCATGCCTGATGATCTCCCAATGCACGCAGCAGGCCGCGCGCTTTATGCCGCGTTTCTTGTAATTCGCGCGCTGGATCAGAGTCAGCCACAATCCCCGCGCCAGCACGGAAATACAGCTGCGATCCTTGCTGCACAAAAGTGCGAATCAAGATATTGGTGTCCATGCTGCCATCGCGGTTGATGTAACCTAACGAGCCGGTGTAGGCCAGCCGCGCTCGATCTTCCAGCTCGCGAATAATCTGCATGCAGCGCACTTTCGGGCAGCCGGTAATCGTGCCACCGGGGAATAATGCCCGGAGCACATCGGCCGCATTAATACCCTCGCGGGTATACGCCCGAATATTAGATTCAATGTGATGTACAAAGGCATACGTCTCAACGGCCATCAACTCGTCTACTTTCACCGTACCAGGCACGGCAATGCGACCCAGATCATTGCGCTCCAGATCGACCAGCATAATGTGCTCGGCTCGCTCTTTGGGCGTATTGAGCAGGCGCTCTTCGAGCGCCGCGTCTTCGACCGGATCGAGCGAGCGCGCAAACGTCCCGGCAATCGGGCGGGTTTGCACCACGCCATCGCGCAGGCTGACCAAGCGCTCGGGCGAGCTGCTCACAATCTGGCCAACGTCATCGCCTAAATTAAGATACGCCGAAAACGGTGCGGGATTGGCGGCACGCAGATGTGCAAACACATCGAGCGGCGCCCCCTGTGAGAGCGTCACATCCCAGCCGCGCGACAAATTCACCTGAAACACATCGCCGTCATAAATATACTGTTTCGCGCGCTCAGCGCCCACGAGAAAAGCCTGCGGCTCATCTTCGGAAATCGCGGCAATGCTCAGCGCAGCTTGCGACCAAGCCACATTGGGGGTGACCAAAGCTTGCAACTGCACCAATTGCTCGGCGGTTTCGGCAATCAGCGTGGCTTGCTGCGTTTCGCGTTGCAATAACACCGCCGCCGGGCAACGAATTAAAGCGGCCAGCGGAAAATCACGGATTGCGCCAGTGACTTGCGTCGCAGCAGTGTGATCAAAGCGTTGCGGCACTGTGGGCTCGAAAGTTTCCAAAAGCTCATAACCGGCGTACAGCAACCAGCCGCCATGAAAGGGATATTCGCTCGCACTCGGCGCATCGCAGGGAACTGATCGATGCGAAACCGAATCAATTGGTAAGGCCGCCAAGTCAGCAACAAACACTGCGCCTTCATCAGCACGATAGGTGCGCTGAGTTTGCGGCAGTGCAAATAAAATATCCCAGCCTTGCGTGCGTGCAGATTGCAGCAAGCTAGGAAAAGCCTGCGGCTGCGTCGCAGCCAGCGCAATCAAGTCGGGAACAAAATCGAGAGTCGAGGTAAGATACTTAGGCATTTGCGCATTGTAATGGCATTCGGGTGCAAACACGATATGGCTAAATCCCGCAGCTTGCAGCTTGGCTTCACTTCACGCTAGAGAACGAAAAGGACGCTCAAATTGATGCTCAAAACAATCACTTTATGCAGCGCGCTGCTGATCAGCAGCGCCAGCTGGGCAGCCGACACGACACCAACGGAGCCAACAGCACCGGTACGCAGCGTGGCGAATGTCGACCTCAACCGCTATCTGGGTCTATGGTACGAAATCGCGAAATTTCCAATGTATTTCCAGCGCAATTGCGTGGCCGACACCACGGCCAATTACAGCAAAAACCCGGATGGCAGCGTTAAAGTGATCAATCGTTGTCGCAAGGAATCAGGTGAATTTGATCAGGCCGAAGGCAAAGCGACCGTCGTGGACAACACGCAAAACTCGCAATTGAAAGTAAGCTTTTTCTGGCCGTTTAAATCGGACTATTGGATTATTGGGCTTGATACTGATTACCAATGGGCTGTAGTCGGCAACCCGAATCGCAAATATCTCTGGATTTTGTCGCGCACCCCGAGTCTGCCCGAGCCTGCCCTACAAGCAGCCCAGAAAGCGGCCACAGAGCAAGGCTATGATTTACGCCAGCTCGATTACACTCAGCAGCAAAAGTAGCCTCACATACACTGCATAGTAGTATCAATCGGTAGCTCTTTATAAATAAGGGCTACCGGGCAATACGCCTGATAGCCTACGCAGCTTGTAAATCGAGCTGATCAGCCGAATTGAGCAAGGATTCCATCGCTCGCTCAAACAATGGCGCTTGCTCCAGCCAGCGCGCACGGCCGCAGGCCAGCAAACGCTTAAAGACTGAAATACTAATCACCGATGGTGGCGAATCGGCATCCATATTTAACACCAGCCGTGTTTCATTTGGGTTCATCCAGCACAACCGCGCCTGCCGCAATTCACCCGTCAAATTAAGCTCAACCGGTACACCACTGCGCAAGAATTCAAACAAGGCTTCATTGCTTAAGCCCTCCGCATCATTGGCTGCTTCAACACCCAAATGGGCAAGATCAGCCTCAACCTGTCGGTCGATAAAGCCGATTTCCACTTTTAATTCGCTAATTGCCTGATCAAGCAAGACAGGGTTGATCTCGGCCGATGCCTCCACCTGCGCCACCTCACTATCGGCTGCAATTTCGCTAATGAAATTAGCCATCTGCGCCCGCAGCAGCGCCATTGAAGGCACTTCCAGCGTTTCATTTCCCGCCATAGCAATAGCACTACGATGCGCATCCATCATATACAGCTTAAATGTTTGCTGTTCGGCATTGCTCCAAGGCGTATATTTCAAACCTTCGCTTAACACGCCGATCAAACGGGGTATCATCCCGAGTAATTGCTGGCGGTCTTCTTTGGCATTTTTGGGGGCAATACTCCAGATCAACTCCGGAACAAAAATCCTGAAGCGTAAAGCTTGCACCGGATCATTGCGCTCAGCATATTCAATGGCGTAAGGCCAGGTGTGGGTCAAAAACGACTCTAACTGTGCGTCAAGCGTGAAGCTTTGCAACGCTTGAGAGACCTGCGCAGTAATCCGAGCAAAACGTAAAGTACGGCTTTCCGCATTTTCCAGCGCTTGCGAAGCCAGCGCAGATTGCTCGTCGGCGGCGCGCAGCTCACGCGCGATAAATCGATCTAGCTCATCGAGCATTTGACTAAATAAAGCCGTACTCTCTTCCTCATCGCGCAGCAGGGTTTCAATAATGCGGCGAATCTCGGCGGTGACACGCTCAGCTTTAGGATCGAGTTGCTGCAAACCTTGTGCAATCGAGCCAATTCGATTGACCAATAAACGGGCTGGATGATGTTTTTGTGAAAAAAGCGCGGGGTCTTGCAGCGCGGTTTTAAGCACCAGCCATTGCAAACGTCCAAGCTGAGCACGAATTTCAGCCGGCACCTGCACATCGCGTAAGATAAATTCAAACAACATTCCCACAATATCAACGATCATTTGTTCATTGATATCACTGGTTGCCGCGCTTAACTCTGCGCGTTGCTCGAGAATCACATTGCGTACTTGCCCCTGTGCATCAAGCTGCACGCCTTGTAAATGCGGCTGTCGTAGCTGATCAATGGATTGCGCCAAACCGACACTCAATACTTGCGGAGCTAATTGAATATCGGCCTGCCCGCGCCACAACTGGCGGATCGCTGCGCCAACCTGCTTTACGGTTCCCAACCAACCTGCTACTGCAGCACCTAGCGGCAACTCAGCCGCTGCAGCCTGCGTGTTTTCTGCCTGCTGGCGCAGCATGGAAGTCCATTGTCCTAAGCGGTTTTGTGCATTCATTACCGGATCAATGGGCACCCCGTTTTGCATCGGGCTGGAATAACCACCTTCCATATAGGGTTGCGGCCCTGCCCCAACGGTGACCGCGGCTGCCGTATCGACATAATCACCATGCGCAAACTGTGCGCTATCGTTTTCTACTAGCGGCTCCGCCGCCATTTGCCGCAACGTGGCAGCATCAGGCAGCTGACGGATGCGCAATTGCAATTGCGCAGCAATACCATGCTGGGCCAAGAGCTGGTTCAAGGCTTGATAAATTGCAACCACCCGTTTTTGCAATTGCTCGGCCAAGGCTTCGCACACCACTTCATGCAACTGAGGCTCGATGTGTAATTGCTCGGCGGTCATGCTCAAGCAACGGGTCATCAGATACGGACGAAACGGGTTCTCACGCTCATTAATGTCATCTTGATCAAACAAGATAGCCATGCGGATATTTAAATCTCGCAGCTCTTCTTCAGCTGCATTACGCAAACGCGTAGTGAGCTCATCAATTTTAAGCTCACCGTCAAAATCACCCACATCGATCAGAGAAAGGCGATTGTTAGCGGCTGAATCACTGAATGAAGGGCGGAAAGTACTGTAGGCGGTTTGATAGCTGCGGGTGAGCAGCTTTTCCATATTGTCGATGAGCCCATTCAACAAGGCCTGCTCTTGCGACATTAACACTGCACGAGCATCGAGCATGGCGCGTTGCTCAATCAAGCTGCTGGCACGGTCAGCTTTCAGAAATAGCGCATCAGCGCCGTCCGACAGGAGTGTCGGCAGCACCTGATTGAAGGTGCGCAAAAAGACACCGCGAGTTGCGGTGAGTAAGTCATTTCGATCCATATCCATCCAAAGTTTGCGCAAAACGGCTTTATTATTTGCTGCCATTTACTGGCATGCTTTTTGTAGAGCCGATTGTAAGGATTTGTCGTCGACGATGCGACGGGCACAGCTATTTAACCGACTAATGGCACATCTACCACTACAGAAGGTGTGCCCAAGACCAATCAAACTAGGCAGATAATGGCGCTTAAGAATTACTGAATAATACCGCCGCCCAAGCATACCTCATCTTTATACAGCACCATTGATTGCCCCGGTGTGACAGCCCACTGTGGCTCATCAAATATCAGTTGGACACCATCTGTTGCATTCTTCCCGTTTATATAGCTCAGGGAACAAGCGCTGTCTTGCTGGCGATAGCGGGTTTTGGCGGTATAACGCCCTTCCTGTGGTGCTTCGCCCAAAATCCATGAGCAGTCTTTGGCAATCAGAATTGGATTAAGCAGCAGTGGATGATCATGCCCTTGCACAACGATCAGCTCGTTCTTTTCCATATTTTTGCCCGCCACAAACCACGGCTCGACACTGCCTTTGGTGCCACCGATACCGAGACCTTGGCGTTGGCCGAGCGTGTAATACATCAGACCTTGATGTTCACCCATTACTTTGCCTTCGGGCGTCACCATCGCCCCCGGTTTTTTCGGCAGGTAGCGATTCAGAAACTCGCGGAATGGCCGCTCGCCGATAAAGCAGATACCGGTCGAGTCTTTTTTCTTCGCATTTGGCAAATCAATCTGTTCGGCAATAACGCGCACTTCGGATTTAAGCAAATCACCCAGCGGAAACACCGCATGCGAGATTTGCTCTTGGCTTAAGCGATAGAGGAAATAAGTCTGGTCTTTGCTTTGATCGGCAGCGCGCAGCATTTCGGTACGGCCGTCTTCTCTTAATCTGGTTTTCGCGTAATGGCCGGTCGCGAGTTTTACGCCACCTAGCTTGATCGCATATTCCAAAAACGATTTAAATTTAATTTCGCTATTACACAAAATATCGGGGTTTGGAGTGCGGCCAGCCGAGTATTCGGTCAGGAAATGACTAAACACACGGTCTTTGTACTCGGCGGCAAAGTTCACCAGCTCGATGTCGATGCCGAGCAAATCCGCGACCGCAATCGCGTCCATCGAGTCTTCTTTGATCGAGCAATATTCATCGTTATTGTCGTCTTCCCAGTTTTGCATGAACACGCCGTGCACTTCATAGCCCTGCTCTTTTAAAAGATGTGCAGTGACCGAAGAATCAACTCCGCCAGAGAGGCCTACTACGATTTTGCTCATAAACTATTACCATCAAAGTCACGGATCAGATCAATCGGAAAGCGTCGACCCGCTAAATAATCATCAATACACGCCAACACCAGCGGACTGCGATGCTGCGCCGCGCGCGCGATGAGTTCATCGCGGCTCAACCACACCGCAGCTTCGATGCCTTCATCGGCAATCCCAAGCTGACGTGCCGCATCGTGCTCACCCAGCTCGCCGGTAAATGCATAGCGCAGATAAGTCAGATCCGTACCCGGTACTGTCCATTGATAAATGCCGACTAGTGCCGTGGGCTCAAATTGATACGCGGTTTCTTCCAGCGTTTCGCGGCGGCAAGCGGCAATAATTGATTCGTTTGCATCGACGTGGCCAGCGGGCTGATTGAGCTTAAGTTCGCCCTGAATGCGCTCTTCAACAATCAAAAAGCGGCCATCACGTTCGATCACCGCCGCAACGGTGGTATTGGGTTTCCACATCGGATTTGAATTCGTCAGGCAAAACAGGATTTTACCGCAATTTTCCGCCCGAATCGCCTGCGCCAGTCGGTAAAGTTCACCGCACTTTATTTGGCCCGCGGCGACCGCGTTGCTTGGGTCGAGCAGGCTGGATTGGCTCGGGTTTAGCCACGCCCGGTGCGGCAACATTGAGTTTTTTGAATTGCCCCAAAGGAATATCATCGAGTGTATAGCCACCAACAGCATAGCGAATAAGGCGTAGCGTTGGATACCCCACCTTGGCGGTCATGCGGCGCACTTGGCGATTTTTGCCTTCGCTAATCGTGATCTCCAGCCAAGTAGTCGGGATATTGGCACGCTCGCGGATTGGCGGATTACGCGGCCAGACGATCGCGGGCTGCTCAATAATCCGCGCACCAGCAGCCTGGGTTTTGAAATCACCCAAATCGAGGCCGCCCGCGCGCAAGGCATTGAGCGCAGCCTCGTCGGGAATACCTTCGACTTGCACCCAATAGATTTTGGGCAATTTGTGTTTCGGGTCGGTAATGCGGTGAATCAGCGCGCCATTGCCAGTGAGCAATAGCAAGCCTTCCGAATCAGTATCGAGCCGCCCGGCTGCGTACACATCCTTGATCGGCACATAATCGGCAAGGCATTGATGAGGCGGGCTGGGGGTAAATTGGCAAATCACACCGTAGGGTTTATTCAACAGGATAAGCTGTGGCATGGCGAACGGACTTGGCAGGAAAGCGTCAAACCTGTGATAATAGTGCGTTTTTTCTGTTTGGCTTGGAAAAATACAATAAATAGCTGAATAGATTGTTTTCAATGACTGTATTTCACAGGAAATAGCACGATGAGTCTGATCAAAGTACCTCAAGGCGGCGCGAAAATCGTTCCTAACCTCGCCACTCCTGATAATCCAATTATCCCATTCATCGAAGGCGATGGCATTGGTGTGGATATCACTCCAGTTATGATCGATGTAGTCGATGCGGCTGTGAAAAAATGCTACGGCGACGCACGTAAAATCCACTGGATGGAAATCTACTGCGGCGAGAAAGCGTCTAAATTGTACGCAGACGGCTCATACCTGCCACAAGAAACCCTCGACGCACTGAAAGAGTACGTTGTATCGATCAAAGGCCCATTGGCTACGCCAGTTGGCGGCGGTATCCGTTCATTGAACGTAGCTCTGCGTCAAAATCTAGATCTGTACGTTTGCTTGCGTCCAGTACGTTATTTCGAAGGCGTTCCTTCGCCAGTTAAACGCCCAGACCTCGTAGACATGGTGATTTTCCGTGAAAACACTGAAGACATCTACGCCGGTATCGAGTGGGACGCGACTTCTGAAGGCGCGAAAAAAGTTATCGAATTCCTGCAAAAAGAAATGGGCGTGAACAAGATTCGCTTCCCAGAATCTTCTTCTATCGGTATCAAGCCAGTATCGAAAGAAGGTACTGAGCGTCTGGTTCGTAAAGCAATTCAATACGCGATCGACAACAACCGTAAGAGCGTTACCTTGGTTCACAAAGGTAACATCATGAAGTTCACCGAAGGCATGTTCCGCACTTGGGGCTACGAGTTGGCTAAAAACGAATTCGGTGGCGTTGAGATCGACGGCGGCCCATGGTTGCAACTGCCGAACGGCATCGTGATCAAAGACGTGATCGCTGATGCCTTCCTGCAACAGATCCTGTTGCGTCCAGCTGATTACGACGTGATCGCTACTTTGAACCTGAACGGCGACTACATTTCTGACGCTTTGGCAGCAGAAGTGGGCGGTATCGGTATCGCTCCAGGCGCGAACTTGTCTGACAACGTAGCGTGCTTCGAAGCAACGCACGGTACTGCACCGAAATACGCTGGCCAAGACAAAGTGAACCCAGGTTCACTGATTCTGTCGGCTGAAATGATGTTGCGTCACATGGGCTGGACTGAAGCGGCGGACAAGATCATCGAATCAATGGGCAAAGCGATCCAAGACAAGATCGTGACTTACGACTTCGCCCGCCTGATGGACGACGCGCAAGAAGTGTCTTGCTCGGCCTTCGGTAAAGCGATGATCGAACGCATGTAATTTTATGCGTTGATGATCGACAAAAAACCCCGCTGAGCGGGGTTTTTTTATATGCCCGGCTTTCAGTCGGGCTGGCACTGCGGCAGATATTTAAGTTCAATCATCACTCAAAAGCTCACGCCCGGCGGTTCATCTGAAGTAGCGCTGGGCCATGTCGATATACTGATTCAACAGGCAATAAAAAACCCGCAGGTTAAACAGCGGGCTTAGGGCAGTTACTCGCTTAAGTAATTAAGCAGTTTGAATATTACCCGCTTGCATGCCTTTTTGGCCTTGTGTCAATTCGAAAGAAACGCGTTGACCTTCTTTCAAAGTTTTGAAGCCAGGCATATTGATTGCAGAGAAGTGCGCGAACAAATCATCGCCACCATCATCTGGAGTGATAAAGCCAAAACCTTTAGAATCATTGAACCACTTAACAGTACCTAATGCCATATCGAAATAATCCTGCAAACTAAGATAAATAATCATGAAATATCGGCCAACATATTTATGCAGAAACCGATGTTTAGTTAGACAGAAATACTTCCATCAAACTTGCATTACTTTTTACGCGAGAATAACCGCGTCGGTCAAGCGGAACAATCTTTACTAATTAACAGTGTGTCATCTCTATCACGCTTGAAAAAAGTCGACTTAGAGCCAAAATAGAAGAGACACCCTAGGCAGTGGAACACAATGGCAATTTCGCATCAGTTTGACACCGAACTAAAAAAAGCAGACGTTCGTACCGCCCCCCCGCCCATGTGGCAGGTCGTGTTACTCAATGATGATTTCACCCCGATGGACTTCGTCATCGACGTGTTGCAGCAGTTTTTCGGACTAGGATCGGATCAGGCCACACAAATTATGCTTAAAGTGCACCATGAAGGTCGCGGCATCTGCGGAACTTACCCCAAAGACATCGCCGCCACCAAAGTGGCCGACGTAACGCAGCACGCGCGGGCGCATCAACACCCGCTGCAATGCATCATGGAGGTGAAATAAAATGATCGCCCAAGAACTCGAAGTTAGCTTGCATATGGCGTTCATGGATGCGCGGCAAAAGCGCCATGAATATATTACGGTCGAACATTTATTGCTCGCCCTGCTCGACAACCCCTCAGCCATTGAGGTGATGAAAGCATGTGGCGCCAATCTGGATGAGCTACGTCGTCAGTTGGGTGACTTTGTTACCGAACATACGCCTGTTGTTTCTGGGACCAGTGAAGTTGAAACTCAACCCACGATTGGCTTTCAACGCGTGATCCAACGTGCCATTTTGCATGTGCAATCATCAGGCAAAAAAGAAGTCACTGGCGCCAATGTGCTGGTGGCAATTTTTGGCGAAAAAGACAGCCATGCGGTGTATTTCCTGCACCAGCAAGGCATTACCCGCCTAGATGTCGTTAATTTTATAGCGCACGGTATTAGCAAAAGCGCCAGCAACTCCTCACAATCGGCGCCTAAAAACGAACAATCAGAAGAAAGCGACAGCGAAAGCAGCGCGGGTGGCGCACTGGAGAATTACACCCAGAATATGAATCAGCAGGCTTTGGCGGGCAAAATCGATCCGCTGATTGGCCGCGATCATGAGCTGGAGCGCGTAATTCAAACGCTATGCCGTCGCCGCAAAAACAACCCACTACTGGTTGGCGAAGCGGGCGTGGGCAAAACAGCGATTGCCGATGGCTTGGCACGCAAAATCGTTGAAGGCGATGTGCCTGACGTGCTGGCCGATGCCACCGTTTACACGCTCGATATGGGTGCGCTACTGGCTGGCACTAAATACCGTGGTGATTTTGAACAACGTCTTAAAGCGGTGATCAAGCAGCTTGGCGAAGAGCGCAATGCGATCTTGTTCATCGACGAAATTCATACCCTCGTGGGTGCGGGAGCGGCTTCGGGTGGCACCTTGGATGCATCCAACCTACTCAAACCCGCTCTGTCAAACGGCACGCTCAAATGCATTGGCGCAACGACCTATACCGAATATCGCGGTATTTTTGAGAAAGATAACGCGCTGTCCCGCCGTTTTCAGAAAATCGACGTGGTTGAGCCAACCATCGAGCAAACCGTTGAGATTTTGAAAGGTTTGAAAGATAAGTTTGAAGCGCATCATGGCGTTAAATACACGCAAGCAGCGTTGACGACTGCAGTGGAACTGTCGGCCAAATTTATCAATGACCGCCACTTGCCTGACAAAGCC
This sequence comes from Chitinibacter fontanus, assembly GCF_013423785.1. NCBI lineage: Bacteria > Pseudomonadati > Pseudomonadota > Betaproteobacteria > Neisseriales > Chitinibacteraceae > Chitinibacter > Chitinibacter fontanus. Next base: position 717,315 of record NZ_CP058952.1, read on the forward strand.
ATTGATGTGATCGACGAAGCCGGTGCGGCGCAAAAAATCTTGCCGCGCTCGAAACAGAAAAAAACCATCGGCAAAGGCGAGATTGAAGACATTATCGCCAAAATCGCCCGCATTCCGCCCAAATCGGTGTCGACCGATGATAAGAACACGCTCAGAACATTGGAGCGTGATCTGAAAAACGTCGTGTTTGGGCAGGAAAAAGCCATTGAAGTTTTGGCCACATCAATCAAAATGGCGCGTGCAGGCTTGGGCAACCCGCAAAAACCGATTGGCTCTTTCCTGTTTAGTGGCCCAACGGGTGTAGGTAAAACCGAAGTGGCGCGCCAACTGGCTTATACGATGGGGATTGAGCTGATCCGCTTTGATATGTCCGAGTATATGGAGCGGCATGCAGTGAGCCGCCTGATTGGTGCGCCTCCGGGATATGTCGGTTTCGAGCAAGGCGGTTTGCTGACCGAAGCAATCAATAAACATCCGTATGCTGTGGTGTTACTCGACGAAATCGAGAAAGCACATCCTGATATCTACAACGTACTGTTGCAGGTAATGGATCACGGCACGCTTACCGACAACAATGGGCGCAAAGCCGATTTCCGCAACGTGGTGATTATCATGACCACCAATGCTGGCGCGGAAATGCTCAATAAATCGGTAATTGGCTTTACAGCGAAAAAAGAAACGGGCGATGAAATGCAAGAAATCAAACGCCTGTTCACGCCAGAGTTCCGCAACCGGATTGATGCGATTATTCCGTTCGCCCCATTAACGCATGAAATCATCTTGCAAGTGGTCGAGAAATTCTTGATGCAGCTAGAAGCGCAGCTACATGAGAAAAAAGTCGAAGCGCATTTCACAGATGAGCTCAAAGACTATCTGGCAAAACATGGTTTCGACCCGCAAATGGGCGCGCGCCCGATGGCTCGTTTGATTCAAGACACTATTCGCAAAGCACTTGCAGATGAATTGCTGTTTGGTCGCCTAGTGAGTGGTGGTGAAGTTATCATTGGCATTGATGATAACGGCAAGGTATTGCTTGAAATCCCTGAGAAGGAAACAGTTCCGGCTTAATACCCCCACCTGAAAACAAAAGCCCACCAATTTGGTGGGCTTTTTTCATTTCGAAAACTTATTTTTGCAACACCGTTACATATTGCGCAGGGGTTGGCGCAGGGAATGCCGCCAGTGTTTCCATAATCACCCGGTTGGTATCAAAATACACTTGCCAGTAATTATCATTGTGGCAATACGGGCGCACTGCCAATACGGGACCAACTAACTGGAAGTCTAATATCTCAACATCCACCGCTGGCTCGCTCACCACATTTGGAATCTTGGCAATATTCGCTTTCAACTGCGCAATCGCTTCTGGCACATTGGCAGCACCCGATAATTGAGCTTTCAAATCCACCCGACGAAATGGCGTTGAAGTGTAGTTTTGAATATTGTCGCTAAAGATTTTGTTATTACCCACAAAGGTAATGATATTGTCGGGGGTTAAAATTGTGGTCGAGAATAACCCTACTTCATGTACCACGCCGGTGACGCCACCTGCAGTAATCATATCGCCCACTTTGAAGGGTCGCAGCACAATCAAGAACGCACCGCCGGCAAAATTGGCTAACAAACCCGACCAAGCCATACCAATTGCCACACCGGCTGCTGCCAGCAATGCGGCAAAAGTGGTTGTCTGGATACCGAAGTAGCCCAAAATTCCGACAACCAGCAGTACATTCAAGACCACCGTCACCGCCGAACCGACATACCGCAATACTGTTGGATCAACATTCTGCCGATGTAAACCACTTTGCACAAAACGAACTACAACACCGATCAACCAACGACCAACCACCCAAAACACAATGGCTGCTAGAATTTTCACGCCAAATTCGGTTACATATCCCAGCACTATATCTTGATACTTAGTCAGCAGAGCTGCATCCATTTCCCATCTCCTTGTAATAACCATTGCAATTGCATACAAGAATCTTACCGCATTCTGCTACAACACCAAATCATTAACCACGCGGGTGGTGTGTTTGATGCAGTAATTTCAAACGCTGTGCGGCAACTTGAGTGTAGATTTGCGTGGTAGTAATATCTGCGTGCCCCAACAAAGTTTGCACCACCCGCAAATCAGCACCGTGATTAAGCAAGTGGGTCGCAAAGGCATGCCGCAAGACGTGCGGACTGAGTAATTCAGCAGCGATATCAGCTTGCGCGGCATACTGCTTGATAATGAACCAACATCCCTGCCGCGTCATTGCCTCACCGCGCTGATTTACGAACAAACAGGGTTCAGCTGGGTGTTTAACTAGCTGCAAACGCGCCTCCTGCAAATATCGGGCAATCCAGTCGGCAGCCACCTCCCCCATCGGGACTAAACGCTGTTTACCCCCTTTACCATTACTCACGAGCAAATAGCGTTCGCGCAAATGCACATGCTCAACAGGCAATGTAACCAGCTCAGTAACCCGTAAGCCGGTGGCATACATGAGCTCCAGCATGGCCCGATCACGCAGACCCGCTGCATTAGTCAGATCAGGGGCATCGAGCAAAGCTTCAATTGCCGCTTCGGATAACGCTTTAGGTAATGGCCGGACACGCTTTGGCGAGCTCAATTGCGCGCATGGATCAAGCTGCAGCTGGTCTTGTAAAATCCAGTAACGATAAAATTTGCGCAAACTAGCCATGCGCCGAGCAAGGCTGGCGGCTTTCAAATCACGCGCCTGACGCGCCAAAAATGCCTGAACTGCATCGCGATCGGCCTGCCAGAGGCTGATTTTTCGCTCCTGTTGTAGCCAGTTCGCCCAAATTAATAAATCCCGACGATAGCTTTCTACCGTATTTTGCGATAAACCTTCGCCGAGCCAAATACCATCCAGAAAACGATCGATCAATGCAATTTCAGCTGCGGCTAAAGGCACATTTGCAATTTGATTCATCAGTAGTCAGCCACCGCAATTATTCCTTCATGGCGCAGTAACCAGCGTTTAATTGGCATCCAATCCAAACCGTTGCGGTTGGCATTGAATCCCCCCAAACCTTGCGCCGCCACCACGCGATGGCAGGGCACAATAATCGGTAATGGATTGCGACCACAAGCGCCACCTACTGCACGTGGGCTAGATTGAATTTGCTGGGCAATATCCAAATAACGTAAGGTGTGGCCGGAGCGTATCGTGGCAATTTGTTGCCAGACTTTTTGCTGATGCACAGTCCCCTCTAAGCGCCAGGGCAGGGTAAACTCAAACTTAGGATTGCTACAGTAAGCTAGGAGCTGTTGCTCGGCCTCTCGCAATAGTGGATGAGCTGGCTTTTGCTGTGCAAGTGGTTGACTCAGAAAATCAAGGCGCAGCAATTCATGCTCATTGGCGGTAATCTCTACGGCTCCAAATGGCAAAGCCATACTAAATGAGAATAAATCGGCCATTCAAATACCCCGTGGCGTATACCGTTCTAGATCTTAATTTTAAATAATTAGGGAGATATACCCTAGGAGTAAATGGCTTCATGCAGCGCAGAGAGTAAGCTGAACTGATGATCTTCGGTTAGCTCCCAAAACATTGCTCCAGCGAGTTGCTGCTGGCGAACATAGCGTCCTTTGAGCGCAATAGATTCTTGATCTTCATAGCTAATAAACCGATCGCCATCAAAAAGCCATGGAGCTTGTGCTGTAGCATCCCAATACCTCTGAAAACGTCCGCTTGGCAGAAGTTCAGTTTCAATCTGGCGAAAACTAGGCGCGGTATTGGAACCAGCACATCCAAGCGCCCCCAAGCCTGGAGCCCCCACCCCAGCTAGAGCACGACCATACATTGGACACCCCAATACTAGTTTTTCGGCGGGTACCCCATGTGATCGAAATAATGCCACCCCATCGTCAGCGCTATCGCCCAGTGGATCACTGGCAGAGCGATATAAATTGGCATGGTGGCCAGCCTGCTTAGCCCAGCCATTATAAAAATCGTAAGTCATTAAATTAATAAAATCACAAGCTTGGGCCACCTGATTGACCTCGATGCCATCGAGATAATATTGGCCAGCACCTGCCGCAATACTCAGCTGGTAACGCGCATCAACAGTTCGCGGCTCAAGCTCCGATTGCAAATCTAAGCGCTGACGTACCGCCTGCAGCAATAAAGAAAAATTGTGACGATCTTGCTCACGCGCTGTAATCCCTGCCATTGCATTGCTTGGATATTCCCAATCCAGATCGATGCCATCTAGTTGCCGCATCAGCATAAATTGCACCGCCGACTCGGCAAACTCAGCACGGGACTGCTCAGTCAGAGCCGCATCCGAAAAACCATCCGCTCCCCAGCCCCCAATTGAAATCATCAATTTGAGTTTGGGGTTTTTCTGCTTTAGAGCCTGCAATTGGATGAACTGTTGCTCGGCTCGTTCTAGCGCAGCGGCGTCAGCCTCCTGCCCAATACTCTGGGGCAAAACCACGCGGCCATCGTCAATATTGGCAAAGGCATAGCAAATATGAGTAAGCTTTTCGGCCGGGATCGTTGAAATATCAAAACTAGGCCAAGAGGCCAAATACGCTAGGAAGATACGAGGCATACATCCTCTAGGGGCCGACTACGGCCGATGCAATAGGCGGTTTTGTGGTTTAGAGTGCAGCAATCACCGTCATTTCAACTAAATAGTTCGGATCTGCCAGCTTTGCCTGCACTGTAGCACGTGCGGGCGTATGTCCCTGTGGAACCCATTCAGACCAGGCACGATTCATCGCATCATAATCATTCATATCACTTAGAAAAATAGTAACCTGCAAGATCTTCGATTTATCTGAGCCAACCTCAGCCAACAGTCGATCAATACACGCAAGCACTTCTTCAGTTTGCCCGAGTGCATCTTTGCTTAAGGTTTCGGCAATTTGCCCAGCCAAATACACGGTATTATTGTGCACCACCGTTTCGCATAAGCGTGGGCCAACATGATAGCGTTGAATGGATGACATTTCGGTTTTCCTTTTAAGTAAAAAAGGCGAGCTCACGCTCGCCTTATCTGATGAGTGACTTAGGCTACTGCGCGTAGGCGTAGCGAGAAATCTTCTAGCGCTTTGATGCCACTAGTTTCAGCGCGTTGACACCAATCCTGTAACTGCACAAGCAGCTCATCACGAGTTAAGGTTGAGCGCTCCCAAATTCGAGTTAGCTCTTGTCGCATCTGATAAACCTGCGCCAGAACAGCGCTTTGCGCCAACAAAGCTTGCAGATGCAGCTTCTCGGTAACTGGCGTATCTTTTTCGTCTTGTTTGAGCCAGATTTTCATTTGTTTGGACAAATTAACATTCAATGTCGGCAAATTAGCGGATGCTTTTAAGGCATCCAATTCTGCAACAACAGTATCCATCAATGTGCGCGCATAGCTGGCTGCAATCGCATAGCGATTGGCGATCACCGCCTGCAAAGCAGCTTCATCGAGCACTGGGCGGGCCGCAGCTAGTTTTAATTTAGGTGCTACTTTACGCACTGTGGCCAATTTAAATACGGCCAAAGTGCGAATATAAAACCAGCCAATATCAAACTCAAACCATTTATAAGACAACTTGGCAGACGTACCGAATGTGTGATGGTTATTGTGCAACTCCTCACCTCCAATCAAGATCCCCCAAGGAAAAATATTGGTCGACGCGTCTTCACATTCGAAGTTGCGATAACCCCAGTAATGGCCGATGCCATTAATTACCCCAGCAGCAGTAACCGGAATCCACAGCATTTGTATCGCCCACATCCAAATGCCATCGACACCAAACAGCGCTAAATCAATGAATGCCATTATTGTAGGACCAAGGCTGGCATATTTACTATAAACATGACGCTCAAGCCAATCATCAGGAGTGCCATGACCGTATTTTTGCAAAGTTTCAGCATTGGCAGCTTCTGCGCGATAAAGCTCCCAACCTTCAAAGAACACTTTTTTAATCCCCAGGATCTGCGGGCTATGCGGATCTTCCACTGTCTCGCATTTAGCATGATGCTTGCGATGAATTGCGGCCCATTCTTTCGTCACTTGCGCGGTAGTTAGCCACAACCAGAAACGGAAGAAATGACTAGCAATCGGATGCAAATCTAATGCTCGGTGTGCTTGATGACGGTGCAAATAAATGGTAACCGATGCGATCGTGATGTGCGTTAGCACTAAGGTAATCAGCAGATTTGCCCACCAAGGTAGCCCCATAAGGCCATTGAGCCATTCCATTACGAACTCTCCAAATGTGGACATGAAACGCTGGTTAGAACATGCCCACTTGTCATATACATTTTAAGACTTTTGAGTACCAGTATCTTGCGCTGGCGATAACAGCATCACATCACGACGAGGGTAAGGTATTTCAATGCCATACTCTTTAAATGCCCGCCAAATTTTTAAATTCAATTCTGATTTTAATCCCATCTGACCATTTTCAGGGTCGGCCAACCAAAAACCCAAGGTCAGGTTAATGCCACTATCTGCGAAGGCGGTCACAAAGGCCCCCGGCGCTGGTTCAGCTAAAATACGGGGGTTATTTTTCGTAACCGAGATCATCAGCTGCATGACTTGCTCCAAATCTGAATCGTAGGCCACCGACACAGGCAAACCAACCCAGACCGAACGATCATTGTACGACTGGTTAACGACGGTCTGCGTGATCAAGGTGTCATTTGGCACCAGTGACTCGGTACCATCCGCCGCCTTGAGCACGATATAACGCGAGGTCAGGCCACTAATCACACCTTGACGATTATCCACAGAAATTAAATCGCCCATTTTTATCGAACGATCAAGCAAGATGATGAAGCCAGAAACGTAATTGGAAGCAATTTTTTGCAGGCCAAAACCTAAGCCGACACCTAAGGCACCACCAAAAACCGACAATACGGTTAGATCAATACCCACTAGTGACAAGGACAACAGCACAGCAATCACAACGAGCGCTGAACGCATAATTTTCACTAGTACCACACGGACATTCATTTCCATGACATCAGCCAGCATTAAGCGATGTTCTATCGTGCGCCCCAACCACATAGCAAGAAGCAAGGTGGCACCAACAGAAATAATGCCTTGCAGCACCGTTAGTACCGAAATATGCACCTTTCCAGCATCAAAACTGATCGTATCCAAGGTTTGCAATACTTCCGGCAAAATGCCTACCACATGCAGCACATACAGCACCCAAATCATCAGGGAAATATACTTTTCCCATTGCTGAACCCACTGCGCTCCTTCAAATACTCGCCGGATGATATAAACCAATATGCGAATATTAACCATTGCCAACATGAGCAAATTAGCCACTCGCAGCAAGGAGTTGGTTTGTCCATCGATAAAATGCAGCGATAGATTAGCAGCGCTAACCAATGCTAAAGCTAAGAGCGGAAATAAAACCCGTTTCAAACCATCGCCACCAGTTTTCCAACGCATGTCTTGCACGGATTGATGACGTAAGATGCGACGCGAAAACCAATAGGCTCCGCCCCAGCACAACAATAGCAATACAGACTGCAAAATCATCTGTGGATGCATAATCCCCATCTGACTCACATCAGCGACCAATTTCGCCAACAAGTTGTGACGTTCTAAAGCCATTAAATCATTCACCTCGAATTAACTGCAGGGTTTTCGTCGTCGACGTATCAAACAGGAATGGTATCGAATGCACAGCCCCACCCCGGGCCAGCACTTCGCGGCTCCCCACAATATGCTCAGGTTTCCAATCGCCACCTTTGACCAAAATCTCGGGTTGAATCAATTCAATTAATTCAAACGGTGTATCCGCATCAAACCAGGTCACCAAATCAACTGACTCCAAGCTCGCCATCACCGCAGCCCGATTAGCCAACGGGTTAATTGGGCGATCATCTCCTTTGCCCAGCCGCTTGACCGATTCATCAGTATTTAGCGCCACCACCATTGCAGCGCCTAAAGCACGCGCTTGCGCCAAATAGGTCACATGCCCGCGATGCAAAATATCGAAACAGCCATTCGTAAAAACCAATGGGCGTGCAAGTGATGCCAACTGCTGGATTAATTGCTCAGGAGGGCAGATTTTTTTCTCAAAAATTGGCGTAGCATATTCGGCCATTGAGTACTTCCTTAGTGGTTTTTACTAGGCATAGGATACCAAACAAAACCAAAAAGATAGTACTTGTAATGCCTATTTTGGCAATATTCAAGCAAGATAGTTTTGTGATGAGGGTAGCAAATAGGGCTTGCCTAGTTTGATTAGGATTTAAAGGGTTTTAATAGGTATATCGTCGCATAACAATCAGGACATAACCTAGACGGCAATACCCACCCCACCTTCATTCTGAATCCCTTTCCTCATTTCTCGCGCACAGCAAAAAGCCCAGCTATTTCTAGCTGGGCTTTCTACTTACTTAGGGTAGTCTGGCAATGTCCTACTTTCACACGGGCAATCCGCACTATCATCGGCGCTGAGGCGTTTCACTGTCCTGTTCGGGATGGGAAGGAGTGGGACCACCTCGCTATGGTCACCAGACAAAACTGGGTGAGTTAGCTGTACTTGATGCACAACCACTCGAAATCAATAGAAGAAGTAATCTTGTTTCTCTTCACCAAACAATTTCTTTGGGTCAACTGTATCACGTCATATCAACGCGTCTCAGGTTATAGGATCAAGCCTCACGGGCAATTAGTATCGGTTAGCTTAACGCATTACTGCGCTTCCACACCCGACCTATCAACGTCCTGGTCTCGAACGATCCTTTAGAGGTCTTATAGACCTAGGGAAGTCTCATCTTGAGGCTAGTTTCGCGCTTAGATGCTTTCAGCGCTTATCTATTCCCGACTTAGCTACCCGGCAATGCCACTGGCGTGACAACCGGTACACCAGAGGTCAGTCCACTCCGGTCCTCTCGTACTAGGAGCAGCCCCCCTCAAACTTCCAACGCCCACTGCAGATAGGGACCAAACTGTCTCACGACGTTTTGAACCCAGCTCACGTACCACTTTAAATGGCGAACAGCCATACCCTTGGGACCGGCTACAGCCCCAGGATGTGATGAGCCGACATCGAGGTGCCAAACTCCGCCGTCGATGTGAACTCTTGGGCGGAATCAGCCTGTTATCCCCGGAGTACCTTTTATCCGTTGAGCGATGGCCCTTCCATTCAGAACCACCGGATCACTATGTCCTGCTTTCGCACCTGCTCGACTTGTCGGTCTCGCAGTTAAGCCGCCTTTTGCCATTACACTATCAGTACGATGTCCGACCGTACCTAGGCGACCTTCGAGCTCCTCCGTTACAATTTGGGAGGAGACCGCCCCAGTCAAACTGCCTACCATGCACGGTCCCCGATCCAGATAATGGACCTAGGTTAGAACCTCAAAGGGGTCAGGGTGGTATTTCAAGGACGGCTCCACAGAAACTGGCGTTCCTGCTTCAAAGCCTCCCACCTATCCTACACAAACCACTTCAAAGTCCAATGCAAAGCTACAGTAAAGGTTCACGGGGTCTTTCCGTCTAGCAGCGGGGAGATTGCATCTTCACAAACACTTCAACTTCGCTGAGTCTCGGGAGGAGACAGTAGGGCCATCGTTACGCCATTCGTGCGGGTCGGAACTTACCCGACAAGGAATTTCGCTACCTTAGGACCGTTATAGTTACGGCCGCCGTTTACTGGGACTTCAATCAAGAGCTTGCACCCCATCATTTAATCTTCCAGCACCGGGCAGGCGTCACACCGTATACATCCACTTTCGTGTTAGCACAGTGCTGTGTTTTTGATAAACAGTCGCAGCCCTCATTTCTCTGCGGCCTCATTGGGCTCCGGTTGTACACCTTCACCTACTAGAGGCACACCTTCTCCCGAAGTTACGGTGTCAATTTGCCGAGTTCCTTCTCCCGAGTTCTCTCAAGCACCTTAGAATACTCTTCCTACCCACCTGTGTCGGTTTGCGGTACGGTTCGATATTAGCTGAAGCTTAGTGGCTTTTCTTGGAAGCAGGGTATCGCTCACTTCGTCTACAAGTAGACTCGTCATCATGCCTCAGTGTTAAAGTAGCCCGGATTTGCCTAAGCTACACACCTACACACTTAAACCAACTCTTCCAACCGTTGGCTGAGGTAACCTTCTCCGTCCCCACATCGCACTAATACCAAGTACAGGAATATTAACCTGTTTCCCATCGACTACGCATTTCTGCCTCGCCTTAGGGGCCGACTCACCCTGCGCCGATGAACGTTGCGCAGGAAACCTTGGGTTTTCGGTGAGGGGGCTTTTCACCCCCTTTATCGCTACTCATGTCAGCATTCGCACTTCTGATACCTCCAGCATCCTTCTCAAGACACCTTCACAGGCTTACAGAACGCTCCTCTACCATATGTACATCGTACATATCCGCGTCTTCGGTTATCAATTTGAGCCCCGTTACATCTTCCGCGCAGGACGACTCGACCAGTGAGCTATTACGCTTTCTTTAAATGATGGCTGCTTCTAAGCCAACATCCTGGCTGTCTATGCCTTCCCACCTCGTTTTCCACTTAATTGATCATTTGGGACCTTAGACGGCGGTCTGGGTTGTTTCCCTCTTGTCCCAGGACGTTAGCACCCCAGGACTGTCTCCCATGCTCGCACTTGACGGTATTCAGAGTTTGCCATGGTTTGGTAAGTCGCGATGACCCCCTAGCCATAACAGTGCTTTACCCCCGTCAGTGATACATGAGGCACTACCTAAATAGTTTTCGAGGAGAACCAGCTATTTCCAAGTTTGTTTAGCCTTTCACCCCTATCCACAGCTCATCCCCTAACTTTGCAACGTTAGTGGGTTCGGACCTCCAGTGCGTGTTACCGCACCTTCATCCTGGCCATGGATAGATCACTTGGTTTCGGGTCTACGCCCAGCAACTGTGCGCCCTATTCGGACTCGGTTTCCCTACGCCTCCCCTATTTGGTTAAGCTTGCTACTGAACGTAAGTCGCTGACCCATTATACAAAAGGTACGCAGTCACGGAACAAGTCCGCTCCCACTGTTTGTATGCATCCGGTTTCAGGTTCTATTTCACTCCCCTCCCGGGGTTCTTTTCGCCTTTCCCTCACGGTACTGGTTCACTATCGGTCGATGATGAGTATTTAGCCTTGGAGGATGGTCCCCCCATCTTCAAACAGGATTTCTCGTGTCCCGCCCTACTTCTCGTACGCTTAGTACCACAATTGTGCTTTCATATACGGGGCTATCACCCACTATGGCCGGACTTTCCATTCCGTTCTATTAACACGACTGCTATCACGTACAGGCTCTTCCCATTTCGCTCGCCACTACTTTGGGAATCTCGGTTGATTTCTTTTCCTGCGGTTACTTAGATGTTTCAGTTCACCGCGTTCGCTTCACATGACCTATGTATTCAGTCAAGGATGACCCAAAAGGGCCGGGTTTCCCCATTCGGAAATCGTGGGATCAAAGCACTTTGCCAGCTCCCCCACGCTTATCGCAGGCTATCACGTCCTTCGTCGCCTATCATCGCCAAGGCATCCACCAGATGCACTTATTCGCTTGATCCTATAACCTCAAACACGTTTTACCGTGATCTCGGTTTAGAGTATCGGTATTTACGACTTGTTGAATAGTTTCTCAGGCTATTCAACGGCTAGTCTTTCGACTAGCAGATACAATCAACCCAATTTTTTTACTGTTCACATCAGTTTTACCTGATGCTCACATTGTTTAATTAGGAGATATTACTTCTTCTATTTTGTTAAAGAACGATACAGATGTCTTGCGACATTCCGATTTAAGAAACCAGAACAAAATCAATTACCCGAATCAAACGATTCGTCAATTGACTGAATTCTGAACTCTTGTGATTGGTGGAGGATGACGGGATCGAACCGACGACCCCCTGCTTGCAAAGCAGGTGCTCTCCCAACTGAGCTAATCCCCCAATCTGGCATTACTAAGCTGTTTCCACTTACAGGTAAGTGGTGGGTCAAGCTGGAATCGAACCAGCGACCCCCGCCTTATCAAGACGGTGCTCTAACCGACTGAGCTACTGACCCAGCTTTCCAACCGAGTAGTGTTCAAGTTCCCTTGAGCACTGTCTCTGTATCTTCAAAATCTACAGCCGATGAGTGTGAGTACTTGACCCGCAGGTCTTTCTCTTGAAAGGAGGTGATCCAGCCGCAGGTTCCCCTACGGCTACCTTGTTACGACTTCACCCCAGTCATGAATCCCACCGTGGTAAGCGGCCTCCTTGCGGTTAGCCTACCTACTTCTGGTGAAACCCACTCCCATGGTGTGACGGGCGGTGTGTACAAGGCCCGGGAACGTATTCACCGCGACATGCTGATCCGCGATTACTAGCGATTCCGACTTCATGCACTCGAGTTGCAGAGTGCAATCCGGACTACGATCGGTTTTGTGAGATTGGCACCCCCTCGCGGGTTAGCGACCCTCTGTACCGACCATTGTATGACGTGTGAAGCCCTGGTCATAAGGGCCATGAGGACTTGACGTCATCCCCACCTTCCTCCGGTTTGTCACCGGCAGTCCCACTAAAGTGCTCAACTGAATGGTAGCAACTAGTGGCAAGGGTTGCGCTCGTTGCGGGACTTAACCCAACATCTCACGACACGAGCTGACGACAGCCATGCAGCACCTGTGTTACGGTTCCCGAAGGCACTCCTCTATCTCTAAAGGATTCCGTACATGTCAAGACCAGGTAAGGTTTTTCGCGTTGCATCGAATTAATCCACATCATCCACCGCTTGTGCGGGCCCCCGTCAATTCCTTTGAGTTTTAGTCTTGCGACCGTACTCCCCAGGCGGTCAACTTCACGCGTTAGCTGCGTTACTAAGCTCCGAAAAGCCCAACAACTAGTTGACATCGTTTAGGGCGTGGACTACCAGGGTATCTAATCCTGTTTGCTCCCCACGCTTTCGTGCATGAGTGTCAGTATCAGCCCAGGGGGTTGCCTTCGCCATCGGTGTTCCTCCACATCTCTACGCATTTCACTGCTACACGTGGAATTCCACCCCCTCTGCCGTACTCTAGTTAGCCAGTTCACAATGCAATTCCCAAGTTGAGCTCGGGGATTTCACATCGTGCTTAACAAACCACCTGCGCACGCTTTACGCCCAGTAATTCCGATTAACGCTTGGACCCTACGTATTACCGCGGCTGCTGGCACGTAGTTAGCCGGTCCTTATTCTTCAGGTACTCTCAAGAGCGATGGATATTAGCCACCACCTTTTGCTCCCTGACAAAAGCGCTTTACAACCCGAAGGCCTTCTTCACGCACGCGGCATTGCTGGATCAGGCTTGCGCCCATTGTCCAAGATTCCCCACTGCTGCCTCCCGTAGGAGTCTGGACCGTGTCTCAGTTCCAGTGTGGCGGATCGTCCTCTAAGACCCGCTACTGATCGTCGCCTTGGTGAGCCTTTACCTCACCAACTAGCTAATCAGCCATCGGCCGCTCCAATAACAAGAGGTCTTGCGATCCCCCTCTTTCCCCCGTAGGGCGTATGCGGTATTAGCTATCCTTTCGGATAGTTATCCCCCATTACTGGGTACGTTCCGATGTATTACTCACCCGTTCGCCACTCGCCACCAGACCGAAGTCCGTGCTGCCGTTCGACTTGCATGTGTAAAGCATGCCGCCAGCGTTCAATCTGAGCCAGGATCAAACTCTTTCGTTTAATCGCTATGCTATTTTTACTACTTGGCTTGTACTTCAATACTCAAAGAAAGAAACGAGAAAAACTTAAAAAGTTCGTCTTGTTTATTTCCTATCATCTGAGTGCAAGCACTTGTTTCGACTTACGAATCAAGCACTCACACTCATCGGCTGTATATTGTTAAAGATCGTTGCTGGCATCGCTTCGTTTCGTTGCGTCATCAGCAGAGAGGCCGAACTATACCCACCAGCCTGAAACACGTCAACACCTATCGACGAAGAAAAGCGAACAAAGGCGCTAAGTGGTTGATCGGAAAGGAAACGAAAATCGAAATATTTTGGCAAAGAACGCCAAACTCAAACCGACAGCACCAGCGTAGCCACCAACAAAACTCGCAAAAACTCAGAAAAACCGGCCAAAACCGCAGGCAATAAGAAGAAACAACCTGAATCGAACGCTCAAACTGCGCAAAACACACCTCGAAAAGCACTCAGCCCACTGGAGTGGGCTGAGATAATCGCGGCAAAATCACTGATTAACTATTCAGCAGTAATATTAGGTGCGACAATTCGCCCCATTCAATTGCTTATATGTAGGAAGCAGCATGCCTTGGCAAGAACTCCGCCTTACCACTGACTCGGCCCATGCCGAAGCTTATTCAGATGCCCTGTTTGATTTAGGCGCTTTATCGGTTTCAATCGAAGATGCTGCCGCAGGCACTAGTCATGAAAAGCCCATTTTTGGCGAACCAGGCGAACCAGTCGATCAACTGTGGGATACTAGTATTGTTTTGGCGCTCTTCGAAGCCGACGCAGAAGTTGCGCTAATTGTCGCTGCCGCGGCCAATCAGTTAGAACAAGCTGAACCTAAATTTGAAATTGTGATTGTTGAAGAACAAGACTGGGTGCGTTTAACCCAATCGCAGTTCGACCCGATCCCAATCTCCCCACGCCTGTGGATTACGCCAACTTGGCACGAATGCCCAGATCCAGCCGCCGTGAACATTCAGCTCGACCCGGGCTTGGCGTTTGGCACCGGCAGCCACCCTACGACGCGCCTGTGTTTGCAATGGCTAGATGCCAATATCAAAGGCGGTGAAACCGTATTAGATTATGGCTGCGGCAGCGGTATCTTGGCGATCGCAGCGATGAAACTCGGTGCAGGTCCAACCGACGGCATTGATATTGATGCGCAAGCGATGATCGCTTCGGAACAAAATGCCGAACAGAACGGTGTAAGCGGCCGATTCTTCTTGCCTGACGCGGCACCTGCACAAACTTATGATGTGGTTGTGGCCAATATTCTGACCAACCCGCTCAAAGCACTTGCACCACTACTGGCTGGCCGCTGCCGCGCTGGTGGGCAAATTGTGTTATCGGGCATTTTGTCTGAGCAAGCACATGAAATTATTACCATTTACGGAGAATGGTTTGATTTTGTTGCACCAAAAGAACACGAAGGCTGGGTGTGTTTAGCCGGCGTTCGCAAATAATCTGTGAATATCGGTTAAAATCGCCGCCATGAATCAAATCACGCGCTGCCCAAATTGCAGCACCTCATTTCGCGTTACGGATGAACAGCTCGCAGCACACCAAGGTAAGGTACGCTGTGGGCGGTGCTCGTTTATTTTTAATGCGCGTGATTTCTTGCAACGGCTCGAACCAGCAGCAACTGCCCCAAGCAACACAGGGGGTATCAATCCAGCAGAAGCTACTGAAAAGGCTATCAAGGCAATACCCTCGGATAAGACTCCACGAACTGCGGAAAACTCTACCGCACGAGTGCTGGACACTAGCACTCGCACCGAAACTCACATCAGCAAAGAAGCAGTCACAAGTATTGCAATCGAGCCTGCGTTCCCGGTCAATGAACCGGCAGATAAACCCGACCAGTCGCCCGCGCCCGCCAAAGATGAGCGTGATTTACAGCGAGCTTTGGCACGTTTAATTAAACAAACGCGACGCCAGAAAACCCGCAAAAGCCGTAAACCCAACCGCCACACCATTGATGCAAGCAATGCAGCACTCAGTATCACAGACAATACTGCGGCCCAAAATGCAAACTCAGCGGCGATTGACTCCGAAGCAGAGTATCGCCCCATCCTCGATGATACCGATGACTTGTTCCTCCCACCCAAACGCAGTCGATGGTCGTGGCTCTGGTCATTAGGCAGCCTACTGCTGACCATGAGCTTATTAGCCCAGTTGGCCTACAACTACCGCTTAGAGTTAAGTCAGGAATTTCCTGCCTTGCGACCAAAATGGCTGGTCTTATGCAGTCATTTGGCCTGTGAAATGCCTTTACCACGCCAGGCAGATTTATTGCGCTCAGAGTGGTCTGAACTTACGTACATTCCAGATCACCCGACCTTGATTCAGGTAAAAGCAACGCTGCGCAACCTCGCTCCGTTCGAACAAGCATTGCCAAAGCTAGAACTAACGCTAACCGATGAAAGCGAACGGGTTGTTGCGAAAAAAATATTCCGTCCTGCAGAATACTTGGCGCAAAGTGATACGG
The DNA here is from genome assembly GCF_013423785.1 of Chitinibacter fontanus. Lineage (NCBI taxonomy): Bacteria > Pseudomonadati > Pseudomonadota > Betaproteobacteria > Neisseriales > Chitinibacteraceae > Chitinibacter > Chitinibacter fontanus. The sequence continues at coordinate 733,462 of NZ_CP058952.1, forward strand.
TGCAAAACTCTTTAATCGCAAATGATGAGCTGCATGCTTTTTTACAGCTGGATCTGGGGACTCTCAACTCAACCGGTTATTCCTTGTATTGGTTCTACGATTAAGCACGACCTCGATTTTCACCCCTGCAATTTCAAAGTAAGCACGTCCTTGTATTTCCCCAGCGAAAGACCATACTGAAAGAATATTTTCAGGGGAAAAACCATGTCTACAGTCATGCTCAATGGCACACCGATCAGTATTGGTGGCCGCTTTCCACACGTTGGTGATACCGCGCACAGCTTTATGCTCGTCGATCTTGGACTACAAGACGTGGCGCTTTCAAAGTTTTGGGGTCAGCGCAAATTGATTGCGGTTGTTCCAAGCTTAGATGCGGCCATCGGCCTAACGATTGCTCGGCAACTAGAAAAACTGGGGTATGAGCTGACCAATACCGCAATTATGACCGTGTCAGTAGATACCCCCTATGCGCTTTCTCGAATTAATGAAGCCGAGGGCTTTCGCAAAATTCAACTCATGTCCACATTACGCGGGCGCGATTTTCATAAAGACTACGGCGTGATGATCACTGATGTGCCGTTATCAGGCCTGATGACCACCGCACTATTTGTACTCGATACTAACGATACGGTGTTGTATGCGGAATTAGTGCCTGAATTGATGAATGAACCCAATTATGATGCAGCCATGGAAATTCTGAACCCTCCCCCCGCAGAAGCCCAAGCCGATGCAAATTAGCTAAGCTGTTGTGTGATAAAAAAAGCCGATCCGTCGGCTTTTTTTTATCTGGGTAGCCCCAATGTAATGAGTGCAACAATAAATCAACAACATGCAATTTTTCTAACACCACTGATCTTAATATTCTGGAGAATTTCGAATGGCTACAGTTACTCTTGGTGGCAACCCAATCAATGTAAATGGCAACTTCCCAAGCAAAGGAAGTGCAGCACCGGCCTTTAGTCTAGTTGCAAAAGATTTATCAGACCTTAGCTTGGCCAGCCTGGCCGGCAAACGCAAAATTTTGAACATTTTCCCAAGTGTAGATACACCAACGTGCGCAGCATCTGTACGCCGCTTCAATGAAGCGGCATCTAAGCTGGAAAACACCGTGGTATTGTGTATTTCTGCTGACCTACCGTTTGCTCAAAGCCGTTTTTGTGGCGCGGAAGGTTTAGAAAATGTGATCAATCTGTCGACTATGCGCGGCCGTGAGTTCTTGGCAGCCTACGGTGTGGAAATCGCCAATGGTCCATTGGCAGGTGTAGCTGCTCGCGCAGTGGTTGTGCTGGATGCCAACGATCAAGTCATCCATAGCGAACTGGTTGCCGAAATCAAAGATGAACCAAACTATGCCGATGCACTGGCTGCATTGGCCTAATCGCTAGCGAGCATTAATGATCCAGCCAAACCTGGCTGGGTCGTTACAGCAAAGCGGGGCAAATACCGTACAATATCTGTGCGCTATTTGCCCTTTTTAACACCCAGCTATTTCACCCCTGTATTGCGATCCATTTGATGACCCACTGGCCCAGCGAACTCTTTAATCAGCATCCTGCATTCACCCCCATCAAAGCCCATTTGGCAATGTTTTCGGCTCCCCCCACTTATGCGGATTGGGCGCAAACACCAGTGATTGCCCACAGCGCCAGCGGGGCTCCAATTCGCTTTGTCCCCAGCGAACAAATTACCGAATATTACGAGCTAGCAGTGTATCGGCACGGGCATGTAGCGACCCGGCTAAATTGGCATGACACCTTTAATGCCATGATCTGGCACGCATTTCCACGCAGTAAGTCGGCACTCAACGCAATGCATCAGCGCATTATTGATGCCAACCCTGAAGATAAAGTCCGCGGTGCAGCACGGGATGCGGCAACTCTGTTTGATGAATGCGGTTTGATCGTGCCATATAGCAACCCGGCGCTCATCGAGCTGCTGGAACAACATGAATGGACGGCGCTATTTATGGATCAACGCGCTGCATGGGGAGCACAAATTAGCGCCATCACATTTGGACACGCCAATTTTGAGAACCTACTGACGCCATTTATTGGCTTAACCGGCAAATGCTGGCCAATTGCTGTACCCGCTGATTTTTTTGTGCTTGATATTGCCGCACAATGCCAACATCTTGATGCGCAACTGAGCGCCCTAATCGATGCCGATCACCTGCAAAAGCCTAAACAGCTACCAGCCCTACCCTACCTCGGTGTACCGGGCTGGTACACGCAACAAGACCATGCTTTTTATGCCAACGAAAGCTACTTCCGACCCAAGAGAAAAGCAGCCAGTACCTGATGTATCCACCTGCATGACAATTCACATAATGCCTGCAAGCCAATACCCCGAAATCACTGCAATTTAAACTGCACCCGAGACTCTGGCCCATGATCCTTGTCGGTCAAAGCCTTGCCTGGGTTAAGCAGTGGTTTAGTGGTAAAAATGCGCTCCGCTGGTAAACCAGCTTCTTTCAATGCATTTTCGACGCGTTTAGCTCGTTGGGTCGCCAAGGCCAGTAGCTCTTGCTCGCCGACCACAATATTTTTCAAGATCAGCGCCCTCATTTCATCAGTCGGCAATTTTTTATTCAAACCCAGCATATTGCTTGGCTTTTCAAATTTGCTTTGCGCATATACCGCCGCAATCAGAGCAGGCGTTTCCGCGTCGCTGATGGCCACCTCACTTTCCGATTCAATAGATTCGGTCGCCGAACCGAATTGCGCCGCTTTAATTGCGCGCATTTTTTGCCGAAGTACGCGCTCCCGAATTCCATCACCATCCACCTCTGCATCAGCCCAGCCCGCAATTTCCAATTGCAGCGTCGGACGATCATTGAGCACTTCAGTGAGTCGCTGCAGAGCTGTGTTAGCAGCCTCATTCAGACGCACCGACCCTGGTTCAAACGTTACATATGACAAGCTAGGCCCATCGGAAAGGGCATTTGCTAGGACATCAAACGGCGCTGTTACTACTTTCTCCATGACATTACCGATCACTTGCCAAATAACTGCACCAATTTTGAATTGCGGATCATTTAAGGAGCCTTCAATCGGCAAACTTAACTTAATTTGCCCATGCCGATCGGTTAGCAAAGATAAAGCAAACTTGACCGGTAATTTGGTTGCATCGGGACTGTTGCTTGGCTCATCAGCCAAAGTGAGCTGGTCCAAAAACAGCTTATTACTAGCCTTGAGTTTGCCGTTTTCAATGAAGTACGCCACGTCCATCGACAACTTACCTTTACTGATCCCGTAGCCCGCATATTTGGCAGCGTAAGTTGAGGCGGCCGTGAGCTCATACCCCTTCACACCGCCCTTCAAATCAATAAAAATATTTTTAGCGAGCGGATTTAAGGAGCCTTGTATCTGAACCGGTGCAATTTTATCGACACTCCCTTTTAAATCTAACTTCGCTCGGGTGTCATTCTGGCTCGAAATACCACTAATCAAGCCGCCCATTTCAGTTAAATTTGCCGTGTAGTTGGGCTTAATCAGCAAATCACTATAGCGAATATTGCCTTTGCTAAGCTGGATCTTGCCAACCCGAATTGGAACAGGGGCACTTGCTGTATTAATGGCCACCGATGCCTGCGCAGCCTTATCAACTTTGCTGGGCACTGTAGATTCTCGTGTCACCGAAGCCTCGCCAGCATCAGCCACCATAATATCCTGCAGGTTCATCCGCCCATTGGGTGACAAAATCAGCCGCGAAAAGAAATCATCCAGTTTGATCTCGGCAACGTCCACCTTGACGGGCGAAAAGTCGGCTTTGATGCCATTAATCGCCAACGATTTCCATTTCAAAAAATCATCACCACTGGTTTTATCCAAGGCATACAACTGGCGTACCGCTAAGTTACCTTCGTAGGACCCAGAAAATTGAGGGGCTGTATTTAAACGTAACTTTCCCTTGGCATCGACATAACCACTCGCCAGTGACACATTGATATAGCGACTAAAATACGGCTGCATATATGCGGCATCTAGGCTGCGTGCATCTAGCTGTAGCTGCGCAGAAAAAGGCTGTGGAACAAATGGCCCTAGCACCTCAATCGAGGTTGCTCGACCTGCTTTGGCAGTTAATTTCAATTGCGCAGATGTGCCCGGCTGGGTGTCGAGATTTTTGACATTCAATCCGATCTGTTTTAACTGCACTGGTGCCGGCTTGGTTAAATTGCGGTCTTCAACCCTCAGTGCGTAATCATCCAACTGTAACTCAGCCAGTTTTACCCGCCACGGTTTGTTCTGGACCGACGCGCCCGTGGCTGCTTGATTGTTTTTACTCGCGGGGAAAATAGTTAACAGATCAAGTTGCTGACCGGGCAGCAATGCCAAATCAACATGAGCTTTGTTACTACCCAAGCGAGCAATATCAATCACTTGGCTTTGGCTATCGAGTGCGAGCCCCTGCAACGCAAACTGGTTAATTTCTATGGCTGGCTTGGCTTGCTTTGGCAGTTTCAGCGCTAATTGCTCCAGTTGGACTTCTCCAGCCTTGAGTTGATATTGCAAAGGCTCGGCCTGAAACTCAAAGTCAACTTTAGCCCCCAACTTCCCTCGCAAATCGGCCTGTAAAAATGCACGATAATAGCTGGCAAAATCTTGCAACTGCAAAGCGCTCAGTGCCGTCGATCCGATCAGTTTTACAGGTAGCGTGGTCGCCTTTACATCTAATTCCAGCTGGGCACCTTGACTTGTTTTAGCCTTAAATTGCACCGGAAATGGTTTAGCACTGACGGTAGACCAATTTTGGCCGGTAATCGCTAAATCCGTCAGCGTTTGCTCAAAGACAGGCTTGACCAGTTGATCACGCCAAACAATTTGACTGTTCTTAATTGCAATCTGATCAAGCTGAAAAGTAGTGGCGCGGTCTGATTTTGCACGCTCGCGGCTCACGACACTGGCAATTTGGCGCTGAGTTTTACTAATCGTAGGGGCTTGCATGGTGAGCCAATTGATCTGCCCCTGCTCATCACGGCTGGCAATCAAATTCATGCCATCAATGCCGACTTTTTTAAAATGCAACTCGCCGAGTAAAGGCTTGAAATCACTCAACTCAATATCAAGCTTACCCAGTTGCAGTGCATCTTGCTGATGGATCTGTAGTTGTAGATTTTGAATTTGTGCCTTGCCATTGAGCAGCACCGTAGCCCGATTTTTTTCTTCACGAAACACGATATCCAACTGGGTATTGAGCTGACCTTTGGCGATTCGCAACCCTGCAGGCAAGGGGGTATAGCTTAGATAATCAGTAATATCAATGTTTTGGGCATTAAACGATAGGGAGGTATCGAGCGAATCTTTAAATGGTTTGGTTTGCCCTTTAATTGCAAACGGCCTGCCATTGAGTCGCCCTGCTAACGCGGGCGCAATGTATTCATCAATTCGCTGCGGCATATTTGATACAAATGGCAGCGCTAAATCCAACTGATCGATTTGCTGTTGCGAGCCCTTAAACCGATCATCAAGCTGAAAATTACCTTGCACAATCCGGATATTATTCAAGGCAAAGCGCAGCGGCTCAGCCGCCGGTTCGCTAGGATGCTCTTGCTGCAACAGATCGGAAAAATTGAACTGCGCTTCGCCTAGACGAACAATCTTCAATTTGGGTTCGGTTAAAGTCAGCTCACGCAGCACAGGACCACCGCGAAAAATCGACACTAATTCCGCATCGACGACCACAGTTTTTACCGAAAAGAATTCTCCATAACGGTCTTTTATCTGCAGCTGATCCAAACTGACTTTGAACAAAAACGGGTTAATCGAGACCCCCGCCAAGTGCACCTCCCGCTTGAGTGCGGCACTAGCTTTGCGCTCAATGATGGGGCGGAGCAACGGTGGCAAAGCCAGCATGGCAATTAAACCTAAGCCGAGAACCACGCCCAGCGTAGCAACAATGCTCGAGAGGTACTTTTTCATATTCAATGCCAATTAATCAAAAAGCTACACGAAAGGAGCTTTTAAGTTCAAGCGGAGCTGCTATTGTAATTGAATTCACTATAAGACATATATCTCAGCCCCGAAGAACATAAGGGGAAAAACTAACAGGACTTGGGGCACTGAACACAGTAAAATAATCGTATACTTATATATGAACGCGTGTTTGCTTCAATCACGACCTAGGATTGCCGTAGTGTTCTCGTTTTTCCGCAAAAAAGGTCCCGACGGACAAGAGGTTTTAACTCAAACCGCGCCGATGACTCAAACTGGCGTCGGCGTAAACACACGCCCCCGCAATCCAGAAACCATTAGTCCTCCTGTAGCGCCACCAGAAGCCCCCAAGCCTGCCGCAACGGAAGGCCATTACGATTTATCGCAGCTTTCGATTGAAGTATCGAGCAGCAGTGACTCACTCAGTGCCGCCGAAGAGCAGGCTGCCATGCTGCACGCCAATGGTCAGCTGGCTGCTGCGGTGAAAGTCTTGCAACAAGACAAACCCAATTTTGCGGGCAAGCGTCGGCAAGAGTCGTGGTTGATGTTGTTTGAGCTTTTGCAGCAATACAATCAGCGCGAAGCATTTGAAGCTCTCGGCCTAGAATATGTGGTTGAATTTGAAAAAACCCCACCGACCTGGCAAGCACAACAAGCAGTAGAAAAACACAAACCAGCGGCTAGTGCTTACTTTGCCTTAAGCGGCAAGCTTAGCCACGATAGCATCGATAAGCAAATCCAGGCTTTTTATCAATTACACCAAAACAACGACCAGCTGCGCATGGATCTGAGCAAAGTCACCGAGATTGATACCATCTCGGCAGCAGAACTCTTGGCCGCGCTACAGCAAAGTCATAAAAAGCCCAATAGTATTCAATTGATCGGCAGCCATATTGTGCTAGAAATTTTGCGGCGCCATATCGAAGTGGGTCGCCGCCACCCAGCTGAAGCACCGTTCTGGTTGCTATTGATTGAATTGCATCAGGTACTCGGCCTGCAAGACGAGTTTGAAAACCTAGCGGTTGATTACGCAATTACGTTTGAAGTATCTCCACCATCGTGGGATGCGCGTCAAGCGCCAAAATCGGTCGAGCAAATTGCTCGCGCAGAAGCGCAGGCACAAGCCGAGCTCAAAGCGGCCGAGCAGGATAAAAACACCCTCAGTGGTGCAATCACAACCGCGCATCCTGAGCAATTGGCGCAGCTCGCTAAATTGGTCGAGAAAAGCTTGGCGCCAGTGATCGACTTACGCCACATTCAACGTATCGACTTTGATTCTGCAGGCCAAATGCTCAATCTGGCGATGCAGTGGTTACAAGAGGGTCGCCAAGTACGCTTTATCAATGTCAATCCATTGGTCAGCACCTTGCTACGGGTTATGAGCATCAGCGAAATGATCAGTGTTGAATTGCGTAAATAATCTACTTAACGCCCTTTTGCCCCTTCAAGCCATCCTCTCCGCACAATCTGAACTTGTATTTCCGCACCAGTGTCGCCACTTATAGGACATCACTGATTATTTTTACGAGCGGGGAATATCTATGCAGCAATTTGATGGCACCACCATCGTCTCAGTTCGGCGCGGCAATCATGTTGCCGTCGGCGGCGATGGCCAAGTGACGCTAGGCAATATTGTAATCAAAGGCACCGCCCGCAAAGTGCGCAAATTGTATCGCGATCAGGTGATCGTCGGTTTTGCAGGCGGGACAGCGGATGCTTTTACGCTATTCGAACGCTTTGAGGCTAAGCTAGAAAAGCATCAGGGCCACCTGACCCGCGCGGCGGTAGAAATGGCGAAAGATTGGCGCACTGATCGCATGCTACGCAAACTGGAAGCCATGCTGATTGTCGCCGACCCCACTGCCACGCTCGTCATTACGGGCAATGGCGATGTACTAGAGCCGGAAGGTGGGATTGCTGCGATAGGATCTGGTGGCGCCTACGCGCAAGCGGCTGCCCGCGCTTTACTGGAAAACACCGACCTTCCCCCCGAAGTCTGCGTGAAAAAAGCCCTCGAAATCGCGGGTGATCTATGCATTTACACCAATCAAAATCACATTGTAGAAAGCATGGGGGCGGCACCAGCGCAGCTCACGGATCAAAGCGAAGCGGTATAAAAAGTGACGGCGCGCGCCGATTGGCGCGGCCACTTCCCCGTTGCTGCGACATTTCTCGTAAAATGTCGGCATGACTGATCCAATCCGCCTTTTGCGCGAACTTGATGCGCAACACTTCACCTCGGGTACCGCGATTGCCGAACGTTTGGGGATTTCGCGCGCCAGCGTTTCCAATGCACTGGCGCAAGCAGAGCAATTTGGCTTGCTGCTTGAGCGTCGCAGTGGTGTTGGCTACCGACTGAGTGAACCAATCGACTGGCTAGATGCACATACTATTACCCAGTATTTACCTAGCGACAGCGTGTTGTCTATCTCTATAGTCGATACCCTTGAATCAACTAACCGACAATTACTCAAAACCCCACACCATGGGCAGGTGCTGGCCAGCGAATGGCAAACCGGAGGCCGTGGCCGCCTAGGTCGGCGCTGGCTTGCTGCACTAGGTGGCGGCCTAATGTTCTCGGTCGCTTGGCAATTTAATGGTGGCCCAGCCCAACTGGCAGGCTTATCGCTGGCCGTGGGCACCTTAGTCGCACAAACTTTACAAGCGGCTGGCGTTAGCACAATCGGCTTGAAATGGCCTAATGATCTGCTGATACAGCAAGGCACTGACTTTGCTAAAGTCGGCGGCATCCTGATCGAAATGCAAGGCGATGCACTCGGCCCCGCACAAGTCGTGATCGGGATCGGGCTCAATATTGCATTTCCCAGCCATTGGCAGAGTGAATTAGACCAAAGTGCTGCTAGTTTGCAAGCTGCTGGCTTGCGCTACCAACGCAATGAATTACTAGGCCGATTACTAAGCAATCTAGAAGCAGGGCTGATGCAATTTGCACAATCCGGTTTTGCCCCCCTACTTCCGCAATGGGAAGCTTTGAATGTATGGCAGCAGCAGTCGGTGAGTGTCATTTCACCCGATGGCAGTACACAAAATGGGGTATTGCTAGGGCTCGCGGCAGATGGGGCGCTGCGGCTTAATACCCCTTCCGGGGAAATTCTTATTCACACTGGCGATGTTAGCTTAAGGCGCGCATGATGCAGCAAGCCTTACTACTCGATCTGGGTAACACCCGCTTGAAATGGCGATTGGGTATGGGTGCGGTTCACAGCGCCGCCGATCTGGCCAGCTTTGACCAAGCCTGCGCTGCAATCGCGAAGCCAGCGGCGATTCTAGCTTGCGTCGTTGGCGACGAAGATCGCTTTGCCGCCATTTGTGCCCTATGCCAAGCACATTGGCAAATGCCGATACAGCGATTACAAGTCAGTCACCATGCCTTAGGAGTGACCAACCACTATTGGCCATTAAGCCAACAAGGTTGCGATCGTTGGGCTGCCGTCTTGGGCGCGAAGCATCATTTTCCGACGCAAAACCTATTGATTGTCTCCGCGGGCACGGCCTTAGTAGTTGATACCCTAAGCCGTGATGGCCATTTTTTGGGTGGCACCATTAGCCCTGGGCTGGGGCTAATGAAAGCCTCGTTACAGCAGGCAACTGCCAAACTACCACTAGCCCAAGGTCAATACCAAGCCTTCCCCAGCAATACGCACGATGCAATAGAGACAGGCTGCCTCAGGGCTATAACAGGTATCATTTCACAAGCCAATCAAATAGCTGCATTTGAAGGTATACCTATAGAGCGTATTATTTTATTTGGTGGTGATGCCGCCCAGATTCAAGCACAACTTAACGTGCCGGCGCAGACAGTAGATAATCTGGTGCTTGATGGATTGTACGCTTTGCATTGCGCTGCAGAGGGAGCCTTTACGCAATGAAACTGATTTTTGCTTTACTGCTGATCGCCAATTTACTGGTGTTTGGCTGGTTTAAACTGGATGCCGCGCCAATGAAAGTCGAGCTTCAGAGCCGAGAAAAAAATGCATCTGCAGTCAAAGTAGTCACTGGTAAATTAGGAGCCAGCCCTGAACCCACCACAGCTGCAGAGGCAAGCCCTGAGCCAGTAGCTAGCAGTGCGCCTCCCAGCAGCTCGCCAGCCATGACCTCAGCACCGAAAGCCAGCCCAACGCCAAGCGCAACGGTCAAAGTTGCAGGTCATTGCGTGCGCTGGACGGGGATCACTGGGGAGCAAATTGATGCCGCACGGGAAAAACTGCGCACGCTGGGTATCAGTGCGACTGAAACCAGTAGTGGCGAATCGAGCAAAGTGTGGGTCTACATGCCACCGCTCGACAGTTTGGAAGCGGCCAAAGCCAAGGCCGCTCAACTGGCGGAGATGGGCGTGACCGACTATTTCGTCGTAAACAATGGCGGCCGTTGGCAAAATGCAATCTCATTAGGCATCTTTAGTACCCGTGAAGCAGGCGAGCGCCATCTGGCTGAGCTGCAAGCCAAAGGGGTTCGCTCGGCGGTGGTGCGCGATCGTGACGACACGCTCAAACAAGCCAGCTTTAATGCCAAAAATGTTAGCGATCAACAACTGGAAAAACTTAATAAACTAAGCTTGCAATTTAAAGGCTCGGTGTTACGCGATCTAGCCTGCGCTCGTTAAATGGTTTGCCAAGCTGTAGTGCAAAAATAAAGCCCGCAATTGAAGCGGGCTTTATTTTTGAGCAACACCACGCAGGGGTTATGGATAACTGTATTGCTGCCAACGCAGTTCGGGATCTCGCACAATGTAAATCTCGGGCGCTGGCGCTGCAACCGGCTTCACAATCGTCGTTTCCCCCCAGGTTAAACGTGGCTTATTACTTGCCATACCGGCTGCAGTGCCAGAATCAGCATTCATTTTGCCCTGCGGCAGCACTTTGCCAGCCGGCAAACTCGTGCTTGGCATTACACGAACTATCCCGGGGGTGACTGACATATCGGCCACTTTCTCACTACTACTGTGTGATTTTTTGGTATGCGAAGCACTGCGACTGCCATGCGCACTATTTGCGGCGCGCGGGGCTTTCGAAGGTACTACGGTGCGCACCACCGGGACTGAAGATGAAGAGTATTTAGGCGGCACATAACGTACCACGGGAGGCTCAGTTGGCGCGGCAGGTGCAGCGGCCGCCTCATGCCCACCAGCGCTTTCGGCTTTAGCTTTACCTTCTTTGGCCGGTTTTAGATTATCCACCTGAGTGGGCGGAGCATTTTTAATGGGGGTATGAGCCGTCGAGTTGCCTGCTGGTTTTTCGGCTGGCTTAGCCTCGGTGGAGTGCGCCGGCTCGTTGGCAAACGAAATTGCGGCTGGCAACATTAACAACATAGCAGTCCAAGATTTCATTTTTTTCCCTCCTGACCGACAAATCGCACATAATCGCCAGCCTGAACATTAGCGCCCGAGATTAAGCCCACGGCAAACAATGGCTGCACCTGCGTGACATTTAAACTACCCACAATTTCTTCGGGCAGACCCAAGCTCATTGTGGAATCAAAACTAGCAGCCGCCACCGGCAAAGCATTCGGGGTAATTCGATACACCTGCAGGGTATCGCCCACACCAATACGTGATGTGCCGCCCGCATCAAAATACACCCGATTTTTTTCCACCCGGGTAATCCGCGCAGAAAAAGGAATACACGCAATATCTTGTTGCACCAAGCCAGCCCCTTCTTGCAACTTGGCTTCGACCAAACGACCAAAATCTGTTTCTTTAAACCCTTCAGTACCCATACTGGCGGCGGAATCTTGCAGCACCACGCCATCGGCTTTGCCCGCTAAACGATGGCGATTAATCAGCGCCCCCGATACCCCATCAAATACAAATAACTCATACTCAAAGCGCCGAGCAGACGGCGTGGCTTTCACGCCATACTGGGTGAAATTGACTAGGGGCACATTCAACTCCAGCTTGCGTTCCCCTGCGCGAATATCATTGCCGTGTGTAGTTGCATAGCGTTCACCACTGGTGGATAAATCACGCACAATCGCCCCAACCACAAACTGCACCGCATACCGCCGCGCCATTTCGCGCACGCGCTCCGGTTGCAAAATTGGATCGATATATTGCGGTTGCAAATCAAATACGGCTTCCGAAGGCGCGCGCTGCGCAATAAACGCCCCGCTATCATAAAACTTGCGCACCATCTCTAGCTGCAGCCCTTCCGGAAAACGATCCAGATCGGCCATTTGTGCCGGGCGCTGTATCCAAAAATGCGATACCAACACTTTGCGCTTATAGTCAGCACCAGCACAACGCGTGGCCGGACGCGAATTTGCCCCTGTCAGGCTGGCAGGCCCTGCTCCGCTTTGCGCCACCGCTGGCACAGGCTCAACATCCACCACTACATGCAAAAAACCATTGCTCTGCCACTCGCGCACAATGCGGTATTCGCCAGCGGGGGTGCCACGAATTTGACTGGATTCACCCCATTTTTGTCCACTGGTCTGTGTGCTGGTTTTGACGCTCGCACCATTAAACAGAGCGGCGTTTTCCAGCGCATCGGCTACAGCTGCTCGACGAGCAACTTCAATGCCCTCCGAGCCAAGCGGCGCAATTCCTTCATGCTGTACCGCCAGTGCGGCGGCGCAGCCCATCAAACCAAATGCAAGCAACATTAGGCGGCGTAATATCACAGTGCGAGATAAAAGTTCTGGCTAGGCTCGACTTGCATCGAGACCGGTTGAGGAACAGCTTTCATTGGTGCAGGAGCAGCGGGGGCCGCTTCACTAACACCATTTGAGCTAGACATCTGGGCCGCACGATAAAACTCACCGCCCAAAGTTAGCTCTAGTGTGGTCTCAAATGCGCCATCGGGCAATGGGGTGACCGTCACCACGCGGGCTCCACGCAAATAGGCCTCAACATAAGCACGGAAACCGTCATTATTGAGTGCCATCGCCGACACGGTACTATTACCAGTAATTTTGACACCCGCTACCGTTTCGGCCAACGAGCGATAGGCATCGAGCTTCGCCGCGCGCATGGCCAATAAGCGACGCTGAGATGGCGACAGGCCATCCATCGTTGGCATCGCGCCATAACCTACGGCACTAATTTTGCTCGGTAACACCACGGGAGGAGTGTTGTAGCCGTCATTCTGACTGACGGTAGGAGTATGGCTTGAGCTAGCACAAGCGCCCAAGCTCAAAATAATGGCGCTTGCCAGTGTGAATTTAACTAGTGAATGCAGCGTCAACGTATGAGGCATGATGCTCTCCTAACGATATAAATTATGCTTTTTTCTACTCTAGCCAGCGCTAGACAAAAAGCCAGCCATTCCGCCGCATTCCATTCTTAATGGCAAACTTTGGAGATGGCTCGGTTTACTTATATCGGCAGCACTGCGCTTTTCTGCAGCTTATTTTTGCCTGCAAGACGCGAAAGCTTAAATCTTTTTAAACACCAGATCCCATACCCCGTGGCCTAGCTTGATGCCGCGGTTTTCAAACTTGGTCAGTGGACGATAATCTGGGCGTTCAGCGTAGCCAGTATCGCTGCTTGCCGTATTTTGCAGTGTCGGCTCGGCGCTCAGCACTTCAAGCATCTGGATCGCGTAGTCTTCCCAATCAGTCGCTAAATGCAAATAGCCGCCAGTTTTAATACGCGAAACCAGTTGTTTGACGAACTCCGGTTTAATCAAACGACGCTTGTTGTGACGCTTTTTGTGCCATGGATCAGGAAAGAAAATATGCGCGCCGTCGAGTGAATCGGGCGTTAGCATGTGCTCCAGCACTTCGACCGCATCGTGTTGCACGATACGAAGATTGGTCAGCGATTGCTCGCCGATCAATTTGAGCAAACTACCCACGCCCGGCGTGTGCACTTCAACGCCCAAAAAGTCCGTTTCAGGGCGAGCAGCGGCGATTTGCGCTGTGGCTTGGCCCATACCAAAACCGATTTCCAATACGCGCGGCGCTTGACGGCCGAAGGCGGCATCCAAATCTAGTGCGGCGGGCGTGTAATCGATACAAAACTTCGGGCCGAATTCTTCCAAAGCGCGAGCTTGACCAGTGGATAAATGCCCCTGCCGCAACACGAAGCTGCGAATCGAGCGGCGATGCGGGTTTTCTGCGGTGGAATCTTCAGCCACGGGCTCAGCAGACGCAATGTTTTCGTTTTCCATCTTCTTTCCTAAAACAGCAACGCCGCCAAAGACTTAGCAAAGCGATTACGGCTTGCTATTACCTTCAGGCGGCGTCAATTACAATGGCGCTATGGTAAAACATTCGGTGCAATTGCCCAAGCAGATCTTGGCGCAAAGTGATAATCGCCTAGCTTAAAGGCAGGTAATACCCATAATGCGCGGTATCGCGCTGAAATCCACACGCTTCATACAAAGTTTGCGCCTGTTGGTTATCTACGCCGGTAAACAAATTCAAGCGTACTGCCCCGACGGCTTTGGCATGTTGTTGCGCCTTGCACAACAAAGCGCGCCCAACGCCCATGCCACGTGCAGTTTCAGCAACAAATAGATCGTTGAGCAAGAGCGAATTGACCATGTTGAGTGATCCGAACATTGGGTAAAGTTGGCTAAACCCCAACGCGTGGCCCGTCTCGGTTTCAGCCAATAGAATCACCGATTGGCGTAACAGCATGCGCTCGCGGACAAACTGATACTCGGCCGCAGGATCGCTGGGTTTACCAAAGTGGGCACGATAGGCCTGAAACAAAGGCACCACCGTGGCCAAATCATCGAGCGTGGCATAGCGAACGTGAACCATAGTAACTCCGGGTATATCGACAAAAGCCATATCAAACTTGGGAAGGTAAAAGATACCCCAGTCTAGATAGCACTAAACAGCTAAGGAATAATAGCGATATACGGTATCGAGTTGATAGCCAAGCGATTCATACAAGGCTTGCGCTTTGGTATTGGTATGCGCGGTCGACAGTTCCAGCCACGCTGCGCCGCTATCGCGCGCATGTTGGGTGGCTTTTTGCATTAACTCACGCGCAATGCCCTGCCCGCGTACGACATCACTCACATATAAATCCGACAACAGCCAAATGCGCTCGGCGGCAATCGAGCTAAAAATCGGATACAGCTGGATAAAGCCCAAGGCCTCACCCGATTCGCTTTGCGCCAGCAAAATCACCGATTCACGCAAACTGAGTCGCTCACCAATAAAACGTCGTGCCGCAGGCAAATCATGCGCCTGCTCATAAAACACGCGATACGCCGCAAATAGCGGTGCGATTAAATCCAGATCATCGAGTGTGGCGTAGCGAAAAATGTTCATTGAATGACATCCAAATAAAAGGGTATTGGCCTGCAGAATAATTTGAATCTATTCTGCGGAGCAATACCCTATTTAGCGCCATTTAAAAACACTGTGTTTTTAAATGATCCTATTTGGCAGCAATCAGACCCGACGTTGGGCTTGATGGATCAGCGCTGTACAGTTTGCGTGGTACACGACCGGCAAGGAAAGCGTCGCGACCGGCTTGCACCGCCAATTTCATCGCGCGCGCCATGCGGATTGGATCTTGCGCACCAGCAATTGCGGTGTTCATCAAGATGCCATCGCAACCCAATTCCATCGCCACCGCTGCATCCGATGCCGTACCTACTCCCGCATCGATCAGCACCGGCACATTGGCCGAATCAATAATCAGGCGCAGATTCCATGGGTTCAAAATCCCCATGCCCGAACCAATCAGCGAGGCCAATGGCATAATTGCGCAGCAGCCGATTTGCTCCAATTCTTTAGCAATAATCGGGTCATCCGAGGTATACACCATCACATCAAAGCCGTCTTTAACCAGCGTTTCAGCGGCTTTCAGTGTTTCTCGTACATTCGGGTACAGCGTATTCGGGTCGCCGAGCACTTCGAGTTTCACCAATTTATGACCGTCGAGTAATTCGCGGGCGAGGCGCAAAGTGCGCACCGCATCTTCGGCGTTGTAGCAGCCGGCGGTGTTTGGCAGATAGGTGTATTGCGACGGCGGCAACGCATCCAGCAACGAGGGTTGCGAGGCATCTTGCCCAATATTAACGCGGCGAATCGCCACGGTGACAATCTCCGCGCCCGATTCATCCACCGCTGCGCGAGTTTGGGCGAAATCTTTGTATTTACCCGTCCCAACAATCAGCCGTGATTGATAAGTTTTGCCTGCAATTTGAAAAGTATCATTCATTATTGTTGCCCCTGTTGGAATCAATTAGCTAGGTATTTTATTGCAAAGCTTATCAAATATAGCCTTACAGGACATACCCATTAACCACCGCCGACTGCCACGACCATTTCCAGCACATCGCCATCGACTAACTGGGTGCTGGCGTGTTCACTTTTCGGCACAATCTCGCCATTGCGTTCAATCGCAATTCGCTTACCTGTAAGCTCTAGCTCGACAATTAACTGCGCCACGCTCAGTGGCTCGGCAAACTCACGCGCCGCGCCATTAATAGAAATCTGGATCATGGTTTTTAACCTATTTTAATTAAGATACTGACTCGCAAAACTGACTCAATCGCAAGGCTTGCAGTGTATCATGCGACGCAATCGTCACCTTGATTAGACACAGTAAAATCGTAATCCATTTGCATATTGATCTGCCGACCAGGCAGCACTAGGAACTGTCTATGCCACATCGCTTGCTTGCGCTGTTTTTGGTCTTGCTCTGCCGTAGTAGTTTGGCGATTTCAATTCCCGGCCTTCCAGCCGATAGTGCGCCAGCCACCGTTAGCAGCACTGCAGCCAACTCCCTGGAAGAAAAAAGCGAGCGCGTACAACAAAAATTAGCGCAAGCACAAACCCAGCTCGAACAGCTCAATACCGCCAACAGCAATGCCAGCAAAACCGACTTTACCCGCAAATTATTACTTGAAATACAGGTAACGGCACTGCGCCAGCATCTGGCCGCGCTCACCGGACAACAATCGCAAGAAGGCTTGGCGAAGCATCTACCACCAGTGGAAGTCATCGCCAGCAGCGTGCTCTCGATTAACAACCAGCGCAAATTACTGCAAGCCAATCGATTGGAAGTGAATAATCTAAGCGCCATTTTGAAAACTCAGGAAGAACAACTAACCGAGTTACGCGAAAACTTTGAGGCTAGCCAAGTTGATTTGCGCCGCAAAAGCGAAGCCTTAGAAAAAAGCAAACCGGAAAAACGGGCCGCGGCGCTAGAAGAAGTGAAGCTGGCGCAACTGCAACTGGATGTACGCACTTCGATGCTGCAAGCCATGGAGGAGCGACAAAACTATACGCGTGCGCAGTTGCAAAATAGCCGTGAGCGACAGGAATCGCTGACGGTGGCCATGAAAGATATTCCCAAGCAGCCCAGCTTTAGCAGCGAAGAGCTGCAACAGGTACAAGCGCGAATCGACGGGCAACGGCGCGCGATTAGCCAGCAAATTAGTAATTTAAGCGAAGCCAAACATCAATGGCTCAATCAACTTGATGAGCTAGCCAAACAGCGTAGCGCATTAGTCGACGATAAAGAACACAACACGAAGAAAACCACTACCAGCCATCCTGATGAGCTCGTCGAGCAAAAACTAGCGCAAATTAGCAAACAAGAACGGATCGCCTTGCTGCGACTGGACAACAACTCACTGCGGATTGGGGTGCTGCTCGATTTAATGAATAGCTACACCTTGGAAAGTGCCTTTTGGCAAATGCACTACAGCCTGAGCCAGAAAAAAGAGAATGTTGATTTAACTGAATTCCATCGCAGCACGGTTAAATGGGACGCACACTTAAACAGCATTGAGGACGAAATTGCGCAGGCCATAGTTGTGGCCCAAATGGAAGCATCCCTGCTGGAAGGTAAAGATGAATATACGCAAGTAGAACGTCAATTGTGGCTGGACCGCGCCGAGGCATTTAGCAATGCAGCGGCCGAATTATCCCGACTGCGGCTACTCATTAACCGCTGGAGCGAACAGTTTAATACCCAGACTGCGGATAAAACGGTACAAATGCGCGCCGAATTATGGAAAGAGCGCCTGCAAAATACCATTGTGTCCGTTTGGCAATATGAGCTATTTAGCGTAGCCGATAGCCTGCAGGTGGATGGCCAAACCATTCAGATTGCCCGTGGCGTTACCATTAGCAAAGTGGTGTATGCCATTTTACTGATTACCATCGGATTTTTTATTACCGTCAAA
Source organism: Chitinibacter fontanus (assembly GCF_013423785.1). Lineage (NCBI taxonomy): Bacteria > Pseudomonadati > Pseudomonadota > Betaproteobacteria > Neisseriales > Chitinibacteraceae > Chitinibacter > Chitinibacter fontanus. The sequence goes on from NZ_CP058952.1 coordinate 751,511, forward strand.
ATGGCCAATTGGCTGGAACGAAGCTTAATTAACCGCTTCAAACAGCCTGAAATTAGTGTGCGCATCGGCAAGCGCTGGCTATTGGCCGTTGCGTTTATTATTTTGCTGATTAATTCACTAATGCTGGTGCGCATTCCGCTCACTGTCTTTGCCTTTTTAGGTGGCGCCATCGCCATTGGCTTGGGCTTTGGTATGCAAACCCTGCTCAAAAACTTGATCAGCGGACTGATGATGATTCTGGAGCGCCCGTTCAAACCCGGCGATACCGTTGAAGTAGGCAATCTGCGCGGCACCGTGGTGGATATGAGCGTACGCGCCGCAGTGATTCGGGATGTAAATGGCATTGAAACCTTGGTGCCAAACAGCACTTTTCTGGAGCAAAACGTCACCAATTGGACTTACAGCAGTAGCTTGATCCGGCAAAACGTGAAAGTGGGCGTTGCCTACGGCAGCGATGTGCGTACCGTAGCCAAACTTCTAGCCGAGGAAGTTGGGCGCCACGGGCAGATTTGTCCTGAACCACAATGTGAAATACTGCTAGAGGATTTTGGTGCCGATGCACTGATGTTTGGGGTGTATTACTGGATTGATGTGGCGACAGGCACGATTGGCAGGCAGGTGGCCAGCGATTTACGTTTTATGATTGAAGCGACGCTGCGCAAGCACGAGATTGTGATCGCCTTTCCACAGCGGGATGTACATGTCGATCTTGCACAACCGCTGCAATTACAGATTCAGCGTTCCACCAATTTGCAAAAATAAAACCCCAGCAGGTATTACCTGCTGGGGCTGATAGATCAAAGCCTAGCGAGCAATACTAGGCGCGAACGCGTTGTAAACGATACACCGTTGGCAATGCGCGCAGTCGTTTCAGAACTTTAGCCAGATGAATCCGATTGTGAACTTGCAAGGTAAATTGCACGCTGAGATAGCGCTCATGCGACTCAACGGCATCCCCCATCGAAACGGCTGCAATATTGGCATCGGCATCAGCCACCGCTGCCGCCAGTGCAGCCAGCGTGCCACGCTCGTTCTCGGCCAGGATTTTGATTGGCACATCAAACAACCGTGCAACTTCCGGGTCCCAATCCACATCGATCAGCTTCTCGGCATCAATGCGGCCTTTGGATACTTGTGGGCAATCATGGGTATGCACCACCAAGCCTTGATCTTTCTTTACAAAGCCAAGGATAGGGTCCCCGGGTATTGGGTTACAGCAACGGGCAAACTGGATTGCCATGCCTTCAGTGCCACGAATCGACACCGACATCGGTTTTTTGCCTTGCCGCCCTTCTTCCGACCAAGTACCGGCCAATTGCAACAGGCGCTTGGCCACGACCACGCCTAATTTTTGCCCTAAACCAACATCGGCCAGTACCGCTTCGCGTGATTTTTCACCGCTTTCGCGCAGGTATTTTTCCCAGATCTCGTCATTCACATGCAGTGGCTGGTGCAGCGCTGAGAAGGCTTGATTGAGCAAGCGCTCGCCCAAATGCACCGACTCATCAAAACGCATGGTTTTTAAGAAATGGCGAATTTGTGAGCGCGCCTTGCCGGTAGTCACAAAGGCCAGCCAACTCGGATTAGGCCGCGCATGCGCCGCCATCACGACTTCGATGTGGTCACCATTTTTGAGCTTGGTGCGCAGCGGTACCAACTCGTGATTAACCTTCGCCGCAATACAGCCATGGCCAACATCGGTGTGCACCGCGTAAGCAAAATCGACGCAAGTCGCGCCATTGGGCAGACTGAGAATCTTGCCCTTAGGCGTAAATACATAGACCTGATCGGGGAATAAATCGACTTTCAGGTGCTCAAGAAACTCAACCGCATCGCCCGATTCAACCTGTAATTCGAGCAGCGATTGCAGCCATTGATGGGTTTTTTGCTGCACATCCGAATAGCCTTCGTCACCACTTTTATACATCCAGTGGCTCGCCACGCCCGCATCGGCAATGCGATGCATTTCGGGCGTGCGAATTTGCACCTCGATCGGCGTGCCGTAGGGGCCAAACAAAGTGGTGTGCAGGCTTTGGTAGCCATTGCTTTTCGCAATGGCAATGTAATCTTTAAATTTGCCCGGTATCGGCTTAAACAGCGCGTGCAATGCGCCCAGCGTTAAATAGCAATGCGGGTTGTCTTTCACAATCACGCGAAACGCATAAATATCGAGCACTTCCGAAAAGCTCAGGTGCTTTTCGACCATTTTGCGATAAATCGAAAATAGATTTTTCTCACGCCCCGATACTTGCGCCTCAATCTGATGTGCGGCGAGCTTAGCATTGATCGAGTCGAGGATTTTTTGCACCACTTCACGGCGATTACCGCGCGCGGCTTTCAGCGCTTTGGATAAAACATGGTGGCGACGTGGGTGCAGGTATTTAAACGCTAAATCATCGAGCTCTTGGTAGACCGCATTTAGGCCGATACGATTGGCAATCGGCGCGTAGATTTCCATGGTTTCACGGGCGATGCGTTTTTGCTTATCGGCGCGCATTGCGTCCATGGTGCGCATATTGTGCAGCCGATCGGCCAGCTTAATCAGCATCACGCGCAAATCACGCGCCATTGCCAGTAGCATTTTGCGAAAGTTTTCTGCCTGCGCTTCTTCTTTGCTTTGAAACTCGAGCTTGTCGATCTTGCTCATGCCATCGACCAGCTCGGCCACGGCTTTGCCGTATTTCTCGGTCAGCTCCAGCTTGGTAACACCGCTGTCTTCCATCACATCGTGCAGCAAAGCACCGGCTAAGGCCTGCGCATCGAGTTTCCACTGCGTCAGAATCGTCGCCACGGCGAGTGGATGAGAAATGTATGGCTCACCCGAACGACGCATCTGGCCACGATGCGCGTTTTCTGCAAACAAAAAAGCCGCCCGTAACATCTGGCGGTCTTCTGTTTTTAGATAGGCAGTGTGCTCGGTAAGGAAACGGTTGGCTTCCTCAATCACTTCAGGCGCAGCCTGCAAGGCAGGCACGTCCTCGACGGTGAGTACCGAGTCTACTGTCATCATTAGCCACGATTACGAGTCAGAATTTCAACACCAACTAAACCCGCAGCCATTTCACGCAACGCCAATACGGTAGGTTTGTCACGACCATTATTATCTACTTGTGGTGATGAGCCATTTTCGAGCTGGCGAGCGCGGTAGGCCGCAGCCAAAGTCAAATCGAAACGGTTTGGAATACGATCCAGACAATCTTCAACCGTGATACGGGCCATAATTTATTCTCCGAAATACTCAATGCAGGCGCGCCAGCGGGTACGACCAGCCGACCAAACCGCAGATTATAACATCATGTCGATGATTTTAGCCTTTCAGGCTTGAAATCAATGCCGTATGGCGCAGTGATTGGCCCGCCAGCGTCAAGCGCTGAGCACGAACCACGGCCACAATATCGCGTACCGCATCATCGATATGCTCATTCACAATCACGTAGTCAAACTCATCAACATGACTGCATTCCTCACGCGCCACAGCCATGCGCTTGGCAATGACTTCTTCGCTATCTTTACCGCGATTGCGCAAACGGCTTTCCAGCGTTTCCAGCGAGGGCGGCAATACAAACAAGCCAATCGCTTCAGGAAAGAGGCGACGTACCTGCTGTGCACCTTGCCAATCGATTTCCAGCAAAATATCACGGCCATTCTGAATCACTTCATTGATCCAAACTTGTGAAGTCCCGTAATAGTTGCCATAGACTTCAGCGTGTTCCAGCAATTCACCCGCATTGATCATGCGCTCAAATTCGGCACGCTCAACAAAGTGATAATCCTTGCCGTTCACCTCACCCGCACGTGGTTGGCGGGTAGTGTAGGAAATCGATAGCTGTACATTGGCATCCGCAGCCAACAAGGCCGCCACCAACGTGGTTTTGCCAGCGCCCGAAGGGGCCGTCACGACAAATAAATTACCCTTGGCCATGCTCTTGGCTCCCATATTCAAAAATTGGCTTCAGTATAAGTGAACACAGCCAGAACAGAAAACCAGTTCCATTTTAACCATGCCACTCGATTTGGTATTTACTCGATGTTCTGAATTTGCTCACGCATTTGCTCGATGAGTACTTTCAGCGCCATGGCCACTTTAGTGGTATCGACAGAAACCGATTTTGAGCCAAACGTATTGGCTTCTCGATTAAGTTCCTGCATTAGAAAATCAAGACGTTTACCCGCATTGCCACCCGTTTTTACGATGCGACGCAATTCGGCAATATGTGTGTGCAGACGATCAACTTCTTCTTGCACATCGACTTTCTGGGCAAACAGCACCAATTCTTGACGGATGCGATCATCATCCGCTGTGCCGATTGCATCAATAAAACGCTGCTTAAGTTTGCTTTCGTATTCTTCAATAATTTGCGGCAGGCGTGGCTTAATTTCGGCTAGCACCTGTTCCATTTCATCAGCACGAGCGAGCAGAATCACTGCCAGCTTTTCACCTTCGCGAGCTCGGGAAGCTAAAAAGTCATCTAGTGCCAAATCCAGAATTTCCAGAGCGGTACTTTGCAATACTTCACTCGGCAACGCATCCGACTCAATCACTCCGGGCCAGCGTAACAACTCACCCATCCGCAAATCCCCTGCGGTAGCTTGATGCTCCTTGACTTGGTCTGCAAGGCGCAGCAATTCAGCCACCAAAGCGTTGTTTAGGCGCAACTGGCTCGCGGAACCTTCTTTTGCGTTGAAATTAACACGGCACTCTAATTTGCCACGATTAAGGCAACCGGTAAGCTTTTCACGAATAGCCCCTTCAAGCGCACGAAATTCCTCTGGTAAACGCAGACTTAGATCTAAAAACCGATGATTGACGGCACGCAACTCCACCGCCAAAACACCATGGGATAATTCGCGTTGACTACTAGCGTAGCCGGTCATGCTATAAATCATAAAAATCCTTTGTAAGAAGCCGCTTTACAATTGGCAAGTCGCGACACACAATTCACTGATAACCTGATTATAACGAAAGCCACGCATGGCCACCCCTAGCAATCAACCGCTTTCACGCGGTTTTCAATTACAAAACTATACGATTGCCAAGCTACTCTCAGCCGGCGGGTTCAGTATTGTCTATTTGGCGCATGATGAAAACGACTATCCGGTCGCCATCAAGGAATATCTCCCCAATTCTCTGGCTTTGCGCAAAGAAGGTGTCGCGGTACAAGCGACAAGCGACGAAAACATCGCCCTTTTCCGTCACGGCTTGAAGTGCTTTTTTGAAGAAGGCAAAACGCTAGCGCGCATCCAGCACCCGAATATTGTCCGCGTACTCAATTTTTTTCGCGCCAATGAAACCGTTTACATGGTGATGGAATATGAGCGTGGCCGCACCTTGCAAAAAGAAATTCAGCTCAATCATGAGCGCGAAGGTGTCGATGAAAAGCTGATCCGCAGCGTGTTTTACAACCTGCTCAATGGCTTGCGTGAGGTGCATCTGAATAAGCTGCTGCACTTAGACATTAAGCCTGCCAATATTTATATCCGCAAGGATGGCTCTCCGGTATTGCTGGATTTTGGCTCAGCACGCCAAACCCTGACTACCGAGCATTCCCGTCTAACGCCGATGTACACCCCCGGCTTTGCCGCGCCAGAGCAATATCGCCGCAAAGATCAGCTAGGCCCTTGGACCGATATTTATGGCGTGGGCGCTTCGATGTTTGCTTGTATTGCTGGCACGGCACCACAGGCGTCAGATGCACGGGAAAAAGAAGATAAAGTACAGCGCCTTGAGCTACTGTACGGCGATCGCTACTCGCCAGAGTTACTTAATCTGATTCATCAATGCATTTCGGTCGACCCCACCCAACGCCCGCAAAGCGTGTTGCAAATTCAAAAAGCGCTGCTCGAAACCGGCTCGCCACCGAATAAGAAATCCAATTTGCTCAACTCGATTAAACGCAAATGGCAAGATATCACTCGCCCGAAACGCAAAGGTGAAGAATGAAATTTACCGTTTTTCAAGATAGTCGCAAGGGTGGCCGCGAATACAATCAAGATCGCGTAGGATATTCGTACAGCAGAGATGCTTTATTGCTGGTGATCGCTGATGGGATGGGGGGGCACTTGCATGGCGAGGTAGCAGCACAAATCACCGTCGAACTACTGAGTGACCAGTTCCAAAAAAAAGCCGCGCCAATTATTGCTAGCCCAGCGCAATTTCTGGCCGATGCACTGCTCAATTGCCATGAAGCCATTTATAACTACGCCATCGCCCAGCATTTGCTAGAAATCCCCCGCACCACGGTCGTGGCCTGCATTATTCAGGACGATATGGCTTATTGGGCACACGTTGGCGATTCGCGGCTTTATCTAATCCGCGATGGCTATACTATCGCCCAAACACGTGATCACTCAAAAGTCCAAAAACTGGTTGAATCGGGTGTCATTACCGCTGATCAAGCCCTGAATCACGCGGAAAAAAACAAGATCTACAATTGCTTGGGCGGCACGCTGATGCCCGATATTGATATTGGTGGCAGAGTTGCTTTGCATGATGGCGATTGTATTATGCTGTGCACCGATGGTTTATGGGGCTCTTTGGCCGATGATGAAATCACTCATTTCCTGAGCTCCTTCCCTGTGATGTTTGCCGTACCGCAATTACTGGACAAAGCCGAGCTACGGGGCGGTAAATTTGGTGACAATCTAACGGCGCTGGCCATCAATTGGCACGATGGTGATCTCAGTGAAGACCCGAGCTTTGTCTCAACAGTGAAGTTAGACCAAAATACCATCAGCACCCACATCGACCCGCTTGGGGCTAATTCAACCCCCAATATCAGTGATGAAGATATCGAAAAAGCCATTGCTGAAATTCAAGCAGCAATCAATAAATACTCTAAATAACCCCGTTTTATCGGGCAATAAAAAACCAGCCTAGCGCTGGTTTTTTATTTTTCACATGGGGTATAGACCTAGTCAAGAAGATCCTCATAGGCTTTATTGGTATACCCCTTCAATTCATTCCACGGCAAGGTACTTGGCGCGGGGCGTGGCTCGATACTAATTTTATTCCAGGCTAAGCCATCTAGAGAGCCCGTTTCAATCAGGCGCGGTAATTGCAATTTTTCATCCCACAATACGCGAGTGTATTGGGTAGCATTCGTGCGCTCGTACCATTTGCTCCCAGTGGGTGCGGGCTTATTGAGTACATTCATTTTTTTCAGCGCACTACGGTCTAGCAAATACGCGGCGTGCTCCCATGAGCCATCAAAGCCCAATGAGCCATATTCACTATCGCGCGGAGAAATAATGGTTTTATTTTCCGCCCGGACAAAACGCAGACTAGGCTGCCCTTTGGCATTCAAACTAATCCACTTGGCGGCCAGCACAAAATTGGTGTCGTGCTTATGTTGGTGATCGCCAGGCTGGTGTGTATGCGCGGGTGTACCGACCGGCAACATACGCACCGTCCAGACCGTTTTATCATCCCGAATAAAACGCTCTTGAAATTTGGTTTGCTTTTCTACCCCTTCAGAAGTCAAAACCTTGCTTTCAAAGGTCATTACTGCAGACTGCACAGCGGCTAAGGCATTTACGCTCGCCACGGAAAACAGTAGCGGAGCAAGCCATTGCATACATCGTTTCATATCATTCGCTTTATAACAAAACCCTACCCGCTTACGCAGGTAGGGTTGATCTAACTAATTCACCAAAATTAGAAGCCAAATGCACTCTTCATTAAGGTAAATACTTTGGTATTGTCGATCGTACCTTTGAAGGTTTTCGACGCAGCACCAGCGCCGGTAGCAAACAACATCACGTCACCGCCACCATGCGTCTCGCTGGATAACTTAACACCGGTTTCTTGTAGATAATCATCATGCAAGACCTGCGTTGCGTCTGCGCTACCCTCGATCAGGTTGGTACGTACCGGTTTACGGTTCGGGCCATTACCAAACACCAGCGTGGTGTAATTGTTGCCATACACGTCTTTTAACTCAGCGCCAGTTTTGTAGTCCTTCACGGTACCGAGGATGTTGCTGCCACGCTTACCGTAACCATTGAAAGTCATGGTGTGATCATGGTCAGCAGTCACAACGATCAAGGTATTTTTCAGGCCTGGATCGCGTTTTTGCATTTCATCCAAAGCAGCTTTGATTGCGTTATCAAACGCAATCGCGTCTTCCAGCACGCGTTTAGCATTGGTGCCGTGCAAAGCATGGTCAATACGGCCACCTTCCACCATCAGGAAGAAACCTTCCGGTTTTTTGCCCAATACATCAATCGCTTTGAGCGTCATCGCTGACAAACTTGGCTCGTTGATGTTTTTCTTTGTGCGATCTAGCTCATATTCCAGATGGCTTTTATTGAAGAGCCCCAACAATTTGTTGGTGTTTTTGCCATCAATCGCCGCCAGCTCAGTGCCAGTTGCAGCAAAGGTGTAACCCTTGGCCTTCATTTCTGCGACCAAATCACGGCCATCTGTCCGTTTGCCGCCAGCCGCAGTTGGCTTGAAGAAATTCAAACCACCACCCATCAATACATCCAGACCATCACCGAGCTTGGTGTTATAACCAACACCGCCAACAGCCGCTTGCGCTGCAATCGTGTTCTCTGCATCACGATGGCAAATATGCGCATAAGTTGCGGCTGGTGTAGCGTGAGTTACGCTCGTGGTGGTAATAGAACCAACCGCTTTACCTTTTGCTTTGGCCAATTCAAGAATGGTATCAACCGGCTGACCATTACCCGTAGCTGGGCAATTGCTATCCGCGCCAGTAGGCTTGATCGCCTTGGTATCCGATGACATCGACAACACTTCGTTATTCATTTTCACGCCGGTCATGTAGGCCGCCATTGAAGGCGCTGAGTCGGTCGTTTGTGCATCGTTTGAATAGGTTTTTACGCGAGCTGTACGGGTTTTACCGTCCAGCTTTTCCATATTCAACTCGCCTTCTTCCTTGTATTTGTAGATACGTGCAGCGGTAACAGTGGTCGGGCCCATACCATCACCGAGGAAGAAGATAACATTTTTCGCTTCACCAGCGGCAAGCGCAGGAGTCGCAACTGACGCAAAGGCAGACACCATAACGGCAGCAATTAAAGTTTTTTTCATGATTTTTCCCAAAATTCCAATTAATCGCAGCGCTTACAGGCCAACCGCAGCGCGAATCAGCGAAAAGACTTTGGTGTTGTCGATTACACCAGCAAACGAGTCTGCATTTTTGCCCATGGCACCCAAGAACACGTTGGTACCACCGTGCGTTTCACTACCGGCGCCCACTTGAATCACCGCTTCTTGGTGGTAGGTATTAGCAAATACAGCTGCATCAGTCAGTGCCGCGAAGGATTTACGATCACCATTGGCGCGATTTTCACCATTACCGAATCCGATAATCGTATACGGCATGCCATCGCTATCTTTAGCGATTGAGCCATCGGTGTAGTTACGTAGCAGGCCCAATACGCCAGGGTTTGCGCTGGATGATTTGCCTGTACGAGCCGCGTAGCCGTTCAGCACCAAGGTGTGATCATGGTCAGCAGTCACTACGATCAGAGTATTTTTCAGCTCAGGATCGGTTTTCTTCACTTCTGCAATTGCAGCTTTGATCGCATTATCGAAGGCTACAGCGTCCTGCAGGGCTTTCTTCGCGGTGGTTTCATGCAAGGCGTGATCGATACGCCCGCCTTCTACCATCAAGAACATCCCTTTACTATTTTTTTGCAGGCCTTGAATCGCTTTTACCGCCATTTCAGCCAAGCTTGGCTCTTTGCTTGGATCACGATCCAAGTCATAGCTCATGTGGCTAGAGCTAAATAAACCAAACATTTTCTTAGCTGTTTTTGGGTCTAGCTTATCGAATTCAGCTTTATTACTCGCGAAGCTGTAATCATTGCCCTTCATTTCTGCAATCAGATCACGGCCGTCTGTGCGTTTACCACCCGCGCTAGTCGGTTTGAAGAATTGGCTACCACCGCCGAAGACCACATCGACACCATCAATCAGCTTGTCGTTGTAACCCATGCCGTCACCAGCAGGTACCAATTGCGCAGCAATGGTATTTTCTGCATCACGGTGACATACGTGAGCATAGGTCGCTGCTGGGGTTGCATGCGTTACGCGCGTCGTGGTCACCACACCTGTCGCCAGACCAGCAGCTTTGGCCAGCTCCAACATGGTTGTTACAGGCTTGCCATTATTGCTGCCACAGTTGCTAGTTAAGTCTTTGGTTGGATCTTTCGCTACCGTTTCTGGCGTCATTGAGATGACTTCATTATTCATCTTCACGCCAGTCATGTACGCCGCCATGGATGGCGCTGAATCAGTAACTTGAGCATCGTTAGAATAGGTTTTAACGAATGCGGTTTCTGGCAATTGATCCATCGTCAATTCGCCGTCTTCACCGACCGAGTAAATCCGCGCCGCCGTCATGGTGGTCAGGCCCATACCGTCACCCAAGAAGAACAGAATATTCTTCGGTGCAGCAGCCGTTGAAGTTGTGGTATTGGTAGACGTCGATGTTGAAGTCGAAGTTTGTGTCGCCCCAGAGCCACCACCGCCACATGCGGTCAGAGCTAAAGAGACAGCTGAACATAAAAGTAGTTTTTTCATTGGAACCTCCCTAAAGGTGAGCGCAGCATAGGGAGGCAACATGACAAAACGAAGTCATGCCAATTACATTATGAGGAAACTTTTAATTCAACCAGAAAAACAAGCACTTAAGAGATGCTAGGGAAAACACCTAACCAACCACAGTCCGCACCTGCAAATGAACGCGATCTGTGATCGCATGATATTCATTTTGATAGGTATTTCCGCACCGCCGCATTATGCTCATCTAGGGTATTAGAAAATTGGCTAGACCCATCACCTCTTGCGACAAAATACAGGGCGGAGGTATCTGCAGGTTGCACCGCTGCGCGCAGCGCGGCCTCCCCCACCATGGCAATTGGCGTTGGCGTCAGGCCATTGCGAGTATAGGTGTTATACGGGGTGTCGGTTTTTAGATGCGCTTTGGTAATGTCGCCGGTAAACGCCTCACCCACACCATAAATCACCGCAGGATCTGTTTGCAAGCGCATCCCAAGCTTGAGCCGATTAATAAATACCCCAGCAACCATTGGGCGATCACTGGCACGCCCTGTTTCTTTTTCGACCAGCGAAGCCAAAATTAATACTTCATACGGGTCTTTCAGCGGTAAGCCTTCTTTGCGCTGTGCCCACGTTTCATCCAGCTTTTTTTGCAACAATCGATTGGCGCGCGCCAAAAGTTTCAGATCCGAGCTACCCGCCTCGATCTGATAGGTTTCAGGGAAAAACAGCCCCTCAGGCGAGCTGGCCGTGATACCCAACTGCGCCAAAATTTCGGCATCGCTAAGCTTGGCGCTATCGTGCTTGAGTTGCGGATGGGCATTCAAAGCCTTACGCACATCGCGCCAGTTCCAGCCCTCGACAATCGTCACCATCAGCTCGTCCGTATCGCCTTTGGCCAGTTTGCGCAATAACAGCCACGGAGAAATATCGGCAGTAATACGATAACGCCCAGCTTTCAATTGAGTGTCTTTACCGCTGACGCGTGCCAACCAAGTAAACAACGGTGCCGAATCGATCGCGCCCTGCTCTTTCAATTGATTGGCCAAACTCTGCACCGAGCCGGGCTGTAGCACGACAGCTCCCGCGGCGGGTTTGGGTTGAGGTTCGGTGGACCAGCTATAAAACCAAGCCGCCCCAAGCCCAATCCCCATAGCCAAAATCAAAACTGCAAAACCAAGCATACGGCCCCAGACCGATGGGGCGGCTTTACTAGTTTTCGTTGTTTTTGTATTACGCTTCGTCGCCACTATGTTCTATACCTTGCTGCATTTTTTCAGCTTGTTTCACTGCATAAAATTTTTGCACATTCGCCAGCTCGCGTGATCGAAACATCGGCGGCAGGCTACGCCAGATCATTTTGCCGTATTGTTTCTCAACCAGCCGGGTATCCGCAATCATCAAGATCCCAATATCGGTTTCATCACGAATCAACCGCCCCGCGCCCTGCTTGAGCGTGATCGTCGCGTTCGGCAGTTGATAATCCATAAACGGGCTACGCCCAGCTTTGGTGATTTGCTCCATCCGCGCCGACAACACCGGATCATCCGGTGGCGAGAACGGCAACTTATCGATCACGACCAAGGATAATTGTTCCCCGCGTACGTCGATGCCTTCCCAAAACGTCTGGCTAGCGACCAAAATCGCGTTCGGTGCGCGGCGAAATTGATCAAGTAATTCAGTGCGCGATGTCGTGCCTTGCAAAAACACCGGCCAATCAAGATTGGCGTCTTTCAATTTCTCCAGCACCAGCTCGTGCGCTTCGCACATGGCTTTTAGGCTGGTAAACAGCAAGAAAGCATGGCCTTGGGTGGACTGCAACAACGGCCAGGCTTTTTCGACCACAGCCTGGGTATAGCCTGGTGTATTAGGGCTGGGCATGTCTTGCGGCACATACAGTACCGCTTGTTGCTTGTAATCGAAGGGGCTATCCCACGTGGCCGTTTCGGCTTTCCACAGTCCTAATTCGTGCTGAAAATGGGTAAATTGATTATTCACCGCCAGCGTGGCCGAGGCAAAAATCCACGCCCGTGGATTCATATTGATTTGTTTCTGGAATAAATCGGCGATATTGAGCGGCGTGACGTGCAGTAGAAAGCTGTGCTGCGTCACGTCGATCCAGTGCACCGTATCCTTGCTGTCTTCTTCGAGCCAATGATCGAGCAGCGTGAGCATTTCGGACGCGCGTTGCTGGCACTTTTCCAGCCCTTCGGCGCGCTCGGCCTGTTTGGCGAGCAATTGCGCCACGGTTTTGAGCTTGTCCTGCATCACGCTCAATTGAGTGAAAAATCCCCCAAAGCGCTCTTTGAGTTCATGTTGCGGCAAGCGCAGCGGCTCTTTAAACACCAGTCGCACGTCTTTAGCAGCTTTTTCCAACGCCTCGGCGGCGTTGGGTAATTCGATAAAATCTTTGGCGACGACCAAAGCTTCGGCGCGCGCGTCGCGCGCTAATTCAACCACTTGGCCGCTGGTCAGCGTATCGCCAAAAAACAGGCTCGCAACTTCCGGCAATTGGTGCGCCTCGTCGAAAATCACCGTATTGCACGCCGGTAGCAATTCGCCCGCCCCCTCGTCACGCAGCCAAACATCGGCAAAAAACAGATGGTGATTGACCACCACCACGTCGGCTTCCTGCGCCTCGCGCCGCGCTTTGAGGACGAAACATTCTTTGTGGCTCGGGCAATCTTGGCCGAGGCAATTATCGCGCGTGCTGGTCACGTGCGACCAGATCGGCGCATCTTCGGGCACGCCTTGGCAAGACGCTTTATCGCCCGATTGCGTGCTGGCCGCGTAGCGTTTGACCTTTTGCAAATCAACCACGTCTTCGCGGCGCATAAAGCGCCCTTCATGCTCGGCACGCTCCAGATGATAGTGGCAAACGTAGTTGGAGCGACCTTTCAGCAGCGCCACCGTTACCGGCACTTTTAAGACATCGCGCACGCTCGGAATATCGCGGTTAAACAGCTGATCTTGCAGCGTTTTGGTGCCGGTCGACACGATCGTTTTACCGCCCGACAGCAACGCAGGCACTAAATAGGCAAAAGTTTTACCTGTGCCCGTGCCCGCCTCGGCAATCAGCTGGCCGTGCTCATCAATGGCCTTGGCCACCGCCTGCGCCATTTCCAGCTGCGGCTGGCGCAATTTATAGCCGGGGAAAGCCACAGAAAACGGGCCATCGTTGGCAAAAGCTTCTTCAAGAGTCATGACGTACACTCGTTCTAGATTCGCCATTGTAACAGCGCCCTTTCATCGCTGCGCATCTTGGCACGCAATTGCGCTTATTTGCGATTAAATGCCCAATACCTATAGTGATCAAAACGGCGATGCGAAGGGGTGCCCAGTGATCGAAAGCAATAAACCATTCAATCTGGTGCGTTTTTTCTTCATTCTTTCATTACTGATGATGCTCACGGCAACCTTGGGCATGGCTTTTTATTTGCGAGAAAACACCAGCTCACAACTATTGCGGCTGGAAAAAGCCCGCGCCTCGTCACTGGTACAGGTTTTTGAAAACTCATTATGGGCTCGCTTTAAACCTTTAACTGAGCTTCAGCCCACTGGCGAGCAATTACGAGCGCGCGTTCAGGCCGAGCACCTGCATGATGCCGTGGTGAAATTAATGCGCGGCACCGACGTGATCAAGCTTAAGGTTTACAACTTGCAAGGCATCACCGTGTTCTCTACCGATGCCAAGCAAATTGGCGAAAAGGAAGACGATAATGATGGTTTTAAATCTGCGCTCGCCAATTTGGCGGTGAGCGAATTAGCGCACAAACACAGTTTTGATTCTTTCGAGCGCGTCTTGGTGGATCGCGATGTCATTTCGACTTATGTGCCAGTTCATGGCGCGAACGAAACCGTGGAAGGCGTACTGGAAATTTATTTAGATGCCACGCCTTTCGTTAGCGAGTCTGCCGCACAACTCGCATGGATTGCGCTCACGGTCTGCTTGGCCATGCTCACCTTATTTGCGGCTCAATTATTAGTCGTTCGCCACGCGGGAAAAATCATTCGGAAACAAGCGAATGCGCTGGCACAAGCCAATCAAGAATTAGATCAACGCGTGGCCGCACGCACGTCAGAGCTAGAACAAGCCAATCAACAGCTCGAGGCCGAAATCATCGAGCGACGCAATGCCGAGCAACGATTGGATGATTTGGCACACCACGACCCCCTCACGCAACTAGCTAATCGCTTGCTATTTACCGAGCGCCTGGCCAGATTGCTGGCGGGGATGGATTCAATGTCGCACAAGATCGCGCTGTTGTTTATTGATCTGGATCGCTTTAAAGATGTGAACGATACCCTTGGCCATTTTGTCGGAGATCAACTGCTAGTGGCCGTCACCGAACGGCTCATCCGCCATGTAGGACCAAACGATACGCTAGCTAGGCTTGGCGGCGACGAGTTTGTTTATATTGTGTCTGCGCTTTCCGATCAGGAGCATGTCAACCAACGCGCCACCGAGTTATTAAGTTTGTTTGTGCAGCCATTTGAGCTGCAGGGCAATATCATTTATTTATCAGCCAGCATCGGCATTAGCTACGCCCCTGAGGACGGGCATGATGTTGATACGCTGGTTCGCAATGCTGATATTGCGATGTATCAAGCTAAAGCCGCAGGTAGAAATCGCTTTCAGCGCTATACCCGTCAAATGTCAGCCGCGGCAGAAGAGCGGGTATTGTTAGAGCGCTATCTACGCCATGCCATCGAATTCAAAGAGCTGGAAGTACATTTTCAAGCCAAGGTGGATTCAGGCAGCGGGCAACTGGTAGGAGCCGAAGCGCTCGCACGCTGGCATAGCCCCGCGTTGGGTATGGTCGCACCGATTCGTTTTATTCCTATCGCCGAAGAGTCAGGCTTGATCGTTGCGCTGGGCGAATTAATTCTGGAGCAAACCTGCCAACAATTGCAGCAATGGCGTACGACAGGATTCGACGTGCCTTGCGTGTCGGTCAATGTATCGGTCAAGCAATTAGAGCTGGCAGACTTCCCACACCATTTGGCAGCACTGTTACACCGCTATCAATTACCAGCCAGCGCACTCGAGCTGGAAATCACTGAAAGTGTCATTATGGCCGTTGATAACGCCATCGACACCCTGAATGCCATACGTGCACTGGGCGTCAAATTATCGATCGACGATTTTGGCACAGGCTATTCTTCCCTCGCCTACCTCAAACAATTGCCAGTGCAGGTTTTGAAGATCGATCGGGCCTTTGTGTTGGGGATAGGCAATGGGCAAGATAATGAAGCCATTATCCGCACCATCATCGGTTTGGCTACTAGTCTGGGGCTAAGTACCGTCGCCGAAGGCGTTGAGCTACAAGAGCAAATTGACTTCCTATACGCTGAGGGCTGCCAAACGATACAGGGCTATTTTTATAGCAAACCGCTTAATCCAATCGCTTTTCAGCAGCAATGGCGCAGCCTCAATCCAGCCAGCCCGCAAACACAAGCGCAGATTTAACGCTGGCCACAGCATGCGATCAATGACGATCGCATGCCTTTTTACACCGCCCAATTAAACCCAATCACATCCATCCCGAGCACACCGAGTTCAATACTCTGGTGCAGCGGTGTCACGGTAGGCGCATCCCCCGCCGCCGCGCGCGCGATGAGTAGCGGTAGGAAATGCTCGGGCGTTGGATGCGCACGACGGGCGTGGCGTAGCTGGTTTTGCCAATCAGCCCAAAATTCTTTACCTTGGGTATTAAGCGCTAGATAGCTATCGGCAATGAACTCAGACGCATACTGCTCTACCGTATATTCTCCCACCGCTGACTGCATCCTACTGAACGCATCGCGCAAATTGTGCGTAATGCTACCGGAGGTAATCAGCAGCACATCATCGGGTAGCAATTTATTCAGCTTTTCACCTAAAGCCCAATGCGCCGCATTGTCCATCGTGTGCGACAGCGAAATCGTAATCAGCGGCACATCGGCGTTGGGGTAAATGAGTTTGAGCGGCACCCATGCGCCATGATCGATTGCTGGATCGTCGCTCACAGCAACCTGTTCCCCTAAATCTGCCAAACCCTGCGCAATCATCATCGCCAAGGCCGGATCACCGTTGGGGCGATATTGCATCTGGTACAGCTCGGCAGGAAAACCGCCAAAATCATGCCACTCCTGCCAGTTAGCCGCCGTACCGACCACCGTTTGGCGCGCGATATTGTGCGCCGAGATCAACACAATCGCGCGCGGCCGTGGCATGGTTTGGCCCAATTGCGCAAAAAAGTGCCGCGCCGGAATATCATCAATCACCAAAGTCGGCGCGCCGTGGCTAATAAAAAGACTGCGTAGTTTGCGCATCATTTGCTCCGTTTCGTTTTATTCAATGATACGGGCAAGGCCAAAGCTGTGCGGCGAAGAGATTTGAAGCAGTTGTGCAAAATGGCTGAATGCTTTGGGCGCTGCTACAACGCTACGGGTATGCAACAAGCGCTCCTAGCGATGGATTCCGTTAAACTATGTCAGAGGCTGGAATCGCCCCAGGCTGTGTAAAAACGCTTCAACACTCGACCGGTATAATTCTTGGAACTCCCCGCCAAGGATGATTCTATGCCCAGATTCATTGCAGGTGAAAGCAGAACCCAAACATTGCTGTTGCCTGAATGCTTGGAAGATTATGTCAGCGCGGACAACCCCGTCCGAGTTGTTGACCAGTTCGTAGAATACCTAGATTTAAAGGCACTCGGTTTCGATGGGGTAGAGCCAGAAGCCACTGGCCGCCCAGCCTACCATCCCAGCACGATGCTCAAGCTGTATATCTACGGTTACCTCAACCGAATCCAATCCAGCCGTCGCCTGGAACGTGAAGCCCACCGGAATCTGGAGCTGATTTGGCTCACTGCTCGCTTAATGCCTGACTTTAAAACCATCGCCAATTTCCGCAAAGATAATGGGCCTGCGATTTGTAAGGTCTGCGGGCAGTTTGTTCAGCTATGTCGACAACTCAGTTTATTTAGTAACGCCATTGTGGCAATTGATGGCAGCAAGTTCAAAGCCGTTAATCATCGCGACCGCAACTACACCAACAACAAACTCGCTAAGCAACGCGAGCAAATCGAAGCCAATATTGCTAGTTACCTGCGGGAGATGGAAATTGCAGACCGGCAACAGCCCGATATTGCAGAAGCCAAGGTCGCGCGCTTGAAGGACAAGCTGGCACGACTGAAGTCGCAGATGGCCCGCTTGGATGAGGTCGAGGCTCAACTCGCCAAGACGCCAGACAAACAGATTTCACTCACCGACCCAGATGCCCGTTCTATGGCGACCAGCGGCCGTGGCAGTGGTGTTGTGGGTTATAACGTGCAAACCGTTGTCGATGCCAAGCACCATTTAATTATTGCGCATCAGGTCACTAATCAAGGGCATGACCGTACGCAGCTGGCCAATATGGCCCAACAAGCCAAAGCAGTCCTCGCACAAGAAACACTAGAGGTGGTCGCAGACCGAGGTTATTACAACGGTGATGAAATACTGGCGTGCGAACAAGCGGGCATTACGGTGTTGGTGCCGAAGCCGCAAACCTCAGGCGCTAAAGCAGATGGGCGCTTTGGCAAAGATGAATTCCACTATGACCCAGTTCGCGATGAATATGTCTGCCCAGGCAATAGCCGACTCATTCATCGTTTTGTGAGCTTGGAAGCTGGGCGCTATATGAGCCGGTATTGGAGTTCTGACTGCCCACGTTGCCCGCTCAAAACCAAATGTACACCGAGTGATTACCGGCGCGTCAGTCGCTGGGAGCATGAGGCCATACTGGAAAAAGCGCAGCAGCGGCTGGAATTGCAACCAGATGCAATGCGTGTTCGACGGCAGACCGTCGAGCATCCCTTTGGGACGCTAAAAGCCTGGATGGGGGCAACGCATTTCCTAATGAAGACCTTGAAGCACGTCAGTACAGAGATGAGCTTGCACATACTCGCGTATAACATGAAGCGAGTAATGAAAATAATGGGAAATCAAGCAATGTTGGCGGCAATGAAGGGCTAAAAGGCCTATTATTTGCTGTTTTTAGCGGTGTTATTCATGAAGTTTTACGTTTACTTCGAGCAACGCGAGCGTGATTCAAATTGGTTAGGCAAAATAAGCCTCGTCGGAGTTGGCGTTTTTACACAGCCTGGGCCGAATGCGGCCTGTGAACCACATCATGTTTGAAACAAGCCCATAAACGCAATAACAGCCAGCTTTCGACCCAGGCTGTGTAAAAACGCTTCAACACTCGACCGGTATAATTCTTGGAACTCCCCGCCAAGGATGATTCTATGCCCAGATTCATTGCAGGTGAAAGCAGAACCCAAACATTGCTGTTGCCTGAATGCTTGGAAGATTATGTCAGCGCGGACAACCCCGTCCGAGTTGTTGACCAGTTCGTAGAATACCTAGATTTAAAGGCACTCGGTTTCGATGGGGTAGAGCCAGAAGCCACTGGCCGCCCAGCCTACCATCCCAGCACGATGCTCAAGCTGTATATCTACGGTTACCTCAACCGAATCCAATCCAGCCGTCGCCTGGAACGTGAAGCCCACCGGAATCTGGAGCTGATTTGGCTCACTGCTCGCTTAATGCCTGACTTTAAAACCATCGCCAATTTCCGCAAAGATAATGGGCCTGCGATTTGTAAGGTCTGCGGGCAGTTTGTTCAGCTATGTCGACAACTCAGTTTATTTAGTAACGCCATTGTGGCAATTGATGGCAGCAAGTTCAAAGCCGTTAATCATCGCGACCGCAACTACACCAACAACAAACTCGCTAAGCAACGCGAGCAAATCGAAGCCAATATTGCTAGTTACCTGCGGGAGATGGAAATTGCAGACCGGCAACAGCCCGATATTGCAGAAGCCAAGGTCGCGCGCTTGAAGGACAAGCTGGCACGACTGAAGTCGCAGATGGCCCGCTTGGATGAGGTCGAGGCTCAACTCGCCAAGACGCCAGACAAACAGATTTCACTCACCGACCCAGATGCCCGTTCTATGGCGACCAGCGGCCGTGGCAGTGGTGTTGTGGGTTATAACGTGCAAACCGTTGTCGATGCCAAGCACCATTTAATTATTGCGCATCAGGTCACTAATCAAGGGCATGACCGTACGCAGCTGGCCAATATGGCCCAACAAGCCAAAGCAGTCCTCGCACAAGAAACACTAGAGGTGGTCGCAGACCGAGGTTATTACAACGGTGATGAAATACTGGCGTGCGAACAAGCGGGCATTACGGTGTTGGTGCCGAAGCCGCAAACCTCAGGCGCTAAAGCAGATGGGCGCTTTGGCAAAGATGAATTCCACTATGACCCAGTTCGCGATGAATATGTCTGCCCAGGCAATAGCCGACTCATTCATCGTTTTGTGAGCTTGGAAGCTGGGCGCTATATGAGCCGGTATTGGAGTTCTGACTGCCCACGTTGCCCGCTCAAAACCAAATGTACACCGAGTGATTACCGGCGCGTCAGTCGCTGGGAGCATGAGGCCATACTGGAAAAAGCGCAGCAGCGGCTGGAATTGCAACCAGATGCAATGCGTGTTCGACGGCAGACCGTCGAGCATCCCTTTGGGACGCTAAAAGCCTGGATGGGGGCAACGCATTTCCTAATGAAGACCTTGAAGCACGTCAGTACAGAGATGAGCTTGCACATACTCGCGTATAACATGAAGCGAGTAATGAAAATAATGGGAAATCAAGCAATGTTGGCGGCAATGAAGGGCTAAAAGGCCTATTATTTGCTGTTTTTAGCGGTGTTATTCATGAAGTTTTACGTTTACTTCGAGCAACGCGAGCGTGATTCAAATTGGTTAGGCAAAATAAGCCTCGTCGGAGTTGGCGTTTTTACACAGCCTGGGCCAATAGCGGAAGAATGTTGCGCTTATTTATGTCGAAAAAAGTGTCGGCAGCCATTTGGAAGTACAACATGGCAGGCTTAACTTGTTGTAATAAGCCTCAGTCGATTAGGATTAGGCCTCGATGAGTCAGGTCTTAATAGTCAAGTTAGGGATTTGGAGAAAACATGCAACATACTCTTTATGAATCAAATATCTTTGTAAGAGCGATTTATTGCTTATGTTTATTATTTATTTGCCTTGCTCTTTTAAGTGGCCTTACTAACTTAATTTCAATGTTAGCAAAACCAGCTCAGCTAGGCCTAATGAATATCATTGTTGGATTAGTACCAAACTTAACTACAGCAATAATGTTTTTCTTAGTGGCGTTTAGATTTTTTGGGGTGCTAATTGGCAAGTTCAAACTTAATGTTATTTCAACTTCTCGTAGTCTTAATATTCTTCGAATTATTGCCATTATTCTTATGGCCTTAAGTGTGCTGCCTTGGCTAATTTCTTTAATTGGTGCTCTAGCTGTTCATGGCGCTGATGGTGTAGGTTTTGTATTTCTTCTAGGTAATACAGGTGGAGGTGCAATTTTAGGGGTTCTACTGTTCGAGGCTTCACGTCTATTTGAAAGAGAACTGTTAATTGACTCTCAGCTCGGTAGGTTGAACTAAATGAAACTCAGCAAACGTTTACCGCGATTGTTGGGCTTCGCCAGCTCTGCACCAACCTATAAATTCAGTTTCCGCTTTGGGTCGCAAGCAGCCTACTGCTCCGCAATCAAGCGCCCCAAACGCTTCATCGCCACTTCAAAATCATCATTCCACTGTCCGCCAAAATTAAGCCGCATACAGTTTTGAAACTGGCGGCAGGCGGAGAAGATCGGGCCGGGGGCGATGCTGATGCCTTGTTCGGCGGCTTGGCGGTGGAGGCGTAGCGTGTCAAAACCGGCGGCAAATTCCAGCCAGACAAAATAGCCGCCTTGCGGGCGCGAGACGCGTACGTCGGGCGGGAAGTGGCGGCGGATCGCATCGAGCATCAGCGTCAGTTGCGATTCGAGCGTGTGGCGCAGTTTGCGCAGATGTTTATCAAATGCGCCGGTTTGCAGGTAGTCGGCAATCGCCACTTGCGCCGGTACGCTGGCCGATAGCGTCGTCATCAGTTTGAGTTGCTCGACTTGCCGCGCAAAACGCCCGGGCGACACCCAGCCGATGCGATAACCGGGCGCGAGGCATTTGGAAAACGAGCTGCAATGCATCACCCAGCCGTCTGTATCAAACGCTTTGGCGGGCAGCGGCTGGCGCGCGCCAAAGTACAGCTCGCCATATACATCGTCTTCAATCAGCGGAATCTGCCGCGCGCTGAGCATTTGCACCAGCCGCTGCTTTTTTTGCTCGCTCATGCTGACGCCCATCGGGTTTTGGAATGAGGTCATCAACCAGCAGGCTTTGACCGGATGCTGATCAAGCAGGCTTTCAAACGCGTCCAGATCCAATCCGTCTTGCGCGCTAACGGGGATTTCGAGCGCGCGCATTTTCAGCCGCTCGATCGCTTGCAGCGGCGCGTAAAAGCCCGGAGATTCAATCGTGATCAAATCACCCGGCTGCGCGACGGCGGCAAGGCACAGGTTCAGCGCTTCGAGCGCACCATTGGTGATGATGATGTTTTCCGGCGCTTGCGGCATGCCGAGGCCGAGATAGCGCAGCGCAATTTGCTGGCGCAAAGCCAAGTGGCCGGGCGGCAAGCTGGCGACAGTTTCCCACGGATCGATAAAGCGCGCACTGCTCGCCAGCGATTTGGCCAAGCGCGGTAGCGGGAAATGTTTGGGCGACGGAAAAGCCGAGCCCAGCGGCAGAATATTGCGATCTTGCACAGCTCCCAAGATGGCAAACACCAATTGGCTAATATCGACTTGCGCCGGTTGCGGCGCAGCGCTGCTGGCTTGCGGCATCGCGTGCTGATTTATCCCGAGCACAAAATAGCCCGAACGCTCACGCGCACGCACGAGGCCACGGTCTTCTAGCCGATGATAGGCCTCAAACACGGTGGATGCGCTGACCTGATGTTGCGCGCGCAATTTGCGCACCGATGGCAATTTGCTGCCCGCAGGGATCGTGCCAGTGCGAATATCGGCGGCAATGAGTTCGGCCAGCGCTTCGTAGCGCTTCATATCAGTCCTTCATAGCGTTTCATAACAGTCCTTCGTAGTGCTTCGCAGCAAACCTGATCAATTGATCAATCTGATCCGGTATTTGATTCGTTTTCTGATTCTGTTCTGCTTTTGGGCAGTATCGCATACTCAGCTGCATTTCAGTCCATCTTCGGCTAGGTCAGCGCCATGAACAACTCAGCATCTCAGTCCGCAGCGCAAAGCAGCGATGTACAAACCATCCATTTTCATTCGCAGAAAAAAATCTACCCGCGCTGGGTGACGGGCTACTTTAATAATTGGCGGATTTTCTTTGTCGTTGCGACGCAATTGTTTTTTTATGGCGTGCCGTGGCTTGAAATCAATGGCCGCCAAGCACTGTTATTCGATATCGCTAACAGCAAATTTTATATTTTTGGCCTCGTATTTCTGCCGCAAGATTTTATTTATCTGATGGCCTTGCTGCTGGTGTCGGCATTCGGGCTGTTTGTGTGGACTGCAATTGGCGGGCGGCTGTGGTGCGGGTACGCCTGTCCGCAAACGGTGTATACCGAGATTTTTTTGTGGATAGAGAAATGGACCGAGGGCGATCGATCGGCGCGGATTAAACTCGATCAAGCGCCACTCTCTGCCCGTAAAATCGGCATTAAAACGCTGAAACACAGCATCTGGATTGCCTTGTCGCTGTGGACGGGGCTGACCTTTGTCGCCTACTTCACGCCGATGAGCGAGCTACAAAGCAGTTTTGCGACATTGAGCATGGGGCCGTGGGATACGTTCTGGATTTTGTTTTACGGCCTAGCTACCTACGGCAACGCCGGTTGGCTGCGCGAGCAAGTGTGCCAGCATATGTGCCCGTACTCGCGCTTTCAAAGCACGATGTTTGATAAAGACACGCTGATCATCAGCTACGACACTCGTCGCGGCGAGCCACGTGGCGCGCGCTCGATGGGCAGCGATTACCAATTGCAAGGGCTAGGCGAATGCGTGTCGTGCACGCTGTGCGTGCAAGTCTGCCCCGTTGGCATCGATATTCGCGATGGCCTGCAATATGAGTGTATAGGCTGTACCGCGTGTATCGACGCCTGCGATCAAGTAATGGATAAAGTAGGCTATCCGCGCGGTTTGATTCGCTATACCACGGCGAATGAGCTGGAAAACCCAGGCAAGAAAACGACGCTCGCCACGCGTTTGCGTCGCCCCCAAGTATTGCTGTTTGGCAGCATGCTGCTGGCGGTCATTGCCGCGAGCGCTTATTCGCTGCATACGCACCAGCCAATCAAAGCCAATATCATCCGCGAGCGTAATACCTTGGTGCGCGAATTAGCAAATGGCGAGCTGGAAAATGTTTACCGCGTGCAATTGCAAAATACCGCCGAGCAAAGCCGTAGCTTTAACTTGCAGGTCAGTGGCCTTCCCGGGTTGAGCTCTGAAATTGATCAAAATAGCCAACTCGCACTGAGCGGCACCGAAAGTCGGGAGTTTATCGTGCGCGTTAAAACGGCAGCAACGAATGCCAAAGCGGGCGCGCATCCAATTCAATTTCATCTTCGCGCTAGCGATGATACGCAAGTGCAAATTACTGAAGCGGCCACTTTCTTCGGGCGCTAGCCGGTGAATTTGAATATACCGCGCACAAAGACAGGTAGAGATAAAAAAACGCCCCGCTCAAGGCGGGGCTAGTAACTACAGGGAGAGATGAAACAAACTACACACTTGCATTGCACCACAGCCTTGCGGCGGAGTACGTTCAGTTTGGAGATCAATCACAAACTTACCCTAGCTTTGAGGGGCTCGCAGGCAGAAAGTTCAGCGCTCAATAAGAAAAAAAGCGGTATTTTTTACTTTTTATTGAAAAATAAGGTCTGACCACTCTGCCCTTGGCTAGCCTGACCCAGCCAATACAGAATGGCAGGCATAATTGCGCTAGTTTCGGGCAAAGTATCTTTGGATTCTGCTGGGTGCGTCGCCAGACGGAATGGCGATTGGATCGGGCCAGGCACCAACAAATTAATGCGCAAGTTGCTAAATTTGTCCCACTCGGAAGCGGCAATTTGCACCCAGTTTTGTTGTGCTGACTTGCTCACGCTAAAGCCACCCCAATATGCGCGGGGTTCAAAGCCGTGGCTTTCCCCTATCACCAACACCGCCGCATCCGGCGCAGTTTGCAATAGCGGCAGCAGCGCGCGCGTCATCGCAAAAGGCGCAGCGACGTTCACGCGGAACATATCTACCCATTCATCGAGCTTTTGATTCGTCAAAGGCGACAAATGATTAAAGCCATTAGCACAGTGCAAAATACCATCCAGGCGGCCAAACTCTTTTTGGATCAGCACCCCCATTTGCGTAAGTTCAGCCTCGCCCACTTTAGCCAAATCCATTGGAATAGCAGCGGGTTGCGGGCCGCCAATCGACTCGATTGCGTCGTAAGTGCGGCTCAGTTTCTTTTCATTGCGGCCGACCAAAATCACCGTTGCGCCGAGTTTGGCCAACTCCACCGCCGCCATCGCGCCGATGCCCTGCCCAGCGCCGGTCACCAAAATCACTCGATCCTGCATTGATTTGGCCTGTGCCTGATAGTTTTTCCAGCTTTCCATAAACCACCTCTATACAGTACTTGGTATTGCCATGTAGGTCAGTAAATATCTAACCTATAGCGACATACCCCTTATTGAAAATCTTGTAATACCGACCGTGCCGCTTTAATGCCGCTGCGCACTGCGCCTTCGAGTGTCGCAGGATATTCGCCGCGTGATTTTCCACTGATGGCAGCTAAACCCGCGGTGTAGTCGCCCGCTAAATACAAACCCGCTACGCCAGTACGATTGGTAGGGCGAACTAAATCAGGCGTACACGCAAACGTCGCACGTTTTTCGGTAATCACCTGCTGCTGCAACACCAGATCGGGCAAACCCAAGCGCTGATACAATTCGGCCTGCACCGCCAAGGCCAGGTCATCGTGGCTCAAGCCACTGTGCAAGCCTTGCGCTGAAATCACGACTGCAATCAGCCCCGCGCAGCCATGCGTTACACCCCGATCAAAGATCCATTGGGAATACGCATCCGACAGCCCCAGCATCGGCTGGCTGAGTTTCACCTCGGCTTCGTATTGCAAATACACGGTCACAATCGGTTGGTACGGCCATGCCGCAAGTTGCTGCGCCAGGGCGGTTGCTTGCTTGGAGTCGCTCAGCAATTTCGCAGCCTGATGCGGCGCGGTGGCGATCACCACAGCATCAAATGCTGCGTCTACACCATCAACATACCAAGCACCAGTATTGCCCACCAAACCTTTAATACGTTGACCTAACTGCAAATACCCACCTTTTTTCTGTACATAGCTCGCTGCAGGCGCGGGAAATAATTCAGTAAAGTCAACTTTGGGTAACATTAAATCGGATGCCGCGCGGCGACCGCCTAAGCTGTCACGCAGCACATTCAGCAGCACTTGCGCGCTCGCTAATTCCAGCGGGGTATTCAGAGCAGCCAAGGTCAGCGGTGCCCAAAAGCGGCTAATCAAGCTTTCCGGCTGGCGCTGAAATCGCAGCCACTCCGCGACGGTCACATTTTGTTTGAGCCGCCAACCCCGCCATTTCGCCACTTGAATCGTGCGAATCAACGCCCAGCGCTCACTCCAATTGAGTCCTTTGGCACGAAATAAACCGAGCGCCAAATGCAGCGGCGCGGGTAAGCGTGGGCATTCGAGCAAAAAATCAGGCTCACCGTTTTGTCCAACCGTCTGCAAACGCATCGGCTGACGCAAAAATGCTGCGTCCAAATCCACGCCACACTCGCGCATCAAGCGCAGCAATTCGCTGTACGCGCCGATGACCAGATGCTGACCATTATCGAGCGGCGCAGGTTTATTGGCGGTGTTGTGGGATGAGAGTGAAGCGCGCTCAACCCGCCGTGCGCGACCACCGAGCACTTTGCCCGCTTCGAACACGGTAACTGCTACGCCAGCCGCAGCCAGCTCAACCGCCGCCGCCATCCCCGCGTAGCCGCCGCCGATGATCGCGACGCGTTTACTGCTTGGATTTAAAGCAGTCATCGGCTTAGGCAAACCACCACGTTTTCCAAGCTAACCAAAGCTTGCGGATTGGAGTGAGTGAGGTGCGCTGGTTTAAGACTTTCTGTGCGCCGTCGAGACGAATTTCAGCCAAAGTCGCGCGGTAGATCGCAGCCATCACCAGACCCGTGCGTTGGTTTTTCTTATCGACTTCGGGCAACAGTTTCATCGCCTGCTCGTAGTATTGCTCGGCACGGTCGATCTGGAAATTCATCAGCGCTTTAAATTCGGCGGTTTCGCGGTAATTCAGAATGTCAGCGGCAGGCACATTAAAGCGTTGCAACTCGTCCACTGGCAGATAAATGCGACCACGGCGCGCGTCTTCACCGACATCTCGAATGATATTGGTCAGCTGAAATGCAATGCCCAAATCATGCGCGTATTTGAGCGTTTTGCGATCGGTGTAGCCAAAAATGCTGGCAGCCAATTGACCAACCACGCTGGCAACGCGGTAGCAATATAAGTGCAGATCTTTGAAGCTGTTGTAGCGCGCCTGATTTAGATCCATCTCCATGCCATCGATGATTTCCAAAAACAATTCGCGCGGTAAATCGTAGGCTTTGACTGCAGGCAACAGCGATTGCGTTACCGGATGCTGTGGCGCGCCAGCGTACATCTGGTCGACTTCATTGCGCCACCACGCCAATGTGGTGCGCGCCACGCCTTCGTCGGTGCATTCGTCGACCACATCGTCGACCTCACGACAGAAGGCGTACAAGGCGGTAATCGCAATGCGTTTTTCTGGGCTTAGAAAGCGAAAGCTGTAATAAAAACTCGAGCCACTTTTGGCCGCTTTGTCTTCGCAATATTGATCTGGAGTCACAGGACGTCTCGGGTCGAAATGAATTAAGGAGTTGGCGTCGTCATTGGCATGCGCACTTCACGGCTCACGCCCGAAGGGCCTGGAAAGGGTTTAAACAGGCTGCGAATCAGCCATGGCACGGCGGTATCGAGCTCGTCATTTTCACTGCGATTGCGCGCGCGGCCTTCGTACAGCTTGGCAAATTCACCTTTATCCAGCGTTTTGCGATCCAAAATATCGACAAACACTTCGCGGGTATAAATGGTTTCATTTACCGTTTGCGAGCCGACGATACCAGTTTCGGGGTAATAACGCGGGATAAACACCACGCTACCGCCACTAATCACGCGTTGGTAGCTGACCGAATAACCAATCGTGCCCCAAATCGGTTGCTGATAGGACTTGTTCTTACCATCGTCGATCTGATAATCAAACCGCACCAGCCAATCGGCCGCTTTCGGATCACGTTGCCAGATCAGCCCTTGCTCCACCAGATGTTGTGCCAACTCGGTTTCATATTGCTGATAGGCCAGACTTTGCGCTTGCGAAGCGCTGCGCTCAAACGCAAACGCTTTAGGTTTGGCCATCGCCGCAGCCACGGCTGCTGCGCCAGATGCAACGGGCGCAGAGGCTTTCAACACGCCAGCAGGCAGCTGATGACGTACCGACACGGTAGCCACAAACGATGGGCTAGCGCAGCCAGCCAGGATGGCCAGCACGAAGACGCCAAACAGCGCGCGCGGCGACATTAGGCGATTTTCCCGGGAATTTTAGGCGTGTTGACCACGACATCACCGCATTGCGCACGGTGACGCAGGGCGTGATCAATCAAGACCAAGGCCAACATTGCCTCAGCAATTGGCGTTGCACGAATACCAACGCACGGGTCATGACGGCCTGTGGTGGCCATCATCACTGGGCTGCCCATTTTGTCGATCGATTGACGCTCTTGCGCGATACTAGAGGTGGGTTTAACTGCCAGATTCACAGTGATGGCTTGCCCTGTTGATATACCCCCCAATATGCCGCCAGCGTGGTTGGTCGCAAAGCCATTTGGCGTTAGCTCATCACAATGCACTGAGCCGCGTTGCGCAATGCTATCAAAGCCAGCGCCAATTTCTACGCCTTTCACCGCGTTGATATTCATCATCGCGTAGGCGATTTCGGCGTCAAGACGATCGTAAACTGGCTCGCCCCAACCCACTGGCACATTCTCCGCGACAACCGAGATTTGTGCGCCGACAGAATCGCGCTCTTTACGAATCGCGTCCATATAGTCTTCAAGCTGCGGCACGATCTCGGCATTCGGTGCGAAAAAGGCGTTCTCGCTCACGTGATCCCAGCTTTGGAACGGAATATCAATTTCACCCAATTTGCTCATATAGCCGCGAATGACGATGCCGAATTTTTCACGCAGCCATTTTTTGGCAATCGCACCAGCAGCCACACGAACGGCAGTTTCACGCGCAGAGCTACGACCACCGCCACGCGGATCGCGAATGCCATATTTGTGCCAATAGGTGTAATCGGCGTGGCCAGGGCGGAAGGTTTCGACGATTTTGCCGTAATCTTGGCTGCGCTGATCTTGGTTGCGAATCAGTAGCGCAATCGGTGTACCGGTGGTTTTGCCTTCATAAATACCCGACAAAATCTCAACCGTATCAGGCTCTTTGCGTTGCGTAACATGGCGGCTAGTGCCGGGCTTGCGGCGATCAAGTTCAAACTGAATATCTTCCAGCGATAAATCCATTCCTGGAGGGCAGCCATCAACGATGCAGCCAATCCCTGCACCATGGCTTTCGCCAAATGAAGTTACAGTAAACAACAAGCCCAAACTATTGCCCGACATGGTGCACTCCAAGAGTCTGTTTTAATTCTGAATGTGCGCAATTTTAGCATGCCACGCGTTCGTGCGCGGGCATCAGCAAGATTGATTTATCTGAGCAAGAATAAAAAAACCGCCAATCTCAGTAGAGACTGGCGGTTCAAAATGGTGGTTTCAAGCGTTGCTAATTTACAGCTTAGAAGTCACCACGCAGTCCGATCGCGATGATGCTAGCGTCTGAACCTTTAGCGAGGTCAAAACCTGAGCTTGAAGTGAAGGCAGTGTTTTTGTCGTTGTCAATTTTAGTGTAAGACGCAATCACACGTACCTGTTTGTGCAATTTGTAAGATGCAGCAATGCCGAATTCTTTACCACCGGTATCTGCCTGCTCTTTACCTGCCTCTTCAACGTTTTTAGCTACCGCGTATGAAGTTTGGAAGTCCCAATCACCGAAGGCATAAGAAGCGCCGATACCGTAGCTAACTTGCTCTTGATCGAAGACTTTCTTTTCTACAGTGTTATTCGCTTTAGCATTGGTTTTTTCCCATACTGCGCTCAATTTTGCGCCAGCGAATTTAGCAGTAGCACCAACGGTGAAAGCGTCCATTGACTCATCACCTTGTTTGCCAGTCGCATCTGATTTGATGCTCAACTTGCCACCTTTCAAATCAGAAGCTGCATCTTCCACTTTGCTGTAGCCAACGCCGATATCAAAATATTCGTGGTTGTATGCAAGCGCAGCTGAGAATTGTGGAGCGTTGATTTTCTCACCGCCAGTTGTTGCGGCAGTAGTCGTGCAGTTGCTAACAGTTGCACATTTAGTTGTGTAAGTCGTTGTCGCAGTTGTCGCCACTTTACCGAAGTTGTAGCTTAACTGACCGTTGAAACCTGCCCAGTTTGGTGTCTCGTAGTGAACCATGTCACCTTGACGGCCACCTAGACGCGCCAGCACTGATTTATCGCCAACAAACTCAGAAGCATCATTCAAGGTGCCATCAAACACGCCGTATGCTGATTTTTTCAGGTTTTTGTAGGCATTGTCGTAGCGACCAATCAGGAATTTACCGGCTTTTGCGCTATCCAAACCGATGAACGTATTGCGAGTACCAAAACCAATTTTGCTGCCGTCGAGTGGATCGCCGTTATTGCCCAAGTAAAAACGTGACTCTACTTGGCCAATAGCTTTCAAATCATCGCTAATTTTCCAATCGCCTTTCACACCAATGCGCGAGCTTTGGTCTGCAACGCGAGTTTGGCTGTCTTGGCCATCTTGCAATGTAGTGCCTGGGAATGCATCAACACTCACAACCTCTACCGCAGAACGCAAGCTGCCGTAAATTTTAACTGGGCCCAGATCAACATCAGCCATTACAGCAGGGGCAACAAAGGCAGCAGCAACTGCAGCAGCAACAAACTTGTTCATTTCTAGTTAACTCCGAGTTTATAAGAATCTTTGTTTCTGTGATTTTTCACAACAACGCGATTGTATAAACCCATTGTTAATATCCAATGTCATATTGATGACATTTATATTACACAACACAAGCAACTATTTGATTGCAAATATTTTTTACCCAAACAAAAAAGCGGCCGAAGCCGCTTTTTTGAATAGACGATCTAAACTGAACAAGTCAGATTAGAAACCAGTCCAAGTACCAACCAAG
The DNA here is from genome assembly GCF_013423785.1 of Chitinibacter fontanus. NCBI lineage: Bacteria > Pseudomonadati > Pseudomonadota > Betaproteobacteria > Neisseriales > Chitinibacteraceae > Chitinibacter > Chitinibacter fontanus. The sequence goes on from NZ_CP058952.1 coordinate 782,375, forward strand.
ATACGAGTAGCATTGTCGCCTTTAGCTAAGCCGTCAGCATTTTGCCAGATTGGGGCAGCTGAACCGTTGTTTTTACCAACGATGTTGTGACGGATTTGCAAGAATGCGCCAGTGTTTTTAGACAAACCGTAATCGTATTGGAAACCGATAGTTTGGAAGCTAGAGTCATCAACTGTGTTGCCGTTAACTTTAGCGTCGTCACCGAGGTAGTAACCCAAGCTCACAGCACCTTTACCCAGGTTGTAAGTGCCGCTCAACAGGTAACCGATTTGCTCTTTCTTAGTACCTGAAGTTTTAGTTTCGAAGTTACGAACCAATGCGCGAACTGCGAAGTCACCGAAGTTACCGCGAGCACCCAAGATCCAGTTAGCGTATTCGTCGCCAGCTTTAACTGCGTAACGGTTAGCTTTAGTGGTCAAAGTACCCCAGTCAGCAACACCAGCAGGAACTGGAGTTGCATCTTTAGTAGCAGCGTAACCTGCGTCAACATTGATCGGGCCGAAAGCACCGTGTGCGCTTACTTCGTAAGCAGCTGCGTCGCCAGACAAACCGTCAACAAAGTCGTAACCCAAGTTGAAGTTGAAGCCACCGAAAGATGGTGAAGCGTAAGTGATACCTGAGCCGAAGCCAGTGAATGGCAACTCACCTACAGTACCTGAGAAGCCTTTAGAACCGTATGGCCAGTCTTGAGTCAAGTAAACGTCAGACCATTGGTTACCAAACTTCAAAGTACCCCAGTCACCAGTGTAACCGATCCACGCTTCACGAGTACCGAAGCTGTCGAAACGGTCTGGAGTAGCTACTTTAGAAGCCAGACGCCAGATAACGCTAGAACCGTTGTCCAGTTTATCTTTACCGTCGAAGTTCAATACGATAGCGATCTCTTGCAAGAATTTGCCATCGCCATCAGCGGTGTTGTTAGTGCGGTAGAAGAAGTCCATTTCTGCTGAACCAGAAATAGAAACATCAGCAAAAGCTGGAGCAGAAACTGCGGCTGCTACTGCAGCTGCCATCAGAACACGCTTGAACATTATTAATTTCTCCAAGAGACGAGAGTTAGTTAAAACCACCGTAACAGCGACTTTGGTTTTTATTGCCGCTGATTTACAGCCCTGAGAATACGCAAACTCATCCAGCATGGCAAACCCTAGCCCACGTTCTCGGCTCTTGTGTCACATTGATACAACATTCAATTTCCCATAAAAAAACGGCGCTAGGCGCCGTTTTTTTATCACTGCAAATAAAGCAATTAAGTCAATTTATCAGAAGCCAGTCCAAGTCCCAACCAAGATTCTTGTTGCAGTATCCTTGCCGCCATTGGCTGCGCCATCAAGCTGCCATGCGCCATGCATTACGCTAGTTTTATTAGCATTATCAAACATATGGTGACGAACCTGCACAAAACCGGTCGTGTTTTTCGACAGCGCATAATTGTACTGTGCATTGATAACATCAATGCCATCATTAGCCGTCACACCATCAGTTTTACTATCTGCAACACGCTGATAGCCCAAATTCACATTGTGTTTACCTGCCGTATAACCAGCACGGACCAAGTACTGATCAACAGTAGTTTTGCCTGTACCAACATGAATGGCATTATTCACATCGCCAGTCCATTCGTTTCGCTTGTAGGCAGCGGCCAAATCAAAGCCGCCGTTAAAATAGCGAACACCTGCATTAATAACGCTAGATTTATTATCACCTACAGCATCCGCACTACCATCATTTGAATAGCCGCCTGACTTACCCCAAGCATTACCACCGAAGGTAAATGCCTCAGATGATGCGTATTTATTATTGCGGGCCTCAGAATAGCCAGCATCCAGACGGAGTTTTCCCGAAGAGCCCAAATCCGCATCATAACCAGCAGTTACTTCATAGGCATATGCATCGCCGGAGCCCTCTCCCATATCAACCTGGGCTTGCATTGCAAAGCCCCCAAAGTTTGGAGAGAAGTAGCTGACTGCTCGAGCATAGTTTACTGAGTGCGCACCAAAATCTGCCCACAAATTACCCTGACCTTGAGCGCCATATGGCCAATCCAGTGTCAGATACTGATTTGAAAACTGATTACCGAAACGCAACTCACCCCAGCCACCTTGATAACCAATCCACGCCTCACGCTGACCAAATGAATCAAATCGATAATCTGTAGCTACTTTTTGTGCCAAGCGCCATTTCAATGTATCGCCACTATCGAGCTTATCTTTACCGTCGATATTTACGACAATCGCGATTTCTTGCCCAAAAGTATTGTCGCCATCAGCTGCAACTTGATTAGTGCGATAGAAGAAATCCATCTCTGCCGAACCACTGATCGACACATCAGCCATTGCAGGTGCAGAAAATGCTGTAGCTACAGCAGTCGTAATCAAAACTCGTTTAAACATAATCGTCTCCAAGTAACCCGCATCCAATATTTATTCGGGATGCGCTCATTGTGCTATCACACTGGAGGCAATTCTGTGCAAAACTTCCTTATCTAAAGGGTAAAACTACATACAAGACAACCCAAAATTCAGAACCACATTCATTTTGCATTTTTCGGGCGTTCAATGCTATTTTGTCCAAAAAAAAACCAGCTAGCATTGCTAACTGGCTTTTTTAACTTAGACAAAATTAAGCTTATTTTGAGGCCATCACTCGTACCATTTCTAGTACTTTGCTTGAATAACCCCACTCGTTGTCGTACCAAGCAACCAATTTCACAAAGGTTTTATCCAACGCAATACCGGCATCAGCATCAAATGTTGAAGTGCAAGCTTCACCACGGAAGTCAGTAGAAACAACTTTCTCGGTGGTATAACCCAATACGCCCTTCATTGAGCCTTCAGAAGCGGCTTTCATCGCCGCGCAGATTTCTTCGTACGAAGCTTCTTTGTTCAATTCAACAGTCAAATCAACTACAGAAACATCAGAAGTAGGTACGCGGAATGCCATACCGGTCAGTTTACCTTTCACTTCTGGAATCACCACACCCACCGCTTTAGCTGCACCAGTCGATGATGGGATGATGTTTTCCAAAATGCCGCGGCCACCGCGCCAATCTTTGTTCGATGGGCCATCCACTGTTTTTTGAGTTGCTGTCGCAGCATGTACGGTAGTCATCAAGCCGCGCTTGATACCGAAATTATCGTTAATAACTTTAGCGATTGGTGCCAAGCAGTTGGTAGTACAAGACGCATTAGAAATAATCGTTTGGCCTGCATAAGTATCGTTATTCACGCCATACACAAACATCGGAGTGTCATCTTTCGATGGGGCAGACATAATGACTTTCTTAGCGCCTGCGGCAATGTGCTTCTCGCAAGTCTCTTTCGTCAAGAACAGACCAGTCGACTCAACAACCACATCAGCACCGATCTCACCCCACTTCAATTCAGCTGGATCTTTAACTGCTGTCAGACGGATTGTTTTGCCATTAACAACTAGATTGCCATCAACTACAGCAACCTCACCTTTGAATTTGCCATGCACCGAATCATGCTTGAGCATGTAAGCAAGATAATCTGGCTCTAACAAATCATTGATACCTACAATTTCGATATCATCTGCAAAATTGTATACCGCAGCACGGAACACCATACGACCGATACGACCAAAACCGTTAATACCTACTTTGATAGCCATGAATCATCTCCAAAAGGATCGAATAAATCGGGACGCCTAAGCATGCACTAATAGATGCATATTTGCCTTTGCGCCATGACAAAAACACCGTAAATAAAATTGGGGCAGACAACCTAGTTGTTACCCCAAAAACAAATCGGGCAAACCGCCCGATTTTACTTAATCCAAATCAACCACGCAGACCTGCTGCTTCACGCGCCAAGGCCGTAATACCAGCCCAATCACCTTTAGCCACCATATCTTTTGGCGCCAACCAAGAGCCGCCAACACAGCCAACATTTGGCAACGCCAGCAATTTTGGTGCTGACTCAACACTCACCCCACCCGTTGGACAGAATAAGATTTGTGGCAAAGGACCACCCAAGGCTTTAAGCATAGCCAAGCTGCCCGCCTGCTCTGCAGGGAACAGCTTCATTGCATCAAACCCTTCTTCCAAAGCGGCAATTGCTTCAGATGGCGTCATCACACCTGGCAGCAATTCAATACCACACTCACGTGCAGCGGCCGCCAATTTTGGTGTCAGACCTGGAGTCACTGCAAACACAGCGCCCGCTTCTTTCGCTTGTACAAACTGCTCAGGACGAACAACTGTACCCACGCCAACGATGGCGCCAGGCACATTTTCCGCAATCGCTTTCACCGCCGCAAGCGCAGCATCAGTGCGCAATGTTACTTCCAGAACACGAATGCCACCTTCAACTAAAGCTTTTGCCAAGGGCACTGCGTGTTCCACATTTTCAATCACTAGCACTGGCATAACAGTGCAAGAGCGCATGATGTCACGAATCTGCATGAGAATTTTCCGTCTTATTGAATTGCGGCCTTATATTCATAATCAAGGTCAGCAAAGGTTTCAAACCGGCTAGCACATCTCCTCTGACACTAGCCGCTCACTACAAAATCAAATTTACGCTTAATGCGCCAAACCGAGGCTAATAGCACCTTCTTCTGCACCAGTCGCGGCAGCACGGAAGGTCGTGAACAATTCACGCCCCATGCCAAAGCCATTCGCACTCAAATCGGCAGTAGCAACTTCACGAGTATTCCACTCTGCAGCATCCACTTGCGCTACTAGCTCACCTGTTTCAGCGTTCAGTAAAATCATATCACCCGTGCGAACCTTGCCTAATGCACCACCTGAAACCACCTCAGGCGTAATATGGATCGCAGCAGGAACCTTGCCCGATGCACCAGACATGCGACCATCGGTCACCAGCGCCACTTTAAAACCACGGTCCTGTAAAACACCCAACGGTGGCGTGAGCTTATGCAGCTCAGGCATACCATTCGCACGCGGCCCTTGGAAGCGAACTACCGCAACAAAGTCACGCTCCAATTCACCGCGCTTAAATGCAGCAATAACATCTTCTTGGTCATCAAAAACGATAGCTGGCGCATTTACAATACGGTGCTCTACCGCAACCGCAGAAGTTTTAATAACTGCGCGACCCAAATTACCCTGCAGTAACTTCGTACCGCCATCGGCTTGGAATGGATTAGCAGCAGTGCGAAGTACCGAATCATCACCGCTCTGCACTGGAGCATCGCGCCAAACAGCAACGCCATTATCAAGGAAAGGTTCTTGTGCATAATGACGCAAACCGAAACCAGCTGCAGTCCATACGTCTTCGTGCAACAGCCCTGCATCGAGCAACTCACGAATCAGATAACCCATGCCGCCCGCAGCATGGAAGTGATTCACATCGGCTGCACCATTTGGGTACACCTTAGCCAACAGAGGAATAATCGCCGACAAATCATTAAAGTCGGACCAATTAATAATCACACCAGCTGCGCGCGCGATCGCGATCAAGTGAATAGTGTGGTTAGTTGAACCACCGGTTGCCAGCAAGCCAATAATGCCGTTAATGATGGCCTTTTCATCAATCACTTTGCCGACAGGAATAAATTCGTTACCCAAAGCGGTAATCTGTGCAGCACGTTTAGTTGCTGCGACTGTCAATGCGTCACGCAATGGTGTACCTGGATTGGTAAATGCCGCACCTGGCATATGCAAACCCATAATTTCCATTAGCATTTGATTTGAGTTGGCCGTACCAAAGAAGGTACAGGTACCTGGGCCATGGTATGAACCTTCTTCGGAAGCCAACAACGCATCACGCCCTACCTTGCCTTCAGCAAACAATTGGCGGGTGATGTTTTTTTCTTTATTGGCAATACCGGTCGTCATTGGGCCAGCGGGAACGAAAATCGTTGGCAAATGGCCAAATTGCAGTGCGCCAATCAACAAGCCGGGAACAATTTTGTCGCACACGCCCAAACAGAGCGTGGCATCAAACATATTGTGCGAGAGCGCCACAGCAGTAGACATCGCGATCACGTCACGACTGAACAGCGACAACTCCATACCTGGCTGGCCTTGGGTCACGCCATCACACATAGCAGGAACACCACCAGCAAACTGCGCAGTCGCGCCAGCCTCATTGGCCGCTTTTTTAATAATTGCAGGGAAAGTTTCAAATGGCTGATGCGCTGAGAGCATTTCGTTATATGCAGAAACGATCGCCAAATTTGGCTGACGCATTTCACGCATCATGATTTTATCTGTCTCTGGCATTGCAGCCCAAGCGTGCGCCTGATTGGTACAGGCCAGACCTTTACGCACTGGCTCTTTACTTGCCGCCTGCTCCACACGCGCCAAATAGCGAGAACGTGATTCTTTACTGCGTTCAATAACGCGCTGAGTAACTTCGACCAAACCAGGATGCAGGGACATGAAAGAACTCCAAATTTTCAGGACTAAACCGCCCAAACAGCGGACTTAGAATTTAAGCGTAGTTTTACTACAACAAAGGCGTTTCGACAAGCAAAACTATGCACAAAGCCAATTCGCTGCAGTGCAACAAGGCCTTGCACCACAAAGGGTTTCCGCGAAAAACGCTTGCGCCATATTAGTGCAAACCATTAGGTAATAAATTCGTTTGCTAGGGACTTTGAGCCTGTAGTAAGATTACAAAGCTTACTATGCTTGACCCTTCGTCAAGCTCCAATTCCAGACGAGGATTTTTGGCTCATGACTGCGATCGACGCTTTCGATATCGTATTTTTTGGCGGCACAGGTGACCTCGCTTTACGCAAGTTACTTCCTGCACTTTACCACCAAGACCAAGACGGCAATTTGCCAAGCGAAGGTCGAGTTATCTGTTTGGGCCGTAGCCCTTCTGACACCGCAGCTTATGTCGACAAAGCCCATGTGAAGGCGAAAGAATACCTTGGCAGCCATTATAACGAAAGTGACTGGAAGAAATTCGCTGCGCGCATTGAATACCTAAAAGTCGATGCAAATACTGAAGCTGACTTCGTCGCTCTAGCTGAAACACTCAACAAATTTCCGGCACGCGAACGCGTTTTCTACCTCTCAACAGCGCCTGACTTTTTTGCCCCGATTGCCAAAAACCTGGCAGCACAAGGCTTGAACCAAGGCAATTCCCGCGTTGTGTTGGAAAAACCACTGGGTCATGATCTGGAATCATCCAACAAGATTAATGACGAGGTGGGCGAATACTTCACCGAGAAACAGATCTACCGGATCGACCACTACTTGGGTAAAGAGCCAGTACTGAATTTGATCGCACTGCGCTTTGCCAACACGCTACTTGAGCCGCTGTGGCGCCGCGAATGGATTCGCGATGTGCAAATCACCGTAACCGAACAAGTGGGCGTGGAAACCCGTGCCGACTTCTACGACAAGACCGGTGCGCTGCGCGATATGGTACAAAACCACTTGCTGCAATTGCTAACCATCGTGGCGATGGAGCCACCAGCATCGATTGATGCCGATGCAGTTCGTGACGAGAAACTGAAAGTGCTGCGCGCGCTCAAACCACTGAGCGTTGATGATGTAAAAACTAAAGTGGTTCGTGGCCAGTACCGTGCTGGTGCGGTTGGTGGCAAGCCTGTTGTTGGTTATCAGGATGAACCAGGCGTGCCTGCTGGCTCTAAAGCAGAAACCTTCGTTGCGTTAAAGGCCGAAATCGAAACCTGGCGTTGGGCAGGTGTACCTTTCTTCCTGCGTACCGGCAAACGCCTAGGAGATCGTCTGGCGCAGATCGTGATCAATTTCCGCGAAGTACCAACGTCGACCTTTGGCAAAAACACGCGCCCAAATCGCTTGGTGATCGAGTTGCAACCCGATGAGTCAGTCCGTCTGTACATGATGGCCAAAGAACCGGGCAAAGACCGTTTGCGCGAAGTGTATTTGGATCTGGATTTCAAAGAAGCCTTTAGCACTCGCAGCCCAGAAGCTTACGAGCGTTTGCTGATGGATGTGATCAAAGGCGATCTGTCATTGTTCGTGCGTCGTGACGAACAACGTGCCGCTTGGCGTTGGGTTGAGCCAATTATCGAATCTTGGGAAAACAGCAGCGAAGGCCCTAAAACCTACACCGCTGGTACTTGGGGCCCTGCCGCTTCTTCGGCGCTGCTTTCACGTGACGGCCTATGCTGGCACGAAGAAGCATAAATACCCACCAGCAGTAACCACATCAAGACCATGCTTAGCATGGTCTTGATTGCAATACCCCGCAGCATTTTGAGAGTTTGGAGATTTTGATGTCTTTGCAATGGCATGAATTTAGCAACAAAGAAGCACTTGATCAGCAATTGGCGCTCACTATCGCAGACGAGCTCAAACAAGCAATCGCGCAGCGTGGCCAAGCGGGTTTAGCGGTTTCAGGTGGTCGCACGCCAGCCGGCATGTTCAAAGCCTTGCGTAATATCAATCTCGACTGGTCACGAGTGATCATTACCCTCGTTGACGAGCGCTGGGTGCAAGCTGATCACGCCGACAGCAATGAACGTTTGACGCGTGAAAATTTATTGCAAGACGCTGCTGCTGCTGCAACTTTTGTTTCTTTAGTCAATCAAGCGGCAACTCCGCATGAAGCATTGGCAGAAATCGAAGCACGCTTAGCATCGCTACCTAAGCCAATTGATGTGGTCGTACTCGGCATGGGTGATGATGGTCATACTGCATCGCTATTTCCAAATGCACCTGAGCTGGAAGCGGCATGTGCTTCAACCCAACTATTGGCCGCAGTAACCCCACCAGTGGCTCCACATCAGCGCATTACACTCACGCTACCGAGCATTGTTTGCAGCCGCAAAGTAATCGTACACATTACTAGCGATAGCAAAAAAGCACTGCTATTGGATGCCATGGCGACGGATGTCGCTATCTCTGAGCAATATCCTATTCGCCGTGTTCTTGACCAAGTTCCCCAAGCTGACGTTTTCTGGGCTGCCTGAGTGCTAGCGCAATGACGCTTTATTTTTGTATTAACCTTCAAACCACTCGCCAGCCGGCGAGTGGTTGTGCACGTTTGAGTGAGGACTAACGATATGCTCGAACGCATCAAAACCGTACTCGATTCATTATCGAAATCAGAGCGTAAAGTTGCCGAGTTGGTCATTGCGCAGCCAAATCTGGTGGCCAATGCCCCGATTGCACAAATTGCTGAGTTGGCCGATGTTTCACAACCGACGGTGATTCGCTTCTGTCGCTCGCTCAACTGTTCAGGCCTACAGGACTTTAAACTGCGCCTTACCCGCAGTTTGGTATCTGGTGTGCCCTATGTGCACTCGATGGTCTCGGCAGATGATTCTGCCCATGATCTAGCGCGTAAACTATTTGATAACAATATTTCGCACCTGCTCCGTTGTCGCAACGAGCTCGATACTGATGTACTTGAACGCGCAATTAAAGTGCTATCGAACACACATAAAATCGAGGTTTGGGGCCAAGGCCAATCGGGTGCGGTGGCGATTGACGCGCAAAATAAATTTTTCCGTCTTGGTGTACCCACGGTCGCCTACACCGACCCGCATATGCACGGCATGAGCGCGTCGATGCTCAAGCCGGGTGATGCCGTGATTGCGGTCTCTAACTCTGGCCGTACGCTCGATATGCTGCGCTCAGTTGAAATCGCCCGCGATGCCGGCGCTGACGTCATTGGTATTACCCACAGCAAATCCCCACTCGCGAAGCGCTGCAATATTTGCCTTTATGCCGACACGATGGAAGACCCGGATTTGTACACCCCAATGATCACCCGCATTGTGCATTTGGTGATTATTGACGTACTCGCCGTGGGCGTCGCACTCAAACGCGGCCCAGAGCTGATTGATCAGCTTGAAAAAATGAAACGCAATATGAAAGAAAAACGAGTTCGCGGCCATGAGTAAGCGAACCAATACCAAAGCTAATAAAAATAGTGATTCACGAGGAACTGTGTCGATGTCCAATTTAACTTCGTCGCCGGCTTGGCAAGCGCTCATCGAGCATTACAAAGAAATCAAACCACTGCACATGCGTGATTTGTTTCTGAACGATCCACATCGCTTTGAGAAATTCTCCCTTGAAACCGGTGGTCTATTTTTTGATTACTCAAAAAACCGCATCACCGAGCAAACCATGGCGTTGTTGTTCGACCTGGCTCGCCAATCTGGTGTCAAAGAGCGGATCGAGAAAATGTTCTCGGGTGAAAAAATCAATATCACCGAAAACCGCGCCGTATTGCATACCGCCTTGCGCAATCTGGATCACAATCCGATTGTGGTGGATGGCGAAGATGTGATGCCGAAAGTGAACGCGGTCAAAGAGCAAATCGGCCACTTCTCGGATAAAGTTCGCTCAGGGGAGTGGCAAGGCTATACCGGCAAACCGATTACCGACATCGTGAACATTGGGATCGGCGGCTCGGATTTGGGGCCATTAATGGTCTGTCAGTCGCTCAAAGAATACGGCCATGCCCGCCTGTCGATGCATTTTGTTTCGACGGTTGATGGTGATCAGATTGTTTCAACGTTGAAATTACTCAACCCAGAAACCACGCTATTTATTATTGCGTCAAAAACCTTTACCACCCAAGAAACCATTACCAATGCCCGCACCGCGCGCGCTTGGTTCGTCAAAGCAGCGGGCGATGAAAAACACATCGCCAAGCACTTTGTTGCCGTATCGACCAATAGCAAAGCCGTCGCTGAGTTTGGTATCGACACCAATAATATGTTCGAGTTTTGGGATTGGGTAGGTGGTCGCTACTCGCTATGGTCAGCGATTGGTTTGCCGATTGCAATCTACTTGGGCAAACACAATTACCAAGATTTGCTGCACGGTGCTTACACCATGGACCAGCATTTCCGTGGCAAACCATTTGAGCAAAATCTGCCGGTGATTATGGCGATGCTTGGCATTTGGTACGGCAACTTTTTTGGTGCCAACACCCATCTGGTTTCACCGTATAACCAATGTATGTCACGCTTCCCAGCCTATTTGCAACAGCTGGATATGGAATCGAACGGTAAAACCGTTGATCTTGATGGCAATCAGGTTGATTACGCCACAGGCCCGGTGGTGTGGGGTGATGCGGGGATCAACGGTCAGCACGCTTATTACCAGATGTTGCACCAAGGCACGCAAATCGTACCGATCGACTTTATCGCAACGATTGAGCACCCCGATATTCCAGAGCCACACAGCACCATCTTGATGGCCAATTTCTTCGCCCAAACCGAAGCATTTATGCGCGGTAAAAACGAAGCTGAAGTACGTGCGGAGCTCGAAAAATCTGGTATTACCGGCCAAGCGCAAGACGAGCTAATGCCACACAAGATTTTCAAAGGCAACCGTCCAACTAATACCATCATCATGCAGCGCCTGACACCACGTCGTCTGGGTGCATTGATCGCCCTGTACGAACACAAAATTTTTGTACAAGGCACCGTGTGGAACATTAACTCCTACGATCAGTGGGGTGTTGAATTAGGCAAACAATTGGCTAAGCTGATCGAATCCGATTTGACTACACCAGGCTTAACGACTAGCCATGACGCATCAACCAATGGCTTGATTAACTATTTCAAACGCAATACACCGCGCTAAACAGACACGCAGGCAAACCCTGCGTGCTCAAGGCCCGACCACATGAACCGGGCCTGAAGAAGTGTGATTTTAAAATAACCCACTCACAAGGTAGATACACGATGGCAGATCAGATTAACGACCATGATCCACAAGAAACCAAAGAATGGCTCGAAGCGCTACAAGGCGTTATCGCAGCTGAAGGCGCTGAACGCGCCCATTTCCTCGTGGAAAAACTGGTAGATCAAGCCCGTCAAGACGGTGTGAACATCCCTTACACTGCCACTACGGCTTACATCAACACCATTCCTGCGCACTTGCAAGCCAAGCACCCAGGCAATGCACACCTTGAAGAACGCATTTTGTCGTACACCCGCTGGAATGCAGCGGCGATGGTGGCTAAGGCCAACCGCGATGCGGCCGAGCCTGGTGGTCACATTTCTTCATTTGCTTCAGCCGCCACGTTGTACGATGTGGGTTGGAATCATTTCTGGCACGCCGCCAATGAAAACCACGGCGGTGACTTGGTTTATTTCCAAGGTCACTCTGCGCCAGGTATGTACTCACGCGCCTTCCTCGAAGGTCGCATTTCTGAAGACCAACTGAACAAATTCCGTCGCGAAGTGGACGGTGACGGTCTGTCTTCGTACCCGCACCCATGGTTGATGCCAGATTTCTGGCAATTCCCAACTGTATCGATGGGTCTGGGCCCACTGATGGCGATCTACCAAGCTCGCTTTATGAAATATCTGGATGATCGCGGCTTTAAACAAAAAGGCGATCGTCACGTTTGGTGTTTCTGCGGTGACGGTGAAATGGACGAGCCAGAATCTCTGGGCGCGATTTCATTGGCTGGCCGTGAAAAACTCGACAACTTGATTTTCGTTATCAACTGCAACTTGCAACGTCTGGATGGCCCAGTACGCGGTAACGGCAAAATCATCCAAGAACTCGAAGGCGACTTCCGTGGTTCGGGCTGGAACGTAATCAAAGTGGTTTGGGGCTCAGGCTGGGATGCCTTGCTGGCGCAAGACAAGAAAGGCTTGCTGCAAAAACGTATGATGGAAGTGGTTGACGGCGAATACCAGACTTACAAATCGAAAAATGGCGCTTACGTGCGCGAACACTTCTTCGGTAAATACCCAGAATTGCTCGACCTCGTTGCGAACATGACCGACGACGACATCTGGAAACTGACGCGCGGCGGTAACGATCTGTTTAAAGTTTACGCTGCGTACAAAGCGGCCGTTGAGCACAAAGGCCAACCAACGCTCTTGCTCGTTAAAACCGTTAAAGGTTTCGGCGTTGGCGCTGCCGGTGAATCACAAAACACCGCGCACAACACCAAGAAATTGGGTGACGATGACTTGTTGCATCTGCGCGATCGTTTCCACGTGCCATTGTCTGATGAAGAAGCCAAAGCGTGCACTTTCTATCGTCCACCAGCAGACAGCCCAGAGTACAAATACATGATGGAGCGTCGCGCAGCATTGGGCGGCTTTATCCCATCACGTAAACCAGTCAACGAACCACTGGAAGTGCCAGCGCTGGACGCATTCAAAGCCTTGCTCGAATCTTCGGGCGAGCGCGAAATGTCAACGACCATGGCCTTTGTGCGTATCTTGAACACCTTGGTGAAAGACAAACAAATCGGCAAACGCGTGGTGCCTATCGTTCCCGATGAGAGCCGTACTTTCGGTATGGAAGGTATGTTCCGTCAATTGGGCATCTGGTCACACGTGGGTCAATTGTACGAGCCACAAGATGCTGACCAACTGATGTTCTACAAAGAATCGCAAACCGGTCAGATCTTGCAAGAAGGTATCAATGAAGCGGGCGCGATGTCAGACTGGATCGCCGCAGCAACATCGTATGCCAACCACGGCCACACGATGATTCCGTTCTACATCTACTACTCGATGTTCGGTTTCCAACGTATCGGTGACTTGGCTTGGGCAGCAGGCGACTTGCGCGCACGCGGCTTCTTGATCGGCGGAACGGCTGGTCGCACGACACTGAACGGCGAAGGCTTGCAGCACCAAGATGGTCACGGTCATCTGTTTGCTGAATTCGTACCAAACTGCGTGTCTTACGATCCGACGTTTGCGTATGAATTGGCCGTGATCGTGCAAGACGGTATGCGTCGTATGTATCAAGACCAAGAGAACATCTACTACTACCTGTCGGTGATGAACGAGAACTACGCTCACCCAGCGATGCCAGCGGGTGCGGAAGCGGGCATCCTGCGCGGTCTGTACCAATTCAAACAAGGCGACGCTGGTAAGCTCAAAGTTCAATTGATGGGCTCAGGCACGATCTTCCGTGAAGTGATCGCGGCGGCTGATTTGCTGAAAGCGGACTTCGGTGTTGATGCCGACATCTGGTCAGCGCCAAGCTTTAACGAACTGCGTCGTGACGGTATGGCCGCAACTCGCCACAACTACCTGAACCCAACCGCTGAACAGCGCGTTCCATACGTTACGGAATGCCTGAAAGATGCCCAAGGTCCAGTGATTTGTGCGACTGACTATAAACGCACTTACGCCGATCAAATCCGCGAATACGTACCAGGTCGCTATGTGGTACTCGGTTGCGACGGCTTCGGTCGTTCAGCTAGCCGCCAAGAGTTGCGCAGCTTCTTCGAAGTTGATCGCTACCACGTTGCCGTGGCTGCACTAAAAGCCTTGGCCGACGAAGGCTTGCTACCAGTGGCTAAAGTCGCTGAAGCGATTGCGAAATACGGCATCCGCACCGAGCGCCCAGCGCCTTGGACTGTGTAACTAATAAGTGAGAAACAGCTTGGTTTGGGTATAGCCACCCAAGTCAAGCTGAACAATTAACGGCGGGATATACCCCACCCTCACAGGATTTGACCATGAGCAACATTATTGAATTGAAGATCCCGGACATCGGCGGCCACGCAGGCGTTGAAGTCATTGAAGTATTTGTCAAAGTTGGTGACGTGATCGAGAAAGAGCAATCTTTGATCACTTTGGAAACCGACAAAGCCACTATGGAAGTGCCAGCCACTGAAGGCGGTGTCGTTAAAGAAGTTAAAATCAAAGTCGGCGATAAAGCCTCCGAAGGCGATGTAGTCTTGATGCTGGAAGTCGGCGCAGCCGCTGCGGCTCCTGCACCTGCAGCTACTGCGGCACCTGCTCCAGCTGCCGCACCAGTCGCAGCACCTGCTGCGGCCGCGATCGTTGAAGTGCATGTACCCGATATCGGTAACTTCGACGCGGTTGAAGTAATCGAGGTCAACGTCAAAGTTGGCGACACCATCGCGATTGATGATGGCCTAATTACGTTGGAATCTGACAAAGCCAGCATGGAAGTACCATCAACTGCCGCTGGTGTAGTAGAAAGCATCGCAGTTAAACTCGGCGACAAAGTAGCACAAGGCGCACTGGTATTGACTGTACGCTCTAGCGCAGCTGCCGCAGCGCCAGTCGCAGCGGCATCAGCACCAGTTGCTGCGGCTCCTGCTCCAGTTGCTGCTCCAGCCGCTGTAGCAGCTCCCGTTGCCGCACCGGCAGCAGTTGCTTCTGCACCGGCTAAATTTGACGAAGCGAACTTCAACAAAGCGCACGCTTCGCCATCAGTACGCAAATTTGCGCGTGAATTGGGCGTGGATTTGAGCAAAGTGGCAGGTAAAGGCCCGAAAGGCCGTATCTTGCACGAAGACGTTCAGTCATTTGTTAAATCAGTGATGACCAGCGCCGTTGCATCTTCATTGGCTGCTCCAGCAGCCAGCGGCGCATCTCTGGGTGGCGGCATTGATTTGTTGCCATGGCCAAAAGTCGATTTCGCCAAATTCGGCCCAATCGAAACCAAGCCACTGAGCCGCATCAAGAAAATCTCTGGCGCCAATCTGCACCGTAACTGGGTCGTGATCCCGCACGTGACGTTCAACGACGAGTGCGATATCACCGAGCTGGAAGAATTCCGCAAGCAAGTCGGCAAAGAGTGGGAAAAATCAGGCCTGAAGATCAGCCCATTGGCGTTCATCATCAAGGCCGCCGCTGAAGCGCTCAAAGCCTTCCCGGAAATGAATTCATCACTCGACGGCGACAATCTGGTTCTGAAACAGTACTACCACATCGGCTTCGCCGCTGACACGCCAAACGGCTTGGTAGTACCAGTGATCAAAGACGCCGACAAAAAAGGCCTGAAAGAAATCTGCAAAGAGCTGACCGAATTGTCGTTAGCGGCCCGCGAAGGCAAACTGAAGCCAACCGATATGCAAGGCGCAACCTTCACGATTTCTAGCTTGGGCGGCATCGGCGGCACGGGCTTTACACCGATCGTGAATGCACCTGAAGTGGCAATCCTGGGCGTATGCAAATCGCAAATCAAACCAGTTTGGAACGGCAAAGAATTTGCGCCACGTCTGATGTGCCCATTGTCGCTGTCATTCGATCACCGCGTGATCGATGGCGCGCAAGCGGGTCGCTTCACAGTGCATCTGGGCAAATTGCTTAGCGACGTTCGCCGCTTGATTCTCTAATTCTGCGAGGCGTGATGGGCTAGGTATTGCTCTGTAGCTTAATACAGACCTAGCCCCCACCTCATACCCAAGACCTCACAGGAATAAATGATGAGTAATACGATTGAATTAAAAGTACCCGATATCGGCGGTCATAGCGATGTGGCGATTATCGAGTTGTTTGTTAAAGTTGGTGACACCGTTGCGGTCGAAGAAAGCCTGATTACGCTGGAAACCGACAAAGCGACGATGGAAGTACCAGCGACGCACGCAGGCGTCATCAAAGAGCTGAAAGTAGGCGTCGGCGACAAAGTGTCTGAAGGCAGCGTCATTGCCATCGTGGAAGTAGCTACTAGCGCCGCTGCGCCAGCACCTGCTGCCGCGGCACCAGCGCCTGCAGCAACTCCGGCGGCAGCACCTGCCGCGGCCCCAGCAATTGCACCAGTCGCTGGCCAATACGCTGGCGCAGTCGACATGGAAGTCGACATGATGGTTCTCGGCGCTGGCCCTGGCGGTTATTCAGCAGCGTTCCGCTCTGCGGACCTTGGCTTGAAAACGGTCTTGGTTGAGCGTTACGGCACCCTGGGTGGCGTATGTTTGAACGTCGGTTGTATCCCATCGAAAGCCCTACTGCACAACGCTGCGGTGATCGACGAAGTGGCGCACTTGGCTTCCAACGGGATTAAATTTGGCAAACCAGAAGTCGATATCGACGGTCTGCGTGGCTACAAAGAAAAAGTGATCAACAAGCTCACTGGCGGTTTGGCTGGCATGGCCAAAATGCGCAAGGTTGAACACGTACGCGGTATCGGTACTTTCCTCGACGCAAACCACATCGAAGTGCAACTGACTTCGGGTACCGGCAAAGATTTGACTGGCGAGAAAAAAGTCATCAAGTTTGCCAAAGCAATTATCGCTGCGGGTTCGCAAGCTGTGAAATTGCCTTTCATTCCGAACGATCCACGTATCGTTGATTCAACCGGCGCGTTGGAGCTGAAATCAGTACCAAAACGCATGCTGATTATCGGCGGCGGCATTATCGGTCTGGAAATGGGTACTGTGTACTCCACGCTGGGCGCACGCTTGGACGTGGTTGAGCTATCGGATGGCCTGATGCAAGGCGCGGATCGCGACTTGGTGAAAGTATGGCAAGACTGGAATAAACACCGTTTTGACAACATCATGCTGCAATCGAAAACCACCAGCATTGAGCCAAAAGAAGACGGCATCTGGGTGACGTTTGAAGGCCCGAAAGTACCGAGCGAGCCACAATGCTACGACTTGGTATTGTATTCAACCGGTCGCTCGCCAAATGGCAAGAAAATCGGCGCTGAAAATGCTGGCGTGATCGTTGATGAACGTGGTTTTATCGCCGTAGACAAACAAATGCGCACCAACGTGCCGCATATCTTCGCGATTGGCGACTTGGTGGGTCAACCGATGTTGGCTCACAAAGCCGTACACGAAGCACACGTTGCCGCTGAAAATGCCGCAGATCACAAAGCCTACTTCGACGCGCGTGTGATCCCAGGCGTGGCCTACACCGACCCAGAAGTGGCTTGGGTTGGTTTGACTGAAGATCAAGCCAAGAAAGAAGGCATCAAGATCACTAAAGGCGTGTTCCCATGGGCCGCTTCGGGCCGTGCGATTGCCAATGGTCGTGATGAGGGCTTCACCAAGCTGATTTTCGACGCAGAAAACGGCCAAATCCTTGGCGGTGCAATTGTTGGCCCACATGCCGGCGATATGATTGGCGAGATTTGTTTGGGCATCGAAATGGGCGCAGATGCAGTGGATATCGGTAAAACTATTCACCCTCACCCAACCATGGGCGAATCAATTGGTATGGCCGCCGAAGTGGCCAAAGGCGTATGTACTGACCTGCCGCCACAGCGCAAGAAATAATCTCTGTTATTCTCTGGAATAACACACACAAAAGCCACGGCATGCCGTGGCTTTTTATTTGCAATAATTGCCGCCCCAACAGCTATTTTTGCCATAAACAATCTTTTCCGGCGACGTGGCACGAAAGATCGGCACATATCACCCGCAAAAAAACGACAGTTAACACCGGAATTCAAATTCAAATAATGGCCGTATATTACCAAAGCCTTTGATTAGAAATGGGTTAAACACTATACCCATACCCTGTATAAAATATACTAGCTATTTACCTGCAGCAAATCGTGCTTTTTATGCGGCACTGCAATAAATTACAGAGACACGCGGCCGATAATTAATTTAATCGGCATAGTTTTTGCATTGCTGATGCGTGCTGACACGGAATGGAGTTGGAATCATGGTTCAATTCGACTTAATCAACGATGCTCTGAGCAAACAGCAATCAAAAGCGCTACTCAGCAACGAAATCACCACCGAGCTCGAACAATGCATCGCGCTCTGTGCCAAGCTCAAAATTGATTTTTACGACTGTCTGGCGCATGCGCGGATCGACTACGAAAAACATTTACGCGATGCGCAGCACTAATTAAATTTCAGCTGCAAATAAAAAAGCCACCCGAAGGTGGCTTTTTATTTATTCTGGCGTCCCCACGGGGAATCGAACCCCGGCCGCCGCCGTGAAAGGGCAGTGTTCTAACCGCTAAACTATAGGGACTTAAATTGTCGCATTACTGCGAGTACTACTTTAATACACTTTGGCGTCCCCACGGGGATTCGAACCCCGGTTACCGCCGTGAAAGGGCGATGTCCTAGGCCTCTAGACGATGGGGACTACGTACTACTGAATTACATGTCTAAAGGCAAACATACAACTCGATTTTTTGGTGGAGGTAAGCGGGATCGAACCGCTGACCTCTTGCATGCCATGCAAGCGCTCTCCCAACTGAGCTATACCCCCAAAAGAGACGCGAATAATAATGACCTTACGGCGTCTCGTCAAGCCTATTGTCGAAAATAATTAAATCGGTGCCCACCAATAAGCATCGTCCGAAATTTGCTTTTCTAATGCGTTTGAGTCGGGATAGTTTTTCAGCAACACACGCTTGGCATCATCACGCAAATCGGTCATACCCAGTTTGTCGTACGCTTGGTACATCAAAGCCAAAGCGCCCTCAACCTGCTTGGTATTGCTGTAATTATCAATCAGCGCCTTACCACGATTTGCGGCCGCCAAATAAGCACCACGCTTGTAGTAGTAACGGCCGACATGCAATTCATAATTGGCTAAAGCCCCAATTAGATAGCCCATGCGCAACTGTGCATCTTTACTGTATTTGCTATCTGGAAAACGGGTCACCAGTTCACGAAATGAATTAAATGATTCTTTGGCCGCTTTAGGATCTCGTTCGGACATATCTTGTTTTGCTAACGCAGACAAGAAGCCTTGCGACTCATTAAAGGTCACTAAGCCTTTCAAATACATCGCATAATCCAAACTTGGATGCGTTGGATTTTGCTTCATAAAACGATCAAGCGATGCCAAGGCCAACGCAGGCTCTTCATACTTATAATTGTTGTAGGCAATTTCCAACTGAGCCTGTTGGGCGTATTTACCGTAAGGGTAACGGGCCTCAAGGCGCTCAAAATATTCGACTGACTTCTTGTAATCTTTACTGGCTTGTCGTGCTTTAGCTTCAGAAAATAGCTTATCTGCAGACCAATCTTTCGTTTCATCATTACTGGTGCCGGTGCTAGCACAACCGACCATTAAGCTAAACAGCAAGGCAGAAACGAGGATTCGAGGTAGAATCTTGTACATGATGCAATCCGATATTGAACTCGACGATTATAACGACTTCTCAGACACCCGTGTCTTGACTGTGCCCGCTGATTTGGCAGGCATGCGACTGGACGCGGCACTGGCGAAGATTTTGCCTGATTTTTCACGCTCACGCTTGGCTACTTGGATAAAAGACCAACAAGTTACAGTTGATGGTGCCCCTGCCACGACGAAAACCAAGCTCTGGGGTGGTGAAACACTGACGGTTAACGTACAAGCTGACCCCAACGAAGTGGCCTTCGCCGCGGAAGACATTCCGCTGGACGTCATTTATGAGGACGACGCACTGATTGTGATTAACAAGCCTGCTGGCTTGGTAGTCCACCCAGGCAGCGGCAATTGGGAAGGCACGCTGCTTAACGCCCTGCTGTTTCATTACCCTGAAGTGCGGCAAATCCCGCGCGCGGGGATTGTTCACCGCCTTGATAAAGACACGAGCGGCCTGATGGTCGTCGCACGCACCTTACCCGCACAAAACAATCTGGTTCAACAACTTCAAGCCCGCACCGTAAAACGCCACTATCTGGCTGTGGCACGCGGCAATATTAAACGCGACGGCACTGTGGACGAGCCCATTGGCCGCCATCCGCGCGAGCGCACCAAGATGGCTGTCGTTCACACCGGCAAAGAATCCATCACGCATTACCTCGTACTGGAAAAATTTGCCGACTACACCCTGATCGAATGTCGCCTTGAAACTGGCCGTACGCACCAGATTCGGGTGCACATGGCGCACATCAAGCATTCGCTGGCAGCCGATCAGGTTTATGGCGCAGCGCCGAAGCTCGATATTTCACCTGAAGTGCGCATGGCGCTTGAAGAACTGAATCGCCAAGCGCTGCACGCGCGTAAGCTATCTCTGGTTCACCCAACTACGGGTAAAACCATGGAATGGAAAGCGCCGATTCCGCACGATCTGGAACAACTCATTTTCACGCTGCGCGCCGATCTCGAACTCGCCAAAGACAATTATGACGAAGACGACGATGAAGACGACGATCACGATTGCGAATTAATCTATGTCCGTGAATAACGCCACACCTACATACACGCCCACCGCCAGCGCGCTGGGCGTTTTTACACCCGACTGGCCTGCGCCAGCCAAAGTGAAAGCACTGCAAACTACCCGCAATGGGTTTGCAGCAAACCATGGCTTTAGCCTGCCGCCATTTAGCCGCTTTAATCTTGGCAGTCACGTCAGCGATCTGCCTGAGCATGTCGCGGCCAATCGCGCCCTACTTGCGCAAGCGCTGCCACAAGCGCCAGCTTGGCTCAATCAGGTACACGGTATCGCCGTCGTTGACGCGGCCAACGTTACAAGCCCCGTCGATGCCGACGCCAGTTACACGCGTTCACGTGGTGTGGTCAGTGTCGTGATGACAGCCGATTGCTTGCCATTGCTGTTTTGCGATCGCGCAGGCACGGTCGTCGCCAGCGCTCACGCTGGTTGGCGTGGCTTGTGCAATGGTGTGATTGAAGCAACAATCAGCAAAATGACCTGCCCAGCTGACGAGATTCTAGTCTGGCTCGGCCCCGCCATCGGCCCGAATGAGTTTGAAGTGGGCGATGAAGTTCGCGCAGCATTTAACGCGCATGATGCTGCTGCGAGTTTGGCATTCAAAGCGAAAGCAGAGGGTAAATGGCTGGCAGATATCTACTTATTGGCTCGCCAGCGATTACATACCCTGGGTATTACGGCGATTTATGGTGGCGATCAATGTACGGTAACGCAAGCCGAGACCTATTTCAGCTACCGCCGTGATGGGCAAACGGGTCGGTTGGCGAGTTTGATTTGGCTTGAGTAATTACCGAGTATCCAGCTGAGAACCGTTTGCAAGCAGACGTAGTACACTGTTTATGTTACAGTGTTGCATCTGCAGGATTTTCTCTTTATGTCGACACTAAGCTGGATCATCACCATGAGCCTGCTGGGCAGTTTGCTCAGTGTATTGGCCGCGGCGGCGATGGCGTACTTTGCCAAGCCGAACTGGATTCCCAAACTCGTATCATTTGCCGTGGGCTCTCTGCTGGCGGCGGTGTTTCTCGAAATTTTGCCGCATGCCTTCGGTGGCCATGAAGGCCATGCACATGGCGCGACTGAACTTTCATTCTTGCAAGATGCCCATCATGCCGCTTCAAGTGCCGTTACCGCCGTCGCTGAGCACGCACCACACGCCAGCCCTGAAGCTATTTCGCTGACGATTTTGCTCGGTATTTTCATCTTTTTTATTATGGAAAAACTGGTGATCTGGCGGCATTGTCACCACGAATCATGTGAAGAGCTGGAAGGCCACACACATGATCATCATGGCCACGGCCATTCACATGGACATTCCCACGGGCACGATCATGGCCGCGCGGGCATGATGATTATGGTGGGCGATACTTTCCATAATTTTCTGGATGGCGCAGTGATTGCAGCGGCGTTTATGGCCGATACTTCAGTCGGGATTGCCACTGCGGTGGCAATTATTGCGCATGAAATTCCGCAGGAAGTCGGCGATTTTATCGTGCTGCTGCACTCAGGCTACAGCAAAGCTAAGGCGCTGTTATTTAATTTATTGTCTTCACTCGCCGCTTTAGCGGGTGGTTTGCTGGCTTACTTTTCGCTCAGCATCGTCGAAGCGGCCCAGCCCTATTTATTAGCGCTCGGCGCGGCCAGCCTAATTTATGTGGCCATTGCTGATTTGATCCCGACCTTGCATAAACGCCCGCATATTAAAGACACCATTTATCAAGTGTTGCTGATGGTGGCCGGTGCAATGCCGATTGCGATTGTGCATCACTTTATGCCGCACTGAGACATACACGGGCATGTATCACGACAAAGGCCAATCTTAGATTGGCCTTTATTTATATACCCTTAGTAAATTGCTCTTTGCTTAGTCGATACAAGCAATGCCGAAGCAGTGGATGCCCAGCTGATAATGCGGGGTGATCAAACTCACTCACCGCATCAAGTTGCATTCCAAGACGTTGCATCAGCACTTGCGAGCGCAGATTACTCAAGGTGGTGAACGCGACAATCTCAGCCAACTGCAAGGTCGAAAATCCAAACTCAAGCGCGGCACTCGCCGCCTCAAACGCTAAGCCTTGCCGCCAAAATGGTCGCGCCAACCGCCAGCCGATTTCGACGCACGGCATAAACGGCAGCGCCACGCGCGGAATATTCAGCCCTGCCATACCGATAAATTCGCCCGTTTCACGCAACTCTAGCGCCCAAAAACCCCAGCCATGCTGGTGCAAACGGGCACGAATTTGCGCGACAAAATCACTACTTTCGGCTGCACTCAGTGGCGCAGGGAAATAGCGCATCACTTCTGGGTCAGCGCCCAGCGCTGCAAAAGCAGGCAAATCGCTATCACGCCAATCACGCAGGATCAGGCGCGGTGTTTGCAAAATTTGCACCGCTGAAAACGTATTAATTTTGCTCATTTACTGCGTCAGAACCAGTTTTTGCATCCGCTAACGCTGCCTCTCGCTCGGCTAACTCTGCCGCTTTAGCTGCCTTGCTGCGCTGAATGCTACGCTTGAGCGCCAACAAACCCCAGGTGGGTAAGACCGCCAAAAACAGGAAATAAAAGACCCCAACGGTAATACTCCCCGCCCCCAACGACATCATCACGACGACGAACAAATAGCCGATCAAAATAATATACATACTTCATCTCATAAAAACGGATAACCATAATCCTGCCGCGCCCAGTGTACACCAGCCCAGCCAACCCAGTTTTAGTCACAACACGCTTTTCGCCCCCACTAATGATACAGTGTTGCATTTGCAGGCATTTGCGATCATCATGATCACAAATGAGAAAATTCTTCAGATGGATTTGAAATCTGCACCCTTTAGCCCCATATGACTATTTCATGCCAAGCAGGATTTGCCCTAGCAATGCCTAACTCCACGACAGAATTGCAAAAAATCGCCAGTGCGCGTCTCCCCACCAATCAGGGCACTTTTACCAGTCATGCGTTTCTCAACCCGCAAACTGGCGTTGAACACCTAGTGCTCACGCTGGGTGATATTGCTGGTGATGACGTATTGATTCGCCTGCATTCGGAATGCCTGACCGGCGATGCTCTTGGGTCTTTGCGCTGCGATTGTGGTGATCAGCTCAAAAATGCCTTGCAGCGGATTCAAACCGAAGGTCGCGGCGCTTTGCTCTATTTACGCGGGCACGAAGGTCGCGGTATTGGGCTGTGCAATAAGATCTTCGCCTACCAGCTGCAAGATCAAGGCATGGATACCGTAGAAGCAAATCTGGCGCAAGGTCTACCTAGTGATGGCCGTAGCTATACTGATGCGGCGTGGATGCTAAAAGATTTGGGGGTTAAATCAGTGCGATTGATGAGCAATAACCCACTGAAAATCGAAGCACTCAATGCACTTGGTATTCCGGTGACTGAGCGCTTATCGCATGAAATTGTCGCCAATCCGGAAAACAGCAAATATTTGTTAACCAAAAAAGAACGCATGGGGCATTTACTCAGTTCACACGCAAAAAAACCGAGTTAATCCCAACAGCTTACGGGCTAGCAAATGCCTTGATGATTTCTCCCACCACCCTTGTGGTGCCACCAATCAATTGGTCGATTTGCGGCACCATAAACGGTAGTGAGTAATACAACGCAGCAAAACCAATCCCTAGCGTCAGTGGAAAACCAATCGCAAACACGTTCAACTGCGGGGCTGCGCGGGTCATCACCCCAATCGACAAGTTAGTGATTAATAACGCAGCCAGCACTGGCAGCGACAACAGCACTGCAGAGCGAAAAATAACCCCACCATACAAAGCGACCAACTCAAAGCCTTTGCCATTAAGGTGAACCTGACCAACGGGAAGCTGCAGCATGCTTTCCAATAAAATACGCAACATCATTAAATGCCCGTTCAAGGCCAGAAACAGCAAAATCATCAGCAAGCTCATCAACTGCGCGACCGCCAAGGTATTACTGGCATTTTGCGGGTCATAAAAGGAAGCAAAACCCAAGCCCATCTGCAAACCCGCCAGATGCCCCGCCATTTCGACGGCAGTGAATACAAGGCGCATTACAAAACCAATCGAAATCCCAACCAGCAACTCACGAACAGCAATCAGCATGCCATCTGGGGATACCACCGGTACGCTCGGCATCGGCGGCAAGGCAGGTACGACAACTAGTGTGAGAAAGATGGCGAGCCCCACACGAACCCGCACCGGAATACGGCGGCTGGAAAAGAAAGGGTCAACCAATAACATGCCCATAATGCGCAAGAATGGCCACCAAAACAGGGCGAGCCAAACCTCAATCTGCGCCTGCGTAACAACCCACATTTAGCCAATCACTTGTGGAATACTTTGATACAGCCGGGTCATGTAATCGGTCATGATTTCAATCATCCACGGCCCAGCCAGCACCAGCACTAAAAAAGCGATCAATAGCTTGGGAATAAACGACAGCGTTGCCTCATTAATCTGCGTCGCAGCTTGAAAAATACTGATTATCAGCCCCGAAACCAGCGTAGCAACCAAGACAGGGCCACACAGCAATACCATCACTTCCATTGCACGCTGCAGGATTGATACCACCACCTCTGGCGTCATCTAGCCTCCGACATAAAAGCTTTGTACTAAAGACCCCATCAATAGCGTCCAGCCATCGACCAGTACAAAGAGCATTAGTTTAAACGGCAGCGAAATCATGACAGGAGAAACCATCATCATCCCCATCCCCATCAAAATACTGGCCACCACCAAGTCAATAATCAGGAATGGAATAATGACCATAAACCCGATCTGAAATGCAGTTTTCAGCTCGCTGGTTACAAAGGCAGGCACCAATACTCGCAAACTAACCTCTTCCGGTCCTTGCGGCGCCTGCGCTCCTGAAACCTCGATAAAAAAGGCTAAGTCTTTTTGCCGGGTTTGCTTGAGCATGAAGTCTTTAAGTGGCAAAGCCCCTTTATCTAAAGCTTCATTAAAGCTGAGCTTATTTTCCGAATAGGGCTGGTATGCCGTGGTGTAGATTTTATCGAGCACTGGCGACATCACAAACATCGTCAGAAACAGTGATAAGCCAACAATCACCTGATTAGGCGGGCTTTGCATTGTGCCTAGCGCCTGCCGCAGTAGTGATAACACAATCACAATCCGGGTAAATGCCGTCATCATAAGCAACAGTGCGGGGATAAACCCGAGCGCAGTCATAAATAGCAGGGTTTGAATCGGCAAAGAATACGCAGTGCCACCCGCTGTTTGCGTCGATGACATAAAGGGTATGCCCGCAGGATCAGCCGCCAACAATAGTTGCGGCAACATACCCAATAAGAAAGCCAGAATGGGGAATTTATTTCGCATCTTTGCTCTCTTTGCGTTTTTCTATCGCAGCTTGCAGCCACTGAGCAAAGGCTGGTGTCACTGGAGTTGGTGTCACTGCCCCTTCTGGTTTAGACAATGTGTGCAACAGATTCACTTGCTCACTTGTCACACCCAATACCAGCCACTGCTGCTCGATCTCAACAATTACCACGCGTTCACGCTGGCCAACCATCACACCGGAAACGACACGTAAATGCCCAGCTCCAGCCCCCGGCACCAGTGAGAAACGTCGCATAACCCAAGCGGCGCCAACAATTAAGCCCAGTACCAATGCCAATGCCAGTAATACCTGCAGCAAGGACCCTGCGCCAGATGCTGGCGTCGCCAGCGCTGGATTTGCGCCAGCCCAAACCGACAACGGCAGCCCGATTAGGCTGCCGCAAAGGAAACGACTATGTGTCATTTGATTAGACAGGGTACGGTAGCGTGTATGCTTGCAACACTAACCACACCCTACTCCCATTAATTGATTGAGCACGCCAGCGCGCTATTTGTGCAAACGACGAATCCGTTCTGCGGGGGTAATAATATCGGTCAGCCGGATGCCGAATTTTTCATTTACTACCACCACTTCACCTTGAGCAATCAAGCAGCCGTTCACTAGAACATCCATCGGTTCACCGGCCAAACCATCGAGTTCAACGACCGAACCTTGCGCCAATTGCAGCAGATTGCGGATGGCAATTTTGGTACGCCCCAATTCAACCGTCAGTGCCACCGGAATATCGAGAATCATATCGATATTATTTGGCGCCCCTGCAGGCGTTGCATTGGTATCAAAACTTTGGAAAATATTCGCGGGTTGGGCTTCAGCCTCGGGCGTTGGCGCAACAGTTTCTTGTTCCGCTAAAGCAGCAGCCCAGTCATCCATAATGTCATCTGGGTTTTCTTCTGCTGGATTATTTTCTTCAGCCATGGTCTTCCTCTTCGTGGTCCTCTTCCTGCCCGCTGAGCGATTCAGCTGTCGTCAACACTTTGTCGACTTTCAAGGCATATTGCTTGTGAAGAATACCATACTTACATTCAAGCACAGGCACACTATCGACCGTAGCTGTGATCAACTCAGGAATTTCCAGCGGAATCACATCGCCGACTTTCAAACCCAGAATTTCTCCCAGCGTAATTTGTGAATTACCCAAAGTAGCCACCAGATCAACTTCTGCGTGCTGCACTTGCTTGCGCATCAAATTAGTCCAGCGGTTATCTGCCTCGATCCGGTCAGCCTGCATACTGCTATAGAGCAAATCACGAATCGGCTCGATCATCGAATATGGGAAGCAAACGTGGAAATCGCCACCGCCAGCACCCAGCTCAATTTTGAAGGTATATGCCACCACCACTTCGGTTGGCGTGGCGATATTAGCAAACTGGGTATTCATTTCCGAGCGCACATACGCAAATTCGCACTCGAATACCGGCTGCCAAGCCTTCTGGAATTCTTCAAACACCACTTCGAGCAAACGCTGGATAATGCGCTGCTCGGTCGGCGTAAAATCTCGCCCTTCCACGCGGACGTGGTAGCGACCATCCGAGCCAAACAGATTATCAACCACTAGAAACACAAAATCAGGATCAAAAATGAACAAGCCGGTACCGCGCAGCGGCTTCATGTGGATCATGTTCAGATTGGTAGGCACTACCAGATTACGAATAAACTCGCTGTACTTTTGCACCCGCACCGGGCCCACGCTGATCTCAGCATTGCGGCGCATGAAGTTAAACAAGGCAATGCGCAGATTACGGGCAAAACGCTCGTTAATAATCTCGAGCGTAGGCATCCGGCCACGGACGATCCTTTCTTGACGACCGATATCATAATCGCGGACAGCATGAGGGTCGACGTCCTCTTCGACCTCGTCTTGCTCGCCCGTTACGCCACGCAGTAGCGCATCGACCTCTTCTTGAGAAAGGATATCGTCAGCCATATCGCCGCTTTAATTCCAACTGAACTGCTCTAAATAATCGGTTGTTTTGATAATTACTGAACCTGATAAAAATATTTGGTGAAGTTAACACTTAAAACACCTTCATCCTTGGCCTCGGCTTCAAGCAAGTGGTTTAAGGCTTCACGAATTTCACGTGCCAGGGTTTCCTGACCTTCGGTGGTCTTAACTTGTTCAAGTGTTTTAGAACGCAATAAGCGATTCACAGCATCCAAAGCCTTAGGCTGAATTCCCTTCAAGCGCTCTTTATCGTGCTCTTCAGCTAACTCAACCATAATCTCAACTTGTAAAACCGATTCGGTATCGCCAGCCAAATTAACGGTAAAAGCCTGATCTTGCAGCTTGTCAAAAACTGGCGCGGTGTGGCCTTCTTTTTTCTCTTTCTCTTTTTTCTTCTTCTCTTTTTCTTTCTTGGCGTCCTCAGCGTGCGCATTAGCTTCTGCAACAGCCTCATCCGCGCTACCTTCAGCCGGAGTTTTCAGTAGAAAGAACGCAAGAGCGCCGCCAACCAACAAGACCACCACGATCAAGCCAATAATGGCAAACAGCAAGATATTTTTTTTGGATTTTGGAGCTGCTGCGTCAGCACTTGGAGCGGCTTTAGCGTCGGACATTTGTACTGCCTCTATCAATTTGGGGGAATTCTAACCGAATACTGATGCAAAATACCCCAGCAAAGCTGAGGCATTTTCGGCTTCTATTGCGAAAGATACTATAAAACAAGCGCTAAGCAAGCGTTTTTGAGGTAACACATTGAAAATCAGACAAACAAACTCACTCGAGTCGCACCAACTGGTACTCTGAGTTCATTAAGCTGAATAGTTCGCTCAATACCAGGCAAATTTGCAACTAAGCGCTCGCCACCGGTTGGACTTGCGCTTTGCTGAGAATTAAAGCGTCCCCCTTGCTGTTGTTGCTGAAAGGCACTTTGCTGCTGTTGCTGCAAAGAATCTGACGCCACTTGCACATTGTGCAAAACAATCCCTTGATCAGCCAATAGTGCGGTTAATTTTGGCGTTGCAGCAGCCAACGCCTCCCGCACAGCTGCATGCTGTGAGGTGAATACAACGCTGGCTTGTTCGCTACCAATATTCAACCGCACTTCCATTGGCCCCAAATTTGGCGGATTGAGCTGCATCTCGATTTGCTGTTCTTGCTTACCCAACATCATGCTCACACGCTGCGCTACTGCTTCCCCCCAACGAGCATCTTGCACCGGGGTTTCGATATAGTGAGTTGGCAGCATGACTCGTGTCGCATTTGCACTTGCTAGCGCCGCATTTGAATTAACGCCCATGGCCGGAGCATTCATACCTGAGCCGAGCTTATTGGCCAAAGTATCAGCAAAATTAGGCTCCGACTTGCTGGTTGTTTTTGCTGTATCCGGCGGCAAAGCGGCAAGTAAATTCATGTCATCAACGGCAACATCTGCCGCCGATGATTTTTGCCCTGCCAACTCCAAACCAGTAAGTGTTGGTTTTTGGCGCCCTTGACCTTGGTCTTGCGCGAGCAAATCCTCATCGACGCCAGTTTCAGTTTTGCCCCCCCTCCCAAGCTGATTAGGGTCGCCGATAGCAGCGATAAGCGCCTTACCATCTGTACTATCACCACTGGTTTGTGGATTCAGCGCTTCGGGCTTTAGGGCTGGTGTTGTGTTTTGGGCTAATTGCATCATGCCAAGCAAAGCGGCCAACGCGTTCTGATCAGTAGCCTTAGCGGTTTGCTCATCTTGCTCAGCTGGTGGACTGGCTTCAGCATTTGACAGCTTAGTTTGTTGCGTGTCCGCCGCTGCAGCCTGCGTTTGCTGATTATAGGCAGCTTCGTTGATATTTTTATTGCCGGTTTCAGTGTTATTTTTTGCTTCAGGCGCTTTGCTTTGTGCCCCCTTATCCGCCGGCTTGGTTTGTACTTTGCCAAGTTCATTTTTAAATTGGCTACCGAACTCCATCGCGTTGCTAGACTGTGCCTCACGCGAAGTTTTGGCATTACTTGGGAGTGAAGTCACGTTTAATAAATTAACGCTATTACTAGAACCGCTTGCCATGATCGATACACCACAAAAATGAGTCACTCGCTTTAAAGCAAACTTGATGCCAATTCTACGCAAAGAGTCCCATGCTACACTTTGCACATGGCAGAAGATTCAGACCTCGAACGCACCGAACCGGCCTCGCCCAAGCGCTTAGACGAAGCGCGCAAGAAAGGGCAAGTACCGCGTTCGCACGAACTCACTTCATTTTCCACCTTGATGGTGGGCTTGGTCGCGGTGATCACAACCGGACCAGATATTTATGCAGCCATGAAGCAAGTCATGGTCAGCGCGCTGAGTTTTAATCGAACACAAATCTGGCAAAGCCAATTAATGAGCGAGCAATTGTACGAATTGTCGCGCATTGCCTTGATTGCCATCTTGCCGATCTTTGCTGCCTGCGCACTCATATCAATTATTACCCCCATCATGATCGGTGGCTGGCTTTTTAGCATGGAGGCCTTAGGGCCCAACTTTGGGCGCATGAATCCATTGAGCGGCATTGGTCGCATGTTCTCCCCGCGTACGGTAATTGAAACCATCAAAACCGTCCTGAAATCCGGCTTGATTGGCGGTATTGCAGCGTGGCTTATGTGGAACGAAAAAGAGCAATTTATCTCGCTGCTGGCAATGGCACCTGAGTCAGGCTTTGCAATGGCATGGCAAATGACCCGCCACACCCTGTTGCTCGTCGTCAGTACCATGGCCGTCATCGCGTTAATTGATGTGCCATATCAGCTATGGGATTACTACAAAGGCTTACGAATGACCAAAGAAGAGGTCAAACAGGAGGGCAAGGAAGCCGAAGGGGATCCACATGTCAAAGGACGGATTCGACAATTGCAACGTGAAGCTGCTCGTAAACGGATGATGTCTGAGATTCCGAAAGCCAATGTTGTTGTCACCAATCCGACTCACTATGCGGTAGCAATTCGTTATGACCAGCAAATGCGTGCACCAACCGTGGTTGCCAAAGGTTCATTCTTACTCGCGGAGCGCATTATTGAGGTCGCCAAAGACCATAAAGTGGTCGTGATTCGTACTCCACCATTTGCGCGAGCGCTGTACCATCACGCTGACCTAGGCGAAGAAATTCCGACAGCACTGTATACTGCGACAGCGGAAGTTTTGGCCTACATCTATCAGCTAGAACTGTATCGTAAAGAAGGTGGCTTCGAGCCTGTACTTAACACTGATTTACCCGTTCCACCGGAGCTTGATCCAGAATCAGGCATATCCGATGTATAGCCCGCAACAGCTCATGCAAAATAAACTAGCGAAAGATACTCCAACCAGGTATTTGAATGTGGCGTAATAAACTCACCGTACTTGCAATGCCAGCCTTGGTGCTGATGGTGTTGGGCATGATGATTCTGCCCTTACCCCCGCTCGTACTCGACTTCTTTTTCACATTCAATATTGCGCTGTCAGTCATTGTATTGATGGTGAGTTTGTATACTCATAAACCACTTGAGTTTTCCAGCTTTCCGACGGTACTACTGATGACGACGCTTTTGCGCCTGTCATTAAACGTAGCTTCAACAAAATTGGTGCTAACCGAGGGTCATGCTGGGGGCGACGCTGCGGGCAAGGTAATCGAATCATTTGGCCACGTACTAATTGGCGACAATATTGCCGTCGGTATCGTGGCGTTTATTATTCTGACCATTATTAACTTTGTCGTAATCACCAAAGGTGCCGGCCGGATTGCCGAGGTCTCTGCCCGCTTTACTTTGGACGCGATGCCCGGCAAACAGATGGCAATTGACGCCGATTTAAATGCCGGATTAATTGGTGAGGAAGAGGCTCGCACCCGGCGCGCGCAAATTTCTGAAGAGGCCAATTTCTTTGGCTCTATGGACGGTGCGAGTAAATTCGTCCGTGGTGACGCTGTAGCGGGCATTTTGGTCATGGTCATCAATCTGATCGGCGGTTTGTTGGTCGGGATGTTGCAACACGACCTAGCCTTCGCTGACGCAGCCAAAACCTACACTCTACTTACCATCGGTGATGGCCTAGTGGCCCAAGTTCCGGCACTAATTATTTCAGTTGCCGCCGGTATTGTGGTTTCTCGTGTAGGCACCAACCAAGATTTATCCGAGCAAATTCTGGGGCAACTGTTTTCACGCCCACAGGTAATGTATGTAACCGCCGGTGTACTGGCCGTACTGGGTATTATTCCTGGCATGCCCCATTTTGCCTTCTTATTAATGGCACTGATTGCCGGTGGCTTGGCATGGTATTCCGAACAAAACCAGTTGCAAGCGGCCACAGGTGGCGCCACAATCAAACCAGGCAGCGCACCGGGTGCCACACCCGGCTCAGCACCAGCCGCCCCCGCTGAAGCCCCCTTGCAGGAAGTTAGTTGGGCTGACGTACAGCCAGTCGATCCAGTAGGGCTAGAGGTGGGCTATCGGCTAATTCCGCTCGTCGACCGTAACCAGGATGGTGAATTGCTGCGGCGTATTCGTGGCATTCGCAAAAAAATTGCCCAAGAATTGGGTTTTCTCGTTCCCGCAGTTCATATTCGCGACAATCTGGAATTGCGCCCCAACCAATATCGCATCCAGCTTAAAGGCGTTGATGTCGGCATGGGCGAAGCTTTTGTCGGCCAATGGCTGGCAATCAACCCGGGCAATGCGGCGGGTAATTTACCGGGAACAGCCACCACCGACCCGACCTTTGGCCTGCCCGCGACCTGGGTCGACAGCAGCCTACGTGATCAAGCCCAAGCTATGGGTTATACCGTCGTTGATGCTTCAACGGTAGTTGGCACACATATCTCCAATATTTTGCAATCCCACGCGGCAGAGTTACTTGGCCGCGAGGAAGTTCAATCCCTGCTCGATCACTTTGCCAAAGAATCACCAAAACTGGTGGAAGATCTGGTACCCAAAGTCATTGCTATCGGCACCTTGCAAAAAGTGCTGCAAAACCTTCTCGACGATGGCCTGCATATTCGCGATTTGCGCACCATTCTGGAAACGCTGGGTGACAATGTCACGAGAACTCAAGATATTGATGACTTAACCTCGATAGTGCGCGTTGCCTTGGGCCGTGCCATTGTGCATCAACTATTCCCAGGCGAGAATGAGCTACAAGTCGTTGCATTAGAGCCACAGCTGGAAAACATCCTGATGTCGGCAGCCAGCGGCAAATCTCAAGGCGGTTTAGAGCCAGGGCTGGCCGAGCGCTTGCTACAGCAGGCTGCACAATTATCGGAACAACTTGAGATGCAGGGCATTAATCCGGTAATTATCACGCCCTCGCAATTACGGCCTATGCTGTCGCGCTTTTTAAAGCGCTCTATCCCGAATTTACGGGTTATAGCCCATACCGAAATTCCGGAAGCCAAAACCCTGCGCATCATTGGTGTACTGGGTGCCAACAACTAAGAGCAGGCTATGCCCCCAGCCAACGCTAATTTCTTGCAACAAACGGCCACTATTCTGACTTTCAGTGTGCAGATCAATTGTGCAGATGGCCGCGAGCAGCGATAATCCATCCCTATGGTCGTCAAAAAATTCTTCGGTGCCACCACTCGTGAAGCCCTCAGGCAAGTTCGTGATGAACTCGGCCCGGACGCGCTCATCCTTTCCAACCGCCAAGTGGCGGGCGGAGGCATTGAAATTATGGCTGTGGCCGATGCCGATGTGGCCGCACTCACCAATGTACAAACGGTAGCCACCCCGCCCAAGCCATCGCCACGTGCGGCACAAAATGGCGCACGGCTGATTAACTCAGCCCAAAGCGAAGCACCAAGCCCCAATATTGCCAAAGCCTTGGCGCGCTCCTACGCTATTCCTGATGATGAACAAGAGCCAACTACCGCTGATATTGGCGTAGAGGCGCCATCCGTTCTGCGTAGCAATCGCCAATCGCGGCCAGCCGAAACGCGTTTTGAGGGGCAACGTGATGAAATTTCTCTCACGCAATTTGCCAGCCAGAGAACGCCAGATTATTTAACTGAACGCCCTGAAGCACGTACTACAGAGCCCAGCCGCACGCCACCACCACGTCGCGCGCCGCCCGTAGTCGAGCCGCAACATAAAGCTTTGCCGACCTTCAGCTTTGAAGACGAGCCAGCAGCCAAGCCAGCCCAGCCAGCGGTCGATCACGAAGCAATGCAGGATATTGCGCGCGAAATCCGCATGCTGCGCGGTCTATTGGAAAGCCAAATGGCGGGTATGGCGTGGGGCGAACTATCGAAACATGCGCCCGAGAAACTCGAAATTTTGCGTCAATTACTGGGCGCAGGTTTTTGCGCCGCACTGTCACGTCAACTGATCGACAAAATGCCCGGCGGGATGAGCCTAGATACAGGAGTGAAATGGGTAAAAGCCGCATTGGCGCACAATCTGCCCGCCACCGGCGCCAGCGATGATCTGGTCGCACGCGGTGGCGTGTATGCGCTGATTGGCCCAACCGGCGTTGGTAAAACCACGACGGTGGCCAAACTTGCCGCGCGCGCGGCGCTGGCCTATGGCCCGCAATCGGTCGCGCTGCTGACCACCGACAGCTATCGGATTGGCGCGCATGATCAGTTGCGTATTTATGGCCGCATTCTGGGTGTACCCGTCCACGATGTGAAAGACGAAACCGATTTGCAGCTGACCTTGGGTGAGCTGAGCGATCGCCATCTGGTGCTGATCGACACCGTCGGCATGGGCCAGCGCGATCAGCGTATTGGTGAGCAGCTCGCGATGCTCGGCCACGATAACGTCGGCACCATTTTGCTGCTGGCGGCCAACGCGCAAGCGGGCACGCTTGACGATGTGGCGCGCCGTTATCGCAACCATCATTTACTCGGCTGCATTCTGACCAAGCTCGACGAAACTGTGGCACTCGGCGGCTGCCTTGATGTGGCGATCCGACATAAACTGCCGCTGCAATTTGTCACCAATGGCCAGCGTGTACCAGAAGATTTGCATCGCGCCAATTTGGCTTATTTACTGGATCGCGCGTTTAAAACTCAGCAAGATCATAGCGTTTTCCAGCTCCAACGCGACGAATATCCGCTGTATATGAGTACCCAAGACACCCCAACCGACTTCACCCTTAGCCTAGGTGGTGCGCGTGCCTAAACGCTGGCAAGACCAAGCCGCTGGCTTGCGTCAAATGGTCAGCCCGACGCATTGCCGCAGCATTAGCCTGTGCGGTGGCCGCGGCGACTCGGGTACGACCACGCTGGTGATTAATCTGGCTGCCGCGCTCAGTGAGCGCCAGCGGGAAGTGATGATTGTGGATGAGTTCACCGGTAGCCAAAATGTCAGCTCCCGGCTGCATCTAAGCCACGGCTTCACATTGGAACACGTACTGCGCCACGAAGCGACGCTGGCCGATAGCCTGATTGAAACCCCGCAGGGCTTTCAGCTGCTCTCGATTGCTGGCAAACCGCAAATCATTGCCCACCTGAACGACGCCGAACAGCACTGGCTGGCCGCCGAATTTGAAGCCATCACCGAATACGTTGATTATTTATTACTCGACACTCGCCCGATGGGCAGCAATGGGATTCCGAGCTTAAGTCTGGCCGCCGATGACGTGCTCGTCGTGTTATCCAACCGCGCCGAATCGCTCACCGATGCCTACGCCACGATCAAGCAGCTGGCGCAAGAATACGCACGGCGCGATTTTCGCGTACTGGTCAATCGCGTCGAAAGTCTGGGCGAGGCAATGGCACTATTTGATCGCCTGCGCAGCGTATGTCAGCAGTTTCTGGGGGCAAGCCTGGGATTAAAGCTAGTGGGCTATGTCCCCGAAGACACCAAACTAAATCGTGCGACACGCTTAGGCAAAACGGTACTAGAAGCTTTCCCCGATACTGAGGCCAGTATGGCGCTACGTCAATTAGCAGATGTGATCTTGCGGTGGATACCCCCTAAAGTGGCCCACGATTCTGCTGGGCACTTTGTGCATCGCTTGGTTGAATCATCCCGTTTATTACACGAAAGGTTGCACCATGGCTGAAGCAGCGTTGCGCCTTGAGCCCGTAGACGGTGGCTACCAACTCATTGGCGATTTAACGCTGAGCGCAATTGCGCCCATCTGGCAACAGAGCCGCCAAATAAATTGGCAGCAACAAACGGTCGACTTGCGCCAAATTACGCATTGCGACGGTGCTGGGGCGGCATTGTTATTCGAATTAAGTCAGGCCGGGGCTCAGTTGCTGAACCTCAACGCCGAAACCCAACGCTTACTCACCGCGCTAGAGCCAGAACAAGCACTAATTGTGGCCCCGCGCGCGCCGAGCATGCGTCCAATCAGTCAGCTGGGGCAATTAACCCGCAGCATGCTTGATGATTTTGTGGCCCAGATTGCTTTTATCGGTGAAGCGGCCAGTACCATCGTTGATGCAATCGCTAAACCGCATCAGGTCCGCTGGCGCGAGTTTTTGCGCCAGTGCGAATTAACCGGTGCCAACGCCCTACCGATTATTAGCCTGATTTCATTTTTGCTGGGCATTATTTTGGCATTTCAATCGGCAATTCCAATGCGGCAATTTGGTGCGGAAATGTTTGTGGCCAATTTACTGGGTTTATCACTGATCCGTGAGCTTGGCCCTCTGATTACCGCCATTGTACTTGCTGGCCGCTCTGGCGCAGCATTTGCCGCGGAGATTGGCACAATGAAAGTCAATGAAGAAATCAACGCCCTCGTCACATTCGGCTATAAACCTATGCATTTTCTAGTGCTGCCACGATTGATGGCGGGCTTGTTAATGTTGCCATTGCTGGCGATCTGGTCCGAAGTGATTGGCATGTTGGGCGGCGCACTGGTTATGCAGGGCTTTGGCATTCCGCTGGCCACATTCTGGACGCAAGTTGATACCCAAGTGGATGCGATTGATTTTTTCAGTGGCCTACTCAAAGCGGCGGCATTTGGCTTGGTTGTGGCATCGGTGGGCTGCTTCCGCGGGCTAGGCACCGGTACCGGCGCCAGCGCAGTAGGTGCTTCGACCACCCGCGCAGTAGTCAATATTTTGGTGTTATTAGTGATCACCGACGGTATTTTTGCTGTCGTTTACTACCATCTGGGGTGGTAAACATGCAGACGGTGATCGAGGTACAACATCTATATTGCGGTTGGGGGCAGCGCTCAATTCTAGAAGACGTGAGCTTTAGCGTGAATCGGGGCGAAGTGATTACCATTCTAGGCGGCTCAGGCTGTGGTAAGTCCACGCTGCTTAAGCATTTGATCGGCCTTTATCCACCACAAGCAGGATCTATACGGATAGTGGGTAATGAGCTAGTACAAGCATCCAGCAAGGATCGCGAAGCAATACTGCGCAAAATTGGCGTGATGTACCAATCAGGCGCGCTATTTGGCTCGATGAGTATTCTAAATAACATCACATTGCCCTTGAGTAGTTTTAGCCATTTAGACAGCGCAGCAATTGATACGCTGGCCAGACTTAAATTACGGCTTGTTGGGCTGGAAGAGTTTGCCGATTTTTACCCCAACGAACTATCTGGCGGCATGCAAAAGCGTGCGGCAATTGCCCGTGCCATGGCACTTGATCCACAAATTTTATTTTTGGATGAGCCATCCGCAGGCCTAGACCCCATTACCTCAGCCGAGCTCGATCGCCTGATTCGCCGTCTGGCAGAAACCCAAGGGGTCACCATCATGGTGGTGACACATGAATTAGCCAGTATTGCTGCCATTGCAGATCGCGCAATTATGCTCGATAAAAGTATCAAAGGGATTTTAGCCATCGACACTCCCGCAGCACTCGCCCAATCAACAGATAGGCGGGTTGCGGGCTTTTTTAATGCACAGCGGCCATCGCACGCCGCAGTTTAAGAAGCCACATGGAACAACAATCGAATTTTCGACTGGGCGTGTTTATTCTGCTTGCGCTGCTATTGGGTGCCGCCATATTAATTGGCATCGGTAGCGGACGCTGGTTGCACAAAAAGGTGACGCTCGAAACCTATTTTAATGAGTCGGTACGCGGGCTCGATATTGGCTCCAAAGTACGCTATCGCGGGGTCGCGATTGGCGAGGTGAGCGCGATTACATTTACCTACACGCGCTACGAGAGCGATATACCCAATTCCCAGCGCCAACAATACGTTTTGGTTGAGGCTCAGCTGGATAACAATATCTTGGGGCAATCGAGCGGAAATAGCAGTGCACAAGCCGAACTGGATCGCGAAATTGCCAAGGGTTTGCGCGTAAAATTATCGCCGCAAGGGCTAACAGGAACTAGCTATCTCGAAATTGATTATGAAGCAGGCCAAGGCCAACCGCTGCCTTTCAGCTGGAAGCCCGAGCATTTATATATTCCCTCAACCAACAGTACCGTCAATCAACTCCTAGGCAGTGCTCAGGATTTAATGGCCAAATTGCAGCGAGTTGATGTGGATAAAACCATCAATCTACTCAATCAAACCTTAAACACACTCAATACCAAGCTCGATGAGCTGCCCGTGAAAAGCATAGCGAGTGAAACAAATCGGCTGCTACATACGGCTAACCAGCTGCCCTTAGTTCAAATTGCCAGCGAAAGCAGCCAGCTTCTGAGTGAAGTACGAGAAAGCAATCAAGCGCTCAAAGCACTGCTTGAGCAACCCGCACTCCACAGCGCCACCCATGATCTGGCAAGTGCGGCCAACTCTGCCAAAGTGCTCCTCGCCAACCCAGCCTTAGCTAGCGC
Source organism: Chitinibacter fontanus (assembly GCF_013423785.1). Classification (NCBI taxonomy): domain Bacteria; kingdom Pseudomonadati; phylum Pseudomonadota; class Betaproteobacteria; order Neisseriales; family Chitinibacteraceae; genus Chitinibacter; species Chitinibacter fontanus. Next base: position 821,114 of record NZ_CP058952.1, read on the forward strand.
GGTGCAAAGATTGGATCAAATTACATTGCGTCTGGACCATTTAAGCGCGCAGCGTGAAGGCGATGTACAACAAATTATTGATAATTTATCGAGCACCAGCAGCAATCTTAAAGCCCTGAGCGAAAAAGCCAATCAGCGTCCAAGTAGCTTGCTGTTCTCCGATCACCCCAAACCTTATAGCCCGCCCAAACCATGAAAAAACTGCTGTTATTACTATGCGTACTTGTTTGTTCGGCCTGCAGCACAACACCGCCAGATCGACAGGATTTCCTACTTACCGCGCAGCGTGCAGGTACAAATCAGTCAGTGCGCTTCGGCGCTTTGCAAGTCAATGAATTACGCAGCAGTGCACCATTTCGCGATTTGGCACTGATTTATCGCGAAAGCCCTCAGCGCTATATTGCCGACCCGTACCACGGTTTTTTGGCAACTCCCAGCAGTCAGATCACCCAAAACACACGTCGCTGGTTAAGCCAAAGCGGGCTGTTTAGCCAAGTCTATCCTTCCGGCAGTAGCCTGATTGCCCCTTGGCAGCTCGAAGGAGAATTGCTTGCCGTCTATATTGATGTGAGCGAGCCAAATTCACCTAAGGCAGTAATTCAAGCTCAGTTTTTACTCAGCCATCAACAGCAGTCCCGCAGTTTTGAACTTAGCGCGGCACAAGCACTGCCGGATGCAACCCCCGAAACCGCGGCGCAAGGCCTGAGTGTGGCGCTGGAAAGCCTATTAAAGCAATTAGAACAACATCTGACTTCGTCAAACTTCGATTAGTCAGCTACACTTAGGGACAATTAGTCACCGCTTATATCATGTCAGCCAATCGCGCCCTATCTCTATACCGCAGTACGCAAAGCACTTGTGAGGAAGACCGTGTGAAACAGCACGCGCCACTTGTGCGGAAAATTGCGTATCACATGATGAGCAAACTGCCTGCCAGTGTGGAGGTGGATGATCTGATTCAAGTCGGCTTAATGGGCTTGATGGAAGCGGCGCGTAATTTTGATGTTGATGCAGGCGTACAGTTTGAAACTTTTGCCAGCCAGCGCATTCGAGGCGCCATGCTCGACGAGCTGCGCAACGCCGATTGGCTGCCACGGCAAGCACGCAAAAATATGCGTGAAATCGAAAAAGCCATTGTGCAACTTGAACAGCAATTGAGTCGTCACCCCAGCGAAGGCGAAGTCGCACAAGCCTTGCAAATTCCACTCGATGAATATCAATCTATGCTCGGCGAAGCTCGTGGGCATCAGCTACTGCATTATGAAGACTTTGAAGTCGATGGCGAAAATGATCAACTGGATCAGTACGCAGCCGATCATAATGCCAACCCAATTGATATTCTGAGCGATGATGCATTTCGCGGCCATTTAATCGAGGCCATTAAGCTATTGCCGGAACGCGAGCAGTTGCTGATGGCTCTGTATTATGATGAAGAACTCAATTTGAAAGAAATTGGCGCGGTATTGGGCGTTTCGGAGTCGCGCGTTTGTCAGCTTCACACTCAAGCCGTTGCACGCCTGCGCGGCAAACTTAAAGACTGGCTTGTGTAAATGGATAAAATCAGCGTATTCGGCGTTTTACTGGGTCTAACAGCGATCATTCTTGGGCATTGGCTGGAAGGTGGCCATATTGGCTCGCTGGTGCAATTTACCGCTTTTTTGATCGTAATCGGCGGCACCATGGGCGCGGTAATGATTCAAACCGAAATGCGCCATTTTTTTGCCGGCATCAAAATGCTGCGCTGGATTTTTTTCCCGCCATCGATGGATTTTCGCAAAGTACTCTCGACACTAATGAATTGGGGCAATCAGGCACGCCGTGGCGGTTTGCTGGCGTTAGAAGCCTACCTTAATAGCGAAAAAGACCCCTTCGTAAAGCGCGGTCTAACCATGGTGGTTGATGGTGCCGAGCCTGAAACGGTGCGCCGCGCACTTGAGCTCGACATCGATGCTTACGAGGATCAAGCGCGGGCGGCGGCAAAAATCTGGGAGTCGGCGGGTGGATATTCGCCCACGTTCGGGATTCTAGGTGCGGTGTTAGGTTTGATTCATGTAATGGAAAATCTGACCGACCCTTCAAAATTGGGCGCAGGGATTGCCGTTGCGTTTGTTGCGACCATTTACGGTGTGGGTGCGGCCAACTTATTTCTACTTCCCGTTGCCAACAAACTGAAGCATTACATCATGCTCGAAGTCCGCCGTCGGGAAATGGTGGCAGAGGGACTAGTCACTATTGCAAATGGTGAAAACCCACGCCTACTCGAAAACAAATTAGCCGGTTTTCTACACCACTAACCCCACAGGGGTATTGCCATACACATCAATTCAAACAGCAGATTGATAGCAATACCCGATAAAACAATATTCATCACCAGCATTTATTGCGCACGCTTGTCAGTCACTCGCTATAGTCAAACTAAGTGGTTGCGAGAAGATTGCATATGCTTTATTTGGCACAAATTTTAGTTAGGCTAATTGCTTGGCTTGACTTGGCTATTTTTACAGCCGCAATGGTATTGCTTGCTAGCCTACCGCAGTTCTGGCTTAAAAAGATATACCCCCCCTATTTCATAGCTGGTGCCGTACTTTTGTCCGTGCATTAGGGGTTCAGTTACGTCTGCACCAGCACTATCAGGGTGAGCTGCCTGCACATTACATTTTGATAGCCAATCACCCCTCGGCGCTCGAAGACGTGGGGATTCCTGCGTTTTTTGCTGTGCGCAGCTTAGCCAAACACGAAGTGGCAAATTGGTTTTTAGTTGGAAAAATCGCAAAAGCGGCTGGCACTTTATTTGTCGAGCGAGAAAGTAAAGCCTCACGACAAGCCGCACAACAGGCACTGATCGATGCGGTCAATGCCGGGCACAATATCGCGCTCTACCCGGAAGGGGGCTGCAAGGGGCGACGGATAGCGCCCCGGTTTCTATTTGGTGCTTTTGCGACATCGCTAGCCACAGGGGTGCCGATTCTGCCGGTGTTTTTACATCATGAGGCACAAGCTGAATTTGAGTGGCAAGCAGGCGAGCATTTACTTCACAAAATTTGGCGCATCGCGAGCAGCCCCAATCGAGTCGTGCACTACCACATTTTTAACCCTATTTCCCCAGCTGATTATCCAGACAAAGAGACCTATACTGCAGCGGTTTACGCGCTTTATCTGCAATGGCAGCAACGCTTTTTAGACTAATTGTGCAGCTTTCGTCGCTTTTCTCCTGCATGACTCGGGCTTGCCGTTATAATCGCGAAAGCTATCGTAGATGACACCTTCACCATGCCTCTGTTTCGCAAGAAAAACGTCCCAAATATTTCGACCCGTGCCGCATTACCTGCACCTGTCGCAAATTTATTACGCGAATCGTGGTGGTTATTGTTGGTGGTATTACTGGGCTATTTGCTGCTGGTGCTCACTAGCTATCACCGTGGTGACCCAGGCTGGTCGCACAGCGCCACAGAGCTAGTCGTTCACAATCGAGGCGGCAGCTTTGGTGCTTGGTTGGCCGATGTTTTGTTATATACCTTTGGTCTATCTGCTTGGTGGTGGACAGTGTTTTGTCTGGCCGCCATTTTGTGGGGCTATCGCCGCATAGATCGCGTCACCGAATCGTCCAAGCCCTTGGTATTACTAGCCTGCCTGGGCTTTACACTGATTATTTTGTCCAGCTCCAGCCTTGAGGCACTTCGCCTACACAGTTTAAATGTTGCATTACCGCATAAACCCGGTGGTATTTTGGGGCTATCGCTTGGCGGCTGGCTGATGAAAAGCTTTGGTTTTAGCGGCGCAACTTTGCTGCTATTTACCACCATGGGATTGGGGGTATCACTCTTAACCGGTTTATCATGGCTTAACGTGATGGAAAACATTGGAACTGCCTGCGAATGGCTGTACTTCAAAATAGTCGATGGCATTCAAGCGGCGCAAGATCGGCGCATTGGTCGCGAAATAAAAAAAGAACGCGAACAAAAAGTCATGGAGGCCAAAAAGAAACAAGACGATAAAGCCCCACTCATCATTGCCCCACTACAAACCGAAGTACCAGTAGCCAAAAAACTCGAGCGCGAGAAAAAAGAGCTGGAAAAACAGCAGGAACAACAAGCCAAACAAGCCGCACAACCAATGCTGTTTGCTGAGGATGATCTGCCTCCTGCGCCACCTGCGCCCAATAAAAAAGCAGCAGCGCCAACACTCAACTTTGGCGACAGCTCACTACCATCGCTAGCCCTGCTCGCCCCCGCGCCGGTGGCGCAGGAAACCATCAGCAAAGAAACGCTGGAATTTACCTCGCAACTCATCGAGCGCAAGCTCGCTGATTTCAACGTTGAAGTCAAAGTCGTCGCAGCCTACCCTGGCCCCGTGATTACCCGCTACGAAATCGAGCCGGCAGTGGGGGTGAAAGGCTCGCAGATTGTGAACCTAATGAAAGACCTAGCCCGTGCGCTGGGCTTGGTGTCGATCCGCGTGGTTGAGACAATTCCGGGCAAAACTTATATGGGCTTGGAGCTGCCTAACCCAACCCGCCAAATGATTCGTCTCTCCGAAATCATGTCGAGCGAGCCCTATCACGCGATGGCCAGCAAGCTGACTTTGGTGCTGGGCAAAGACATCACCGGCAAACCGATCGTAACTGATCTAGCCAAAGCGCCGCATATGCTGGTAGCAGGCACGACCGGCTCGGGTAAGTCAGTGGGTGTGAATGCGATGATTTTATCGTTGGTCTACAAAGCTACTCCTGACGAAGTGCGCTTCATCATGATCGACCCAAAAATGCTAGAGCTGTCGATTTATGACGAAATCCCGCACTTGCTCGCCCCTGTCGTGACTGACATGAAGCTCGCGGCCAATGCGCTGAACTGGTGCGTAGCCGAAATGGAAAAACGCTACCGACTACTTAGTGCCTTGGGCGTACGTAATCTGGCGGGCTACAACCAAAAGATCAAAGAAGCAGAAAAGGCTGGTAAAAAGCTCACCAATCCATTCACATTAACGCCTGACGATCCTGAGCCACTGGAGCATTTGCCGTTTATTGTCGTAGTGGTCGATGAATTTGCCGACCTAATGATGGTGGCAGGTAAAAAAATTGAAGAACTGATCGCGCGACTGGCACAAAAAGCCCGCGCGGCAGGTATTCACCTGATTTTGGCCACCCAACGCCCATCGGTCGACGTAATTACCGGCCTGATTAAAGCCAATATCCCGACGCGCCTCGCGTTTCAGGTATCGAGCAAGATTGATAGCCGGACCATCCTCGATCAGATGGGCGCAGAAGCCCTGCTAGGCCAAGGTGATATGTTATTTTTACCACCGGGCAGCGGTTACCCGCTGCGCGTGCATGGCGCTTTTGTGGCCGATGATGAAGTGCATCGCGTGGTCGATTCGCTCAAAGCCATGGGCGAGCCTAATTACATCGATGGCATTCTCAATGGTGGTTTTGAAGCCGAGGGGGCAGCCAATAGCGGCCTGAGCAGTGGCGGCAGCACCGAAGAGACAGATCCACTGTACGATGAAGCCGTAGCGTTCGTCATGAAAAGTCGCCGCGCATCTATTTCTTCCGTGCAAAGACAATTGCGGATCGGGTATAATCGTGCCGCGCGTCTGATTGAACAAATGGAAAGCGCAGGTTTGGTGAGCTCGATGGAAAGTAACGGCAACCGGACTGTACTGGCGCCAGCCAGTGAATAACACGGCAGATGGTATTTATCTGCCACGCCCTCCAAAGACAGGCGGCTACACCTTTCGGGATGGGCGACTTAGCTAAACACTGTTGTCGCGTGAGATTAATGCCGTTGAACAACAGAGTTGGCACCACTTATTCCGATTAACCCTGCATTTTGCACCTTTGACTTGAACTCGAAGGGCGATCTGTGATATAAACGTGGACTTTTCCAGTTCCGACGTTAGGACAAGAATCATGGCACGAGTATGCAAAGTCACCGGCAAAGGCCCGATGACCGGGAATAACGTTTCCCACGCCAATAACAAAACAAAACGCCGCTTCCTCCCGAATCTGCAATCACGCCGTTTCTGGGTTGAGAGCGAAAACCGCTTCATCCGTTTGCGTGTTTCTAACGCTGCGTTGCGCCTGATCGACAAGAAAGGCATCGACGTAGTATTGGCTGACTTGCGCGCCCGCGGCGAACTATAATTCCGAGGTAATTTAAGATGCGCGATAAGATCAAGCTCGAATCTTCTGCTGGTACTGGTCACTTCTACACTACGACCAAGAACAAACGTACCATGCCAGAAAAGATGGAAATCAAGAAGTTCGATCCCGTTGCTCGTAAGCACGTGATCTACAAGGAAACCAAACTGAAGTAATTCAGTGCTGGTGACCATACTCGAAACCCCGCCTCGGCGGGGTTTTTGTTTGCACAAAAAAAGAGGTATTGCTCTACAAGCAATACCCCATCTTAGTCAGGGATAGATACCCCTACCCTAGATTCCAGATCGTCTTCAGCGTTGCACACAGCTTGTGCATCATCGGATCGGAGACGCGGTCACCCGAGTAGATAAATTGCAAGGGCGCTCGCGTCACGACCTCACCGCCGCGCCACAACACAATCGAGCCATCCGAGGCAAAACGCTGCGCGGTCCGCTCGGCCAAAATACCAATCCCGACGCCGGATTTGATCAGCTCCAATAGCGTCGCTTCTTCATCAAACTCACCAACCACTTTCGGTGCCAAATTATGGCTGCGCCATAATTCTTGTGAAATATCCGCCAAGCTGGTGTATTGCGACAAGCCTAGCCACGGCGCTTCACCTAATTTTGGCCAATCGGCATTTTGATATTCCGCCGCCATCGATACCGGCAAGGCAATGCAAAAGCCAATTTCATCAAGCGGCAGTGTCATCACATTCTGATATGGATTGCGCCCCAAATAAAAACCACCATCGAGCGATTTTTTACGGACTTCATTCAAAATACTCACTGAAATACCGTGGGTCGTTTGGACGGTGATGAGCGGAAAAGTGTCACGTAATAGTGACAACCATGCCCCAAGTCTAAGTCGCGCAGGAACACCAATGGTACCGATCTTGACCTTACCTTTAGGCTCGCCTTGCAAGGCTTTGCCTTTATGTAGCAGATCGCGCGCCTGCGCCAAAATTTGTTCCGCATCGGGCATCAACAATTTACCGGCCTCGGTCAATTGCACTCCGCCCGGATAGCGCTCGAACAGCGCTAGGCCAAATTGCTCTTCCAGCGCTTTAATCTGCGCCGTCACCGCGGGCTGGGATAAATGCAACAATTCAGCAGCTTGCGTTAAGTGCCCTTGTTGCGCCACCGTCACAAAAGTACGTAGTTGATAGAGTTCCATAGCCCTGATTATCACCCAAACCACATTGCTCGTGGCATAAAGCTTGCCCCGAAATGTAGTTAAAAATCCTTGATTACAAACAAAAAAGTAAGCTTCATGCAACACAACATAACTTTCAGTGATTCTGAGCATCAAAAAAAGCAATTAGCTTCTAGTATGCAATGAGACTTACATTAATTGTGGGAATAGCTAATCGTTTAGCTTTTTACACTTCACAGGAGGCAGCGTATGCATGATTCAATGATTGAACGCGTCCAGAATAATCCGAAATTTCACGCGCTAGTGGCCACACGTTCCAAATTTTCTTGGATTTTGACCATTGCTATGTTGGTAATTTACTACGGCTTTATTCTGCTCATCGCTTTTTCACCTGCAACACTAGGCACCCCCATCGGCAATGGCGTGACCACCTTAGGCATTCCGGTCGGCATTTTTGTAATTGTCTCGGCCTTTATTCTGACCGGCATTTATGTACGTCGTGCCAACACTGAATTTGATCAATTGACTCGTGAAGTGGTTGAGGACGCTAAAAAATGAAATCATTCCTCCAAAAACTAGGTTTTGCGGGTGTGTTTGCGCTAGCTAGCATGCCCAGCTGGGCCTCAGGGGCCATTGAAGGTGCGGTCGAAAAACGCAGCCTCAATGTACACGCCATTGTAATGTTCTTGGCATTCGTCGCCTTCACGCTCGGCATTACCTACTGGGCGGCTCGTCGCACCCGTTCGGCAAAAGATTTTTATGCCGCAGGCGGCGGTATTACCGGTTTTCAAAATGGCTTGGCGATTGCCGGTGACTATATGTCCGCCGCATCTTTCTTGGGTATTTCGGCCATGGTGTTTACCACTGGCTACGATGGTTTGATCTACTCAATCGGCTTTCTGGTCGGCTGGCCAGTCATTACGTTCATGGTGGCAGAGCGCCTGCGTAACTTGGGTAAATATACTTTTGCCGATGTGGCATCGTACCGCTTAGCCCAAACGCCAGTACGCGTATTTGCAGCGACCGGTACTTTGGTTGTAGTAGCCCTGTACTTGATCGCACAAATGGTGGGTGCAGGTAAGTTGATTCAGTTGTTGTTTGGTCTGGAATACAACTACGCGATTATCTTGGTGGGTATTTTGATGATCCTGTATGTCACTTTTGGTGGAATGTTGGCCACCACTTGGGTGCAGATCATTAAAGCCATCTTGCTGCTGTCCGGCGCGTCATTCATGGCATTTATGGTAATGAAGCACGCCAACTTCAGCTTTGAGACGCTATTCCAAGAAGCCGTTAATATTAAGCACGCAGGTGCAGAAGCACTGGCACACAAAGCCACCGTTGCATCTGAAGCTGCAGCGCAAGCGGTTGCTGCCAATGCCCCTGATGCCTCGGCAGCCGTAGCTTCCGCAACTGAAGCGGCAGAAAAGGCAGCCAAAGCAGCGAAGGCCAATATCATGGCACCTGGTGGCTTGGTTTCTAATCCAATTGATGCAATCTCTTTGGGCTTAGCTCTGATGTTTGGTACGGCAGGCCTGCCGCACATTTTGATGCGTTTCTTTACGGTATCGGATGCCAAAGAAGCCCGCAAATCCGTATTTTTTGCTACGGGTTTTATCGGCTACTTCTATATTCTGACCTTCATTATCGGCTTTGGTGCAATCGTCTTGGTTTCCACCAACCCGACCTTTAAAGATGCCGCCGGTGCCTTGATTGGTGGCTCGAATATGGCGGCAATTCACTTAGCAGATGCAGTGGGGGGCGATTTGTTCCTCGGCTTTATCTCTGCGGTGGCTTTCGCGACTATTCTGGCGGTGGTTGCTGGCTTGACCTTATCGGGTGCTTCAGCGGTGTCGCATGATCTGTATGCCTCAGTGATCAAGAAAGGCAAAGCCAATGAAGCCGATGAGATTCGCGTATCCAAAATGACCACTGTGGCACTGGGTATCGTGGCGATGCTACTGGGCATTATCTTCGAGAAACAAAACATCGCCTTCATGGTGGGTTTGGCCTTCTCGATTGCAGCCTCGGCTAACTTCCCGGTACTGATTTTGTCGATGTTCTGGAAAAATCTAACCACCCGCGGCGCAGTGTGGGGCGGTGCGATTGGTCTGATCTCGGCGGTAGTACTGATTATCTTGGGACCAACCGTGTGGGTAGATGTATTAGGTCACGCTAAAGGCTCTGAGCTATTCGCGTACAAAAACCCTGCACTGTTCTCAATGACTGCCGCGTTCTTCTTTACCTGGCTGTTCTCAATTACAGACAACAGCGAGCAAGCGCAGAAAGAGCGTAGCAAATTTGATGCTCAGTTTGTTCGCTCTATGACAGGTATTGGCGCAGAAGGCGCATCAGAACATTGATCTAGCTTTATACCCCACTAGGGGGTAATCAATGCGCCCCATGCGTGCTTCACGCTGGGGCGCATTTGCTATGTTGCACGACATTGAGTAGGAATGATTCATGTCCAGCCCGTTTGATTTTTCCTTTCCCCCATTTGATGCGCTCAATCCGGTTGAGCGCAGTGAAATCGCCCTGCAAATTGATATCGAATATTATGCTGCGGGCAGCACGATCATTCAGGCAAATAGCCCGATGGCGGCGCTGTATGTGGTAATGAAAGGTCTGGTCGTAGGGGGGGCAGATCAGGATGTTTACATCGCTGAGCAAGAGCTTTTTGATGGTAAAGCATTACTAGAAGGCCACTGTAGCTACGCGTTTACAGCACAAGAAGATACGCTACTGTGGCGCATTCCACGGGAAGCGGTTTTGCAACTGAGCCAACGCAACACCACCTTTGCCGCCTATTTCTATCAGGATGTGGCACGCCGGATGGCCGAGCTATCACCTAGCCCGCATCAACTTAGCCAAGCCACGCTGATGCTTAGCCGAGTACGTGATGCCAGCAGCAGCCCAGTATATTATGTAGCGGCAGACGCGAATGTTTTAGAAGCGGCGCAATGCCTGCAACAGCATAATGTGAGCTCTGTCCTCATCAAAACCGAGCATGGCTGCGGAATCTTTACGCAAAGTGATTTACGTCAGGTCGTTTGCAACGGGCTGATTCCTGCCCAAACTCGCGTTGCCGACCATGCCAGCTTTGAGCTGCACAGTGTTGACCCAGATACCACGCTGCATCAAGCCATGATTTTAATGATTCGTCATGGCATCCATCGGGTGCTAATTGCCCGCCAAGGGGAAATCATCGGAGTACTGGAGCAACTGGATTTACTCTCTAGCCTGGCCAATAACCCACACAGCATCGGGGTGCAGATTGATCGCGCCACTGGGCTGGACGAACTCAAAACTGCCTCTGCACGGTTTTTACCGCTGATTCAGCTACTGCAACACAGCGGAATGAAGGTCACGCTGATCGCCGAATTAGTCAGCGAATTGCGACAAAAACTACTGGCCAAGTTGTTTACACTACTAGCCCCCGCTGAAATGCTGCCGCATGTCTGCTTATTGGTATTGGGCTCAGAGGGGCGAGCCGAACAAATCTTGCGCACCGATCAAGACAACGCCTTAATCATTGCCGATGGCTACCAGCACCCTGAGCTTGAAACGGTCTGCCTTCAATTTAACTCGGCGCTAACGGAACTGGGCTACCCACCCTGCCCCGGCGGCATTATGGCCAGTAATCCCGAGTGGCGCCAAAGCGTTGGCGGATTTAAACAACAAATCAATCAATGGACCTACACACCCAGCGGGGAAAATGTCATGAAAATGGCAATTTGGGTTGATGGTAGCGCAGTGACTGGCAATACATCCCTCCTGTATGAGCTGCAAGAGCATTTAAAACGCTGGCTAGATAGCAATACATCTTTCATGGCCCATTTTGCCTTGCCGGTGGAGCACTTCCCGACGCCGCTCGGGCTATTCTCCCGTTTGGTCACCACGGGGGAGAAAAACCAACTCGATCTAAAAAAAGGTGGGATATTTCCAATCACTCATGGTCTGCGCAGCTTGGCGCTGGAATCTCGTGTCGAGGCCAAAAACAGCTACGAGCGACTGGCAGCGCTCAGTGGCAGTGCCGTAATTAGCAGCACACTGGCACAAGACATTGCGGAAACCCTAAGCTTCTTGCAAACCCTGCAATTGAAATACGGCTTGCTCGCACATTTTGGCGGCAAAACCACCCTCAATCTGGTTGACCCCAGCCAGCTGTCGGCACTGGAGCGCGATTTATTAAAAGATGCCCTAAGTGTGGTGAAACAATTTCGCAGCTTGCTGCGGCATCATTTCAAACTGGATCGGCTATGAGCGCCCTGTTGCCCCAGTATCTCACCCCACACTACTGGCGCCAGCGCAGGCTACGCGCACAGCTCAAACGCGCTGAATTTGCTTTTTTACTGGAAACACCACCAGCACAGGAATGGATCAGCCTCGATTGCGAAACCACCTGCCTCGACCCCAAACAGGCCGAAATCATCAGCATTGCCGCCGTGCGTATTGCGGGGCCTCGGATTGCGTTATCCGAACATTTATCGTTACTGATCAAGCCCAGCGGCCAGCTCGACCCGAAAAGCATCCCGATTCATGGCCTGCGCGCGCAGGATGTCGCGCAAGGCTTAAGCATTGAAGCGGCACTGAGCCAATTGCTGCAGTTCATTGGCGCCCGCCCAATTGTGGGCTATTACCTCGAATTTGATCTGGCGGTCATTAATCGCCAACTCAAGCCCTGGCTGGGGATTGGGCTCCCCAATCAGGCGATTGATGTATCGGGGCTGTATTACGACCGGATGGTAAGCGCCTACAACCCACAAGTTGATCTGCGCTTGGAGACGATTCTGCGCACCTTGGAAATCCCTAAATTGGCTCGGCACGACCCATTGAACGATGCCTTAATGGCCGCAATGATCTTCCAAAAACTAAGTAAAAACCCTAGCAAGCCTTAATTTACAGTCACTTACAAGGCACATCAGCCAGATTGATTTGCCACATCAGAAAAGACAATTAGCTTTGCTCCCGGCTCGGCTTTACAGTTCACGCTAACAACTGGTGTTGAATTGTTCGAGCAAAACATCCCATTTCGCGGATCGAAGCAGCATTCGGCAAATCATCTAACCAGCTCTACTTTTCACAACCCGTTTTGGCTTGCAGGAGTATTTAGCATGAGTGGTATCGATTCTGTTTTGAAAGAAACCCGTCTGTTCCCGCCATCGGATGATTTCCGCGTTAATGCGAACGTTTCTGGCATTGAAGGCTACAACGCCTTGTGCGAGAAAGCGAACAACGATTACGAAGGTTTCTGGGGCGACTTGGGCAAATCCCTGCTCGACTGGAAAAAACCTTTTACCAAAGTATTGAACAGCGACAACGCGCCGTTCTACAAATGGTTTGAAGATGGCGTGATGAACGTGTCATACAACTGTATCGACCGTCACCTCGAAACCAAAGCCAACAAAGTAGCAATCATTTTTGAAGCCGACGATGGCTCTGTAACCCGCGTAACCTACCGCGAGCTGTATCACCGCGTTTGCCAGTTTGCTAATGGTCTGAAATCATTGGGCGTTGCTAAAGGCGACCGCGTTGTGATCTACATGCCACACACCATCGAAGCCGTCGTTGCGATGCAAGCGTGTGCGCGTATCGGTGCGATTCACTCAGTGGTATTTGGCGGTTTCTCGGCTGGCGCATTGCGCGACCGCATTCAAGATGCGCAAGCGAAAGTCGTGATCACGGCCAACGAAACCGTGCGCGGCGGTAAAGCAACGCCACTGAAATCCATCACCGACGAAGCCTTGGGCTTGGGTGGTTGCGAGTCAGTATCCAAAGTAGTGGTGTTCCAACGCACTAGCACCAAACCAGAACACTGGAACGAAGAGCGCAATATCTGGTGGCACAAACTGGTGAAAGACCAAGCCGACACCTGCGAGCCAGAATGGGTTGAAGCAGAACACCCACTGTTCATTTTGTACACTTCAGGCTCAACCGGTAAACCTAAAGGCATCCAGCATTCATCAGCAGGCTACCTGCTCGGCACGCAAGTGACGATGAAATGGGTGTTCGACTACAAAGAATCAGACGTTTACTGGTGCACGGCCGACGTGGGTTGGATTACTGGCCACTCTTACATCGCCTACGGCCCGCTGGGCATCGGCGCAACACAAGTCGTGTTCGAAGGCGTGCCAACCTACCCAGATGCATCCCGCTTCTGGCAAATGATTGAAAAACACGAAGTAACTACGTTCTACACCGCGCCAACTGCGATTCGTTCATTGATCAAACTCGGCGGTGATTTGCCGAAGAAATATGATCTATCATCATTGCGCCTGTTGGGCACGGTGGGTGAGCCGATCAATCCGGAAGCTTGGATGTGGTATTACGAAGTAGTCGGTGGCAGCCGTTGCCCAATCGTGGATACTTGGTGGCAGACAGAAACTGGCTGCAATATGATCGCCCCACTGCCAGGTGCTGTTGCGACAAAACCAGGTTCTTGCACTTTGCCGATTCCAGGCATTATGGCCGACATCGTTGATGAATCAGGCGCACAAGTAGATCTGGGCAAAGGTGGTTTCCTCGTGGTGAGCAAACCTTGGCCATCAATGGTACGTAACATCTGGGGCGACTCTGATCGCTTTAAGAAAACCTACTTCCCAGAAGACTACAACGGCAAATTGTATCTGGCTGGCGATTCAGCGCACCGCGATGAAAATGGCTACATCTGGATCATGGGTCGTATCGATGACGTATTGAACGTATCAGGCCACCGCCTCGGCACGATGGAAATCGAGTCTGCGCTGGTAGCTAACCCACTGGTTGCCGAAGCAGCCGTGGTCGGTAAACCGCACGATATCAAAGGCGAATCAGTCGTTGCCTACGTGGTACTGAAAGGCGCTCGCCCAGAAGGCGAAGAAGCCAAACGTATTGCGAAAGAGCTGCGTGAATGGGTAGCTCACGAAATCGGTAAGATCGCTCAGCCAGACGAGATCCGTTTTGGTGACAATCTGCCAAAAACTCGCTCAGGTAAGATCATGCGCCGCCTGTTGCGTGATATCGCGAAGGGCCTAGAAATCACTGCGGACACTTCTACTTTGGAAAACCCAGCGATTCTGGAGCAATTGCGTCAATCCGCAATCTAATCGGTTCGCGATCAAAGCCGCACAACAATTACGCTTGTACTGTTAAACCACAGTAGTTCAACCCGCCATCCTCAGGATGGCGGGTATTTTTTTGCCCTGCAGAAACACTGCGGCATGTATATCGGCACAGACTAATTAATATAATAATCACAAGGCAATACCCAACAAAAAGCCCTGCAATTGCAGGGCTTTTATCACAATCCAGTAGTAATCAGATTACAGCGTCGCCGCCAATCTAGCGCGTACTTGCGCCAGCGTGGTTTCATTGAGCAAGCGGCCATTTTCAAATACGGGGATAAATTCGCACTGATTCACTTCATCCCAAGTCGCCTGATCTTTCAGATACAGCTTGCCTTCAGCATTTTTGTACACCGCCACCAAGCCTTTGGCCGAGTTTTTAGTACCGTCGCCGGTTTTCGGTGCTTTGAAAATCTCGCGATCTTGCCCCGCTACTTTGGCAAAGGTGGCTTTCACAGCAAAACCGTCGGTGTCACGCGTTACATACTGATAGGTGTAGCTGCCGATGCCAAACACGATATTGGTCGACGCAAAGCCTTTGGCTTTTAAGCCCGCACAAATCGCGCGTGCCCGCTCAAACGTGATCGAATCGCCATAAATCACGCCCACGTGTGCATCAAGCAATTTGTAACCCTTGCTGGTGGTCGTGCCGCCAAACACATCCCATAAGCATTCCACCGCGCCTTTGTGTTCGGGGCTGCCAACGGGCGCATTGGCATCGCCGCAAATCACATTCACCGGATCACCCGAATCAGGACGGAACACCACTTTGCCGTTGCGCGCCAAGATTTTGTCTTTCAGGCGTACAGTGAAGTCGGTCATCACCAGCCAGAAATCCCATGAATCGGACACGATACTGACAATCCCTTCCGGGTAAATGTCTTCGATCAGGCGGCGGAAAGTTTCCAGCTCGTTATCCATGCCGCCCGCACACATCACCGAGTGCTCGGTCGCCGCCACGCTGCCACCGACCAGCTCCAGATCGCTATTTGCACCGTAGTAGTCTTCCAGAAAATCAATCGCCGGAATCGTGTCGGTACCGGTAAAACTGAGCAAGTGCGCTGCGCCACTCATCATCGCCGCTTCCGCGCCAAACATGCCGCGGAAGCTAAAATCGTGGCCTTGCCAATTCACAAACTCGGTGCCGCCGTCGGTTTCCAAAGCATACTGGGTGAGTATCTTCTTGTACTCGTGTGCTGTAGTGGCACTGGTGCACATACCCCAGATGTTGGTCGATAAAATTGTTTCCAGATAATTGGTCAGCCAGAAGAAACGCTCGTCGGTGTTGTAAATCACCAAGCACGGCACGCGCACTGGGTAAACCGTACCTTCTGGCAGCGCCATAATTTTGATCGGCAAGTAGCCCAAGTCGTGCAGATCGGCAATGTGCTGCGTGCCGACATTATTCGGGCCCAGATAATTATTAATCCGGCGCGCAAAGCGGCGAATCACTTCGTCTTTAGGTTGCTGGAAGAAATCTTTATACCAGCTCTCGATCAGAAAATCTTTTACAAAGTGCTGCAGGCCGAAAAACACCATTTCATCGGTGTAATCGCGGCGCGTGGTGCGCGCGGTGAGATTACTAAAAATGATTTCGGTATTGTCCGGATACTGACGGCGGTGATCGACTTTATAGCCATCAATCGCGGTAACTGGGTTGAGTCTCATTTTTGCTCTCCTTCGCATGGATTAGTTGGCATTAGCGACCAAATATCCTGAATGGTTAAAAAGTCATCACTGCTTAAATCATTAATGCTGTTGGTGGTGTAAACCGCGTCGATGCCGCTGTTTGCTAATAGCTGCAGATTGGCCGTTCCTTCAAAGTGCGACACCGCCAGCACGATGCGCGCGCAATTTTTCTGCTTCAGCTTTTTCGCCAGCTCGATAAAGGTGCGGCCACCGGCGCAAATATCGTCAACGATCAGCGCGGTTTTGCCGGATAAATCACCACAAAACACCTCGGTATCGACAATCGCGCCGTTACGCACATCGCGAATTTTGTCGGCCCGAATCACCGGTAAACCGCCCAAGTGCGTCGCCAGCGCAAACACCTTTTTATTCGCACCCGCGTCGGGAGACACCAGCACTACATCGTTACCCAACTGGCTAAGTACTCGTTCAATCAGTGCGTAGTTTTTCACCACTTGCGCCCGATCAAGCAAGGCGACGACCACATCGCTGTGCGGGTCGAACAAAGTGACTTGGCGATAGCGCTGCTGGTTAATCAAATCGGCATACACTTTCACCGACAAAGCCTCGCCGTCATTACACACTCGATCTTGCCGCGCACCGGGAAAGTACGGAATCAGCAAATCAATCTCGCTCGCACCTTGGCGTTTGAGTGCATCGGTTAGCAAAAGCAGCTGCATGATCGACGCATCGCCGGTGTAGCGGTAGCGAATTTGCACGCGCGCTGCACTCTGCTGTAACACCTGCACATGTTGCTCGCCGCTGCCGAATTGAAACAACTTTAAGGCATCAGACGCCGCGCCTTGCGCGGGTAAATCATAGCTAGATCGCACATTATTGCAGCTCATCACCGTCTCCTTATCCACCGCAGATCGTAAGCATATTCACAAGCAAACGCCAGCATTCACTTTTAAATCTGACAAATCCTTGCAAATTACATACTTGCTTGCGATGAGTTGATATTAGTGTCACAGAGACACTATATCAAACATTTTTTCAGATCATCTTTTTCATTGTGTTGAAAATCACTGCTTAGGATTGAGCCGCGCCCGAGTGCATCTGCATTGGTCTTTATGACTTTGTTCGCTAAAATGTCCCTTAGACACTAATTAAGCGATCTTCTGCCATGGCGTTTAAAAACCCACTATTCACCGTCGATAGCGTGCTTTTTACCGTGCACAACAACACACTCAAAGTGCTGCTGGTGCAGCGCGCCGAAGCGCCTTTTCTTGGCCAGTGGGCGCTACCCGGCGGGTTTGTCGATGTCGATCAGGATGCCAACACCGACGCCACCGCCCACCGCAAATTGCGCGATAAAACCGGCTTTACGCCGCAATATCTGGAGCAGCTACAGGTGATTTCAGGCGCACAGCGCGATCCGCGCGGCTATAGCGTCACACTGGCCTACTACGCGCTAGTCGCCCACCAGAATGTCAGCCCCAAGATCGCCAGTGTGGCGCTGGCGCAATGGATTGCAGTGCAGGATTTGCCGCAATACACCCTCGCCTTCGATCACGCCCATATCATCGCGCTGGCGCAAGCGCGGCTACAGCAAAAAACGCTGTACTCAATGATCCCCGCCTTCTGCCTGCCCGAGCGTTTTACGATTGCACAGTTGCAGCAAGTGATTGAAACCATCATCGAAAAACCCATCCAGCGCAAAAGCCTGATGCGGCGCCTTGAAGCGAGCGACATGTTTGCAGCCTTAGACGAAAAAACAAGCTCGGGCGGGCGCTTAGCGCAACTGTATTCGATTAAAGCGGGGGCGGATTTGGTGAATTTTGAGCGTAATTTAATGGCAAAAGACGAGTAGGCCTATAGCCAGTTTCAGTCAATTAAACAGCCACCATTTTATAGGGAATAGCCACCATTCTGAGCAATTTAGCCACTCCCCAACTGAAGAAGCAGCTTGGAAATAGGCAATGGATTAAACTATCCGAGAGGCCATACTCGGCCAAAAAGGGAAGTAAAACTGCGCTTGCTCATACTCGAATGAGCTTCGATGCGCCCTTCTGATAGCTGACACCACAAACATGGTTGACGCGTTAGTAACGCTTAATGCTTTTGATTGTAGAGGTTGAAGTCGTTTAATAAAAACACATTAAAAAATAACATAGTATGGAATCACTTATTGCGTTAAGCCTCACCTGATTAAGATTAGGCACCAATGAGTTAGGCCTACTTAATAATTGGGCATCATTATGAAGAGGAAACGACATGAAGCCGAGTGAACTTCGCGAGTACAGCTTCCTGACTTGGTTGCTTGAACGTTTGTTTCGATTTCTGCAGTTGTTATCCGTTGCGACTTGGTTGATGGGAACACGAATTGGTGCGCAAACCCAATTCGCTCAAGTGCAGGATCCCGTCGCAATTACAAAGCGGCGAGGAAGACAAATTGAAGCCTATGTCGTTGTATGGTTCGTGCTGGAAATACTGCTGGTTACGTTTGCCAACACTCTTCAAAAACCTCTTCAATGCTTCGCAACATTCGTCGCAGCCTATCGCGTTCTGGACATTCTGCAGGCAACGCTAAATCTCAACGTGTTCGACCGCTTGCGAACTTCGTCGAAACATGTTTTCGTGGCGAGCCTTGCTCGCACCGCGATATTGAGTGTATGGAATTTCTTTGAATCAATTTTCTGTTTCGCGATTGTCTACTCGGTAAACCAGCAACTTCTAAAGCATGGCTACGGCAAGATTGATGCCTTCGATCCTATCTATTTCAGTACCATTACGCAGTTGACTATCGGCTATGGCGACGTAATGCCTATGTCTTGGTTGCGTGGGGTCGCGGTAGTTCAGGGAGCTTGTGGCTTCTTGCTTGGGGTATTTGCTGTTTCAAGAGTAATTTCGTTCCTTCCAAGAACCCCATCGGTTTTAGGTGATGAGTAAGACACCCAGCCCATCATTTCACAGAGCGTTGCGCGATAAAGCCACGCAGTTTGACCAGCGGCGTGCTTCGTGGGCGTCTGCAAGTTGGCAGCAGTCGCAATGCGCGTTCTTGCCACCAAACCCTAGCAAGTCATTCAACCAGACTGGCCGGGACGCGGCAGCTTCACATCCACTACCAACGACTCATCGTACCGAATACTAGGTTTCCACAGTGGGTCTGGAGCAGCAGCTCAAACCACAGGATAAATTAAATATCACAAGCGGCTACCCCCGATAAAAGGGGTAGCTAAATGGCGAAGCACTGGCTCCCCGCAATTCAACGCGGCAAGTCGCGTGCTCTCTGCAGCGTTTATAGTACAAACGTTCAACATACTTGAATGCAAACCCAGTTGCGCCGACAATAAGCGATTGCCTTTTCGCCGTGCAGCCGCCCATGTTTGTTGAATATCCCGACTCGCCGTATCAACTATTTCAGCCCTTCCCGCCTGCAGGTGATCAGCCGACGGCGATCAATCAGTTGATCGAGGGGCTGGATGATGGCTTGCGCTTTCAGACTTTGCTCGGCGTCACCGGCTCGGGCAAGACGTTTACGATGGCGAACGTGATTGCGCGCACGGGGCGGCCGGCGATTATTCTGGCGCCGAATAAAACGCTGGCGGCGCAGCTGTATGCCGAGATGCGCGAGTTTTTCCCGAAAAACGCGGTCGAGTATTTCGTCAGCTATTACGATTACTACCAACCCGAAGCCTATGTGCCGAGCCGCGATCTGTTTATCGAAAAAGATTCGGCGATTAACGAGCATATCGAGCAGATGCGTCTCTCCGCGACCAAGGCGATGCTGGAGCGCAAAGACTGCATTATTGTTGCCACCGTTTCGGCGATTTACGGGATTGGCGACCCAAGCTCGTACCACGCAATGATTTTGCATCTAGTCGAGGGAGAGCAGATCGGCCAGCGCGATATCATCAAACGTCTGACGACGATGCAGTACGATCGTAATGAGCTTGATTTCTCGCGCGGGCATTTTCGGGTGCGTGGCGATGTAATTGATATTTTCCCCGCCGAATCAGCCGAGCTGGCGGTGCGCGTGTCGATGTTCGATGACGAAATCGAGCGCATTAGTTTATTTGACCCGCTCACCGGCCATGTGAAGCAGCGCGTGGGTAGGTATACGATTTTCCCCAGCAGCCACTATGTCACGCCGCGCGATACCGTCATGCGCGCAATTGAAACGATCAAAGACGAGTTACGTGACCGACTGGCGTTTTATTACAAAGAGCAAAAACTGGTCGAGGCGCAAAGGCTGGAGCAGCGCACACGGTTCGATCTGGAAATGCTCACTGAAATGGGCTTTTGCAAAGGCATCGAGAACTACTCGCGGCATTTCTCCGGCAAACCAGCCGGTTCGCCACCGCCGACGTTACTCGACTATCTGCCCAAAGACGGCTTGATGATTCTGGACGAAAGCCATGTCATGATCGGCCAAGTCGGCGCGATGTATAAGGGCGACCGTTCGCGCAAGGAAAACCTCGTCGATTACGGTTTCCGCCTGCCTTCGGCAATGGACAACCGCCCGCTCAAATTCGAAGAATTCGAGCGGCTGATGCCGCAAACGATTTTCGTCTCGGCCACGCCTGCCGATTACGAAGCGCAGCACCAGGGCCAAGTCGTCGAGCAAGTCGTGCGCCCGACCGGTCTGGTCGATCCGATTATCGAAGTGCGCCCCGTGGGTACGCAGGTCGATGATTTGCTGTCCGAAATTAAAAAGCGCACCGAGATTGGCGAGCGCGTACTGGTAACGACGCTGACCAAAAAAATGTCCGAGCAGCTCACCGATTATCTGGCCGAGCACGGTGTGAAAGTGCGCTATTTGCACTCGGATATTGATACGGTCGAGCGCGTTGAAATCCTGCGCGATTTGCGTTTGGGCGTGTTTGACGTGCTGATCGGGATTAACTTATTGCGCGAAGGCTTGGATATTCCCGAGGTATCGCTGGTGGCGATTCTGGACGCCGACAAGGAAGGCTTCCTTCGCAGCGAGCGCAGCCTGATCCAAACCATCGGTCGCGCAGCGCGTAACCTGAACGGTAAGGCGATTTTGTACGCCGACCGCATTACCAATTCGATGGAAAAAGCCATCGGCGAAACGCAACGTCGCCGCGAAAAACAAATTGCGTTTAATGTCGCCAACAACATCACGCCACGCGGCGTAGTGAAACGTATTAAAGATATCATCGACGGAGTGTATAACGCTGAAGAAGCCACCGCGGCGCGCTTGGAAGAGAAAAAGCAGCGCATTGTGGCCGAGATGGATCAGAAACAATTGGCCAAAGAGCTCAAGCGCATCGAAAAAGAAATGATGAACGCGGCGCAAAATCTGGAGTTTGAAAAAGCGGCGCAATTGCGTGATGAGCTGAAACAATTACGCGACCGAGCATTTGGGCATGAATAAGGTATATCTTTGTAGTTATTGTTAGCACAGCGCCTTAGCAAAATACCCAACGGAGTATATCGGTGCAAATTCAGAGCATCAGCCATTTAACTTTTATTGTAAAAGATCTGGAACGGATGGCGCGCTTTCTGTGTGAAGGACTAGGCGCGACCGAGGTTTATGACAGCGGTGCGCAAACGTTTTCTGTAGCGCCGGAAAAATTCTTTCTGCTCGGCGAGATTTGGATCGCTGCGATGCAAGGTGAGCCACCGGCCGAGCGCAGCTATCAGCATGTGGCTTTTGCGGTGAATGAGGACGATTTAGCGGCGATCACCGCGAGATTAATTACGCTGGGCATCGAAATCAAACCGCCACGTCCGCGCATCGCAGGTGAAGCCCAATCGCTGTATTTTTATGATTTCGACAATCATTTATTTGAATTGCACACCGGCACACTGGCGGAACGACTGAGCAGCTACCGAGAAAAATTATAGGGTATACGCATGAAGAATATTATTAATCTGGCCTGCAAAGTAATACTAGCTCTAGGTATTAGCAGCACTAGCGCACTGGCTGCCGATAATCAGGCTTTTGGCGAGGCAACGCCCGCTTGGTTGCAAGGCATGAATGGCGAGCAAGAATGGAAAACTTGGGGGGTATTGCCGGTGTATACCCGCCACTTTGATCGCCAAGCCGTTATTGATGACGACTTAAACGAAAACAACTACGGCCTTGGGATTGAGCGCAGCAATGGCCGCTGGCACTGGATGCTGGGCGCGTACCGGAACTCACTACGCGACACCTCAGTCTACGCGCAGCTTGGCTGGACGCCACTGCAATGGCAGTTCAGCGAAAAAGCCAGCATCTCGCTCGGCGCTGCGGCGGGCTTAGTCAGCGGCTATCAAAACACCGATAAAGGCTATCCAATCGTGCCGGCTGGCGGCTTTTTGGTGTCGCTGGAAACGGATTACTACGTTGGCTTAAACCTGTTTATCGTGCCGACTATTCAGGCAGTAGATGTTGAGGGTTTTGTGGCGGCACAATTAAAGTTTACTTTCTAAGAGAAAACCCTAATGTCATAGTTTGTAGCGCCAAGGTCATATCAGCATTGCCTGATATTGCATAGTATTTCCCTGCTCGATTCCAAAAATGCGCCGCAAAGGCCAAAGTACAGGGAGATTTACCATGCAGTGGTTGATGAGTTTAAAGATCAAAATCCGCCTACTGATTTTGAGCTTTCTAGCCCTTGGCGGGATGGCAATCCTGTGTGGGCTGCAATTAAGTACCCAACACCAAAATTTGCTCGACAGCCGTAAAGACCAAGTTCGCAATCAGGTCGAAACCGCGGCAGCCATTGTGCAGCATTTTCGCGCGCAAAGTGTGCAAGGCAAAATGTCAGATAGCGCTGCCCAGCAAGCCGCCGTGGCTGCGCTGCGCAATGTCCGCTACAACAAAAGCGACTATTTTTTCATCTTCAACACCAAGCAGGTTTACGTACTGCAACCGACCAAACCTGAGGTAGAAGGCCAATATAAAGGCGATCTGCAAGATACTCAGGGCAAATATATTATTCGGGAAATGAGCAAGGTCGCCCTCGCTGGCGGCGGATTTGTCGATTATTACTTCCCCAAAGCTGGCTCTAGCACGCCGGAACCCAAGCTCTCGTACGCCGTTTTGATCGAAGGCTGGGACTGGATTTTAGGCACCGGAGTTTATATCGATGATATCGACCATGAATTTGAACGCAATTTATGGCTGGGGCTGCTGCAACTGGGGGTAATGGCGCTATTACTGAGCTTGCTGGCTTGGCAGATTACGCTCAGCATTCTGCGCCAGCTCGGTGGTGAGCCACAGGATGCCATCTGTATTATGCGCCGCATCGCCGATGGCGACCTGCAAGCCGATGTGGGGCAGGCAGCCCCCGGCAGCATGCTGGCCAACCTAGGAGAAATGACGCAAGGACTGCGCCAAATCATTCGCCAGATTCGCACCGACGCTGAAAATTTGGGAACTCAAGCCAGCCAGATTGCCGGCTCCAGCAAAGAAATCTCACAAGCCGCCCAGCGCCAAGCCGATGCCACCACCTCGATGGCGGCGGCAATGGAAGAGCTAACAGTGAGCATCAACCATATTTCGGATAGCTCGCAGATTACACGGCAAACCTCGCAGCAGGCCAGCGAGCTGGCTAGCGCCGGTGTCGTACAAGTTACTGATGCCAGCACCACCATGCAGCAAATTGCCAGCACCGTATCGGATGCCACGGTGCAAATTCGCCAACTCGATAGCAAAGCACGCGAGATTTCGGGCATTGCCGCGGTAATTAAAGATATTGCCGGACAAACCAATCTATTGGCGCTCAACGCGGCGATTGAAGCGGCCCGCGCGGGCGAGCAAGGCCGCGGCTTTGCAGTGGTGGCCGATGAAGTGCGCAAGCTGGCTGAGCGCACTTCGCACGCCACCGTCGATATCGAGCAAATGCTGGCCGCAGTGCAAAATGACACACTCAGTATCGTCAATGTGATGGAAGGTGCGCTGCCACAGGTAGAACAAGGCGTACTACTCAGCCAGCATGTGACTCAATCGTTGGAGCGCATTTGTGCCGGGGCGCAAAGCACCTTAAGCCACCTGAACGAAGTGGCTGATGCCACCCGGGAGCAAGGAATGGCCAGCAATAATATTGCCTCGCGCGTGGAGGATATTTCTCAAATGGTCGAGGAAACCAGCACCTCGATTGGGCATAGTGCCGAAAATGCGGCACAAGTGGATCATATTGCGCGCGGCTTAACGCAGCAGCTGAATCGATTTAAAACCTAAACCGATATTATGATGGGTATATCAACAAAAGCCAATCTAATAATTGCTTACAAGGATATACCCACCAATAAAATTAGCCACCCCTGCTCCCCTCGGCCAACACCCACGATACGCTACAGCAGCACCAGCGCAATAAATACCCTGTGCTGCGCGCAACTAATTCTCGGCATGGTAGGACTTTCTCGCATTGCTGCTTACAAATAAAGCAAAGAGAATGACTGTTTTTACGCATGGCAGAAGGTGAAAGATGCATTACCGCACTCTATTTTCGACCCTGGCTTTGGCTTTGGGCTTGTCTGTGGCGCCAGCACACGCTGAGCGAGTTTACAGCGTAGGCACCGACGCAACTTTTGCGCCGTTTGAATCACTGAATAACAACAAAGAAGTCGTGGGTTTTGACGCCGACTTAATCAAAGCGATTGCGCAGAAGTCGGGTTTGAAAATCAAGCTGGTTAACACCCCATGGGAAGGCCTGTTTGCGGGGCTCAACACGGGCGATCGCGATATTGTGATTGCCGCAGTCACCATCACGCCAGAGCGTAAAGCCAGCATGGATTTTTCTGAGCCTTACTTTGAAGCCAAGCAACTGATTATCGTACGCGATGGCAGCAAAGTGGCCAAACTAGCTGACCTGAAAGGCAAAAAAGTCGGCGTACAAACCGGCACTACCGGCGACACCGTGGCACAAAAAGCCTTTGGTAAAACCAGCCCCGATATTCGCCGCTATGAAAATATCGTATTGGCGCTGACCGAGTTGCGCGCGGGTGGTATCGAAGCCGTAGTGGCCGATAATGGTGTGGTCAATAATTACCTGACCAATAATAAAAACACCCAACTTAAAACCATCGACGACACCAGCTTTGCCAAAGAGTATTACGGCATTGCTGTGAAAAAAGGCAATAAAGCGGTACTTGATCAGCTTAATAAAGGTCTAGCTGCCACCAAAGCCGACGGCACCTATCAGAAAATCTACCAGCAATACTTCGGTCGCTAACTGAGCGATCTGTGGGCTAGCCATTCGCCCAGCCTGCACTAAATAGCGATGGCGCTCTGCATCAGCAGCAGCGCCATCGCAACATTTATCTGAGCACACTCAGTCGACTAGATTCAGCCGAATCGGCACTTCCACCTCTGATTCAACCGCCACCGAGCCGCTGCGCGCGGGCTCAAAACGCCATTGGTTTTTGACCGTTTTTTGCGCCACCCGATCATAAATGGCGCAACCGCTCTCTTTGGCCACCGTCACTTGCAAAGGTTTGCCGCTGGCGCTAACCAGCACGCGCAGCACCACGCGACCTGATTGACAGCGCTCTCGCGCCAAAAACGGAATTTCTGGCGTCGGGTTATTTAAGTAGGCAGCACTAAATTGCGCCACTTGCGTAATCGCCCCACTACTTTCGCCCTCACTCGACTTGGCTTTGTCCGCCGCGCCAGCTGGCAGTTTGGGCTGGCTCGGCTCGCCCGGCACAGTGGCATGTGAATTGGTCGTGTCGGCGATAGCCAAGACTTTGGGCGCTAAGGGCGCAGCAACCGGCGGCGGCGCAGGCGGCGGTTCGGCTGCTGCCGGATGGCGCGGCAAATGCGGTGGGGCCTTTTGCGCAACGGGCTGATCAGCGCGCGGCGCGCTACGCGGTGCCGCAGCGAGCGGTTTGGGCGCAGCAGGCAGTAAGGCTACCTTCATCATCTCCGAAGCGACAAGGGTCTGAGCAGGCGGCGCTAATTGCGCAGACGGCAGCAGCCAGATCAGCAAGGCGTGCGCCAGCAGTGAAATTAGCGCAAAGCGCGCTAAACGCGCTGACATCAAGTGCGCTCACTACGCGTGAATAAATTAATCATGCTTCATCTCTTTTGTTGCAACGCACACTCGTCGGTCATCCCTATTTTTTTGTCTTCAACTGCTACAGTGAAGTGGACATCCCCGAGGTGAATATTATGAACTACACCGTCTTGCTTGTTGATGCTGAGCGCAACTCACGGCTACAACTGCGTTCGCAATTGGCGCAGCAGCGCCCCGGCTGGCATTTTTTAGAGGCTGGCTCGGATGATGAGGCCATCGACCACAGCATTCGCGAGCCGATCCAGCTGGTTAGCATCCATTGCGCGACCGGCAACGATCTGGCGCGTAAACTGCACGCCCTGCTGCCACATAGTACGCTGATTCAGTGGTTCGATCAGGGCGCCGACACGCCAAGCAGCTTACCGCAGCTACATTATCTGGCCACCCCAATCGATGAGGCGGCCATTCGCCAGTTATTGCAATTGAGCGCGCCAGCGCTACAGCATTAGTTTTTGCCGACTTTCCTGCGCCGTAGTAGCCACAAGCCACACACGGCCAGCACCACATTTAATGCAGCAAAACTGGCCAAGATCACATCACGACTGGTTTTGCCCAGCCCATCCAGCCAGTGCCATTTGTGCAAATTGGCAAATAAATAGCCTTCAAACCGATCACTATTTTCTACCCGAGTTGAAAACGTGCCAGTGGCGGGCTCCAAATACCAGCTCGCCGCGCTTGGGGTCGCCAAGTCAACGCGATACACCGGCAGTCGTTTCTGGAAAAAACCATACTCGCCGCCAAATTGGGTTATCAGGGTCAACGACTGCAGGTTCGCACTGTGGACCTGCGCCTCCTTGGGCGCGAGTTGACGCAACATCTGCATTGCATGCCGCGCGGCGATGCCCTCCTCTACCGCGCCGTGCTCATTTAAATACGTTGGCAGCGCACTGGCGGCGTGATGTGCACCATGCTGATGCCCACCCCCTGTATTAACAGCTGCGTTTTTATCGGATTGCTCTACAAGCCAATACCCCTTGGCACCGACATTCACAGCGATCAGTGAACTCACTCCGACGGGCATATGATGCAACTCGGGCAACACCGTCAATGGCTGCGGCGCTGCGGCTTGAAACGGCGCGCGCTGTAGCCATAAATGCGTCAAGCCGGAAAAAGTAATCACCAAACCCGCCAGCCCTGCTGCAACGCCGAGGCCACGATGAAAGCGGCGCAGCGCTGGCTGAGTCGCTTTCAAAGTCTGGCGACGGTAGCGCAACCAGTACATCGCCAAGCCACCGATCATGCTGAGTAGCGCGACCAGCAGCACCAGCGTCATGCCGAGTTTTTTGACTGGCTCGCTCGCCCAGCTCCAGGTATGCAGTAACGAAAAAATCGGCATCAGGCTGCGTTTGGTGTTGTCGGACAAGCTCGCCAGTCGCCGCCCTTCGGTATCCACAAACGCCACCATGCCGTCGTCGCGCACAAATTCCACGCGCCACACAGGCAGGATTTTATTGATACTTGGATAGCTGCGGCTAAACTCGGTGATCGGCGTCAGGCTGCGGATCGCTGATTGCGGATCACCCACCAAAGCCCGCGCCAAGCGCTCTGCCTCTTGCGCATCGGCGTTGGCCAGTACCTGCCCGTTTCTGGCATCAAACCAGATACCCACTGGCTGCGCCTGCATTCCTATCCGCCAAGCTGGCGTGTCGTCACCCCACATGCGTAAGCGCAGCGATTGCACGGCACCAGCAGGCAGCCTCAAGCTTGCCGGTGGTACGACTTGTAGATCGGCTGGCAGGCTCAGCGCCACTGGCAAAGGATGCACATTGGGTGTCAATGCCGACATAATTGGATGCAAGACACCGGTTAGGCCCCAAAAAATCACCGCTATGCCAGCAATCCACGCCAGCTTTTTATGCCAACGGTTTAACCAGCCCAATACTGAAGTTTTACGCTGGCCAGTCTGCGTGGTAAGCACATCAAGTTCATCCCGTTTCATCGCCCCGCCCCTTTACCGTCAAAAGCGTAAGCAATTCCGACAAAAAAGCTGCGTGGCGCTCCCGGGCTGTAAGTATCTTGCGTGTCACCGTTATGCGCGCCCACGCCCTTGTAGCTCGATGCGGCGATGTCAGCGTAATGCGCATTGCTCAAATTCAAGGCTTGCGCCCACACAGTCCAACCGTGCTGCTGATATTCACCACGTAGGTTAAATAGGGTATGTCCTTTGTACTCAACCGTATTGCTGTTATCCATCCAATACTGGCCTAGGTATGTGGTTTCCAGTGCAATTCTGATGTTGGTCAGCGGCTTGTAGGCAATTTCCAATGTGCCTTGCCATTGCGGCGCCGCGGGAATGTCTTTGCCAGCGTAGTTTTCGACTGGCGACGGGCGATATTCGCGATAAACATGCCGCGCGTATTGGCCGGCCAACTTGGTGCTCCACTGATTGGAGAGCGCCCAATCGAGCCCTAGCTCAATGCCTTCATGACGGGTTTTACCGGCATTACGCGGCTCGGATTTGCCCGGTACGATGCTGTAATTCACCAGCTCATCCTCGCCATCGAGGCGGTAAATTGCCGCATCAATCTTCACGCCAGCCAGCGGCGAAAAGCGCGCCCCCAGCTCAAACTGATCAAAGCTGGCTGATTGCAAATTGGGTACGCTAGCGCTGCTAAATAACGCTCCAACTTCGGGCGGGGTAAAACCTTGGCTATAGCCACCGTACACAAACACGTTTTTGGCGGCATCCCAAGTGAAGCCAATTTTGGGCGACACATCGGCAAACGATTGCTTTTGTGATGCTGCGCCGGTGGTGGCCGATGGCGTCAGGTGATTCGTGAAATCATAACTAACGCGGTCATAACGCAATGCGCCATTCACCCCCAGCCCACGGGTGATTTGATAGTTAGCATCAGCAAACACTGCCTGATTACCCAGATCAACACGATAATCACGGCGTACGCTGCCGGTTTTGTAGCTGAGGTATTTGCCGGTTTTCGGATCGCGCACGATAGATAAATTGGTTTCTCGCTGATCGTTCGGGCTTGCCTCGATCAAACCACCGACAGTCAGCTTCAAATCGCCCCACTGCTGGCGATGAAATGCGCTCAAACCCAAAGAGGTGAACGTGTTATCGGTGGTGCGCCCGCTGGCTGAATTTGGCCCGGTGTTGAAAATCAGATAGCTCGGCAACTGGTAAGTGCTGTTGTCACGGTAATACAGCGTGGCACTGCTAAAGCCACCAGCATTCAACTCACCGGCCAAGCTGGTACTGGCGCGCAGCGCTTCAACTTGGCGGGTAGTAAAGGTTTGATACGAATAGCCGGGGCGGGCGTTGTAATCGCTTTCGTTCAAGCTGCCCGGCATATCGGTATCGAGCTTGGAATAAGTCAGCACTGATTTCCACAGCAGCGCATCGCTAAGCCAATGATCAAGGCGAGCGGTGACGCCGGTTTTATCCATGGCGTTATAGTCTTGCCAGCTCTCACCGCGCGTGGCGCTATAGCCAGCGATACGTAAGCCAGTATCACCCCATGAATTAGATAAACCAGCATCTACACGGCGATACCCCTCGGAGCTGAGTTGCCCGGCTACATTCCACGTTAATTCAGCACTTGGTGCTGCGGTGGTGAAATTGACCGCTCCCCCAACTGCATTGCTGCCATACAGACTCGATGCCGGGCCTTTGACCACCTCGATGCCGTCGCTCCCCGGCAGGTTAATTTCATACAGCGCATTGTGGTTGAAAATACCCACCGGACGGATTGGCACACCGTCTTCCAGATATTGATACACCGCCGAATAAGTCATCGGCTGGCGAATCGACAGATTGTGCTGCTCATTACCCAGATCGGTCATATGCACGCCGGGGATTTTATCGAGCACTTGGCCAATGAAAGTTGGCTTGGTCTCGGCGATGGTTTTTTCGTTCACTTTGCCAATCGAAATTGGCGCTTTGGCTAATGGCGTGGCCTCACGGGTGGCGGTGACCACAATTTCATCGAGTTGAGTTACTTCGTTCGCAAAAGCTGGCTGCGGGCCAAGCGTCGCCAATACCGCACACACACTGGTACGTAACGCCCAAGTAGGGAGATTCGACATGGTATTTCCTAACAATCTGGCGCACCACGGGCGGCCAGATTCAGCATCCCTGCTGCATCAATGGCAGCAAGGCAGATTGAATGAATCGCCAGCAGGCAATCGGGGGGTATGAGCGTGGAGCGCCTTAAGGCGGACACTGCGCAACTAATACCCAGCCAATTACATGCAGCACAGCATCGCGCCAAGACGCGATGCGCAAACAGACCATCAGGAAATCAGCGGTGGGCCACGGGGTGGCGGGGGAATCGCGTAGGAAACGGGGGAAATAACGTCTTGCGCCGCAACCCAGGGCGCATATTGTGCCGGTTTGAATACCGGTAGGCTAAATGGCGCGGGAGGTGGTGCAATCGCATGCAGGCTAGCCACCGAGCAGATGGCACACTTCACAATAATTTTGGCATTGCCATTATCTTGCGAGCCAGCCAGATCTGCGCCCAACATAGGGGCTTTACCCGTACCACACCAAGCTAGTTTCACGCCCGCATCCATGGCGGCCGCATGCGCAAATGGCAGCAGCAGTTGTGCCACAATGGCCAGCAAAGCTAGCCAAGTCGCGGCGGTACGCCCAAGTTTGGAGGAGTGAATAAACGGTGGCACGGCCAATCGATCACAATTGAAATTGGCGGCGATCATAACGTAAATATTCACGCCATACCTTACTTTAAACTGACAAAATAAAAATAGCGAGTTTTTTCACCGGCCCCAATTTGCTTCGCTAAACTGAAATAAACTGATTTGGAGGTGCAATGCCTCACTCCGCCCCTACCGCATCCCGCTGGCGTCAGATCTGGCAACTTTCGGGCTTGTCACAAATTCGTCGCGCTCATTTAGCGGCAGACATTACCGCCGGCATCAGTGTCTGCGTGGTCCTGATCCCTGCCTGTGTCGCCTATGCTGACTTGGCGGGCATGCCCGCCCAGAATGGCCTCTACACCGCACTGGCTGGCATGCTGGTGTATGCGCTGGTCGGAAGCTCACGACAACTGATCGTCGGGCCCGATGCCGCCTTGGCCCTGCTCGTTGCGGCGGCCATTACCCCGCTGGCGCATGGCAATATGCTGCAATATGCGCTGCTATCGGGCATGCTGACTTTGCTGGTGGGCATTTTGATGCTGATCGCGGCTCAAGCACGGCTGGGTGCGATTGCCGATCTACTTTCCAAGCCGGTGTTATTGGGATTTATGAACGGCGCTGCGTTAATTTTGATCGCCAGCCAGCTGGGAAAATGGTCAGGGCTAGATTTACATGAAGCTGCTTTTTTCCCCCGCGTATTCGAATTTTTAACGCGGCATGAAGCAATGCACAGCACCACTCTGATCATTGGTGCGCTTTCAATGGGCTTTTTAATGTTGCTGCGCCAACTGCAGCCGCAGCTCCCCGCTGCCGTGCTGTTGTTTATGGGCGCGATTGCTTGCGCGTATTTTTTGCAACTTGAGCGGCATGGCGTGCATCTACTGGGTAATCTGCCACAAGGTTTACCCCAATTGAGCTGGCCGCTGCTGAGCTTCGATCATTTCACCACCTTACTACCTGCCGCCGCAGGGATTGCCTTGCTGGCCATGCCAGAGGGCATTTTGCTCTCTCGCGCTTTTGCTCAAAAAAACCATTATGAGATTGCCCCCAATCGCGAGCTAATGGCCTTGGGCTTGGCCAATATTGCTGCCAGTTTATGGCAAGGCTTTGCGCTGGGCGCCAGCCAATCGCGCACCGCAATTAATGATGCAGCAGGGGGTAAATCGGTCTTATCCGGGCTGATTGCGGCCTTATTATTGGGGCTATTTTTGCTGTTTTTATCGGGCTCACTTCGCTATTTACCTGTGAGCACCTTATCCGCATTGCTGATTTTTGCCGGGATTAATCTGATTGATTTGCGTAGCTTGCTAGAAATGTATCGACTGGATCGCACCGCGGCAATTTTCTCATTAATCACCACTGCCGGGGTTCTTATTGTAGGGGTATTGCCTGGTATCATAGTTGGTATATTGCTTTCATTGGCATACCTAATACGTTTTATGGCCAGACCTTTTGATGCAGTGCTGTGTTCGGCCGAGGGACGCAAAGGGTTTCATGACGTGGCCGAAGCGCATTTGAGCGGGGAATCACGCTATCTGCAAGGGCTACTGGTCTATCGCTTTTATGCTCCACTGCTGTTTGCCAATAGCAGCTATTTTTTCGATCGCATCAGCCAGCTTGTCGCCGAAGATGGCGATACCCGCTGGGTCTTAATCGACGCCCAGGCCATCACTTTTCTGGATGTAACCGCGGCCGAGCAACTGCTAACCCTTAATCGCATGTTGGAAGAAGCCGACATCGATTTGAAATTTGCCCGCTGCAATCGCCCCCTACGCGAGGCACTTGATCGCTATGGTGTCACGCAAGCAATTGGCGCCGACAGTTTTTACAGCCACGTGCATGATGCACTCGCGCAATACAAACAACGCTATCCCGATGTTGTTCCCGAGCCTGTAGGTGAATGGAATGGTGTTGAGCGCCGCCAACGTTAGCCCTCACGTTCAAGCGCAAGCCCTAAGATTTCATCACCCCATACCAAGAACAGTAATTCCTTATTTACAACAGTAACTTAGATTACTTAATCAAAAAGACTGTTCGGCCTACAATCATCCAGTTTCTGACCCGCAATGCAAAAAATGCGGGCGGAAATCGCCACCTCTTTGTGGGGGGTGCCATATCTACTTTGGATGGAGAAGAACTATGCAACAACGCATCATTGCGCTGCTCGCCGGGCTATTGCTCGCGGCCAGCGTTCATGCAGCCAGCTGGCAGGAAGGCAGCAGCTACACAGCGGGCACCACGGTTGACTACAACGGAAAAACCTACACCGCCCTAGTAAGCCACACCGCTTACGTTGGCGCAGGCTGGAACCCAGCCAGTACGCCAACACTATGGAAAGAAGTCGGATCATCCAATACGACTCCGGCTCCTTCAGCCAGTGCGGTGCCTAGTGCAACACCAGCAATCACGAGCACACCACAAGTTAGCCCTGCAGTCACCCCAACCGCATCCCCAGTTGTAACGGCAAATCCAGGCATCGCAAATTGGGATAAAAGTGCCGCATATGTTGGTGGCCAGCGTGTGAGCTACAACGGCCAAGTGTATGAGGCCAAATGGTGGACGCAAGGCGATGTACCTGGCGCAGCCGAATGGGGCCCGTGGAAACTAGTCAGCAGCACAACGGCGACACCAAAACCAACGGCCACGCCGGTAATCACTGCAAGTCCATCACCAACTCCGATGACATGCCCTGCGCTGACGCCACCACCGCCGATCTACGACGCAAAATATGTGCCGATCTATGATGCGGCAGGCTGCGTGATTGGCTGGAATATAGTTTCGACCTTACCTACGCCTTATCCAACGCCAAGTGCAACGCCGAATGTCACCAGCTCACCGAGCCCAAGCACAACCCCAAGCGTCACACCAGCGCCAGTCAACGACAAACTGCTGGTCGGCTATCTGCACGCTAGCTTTGCCAATGGCTCGGGCTATATCCGCATGAATGATGTGTCGGATAAATGGGACTTTATCAATCTGTCGTTTGCCGAGCCGACCTCATCCACCAGTGGTGAAGTCGCGTTCAAGCTCTGCCCTTCGACCGAATGCCCGAATGTCGAATCGGAAGCCGACTTTATTGCCGCGATTAAAGCCAAACAGGCTAAAGGCAAAAAGGTGCAAATCTCGATTGGCGGCGCCAACGGTCAGGTTCGCCTCGAAACCACCGCCGCGAAAGACGCCTTTGTACGCTCAGTAGCAACCATCATCGACAAATATGGCCTTGATGGCTTGGATGTCGATTTTGAAGGGCATTCACTGCAGCTCAATGCCGGCGACAACGACGTGGCTAACCCGAAAGCACCGGTGATTGTGAATCTGATTGCCGCGCTGAAAGAGCTGAAAGCCAAATACGGCAGCAAATTCACGCTGACCATGGCGCCAGAGACGTTCTTTGTGCAGTTGGGTTATAGCTTCTACGGTGGCACTTGCTCGGGTTGCGATACCCGCGCCGGGGCTTACCTGCCAGTGATCTATGCGCTGCGCAATGATCTGACACTGTTACACGTGCAGGATTACAACTCCGGCCCGATCACCGGTCTGGATGGCGTGTACCACACCATGGGCAATGCCGATTTCCACGTGGCGATGACCGATATGCTGCTGAAAGGCTTTAAAGTTGCGGGCACCAACTTTATGTTCCCCGCGCTGCGCCCTGATCAAATCGCCATCGGCCTGCCGGCCAACGCCAATGCCGGCGGCGGCTTTACCACCGTGGGCGATGTGCAAACTGCACTCGATTGCCTGATGAAGGGCACGAACTGCGGCAGCTACAAACCGGGCGCCACTTACCCTGGCCTGCGTGGTTTGATGACTTGGTCGGTCAACTGGGACAAATTCAATAATTTTGAATTCAGCACCCAGCACCGCGCTTATTTCGACAAACTGCCTAAATAAGCCGTATTAAGCCCCTACCAACGCCCCGACCTCGGGGCGTTTTTTATTTTCAGGCGGGCCGCTGGCGGCGAAAATACTGCAGGCGTAGCACATCGTAAGCCCAGTTATACAAATAGGTGTAGGGCAGAAAAAACAGGAAAAAGCCAATATCCAAAGCCAGCGCCTGCCACAGGCTGAGCTGTAGCCACCACATCGTCAGCGGCACGGCCAGCATGATAAAGCCGCCTTCGAACAGTAGCGCATGTAGCGTGCGAATTTTGGCCGTGCGCTGCCAACCCTGCCGGCGCTCCAGTTTTTCAAAACCGTAATTAAAAATAGCATTCCACAGCATGGCGCAGCTGGCCAAAATCACCGCCAGCACCCCCACATGCGCCACACTGGCCCCCAGCAACCAAGCGGCAATCGGCGTCACCAGCAGCACACCGCCCACTTCAAACAGCACCGCATGCAGCACCCGCTCGGCCCAGGTTTTGGCGGGTAATTGGGCTAAGTCAGGCATGGCACATCCTCTGTAGTAAGGTGATTCGCCCAGATTATCCGCAGAAAAACCGATAGAATAAAATCAGTTACCATCGGCTTTACCGATAGATAGGGTGTGTTTATGTTTAACTCCATCGATAGCCTGACTGCCTTTGTGCATGCGGCCCAGCTGGGCTCTTTTTCCGCCGCCGCGCGGCATATGGGCAAGAGCCAGTCCACGGTGTCCGAGGCCATCAGCCAGCTGGAAATCGACGCTGGGGTTGCCTTATTTGATCGCCGCACCCGCCAGCCCACCCTCACGGCGGCGGGCGCGCGCCTACTGAGCCATGCCCAGCATGTGCTGCACAGCCATGCCGCGCTGCGCCAGCAAGCGCTGGCTTTGCAAGGTGGCGAAGAAGCGCAATTGGGCATCGTGCTGTCCGACACGTTTCAATCACAAGCCTTTGAAACGCTATTAACCGCTTTTGCCGAACGATTTCCGCTACTGAGTCTGGAGTGCCTCGTGGGCGAAGACGATGATGTGCTGGCGCTATTGCGTAGCGGGCGGGCGCAGCTGGGAGTGATGCGCGCGCAGGGGCGCTATCAGGCCGATGTCTCCGCCCAAGCCATGCCCGGCCAAACGGCCATGGCGCTGTATGTGGGTGCAGAGCACCCGCTCGCACAGGTGGCGCAGGTGGATGAAGCGCAATTATTGCAACACCGCGAGCTGCGGCTTAGCACCTACACCAGCAGCCAAGCTGGCCCACACAGCCCGCGTTGCTGGCTGGCGCCCAGCTATCTGCTGCTACTGGAACTCACCGCACGCAATTTTGGCTGGGCCGCCCTGCCCACTTGGCTGGCGGCGCAGTTTGGCCACGGGCAACTGGTGCAGCTCAAGACCGCCAATTGGCCACAAGCCACTACGCTCGATCTGGTGTGGCTACGCACCGCACAATTGGGGCCGGCCGCGTGCTGGCTGATCGAGCAGCTGCAACACGCGGGGCACACGGTAGCAGTTAGGTAGGGCACGGCAAGCGGGATACCCGCGCCCTCACTCAAGCAGGGGTATTGCTTGATAGACATTATTAAATAATGCCTACCAACATATACCCTGCCCCACTATTTGGCTACCGGCAATTTCGGCAGCACTTCGCGGCTGAAATACGGCTCTTCCAAGCCCCAGAAAATATAATCCAGCCCCAGATACTGCTCGGCAAATTGCAAATTATCGGCCACGGTATTGCGCTTGCCGGTTTTCGGGTTTTTCTGGCGCAAATTGCCATCCTGCACCGCCAGCGCTTTGATCAGCTCGGCCGGATAGGCGCGCAAGAATGCATAGCTTTGCTGCATATGCGCTTTGCGGTACGGCATCAGATCAGGGCCACCCACGCCCATTTTCAGCTCGGCCGCGCGCTGAAACAGCCGGCGCATATAGCCATGATCGTCCCACGGCAGCCATTCGCCCGGTAGAAAATTCAGATAAACCATCGCGGTGCTGTGCGGGAAAGCCGCCGCCAGTGCGCCCATATTCTCCTCGATGGCCGCCACATACTGCGCCGGGGCAAACCCCGCCGGCCACGTGGTGGTGCCATCACGATGCTCGGTGCCAATGTCGATGGCACTTTCGCTCAAGTTGATCCCGGCAATCTGGCCATCGAATTCCTGCCCCAGCGCCTGAATCAGCGCCTGATAGCGGCTGCGCACGCTCGGCTCCCACATTTTGGGCACCCAGCCATATTCATCGCTGCCTAAGGGCTGGGTTGGGTCGCGCTCGGGCGCGCTGGCCATGCTTTGCTTGAGCGCCCCGCCCTGATAGGCCGGGCTCAATAAATACGCCGGCACATTGGGTTGGGGCGTGAACGATTTATCCTGCAGCTGCACCCACAGCTGTTTGTGCTGGCTACGCAAATACGCCAGATCGGCGCGGATGGCGCTGAAATCATATTCGCCGGCTTTCGGCTCCAGCAGGCGCCACGGATAGGCAATTTGCGCCCCGACAAAGCGCGGATCGCTCAGCGCCTTGATGGCGCGCAGGGTTTCGCCTTCGCCACCTCGCGATGGGAAATACAGCCAGTGTTGCGGGGCGGCGGCGCTGGCGGCGTTAGCCAGCAACACCAAGAGCAAACCGGCCACGGCCAGTAGGATGCGTAGCGGCATCTGTCACTCCCTTGCGGCCGAGTACGGCCAAAAAACGGCAGAGTGTCGGCCAAGGGCTGCGGCTTGCCAAGTGGTAAAAACCCAAGCTCGCCAACTCTGTAGCGACGCACAACTCATTTTTCGCGCCCAAAGAAAAACGCCCCGATTGGGGCGTTTTGGATGAATTACGCCTTACGCGTAGTAGCGCTTAGAAAATTCCAGCATCCGCTCGATTGGGGCACGGGCGGCGTCCATATCGGCCGGAGTCAGGTAATCAATGACGGTACCTTGACCCGCTTGCGCGCGTTTTACGG
Organism: Chitinibacter fontanus; assembly: GCF_013423785.1. NCBI lineage: Bacteria > Pseudomonadati > Pseudomonadota > Betaproteobacteria > Neisseriales > Chitinibacteraceae > Chitinibacter > Chitinibacter fontanus. The sequence goes on from NZ_CP058952.1 coordinate 858,588, forward strand.
CTTCGATGGTGTTCATTTTCATGTATGGGCAAGAGTTACACTGGCAACCGGCATAAATCGGCGCTTGCTCAATATTCAGATCAGGACGAGCGAGGCGCATATTGTACAAAATGCCATCTTCGGTCGCGACAAAGATCGCCGCATCAGGCTCTTTATCAAACGTTTTGATCCAGTTGAGCATGCCCGACGTTGAGCCCACATAATCGGCTTGTTGCAACACAGGCAATGGGCTTTCAGGGTGAGCAATCAGATATTTAGCTGTTTTCACAGCTGCAAACGCCTCATCCAACGCGGTTTGATTGAATTTATCGTGCACTTCGCAAACGGCGGACCACAGCGGCATATCGTAGCCGTGCTGGAAGTTCAAATACGCGCCCATATTGCGATCAGGCGAGAAAATGACTTTTTTACCTTCGGCGTACAAATGGGCAATGATGTCGTCCACATTGCGGCTGGTCACGATCCAATCGCTCAATGCTTTGTGCTCGGCCGAGCTATTGATGTACGACACATGCACGTGATCTGGGTACGACTCGCGCCACGCTTTCAGTGTAGTCACGTCGGTTTGCGTGACCAGCGAACAGGTTGAGCCTGCATCGGGCAAAATCACCGTGGCATTCGGATTCAAAATCTTGGCTGTTTCAGCCATAAAGCGCACGCCAGCAAACACAATAATGTCAGCATCGGCATCGCGCGCAAACAAAGAAAGCTCCAGACTATCACCCACTTTATCCGCCATTTGCTGGATTTCAGGGGCAGTATAGTAATGGGCAAGTGTCACAACGCGTGGCATAAGGCTATCCTTGATCAGACTTAGTAAAGGCGACGCACACAGCATAAAACAAGCCGCAAAGCATAATCTTGCCCTGCCGCAAGTGCATCGAAACGCATAGAGCCGAATCTTAACACGCTCGCGCGGCAATGCTTAGCCACTAAAGCGGCATTTTTGATTAAAAAATCGACATTTAGGAAAAAAGTCAGTTCAAGTCGCTTGACAGCTCCCATTACCTTAGCCATAATTGCGCTCCTCTGCAAATCACATAGAAATGCAGAAACGTGATGCGGGATTAGCTCAGTTGGTAGAGCGATACCTTGCCAAGGTATAGGTCGAGAGTTCGAGCCTCTTATCCCGCTCCATCACACATTGGCGCAGTACATAGCATCACAGCAATTTGCGATGCGGGATTAGCTCAGTTGGTAGAGCGATACCTTGCCAAGGTATAGGTCGAGAGTTCGAGCCTCTTATCCCGCTCCAAAAATAGCATTGCGATGCGGGATTAGCTCAGTTGGTAGAGCGATACCTTGCCAAGGTATAGGTCGAGAGTTCGAGCCTCTTATCCCGCTCCATTAAAATGCTAGCAATACACTGCGGGATTAGCTCAGTTGGTAGAGCGATACCTTGCCAAGGTATAGGTCGAGAGTTCGAGCCTCTTATCCCGCTCCAAATTTTCAAAGAAAGTAGTTTTAGTACTTTCTTTACCCCTTAAGGCGGGGTAGCAAAATGGTTATGCCGCGGATTGCAAATCCGTTTACGCCGGTTCGATTCCGGCCTCCGCCTCCAGTTGAAAAGCCCAGCAGAGCTGGGCTTTTTTACAGAGCAATACTAGCAAGCGAAGGCAAACGCTGTTAATATTTGCAGCCCGTGCTCGGGTGGTGAAATAGGTAGACACAAGAGACTTAAAATCTCTCGCCGAAAGGTGTACCGGTTCGATTCCGGTCCCGAGCACCATTACTTAGTTTCAAGCTTCACCAAGCAACCCGCATTAAGCCAATGCTTTGCGGGTTTTTTGCTGCCTATCGAATCGCGAAAAGCCAATAAAAAACCCACCAAGGTGGGTTTTTTTACTCCTAATCACATGGATGCTCTGTGCATCACAGGCACTAAGCATTAAAACGGAATATCGTCCTCAAAATCATCAAAGCTCTTCGCTGGGCGCGCAGCAGGCTGTGGTGCTGCTTGTGGCGCTTGGCGTGGGGCTTGTGGCGCGCTGTATTCTTGATTGAAATCATCACCGCCGTAGCCGCCTTGGCCGCCTTGTGAACCGCCGCCCATGCCGCCCCCCATACCACCACGACCGCCGAGCATTTTCATTTCATCGGCGATAATTTCGGTCGTATAGCGATCTGCGCCGGTTTGTTTATCTTGCCATTTGCGCGTTTGCAGACGGCCTTCGATATACACTTGGCTGCCTTTTTTCAGGTATTCACCGGCGATTTCAGCCAAACGGCCGTACATCGTGATGTTGTGCCATTCGGTTTTTTCTTGTTTGGAGCCCGTGTTTTTGTCTTTCCAGCTCTCGGTGGTGGCAATTGAAAAATTGCACACCGCGCCACCGCTCGGTAAGAAACGAGATTCAGGGTCTTTGCCCAAATTGCCGATCAGCAACACTTTGTTTAACGATGCCATTTAGTTGGTCTCCGCAATCAGTTGTTGTGCCGCCGCTTCATCCCAGCCTTCCTGCAGGACTTTGAGCAAAGCGACACGTTCTTCAATCAGTACAACGGCTTCTTTTACGCCGCGAATAGCGCCTAGTTTAGCAGAGAGTTCGCTCGCACTCCCCGTCCAATCTTCACCAATGTGGAACATTTGCGTTTTAACCGGCAACGGTGGCTGCATGCCCCATGACACGATCAACCAAATCGCCATCAAGCTCGCACACAGCGCAAACACCGGCGTGGCGCTGTTGTAATGCTGATATAGCCAGCCCGCCAGCGCCGAGCCTAAAAACATACTGAGCGACTGGCAGGTGTTATACACGCCCATCGCAGTGCCTTTGGCCTCGGTGGGGGCAATTTTGGAAATCAGGCTCGGCTGTGTCGCTTCCAAAATATTGAAGGCAATGAAATAAATCCCCAGCCAGATCACAATGGCGGTCAGGCTAGGCAGCCACAGCGTCATGCCCAATTGCGCCAAAAACATCAGCGCAATCGCAAACACGAATACTTCTTTCAGATGGCGTTTTTTCTCGCCATATATAATCGCCGGCACCATCAGCACAAAGCCGACCAGCACCACCGGCAAATACACATACCAGTGATGCGCCACGTCAATGCCACCAATGGATTTCAGCAAGAGCGGCATCACGGTAAACATCGCCATTTGCGCGGCGTGTAGCGCAAAAACGCCGTAATTGAGGCGCAGCAATTGCGGGTGTTTCAGCACTTGCGGCAGGCGACGGGTATTGGCTTCGGCATCGGAGTGAAAACGACTAATGGTCGGGTTCGGAATCACTTTCCACACACCAATGAGCGCCGACACCGCCAGCACTGCCGTCATCAGAAAGATCCCCGGCAGGCCGATCCACTCGGCTAACTTGGGCGCGGCAACCAGCGAGACGGCAAAGGTCGTTGCGATACTACCGCCGATCATCGCCATCGCCTTGGTGCGATTTTCTTCGCGCGTCAAATCAGCCAGCAAGGCGGTAATCGCCGCCGAAATCGCCCCCGCACCCTGCACGGCACGACCAATAATCAGCCAAACGATATGATCGGCCATCGCGCACATGATCGAGCCCAGCGCAAACAGCGCCAAGCCGATATAGATGACTTTTTTGCGGCCAACATGATCCGACCACATGCCAAAGGGCAATTGCAACAAAGCTTGCGTCAAGCCATACGCCCCAAACGCCAGCCCGACCAAAGCATGGTTTTCACCGCCGGGCATATGGCCCGCGTACACGGCAAACACCGGCAAAATCAAAAACATGCCCAACATACGCAAGGCATACAAACCCGCCAAACCACTGGCGGCGCGTAATTCCAAGCGACTCATCATAATTACGCCTCTATTTCCCTTTATGATGGGCACGAGAACTACCCACACATTTACCTAGCGGCGTGCATTTTACCTGATTGTGTCACTGAATTTTCGATCTATTTAGCAGACTTTAAATGCCCCATCTCAGACCAATCGGTGGATACAATGGCTTCTGTAATCACCACCGTTGATCATCAGGATAACAAACGTGCAATCGGGTACCGAGGCAAGGCCAATCTAGACAAAAAGAACCATACCGAATGCAGCAGTAGGGTATATCTGTGTGGATCAGTTTTTTAATAGGATGTGCGCAGATACCCTGAGCTCGATTGCAATTTATGCAAATCTAGAACCAACAAATTACGTTTTAGTCAGCCATTAAAAAAGCGAAGTTGCTCACAGTTATTATCTATTAAGCATAAACCCTAACTTGTCAGCCATCCGCCTTCTAACGTCTAATTACATAAAATAATCAATAATTTAGCCCAAATAAGTCCGAAAGATTAGGCAAGCTCTTGAAGAGTTTTGGGATTACTTCAGGCCTTCGGACTCAATAACTGAGCTGTTTGCGCTGATTAACCGCAAACTGAAAAAGAGCAATTAAATCAACGAACTTAACCACAAACATCAGAATTCGTTAATATTCTTATAGATTAATATGAAAAACAGATCCTCAGGCTTCACCCTCATTGAAATGATGGTTGTCGTCGCCCTACTCGGCATCATTGCTGGCATTGCGGCCCCTAGCCTCACCATGTTTGCTAAAAACAGCGCACTCAGCGGCTCATCGGAAGAACTCCTGAATGTGTTTAGCTACGCCAAAACCGAGGCGATAAAGCGTGGCAGCAGCATCTCCATCTGTAATTCAGCAGCCCCTACTGCCGCAAGCCCTAGCTGTGTAACCGGCACGCCCAATTGGGCTACCGGCTGGCTGCTATTTTTAGACGCAGATGGCGACGGAGTGTACGACTCTGGTGAAACCCTGCTACAGATTGGTCATGCGGTGAAAAATGTTAGCAGCATCAACGTGACTAATAACGCTAAATTTGTGCGCTTTCGGTCAGTAGTTCTCGCGGGCAGCAGCGACACAACATTCACGCTTTGCAATAGCGGCGCTACCGCACGAATAGTCACCATCGATAAAGTTGGCCGGATCACCCGCGAGCTTGGCACCACTTGTAGTTAGGAGCATGCCATGAAACAAACCGGAATGATTATGATCGAGGTGCTGGTCTCCCTCGTGGTGCTGGCGATTGGTATCTTGGGCCTAGCTTCATTGCAAGCCTACTCATTACGTGCGACGCAAAGTTCATATTTGCGCTCGGTAGCCACGGATCTGGCAAGCAGTTTAAGCGAACAAGTTCAGGCCAATCGCGCCAAAACAATCGCCTCGCAAGATGCGGGCGGCGATGCCAAATACTACGGCACAGGCGCCCCTACCCTACCCAAAGCGCCGGACTACGCACGATTTACTTGTAGCGTAAACGCTTCGACCCATCATTTTGAATGTGAGAACGCCACAGGCTATACGCCCGAAAGCAGCGCCAACAGCACGGCACTCGCACGCACCGAACTTGGCTACTGGCTAGATCTGGTCGCAGCCTCATTACCTCTGGGGACAAGCGGGGGAGCGGTGATTTGCCGTGACACAAGCCCAGACGATGGCTCAGAACCCGTACTCGATAGCACCGCGGCTGATTTTGCAGCTAAAACGGGTTGCCTTGCTAGCAATAATGGCAGTTATGCCAGCGCACCCTATGTAATCAAGATCTGGTGGCAGGACGAAAAACCAACTAAAGCCAATCCAACCCCCGATCTGATGCGTTTTGCGCTGACTATTTCCTAAGAGACACAAAATGGATACTTTTAGCCGCCAAACTGGGTTTACTCTGGTCGAGCTTATGGTTGGCCTGACCTTAGCCCTGCTTCTAACACTAGGGATTGCCAATATCTATGTGCAGACTCGGCAAACCTTCCGCAGCCAAACTGCATTAAGCCGCATGACTGAAGATGGCAAATACGCCATGGCCTCTTTGCAGCGGATGATGTTTCAAGCGGGCTTTCAAAATACGTCCAGTATGAAGTCGAACATGAGCACAGCCTTTCCTGCTGGTTATGGTATGGCAGCCGGCACTGTGATTAAAGGTAATGATACAAGTGTAGATATCCGGTTTTTGGGCGACCCTGATGGCAATATCATTACCTGTGCGCAAGATTCAACCGGCAACTCTGATTACCCACTACTGACCACCAACCAGCAATATGCCTATCGGCTATCGGTGGAAAATAGCCAGCTAAAATGCGGTCGCCTCGACAATACTGGCAGTACAGTCAGCAATCAGCAGGTGCTTGCAGACAATATTGTCGATTTTAATCTCGTGTATGGCGTCGATAGCGACAATGATCGTCTGACAGACACCTATACCGACGCACCCACCAATTGGGCCAATGTCTACTCGGTGCGCGCCTGCATGGTTGTTCGCAGTCGCGATGACAAGATCTCGGTCAGCAGCACCGGAAAAAGCTATCTGAATTGCAGTTTTCCCGATCACGCACAGCAATCGGTAAGCAATAGCGACGGGCATCTCTACCGTACGTTCTCAACAACGCTCTATCTGCGTAACAAGCCCAACTAGGACCGTCATCATGTACACGCCCAAAATTCAGCGCGGCTTCGTTCTGATCACTAGTATTGTGTTTTTGATCGCCATCACGATCGCCGTGGTCTATGCGGTACGCAGCGCAACATTGCGTGAGCATTCCGCAGGTAACAATCGTGCTCGCTCTCAAGCCTTTGAAATGGCTCAACTGGCTATGCGTCGCGCCCAAGCCCAACTTACCGAAGAAGTGATTTTCCCTGCTTCGGGTTGCGCTAATGGCTTATGCAATAAGGAAGACGCTAGCAAAACCTATCTATTGAACAGTACCAACTGGTCGAGCGGCACTGGCACCTGCGCCATCGACAGCACAAGCTGCAACAAAGTCAAAGGTGGCAATACTGCAATTACCCAAACCGTAGCTGGCGTAGCCGCTCAGCCCCGCTGGGCGATTCGCGACCTGGCCAATAACACCGACGGTGACTGCACTTTTTATGAAGTATGGGCGCAAGGCACAGGTGCCGACCCCAGCAGCTCAGTTTTACTCAAATCGATCGTCAAAGCTTGCGAGAGCTAAGGAGCTTGATCATGCAACGTACCACTTTATCTATCATCCTTAGCCTGCTGTTTATGCCTCACCTCGCGCAAGCGGTAGCGCTCAATAATTTAACCCAAGGTGGCCGTGATCCATTCACGCCACTTTATCAATCCTCTAATGAGCCACCACTCAATATGCTGGTGTTGGGCAAAGATCATCGTTTGTATTACGAAGCGTACAACGATGCGTCTGACCTAGACGGTGACGGCAATTATGATATTGGCTACCAAGGCTGGCGGGTTAAAGCTGGCTATAGCGAGGGCAAAGGCAATTTCAAAATTGACTACTATGGCTACTTCGATAGTTATAAATGCTACAGCTACAACAGCAGCAGCACTCGGTTTGAGCCAATCAATACCACGACAAATAAAAAGTGTCGTAGCTATAGTGGTGCCCGCTGGAGCGGTGACTTCCTTAATTACCTGACCACCTCGCGGATCGACGCAATCCGTCGCGTATTGTACGGCGGCAAACGCAGCACCGACACGGCCAGCGAAACAGTGATCGAACGCGCGTTCATTCCGCAGGATGCACACACCTGGGGCAAGGAGTATATGAGCATAGCCAATGATGGCTATGACATTCGAGACTATACCCCAATGGATTTACCAACCACAGGTAATCGACATCTTTTTGGGAACACCACCTTATGTACCCCGAATAACTGCCAAACCAGTTATCTCAATCCACCGATGTTACGCACGATTAAAAACAGCCCACGCCGTATTTGGGAGTGGGTGAGTATTGAGCGCCCGGTTACCGATGCGCAATACGCGGATGGCTCAAACAACCGGGTAAATATCCCGACTGCGGATATGAATAACTACGTCGTGCGCGTACAGGTTTGCAAAACGGGGCTATTGGAAGACGAGTGTAAAAAATATGGTTCCAGCTACAAGCCATTTGGCCTCATCCAACAATATGGCGATGCCGACAGTATGCGCTTTGGTTTATTGACCGGGAGCTACTCGGACAATACGCAAGGCGGTGTTCTACGCAAAAACATTGGCACCATCAGTGACGAAATCAACTCAGCCGATGGCACCTTCACAAACACCGTGGGCATTATTCGCACCATTGATAATCTGCGCATTGAAGGCTTCTCTAATAGCCGGGAATATTACGGCGTCAGCACGAATGACAATGACTGCAGCTACGGCAATGCTTTCTCGAAACAATTGGTCAATGGCCGTTGTAGTAGCTGGGGCAATCCAGTGGCCGAAATGCTATGGGAAACCGTTAAGTATTACGCCGGTGGCAGCGCAGGCAACACCAGCGATGCTAAAGGCAGCGCACTAAATCTACCCGTAGCCAGTTGGCAAGATCCATACGGTTTAAACAACAATGTTCGCCGCAATAGCGTGTGCGCCAAGCCCGTTATTACCTTGATGTCCGACATCAACCCAAACTTTGATGGCAATTTAAGTGATGCCACCATCAACAGCACCAGCTTTAACATTCAAACCATTCTGAACAATATGTGGGCGGCTGAATTTGGCTCGGGCAGTAAAAATGTCATCATCGGCGAAAATGGCACCACGAATGATCAGGCGCCAACCACCAAAACAGCCAGCAGCTTCTTTAACCTGAAAGGGCTGCCAGAAGAACCTGGTAAAGCAGGAACCTTCTTTAGTGCTGCAGTGGCCGAATTTGCCCGTAAAAATGACATCAATGCTGCTCCGTCTAAACAAGTCGTTAGTACATTTTCGATTGCGTTGGCTTCGGCGCTGCCGAAAATTGAGATTCCGGTTGCTGGGCAAAAAGTGACCTTTACCCCGTTCGCCAAATCTCCATCCAACGGCGGTGGCGCGGGCAGCCAAGGCGATTATCGCCCTACTAACCAGATTGTTGATTTCTACATCGACACCATTCGCAATGTACCGGGCTTTACAACCGACACCTCGGTCAACGCTGGGCGGCCCTATTACAAATTCCGCATCAACTTTGAAGACGTGGAATACGGTGGCGACCACGATATGGATGCGATTGCCGAATACGAAATTCGTCTGCTCGCCAATAACACCATCGAGGTGAAAGTAAACTCGACTTATGCTGCCGGCGGGATCGATCAGCACATGGGCTACGTTGTTTCTGGCACCACCAAGGATGGTGTTTATCTGGTGGTAAAAGACATCGGTGGCGGCAACGTCAAATACTGGATGGATGCGCTGCCAGCAGGAACAGGGAATCCATCTGGCACGCCGATGGCACCAAGCAATGCAATGAGCGCATTGACTGATACGCGAACCTTCACACCGAATAGTGCCGCAACCACCATCACCGAATTGAAATCGCCACTTTGGTATGCTGCAAAATACGGTGGGTTTATCGATGATGAATCGGAAGGCTCTGCCAATAAAGATGTGCTGGACAACACCGCCGAATGGGATGGTGACGGTGACGGGATACCTGACAACTATTTCCTTGTGACCAACCCGCTCAAGCTCAAAGAGCAACTGGATCGCGCCTTCTCGCGCATTGACAGTACCAGTCGCTCTAGCGCCCCCGTGGGCAGTACCGCAGGCAGTAACGCGCTATCCACCGAATACCGCATTTACCGCACAGCCTATAAAGCCAATCAATGGAGTGGCAATCTTTCTGCGATTGCCCTTAATACCGATAGCTTGCAACTCGGCACGGTTTACTGGGACGCCAATGACCCAGGCAAACTGATTCCGCCGATCCAGCGGGTTTTAATGTCTTGGAATCCAGACACCCGTACTGGTCGCGCCTTTGATGCCGCCGCCGAAATGGCGCAATTATCGTCGGCGCAAAAAGCCGCCCTAAACTATCCAAATGGCGACCCTGGTGGCTTTGTGGTTACCCCACTAATGGAGGCTCGCGCCAAATATATTCGCGGTGACAATAGCAACGAGGGCACCACAGCGGGTAAATATCGCGTGCGTGAGCAATTTAATGGTGAAACCAATTATCTGGCAGACATACTGGATGCGCAGCCCTACGCCGTAGGCCCTGTGCCACGTGCCGATTACTACGTCGATAACGGCTACGCAGCCTTTGCTAACCAACAATCGGCCCGAACCAATTTTGTTTACGCCGGAGCCAATGGCGGCGTCTTTCATGCCTTTATGGACGACGTGGTAACCAATCAGGTTGACAATGGCAGAGAGCGTTTTGGTTATATTCCTTCATTCATGTTTGATAAGTTACGCAAATTGGAAGAGCTAACTTATAGCCATGAGTACTATCTCAACGGCCAACCTGCCGTGCAGGATGTGAAAACGGATGATGGTAGCTGGCGCACGCTACTGGCTGCTACTGCAGGTTTTGGTGGCAAAGGGATTTTTGCCCTCGACATCAGTAATCCACTGAGCGTGGGTTCTTCCGTTATTTCAGGCGTAACGCGCTGGGAGTTTTTTAACACCAATGACACCAGCAAAGGCAGCCCAGACATGGGCTATCAACCCTACAGCCCATTAATTACCAAAATGAATAATGGCAAATGGTATGCCATTACCGGCAATGGCCTAAATAGCACAACTGGCAGCGCGACTTTATTTTTACTGGATGTTTCTGGCCCGAGCGTCAGTGGCTGGGCTAACAAAGTGGTCAAAATCACCGTTGATGCATCCGTTGCCAGCAATGGTGGCCTATTTAGCGGCGCCAATGGTTTATCGGCCCCCACTGCCGCTGATCTCAATAGCGATGGCACCGCTGATTACGTGTACGCCGGCGATATGTTTGGCAATTTGTGGAAATTTGATGTCAGCAGCAACGATCCAAGCCAGTGGCGAGTTGCGCTGGGTGGCAAACCCATGTTTCGCGCCACCCGCAGCAACAAAGCACAATCGATCGTAAGCCCACCGGCGATTGCTCTGGAAAAGAACGCTGAGTCTGCACTCAATATCACCAATAAGCGACTGATGGTTTACTTTGGTACCGGTAAATTCTATGAAGATTGCGACCGCTACAATGCCAGCTGTACAGGGCAATCGGATACCAATGGCTTCTACGGTATTGTCGACCCAGAGATATCAATGGGCAGTAATGGCAATATCACAAGTACCGCAGTTACGAACTATACCCCGCCAAGTCTCACTGATTTGCTGCAGCAAAAAATGGCGCAATTTAATAGCACCGATTTGGCCAAATTTAATATTTCGGGTCTGACGCTAAGCGATATAGAAAACTATCGCTGCATCTTGCCGAAAAAAGAAGATGGCAGCTTCCAGACTAATTGCTCGGATGACAATAAATACACGCCATCGATTCAATACGGCTGGTATTTAGATTTTCCACGGGGTGAAGAGCGTCACGTCGGCATGCCTAGAATTGCGGGTGGCACGATTCTATTTAACTCAATTATCCCAGCCGAGGATAGCGCCAACAGCTGCGCCTTCACCTCACAATCGGGCTTAATGGCACTCAATCTCGATGACGGTGGACAATCTCGACCACGGTTTACCATGAACAATAGCGGCACCAGCAGCAAAGTGAGCATCCCAAATGTAGGCTTTGTGACCACGACTTCCACCCCAAATGGAACAACTACCATCAAGGGAAGTACACCGTCGGGTTTGAATGATGAACGTGGGTTTGGCCGCAATTACAACGGCAAGAAAAGCAATTCCCCTTGCGAAAAAGCCATCGACGTTGATCCTTTGGGCAAGGCAACGCAAATCAATGTATGCGACTCACGCATAGTCGTACCAGTAAACTGGACCGAGGTAATTAAATAATGACTCACTATCGCCAATCGCCGCTACGTGATAAAGGCTTTACCCTGATTGAGATGATGATTGTGGTTGCGCTAATCGGCATTTTGGCAGCCATTGCAATCCCAAACTATCAAAGCTACATCAAAAAAACCCGTCGAACCGATGCTCAGGGCGTACTGATGCAAAGCGCACAGCTGCTCGAACGACGTTACACCGAAAACAGCCGGTACAGCGACTCCGCAACTTGCCCTGACGCCCCGATCTTGGAGTCCCCAATTGATGGCACAACCAAATACTATGACATCATCATGAGTAATTGCAGCGCCGATGGCTCGACTTACACTCTAACGGCCACTCCCAAAGGCCCACAAAGTGGAGATGGAGCTTTAGAACTGCGACACACTGGCCGCAAGGCGTGGGATAAAAACAATGACGGAGACAACAGCGATGCTGGTGAAGACAACTGGTAATTAATCCCCAGCAGGCGCACTAAAAGCCACATTGTAAATTTTGCTGCTGGCGACACCTCGCCCTTGCCGGATCGCGGGGCGAAATTGCAGCTGAGCAATTTTGGCAAAAATCGGTGGGTATTCTTCGTCACTCAGGTGCCCGGATAGCACATGTATTTGTCGCACCAGCCCCGTTTCGTCAATCTCAATCGCCAGTTGCAAATTCACCGATGCGCGGGAAAAATCACTCGGTACAAAGCTCGGCTCATTCAGTAACTCAGCTTCGGTGTCTGCGACTGCCACGGCCGATGCGGGCAAGTTGAGTTGGCTAGCGGCCAACAGGCTTAAGGCTTGCCCATAATCGGGCGGTAATGCTTCTGGCGCACTAGGCATACTCCAGATAGCGCTCTCTTTCACAAGCAGTGGATTAGCGGCCATCAAGCGTATTTGCAGGCTCGGCACAGCAACATGCGGTGCCGCTTGCCTCTGATTGGAGGGCGCACCAAATGCAATCAGTAATAGTGCAAAATGCAGCAATAGTGATGCCAATAACGACCACAGCAGCACTCTGTGCCGAATCTCTTTGCACAGCAGTTGCACCAGCGAGCCTGCGGTAAGTAATTGACCGAAAATCAACATGTGTAAATCAATCCATATTAGCCATTTATTATAAATGGCTGACCAAGCAAATTGCTGAGAATCGCAATACATGCCCCCTCTCAACGCTTAAACAGAACAATCGTACTATGTACTATCTAGGCCGGTCATAAAGCGCTACAATCTTTGATTGTTTTTAATCGCCGGACAACGCCATGTATCGCCCTGCTGCATTAGAGCCAGACCAGCCGATGATCCGCATTCGCGGCGCGCGGACGCACAATCTAAAAAACGTCAGCCTCGACCTCCCTCGTGGCAAGTTAGTCGTGATTACCGGTCTGTCCGGCTCGGGCAAATCATCGCTCGCCTTTGATACCTTGTACGCCGAAGGGCAGCGCCGCTATGTGGAATCGCTGTCGGCCTACGCGCGGCAATTTTTGCAGCTGATGGAAAAGCCCGACGTTGATCTGATCGAAGGCCTGAGCCCGGCGATTTCGATCGAGCAAAAAGCCACCAGCCACAATCCGCGCTCGACAGTAGGCACCGTCACCGAGATTCACGACTATCTACGTTTGCTATTCGCCCGCGTCGGCACACCCTACTGCCCCGACCACGATCAGCCATTGCAAAGTCAAACCGTCAGCCAGATGGTCGATCATGTTTTAGCACTGCCCGAAGACACCAAACTAATGGTGCTCGCGCCGGTGGTCATTGGTAAAAAAGGCGAAAACGTCGATCTATTTGAAGAGCTGCGCGCGCAAGGCTTTGTGCGCGTGCGCGTCGATGGCGAAGTGTTCGAGCTCGATGAAACGCCCAAACTCGATAAAAACAAAAAACACACGATTGAAGTGGTGATCGACCGGCTGAAAGTGCGCGCTGATTTGCAACAGCGCTTGGCCGAATCGTTCGAGACCGCACTGCGCCACGCTGATGGCCGCGCAATTGCGGTCGAAATGGACTCTGGCAACGAGCATTGGTTCTCGGCCAAATTTGCCTGTCCGGTGTGTAGCTACAGCCTACCCGAACTCGAACCGCGTCTGTTTTCGTTTAACAACCCAATGGGCGCGTGCCCAAGTTGCGATGGCCTTGGGCAAAAAACCTTTTTCGATCCGAAACGCGTCGTCGCTCACCCCGAAATCAGCCTCGCCGCTGGCGCGATCAAGGGCTGGGATAAGCGCAATCAGTTTTACTTCCAGATGCTCACCAGCCTAGCGGCACATTATGGTTTTGACACCGCGACGCCATGGGAAGAGCTGGACGCTAAACTACAAAACATCATCCTGCACGGCTCAGGCCGCGAGGAAATTGCGTTTATTTATATGAACGAGCGCGGCAGCAAGTTCGAGCGCGTACACAGTTTTGAAGGCATCATCCCCAATCTGGAACGCCGCTACCGTGAAACCGACTCGATGTCGGTGCGCGAGGAATTATCGAAATACCAAAACAATCAAGTCTGCCCCGTTTGCGACGGCGCACGCCTGCGCAAAGAAGCCCGCCATGTACGAGTGGGGGGGAATAACCTGCACGCCCTATCTAGATTGGCTTTGCGAGATACACTCCACTTTTTCCAAAGTCTAGAACTGGAAGGCAGCAAGGCGCAGATTGCCGAGAAAATCGTTAAGGAAATCAGCGAGCGTTTGGGCTTCTTGGTGAATGTGGGTCTGGATTATCTATGCCTGGAGCGCAGCGCCGATACGCTGTCGGGCGGCGAAGCGCAGCGGATTCGCCTCGCCAGCCAGATTGGCTCGGGTCTGACTGGCGTAATGTATGTGCTCGATGAGCCATCCATCGGCCTGCACCAGCGCGATAACGACCGCCTGATCGGTACGCTAATGCACCTGCGCGATCTGGATAACACCGTGATCGTCGTCGAGCACGACGAAGATGCAATGCGCGCCGCCGATTATCTGGTCGACATGGGCCCCGGCGCGGGCGTGCACGGTGGGCAGGTCATCGCCGTCGGCACACCGGAAGAAGTGTTCAACAATCCCGATTCGATCACCGGCCAGTTTATGACCGGCAAGCGCAAAATCACCCAACCCGAAAAACGCCGCGTGCCCGATGCCGAAAAATGGCTGCGCTTGGTTGGTGCCAGCGGCAATAATCTGAAAGACGTGACGCTCGAATTGCCCGTTGGCCTGATGGTCTGCATCACTGGTGTATCGGGCTCAGGCAAATCCACGCTGATCAACGACACGCTGTACAGCATTGCCGCGCGCGATCTGAATGGTGCCGGATGCGAGCCAGCGCCCTACCGCGAAGTCACTGGCTTGGAGCATTTCGACAAAGTCATCAACGTCGATCAATCACCGATCGGCCGCACGCCGCGCTCCAACCCCGCCACCTACACCGGCCTGTTTACGCCGATCCGCGAGCTATTTGCTGGCGTTCCGGTCGCACGCGAGCGCGGCTACGGACCGGGGCGGTTCTCGTTCAACGTCAAAGGCGGGCGCTGCGAAGCGTGTCAGGGCGATGGCGTGATTAAGGTTGAAATGCACTTCCTGCCCGACGTGTACGTACCGTGCGACGTCTGCCACGGCCTGCGCTACAACCGCGAAACGCTGGAAGTGCAATACAAAGGCAAGAGCATCACTGAAGTGCTAAATATGACGGTTGAAGACGCGCTGGAATTCTTCAACGCCGTCCCCACCGTCGCGCGCAAACTGCAAACGCTGCTCGACGTGGGCCTCGGCTACATCCGCCTCGGCCAAAGCGCCACCACGCTATCGGGCGGTGAAGCGCAACGCGTGAAACTCGCGCTAGAACTCTCCAAACGCGACACCGGTCGCACGCTGTATATCTTGGACGAACCCACCACCGGCCTGCATTTCCACGATATCGACCTGCTGCTGAAAGTTGTTCAGCGCCTATCGAGCCACGGCAATACCGTGGTGGTGATCGAGCACAATCTGGATGTGATTAAAACGGCGGATTGGGTGATTGATCTGGGGCCAGAAGGCGGCGCAGGCGGCGGCCAAATCATCGCCACCGGCACACCGGAAGATGTGGCGCGAAATATGGCGAGTCATACGGGGCTGTATTTGGCGCGGGCGTTGGGGATAGCGAGGGAATAATTGGGATTATGGGTATATCGCTGTAGCCAATGATTAGATTGGCCTATAGAAACATACCCATCAGCACCAGCGTAGGGCGGGTTAGCCGAAGGCGTAACCCGCCAATCAGATACCGAGCTAGCAAATCGCAACGAAGGCGCGCAAAAAAGATTAACCCTCGCTACTTTACTTAATCATTCGGTTCAAAGAATAAATCATCAAGAAGAAATAGGTCATCAACATTACAAAAAATTTCTTTATTTAAACCATCAGAAAAGGCATAAACCTGCACCATCTTTCCTCGTGACATTACCTCTCGAAGAAGGGGAA
The DNA here is from genome assembly GCF_013423785.1 of Chitinibacter fontanus. Classification (NCBI taxonomy): domain Bacteria; kingdom Pseudomonadati; phylum Pseudomonadota; class Betaproteobacteria; order Neisseriales; family Chitinibacteraceae; genus Chitinibacter; species Chitinibacter fontanus. The sequence continues at coordinate 874,648 of NZ_CP058952.1, forward strand.
TATAATCACCATCTCCTGACATGATTACGACTTTATCAATTGATGTCCCATAAGCGTACTTTAAAGCATCTATGGTAAGATTAATATCTACACTCTTGCTTTTTGAATTTTGTTTCTCCTTCTTAAATACATATGGAACTAAGGTGCCTGACCATTCCTGACTTGATATTGTAGTGAATTCAAAAATCGATTCGGATATTTTTCTTTTTATTTCATAAATTTTATTATCATCACCAACCACTGTTGTGTAATAAGACACCCGAACAACATCATTATTCCCGTGTTCATTCAATATATCCTTCTGCCAAACAAAACAATCTCTTTCGTGATCTACTGTTTTAATTGGTACTCTCCCCGCTTGAACCAAGCTTTGATATCTTTGCACTAAGTTCTCTCCATCAACGAGAACGATTGTTTTATATTGCATAAAAATATTCCTGTTTTCTCATCACAAAACCCTTCCCTACGCTGAGATCGAATTAACAAATTGCTGCTTTAATGTCGAGTAGCTTACCACACAGAATCGCCCTAGCGCCGTAGGTTAGACTAAGCTTGTGCTGCGCAACGTTTATTGAGAAACCTCCATCCGAGGCGGTTTTTTATTTGGCTGCAATTTGTTATCCACCACGGATTGGCGGCCATGCGCCGCGGCACTTACTTTCTTTGCTTCGCCTAAAGAAAGTAAGCAAAGAAAGGCGACCCCACATCTGCGTCGGCTACGCCGATGCCCTCGCTGCGGACAATCGGCAGGGCGGCGAGCTTTAACAAAACAGAGCCCGCCGAATTCCCCTGCCGCTTGTTCCTCGCTCGGCGCAGCTGTAGGGGAATTGGCGCAGACCAACGATTGCGACATATACATGCCATGGTGTTGCTCCACAGGTCAATATTGAATTGCCCTTCATTGATATACCCATAGGGTAAACAGAGCGTAGCGAATTTCACCGATGAATCTGCCGAGTTATTCGCGTTATTCTGATTTTTACTTTGGCGAAAACACAGCAATGGTGTTTAGCACGGCTTGCCCGTGGAGCCGCGCCGTTCGGGAGGCGATTGGCAAGGTTTTAAGCCGCAACCTGTTTGAGCGGCGCGACGGTAGCGCGCAGCGAGTTTTGCGGCGCCTTGCCAATTGCCGGACGGACGGGGTTTCGCGGCGATCGGGGCTCTTTTGGGGTGTAGGGGGCTTTGGAGAAGCAAAGCCCCCTACCTGCCTGCGCGGCGGAACGCGCATTCAAACATCGCGGCGCAGCCGCTAAAAACAGCGGATTCGCCGACCATGGCACAAGTGCCAAAGTTCGAGGCATCGCAAAACAATCACAGCTGCGCCACATCAATACGCCAAATCCACCGCTGCGATATAAAAGCACCACGACTTCAATTACTTAGCTGCCGACGATGTTCAACGCCAATTCCTTCCGCCTGCACCCACGCCGTTTTTCGTCGTGGATTGATATTAGCCACGCCAAATACGGCGGGCGGGTGCAGAAGGTGTCGGTGGCGGCGGATTTTACTTGCCCGAATCGCGATGGTACGAAAGGCCAATTGGGCTGCACTTTTTGCAATAACGCAGGCTTTACCCCACAGTATGCGCGTGAGAATCCCAATAATATTGGCCTACAGCTCGATACCGGGCTGGAGTTTCTACGCCGCCGCTATCCACGCACCAAGCTTTGGGTCGCCTACTTTCAGGCCTATAGCAATACCTATGGCGAGCTTGACCGTCTGATCGACACCTATCAAACCGCGCTGCGCCACCGTGATATCAGCGGTTTGGTGATCGGCACGCGGCCTGATTGTGTGTCGGATGAGTTGCTCGATTATCTGGCCGAGCTGTCCGAGCGCTATTTGATCGAGCTGGAATTGGGGATTGAATCAACGTGCGATCAGGCGCTCATCGCGGTGAACCGTGGCCATGATTTTGCTTGCAGCGTCGATGCGATTGAGCGCGCTGCGGCGCGTAATCTGAGCGTTGGCGCGCATTTGCTGTTTGGCCTGCCGGGCGAGAGCCGCGACAGCATGGTGGCCGCCGCCGAGCTGCTATCGAAGCTGCCGCTGGCGTCGCTGAAATTTCATCAACTGCAAATTGTGAAAGGCACGCAAATGGCTAACCAATGGCGGCAAGATCCGGCCAGCATTCCGATGATGCCGCTTGATGATTATCTTGAATTACTCGCCGATTTTGTCGAGCGCCTCAACCCGAATATCGCCATCCAGCGCGTCGGCAGCGAAGTGCCACCGTCAATGCGCCTTGCGCCGGATTGGTCGCTGCGGCTATCGGAACTCGCGCCGATGCTAACGGCGAAGCTGGAGCAGCGAAAAAGCTGGCATGGGCAGCGATGGAAAAGCCACTGTCCGCAGATCGGCTCTACGGGCTAGGATTTTTGAGTTCGGCAAAATCATTAGCAGCCTTCTCCAGCTCGCCAGTTTCATGTGACCAGCAAAATACAATTGGCGAATACGAATTGCCTTCGCGAAGAAAAATCAACTGATCACCGCAGCCATTCGCAGCGATTGCAAGTGCATTTTCTGGAAAACCTTCACAATCTTTATAAAACTCTGTTTCTTTGATGATGTGATTACAGCTGCGCACAAGGCGCTTGCGATCTGAGGAGTCTGCAATCGGGTACAGCTCCCAATTATCGTCATTGAATTCAACCACACCACCATTTTCAGATTTCATGGCTGTGCGATAAGACTCTGGCAGCGCAGCTCCCAACAGCTGCTCTGCCTCATCAACAAATCGTTCACTTAGATCAAAAGGCATACAGGCACTCTGCATTAGTGATTCAAAAATCAAAAAAAAGGCCTTGGAGAAACCAAGGCCTTTTTACATCACTGCTAAAGCTTATACAGCTACAACGCGGCTGCGGCGGTTGCTGCTGCTAAACGCGGCGACTTTCATTGTCGCAGTCGCAGCCACTGGGCCGGTGTACAGCGCCGAGGCTGGGGTTGGGTCTGAGCCGTCAGTGGTGTAGCGAATCGCCAAGCCGGGCGCCGAAATATTGGCGTACAGCTTGCCCGCTTCCACTTTCACGCCCGGCAATGGGATACGGTAGCCGTAGCCACCAAAGCCTTCTGCACGTGGGAAGCCATCGAGGCGTGGCAATTCGCGTTGGCCCAAGCGGTTGGCAAATTCGTTCCAATCCGCGTCAATTTTCGCTTGGCGCGCTGCGGCATCGGCGATAGAAGTCCAAGCTGGATCTTTCGCCCATGCGCGTTCGGCCAGTGCAATCGTACGTGGCATCGCCAAATATTCGAGGCGTGAACGATCACGGATATTTTCCGCCCACAATTGGCCTTGAATCCCGATGATGTTTTTAGTGCCTTCTGGTGTCAGGCGTACTTTGCTGGCGATATTGTCTTTATCAAGCTCATGGCCAAATAGATTAACCGTGGCAGTGGTAAAGATATCGAGCGGAACGAATTCAAATGCGCCGCGCGTTTCGATAAAGCCGCCCCAGTAGTAGCCCGGCTCGAGCGGATCTTTCGCGTAGGCCAAGTCAAAATACAGGTTCGTCACGTTCGACAATACCGTTTTGTAGCCCGCGTTGGCCAATTGATAAGCGAAGTCTTCCTGACCCCAGCCCCACACGTTATTCCATACGTACGGGCGGAAGTTGGCGTTGACGAATTCTGGATTTGGGCCATGCGTATGCGTGCCGTTGACTTCTTTTTTCACCAGCGCAATTTCTTCCCAGCCACCAAACACTAGGCCGTATTTTTTCAGCAGGTCGCGGTAGCGTGCGAGGAAGTAGTTTTGCAGCTCAACGATTTGCGTCATGCCCTGCTCTTTCATAAAGGCTTGGCAAATTGGCGATTGCTCCCAAGCACCGTGCGGCACTTCGTCGCCACCGGTGTGCATGGTGGTGAACGGCGCACCCGCCTCAACAAACATCGCCTTCACATCGTGCAATACGGTCTCGATGAAGTTGTAGCAAGATTCTTGCGCAATGCAGATCACATTGTCGTGCCACAATTGCACTGATTCATACACCGATGCGTCGTTAAAGTCGCACAACAGGTACTGTTTAGCTTCAGCTTCGCGGCCTTCGGCCATCAGGCGTGTGTAGCGCACATTCATCGCTTTGATCGCTGCGCGTGCGTGGCCTGGCACGTCGATTTCTGGCACGACTTCAATGTGGCGTGCGGTGGCGTATTTCAGGATTTCGATGAAATCAGCTTTGCTGTAGAAACCACTACCTGCCTTACCCGCTACATCGCCGCCCGAGCCAAAGCATGGCACCAGATTGTCGGTTTCATCAGCGGTATAACCGCGCTGGCTACCGATTTCGGTCAGCTCTGGCAGGCTTGGAATTTCCAAGCGCCAGCCTTCATCATCGGTGAGGTGGAAGTGGAATTGGTTCAGCTTGTACAGCGACATGCATTCAAGCAAGCGCAGAATCGTTTCTTTGCTAGTGAAGTTACGACCCACGTCTAGATGCATACCGCGGTAAGCAAAGCGTGGCGCGTCAACGACTTTGCACGCGCCAACGGCGAGTTCAGCTTGCGGGTTCAGGTAAGCCGCCACAGGCAACAATTGGCGCAAACTTTGAATACCGTTGCACACACCTGCGGCGCTTGCGCCAGTGATCACGATGCCGCTTGGGCTCACATCCAGTTGATACGCTTCATTTGGTGCCAGCGTTTCGCTAACATTCACCGCGCCAATTTGCAATTTGATCGTCGCAGCGCCCGCTGGGGTAATCGCCGCGCGTTGCAGTGTTTTGCCACTCACGTCGTGCAAGCTGGCTTGCAACAAAGCCGCTTCATTGGCCAAATCGGCTGAGTGAACAATATAGGTGTTTTTAGTAATCAGAAATTCGCCCGCTGCGGCGGTGTAGCTCAGTGGTGTTGGCGTGATTTTGCTGATGGCATCCGCAGGCAGTAGGCTCAGACCTGCATTTTGCTCGTAGGTCAGCGCGGCATTACTTGGTGCAACTTTATCATTGGCATTGCGATGACGCTGCTCAAGCGTAGCAAATTCGGCAATTTCCGGATCACCAATCACTTCCATATGGGCATTCGGCGTACCAACGTCGTAAACAATGTAAAAGCCCAATGGCGCGTCGGTTTCGCTAATCACCCAGAATAGGCCTTCATAGTCGAAAGTGCGTGTTTCACCAGACTGCACCACGCCAAACTCAGGCTTAGGCTCTAAGCTCCAGAAGTCGCCATTCACGTGAGTCACCAATACATCACCGCTCACCGTTTCAGGTTTGATCTTGCGGCAAGTATTGAAGTAAATCGCCCAGCCAGTCGCTGGTAGCGCGTGCTCTGACAAATTGGTCAGCGTTAGTGTGGCGAGAAAGTTGTCGCCATTGTGGGCGTTGGTTTTATTCGCCCAAGTTAATTTTAAATGCGCACCCGCTGGCTTATTCATTCTTGCTCTCCCTTCGGTTGGTCGGTTGGGGCTAGCCCCCATCCAAGACAGTGTAGAAGTGCCACGCGTGGAAGCCAAGCTCTGCTTACTTGCTGTAGCGAGCGCAACGACGTCCATGCCTGCATGGCACATTTATACAGCTAGCGCCCAAGCAAAAATCCACTATTAGCCCAAAAAAGCATAGAATCAGCTCAAACGGAGAAACGCTATGCTGATTAGGGAATGGATTGGTAATTCGCAGGGCCACGCGTGGCGCTTAAATCATCATATTGCCGACCTAATCCCGTTTAATTTGCATTTTCACCCCGAATACGAGCTGACCCTCACGCTGGGCGCGCAGGGCCAGCGGCATATCGGCAGTGATCTGGAAAGTTTTGGCGAATGTGATCTGGCCTTGGTCGCGCCCAATCAGCCACATAGCTGGCAAGCACCGGCGCGCGTCGATGGCGCGGCGATCAAACTGCAGGTGGTGTTATTTCGGCTCGACTGGCTAGTAGCCCTAGCTGAAAACGGCATGCCTGAACTGCGACATCTGTGTCAGTGGCTAGCGCAAATCCGGCAAGGCGTGGTGTTTAGCTCTGCCTGCACACAGATGCTGGCGCCACGACTGGCACAATTGCATGAACTCACTGGGCTGAAACGTTTGACCGCACTGCTGGATATTTTATCCGAGTTGGAAAAAGACCCCGCCGCGCGCTTTATCAATGGCGAGCTGACTCAGCTTGAGCCAGATCGCCGACTCATCCGCGCGATGAGCTATTTACAAGAGCACTATCTGCATAGCGTCACGCTCGACGAGCTAGCCCAAGTGGCCGCCTGCAGCGTGACGACGCTCAAACGCTTGTTTGCGCAGCAAATGAAATCGAGCTTTAGCCAAGAATTAGCGCGGCTGCGCATTGCGCACGCCAGCAATCTGCTGCTGAGTACTGATCGTGGCATCGATTGGGTCGCCAGCCAAAGTGGCTACGCCTGCTTAAGCCATTTTTATCAACAATTTAGCGAACGACAGGGGCAAACCCCCAGCGCATTTCGTCGCCAGAGCCGTACTCAGCAAGTCGCCAAATCAAACTGAAGGGTATATTTATGCAGTATATAAATTACCTAATGCATAAACCCATACACCCAGTAGGTATTTACACTTTTGTTACATCCTGACGGCTAATTAGCCTGCAGCACAGATAGCACCCGCCCCACAGCTCGATGACAAGGGCTGCAAGAGAGTGATTTTGCAGCGAAAAACGCACGTTCTTTCTCCTAGAAGTGGCTATTTTTCGGTATCATTACGTACTTTTTGCCACATTTCTGGGTTCTATAGACATGGCCAATGTGCTCCAACTACGCGGCGGTACCGCGCTTTCACCGTTCCGGATTGAAAAATTAGCAACTGCGCTCGCCGCGCAAGGTCTGACTGTCAACCTCTATGCAGAGTACTGGCACTTCGTTGAATTGAACGCCGAACTGGCCGCTTTATCGGCCGATGATCAGGCCGTTCTTGAGCGCATTTTGAGCTATGGCGAGCCAGCCAATCCGGCACAAGCCACCGGCACGCCGATTCTGGTCTTGCCACGTCTAGGCACGATTTCACCGTGGTCTTCCAAAGCAACCGATATCGCCCTGCACTGTGGTCTGGACGGCAAAGTCGCACGCATTGAGCGCGGCATGGCCATTTACGCCAGCAAAGCCGACGGCTCAGCGCTATCCACCGCAGAAAAAAATACGCTGTTGCCACTGATTCACGATCGGATGACCGAGCAAGTGTTTGAAGGCTTGGCCGCAGGCAATGAGCTATTCCGTCATTTCGAACCGACCGAATTGAAAACGGTTGATATATTGGGCGGCGGTCAAACGGCACTCGAGCAAGCCAATATCGAATACGGTTTGGCCTTGTCGAGTGATGAAATTGAATACTTGGTAGAAAACTTCAACAAACTCGGCCGCAACCCAAGCGACGTTGAATTGACGATGTTCGCTCAGGCCAACTCTGAGCATTGCCGTCACAAAATCTTTAACGCCAACTTCATCATCGACGGCCAAGCGCAAGACTACAGCTTGTTTGGCATGATTCGCGAAACGCACAAAGCCGCACCGGAAGGGACAGTTGTTGCGTACTCGGATAATTCATCAGTGATCGAAGGCGCGGAGATCGAGCGCTTCTTCCCAGCCAGCAACGGCGCAGAATACGGCTTTGAAAAGCAAAAAACCCACATTCTGATGAAAGTGGAAACACACAATCACCCAACCGCCATTTCACCATTCCCCGGCGCAGCGACGGGCTCGGGTGGCGAGATTCGTGACGAAGGCGCAACCGGCCGTGGCTCAAAACCGAAAGCGGGTTTGTGTGGTTTCACCGTTTCAAACTTGAATCTCCCCGGCTACGTACAAGACTGGGAAAGCCCAGCCTATGGCAAACCAGATCGCATCGCTTCGGCGCTCGATATTATGATCGAAGGGCCGATTGGCGCGGCAGCATTTAATAATGAATTTGGCCGTCCGAACTTGGCCGGTTACTTCCGTACGTTCGAGCTGGATGTGAATGGCGAGCGCCGTGGCTACCACAAGCCGATCATGATCGCTGGTGGTTTGGGCAATATCAACGACGCGCATGTGACCAAAAACGGCCTGCCGGATGGCTCATTGCTGATTCAACTGGGCGGCCCGGGCATGTTGATCGGGATGGGCGGTGGCGCAGCATCGTCAATGGATACCGGCTCAAATGCAGCGGACCTCGATTTTGATTCGGTACAGCGCGGTAACCCAGAAATGGAACGCCGTTGTCAGGAAGTGATCGACCGCTGCTGGCAGCTTGGCGACAAAAACCCAATCCAGTCGATTCACGACGTCGGCGCTGGCGGCATTTCGAATGCTTTCCCAGAATTAGTCAACGACGCCGGTATGGGTGCGGTGTTTAACTTGCGTAAAGTGAACATCGAAGAGCGCGGCATGGCACCGAAAGAAATCTGGTCAAATGAATCGCAAGAGCGCTACGTGCTCGGCATTCACCCGAACGATTTGCTGACCTTCGAAGCCATTTGCGAGCGCGAGCGTTGCCCGTTTGCGGTGATCGGCCACACCACTGACGAGCGCCACTTGACGGTGGAAGATCCACACTTCGGTAACAAGCCTGTCGATATGCCGATGGACGTATTGCTCGGCAAGCCACCAAAAATGACGCGCGATGTAACACGCATCAAACCTGAACTCAAAGTATTCGATTCTTCAGCGCTCGATTTGAAAGAATCACTGTACAAAGTACTGCAACTGCCATCGGTAGCGGACAAGTCGTTCCTGATTAATATCGGCGACCGTACCGTTGGCGGCTACACCGCACGCGACCAGATGGTTGGCCCGTGGCAGATTCCCGTGGCTGACGTTGCTGTTACTACCATGGGGTATAACACTGTATGCGGCGAAGCAATGGCGATGGGTGAACGTACCCCTCTCGCTTTGATCAATGCCGCAGCATCGGGTCGCATGGCCGTCGGTGAAGCACTGACCAACTTGGCAGCCGCACCAATTGCCAAATTGGGCGACGTGAAATTGTCAGCCAACTGGATGGCGCCAGCTGGCCACCCAGGCGAAGATGCGAACCTGTACGACACCGTCAAAGCCGTAGGTCTTGAGCTGTGCCGTGAACTGGGCGTTTCGATTCCTGTCGGTAAAGATTCACTGTCGATGAAAACCGTATGGGACGACGCTGGCGAGAAAAAAGCCGTGGTGGCACCACTGTCACTGATTATTTCTGGCTTTGCACCTGTTAGCGATGTTCGCAAAACGCTAACGCCACAATTGGTAACCGGCGAAGACACCGACTTGCTATTGATCGATTTGGGCACTGGCAAATGCCGCTTGGGCGGTTCTGCCTTGGCGCAAGTTAATGCTGAAATCGGCAATTGGGCGCCGGATGTGGTCAGCGTGGATCACCTGAAAGCCTTCTTCGCAACAGTACAAAAGCTGAATCTTGAAGGCAAATTGCTGGCTTATCATGACCGCTCGGACGGCGGCCTGATCGCCACAGTGACCGAGATGATGTTCGCCAGCCATTGCGGCGTGACGTTGGAAATCGACGAGCTGTGTATTGACCGTCGCGTTCGCCAGCGCCAACAACATGAAATCACGCCAGAAGATGTCGCACGCGCTGAAAACGGCCGTGTAATGGGCGTGTTATTTAACGAAGAGTTGGGCGCTGTCTTGCAAGTACGTCGCAGCGACACTGCTGCCGTCATCGCTGCATTTATGCACGCGCAACTGGCCGGTGAATTGCATGTGATCGGTACCACCAATCATGACGACAAACTGAAAATCAAAAAACGCAACCGCATGTTGTTGGATGAACCGCGCGTGAGCCTGCAACAGGCGTGGAGCAAAACCAGCTGGCAAATCCAACGCCTGCGCGACAATCCAGCATGCGCCGATGCTGAATACGCACGCATTGCCGACAAGAATGACAAAGGCTTGTTTGCTAAATTGACATTCAATTCATCGGACGACATCGCTGCGCCGTATATTGCGAAAGGTGTGAAGCCTCGCGTTGCTGTATTGCGCGAGCAAGGCGTAAACGGTCACATCGAGATGGGCGCGGCATTCAACCGCGCGGGCTTTGCCGCCGTTGACGTCCATATGAGCGACGTGATTGCTGGCCGTGTACAGTTGGCTGACTTTATGGGCTTGGCAGCGTGCGGTGGCTTCTCGTACGGTGACGTATTGGGCGCAGGTGAAGGTTGGGCAAAATCGATTCTGTTTAATGCCGCTGCGCGTGCGCAGTTTGAAGCGTTCTTCAACCGCGCCGACACCTTCGGCTTGGGCGTGTGTAATGGTTGCCAGATGATGGCGAACTTGTCAGGCATCATCCCTGGTGCAGAGCACTGGCCAAAATTCACCCGCAATCAGAGCGAGCAATTTGAAGCGCGCTTTGTCACCGTTGAAGTACCGCAATCGCCATCGCTGTTCTTTAACGGCATGGCGGGCAGCCAAATGCCAGTGGTGGTGAGCCACGGTGAAGGTTTTGCCAACTTCAGCCAGCAAGGTGACATCAGCAAGGCACTGGTTGCAATGCGCTACGTCGATAGCCACGGCAAGCCAACGCAGCAATACCCACTGAATCCGAACGGCAGCCCACAGGCGATTGCCGGTGTTACGACGCCTGACGGTCGCTTTAGCATCATGATGCCGCACCCAGAGCGTGTATTCCGCACTGTGCAAAACAGCTGGCACCCAAGCGAGTGGGAAGAAGACGGCGCATGGATGCGTATGTTCCGCAACGCTAGAGCCTTCCTAGGCTAAGAAGCAATACCCAACAAAAAGCCCCATCAAACGATGGGGCTTTTTTCTGGCGACTGAAAAATCGATTAAGGTCCGATTAATCAGTAGTAGCTTCAATCTCACCTGCAGCAGGCAGCAGGTGAGCGCAAAATTTAGACTTGCTCTTCGGTGATGTGCAGCTCGATCTCGACGTTTTCAGCCGAGTATTGAATCTGCGCCAGCAATACCGCATCAACACGGTTGGCAAAACGGCGTAGCGGGATAGAGCGCTCTAGCGCCGGGCCCATTTCCGAGCGGAATTCTTTCACATACTGCAGTGCGCCAACGTGATCGCTTTCCAGCTCATCTTCGTGATCGCTAACAATGGTTTTAATTTTTTTGCGAATCTCTTTAAGCTCTTTAAACAGCTCGCTCGATACTTCGCACAAATCGGCAAATTGCAAAGACACATCCACCACGCTACCGGGCACTAGATAGCTCGCCAAAGTTTTCGAGCTATTTTTTAGCAATTCAAACTGCTGATCATCAAAAACCAGCTGCAAAGGAAAATACTCTTCCGAAGCCTTTAAAGCTTGACGGATGCCATCGTTACTACGTAACGCCTCTGGCAATTTACTGCTTGCGCGGGCTTTCACCACATAACGGGTTTTTGTGCTCATTCCATTCTCCAAAGAAAGTGTTCTACAGTCTATAGCGAGAGTGTGACGCTGCTTTTAATGTGCATCAAGTCCGATCTTGGCAAAGCGCTATTTTTCAAACAGTAGTAGACAAGTGTTTTGAAATTCGTTAATATTCGCCACCTCATGAATTGCAAACCTCATCTAGCAATTCATTTTGATGTGCGCGATTGGTGGAATTGGTAGACACGCAGCGTTGAGGTCGCTGTGCCGCAAGGCGTGCGAGTTCGAGTCTCGTGTTGCGCACCACAAGTATTTTGCAGGACAAGTAAAAAAGCCCCTAAAGCCACGTATTTACTAGGTTTTAGGGGCTTTTTTCATTCTGCCATTCCCGCAAAAAACCACAGAAAACGCACAAAAACCACAGCCAAGTGTCCCCGTTTTGTCCCGAACAATGTCACTACTTTGTCACTGCATTTGCTATACTTTGCAAAAATCCACCCCAAATGGAGCAAAGCATGGCGACAATTACAAAACGTGAATCAGGCAAGTGGCAAGCCAAAATCCGCATCGGCGGAAACATCCGATCTGCAACATTCAGAACCAAAGGCGAAGCCACCAGCTGGGCCAACTCTCTCGAAAACGAAATCTCCGCAGTACGAGCTGGCAATACGCCGAACCGCACAGTCGGGGAAATGCTCGAAAAATACATTATAGAAGAACTACCGAAGAAACGCGGCGAACGCCAGGACACGCTACGCATGCGCCGCATTCAGCGCGACCATTTATTAGCTGACATATCTTTACGCGACATCCAACCATCCGACATCGCAGAATGGCGTGACCGTCGCCTGGATAAAGTCTCATCGGCCAGCGTTTTGCGTGAACTCTCAACCCTATCTCACTCATTCACCGTCGCAATGAAAGAATGGGGCTGGATCCGGCTCAACCCATGCCACGCCATCAACAAACCAGATACTGCACCACCCCGAACCCGCCGCTACACCCAAGACGAAATCGATCGACTACTACTGGCCTGCGGCTATGATCACAACGAAAAACCACTCACAATACAATCTCGCGTCGGATCCGCACTGCTATTTGCATTTGAAACCGGCATGCGAGCCGGCGAGATCGTCGGCATCAAACCCGAGCACATCGACATCGAGCGCCGCATTGTTCACCTACCCAAAACAAAAAACGGCCACCCGCGCGATGTACCACTTAGCCGCGAAGCCATCCGCCTACTTGAGCAACTGGATGGTATCGCAGCCCCAGGCAAGCCCGTATTCGCCATATCATCCGGATCACTCGATGCGCTTTTTCGCAAAGCCCGCGAGCGTGCAATGATCGAAGGCGTGCGTTTTCACGACAGTCGTGCGGAAGGTTTAACTCGCCTAGCAAAAAAACTATCACCGATGGAGCTGGCAAAAGTAAGCGGCCACCGTGACCTGCGCATTCTACTCAACACCTATTACCGAGAGGATCCCGCCTCACTCGCCGACAAGCTAGACTAAAAAACAAGCCCGCAATCGCGGGCTTACTCTTTTTTACAGATCACCTCCAGAACAGGACACCCCCGCTGGAACCCGCAAAAACACTAGCTCTGCACCTAATAAAACCCCCTCTAAATCATGGCTATATGTGTTATTGATTACTTGTGATTCACTGTCCGTACTGGCAACATCCATGATGTGACTCTTTCCCTATCTTACGAGTGACACAGAGGGGATGCGGCGGCAGCCGCATTCCCTCATTTCTAACAGCCTACGCGCAGCCAACAATTCCTTGCGCAGTCGCACTTTGTCACTATACTTGAATGTTCATCCGCGCCAAAATCGGCAAGATGAACGATCTATACCGCTCCCAGTTTCGACTACCTTGGGACCTCTACGAGGCTCTACAAGAACAAGCCACCGCCAACGAGCGCAGCCTTAACGCTGAACTTGTGCAGCGACTGCAAGACAGCCTATCCGGCCAAACCAGCAACAGCGACATTGCCGCCGAACTCAGAAAACAATCCGAGCAAATCGCCCACCTAACCCACCTTATTGAAAGCCTAAGCAAGCAATAAGAGGGTGCAATCGAAACGCAAGCAAAGCGTATAACGGCAAATATGGCGGATCAATCCCTTACCCGAAAGAAAACACGACGAAGCTGATAAGCACTTGTAATATTTGAGAAATATAAAAGCGCTTTCCGCCCGCGCACTCCCCGCACTAATCCGCCTGCGATCGCCACCAGCTTTGCCAGCCAATCAGCTCATTTCGCCATTGCTGGCAGGTTTCGTAGTTTCGGGCGATGACGCCGAGGGCGTCAGCTTTTCCAACTGGCTGGGCGGATTCATCAGGTGTGCTGGCGGCATCGTCAGGGACGGCGGCAAAGTCGTGGATCCGCACCCACTCAGCATCCAGCCGCTGATCACAAACACCACTAGCCTTAGATTCAGCCGCATTTTCAGATTGCGCATACCTCACCACCTCTTTGGTCACTGTTTTGTAAATCACCCGCGTGCGCTCGATCGCACTGGCATTGGCCACCGCAGCCACCGCTGCCGACGCCTGCTTTTTTTCGACCTTAGCCGCCGTTTTATGCTCGACTTTAAGCATTGCGGCATCCTTGCTATTACTGGCACCGACCCAACCAACCCATAGACCGAGCGAAAACACAGCAAGCAGCACCAACACACCAGCCGCCAAACGATACTTTTCAGGAATTAAATTGAACATACGTTCGCCACAAAAATAGGCGGCACAGTGGCCGCCTTGTTTATCAACGTGCAATCAGTTTGAAACGCAAAGTTATCCACACAATCTGTGCGTCATTTCACCCCGAGCACTTGCTTTGCACGATCCCAGATCGCCATGCGATCAGTCAGGCCATTGGTGCCGCCATTAATCCGCCGCGTCAGCCCAACAAAATCAGCCGCATCCGCAAACTGATTTAACCCCTTGCTACGCCAAAACCAGCCTGCCGAACGACACGCCAGGCGCGGCGTTTCCAGCTGCTCGGGATCGGCCAGCAGATCCACGCCCAAAGCCTGACCACACGCCCGATAATTATCGGTGCCGGTAATCTGGATTAGGCCGCGCCCCTTGTAGCGCTGGCCATCGCCATCGGCGGCTGGCGTATTGCCCAGACGCTTGGCCAGCGACCCAGTGTCATAGGCTTGACCACTGGCGATCTCTTCCAGCCAGGTAAGCTGGCCAGACTCATGCCCAACCTGCGCCAGAAATGCAGCCACCCGCACCGGCGTATCAATCGCAAACTCAGCCAAGGTGGCATTGATATACGGCAGAAACACCGCCGCACGCTTGCCAGCATTTGGCCAAATCTGGCGCAATTGAATTTCACTCAACTGCATATCAACCCCCATTGATTTTATTGACCTGCTTTTTCAGCCACAGCTCGACAAACTGCGCCCCCACAATCCCCAGCGCCGAGCCGATCGCCATCAAAGCCAAAGGATCGATATGCGGGATCTGGATCAGCGCCGCCCCTGCGATCGCAGTCGTGGCACTCCCCAAGATGGCGCGACCAAAACACAGCCGCACCGTCAGCGCCTCACTGGAAACGAGCAATTTGCCCAAGCCAATACACGCCCCCAACAACAGCAACCAGACAAAATATTTATCGTTTTCTTGCATTGCTACCCTCCCCAGGGCGTAAAAAAACCCGCTTTCGCGGGTGAATCAGGCAACGGCCCTCGTTTTGATAATGGATTACATCGATGCACGATCGGTATGCGCTCAGTCGGATCCCGATACAGATTGCCCAGCTTGTAGCCGATGCGGATATTCCAGCACCGACCAAACAGCGACGGCCAAGTCGCGGCAAACTCGAAGGCTCGCCGCCCTCGCACATCAACCACCCAGCGAAAATGCCAGCCAGGGCGAAACACCGGCAAGCGACCAATCTCGCCAGCGGTGCCCCACTGGCGAATCATTGGGCGATCAAACACCAAACCCAACCAGTGCGAAAACCCAGCACAAGGATTGCGCCACTGCCATAGCACATACGTCCACCAGCATGGCCGATGCGTCGCGCAAAAATTAGCATCACCATTGCAGCCATCCATGCGCGAATCCGGCGTTTGAAACCACCACAGCCAGCGCGGCAGATAGCCATCAGAACGCACAAATAGCGCAATCAGCGGGGCCAGCAGCATGGCCAGCACCGTAAACCCGAGATCTAGCAAAGCCAGCAACGGCCAAAGCACCACCAACCACATATCAAACCCCGCTTAACAATGGCAATTCGGCCAGCAATTGATCAACACCTGGCTTCTGTCGCTTGCCGGACAAAACCAAATCGAGCTGCTCATATACATACGCCCACACCAACGAGCGCCAAGCACGGAACGCCTTGCCATCCCGCTGAAACTTCGGCACGGCAGGCTCATCTGCATAAGACACCGCCGTCTTAATGTCGTCATATCCATGCTCGACAGCAACCGAATCTAAGCGTTCCTGCACCGCACGGGAGTAAACCAGCTTTTCCTGCTCAATTGTCATCGGTGGCGGGTCTACCGCCTCGGGATAACCATCTTTATTTGGCCGAATGATCTTTCCTGACAACTCAAGCTGCAGAAGGCGCTCTTTCTCGGCGGGGGTAACATCAACCGCATCATCGGGAATATCCAAATTCACTCCGACATAATAAAAGCCACCCGTTTTTGCTGAATACTTAATCTCCATACCCCCCCCCTCAATAACCAATCGCAATGTATGAATAACCGGTTGCGGTCGCTACCGCATTGGCGCAATACACCGTTGTCTGCGACAAAGTAGTGCCAGCACTACGCATCACCACTGGCGCCTCAGTCGCTGCCCCATTGTTGCAATGCCCAATAACGGTCGCCAAACGCACATTCGGGAACGTAATCGGCAATGTGGTCACATCCGTAACTGCCCCACTAGAAGCAAAGCTTTTCCCTTGGACAAAATTGACGATCAAATTCCGCTTAACACCAGACACCTTGATTGGGATCTGGAACCAGCCATTTGCCGACAAAACCCCAGTCTGATCAGAAAACGAAGGAGCAATGGCTTGGATTGCTTGCAAGAGCTGGTTATTCACCCCCTCTGTCGGCACCAAGCCACCCGCCACAATCACAGCCAGCAACTCATCCGTCACCGCATTGGCCCACGCCGCTGGATCCAGCGATGCAGGAACGCCCTGCGCCACATCGCCATCACTAAACTTGCCCGCCACCAGCCCGACCCCTGGCACTGTTTTTGGATAATCCATAATCCACCCATTAAAAAACCCGCCGAAGCGGGTGATTGATTAACCGTATTTAAAACGCACCAACGTATCCGCAGGCTTGAGCTTGTTGATCACACACTCAAGCTGGGCATCACCCCAGACTCGGTAGCGCTCACCGATCGGCGCACCCGACCGGCGCACCTTCACTTGCGCTGCAGGCAAATTCATCTGCCACAGAAACTGCCAATCCGTACCACCGTAAGGCTCACCCATACGCCGCCCAAAGCGCCGCGCCCGAAACTCGGTAATCGTGGCATTCGGATACCCCAAAGCCCGCGCCACCCCGATGTAATACGCCCTACTTTGCCCCCCCACCGAAGCCAACTTACCCGCCACCGCGGCACGGCGATCGGCCAGCGTCATCGATGACTGCACACTGCAACTATCAGGCAAGGCGCAAACCCGCTCCCAATCTGGCAGCATTTCCGTCGTTTCATTGGGCGAGGCCTCGCGCAACAGATCCTCAGCACGGGCATGCACCGTCGCAAACGAGCCAGCCAGCACCGCCAACTCTCGCGCCAGCAGCGCGCCATCATCCGCACCCCACGCAGGCCCAGGCGGCAATAGCTGGCGCAGCTGCGCAAAATAATCATCTTGTGTCAGCCGCATCATCAACTCCATGTAAAGCTACCCAGCGTAGCCATCTCGCCAGGCTGCGTCGTGATATTTGCCGTTGGCGCATTCAGCACATGATCAGACTCACCCGTGGCCTGACTGATCGCCTCGCGGATCCGGCTGATCAACACCGTTGCACCAGGCGCGGCATCGCGCAAAAACAATGCAGCTAAACTGGCCTGCACTGCCGCCTTGACCTCTGCAGTAGCTGGCGTGAGCTGAATATTAAAATTCACCGCCTTCGCCACCGGCGACAGCACCGACACCGCCGCTGTGACAGGCCGCACCAGATCAATCGCCGACTGCACCGCCGCGATCTCAGCCGGATCGGGGAAAATGGGCGCATCACCATCGCGCACAAAAAACACACCCACCGTACCCAAGCCCGACCAGTTCGGCTTAACCCATACCCGCGTCACACCTGGCACCGCCTTGGCCCACGCCACATAATCAAAATCTGCCCCGCCATGCGCGGTTTGCCCCCATGCGCTCACCACCCGCGCACGGAAACTGTCGATTTTTTCGGCATCGCTGCCATTGGCCAAACCACCCGCCGCCACCAGCGCAGCTGACTGCACACCAATCACCGGCGACACCAACACCACCCCAGTGCCCGCCGTTGCATTGGCCGCCAACCCTGCCACCTTGGCCGTCACCGCTACCGCTTGCGGCACACTGGTGATGGCGACCTCGGCATTGCTGGCATATTGCTGACCATCAACCCGTTGCCATACCGTGCCAGCCGGAATCACCACCCCGAGCTGGCCTGTTACCGTGAGCGAACCCACCGCAAAACTGGCCGCCGTTGGCACCAAGCCACGATTGAGCCAGCTGCTCGATACCAAACGATCCTCATCGCAAGTATCTGGCAGCAGCTGACGGGCAATCCATTCCAGATAGCCATTTAAGCCGTGCTCGACTGCCGCCTGCACCTTGCCGATCACCGCAATATCCGAGCGGCGAATCTCATCCAGATCCAACCGCGCCAGAATATCGTTCGCAATCCGCTGGTTAATTTGCTCCAATGTTGCGCGACTAAACATGCTGTAATTCCTGCCAGAATTGATCGATCGACCAGCTCAACTGATCGCCATTAATGCGATTGATCACAATCGCTGCCGCCACGCCATCCAGCCCCATGCGCTCGACACGCACATCAATCGAGACTGCCACGCCATCATCAATCAGCCACTGCAATGCCTCGCGGCAATAATCCTTGGCCTGATTGAGCGTTTCTGTCGTGATCTTGGCGCGGGCCAGTAACCACAAGCGACTGCCGAGCTTATCGCCACCAGCTGCTAGCGCATCGCCCCAAAATCCTTGCAAGGGCTGATCTTTTGGCACATCGCCAGGCTCAGCGCGCCGCCAACTAAACAGCGAGATCAGCACCGCCCGATTGAGCCGCGCCAGCTCGGGATCATCTGGCGCAGCTGCCTCACCATTGACCGATAAAATTAGCTCCATCACATCCCCTGACTTGGCCCAGATCCGCCGTGATTGTGGCCGTTGTACGTAGTTCGCATACCCTTCATGGTTTTTGCGCCACCTTGATCAGCCACATCGCCACCCGCCACCACATCACCCGTGGTTTGCACTTTTGGGCTATTGATCTGCACTTTGGTGGCGGCGTTAATCACCAGCTGATCGGTATTGATCTCCATGATCTTGCCGCGCTTGAGCACAATGCTCTGCCCCTGATCGTCATAAATGGCGACCTCGCCAGGCGCTAACCCTTTGAGCCGATAGCGGCGATCAGCACAAGCAATCACGACCCCATGCCGCCGATCACCACCCAAAAAAATGGCCAGCGATTCAGCGCCAGCCAAAGGGTTTGCCGTCAAACCATACGACTCAAAATGCTCGATATTGTCTTTTGGCTCATCCGCCAACAATTCAAGCTGCAGCGACTGCATCTTGAGCGCCGAATTGGCCAGCGCCACCACGCCTCGCGTCACCATGCCACTGATCTGCCGTGACAATGGGGCGAGCATTTTTGAAACCATCCGCTGCATAAACCCTCACTTTGGTGCATTCATCCAAACGAATTCGGCATTGGTCGGCAACTTACTATCTTTACCCTTGCGCGACTTTTTATCATCTGCCGAACCATCATCATCGCGCTTGGCATAGCCCGACGCTGGGGCCAGCGTCAGCACTGAGCGCATCCCCTCATTGCTCAAGCTGTATGTCACCTCAGTGATCAGCAGCTCATCATCAAAGCCAACCACCTCATCGAGCACCCAGACCCGCGTATTTGGCCGCCATAGCTGGCCAGCCTCATCGCGCCAACCTTGCACCGTGTATGTAGATTTCAGCGACTGCGCAAAGCGATAGGCCTGCTCGAACTCCACCCGCGTTTTGCAATCCGCGTTTGTCGCCTGCCCTTGCATCGATATCGCCAACACCCGCTTGCGCTTAATCGTGCCATCCTTACTGGTAGCACTGATCTGGGTTTTAGCGGCACCAGACTGATCGTCATCACCCGCAGCTTGGCCACGGGCAATGTATTCAGAAAAGCGATCCTTAAAATCCAGCCCCGCATCACACTCAAGGATGTTTTTACCCAGCTCGATACGCGTGGCCACTTTCTCACCAGGTACACGAATCAATACCAACTCACCCGCTGGGCTGTCCGTCGCCCAGATCTGCTTAGGCTTGAGCAATTTGTCGATCGCCTCGAATACCGTTTCAGTCGGATCCAGCTGCCAATCGGCAATCGCGGCACCCGTATCAACACTGGCCAGCACACTCACGCCGTATTCAGCCGCCAAGGCCTTGGCGATCGCCTCTAACTTTTGCCCCCGATACTGCCGCGCCCCAAGGCAGGCACAATCAACCAGATCCGCCGTTTTGCTACGCCCCGACACCCCTACCGACACCGAGCTGGCGTCATAACGCACCGGCGTGGCATCCACAAACCCCGTCAACACCTTATCGCTGCCGATATACAACTCACACTTGGCACCGGCAGCAATTTGCCGCACGGCAGCACCGCCAGCCGCTGGCCAGCGATCAGTGACTTCCAGCGTAAAATCACGCGCTACCCGCTCGATACCAGCGGTTATGCTGACCGACTTCCAGCCGACAAAATCACGACCATCGACCGTCAGCCGTACCGTGTTTTGATCTGTCATTTTTCCAGCACCTTTAATGGCTCAACTGGCACAAAGCCAGGATGCACCAAGCCATTACGCTGCACGATCTCATCACCGCGGAGCGCATTCCCATACAAGCGATACGCAGTAAGCACCGCAGGCTCAACCTCGGGCGGCAGCACCTCAACCAAGCGCACGGCATCACGCTGCGCAGCCTTGATACCCTGCACCGTATTGGCTCGAACACTCGATAAAACCAAGCGTCTAGCCTCATACGTCGCACCGTGCGACTCCTCTGCATCGAGCTGGGCAATCACATCCTTACGCAATTGCTCTGCGTCCTGATGCACCACCACAACCGGCTTGGCCGCCACACTTGCACCCACCGACCCCGCCGCCACACTCACTGCAATGACAGGCGCTTGCACTCGCGGTAAATCCGAAGCCACCCGCGAAACGGACGCCAGCACCGCCGAGCGATGCAAGCGATCAATGGCCTGATTATTTCGCTCCAAGGCCACCAGATTGGGCGGCGCAGCAGGCGGTAATTTAGCCACCGGCGAGCGCGTCTTTTCTGACTGGCGCAATAGTCCACCTAACTGGCCATACACATCTTTACCCGCCCCCCACAACCCCAAAGAATCAGGCTCAAACATTGCAAAATAGCGATCGACCAACACCAACGGATTTTTAAGCAAGGCTGGCCAGTCATGCACGATATCGACACCCGCCTTGATCAACCCAACGCCAAGATGGATATTTTCATTCAAGCGATCCATCGCTGCTTTTTCTAAATCTGGCGTGCCAACATCGATGTCACTGGCAAAATCCAGCGCTTCACCCGCCTGCAGATCCGCCGCCAATCCCGCACCCGCCGCCCCAAAATTCGCCTGGCTAGTCGGAAAAGCCAGCTCACCGGCCTCGGTAAACGACAAAGAGAAACGCGCCATGCGCCCCTCTTCCTTGGTTTCCGAGTAGCGAAACTCACCAGCAAACACCTTGAGCGAACCTAAGCGCGGATGGATCAGCTCACCCTCGCCAGACTGCTCTAATGCTGCCAGCAGCTGATCGCGCTTTTGTGCATAGTCATCACCCAGCACATAGCCATTGATCGTGATCGAGCGAGCCTTACGCCCCAGATCCTCGACAAAGGGCTTGTCGCGCTGCGGGTATTCATTCACCTGCAGGCGACGACCACCCGACATATCACCGTCATCAAATAAAAACCCGACCCCGCGAAACGAGGCCGGGCGTAGATTGTCGCGCCAGCTGGACATGCTCTTTCCTTTTAACCGCCTAAATACGCCGAGCGATACCCCACATCCGGATTAATCGCCACCCCACCTTGTTTAGCTGCAGGCGCATCGACCCGCATACCAGGCGGCGCATTATCAAAGCGCACATTAATTTCACCATTGACGCGAGACTGGCCAGCGCCGACTAGATTAGGCCGACGCGCTGGCGAGCCAAGCAAATCAGGTCGAGCTGCACCGTACTGCGTTTGCGGCGCTGCAAGCACATCAGGCCGCGACGCACCGTACTGAGCAGTGCCACCATTAATTTGCACATCACCCATCACGGGGCCATTTTTCCAGTCAAAGGCCTTCATGATTGGCTCAATCATGGTTTTGACCCGATCCCACAAGCCCTTAAAGTAAGCCACTAACGGCTCCCAGTTTTTCATGATCAACCCAAGCGGCGTCCAACTAAACGCCAACTTAAACCACTCAAACAAAGTGCCCGCATTAGCCTGAATCGACTGCCAAACCCCAACAAACCACGCCTTGATTGGCTCCCAGTTTTTGTAAACCAGATAGGCCGCGCCAGCCAGCAACCCAACCGCCGCCACCACCGCCAACACAATCGGATTGGCTGCAGTAAAGATCGTAAAGGCTAGCGCCGCCACTCGTAGTGCAGCCAACGTGCGCGACAACATCACCCCGATTCGCACCAACTTAAACAGAGCACCGCCCAGCGACAACACCGCGCCTACGGTTTGCACCGTGGCCAGCACCAACGGCCCTGCCATAATGGCCGCCGTCAGCTTAAATAAATTCCCCCAACCGCCGACCGCATCACGCACCTCAACCACCATACCGGCAAAGGATTGAGCAGCCTTCCAGGCTTCTTTCAAACCATCGACCAACTGGCCACCAATGGTTTGCGCCATTTTCTGCAGCTCACCCGACGCCGCCATTTGATTGAGCCGATCTAGCGCCGCTGATAGCTTATTTTTCAGCCAATCAAACGCTCCTGACTGCATCACCATCAGACTAAAGCGTGACAACTGATCCTGCAGATTGGACATCAAGCCTGACCACGACCCCGACAGCTTATCCATCGCCCCCGCATAGCGATCATTCCAGATCGCCATCAAGGTGGACTGGATCATTTGTCGATCAGTGGCTTTGGCCTTGGCCACCCGCTGCTTGCCCGCCTTATCGACATACGAATACAGAATCGTGCTGCCGCTTTTACTTGCGGTAATACCAAATTCTTTCAGCCGTTCATTTTCACCTGTGACCGCATCAGCCAAGGCCTCGACAGCCTGATTCAAGTCCTTACCCATTGCGGCAGCGGTATCACCGAGCACGCGCAGGGTTTGCCCCTTAATGGGATCGACACCATATGATTTGAGCTTCACAAAGGCATCCGTCACCCCCGCCAGCTCATACGGCGTTTTGGCCGCAAAAGTGCTAATCCAATCCATCGAGCTTTTAGCCTTCGCAGCACTACCCTCAATGGTTTCTAACACCAGGCTAAACTTTTCAAACTCAGCCGTAGTATCGAGCATGGACTTACCCGCAAAAGCAGCCATACCCCCTACCGCAGCAAAGGGCAGCGCCGCTTTGGCCATATTGCCCAAGCCCTTGCCAATGCCCGCAAATTTCTGCGACACCTTGGCCACATCAGCCATGACCTTTTTCAGCTCAGGGCTAATGTGATTAACCGCCATCAAGACGGCCTTTAACTCAAACTGCGCCATTACTCGCCACCCCTTTGTTTTTCAGCCAGTCGGCAAGCCTGAAATTCCAGTCGCAAATACTGGCCAATGGGCTTGGCCAGCACTGCGTCCGGATCTTTACGCCAGAAATACGCGACCTCATACATATCGTCGATTAGCTGGCCTGCAGTTCGCTCCCCGACCCAGCGGCGAAAAAACCCGCTAGCGCCATCCCGATCTGCCACACATCAGAAGGATGCATTGCGCGAACCGCCGACTCAGGCACATCACCCAGACGGACAATCCACTGATGCAACACTTTTGGGCTGAGTTTCATGACAGGATCACCACTCGGCCCTTGAGCTGGATAAAAAGGATAATCGCCAATCTCTTCCACCAACTCACCCGTCGGCTCAGCCAGTTCGAGCTTGCTAACCAAGCTCTCAAACGCCTGCACCGACTTACGAAGCGGAAAACTTTGCCACACCACTTTTTGACTCATTGCCAATTACCCCGCATGCCCGTGAATTCCAGCTCAACCTCGCCTTCATCACCTTTAACACTGGCCTCGTTACTCAACCAAGCACCACCGAGCGTATAGATCGTGCCATCGGCAAATTCAGCCTGAATCGACAAGTCGTCATCGTTTGCCAACTTGTCCTTGTCCAGCTGAGTCACCAATGCAGTGACTTTCACCACTGGCGCGATCGGGCTTTCCTTGTAACCTGCCACCCCCGCACTATCCATCACCGGCTCGCGTTTTTTATCGTTCAAAGGCGCTTCCAAGCCGCCCTTGATTCGGATTTGCTGGCCACCTACTTTGACAAAGCAGGTGCCAGCCAGTCGTTTACTGGCCATGCCCCATTACCCCTTATGCATTGCCTGCGTACTGCAGGCGGAATTGATTGAGAACAGCGAACACGCGCAGCTGATTGATGTAATCAGGCGGGAACAGCACATCCAAGCGGTTTGGATCAGTCGCATTGCGCTCGACGATCAGGTTTTTGGCAAACAGCTTGCTGTTTTCGACAATGCCCTCGTATTCGAGCGCGTCGTATTCGTCGATCAGCTCACCACGCACCATGCCTGGCGTCACAATCGCCGCCCCTGCGCTAAAGCGCGTGCCATCATCGGCCAGCTTGTGACGCGGGAATTTTTGCGTAATGCGATAACGAAGCCGGCGCAGCACATAGGCCGACGTGAACAGCGTTTCAGAATCGCGATAGCTGCCATCGGCTTGGCCAAAGCTGTTTTTCTGGTAAGTCGTGACTGCACGATCAATCGCCACCGCACCGTTACGAGTTACGCAGCACGCCAGACCATAAGTCAGTAAAGATTGACGCTCACTGAACAACCAGCGACCACCCACCGGCGCAGGCAATACCCCCTGCAGCACCAATGTTTGCGTAGGCCGCGCTGGGTCAATGCGCAAACTCGACGCATTTTGTGCCGTAAACGCAGATGCAAACTCCCAGCACGGCGTCGGCACCGTTGGCTCGATCGGCGCAATCGTATGGTGCGGATCGTTCCGCGCTTGGCCAAACGTCACAAGCGTGGCCAGTGAGCCGCGCTTGGCGCTATACACATGGCCATACACTTGGCGCGTCCACGACCAACGGCCAGCCACATCATTGAGCTCGGCACCGATCGCATCCAGATTGGCGCTATCGGTATAGGGATGCACGATCCAATCGAATTCATCATCACCCAGGGCAGAAATCACCGTGGACAACAACGGATCCGTCGCCCCTGCCGTACCCGCAGCAAACGCGACCGTCACACCGCCAGGCGTAGTTTCGCCACCAGCCTGACCACGATAGTTGGCGCCAACCTGAATATCGGCACCCGTTGCACCTTTCCACTTGCAAGTCCACGTCACCACCCCAGCTGCAGGCGTCGCGGTCACTGGCAGATCAACCGCCGCAGTGATTGCATTGGCAAACGCAGTGGCTTGAATCGTTGGCGTATCACCCACCGCTACCGCTGCCTGCACGCGCTGGCCAGCAATATAGATATTGTGCGTACCCGCCGCCGTGGCATTGCCCGTGAACGTGATCGTGCCGGTTTGCTGCACACCCGCCGCGTTATCGGCAATCGGCAAGCACCACACCTCACCGTACAGATCATTTTTGCGCCAGGTTTCATACATCCGCGCCAGCATTGAGCCAACACCAAACAGCGCCTTGGCCTGCGCCAAGTTGCCCACCAAAATGGGCACACCCGCTGCAGCACTACCCGCAGCGAGCTTTTGGCCAATCAGCAAAGCACGCTGATTATTCACAAACGCATTGGCCGCGCTGTTATCCATTTCGGCATAAAAAAGCGGCACTAAGGCCGCCGCGATTTGATTAAAAGGCACCGTCATTGCTTAGGCTCCTTAGTGGTTTGCAATTGCACATCGCCATCATTCAAACGGCGCTGCCAATACTGGTTATCAGGCACCTCGGCACCCTCTGGAGGCAAAAAGCCGCCCCGCTCCGGATCTGGCACATGCAGACCGGCACTTGGTTTTACTTTCATTTAATGCTCCTACGTTTGAGGAAGAGTCACACGAAGCTGCGCCTCAATCTTTCCGTCAGGACCGATTGGGGCACGGTTTTTATCAACTGGATCGATACAATCGACCTTGATATGAATTGAAGTGAGCACCGGCAGCGCATCATCACGATCCTTGAGCCAGGTATCATCGTGATCGAGCACATACGGACACGAAAATTCGTACTGATACACCAGACGGGCGCGATCCAGATCGACCAGACTGCCGCCCGTGTAAACAATGGCGTCGTGATTGGGCGGATCCCAACCCAGCAAGGCCTTAAAAATCTGCCCCCTGATCACATCGAGCTGGGCCAGCGCACTCTGGCCAGCCTCATCGCTGGTGTTATCCAGAAACACCACCACCGCAAAGCTGACATCGACCGACTGCGCATAACCGTTTGCGTCGCGGTTATCATCGGGCTTTTCATCCATTGGGATTACATACGCGGCAGGCACAGGCAAATGACTGTACTCGCGCAAATCCTCAATCGATGCCGTACCGCCCACACGCTGGGCGAACAGCGGCACACGGCCTCGCAGAGCCGCGATCACATCGAGCAAAAGCATGGGGATTACCTGAGTTTGGGTTTGAGCGCCCGCTTGACCGAATCTGCGATCGTGCGCTGCACAGTAGTTCGCCGCGCATCGAGCGCATCGACGATATAGTTATTGCGCGGGGCGATACGCCAGCCGCTGCCATTGGCTTGCTGTTTTTTATGATCCTTGCGGCGCTTGGCACCGCGACGCACCCCGTAATACAGATACGCCCAGTAAAAATCCTTCATGCCAGCGATTTTTTTGTGCTCGATCACCGCCATAAAGCCGGATCGAGACACCTTGTAACCCAGCGAGCGATACAGCTTGCCCGTTTGCTTGCCAGGATTTTCACCGGCACTGGAGCGCACTTTGCTGGCGATCAGCGCCCGCGCCGCCTTGCGCACATCCTGACCCGCATGGCGCATGCCTTTGCGGATCTCTTTCTTATCAAAATCAATGCCGCGAAAGCCCTGCAACGAGCCGCTTACTTTGAAATCAGCCATGCAATTCTTTCGCCTCGACGATCGTAAAGCGACGGCGATCCTCCCAGTCCGTCACCCGCATCACGCGATGCGTTTTGCCCTGGTACACAATTTCGTGATCCACCGTCACATCCGTGCGATACCGCACCCAAAAGCGATGCGTTGCCACATCATCCAATTGCTGGCCATCTTGTGGCTTACCGCTGGCCATGATTTCAACCTTGGCCCACAACGGCACTTCGCCCGAGTAACTAGCCGACATGCCAAACGCGCCGACAGGCACATCCTGCCGCTTACGCAATGTGATACGGCGATTTAGCTCACCAATCTGCCCACGCTTTAAGCCCATAGCTACACCCGCACCACAACATAAGGATCCAACAGCGCATCGACATAAGTGCGCGGCAATTCTTCCACCGGCACATCCCTGATCGGCTCGCGGTTTTCATACGCCATCGATACGCGCAGCATGATCCAGTTTTGAATATCCTCCGGCACCGGATTCATCCCCGCAGTACACGTCACCTGCACCGCATTCCATGCCGTGGCCAGACTTGGCCAACCCGACGCAGGCGGAAAAAACTGCGGCGACACCGGATGCGGGCAAAAATCGATACCGGACAAGGTTTGCAGCACCTTGTTTGGATCAAGATATTTCACACTGGCAATGGCCGACACCGGACTCATTGGCAGCACACCACCAAAGAAGCTCGACTCATCCACCCGAAACGTGCGCTCAGCAATCACGCGCCCCGTAATGTGCTCAGCAGTGCGCCGCGCAGCGCGGATCAGCATGCCGATAAACACATCCTCATCGCTGTAATCGATGCGCAAATACTGCTTCATGCTGGCCAGCGATACCGGCTCAACAGCTGGCGAAGATAATTCGGTAATCATGACCGTTACCCATAAAAAAGCCCGCGCTAGGCGGGCATCACACACAGATAAACATAAGCTCACACATGCCGACCTCATGATCGGCATTAGTCAACTTACGCCGACTTAGATCCTGCTTTTTTGGCAGCCGCTTTCTCACCATCACCCTCGACAACCTCGGGCTCAGACTCAACCAACTCGGCAAAGCCACCATCGACCAGATCAGTCGCTTCCTGCTCATCAACCTCGATCACGCTGCCAGGAAAGGCAACGCGCTTGGCATCGGCCAAGGTTGTCAACATTTTTACCTTTTTCATAAATCACCCAATCAAACTGGTTGACGGCGGCAATCACCACCAATGATGACCGCGCTAGACACCGCGCCAGTCGTTGCACCGGCAATCGTGAATGAAGCACGCAAATAACGCTTCACACCCAAATAGCCTACCTTTTGCACACTATTTGCCACCATATTGGACAAAGTACCCGTCATATTCGCCGCAGCAACGGGCGTAAATGTTGAGTTATCGTCCGACTCTTGCAGCACTGGCGTGTGCGTACCATCAGTGATCGCCCCCATCTCAAACACAGCAGCAATGCTGTTGTAATTGACGGTATCAATCCCAGTGCCAGTCGCGGTTGCGATACGTGCAGCAGGCGGCAAAGACTGCTGAAAATCCAGAATATTGCGAATATCTTGCATGATTTTTCCCAAAAAAAAGGCCACCCCAAAGGGGCGACCATTGCGCCAAAAAATTACGCCAATTTCACACGGGCAAACGCTTCTGGCAGCACTGGAGCACCATCACACTCCAAGCGACCGATATAACCCGTCTGATTTGTTTCCGCATACAGCTCTTTGAGCACCTGAATTTGCATATCCAGCGCATCAACGATCCAGTAGTGCTCCCAATTGGCCAGCACGCCGACGTACTTGCCCGTAGTAAAGGTATTCGGCACGTATTCGGACATATCCACCGGCAGGCCGAGCACCATATCTGGCTCACCTTCTTTACGGCTTGGATTCCACAGGTATTGCCCAGTGGTATCTTTCAAGGTGGCGATCTGACCAATCGCATCACGACTGAACAACCAACGCGCCTTTTTCTGATGCTGCGATTTCAAGGCGTACTTAGCACGGATCAGGCCATCAAAGCCAATCGAAGTCGCGGTATTACCATTGCTAATATCGCGTGAAGTTGGAATACCGGCATTGTGCGGCGTGAACACCCCCAGCGGCTGGCTTGCACCCGAGCCCAACAAGAATGCTTTTTCCTGCGTAATGCCGAACTTATACGCCAGACGCATCGCCACCAACTGATCGATGTTCATTGCAGCGTTATTGAGCAGCTTGTTGCTGACTTTCAAACGCTTGGCCAGCGCACTAGCCATCAGCTCACGCTTACCAAACGACATCAAACCATCTTCGTTGCCCGTCTGAATTTCACTAGTCCAATCTGCATCTGCCGGATCATTTTCCAAGGTCGGCACACCCAGGCTAGCCGCTTTATTGATCTTGAACTTGGTGGCGTACTGACGAATAAATACTTCGTCATCCACACCCTTGAGCAAAATATCTGCAAACTGCTCAGATGCCACCAAGAAGCCACCATTAGGCGACGAATCGGCATTCAAGGCACGCAACTGCGCCTCACCCAAACCACGCAAACCGCCCGCCAGATACGTCTGAAATGCCGAGCGATACTCACCAGTGCCACGCACCGAAGTGGGCGCAGGATCACTACCCTGACGGCCACCACGCTGCTCAGGATCAAAGCCGCCGCCTGACGCCAACTCACGCTCTAAATCAGCCTGACGCTCTTCGGTTTTAATTTGACGACCCAAATCTTCCTGCGCCGCCCACAGTTTGTCGTACTCGGCTTGCTCATCAGCATTAAGCGAGCGCTTTTCAGACTCAGCCTTATCCAACAGGCCACGAGACTGAGCTACCAACGCACCACGCTGGGTGCGCAATTCTTTCAATTTCTTAGACATCGGGGTTCTCCGCTACAAATGAAAAACCCCGCTGTGAAAGCGGGGTTCGTTAAGGTACTACTGGTTAAAAAATTAGGGTATTCGTATTTCGTGGTTGTTAAGCTTAAAATTTTCAATACCATTAACCGACAGACGGTGATTAAATAGCTTGCATGTTCGCAATCGCGAACATATAATTACTACATGGATTCGCGATTGGCGCGAGCCAGCTTAAGGAGCAAATACCATGAAAACAGTTCAATTTTCCCCGCTGACTAAAAAAGGTCGTGAAGGTCAAACTTTACGCATTCCTGCCGACGCTGAATTCCTGCTGCAAAATCCTGATTACACTGTTTTTGTGAATTGTGGTTACTACGGTGAAGAACGCCGTGTGTTCTCTTGGCAAGGCGCGGTTACGTTTTTCAATCAAAAAAGAGCTTAACAATGACCCCCGCAGAACTCAAAACCCTGCGGGAATCTCTTGGGATTCCCGTTGCTTGGCTGGCAGAGCAAGCCAACGTACAGCGTCGCACTGTTGAATATTGGGAAGCTGGTCGCTCAATCGTTCCCGCTGATGTAGCTGAATTGCTGATTAAACTGGATCAACAATTTGACCGCGCCGCCGAGCAAGCCTTTCAAGTCGCTCAAGAAAAAACTTCGCAATACGGCCAGCCTCAAGCTGTTGAACTGCGCCGCTATCGCACCGATGCAGCGTTGTGGCAGGCTCGGCAAGACATGCAGGGTTTGCCTGTAACCGCTCACGCTGTACTGTTAAATCGGTCAAGAAAATTGCTAGAAAAACAGGGTTACGCAGTCAGAATTGATTATGCTGATAATTAATAGATTTTAATACCACTTCAAATTTATCAACCACGGAATACGGATACCCAAAAATTAAAGCTCGGCCTCAACCAAATCGAGCCGCATCCGGCGCAATGCCAGATCATGATCAGCGGGCGGCTGCTCACTTGCCCGCGCTGCCGCAAAACCATCCAAGGCCCGCGCCGAAACATCCGTTTGTGAATACGCCGGAAACGTCACCGGACTCACCTCAAACAAATCCACCTCAAGCAACGTGCGGATCCACTCGCCATCCACCTTGTCCCAGCGATCAGAGATCGTGGCAAACGCAAAAGACATCTGATCGACATCACCCCGCTGCATGCTCACCATGAGATCGCGGGCATACTGCGTATCTGGCGGATCAATCTCAATTGCCAAGCCCTTAGAATCTTCACGCAAGCGCAAAGTACCCGCGCCACGTCGCCCCAACACATAATCAGTGTTGTGATTCCACAAGGCACGCTGATCAAGTTTTTGAATCGTCTTGGCGAATGCACCTGGCGCGATCCGCTCACGAAAACCACCTAGATCTTCACTGAGCTGATCAAAAACCGCCGCATGACCCTGAATTAGCGCCGCGACACCCTCGCTACGCTGCTCAACCTTGATGCTATCCACCGTAAAGCCACGGCATTCACGCTGCGAAAGCGCCTGATTAGGACTGGGCATCACCTTTTTCCTTATCTGTATTGACGATCATCTGGCCTTTACTGGCCAAATAGGCATCCAATTTATCCAACGGAATCGTATTCAACGGGATCATATGGCTATCCAACCCTTCGATCCGGTCCATGTTTTCACGCTCTCGCGCCTCATTCGGCGTCATCCAGGTAGAGGCGATCGCAGTGCGATAGCCTTCCACACGGCTTTTGAAGTCACCTCGCAGCAAGCCATCTACCAAAAACTCGAAGTAGTATTTTTTCGACTCCGACTCACCCAGCAGATCACGACTAGCCGCCTGCTCGATGCGCACCAGCCAAGGCCGCAGCGAATGAACGACAAAATCAATGCTTTGCTGCTCAATATTGCTAAAAGTCGCTTTGGCCAAATCCCCGATCATATGGGGAGGCACCCGAAAAATACGGGCGATCTCGGCGACCTGAAATTGGCGAGTCTCCAAGAACTGCGCCTCATCCGCCGTCATGCCGATGCGCGTATATTCCATGCCCTCTTCGAGAATCATGGTTTTGTGGGCGTTTTCTGTACCGGCATACTTGTCTTGCAATGACTTTTGCAAGCGCTCAAACGCCGCATCAGATAACTGCTTTGGATGGCGAACAAACCCCCCCACTTGAGCACCATTGCTAAACAACCGCGCACCGTGCTCTTGCGTCGCCATCGCTAAGCCAATCGCCTCACAATGCAGCGCCACAGGCGACATACCCACCAATCCATCACTACTCAGCCCGCGCCAGTGATGCACCTCATCCGCCAGCAAATACTCGCGCTCACCCGATGGCTTGGTATAGAGATAGCAAATATGCTCACGACCATCGCTACCCTCATACAAAAATGGCCGCACGCGATCGGGATGCAACGGCACCAACTCGGCCACACCACGCCCACCAGTGCTAATGATCCGGCTGTATGCATTACCCCGCAGCAGCACATGGGCCATCATCATCTCGCGCCATTCAAAGCTGGTTTGCCAGCGATTAGGCCGATCATGTAGCACCGAGTACAAAGGATGCTCTGTCGCTCGCCGCTTGCCATTCTCGGTACGCTGGTACAAAAACAGCGGCAGACTTGCCACCGACTCAGCCAGCACCCGCACGCATGCATACACCGCAGCAACACGCAAAGCCGTATCAGCCGTTACCATTTGGCCACTTGCCGTAGCCAGCGATCCGCCAAACGCGATCGACAGTGGATTTGCTCCGACGCCCCCATACTTGAGCTTGCCAGGCGGGGAACTACTCCCCCGCGTAAACCAATTGAACAATCTCATATCACGCGTATCCCTCTTTGCTCATACACACTGCTGTCATCCTCGCCAAACAAGGCGCGATTGAGCGCCATCACCGTTGCCACGATGCCGTCAATACGATCCCGCGATTTCTTTTTGTTAGGCCGATAGTTGTCATTGGTATCCGTTAAGAGCACCACATTGCCCGCATTCCAGCGTAGGACCGGATGGCCGCCGTGACGGATCCGGCCTGACAGAACCAAGCCCTCCAAATGCTTGGTGGGCGCAGTGAGCATCTGAAAGTTTTGCGGGATTTTGACCATCACCACATCATCCGCCGCCAGCTCAGTAGCCAGCTTGGCGGCATTCCATTCGTCGTAGGCGACTTCCTGCAGATCAAAATCACGCGCATCCTGCAGCACTTGTTGCCGAATCAGCTCTTGATCGACCACATTGCCAGGCGTGGCGATGATGTAGCCCTGCCGATGCCATGCGGCATACGGCACCCGATCTTTAATCTCGCGCCGTTGCATGTTTTCCTCAGGCACAAAGAAGCGTGGCAACACATACCAATTCGGATCATTACCCACCGGCGGAAACACCAGTACCCAAGCCGTTAAGTCCGTAGTGCTGGCCAGATCCAAGGCCCCAAAACACGCACGCCCGTGCAGTGTTGTTTCATCAAATACTGCCGAGCCTTTGTCCCAATCATCCAGATTGAGCCAGGCTTCGACTTGCTGCGTCCAAACGTTGAGGCGCTTGGTAAGAAAGTTAAACAAGGCAGCGGGAACTTGGGCAGCCTTACGTGCAGCGTCTCGCAGCTCCTCGATGAACACGGAAACTCCGAGATTAGGATTAGCTTTTCCCCAATGCTGTTCATCGCGCCAATCATCTTCGGCATCAAGTGTGTAGATAACACCACCAAAAGAATCGTCATCCGTCGTACCCTCCAAAATATCGATCAGGTATTTGCGCTGCTCTAAGCAGATCGAGCCTTCCTGGTTAAACCCTGCCGTAGTGATCGCGCACATCAAACTATTGCGCCGCGCACCCCGCGCCGTATCGAGCACATCCCATAACTCCCGACTCGGGTGGGCGTGCAGCTCATCGACGATCGCGCCATGCACATTCAAACCGTCCGCCGTTTTGGCATCAGCCCCCAGCGGCACGTATTTATTCGACGTGCCCGCAATAAACAGCTTGTTGTTATGACTGGTGATCAGCTGGCGCAGGCCTGGCGATTGCCGCACCATCATTTCTGACTCGGCGTGGGTAATCTTGGCCTGCTCTAACTTCGTCGCTGCCGTATAAACCTCGGCACCAGGCTCTTTGTCAGCCGCAAACAGATACAAGCCGATGCCTGATAACTTGGTGGACTTGCCGTTTTTACGGGCGACCTCCTCATACCAGGTACGAAAGCGCCGCGTGCCATCGACACGCCGCCAGCCAAACGTGACCGCAATCCAGAATTGCTGCCACGGCTGCAATGCGATCGTCTGGCCAGCCCACTGGCCTTTACTCTGGCGGCAGTGTTTCTGGATAAAGTCGATTACATGCTGGGCGTGGGCAATGTTAAACACCAAGCCACGCTCACCCGCCTCGCGCAGATCACGAAAGTGCCGCTCGACGGCCAAACGGGTATAGCGGCAGGCATTGATCGTGCCCGCGAGCACATCCAGCCCGTACTGATCCCAGCCTTGCAGCTGGTAGGCCGTGGGAATTAATCCGGCCGATCCCCGATGAAGCCCAGAATCTCGGCCAGCTCGGGGCTGACGATCTTGCCCTTGCTGATTGCTTTGTTCTTGGCGCATGAGTAAACCGTCATCCCGTTTTTCTTGAGTAAGTCCCGTATTTGTTTGGCAATCTTGGCGCGGTTATAACTGGCGCTGACCTCGTAGGTGCGCCCCGATTCTTTGGCCTCGGCAAACACCTTGCCTTTGTTTTCGCTAATCCAATCCTTGCAGTCCTGCCAATCCGCGATCGCTGCACACAGCAGGCCTAGCGAAATACCCGCCGTAGAAAAATCAAAGCCGCTGGGTTCAAGCAGCGGCAGCAATTCCTTCCATATCTTTTTTTCTTTCGGGCGCATCGTCCACGGTGGGGGCAATGGCATTAAGTTGGCACTGGATTGATCCAGCTGGCCAATCAGCTCGAACGGGCTAAACAGATCATCCTGCCGAGACAGGCGATCGATCACGCGGATCTGCGCAACCGACAAAACCGTTAAGCCGGTTTGATCCAGATCCCGTAGGACTTCGACCCGCGCCCGGCGCTCGGCCCGCGATTCGTCGGATTCCAGCGAGCCGCCGTTGGCATCTTCGTCATACCGAAAGCCAGCAACGTGGACCGCATCAGCGTGATCGCGCCAGCTGTCGATCTTGTCGGCTAGCAAGGCCAGCGACATCAGCGCCGACTGGTAATCCATCTTCGCCTGGTCAAGCGCATCGATCAGATATTTCCAAATCGTGCGAGATCTGCGAGATTCTAAAAACTTGGGCGGGCGCACCTCAACCTTGGAGCCGCCCGCTTTCTGGGTTTCCTGCCCCATGGCGACCTCCAAAGCGTAAATTCAGCAAAAACAACAAAAAAGGCGCTATCAGCGCAAATGGCGAGGATTTAGACCCCCCCCTATGATTTTTCAGGAATAGTTTTTTCTTGGCTGGAGCGCGTTCACGGAGCCGTCCGACCCAGACTTTTTACCCCCCCCACCCCGCAGCACCGACCAAACCTTACACCCCGACCTTTCGACGATTGCCGAAGCCGCCATCCTCTTTGGCCGTTTTCCTTGAGTGACACGGCTTGCATAAGCCCTGCAGATTGTCGAAATCAAAGAACAACGACTCATCACCACAGTGAGGCTTGATGTGATCCACATGCTCAGCCGCTGTTAGGCGATCAACCTTGCGGCACTCAACACACAGCGGATTAG
Organism: Chitinibacter fontanus; assembly: GCF_013423785.1. NCBI lineage: Bacteria > Pseudomonadati > Pseudomonadota > Betaproteobacteria > Neisseriales > Chitinibacteraceae > Chitinibacter > Chitinibacter fontanus. Next base: position 909,908 of record NZ_CP058952.1, read on the forward strand.
TTCGCAGCACAAGCACTCGCAGATCCTGCCAGCGCTTCGTCGCATAAAGACTCTTCACCGCACGCCGCTCAGGCTGGGCCTCATACTGCCGAACCGACTCCCGCCGATGCACATCACACTTGCCCGAAGTCACCAGCCGACCACAGCCAGGCTGACCACACGGCTTTAATGGCGCACGCGGCATACACACCTCAAATCGAATTCATAAAAAAAGCCAGCCCCGAAGGACTGGCCAAGCGACCAACTCAAGCAGTGCAAGCGCACTGGACAGCCAACAGCAACACGATCCAAGCGGGGGCTAGAGATTGTTGATCGATGCTATGGCTGTCCACTGCACTCGCAGGCCCGCGCCATCTAGTGCGAGCCACACAAATTAATGTGCCGGAGTGAAATCGACAAAATACTCAGCGCCGACTTCAAATTGAGCCGCTGCAGCCTCACTCACCAAGCCAAGGCTAATTTGCCCTGCAGGCGTATAGCGATAAAACTCTTCGTTTTCTGGGCTGCCGTTAATCACCGCACCCAACGTAATTTGGAAACCATCACCACTCGGCACCTTGCTATGGCAAGAAAATTTAGCGCGAACCATAAAAACCCCAATAAAAAAGCCCGCACAATGGCGGGCTTAGAAATAGAAAAACCCGCCACTCGGACGGGTTTTGTTTCGCTAGACGCAGTTATCAAGTCATAGCGGTTTGCACTCTAAAGTGTCGGAGCTAAGCCGTCAACACTTTTTTTTCATTTTTTCTTGCCGCATCGTTTCCAGCACGTAAATCAGCCGACAAAGCAGCACGGCCAATCACCAACAACGGCACCTCATCCACGCCCAGCTGCAGCGCCTCCATCACCAACACATGCGCCTTATGCAGCCGCTCATAGTACGTATCCCGATGACAACCACACGACCGCGCATGTTGCGCCGCAGTCCCTGGCACCATGTAGCACTGCCAAACCGCCTGACGTAACTCAAACGGCAAATACGTCACAATCTTATGCAACTCAAACAAATCCGCCTCACTCACACCAGCAGGCAGACCACCATACTTCGCACCACCCGAAGCCTCGCCCAAGCGAGCCAACTGGCTTTGCACATAACCCAAACCACAATCATCACGACGACCAACCCAATCAGCCCAGTCCATCAAACGCTCATTAATAAAATCGATCATTTTGCCCCCGCTTGTTGATCAAGTTTCTGCATGGAGGCCTCTAGCTTCATCATCCGCCGTAGCGCCGCAAAGCTTTGTTTTATGCCCTACATTTTACCGCATTACCGCCTTACTACCGACCTTCTTACCCAGCATTTCTGCCAGATTCGCCAGTGACGCACGCGCCACCGCCACATCACCGCGCTGATATTCCGGCACCGGCTCAGCCACAGGAATACCAGGGCACTGGCCAGACAAGCGACGCGCTAAAGCCCGCACCCAATCTGCCTTATCCCGCCCGCGAAATTGCGCCGTAGTCAGCCGCGAAAAACCAAAATCCACCGCAGCCCAATACACCGCCGGATCCGACCACTCAGCCCGCCCATGCTGCACCAAAGCGCTTTGCTTTTTAGCCTCAGCAAACGACGACTCAGCATCGATCGACGGCATGGCCAGCTCAACCAACTCAGTCACACTGGGCGGCTTATCGCCCGACTTCACCCGATTGCGCAACACCTCCAAGGCCTGCTTGATCATATTGAACGACACCCCGCGACCATACAGCATCGCCGCAGCCTCTTCCTGCCAAGCCAGCTTTGCCGCCTCATCAGCAAACATTGCCCGCCACTCGGCACCGTATAGTGCCGCCATCCGCTGCCACAACACGTTTACAGGGATATACCCATCAGTCCCTGCAGGCCGCGTCCAAGCATTTTTCACAGCCATACCTCACCTCCCTCAATGAACTGCAGGCATTGGCACACCTGCCTTTGCGAAAACCCGCATTTTGAAAACCCAAGGCTCCTCAGCCTCAGCCTGCACCACACCCAGCTCAGCACCCCGAGCCACAATCCCCGACCAAGAACCCGTCCAATGCAACGCTGGCGTCAGCTGGCCATCTGCAGCACGCACACCATTTGCAGCCCGTCGCGTCTCAACCACCTTGGCCAAATACATCGGCGTTTTAGCCACTGCACCGGCACCACGGCGAGCCTCGCGCACTTCGTCAGGCAACACACCGTCAGCAAACCAGCGATAGAAAACCTGAGCCGCTTCATCACTGCAGACTGTTTTTTCGTCAAATCCCAGCTCAAGCATGATCGGCACCCAATCGCCTGCTTTTGTAATTTTCAACACCTTCGTCGTCATCATCCCCGACTTATCCACAGCGCCATTACTGTCACCATTTAGAGATGATGATTCTATGGAAATAGGTTTTATCCACCGATCACCGTACTCCGATGTATGGGGCACTTCTGCCGCTTCGCCTCTGGTGTAGCTCTGGCGCTCATTACCCACCAAGCCTTGATTTGCTTGGGTTTCGCTCTGGTGTACTTGGTCTGGTGTAGCTCTGGTGCAAATCTGGGGCACTTCTGCCGGACGCACCAATTCTGCATCCGCCAAAATCAACGAAAAAATCAACTGGCGATCAGCAGGGATCACCTTCACCAAGCCCACACGCTCCAACATTTTCAGCGCATGCCGTAAAGCATCCACCGAAGGCGACCCACAATCAGCCATCGCCTTACCTTGCCCAGGCTCGACATACAAATCCTCGCGCAAGGCCTGATAGCTCACCTTGGGCCGCTCACCCACGCGCCCAGTCTTAAAATCCATGCGCTTGCGCAAAGCGTGATACAAGCGAAAAGGGATATGCGCCAAACCCGCCAGCGCATCCGACTCTGCGTCATTAATCATGTAACGACTCATCGCCCACACTCCCCATCCACCGGCTCAAACAACGGCGTAGCGCGGCCTAGCCGCATAAACGCCTCACCAGTCCCACGATCAAGCGTCACCCAATCCACATCGGACTGATGAATCACCCACGCACGCAGCACCGGCATCACTCGCAAATCCACACCACCCAAGGGCTTAGGCGGCACCACTGGCGGCAACCAAGGACCACCACCCCACCAACGCAAAAACCATGCTTTCATAGCCACGCCCACCTGATAAATTAATTCTCAGTCGTCGCAAACAAACGCGGAAAATCGCCGCCAGCCGCAATCTCAATTGCCAACTGCTCTCGGAACGTGCGCTTAGAGCCGTCAGGTACTTCGTTCTCATCTACCACCGTAAACGTCAGAGCATCCAGCTCATCATCCGACAATGCACGTGCATCCTCGCAATGATCAGCGTATTCCTCGCCCACTTCTTTTATGTATTGAGCAACGCAAGCCGCAACCGACTCGCCCACATACCAATCGCAATCATTAACCTCTACAACCTTCATACCGGCCTCCCTGTAACTTGTTTCGCCGCTGCCCGACGCGCCAGCGAAGTCAGCAACGCATCACCCGCCGATCGCGCAGCAGCTGCCGACGCATAACCATTGGCCGAGCTGATCACATAATCTTTACGGCCAGCGACCAAGGCATAAGCCCACAGCTCACGCCCACCACACGCATACGATTCAACCTTGACGCGCATAACCCACCTCCAAAGCATGCTGGCGGCAACGCTCTTTCGCCTCGCGGGCACTCAATAACGCCTCAGCAATCCAACCATGCGACGGATGAAACGCCGACCAACGCGGCACAATCCCATCCATATACGACTGCACGCGATAGCCCTTGGGATGAATAAACACACCAGGCGCACGCTCACGCCAAAGACTCGCCGCCGACATTAACGCTTACCCTCACCCGCCAGCGCCTCGGCCCGCAGCTCGGCCTGTACCTCGGCATCGCCATACACGCGATCGAGCAGCGCCAGGTAATGCATTACCTTGGCATTGAGCTCATGCGCCGACTTAATCAAGGCCGCACGTTCCTGCATATCCACCACGCCATCATTACTCACCGCGGCCTGCGCTTTACGCGCCAACTCGCCCAGCTGCGTGCTGGTAGACATAAACGCCAGCATCAAATCCTCGTTATCCTGCACCGCATCAAACGCAGGCATCGGCACATACAGCCCACCCAACTGGCTGGCCATCGCCGCAATCAAATTGCGACCACCCGTCAGCTCCATCAGCGACACGGCATCCTGCACACCCAAAATCGCCCGATTGTGGCCAGTCAACTTATGCCGCAAAGTCTGCGGCGAGCCCGTCACCGACAAACTCAGCGATTCCTGACCCCCACGCCACAAAGCGCAATCCGCCCGCGCCGCCTCTTCCAAACTCACTGTCCGATCAATGTGATACATATCACCCACCCCCACTTGTCAGCTGTGCGCTTACAAAATCAGCGATCAGCACTAAGATGCCGTTGTGGCATCGACCACGAATAAAAAAACCCAGCAATAAAGCTGGGCAAAGCCAGCCCTATGCAGAATGGGCTGACGAGGAAACGGAACAACGTACCGAATGCAGAGAAACCAACTTTGAGCCGATGGCATAGCTCAAACGCTCGCCACGTTCACCGCGAGCGAGCTGATCGACCATCGACTTGGAGCACTCAAGCGCGGCGGCCAACTCGGACCGACCAAGACCTGAACTCAGCAAATCGGCCACGATTCCCTGCCAATTTGGACTCATGAAACTAACACCAATGAATTAACTGACACGTTTATAACTCATTTGTGTTTATTTTGTAAACTCCAATGTGGCAGTGACTTCTAATACAATTGAGATTATGAACACACTTGCCGACCGCCTTCGCCTACGCCGCAAAGAACTCAAGCTCTCCCAAGAGGACTTGGGCAAGCGTATTGGCGTCAGCCAATCATCGATTGGCAACATCGAATCTGGCCGCAACAGAAGCGCGACCTTCCTACCTCAACTAGCCGACGCCCTTGGCGTTAATGCCCTTTGGCTGGCTGAAGGTAAAGGCGCAATGCTTAACAACGGCACCGGCCTACAAAGCAACGCAGCACTCATGCCCCAAGATGAAGAAGCAAAAAAAATCTTGGCGGCCAATGAAGCACTCAAAGCAGGCGAAATTTCTTTTGAGGAATATGCCGACCTCACCAACTCAGCAGCGCTGCCGTTTTACGACATCAAGGCCAGCTGCGGCACTGGCGAGCCGACCTTTGAAGTGATTTCCCACAAATACTTTACCGACAAAAACGAGCTAATCAGACTGGGACTCAAACCTGACCGCACTTTCTGGTGCAAAGCAGCTGGCGACAGCATGGAGCCTGCCATTAAAGACGGCGATCGACTACTAGTCGAGCAGCTGGATGGCCACAGCCTCACCGACATCCTGAACAACAAAATCTATCTATTCAGCTGGAATGGCGAGTTATTTTGCAAACGCCTGATCCGCCAGATGGATGGCTCACTACTGGTAAAGAGCGACAATAGCGAATATCACCGCGACATCCTGATTACCAGCGAGCAGGCCGGACAAATGAAGCTAATTGGCCGCGTGCGCCAAGCCCACACCCCACCCAACAAGTTCTAAGCACCACACAAACAACAACCCGCCTCGGCGGGTTTTCTTTTGCCTATCGCCCTGATAAATTTCTAAAGCCCTTAACTCAACTGAATAATCATGAAAAAAATCATATTCTTAATCGCCGCCGCGCTCAGCGCCAACGCCGTCGCCATTCAGCTCAACGACATACTCCCAGGCAAAACCGAAGCAGACCTAAAAAAAGCAGCACTCACCTGCAAAACTGGCAAGTCAAAATACACCACCTGCACAACATCCAAACCCACCCAAGTTGAACAGCTAGAAGCCACCCCCTACAGCATCGAAACCTTTATCGATAAAAAACGTAGCAATACCAGCCACCTCACACAAATCACCCTAACCAAACCCTACGAAAGCACTAAGGGCTGCATAGATAAAAAATCCCCCGAAGGATTTATCGAGCAAGACTGCTCGGCCAGCAAGGAATACCAGGCAAACCAAGCCAAAATCGCCCAAGCCACAGCCGCAGCCGAATCAAAACTAACCAAACTATTCGGCAGCTCACGCAAAGACGAACTCGGGCGAAAATACTGGCTCAACAAAGCCGACAACAAATTTTTCTTTGAAGGCGACACCCTCAACATCCAAGAATAAGCCACACCAAAGCCACAAAATACCGCTTATCGTGATTTTTTAAACACAAAAAACCACAAAAAAACACACTCACCGCACAAATAAACTCATTTGTGTTTGACAGATAAAAACTCATATGTGATATTTGCCTCATAAACACAAACGAGGTGAACATCATGCAGCTTTTCCAACAGACCCAACTCGCCACCCAGCAGGCCTATTTACGCGCCCTGCATGAGCTGGAAAGCATCCACGACTCCATCGAAGCCCAAGAGCAACTGATCGAGCACATCAACCGCCTCGCTGGCGTTTATGCCGAGCCTTCGTTCGATGGCTACCAATCCGGCACCCCCGCCATCAAGGCAGAAATCAGCCACCTGGCACAAATCACCGAGATCAATCAGCTGATCCAATCCCACGGCTGGGAAACGCCAATCCTTTACGCCCAATGCAGCCCGACAGACCCAAAGCAAACATGGATTGCCCACGCCAACAAGATCTGCATTCTCGAAGAAGATTCAGTTACCCGCCGCGTCGCGAGCCGTGCCGCCTTCTCAATTGATTACATCCTGACCACTACCGGCACCGAGGCTTTGCAATGATCGCCCAAGCACTCACACCGACAATCCCCAACATCAACCACCGCCCAGCTGGCGGCCAACTGGTCCGCGATGTGAGCGACGACTACACGATGTTGAGCTTTTTAACCCGCCACGGCTGGCGCATCACTGCATCAGACGATCGCGCCGGCTGGTATTGGGCAACCCGCACATGCAAACGCTTAAAGAATTAATTGTGGCCACGGCGATCGCCGTACTTTGGACTGCAGCCGGAATCGGCTGGTTATTAATCAAGCACTGAGGTAACGAATATGACACTCACCGAGCAAATACGGCAGATTCTCACCACCGCCACCAGCCCGCTCACCCGCAGCGAGATCTACAAAAAAGCAGATCTAGCAGCCAATGAAAAGGAAGTCGGCAGCGCGTTGCATGCCCTACTGAATGCCGCCGAGATCGAACAACTCGCCCCCACTCGCCCAGGCGCGAGCAATCGCTTTCAGATCATTGGCTGCGTGGCCAAGGCCATCAGCCCGAATCAACCGCCCGCAGTTGTGCCATCGAGCACCGAGCAGCAAACCGAAATCACGCGCCTGACCGCTGAACTACAAGCGGCCAACAACCGGATTTTCGATCTAACCGAGCAAAACGAACTGCTCGCAGAAGAACTCGAAGATTGCCGCACCGGCACCAGCCTTGCGCCAGTACCAAATACACAAACCACGCCAGCGCCGATCTTGCCACCGCAAAACATGGGCAAAGCCATTCGCCTGTTCAACACCGTTTGCGATCGCAACCTGAGCGAGAAAGAAGGCTGGCTATTTCTGGTAGCGCTGCAGCTGAACTACGCCAGCGACCCCAAGCAAGGCGACAACACCGCGCCAATCGAAGGCTTTTCTGCCCTCAGCCAAGCGCGACTGGCAGCGTAAACCGCAACAAAGGACAAACACCATGAGCCAACAACTCGAACACCTAGACGAAATCGCCCAAGAAGCATGGAACGGCGAATACGACCGCGTAGACACGCTATCCACCGGCGAACGCCTCTATGTAGCAGTCGCATCAGGCCGCATGCGCGAGATCTGCCCTAACGACTCGATTGCTTATGCAGTTGATCGCATCGGCCCTGAATGGATGGCACACATGCTTGAAGTCTGGCGCGCAGCTCAGCAACCAAAACTCTAACCTTTTTTTCACAGGAAACACCATGTCAGATCCAAACGACCTCGCCAGCGACATCGCCAGCGACATCGAGCACGCCAACCGCGAAGCAGGTATCGAACGCACCCGCGCCGCAGCTCGCATGCGCTTTGCCACTGAATGCCGCCACTGCGGCGAAGATCTGGAAGCACACCGCCAGGTGTACGGTAGCTGCATCCACTGCCAGACCGCGATCGAGAAAAAACAGAAGCAAGGCATCCGATGCGCGAGCTGAAATTTTATTGCCGTAATTGCCAACAACTCATCGGGCGCGGCGCCGTGATGCCACAGCGCTGCAACCGATGCCAATCAACCAACATCATTGGCCGTACCGATTAATGCACCACAAATTATGCAAGACCCTGACCCAAGCCCGCCGCCAACAACAAAGCCGCGCCAGCTGGTATCAGGACCAGAAAAAAGCCAAACAACACGCCAGCACGCAGCTGGCCAGCGCAAACAAATCAGCAACACCGGAGGCAGCATGAAACAAGAAACCAACGCAAACCCAATCGACGCCCATGCCATGCTGCTCACCCTACAAAGCATGGTCGAAGCCCTGAGAAATCCGCCACGCACACTGCGCCCCGACGATCGCCTTTGGGACGCCGAAACCGTGGCCGATTACCTCTGCGTCAGCCGCCGCCACGTCATCGAGCGCCTTGCCTGCATGCCCGACTTCCCCGCCGCCGTATTGCTCCCCACCAGCGGCGACAGCAAAGCCCAACGCCGCTGGAAGCCTGCCGACATCCGCCGCTGGGCCGAACGCCGCCAGGAAACCAAAAAGACTTTGAATTAAGGAGCGATCGTGAACTGGATCAAACGCATTTACCTCATTTTGCTGCGCGACTTGGTTGCAGCCAATTTCATGGCCACAACCCAACTCTTACCACGCAGCGCAATCAAGCCCAATGAAAACGAAACGCTCGGCGAGGCAATGGCAAGAAACAGCTACCGCGCAGCCGATGAATTTATCAAGCACCGTCAGAAAACATTGAAAAAATAAGGAAATCAACCATGATCACCCAAGCCCAGCTCGAACAATTCACCGCCTCAAAAAACGATATACGCACCTATTTCCGCACGCCGTTTCAAGTCAACGGCCATGTATTTGCAACCAATGGCCATATCGCAATTGTGGTCCACAAATTTGACGGCCAACCCCGCATCGGGGAAGGCAAAAACGAAAAAACCGCAGCTGCTCGACTCAGCAAATGGCTCAAAGAAAATCAATTTAACCCAGCTAACCCACTACCTGAGTTCAATTTACCGCCCAAAGTAACCCACACCTGCACTTGCTGCAAAGGCGAACTCAAAACCAAAGAATGCCAGCACTGCGAAGGCGAAGGCGATCTCTATACCTCACACGGCCACGTTCGAGAATGCACCGTATGCAACCGAACTGGGCGAGTTCCCCACCCCAAAGATGAACCAGAAACCGATGACACAGCGCCATGCTACTGCTGCAACGATGGCATCGAAACTGAAGAGCGCGACCCTGTATACATCGAAGGCCAATGCTTTTCAGCCGACTATATCGAGCTGATACAAGCGCTGCCGAACGTCCTATTTGCCACTGGAATAACACAACTATCAGACAAACCCAGTTACGACCTACCCGCCGCCAAATTCACCTTTGATGGCGGCGAAGGCCTACTCATGCCGCGCACAAAATAAGGGGAAAACCATGCATACCAACCGCAGCGAAATCATCCGGCCAGCACAGGCCATTTTTGGCACCAGCCAGCGCCCAAGCCACATCCAAAGCGGCAAAGACTCTTACGCAAACCATCTGCGCAGAACAACCGAGAGCATCACTTTTTGGACTCGCATGCAAAACAGACCGCAGGACTCAATTGAAGCTAACGAGAACAAGAAAGCTTATGCACTTCGCGCGGCAGCAGACCAAATTGACGCATCTATCGAACTCGCCAAGCAATACACCATCACCCAAGGCTAGCACCATGAAAATCATCAAGCACGTTTTCTACAAAATACTCTTATTCACCCTAATCCTATTGGCCACATTCAAAGGCCAGCAAGGCTGCGAGAACACAGCCCTATTTCTGCTCTGGCTAAGCATCATCATCAGCCTACTTAGCATCCGTGACGACGTGCGCCAGCAAGCGATTGACGCCAACGACCAGTCACCAATACCACCAATAGCTGCACTCACAATCAACGCCATCATCCTCGCGCCGCTAGTGTATTTCGGCTGGTGGATCACCGCCATCGGCTGGACGCTAGCCATCATCTGGAATGAAGGCACCCGCGTCGCAATCGAAAAGGGCATCGCCGAAAAAAGCAAAACCCACCCACTAACCAAGCTCAACACTACACCAACACTCAGAGTGCCGACCTACTACAAGGAAGAAGAAAAATAATGCCAAACACCACGCAATTAGACCCAGCACTATGCGCTGATCGTCTTGAGAAAGAAGGCGACATCCAGGCCGCACGGATCATCCGCGAACTCGCTGCCGAATGCCTGGCATTAAAACCCCGCAAGTGCTCACCACTCCCACATCGGGACGACGTTTTAACCATTGAAGAGTCTTGGGAATTCTGGCGCGACATCGTGAGCAATCCAGACGGATCACTCAACATCGAGCAGATCAAGCGCGAGCTGTGCGACTACGGCAATGTTTTGAACTATGCGGCTATCGTTTACGACCACGCTACGGGTGGCAAATGCACCAAGCCGCTCACTTACCCAAGCGTCGCAATCTCACTGATTGACGACCATGTTACCGAGCTAAGCGACGAAGCTATCAAAGAAAGCCAAGAGGCCACCAACCAAGCACCAGTCCACGTCTTATTCGTGAAGGGCAAGCCGGTCGCAGCAAGCGACACCCCATACAGCCTATCTCTGTACGGCGATCAGACCGCAATACATTAGCAGACTTTCCCATCAACCCAAATCAATCAGGCCGCACAATGAAAGAACACCAAATTCTAATGAACGCCGAAATGGTCCGCGCCGTGCTTAATGGCAGCAAGACGCAGACGCGGCGGGCGATGAAACCACAGCCGACCGAATGCCCTCCCGACTACCCACGACCCGGCCATTGGTGGCCGAGCAATAAATTTCAGACCATGCTTCATGTCGAAGATGAATTGCAAAACAAGGCTGGCGGCTGGAATGGATTAGCAGGTGACGCTTGCCCTTTGGGTGATACAGGCGATCGCCTTTGGGTACGCGAAACATGGGGAGTTATCAGCCATGCATTTGGCGACGATGGCGAAATGATTGACTGGACTCCAGACCGCCCAGCCCTAAAAATCAACCAGCTCAAATTTGGCCGAGGCTATTACACCGGCCACGTTATTTATGCAGCAGATGGCGGCATGGAATGGGCTGGCGATGACGATGGCGACGGCGAGCCACGATCAGCTTGGAAGCCATCCATTCACATGCCACGCGAAGCCAGCCGCATCACTCTAGAAATCACCAATGTGCGTGTCGAGCGCCTGCACGCAATTTCACGCGGCGACTGCATGCAAGAAGGCTGCCCATTCCCAAACATCGCCAACGAAACAGACCCTAGGCAATGGTTTGCCGATCTATGGAAATCAACATACAGCCAGGATAACTGGGACTCAGACCCCTGGGTTTGGGTGATTGAATTCAAGCGAGTAACACCATAATGCGCGACCCAAAACGAAACCCTATACCAGGCGATATTGTCTTGCGCTGGGGCAGCACTCGCACCGTGACCGCCATCGAGAAAAACAGCAACGGCACCACCACCCGCGTGTTCTATGACGGAAACAGCTGCTCAATCGGCGCTTGGCGCGCCTGGACAAAAACCGATGCGACAGTGAAACACGCCGCTGGCCAAGCCGAATGAATGACCACGCACACATGGCACGGGTGTATCTCGCACAAGCCAGACACATCCGCATCAAACAACCACAGCACGCAAAATGGTATTGGACGCTAATGAGCTGGGCTGCAGCAAGGCGAAAAACCTACGCCACCTCACTCAATACCACCCCCGCCAAAGGGCAGCTCACATTAGACTTTTAACAAGCAGAGGATCTATGCGCGACTTATTTGAGGAAGAGATAAGCCAAGCCCAAATCGCCGCCAAACACGCGACCACCTGGGAAACACTCAAGAGCGAAATCAAACAATATCAATACTGGCGGCAGGGCAACCCATTCCAGCAGCACTTGAGCAGACTTGCGTTTTTTAAGATCGAAAAGCTTTTAGAGTCAGTCAGCCTAGCCAACTAAAGATCGAGGGGAATCATGTTTGGCATCACTTGCAAATGCGGCCACACAGGCCCGCACGATAGCTTCACCCAAACCATGATGGGCGACTTACCGCCCCGGCATTACCAATGCCCCGCTTGCGGATCCGCATGGCAGATCGTCAAAGACAAACCCGCCGAGATAACCAAAGACGGGTTTTTCCTGCCGCCAACCCTCAAAGTGATCGGGGCGCAGGCGCAGTTTTAATTGCACAACCCAATACAAACCCAAATATCGCACCTAATTAATGGGCGACAACGAAAATAAATCCAGCACAAAGAAAACCAAAAAACCCAAGCGACTGCAAAGACAAATAGAAACTTTGAAATGCCAGAAAACGCAATAAAGGCCGATGCCCCGCATGCGGCTCCAATCCATTTTTTGCAGCTTTCCGTATCTCCCTGTTTCGCAACCATGCAGGAAGAGGACTCAAAAAAACAGAAAAAATTCTTTCAACTCGAATTTCTGTTTCCAGCTCTACACCATGAAGCCGAGCAGCCTCTAATATCTTTTGCTCTTGCTGATCATGCAAATCCAATCGCCCCTGCATTACAGCATTTAATGCTGAGATTATTTCTGTCCTAACCTTTATTTGCAAAGCATACATTTTCGACAAAAGACCAAAGAAACATGAAACACACAAAAACAATCCGCACCACATAAAGCCGGTTTTCCCAATATATGGAACCAGCTTATCGGAATTAACCACCCAAAAAGACCCAACAGCAGCAGACCCTACCAATAACCATGTAACAAATAAATCCACAGGCTCACTCGATTTAGCGCAGGCCTCATACATGGATTTAATTACATCATCCTCTGTATTTTTACGATTAAGCTCATTCCAAGTTTGCAACGGCTCCAAATCGACACCACCAGACATATCAGCCCCATCGAAAAAAACAGTCAGACATTAATTGTACTCGAAAATAAACCAGTGACCTGTTTCACTCACCCCAACTAAAACCTTTACAACTAGGCGCAATGCGCCTAGTATTCGTTTTGTTGGTGGCACGCAGAAAGCCACTCGACCTGAGGGGCTAGTCGTTGCCACCGAGGAACGAGATGAAACTTTCAGATTTAGCAACCATCAAGACGAATTTTCCAGAGGCTCACTTCTGGCTGATTCGCAGAGGGACAGCAGGCCGATGCGGCGAACCTACCCGAGAGTTCAACCAAGAACACATCGGAATTAAGGTAGAACGAATTGACCTGCTATTACCGGACTATCTCTACTACGTGTTCAAGCATATACACAGCACTGGACACTGGCAGCAGATAGCAACCGGAACCCTCAGCCTGGTGAATATCAGGGTTTCAGACGTTCAACGCATCGAACTGTCGCCAACGTAGCAAAAGCCCCAGCCGAAAGGCTGGGGCATACTCACGGAGCGAAACATGAAAATAGAACTACCCAGCATCAGCGCCCAACAAAAAACAATCTTTGAGCTGGCCACCCAGGAAGCAATCGAGACCCTACAGCAGAATTTAACTGCTCCAAGCATTGCACCTCAGACTGAAATAGACGAAACCCTATATGGCCGCGAGCACCTGCTACGCGAAAACGAAGGCTATAAAGCCCCGCACCCCGATGTTATTGGCGCATATTTCAGGCATTTTCAGCGGCACTTTCCTGAATATGGCACAGACGGCAGATTAGCCGCCCTGCTAGGCCTAAGCAGCGATCGGCGAGTGCGCGAGTTTAAGAATGGAGACAGAACAATCCCCTATGGGATCTGGAGGAAATTTCTAGTGATGACTGGCAGAGCACCGCAAGACGTTATCAAGGTCTTTGCCAACATGGGATAAAAAACGGTCTCGAACAGAGACTCGAATTAAGGACAAAATAAGCACTGTCCCGTTTTTGTTTTGCCGCGTCCCTACAGAGTCCCGAAAAACGAGCAAAGCCTTTATCTAAGCCGATCCTCGTTGCACGTGTTGCGCACCACCCCTTTTCAAGGGGATCCAAAGAAGTCCGATAAGCCCCGTAAAACCTAGGTTTGCGGGGTTTTTTGTATCCAGAACATCCGATTCTGTCCAGCAAGCCTGACCATATCTCATATAAGCTAGTGCCAACACGAGACTCGAACTAGAGCATCGGTGGGCAACCATACCATCTTGAATCCTATAAGCTTGGCAGAATGCACCAGTGCTTAACAGTCTAGCGTGCCATGGCTCAAAAGCCTCACAGTGCATTAAGCCAAACTTCGTGTATTTGCTTGCTTTAGCAATGACTGTTCATAAAACAATTTCGCCCTGCCCGCTTTGAGCAATACATGGCTTCATCAGCAGCACGCATCAGAGCGTGCCCGTCCAATCCGTCGCGCGGAAAGTACGCTAACCCAATACTGGCAGAAATATGCACAGGATATCCATTAAGCAGGTAGGGGCTAGCAATGACCGAGCGTATTTTTTCAGCCATTTGATCAGCTTCTTCGCCCGGGCATAAGCCCCCTAGCAACATGACAAACTCATCGCCCCCCAGCCGGCTGATGGTATCGCTACTGCGTACCGCCCCTTCTAATCTTTGTGCGACTTCAATCAGCAATAAATCACCTATTTCATGCCCCAAACTATCGTTGATTTCTTTGAAATGGTCTAAATCGAGAAAGACCACAGCAAATTTGCCTTCGGTGCGGCTATTATTCTGGCACGCCTGTTCAAGTCGATCGGTAAAAAGCAAACGATTAGGTAGCTGTGTGAGGGCATCATGATACGCCAGATGCTGGGCCCGAACCTTATCACTAATATCGAGTAAAACCATCAATAAACGCCCGGTGCGCCCAGCTTCGTCCATTTCCTGTGCCGCGGTCATCAGCACATCCACGGCAGAACCTTGTTTATTAATGAGTTGCTGGCGAATGTTTTGACACGCACCATACTGCAGCAGCTGCGGAATAATTTGATTAACAAATTGCTGGGCTGATTCGTGGCTCATAAATTTATCCGCCATCTCGCCTAGCACCTCATTTTGGGAAAAACCCATCGCCTTAAGCCAGACCTCGTTCACCGTTAGTATCCGCCCCTCCAGGTCGCACGAATACAACATGGCTGGAGTGTGCTGATAAAGCGATCGATATCTGCGCTCACTTTGATGCAAAGCCTGTGCAGCAGAACGCCCCATGTCCATGGCAATCGCGAGCATTAAGGGTGGGATCAACGTCGCCATGATGGGTAAATAGAACAATGTGTAACCCCAGCTATAAATAGTTGGGGGTGGTAGCAAATAGCCCAAACTGATCAATATACAAATATTCACGGCCACCAGTAAATTGGCCAGTACTGTGCCAGCAACACCACTGTGATATGCGATATAAAACAGTGGAATACTCATGTAGATAAATGGAAATGGCAGTAATAATGGCACCAGGGTTGCCACTGCCAATGCCACAATCAATAGAGCTGGTAAATATGCCTGCGTGAGCTGTCGCTTTAAGCCGGCCAAGCCATGCACACTTACCCAGTAAGCAGCGGGCAACACGCTGACCCCGCCAATGGCACTCCCCTCCAGCCAATGCATGACTACATTAAGCACAGGCATGCGGCCGTCCAGTGACGATAGCATAGCCGAAACAAAGGCTCCGGCCATTACCGGCAGCAAGACCCCTAACCAAATCAGCTTGAGCATACTGAACTGATTATAAAAATAACCTGCATCTCGACGCTGCTGCCTAACCAGATAGGCCCCCAGAGTCACTTCAACCAAATTACCGGGCAGGAAAAACAGGGCGCTGGCCACCGAGCTACCCATAAGCCAGTTTGCAAGAATAATACTGAGCGCCAGCATCACCAATGGGCAAGCCCAGCGTTGAAATGGCAAGCGGCTCAGAGCGGCCACCCCAATCGCATTCGCAAACCATATCACTGCAATGCCATTACCGAGGCGGAATAATTCAATGGAAATAATGGCAAAAAAGAAATACACCGTGGCAATACGGATCGCCAAGCTCAGATCAGGGCCGACGCGTGCAAGCCAGCTTTTAGCCATGGCGACCTCGCTGACGTTGCCACTCCCAGCCACCGATAAGGGCCGCAATCAATAAAGCAAGCAATGCCCCCCACTGTAGCCAGGTTCTGGCTGGCGCAGCATTCTCGATACTTTTCGTATCTAACCAGCGCGCCAAAATCGCCTCACGGCGCTGAACCGGCAAGCGTGATAAAGCCAGCTCTAGCCGACGCCCCAACTCAGTTTGCGTTTTGGGATAGGCAAAACTGAGCTGGTATTCAAAACCAATATTTTGCTCTACCCGCCAGTTCTGATATTGCTCGCGGCGGGCGATAAAAATGGTACTGGCAATATCAGCCACCATCGCAGCAACTTTGTTCTGAGCCATGAGGAGCAAAGCTTCTCGATCATCTGCGACCAAAACCCAATTAATTCCGGGGTATTTTTCGCGCACAAAATGCTCGACGGCATAGCCCTTACCCACAGCGACTCGCGCCCCAGTCAGTGTTTGCAATGTGGCGGTTGGTGAGTCAAGGCGACGGATTAATACTGCAGGAATTGCGACATATGGCTGGGTAAAGCCAAGGTAGAGCGCACGCTCAGGGGTTGGACGCAAGGAGGAAATCAGCTCGACCTTGCCTAGCTTCGCTTGCTCAAGAATATAGGCCAAGGAAGCTGGAGCTTGCGTCTCTATTTGCAGCCTTGCAGCAGGCGCAATCTCCTGCAAAATATCCCACGACAAGCCTTTAATTTGCCCAGACTCATCCTGATAAATGAAAGGGCCATAATCCTTTTCGGGCGCAAAACGAACGTGCAGCAGCTCTTGTGCTTGTGCACAGACATAGCTGAACACCAGCACAAACAGTAAATAAAAATGCCGCAAGCGGGAAATGTTATGGCGCATTTCCCAACTATAGGCACAGCAATTTACTTTTAAAAGCAGTAAGTTGCGTTTAAATCAGAGTAATGGTTGAACGGCTCAGCGCAATTAGGCTGGCTGCTGCTGCGCGCTGATTTGCTTGGCGGCGGCCTTCGCTTTCGCTTCTGCACGACGATCCAGCGCCATTTTGCCCGCAATCAGGAAGCCCAAGCCGATGAACGCGCCAGGCGGCAAAATCGCCAGCAAGAATTGGTAATTGTACTCGGCGGGAATGACATGAATAACCCACGCTTTAGCCCCTGGGCCAAACACCAGATCAATACCAGAGAGCAAAGTGCCCTTACCAATCAACTCACGAATAGCGCCTAAGATGGCCAAAACCAAGGTCAAACCCAGCCCCATAAAGAAACCATCTAAGGCTGAATGGCTCACCGTATTTTTGGAGGCAAATGCCTCTGCGCGGGCCAGTACAATACAGTTGGTGGTAATCAGGGGGATAAAAATCCCCAGCACCAGATATAAATCGTGGACGTAGGAATTCATCAATAGATCTACCATCGTCACCAAGGCGGCAATGATCAGAATAAAAATCGGCGCGCGCAGCTCATTGGGCACAAACTCACGAATCGCTGCAATCGCCGCCCCCGAAATAAGCATCACCACACTGGTCGCCAAACCTAGCGAAACACCATTAATAATATTGCTCGACATCACGAGCACCGGGCACATCCCGAGGATAGCAACAACACCTTGGTTCTGCTTCCAGATACTGTTGTAAATAATTTCTTTGGCTTGCGTCCAAGTCATCATCTTAGTTTGCTCCAAACAGCGACATCTGCTGCGCTACGACAAAATCCAGCGTATTTTTAACCGCTTTCACCACTGCGCGCGGGCTAATCGTCGCACCAGCGGTGTAATCAAACTCGCCGCCGTCTTTTTTGACTTTCCATTGTTCTGCTTGGGGGGCGGTAAGTGATTTACCATCAAACTTCTTGATCCAGTCAGATTTTGCAACATCAATATAATCGCCCAAGCCGGGTGTTTCTTTGTGTGCCACAACCCGAACACCCAATACCTGACCATCTTTGGCCACGCCGACCAGCAATTTAATCTTGCCCGAATAACCATCCGGTGCAATCGTTTCAACCACCACCGCGATGGTATCTGCACCCTTTTTAGCACGATAAATTTGCGCATCAGCGTCTGAATTCAGCTGTTTTTGTGCCGCAGCATCCTGCGGAACAGCGTCTTGCAAAATATCATTATCAAAACTGCCAGCGGGCAATACCTGAGCAATCAGCGCCACTTTGGCCGCTTTCTCATTCCCCAGCACAATGTCCTTGGTTAACGCATAGGTTCCAGCCATCAAGGCAGTAAACACAATCGCAAACACAAATAATGTTACGGCACCACGCACACCATTTTGCATCATGGTTTTCATGCTTTTTTCCCCTGTGCCGCCGTAGCCCCTTTACTGCTGCCATTGTTATTGGCCTTGCGACCAAAAACGGCAGGCTGCGTGTATTGATCGATAAATGGCGAGGCGATATTCATAATAATCACAGCAAACGCCACCCCATCCGGATAGCCGCCATAAGTGCGAATCAACCAAGTGAGTAAGCCGATCAAGCCAGCATAGATCAAGCGCCCACGCGGAGTCGTCGGTGCAGTCACAGGGTCTGTCGCAATAAAAAACGCACCCAGCATCGCTGCGCCGCTAAACAGATGGAATACGGGGCTGGTGTAATGCGCCGGATCAAGCAGATAAAAAACACTTGAGAACGCAGCGAGCGCAGCCAGAAACGCCACCGGTAGCTGCCATTGAATCACGCGTTGCTGAAGCAAAAACAAGCCACCCACTAAATACGCCGCCGCAATCCAGCCCATTTCACTGGGCAAAAATCCGGCCTGAAAAATTGCACCGCCAAAAATATCGCTCATTGCGTGCGATTGCATCAGTGCGGTTTTTACTGCATCGAGCGGCGTAGCAGATGCCAGGGTATCGAACGTTAAGCCAGGTGGTAACTGGCCCGTAAAGATATACCCAAACTGCTGCCAGGTAGTTAGATCAGCATTGGGCAATGCCAATGGGGCATTCCAGCGTCCCATCTGCGCCGGGAACGAAACAATCATCACGGCAAAGCCAATCATCGCTGGGTTGAATGGATTTTGCCCTAGCCCACCATATAAATGTTTCGCCAAACCAATCGCAATTACCGTGGCCAGTACAATCATCCACCAGGCCGATAATGGCGGTAATGACAAGGCCAGCAACCAGGCGGTCACAATCGCCGAACCATCGGTGATAAATGGCTTAATCGGATAATTGCGCAATTTCAGGCAGGCCGCTTCGGTAGCCAGCGCAGTGATCGTCGCCAATAGCAATTGCAGCAAAATGCCCGCGCCAAATACATAACAATACACAGCAATGCCGGGCAACAGCGCGCCGGCCACTTTCAACATCACCACTTGCAGTGGCGTTGGTTTTACAAAATGCGGCGATGTACGAATCATGCCTTATCCTCATCTTGCGCCGCTTGTTTCGCGGCCTTTTTCGCTGCAGCCGCCGCCATTGCTTCGCGGATTTTGGCAGCTTTTTCTGGATCAATTGCTGGTTTTGCTACCTCAGCAGCTAGCTCTGAAACTGCTGGCTCGACTAGCACTTCGCCGACCACAGTGGACACGCCACCTTCTTTAGCTGCCTTTTTAGCCGCCGCAGCCGCCATTGCAGCGCGAATTTTCGCCGCTTTTTCCGGATCAATGGCTGGTTTTTCAGCCTCGGTAGCGGCTTCTACAAGCGCTGGCTCGACAGGCTCTTCTGCTGTCGCAGCTGGTGCCCCGCCTTCTTTGGCCGCCTTTTTGGCTGCCGCCGCAGCCATCGCTGCGCGAATCTTGGCTGCTTTGTCTGGATCAATTGCTGGCTTTTCAGCTACTGGGGTATCACCCGCCAACTCAGGTAGAGCCTGAGCTTCAGCCGCATTTTCTACCCCAGTATGCTCAGCCGCTGCTTTTTTGGCAGCCGCCGCCGCTTTGGCTGCTTCGATTTTGGCGGCTCGCTCTGCGTCGCGCGCGGCGCGCTCTTCTGGCGTTAGCGCTTCCAGTGCGGCTTTTTCAGCGGCGCGTTTTTCCATACTTTCTTTGATTTTGGCGGCCTTTTCTGGGCTGACAAAATTCGGGATTTTTGCTTCTGAATTTGGTGATGCCGGAGGTGCCGCCGCCGCGCCCTCTGCGGCTTTTTTGGCAGCCGCGCGTTCCATTGCCGCTTTGATCTTGGCCGCTTTGTCGTCTGCGCTCGCCTCATCTGACGAGCTAGCAGCCGTTGCTGCAGCGGCCGGTTTTGGTGCGGCTTTTGCAGCTAGTCGAGCTGCTTTTTCTTCTTTTTCGCGCTCTTCACGGAATTGCTTAAATTCGTGGCGTTCACGCGCTAGATCGGCTGATTTTTTGGCACGCTCGGCATCCCAGATTTCGGATTTGGCGAAACGATAATAATCGACCAATTGAATGCTCGATGGGCAAACATAAGCACACGCGCCACATTCGATGCAGTCAAACAGATTCCACTCTTGCGCCTTGCCAAAGTTTTTAGAGCGCGAGAACCAATACAAATCCATCGGTTGCAATTCTTGCGGGCAGGCCACCGCACATTCGCCACAACGGATACATGGCATTTCGCGCGCTTTTTCTGGGAAATGCTGCTCGTCCATCGCAATGATGCAGTTACCCGCCTTGGTGAGGCCCACCTTAGTGGACGGCAAGGTAAAGCCCATCATCGGGCCGCCATAAATGCAATTTGGCGAGGTCTGCACTCCAGCGAAGACGAGCAAATCGTCGATGGGCGTACCAATCAGCGCATCGACATTACCGGCCTTGCTCACTGCCCCCGTCAAAGTCACGACGCGGGAAATCACTGGCTCGGCGAGTTCTAGCGCGGCATAAATGGTGTAGATGGTCGCCACGTTAAAGCACTGCACGCCCATATCGGTGGAGCGCACGCCGCTCGGCACTTCTTTATTGGTTAGCAATTTAATCAATTGCTTGGCGCCACCCGACGGGTATAGCGTTGGCACTACCACCACTTCGGCGGCAAAGCCGCAGTTACTAAGCGCCTCGCGCAGCGCGGCGACGGCTTCCATTTTATTGTCTTCAATACCGATTAAGACTTCTTTGGCATTGAGCAATTTGCGGACAATCGAAATGCCAGCCACGATCTCAATCGCGCGTTCACGCATTAATCGATCGTCACAGGTGATATACGGCTCGCACTCGGCGCCATTGATAATCAGCGTTTCAAGCGCTTCACGGCCTGCCAGCTTTAAATGCGACGGGAACACCGCACCGCCCAAACCGACCACGCCCATATCTTGCAGATAATCGCGAATGGCTTTGCCATCACCCCGCGCCAGCGCGCCTTGCCAATCGAATTTGTCGCGGGCAATCCACTCATCGCGGCCATCGGTTTCGATGGTGATACACCATTCGGCCAAACCAGATGGGTGCGCCACTTGCTGCGCATCAATCGCGACAACTTTACCTGACGTAGGCGCATGCACGGCCACTGATAAATTGCCATCATCGACTGCAATCGTCTGGCCTTTGAGCACCAGATCGCCAACCGCTACGACCGCTTTTGCTGGGTTCCCAATACTTTGCTGCAATGGAATCACCAAGCGCTTTGGCAATGGGCCATTCACAATCGGCGTGCGGTTGGACAGCTCTTTCATTTCCGGCGGATGCACGCCACCGTGGAATGGGAAAATTTCGCGGATACTTTCCATCGCTTATGCCCCCGCCTTCACTTGTTTGAGCTGGATTACGGGGTAACGCCATTTCCAGTTGTTCACATTCTCACCCACCGCCACCATGTCGATGCAATCCACCGGACAAGGCGCCAAGCATAATTCACAGCCCGTACACTCTGACTCAATGACCGTATGCAGATGCTTAGCCGCACCAACAATCGCATCCACCGGGCAGGCTTGAATGCATAAAGTACAGCCGATGCAGGTATCTTCACGAATAATCGCCACTGAGCGCGGTTTTTCAGCCGCGCCGCCGCCGTCATCAAACGGAACGAAATCTTTACCCAGCAAATCGGCTAACTTGCGGATGCCATCCTCGCCGCCAGGCGGGCATTTATTGATTTCGGCTTCTTCGTTGGCAATGGCGGTGGCGTAGGGTTTACAGCCCGGAAAACCACATTGACCGCATTGAGTCTGCGGCAGGATGGCATCGATTTTATCCACTAGGGGGTCTTCATCAACCTTGTATTTGATCGCGGCAAAACCCAGAATTGCGCCCAATAACAGCGCTAAACCAGCCATCACGGCCAGTGCAAGCAAGAAACTCATTTCACCAACCCTGCAAAACCCATAAACGCCAGACTCATTAGGCCGGCGGTGATAAAGGCCGCAGGCGTGCCTTTAAACGCCTGTGGAATATCGGCGCCTTCCATCCGTTCACGCATCGCGGCAAATAAAATCAGAATCAGCGAAAAACCAATCGCCGAGCCAAAACCAAATACCAAAGATTCCAGCAAATTATGCCGCGTCGTTGAATTAATCAGTGGTACACCGAGCACGGCGCAATTGGTGGTAATCAGCGGCAAATAAATCCCCAGCGCCTGATACAGCACCGGGCTGGATTTATGAATAAACATCTCGGTAAATTGCACAATCGCAGCAATCACCACAATAAACGCTAACGTACGTAGATATTCCAGATGCCAGACAATCAATAGCTGATCAATCATCCATGAGGTGCCAGATGCCAGTGTCAGCACAAATGCTGTTGCCAAGCCCATCCCGATAGAGGCTTCCAGTTTTTTGGAGACGCCCATAAAGGGGCATAGGCCCAGAATCCGCACCAGCACTACGTTATTGACCAATACCGCCCCGACTAGCAGCAGTAGGTAATGACTAAAATCCATACGTCTTAACTCACCAAGGAGATTGAAGTTGATTGCGTAGCGACCACAGCATGCGCATGCCACACGCCAGTGGCTCGGCATTGTACCAAGGCAAATGACATTGCAACCCGAGCTTCATCAAAAAAACAATATAACATTCAAGCATCTATCCAATAAATGAATAAAGCTTATTTAAAAAGGCGCAAAAGATATAAACCTGTCATCTTGTGCGCCGAAGCGCCACTGCTCCTGCAAAAAGGCTTAGCGGTTCGCATGCAGTGCTGCAATCGCATCGGCGCAATCACTCACCAGATGCGGGCCTTCGTAAATCAAGCCGCTGTAAACCTGCACCAAAGCAGCACCGGCGCGGATTTTTTCTACCGCATCCTCGCCACTCATAATGCCGCCCACGCCAATAATCGGCAGTGCGCCATCGAGCACTTGCGCCAATTCGCGTATCACCGACGTCGATTTAGCGCGCACAGGTTCACCCGACAAACCGCCGGTTTCTTGACCATGATGCAGGTTTTCAACGCCAGTACGCGACAAGGTGGTGTTAGTAGCAATCACGCCGTCAATGCGGTTTTCAATTAGCAGACGACCAATCTCCTGAATCTGGTTGCTGTCGAGATCAGGAGCGATTTTGACCGCGACCGGGACATAGCGACCATGCTGCTCAGCCAGCTTTTCTTGCTCGGATTTTAGCTGCTTGAGCAAATCGCCCAATTCATCGCCCTGCTGCAATTGGCGCAGGTTTTTGGTATTTGGGCTAGAGATATTCACCGTGACATAACTGGCCGCCGCATACACTTTACGCAGGCCGATCAGATAATCCTCTGCAGCCTTTTCAATGGGGGTATCGGCGTTCTTGCCAATATTAATGCCGAGTACACCGCGATACTGGGCATTAGCTACATTTTCTAGCAGATTATCAACGCCGCCATTATTGAAGCCCATGCGGTTAATAATGCCGCGCGCTTCTGGCAAACGGAAAAGACGCGGTTTTGGATTACCCGGCTGTGGGCGTGGTGTCACCGTACCTATTTCCAGAAAACCAAACCCTAGCTCGGCCAGCACATCAATGTAATCGCCGTTTTTATCTAACCCCGCCGCTAGACCCACCGGATTAGCAAATTCGATACCCATCACCGTCACCGGGTTATTGGGAACCGTTGGCGTCAGTGAGCGCAAAAAGCCCATGCTATTGAGTAAGCCCAAACCTTTAAACGCGGCATGATGCGCGCGCTCGGCTTCCATCATGAATAACAGGGGTTTTGCGAGTTGATATGCCATTTTTATGCCTTCAGTATTGCGTTGAGCCTAGCTCAAAGATCAATTTGTTGGGCATGTCGACTTGAGCACGCCCGCAATGAATTAGCCTTTGCGGTTCACGCAGGCGTCGTAAGTGTTCTGCATCAATGTCGCGACAGTCATCAGACCCACGCCGCCCGGCACTGGCGTAATCCAGCTTGCGCGCTCTTTGGCGGCATCAAACTCCACGTCGCCGCACAGCTTGCCACTTTCCAAGCGATTGATACCCACGTCGATCACCACAGCGCCCGGCTTGATCCATTCGCCTTTGACAAAATTAGGGATACCCACGCCAGCCACCACCACATCTGCGCCAGCTACTTTCGCGGCCAGATCTTTGGTTTTACTGTGGCAAACAGTGACCGTTGCACGCGCGAGCAATAATTCAAGTGCTTGCGGGCGACCCACGATATTGGATGCGCCGATCACAACGGCGTCTTTACCGACCAAATCAATGCCGGTTTTTTCCAGCAAAGTCATTACACCCCGCGGCGTGCATGGACGCAGCAAAGGCATTTTCAAGGTCAGACGGCCAATGTTGTATGGGTGAAAACCATCCACATCTTTGATCGGGTCGATCAGCTCGATCACCTTGTCGGCGTCGATATGCTTAGGCAATGGCAGCTGCACCAAGATGCCATCAACATCGTCGTTCTGGTTCAGTTCAGCGACCAGCTTCAGTACTTCTTCTTCGCTGGTTTCTGCTGGCAAATCGTAGGCCAACGAAGTGATACCAGCGTTTTCGCACTGGCGTTTTTTATTACCCACATACACCTGCGAGGCCGGATCGCTACCGACCAGAATCACCGCCAGAGCTGGCGCACGCTTGCCGGAAGCAACCCGCGCATCAACTTTGGCACGCACCTCACGCACAATTTCTTGGGAAATGGCTTTACCATCAAGGATCTGGGCTGTCATCGGGAAAACTCCGGCAATAGTGGCAAAAACGTGATTTTCGCATTGATCGACATTTTTTGCACTTTTTACCGTTATTTTTTCAAAAGGGGCTTGACGGACAAGCCGAGCATCCGTATAGTTCGGCCTCTCTAGTCGGGGCGTAGCGCAGCCCGGTAGCGCACCTGGTTTGGGACCAGGTGGTCGTGAGTTCGAATCCCACCGCCCCGACCAGAAACTTAGCAACGTTTGTAGAGCTCCCGTAGCTCAACCGGATAGAGCAACGACCTTCTAAGTCGTAGGTTACAGGTTCGATTCCTGTCGGGTGCGCCAAGCAACTCGTAAAAATCAAAGAACATCCGTTTTTGTGGTGGCTGTAGCTCAGTTGGTAGAGTCCAGGATTGTGATTCCTGTTGTCGTGGGTTCGAGCCCCATCAGCCACCCCACAAAATCAAGCACTTAGCCCAGTCTTCGGACTGGGCTTTTGCTTTTCCAGCCTCCGTGTAACCCATTTGTAACCCCACTCAATCAAAGATTGAGGTTCCCAGTGCAACTTTATACACTTAAGCAATAGATCTCTTAACCACCCACTATTGTTACTCGGCAAAAGAAATCATGCCTAAATTCTTCACCGCAGAGTTTATTGATAAAATTCCAGCTGAATACCAAGAACTAGAATCATGGCCCCCCTTTTTTGGAGCCCTCCTCGCTTGTGGTTTAAAACCCCCGCCCCCGCCAATGGATACCAACGACATAGAAATGGTTAGATTTGCATATGGCGCACTATCCAATGAACGATTACGTGAGGCTGAATATATTGCGTCATTGTGGCAGCAGCAAAACAAGCCAACGAACCCAAAGCCAACTGAATTTTTATCATGGCTTATGAGCCAAAAAATAGACAAAGACTGGCTTTCAGACATAGATAAAAGATACGCAGAACCTCGAGTAGATTTTCTACGTAATCCATTGCCAGATTGGTGTATTGAACTTCAACAAACTAGCATGAAGTCCGTAACCGACAAACAAGAACAAACTGAAAACACCTCAACAGTACACACCTCACCAAATACGCCTTTCACTACAAATGCCAATACCACATTGGCATCCCTTAAAACTTTTAGCGAACTAACTGATCAAGATAAAAAAGCAATTCGTGATGCACTAGGTAAATTAATGAAAAAATCAGACTGCATAACTGAGTATTTATTAGATGCCATAGTTGAGGCTGATAGCATAAACAAGAAAAAGGTATGGATACACCTCCAAAAAAAAATAAATGCTGCGCCTAGCGCTCATCCACCATTTACCGAAGACTCAACAATGGCGCTTTTGCGCTTCATCGACAGTCCAGGAACAAAGAAAAGCCTTAGCGAGAAAAACGTTGGGGAAAGATTGACTAGATTAACAGCCAGAATCCAACAGCAGGATAACGAGTTGTTACTGCGTTTCCTATAGCAGGTGAATTTGCAGAACGAACCACTCCAAATCAAATGGACACTTTGAAACATCTTGCAACGATCATTTCAAATGGACTCAGAGTTGACATCATTTATATAACTAAGTCGTCGATGACGCCTATAAAAAACTTATCAAAAGCGCCGCCAATCATCATAGCCGCACTGCGACCCCCAATCTGAATGCGCAATCACGGTTTTTGGGTTTATATCTCCAAACGACCATGGCAATAATCAAGTACTAGTTAACTGGCAGTCCTTGTGTCATACCCTCCCCGCCAAGCTTGAAACAGGTCAATCACCACCGAAAGATACAGCCAGCCTTACCAAGTGTGCATGCGGGTAATATCTGTTACCTATGCTTGGTCGGGCCAATAAACCGTATATTCTCTATTTAGTAAGTTTGGTGCGATCAGTAAAGGCTAAACAGCAATCAAAAGAGCCGCTTTATAACCGCCTCGACTTGATCTTATTCATTCGGATCAAGCGAGCCACACGATGCTTGCCGTAGCCCCCTCCAATTTCATTCAGGACACCTAAGACACGACGCAAGCAGTAAACACAGCTGGCATATGCCAGCTGTGTTTACTGCATCAAGTGCAGCCTAGTCGCGCTAAGTCGCGCTAAGTCGTGCCAGGTCGTGCTCCTAATTCTCTGACTCCAATTGAAATACAGTTCACTCCAAGAGCTCTGCATTGACGCGAAATGATTCACATAACTTCGCGTACTTGCACGGCTATATATGTTCATGAAACTTGGAGACGCACTTATGCCCGTCGATTACACAGACAAAAACAACGCAACACTCACTACGAACGAAGTTGCGCTTCTACTAAAAGTAAAAGCACAGACCATTCGTAAAAACTACTGCCTTAAGGGCAGTTTCCTAGGTTGTCGCCCAATCAAATTATCTAACGGCTTACTTCGCTGGCCAACTAAAGCAATCCTTAATATTTTAGAGGGGCTGTAATATGTTTCAATTTCCGACACCCAACGGCCTTCACCCTATGGATACAATCAATGTTGTAGCCTCCGATTTCCAGGTGACAACACAACCATTCGGCACCGATCACAACCAAGGTGGCATGCCCGTAATACCGTCCCCCATACAATCAATACCTCCAATTCATTTTTTGCCATCATTGGCACAGCACGCCATATGGGAAGCCGAGAAAAATTTAAAAGTACCCGCCGCCCTACCCTTTGCATCAGCACTATCAACCATGACACTTAGTTGCCAGCACTTAATTAATGTGCAACGTCTCAATGGCCTAGTTGGTCCCGTTACACAATACAACATCACCATTGGCGAGTCTGGCGAACGCAAAACGGCAACTGATGATGCATTCATGAAACCAATTAAAACCCTTGAAGCAGAGGCAGACACCACTTATCAAAATCAATGGAAAAATTACAAACATGAATTGGATCTTTGGCAATCTGATTACAAATATATAAAAAAACAACTTAACAAAAATTCATTAAGTGATGAAGAAAAATTACAAGTAAAAAAATCTTTAAATGATCATGTCGCATTGGAACCTAAGAAGCCCGCTTTGTTTCGCATATTGTATTCAGACGTAACAAATGCAGCACTCATTCCTTTAATGCAAGAGAATTGGGCATCTGCGGCTCTTATGTCCAACGAAGCAGATGACATTCTAAATGGTAGCGCGATGCGCAGTTTTTCAAAAATAAACACCCTCTGGGATGGTGGTGATATTACGGTTGATCGTAAAGGTGAGCCAAGTACGCAATTACGCGGCGCACGACTCAGCTTGTCACTATTACTACAGCCAACCATACTGCATAAATTTATCGCCAAGCGTGGTGAAGAAGCAAAAGGCTCGGGGCTTCTTGCTCGCTTCAATATTTGTCACCCGACGAGCACACAAGGTACACGCCTCATTGAAAACCCAAACCAATCTTGGGAGCACATGCCCAAATTTCATGAGCGTGTTAAAGAATTACTTAAGTTAAGCGAGTCTGCAGGTCCCAACTCAGCCAACCGCATTACATTACGTTTTTCGCCTGAAGCTGAGCAGTTTTGGATTAACGAATACAATGCATTTGAAAACGCTGTAAATATCGGTGCGCCACTAGCGCAATGCAAGGAGCACGCAGCCAAGGCTGCAGATAAAATAGCGCGCTTTGCCGCTGTTTTTCACTATTTTGAGGGCAAAGAAGGCGATATTGATTTAGCCTCAATTCGAGCAGCGAGTGCTGTTATTCGCTGGTATGAAAATGAATATATCCGTATTTTTGTACCTCCACCGCAACTACCGCAAGAAGTTAGTGATGCCAACGTACTTCTTGCATGGCTTCGCTGTGGTAGCCAAAACGGGACTATGAATGGCTGGCGCTATGTACATAAAAACTTTATTCGCCAGCACGGCCCGAATCAATTGCGCGAGAAAAATCGCTTGAACCTTGCATTAGACTCGTTAATCAAATTGCGTGCTATAAATCTATTTTCGAAGGGCAAGACCACATTTGTAGATTTGCTTCCTAACCAACAGCCAGACATAAATCATTTCCAGGCCGCACAATGGCATTTTTTAGGTAAAATACTTCCGTAAGCCATTTAGCGAAAAATCCAAAAACCGTGGTTTACAATTTTGCTATTCCTGCTATTCGTAGCAGGAATAGCAACTTACGACCAAAGCCAGACCAAATAGACTTGCAATTTTTTCTTAAATTTTACATTGCACGTAAATTTCAACCCCCCCACCCCTCTCAAGTACGCCTAACTATTCACCATCTCACCACGACCAAAAGTGCGAAATCCTTTCGTACTCTCAGGCAGCATTGGCTTGATCAGCGCATCGTCTTTGGCGAGGTAACTTGCGATACTCATTAGGTTGGCACGCTTATGATGTTCGTAGCGGTGGATCATGCCTATGCCTAATGTGCCCTCAGCTTCAAATTTTGCTTTATCATCATTGCTGCAGTAATAACTGCCTGTGCCTTGGGTGATGATATTCACCCAATACTGGCCAATAGCATGACCTATTGTTTGATCTTGCTGGGAACTTGAGCCATCAAAGATAAAGAAGCAGTGGAAATGAAAGCCTTTATCTTGGCCGTACTCCAATGACCATACGTAACCACGCTCATTGCTAAAGAGTTTGAGTTTACGTTTGTTGTTCATCAACTTTTGTAGACAAGCCCTCGCGTATTCTGCATTATATTGACCCGTTGTATTATCTTTAAATCCTAAATCTAAGCGAATTATAAGAAGTCTGGAATGCAGATTGAACTTGTAATCAATGTATTCTTTTATGCTCTGGTAGATATAATTGCTTTCATCGCACCATAGGCAAGGAATATACATGCCTATCTGAGGGATAGGCTGTTGTTGACTGTATTGCGGCAGGAAGTGGCTCATGATTAATCTCTTTGTGTCAATTGAAGATTGGAATGATTAGATAATTATTAAAAACAAATAAAATAAAATAAATAGAATAATAAAATACCAAATAAACCCAAGTTACTAGAGCCTTATATTGCAAGGGCTCTATTTATTTTTATTCGTTTATTTGCAAAGAAATTTACTCCTCATACTATGTACAAGTTATTTTTCTTTTTTTGAAGTAGATATTTTCAGACCTATATCACTGCCATGTGCAAGTAGCACGTAAATCCTATTTGCAGCTTTCCCTTGTTCTTCAGATCATCAGGGAAGCAAATATTTTTATACCGATAATCGGAACGCATATACCAAGCCCTGAGCGACACGCCAGGGCTTTTTTACGTCTGGAGAATTCAAATGGCTCATCTTGTCGAATCTATGGCTTTTGTTCGTGACACCCCGTGGCACGGTTTGGGTAATCGTTTAACTGAGCAGCAACCGCTGGAGGTGTGGCTGCGTGAGGCTGGGATGGAATGGTCGATTGATCAGAGCGATGTACTGTTCAATGTCTCGAACACCGGTATGCACATTCGCTCGCATAGCGATGCAAAGGTGCTGTATCGCTCTGATACGCTGGCACCGTTATCAGTCGTTTCAAATCGGTATCAGGTGGTACAGCCGACTGAGGTGCTGCACTTTTATAAAGATTTGGTTGAGGCCGGTGGCTTTGAGCTGGAAACAGCTGGGGTGCTTAAAGGTGGTAAAAAATTGTGGGCGCTGGCACGTACTGGGCAAGAAGCGCTGGTGCGCGGCAATGATCGGGTGAAGGCGTATCTATTACTGGCGACCAGTTGTGATGGCTCGATGTGTACTACGGCGCAATTCACTTCAGTTCGGGTGGTCTGCAATAACACGCTACAGATGGCCGTCGGTGATTCCACTGGCGCAGTCAAAGTACCGCACTCGACCAAGTTCGATCCGCAAGCGGTTAAAGAAGCATTGGGTCTAGGCCTATCAGGCTGGGATCAGTTCATGGCCAATATCAAGCAACTGTCACAACGGCCAATATCCGCCACCGAAGCGGCGCAGTATTTTGGTGATGTGCTGGGGGAGCAGGTATTGGATATGGATAACCCTGCTGTCTCACGTGCAATGCAGCAAGTCACCGCTTTATACAGTGGTGCTGGCATGGGCTCGTTGTTGGCCGGAAGTCGCGGTACGGCTTGGGGTTTACTCAATGCCGTTACGGAGTTTGTCGATCACCAACGCCGCGCGCGAAGTCAGGATTACCGCCTTGATTCAGCTTGGTTTGGCCAAGGTGCACAATTGAAAGGCAAAGCACTCAATCATGCGATGACCTTGCTGCAGTAGTTCAATCTCATCTTTGGTTTCATTGGTTTCTTTCATTTCGTATTTCATTCAAAGCCCCGACTGGTTCGCCTGCGGGGCTTTTTGCTTTTGGAGGTTTCATCATGCGTGAACGTTATGGACAAGCCATACGCTTGGCATCCACCGTCAATCTCAGTCGTGAACAATGGCTGCAGTATCGTGAACTAGGCATTGGTTCTTCAGATGCAGCCAGTGCAATTGGTTTCTCACAATACAAAAGCCCACTCACGCTGTGGCTCGAGAAAACGCACCGTAAACAAACCGACGATATCGCCGACAAACCAGCCGTGTTGTGGGGTACGGTGCTAGAACCGGTACTTGCTTCTGTTTACGCAGAGCGCACTGGTTACAAGGTGCGCAAAGTGAATGCGATTTTGCAGCACCCCGAGCATCGCTTTATGTTGGCCAATCTGGATCGGGAAGTGATTGGTCAGCCTGAAGGCACTGGTGTACTCGAAATCAAAACCGCCAGTTATCACATGGCACCGCAATGGGAAGACGGTATACCACTGGCGTACCAATGCCAGGTCTTGCACCAACTGGCGGTCACCGGTTTTGCTTGGGCTGATGTCGCTGTCTTGATCGGTGGACAGGACTTTCGAATTTATCGCGTTGAGCGCGATGACGCCAAGATTGCCGATTTGATTCAACTCGAAACGCAATTCTGGAAACACGTCACTGCCGATATTCAACCTGATCCCGATGGTAGTGATGATGCCAGCGCTGCTTTGCAATGGCTATTTCCTCGTGATGATGGGCAAACCATCGATCTGTCTGAATCGGCGGAGTTCAATGCGCTGTTTAGTAACTTGATTGAGTTACGTGAGCGTAAAGAAGAAGTCGAAGCCAAAGAAGCACTCATCCGCCAACGGCTACAAAACGCGCTGGGTAGCGCAACTGCTGCCATCTTCGCAGCCGGTCGCATTACCTGGAAAAAAGCCAAAGACCGGCTCACACCCGATCTGGATAAACTCAGCGCCGAACACCCCGAGATTATTCAGCAGTACATCAAATCGGTAGAAGGTTCTCGGCGTTTCTTAATTCAGCCTAAAAAGCTGATCCCTTCTGGAGGTCCGAATCATGATTAAAGGTTTAGCGATTACCCCGCCGGTGATTGGGCGGATCAGCATTGGTCACTTGGTGCAGAAGAAAGACAAGTGGGTGCCAGAAAAAGACGACGCGTTTACGTTGACCACACAGGTGCAAGGTAAAGACGGTTGGCTATTGCACCCACTGCATGCCCAGCTGTCTGAAACCAGCCTGAACAACAAGATACGTTCAATCCCAGTCAAATTGCTGTTTAACGACAGCGATCTGAATCTGCGAGCGGAATTCAGTGCGTTTGATCGGCAAACTGGACGGCCTTTGTGTGTGGGCAATGGTGAATGTGCCAAGCGGGTTTCGGGGGAAGGTATTGAAGAGGTCGCTTGCCCGACGCCCGAGCGTTGCCAGTATGCGCAGGAAAAAGACTGCAAATTATATGGTCGATTGAATGTGCAAGTGGAAGGCCAGAACGATGAGCTGGGTTCGTTCATGTTTCGCACCACCGGTTATAACTCGGTGCGAACGCTAGCGGCGCGCTTGGAATACTTTGCTGCAGTATCGAATGGTCTTGCGCGTTTCTTGCCTTTGCAACTGAAGCTACGCGCCAAAAGCACCACGCAATCTTATCGAGCACCGGTGTTTTATGTCGATCTGACTTTGCGCGATGATGACACCTTGATCAGTGCGGTGACTGCTGCACACCAAGCGGCACAGCAATATGCCGAAGCCGGTATCAATATCGCGCAACTGGAACAGGCAGCAAAGGCGCTACTCGGCAACGGCCAGTTTGAAGAAAGTGCCGATGACATGCCGCTGGTATTGGAAGAGTTCTATCCCGAGGCTGAAGTTGGCAATGAAGCATCACCTGCTCAAAACCCCAGCACCAGCACGAGCAATAAGCCGAACCAAAGCACCAAAAGCAGCACCAGCAAAGCCAGTCCTACCATTCGTACCACCACTTTAACCCCACGCCTCGGCTCATCCACAACAGGAGAAAGCAATCATGAATCAAAACTCAACCACTGACACGCTGTTCGCATTTGCCATCGTCTTTGTTGCGGGATTGCTCTGCAAAACCGTCGCTAAAACGTATTGCCGCGCAAAACGACGGTCTTACCAAAACACCTAAGAGACATCAAATCAAGCAATGCCCCACAGGCTGCCACTGCTAACCAAGCCCCAGAGTGATCTGGGGCTTTTTTATTGCCATTTTTATTTGGAGCTACATCATGGAAAAAGGCGATCACCTGATTTCAGTCCGTATCGGCTACTCGCACCATGGCATTTATATTGGCTGCAATAAAGTCATTCATTACTCGGGATCATCGTTTGGCAAAAGTGAAAAAGGCGTGATTGAAATCGTCGATCTTGAAACATTCTGCCAAGGCAACGGCTACACCATTCAAACTTACCCATTTCGCACCTTTAGCCGTGCAACCAGCATTGAACGAGCTAAGTCCAGACTCGGTGAAGATTGGTACAACGTGCTACTGAATAACTGCGAGCACTTTGTAACTTGGTGCATTCAAGGGTTTCACCGCAGCCATCAAGTAAGCCGATTAATTGATGCGGCGGCACTGGATGTCGTGCCAGTGTGTGTGATTGCAGCAAAATTATTATTAGGTCGGGATCCGAATTCTTTTTGAAGGCATAAATGCAAGCATGGCGACTCCATTATGGAGTAGCCATGCTAGTTTTTTTGTTATCGTGTGCAGACGATCATCATTGTCTCGCAAGCGCCAGCAGCTCGGACAAAGCAGCTACTTATCTGCTTCAGTAACCTGAATTGTGGCTTTGCATTAAACTACAGAAGGCAGGTCGTCCCCCTACATCTGTGCTGTCATATCTCACCCCTGGTATTCCATCATCGCAAGATGATTCTCCGCCGCTGCGCCAAGACAAATCCGAATCGTTGTGAAAAATCCTGGCCAGCGTCGCTTAAGATAATGAGTCGCCAGATTATTTAGACCTTCTGCGGCAGAAAATCCTTGATCGCGTTGTTTCTTCTTGTTGCGCTCAATGTCTCGAATAAGTACGAGTCTAGCTTGGCACAGACGATCGCAGTTGAGGTTTAGCATGATGATACTGTGCTGCACTAACGCTTCAATATCTGCATGTTTATTACCAATCCACGCCGGTATCGCAGCGCAGTGGAGGCTATTTGGAAGTAATTTGCCAGTGCTCTTATCGATCTGAAAGAGGCTGGGGCTGGCAGCGAGTTGAATGGGATTGAGAATCCAACCTTCACATTGCTCAGATAACTTCCTAGACTGAATCATCTGATCTTTATAGGCATCGCAACTTAGATTTTGGGCCAGCGGTTCCAGTGTGTAAGGAGCGGAGCCAGACTTGTATGACCCACCAGCACACACCCCAAGCAGATTGCTCCAGTCCAGAGCCCAGTTATGCGCAGGCGAAATATCCGATTTAGGATGAAAATGCTCTACTCTGCACTTGAGTGAATCATTGTCACTAATGTCAATTTCACAGAAGGCACATATTCCACCTTGAGCAGCCAGAACCTGTTTACGGCACTCTTTATAAGCTGCAGGCCCTCCAAAATGTGCATCATCTTTCATATTATTCCACGTGCTTTGAGGAACTGCTCTTCGAAAGTTTGTAAGTAAGATAGGTTCTTCTTGCTTAAGCACACGCTTCATTCACCTAACTCCCACTTTCGGTTTTCGATGCGCAGATCAGCTTCCTGTAATTCTGGTTCGTTGCCTTGATAGCGTGCGTCGAGTTTCTGTCGGAGCTCTTTGGCTCGCGGGCTATCCCATTGGTCTTTGTCAACCAATGACAAATACTCTCTCAGTTCTTTTGTTGCTTCATTACCAAATGGGCGTGCATCTTCAAGGCCCAATACTTGCTTAAGTAGTCTGCCCGGCTCCGCTCCCTCTGAGCCTGGCGGCGCAGAATAAACTTTGCCATCTTTTAAAATTCGAATGCATTCAGATGGAACAGTGCTCAGTACTTGCGGACTATGAGTACTTACGATAAATTGAATTTTGGGGAAGGCGCTCAGTAGTGAGGCAATAATGGTCTGCTGCCATGCTGGATGCAGGAACATATCAACCTCATCAATCATGGCAATACCAGGCGTTAACAGCGCGGCATTTACGCCCAGATGCGGGTTTAATTTATACGCGCGGAATGCAAGATCTGCCACCATGGCAATAGCATTGCGAATGCCATCGCTCAGCATCTCAACAGGCATACTGCCGAAACGCTCGTGGGTCATAACTAGTTGCTGATTTTGGCTTGCCTTGTATTCCAGCCCGTGCCAGCCCGTCGCCTCCTTGACCAATGCGTCGACTGCGTTCTTGATGACCTCAATCACAATTGCAAAACGCTTACCCGTGTCACTGAGTGACTCTTTATTTTCAATTGCAAGAATCTGCTCTTCTCGGTAGCTCCTAAACATCCAGCCATACCATGCAGTAAATGTTTTGAAACTTGAAGAATACGATAGGCAGTTGAGGTATCCAGACGTACGGGAATAGTCGCTTGTATTGAGTGCCACATCTTCTGCTGTCGAAGTGAATCTCCCTTCAAACCATAGACGAGATGTGCCAAGGTAACTCACGAGTGGCAATATCACGGGGTCTTGATCATCGCGGCTACGCTTTTCTAGGTAATTAGCAAACTTCGTAAGTTTTTTTGTATTCGCATCCCCTAGCGTATTTGTCCCTGATTTGATCCGCTCACGAGTTTGCAACCAAGGCTGTTCAGTTTCATTCCACTTGCCATTTCCTTCGATCTTACTAGGTAACTGAGGCTCCATATTGCCATTTACCTGTAATGCAAGGCGAACATCTGAGATTTGAATCGTCGCGCCTTTTCCTGTTTGACTGCCAAGATCGAAGCCTTTGACGAACGGCCAAAGCGCAACTCTTGCCGCATCAAGTACGGTAGTCTTACCGCTACCATTTGATGCAATTAGCACTGTCACATTGGGGTGAAAGTCGATTTCTAGTGATTCAAAGCATCGAAAATTTCTAAGACTCAGTTGTCTCAGGTACATACAATTTACACTCGTAGTCGGTGTTCAAACAAAGCAAGATTATTACTGATAATTACTCAGTCTGGTACTTGCATGAAATACTGCGGCAACTGGCGAACAACCAGTATTTTTATCGCTAGCGCCCTGAAAAAATGATCAAAATAATCCTAACTTGAGCATTTGGCACGTAGATGATTTCTTCGAGGGTTACAGCCATACCACAAGGACTTTGGCTTCGTATACGATGTTATCGTAGCAGCTTGTCGCCTATGGGCGTTGCGTGTCAATCGCAACGCACGGCACATTGAAGAATATAAAATGAAATTGCAAGCAAATGAAGTAATACTGATGAATCTATATGAGCGTCCTTATCATTAGTCGCGGCTTCTAGAACTAATGTAACTCAATGATTTCAGGTGCCAATTTAGGTGGATATTGATAAATATAAGTGACCGCTTTTGGCCAACAATCGCCTGTTGCATAATTTAAACTCGACTATCAAAGTGAGCAGTAATCCACGTTTGGGTGGATAAATTAAATAAGACTTCGCAGGAACAGTGCTAGTGATCAGCAAACAGCGCTTACACATACCTTTATTTCAGAGTACAGACCTTGCCTACATACTCAGCCGATCAATGCTTAAGTGGCAAAACAGAAAATATTTGGCGCCCCACTTCAGCTGGAAAAGCATTCACCTCTGCGCCTGATTGGCAATTGAGGATAATGCAAAACCAGTTCGAACTAAAGGTTGCCGGACAGATTGAACAAGGCGATATCCTTGAATTGGAAAAGTTGCGCATCACCCCAGGTATTTTCTGGGCAGCAGCCACCTTTCCAACCACCAAGGGCAAAGAATACAAGGTTGATGGCATTCCTAACGAGAATGCGCGCGCTCTAGTTCAACACATACGAGCGGCAGTAAATATTGAAAAGCGCAAAAGGTATATTGACGCGCAGATCAGGGACTTTAGCAGCCAGATAAGCAAGATTGTGCAATGGGTCAATCGAGTGAGCCAGGCGAGTACATCACAAATGGCCAAACGCGGTTGGCTATCCAAGGATTTCGTTTCGCTTCACAGTAGAAACAAACCCACCGACATTCCAACAGAAATTTTCACTGAACCAGAAATTGTTGAGCACATCAAAACACAGCCTGCGCATATTCAATCCGCCATCAAGGTCTGGCAACGGTCATTCGATGAGGTGGCTTCAGGCATCAATGAGCGCCAATTAGCCAATGAATTGAGCATCAATAAAGCCTTTTTTGATAGCGTCGAAAAATCCCCGCTCACAGAGGAACAAGCCAAAGCCGTCGTGTGCTTTGATGATCGTGTGCTGCTCGTCGCTGCTGCAGGCTCGGGCAAAACGTCAACCATGGTTGCCAAAGCCGGCTATGCATTACGAAAAGGTTATTTTGCGGCGGACAAGATACTTCTGCTGGCGTTTAACAATGAAGCTGCCAAGGAGCTAAGAGAACGGATTCAAGCACGCCTAACACCACTGGGCCTTTCGGCAGAGCAAGTCACAGCAAGCACATTTCATGCTTTTGGTTTGAGTGTCATCGGCCAAGCGACTGGGAAAAAACCATCATTGGCCAAGTGGCTCGATAACGGCCAAGATATTGAAGCGCTGCTTCAGATGGTAGATGACCTGAAAGACAGAGACCTGCAATTTCGAACCAACTGGGACTTATTTAGGCTCGTCCTGGGTGAGGATTTGCCAGAGTTTGGCAAAGAAGCCAGCAATCCTGATTCGTGGAACCCGACAACGAAAACCGATGGATTTTGGACGCTGAACAATGAAGTGGTCAAAAGTCGAGGTGAACTATTAATCGCGAACTGGTTTTTTTATAACGGCGTGAAATACGTATATGAACCTTCATATGCTCATTCCACTGCAGATGCCCAGCATCGGCAATATACCCCTGACTTCTATTTACCTGATATCGATGCCTATCTTGAACATTGGGCGCTCGATGAAAAGGGTGAGCCCCCTGCAGAATTCAAGGGATACAAGGACAGCTTGCTCTGGAAACGCAAGGTGCATGCTCAATTTGGCACCAAGCTGATTGAAACCACCATGGCACAACTCTGGTCGGGACAGGCATTTCAACACCTTGCAAATGAACTCAGTGAACGAGGGATTCAGCTGGATCCGAATCCAGACCGACCCGTACCTGGTAGAAAGCCGATTGAGAACCCAAGGCTCGCTAATACGTTCCGCTCGTTTCTCACACATGCTAAAAGCAATCGAATCGACATTGCTGCGCTTCGCCAAAAACTTCAATCAGGTCATGGCGGACATTTTCAATTTCGTAGCCTGGTATTTATTCAGCTTTTTGAACAGATTTGGCAAGCATGGGCTGATCGCTTAAGACGAGAAGATTGCATTGACTTTGATGATATGCTCAATCTCGCCAGCGACTGTATCGAACAGGGTAAATGGCAAAGCACCTATGAATTGGTGATGGTGGATGAGTTTCAAGATGCGAGTCAGGCGCGTGCACGCCTAGTCGCCAATTTGGCAAAGACACCCAATACATGCCTTTTTGCCGTGGGTGATGACTGGCAAAGTATTAATCGATTTGCGGGCGCAGATTTATCGGTCATGACCGATTTTGAAGCGCTATTTGGGAAGTCTGTCACGCTGAAATTAGAAACCACCTTCCGTTGCCCTCAGGCATTGTGTGATATCAGTAGTGCATTCATTGCCAAAAATCCCAAGCAACTCAAAAAGAAGGTTCGGTCGGCTAAACCCAATATCGCCGATCCAGTAAGAATCATTCGTGTGCGTGATGAGTCTCGGATGGGCAGTGCAATCGAAAAAATACTCGAAACCATCGCCAGCTCCCACCAAGATCCAAGTAAAAAACTCAAGGTCTATGTCTTAGGGCGATATAACCGCGATCGTGCTTATCTTCCGCGTTACTTTGACACATCGAAACTAGAGGTCGCATTTATTACTGCGCACTCATCCAAAGGCTTAGAAGCGGATCACATCATCATTCCCCGCGTGACCTCAGAAACATTGGGTTTTCCAAGCAGAATTGAAGATGATCCAGTGCTGCAATTGGCAATGCCCCATGGCGACAACTACGAAAATGCCGAAGAGCGTCGGCTTTTCTATGTGGCACTAACACGCGCAAAGCTCGGCGTATCCATCCTGACCATCGAAGGGAAAGAATCCAAATTTGTGACTGAGCTAGTCAAAGACCATCAAATCAAGGTGACTGATATCGAGGGCAAAGCTAGTCAGGTTACGGTATGTCCAGCCTGCAATGAAGGGACAATTATTCAAAAGAACGGTCGATATGGCCCTTTCTTAGCGTGTAGCCGTTTTCCGAAGTGCAAACATAAATCAAAAATAGAAAGATCGAACACTGAGCGGAATTATCAGCACTAGTGCTTTGCTTTAACGTTCAATGGCAGTGAGATAACGCGGGGAAATCAAATCATAGCTTTGGCTTCTGACCCAGGCAGAACCTTGCGCATTTAGCGCGGAGGAATAGGCCCAATGTGCTACTGACTTACTGGCTTGGCTATCAAATATAAACCCCGCTTCGCTGGCAATGCTCTGTAAATCATCTTGTTTCTGCTGTTTGCGCTCAAGCCAATTTTCTAGGTGAGTCAGTGATGCCAAATTGTCTGACTTGCTACGATTGCAACTTGCATGGGCCAAGACAAAGTTGTCACCGAGATCGCGTGGGTATGCTGAAAATGGAATGAAATGATCGACATCGGTAGATTGCATGACAACGCCGCAATAGAAGCAATGGTGCCCATCGAGTTTTCTTAACAATTTACCCAGAATCATTAAGTTCGCTCGAGAGGTCTCGAACATGAAAGATTCAAGATCACCAGCCTGCCCCACTATTGAGCGGTTATCTTTATGACTTTTGACATATTCAACCCAGCGCGCACGTGCGAGTTGTTGGATTAATCCTTGAAAGGCCCGTAGGCAATAGACAACGCCGGGTAGCAGCAGGATTTGTCCTTTATCACGCGCATAAATAAACGCGTGGGTTGCTCCGCCGTAGTTTTGTAAATAATTAAGCGGCTGGGCTGATACAACTGTGGCTACCTTCCCTTGCAAAGAACGATACGCCTCATGCGCTTTGGCAGCATTCAGCGTATTAATCCCCATCGAGTACGTGCTTCTAAACTCTGAAATGG
This sequence comes from Chitinibacter fontanus, assembly GCF_013423785.1. NCBI lineage: Bacteria > Pseudomonadati > Pseudomonadota > Betaproteobacteria > Neisseriales > Chitinibacteraceae > Chitinibacter > Chitinibacter fontanus. The sequence goes on from NZ_CP058952.1 coordinate 950,363, forward strand.
CATTCACAATAGCAGCTTGCACGCCATGATTTTGCGCCAGTACTCCAGGAATTGTTTCCGGTAATCCTGAGGTGTAAGGTGTTGTTTGCTTCCAGTACAGTTCAATAAATTTATCCGCAATTAGCCGGTTTGAAACGACAAGTTCTCGCCCATCTTGGACGTCACTTTCAACGGCAATTTCAGTCAGAGCGATCAGTAGCGCATATTTGTAAGTGGCGGAGAAATCACCCTCAGCAAACAAGCGCTGGATTTTTGCAATAAAGTCCAGTTGCTGCTGCGCCGTTGGAATGGAGGTCATCGGGCTGTCCAGTAGTCAGCTTTTTCAGGAATCACATACCGCACCCCGCCGCGTGGGTCTGCCATATCACCGTCAAAACGGGGGATCAGGTGAATGTGCAAATGCGGCACTGTTTGTCCCGCAGCAGGACCATCGTTGATACCGATGTTGTAGGCGTTTGGTTTGAACTCTTGATCCAGCACTAATTTGGCCTGATCCAGCAGTTCAAATAAATCATCACGCTCTTGTTGATTTAGTTCGAAAAACGAACCAATGTGTCGGTGCGGAATGATCAATGTATGGCCGGGAGAGACCGGAAAACCATCACGGATAACAAACCCTGATTCATTTTCTGCAATTACACGTTCAACAGGCATCGCGCAAAAAGGACACGGCATTACACTTTCTCTGGGGTTTTAGGCACTAACAAATTTTCAGGCCAGATAAAATACGGACCAAACTTCGGACTAAATTTAGCTTCTCCACCAGCGGCTTTACCAGATGCAGTTAATTTGGGTTTCCCCTCTGAGAACTCAACCAAACCCTGTGTTACTAGCTGATTAATCAGTTCTTGGGTGTTTTTAAAACCAAGTTTACTTGCTAATTTTGAGCTTGTGAGTTTGCTGCTTTCTGAAGAGTCAGCCTGATTAACCATGCCAGATTTTGGCTCTTCAATATCTACATCAGGCTTTTCCCCGGACGCACTCGCCTTTCGGGCAAGGCCAAATTTGGCAATGTAATCGGTTTTATGGGGCCGATGGTGCCTAGTAAAAACCTCGGCGACATCTTGAAGCGTATCGCTCGAAACGAACTTTGCTAACCCACCAAATACTCGTCCAAAGCTAACATCTTCGGCATTGGTCTTGGTGATCCACTCCAAAATACCGTCCGCTTTGATCACGTTCTTGGTGTCGTATTTCTGTGGACGCGAAATTCGTTGATTTTTGCTGACCATGACGACGCTTATAAAGTCGGGATGCAGTGTTACGCCAAGTCGAGTTGGAAGCGGTAAAGTCTTACTCAAGTCTTTAAGTACCACAATGTGCTTTTCATTCTGCGCCAATGGACTCGGTATACCGAACTTTTTCTTAGGGTATATCGCAGTAAATTCACCGGAGTCATTGATTTCAAGATCTGCGTTGAAATTCTTGGTTTCAATCACGTAGACCTCAAGCATTCGATTAATTAGAAGGTGATCAATCTGAGCAACACGGCCGTTATGCTCAATGCGTAGATCATGAATAACCATCCAGTTTTTTGAGTCCTTCAAATAGAAGTCGACTTCATAGGCACTGTTCTGCTCACCGACTTCGCCTTGTTTAACTCGATATATTTCACTCGAAATATTCTCTCGCTGCTGGGTGGATAAATCACCTCTCTCCAGCAGGAGATTAAGTTCGTTTAACTGGGCTTGCTTTGAGTCAGGGGCCTTCACAATCATTATTCTTACGCCTTGCGATTGAATTTAAGCAAAATTCTAACCTTAATCATTACAGTAAATCCAAAATACTCACTCTTCTACCGCACTGCGCAATTCATGCCACGCAAGATGACTAGGCATCAAGCAAAAGTTCTATTCAAATAGAAACCCCATTGGGGAGTTCACTTTCAACTTTGGCGCCGCAATTGTTCGCAAGTCATCCGCAGGTAGGTGCCTGAGGAAAGTTCGAGCCACTTCGGCGTTGTTGCAGTCTAACCAAGCATCGTAGTCATGTTCAGGGATGATGACCAAGCCCCGTTTTTCATCGTTGGGTTTGTGCATTCGCTTCATCAGTGGGTGATCGTCGGCATTGATGGTGATTTGGGTGAATGAATAGCTTAGTTGGCCGTTTTCTTCTTCCCACGTGCGCCAAATGCCGGCCACAGCAAAGGGTTCATTGCTGGCGAGGCTAATTTGATGGCGTACCGCTTTACCTGATTCGTAGCATGGCTCGAAAAATCCAAGCATCGGCACTAAGCAAAATTGGCTGTTGCGCCATGCTCCGCGATAGCTTTTCAATTCCCAAATCGTTTCAGCCCGTGCATTCATTGTGCTGTAGCGCGTACCTTGCGGGAGCTTGCGCTGCGGTAAGAAGCCATAGTTGGCGATGATGGCTTGGCGTGCCATATCACCCGCAACCAAGATTGGGGCTTGATAGTCTTGCCACACTTCAGCAGGCCAATCTTCATCGGGCGGCGCAGCCTCAAAATGGCTCAACAAGGTTTGCTTCGGGATAGTTAAATAATTAACGCACATCGCAAAAAGAGAACGTTCGTTCTATAATAGTCTGATTCCAGTTCAGATAAGGATACTGCGATGACGAGTTTTTTGCAGGGGCCATTTCCAGTTGATCCCAATCCAGCAGTGCACTACCTGCCTTGGATTGGTGAATCAGTCCCCGCAGGGTTTCCCTCACCTGCTGCCGATTGGGTTGAAGATCGGGTCGATCTCAACCAGCACTTAATTAGCCATCCAGAGGCAACGTTTTACTTTACGGTATCGGGCGATAGCATGGTCAGTCATTTATCCGAGCGTACCATTCCCAATGGAGCGACGCTGGTTGTCGATCGTGCAATTCAAGCCAAACACAATGACATTGTGGTGGCGGCGATTGATGGCGACTTTACCGTGAAGCGGCTGTTCCAACGCGGCAAGCACTTAGCTTTGGTGGCCGAGAATCCCGACTACCCACCCATTGTGCTCGGTGATGAGCAAGAATTATCGGTCTGGGGCGTGGTCATTGCCTGGATTGTGCGCCCGAAATGATTGCGCTGATCGACGTAAACAACTTTTATGTCAGCTGCCAGCGGGTGTTCGAGCCCAAGCTAGAAGGCAAACCCATGGTCGTGTTATCAAATAACGATGGCTGTGTCATTTCACGCTCGGCAGAAGCCAAAGCGCTGGGCGTGAAGATGGGTGCGCCTTGGCATCAATTACGCGAGTTTGCCAAAGAAACCGGCCTGATTGCCTACAGCAGCAACTATGCCCTGTATGCCGATATGAGTAATCGGGTAATGCGGGTGCTTGGGATGTTTAGCCCGCATCAGGAAATCTATTCAATTGACGAGTGTTTCTTGGGTTTAAATGGTATCGGCGGTGATTACACTGAACTCGGTCAAACCCTCAAACAAACAGTGATGCAGTGGACTGGTTTACCCGTGTGCGTCGGGATTGCGCCAACAAAGACGCTCGCCAAACTGGCCAACCACATCGCAAAAAAACGTACTGGGTTTGCTGGTGTATGCGAATGGGCCAAGTTCAGCCCTGATCAACAGTTACAAATTATGCGCGAGATTGAAGTCGGTGAAGTTTGGGGTGTGGGGCGTAAAATCTCGCAACGCTTAAATCAGCAAGGGATCTACAGTGCAGCTGATTTAGCCCAAGCAAATTCGGAGCAAATTCGGGCACGCTATAGCGTGGTACTACAACGTACCGTAGAAGAACTGAATGGCCATCCCTGCATTCAGATCGAAGAAATGCAGCCGGATAAGCAGCAGATCTTATGCTCGCGCTCTTTTGGCCAGCCGATCTATACCGAGCAACAATTGGCCGAAGCGATTAGTACCTATATCGCGCGAGCCGCTGAAAAGCTAAGAATGCAAAAATCTGTAGCAGCCAGCCTCAGTATCTTTATTCGCACAAATCCATTTCGACCGAAAGACCCGCAATACAGTCGGCATGTGATGCTGCCCTTGTCCCAAGCCACTGACGACACCTTAAAACTCACCCAAGTCGCGTTATGGATGTTGGCACGCATTTACCAGCCGGGGTTTAGCTATGCCAAAGCGGGCGTGATGCTCAGCGACCTTCAGCCCAATACCGCGATTCAAGGCCATCTATTCCTGCAAACGGCAGACCCGATGAAACGAGCTGAACTCAATGCCACGATGGATGAAATTAATCGCCGCTGGGGTCGAGGCAGTATTCACCTCGCCAGCGCAGGAGCACATCACGCCTGGAAAATGAAGCAAAACAGTCTGTCGCCGTTTTGGACCACGCGATGGAGTGATTTACCTGTGGTTAAGTAATTGCTTACTTCGTCCTTAACGAGCCTTCAGATTGACACTCAAATATAATTAACCTTCGAAAACCAACAAGAAAGAACAACCATGCGTTTACTCACTCTGATTCTCTGTTTCTGTTGTGCCCCTATTTTTGCGCAACAAATTTCTGGTCAAGTCATTGGCGTCAGTGATGGTGATACGGCTACCGTCCTTACTGGGGATCGTAAACCAGTCAAAATCCGATTAGCTCAAATTGATGCACCAGAAAAAGCACAAGCCTTTGGCGAACGCTCGAAACAATCGCTGTCGGAATTGATTTACGGAAAGAACGTAACCGTTGAGGTTGAAACCACAGACAAATACGGACGGACTGTCGGGAAAATCATGGTTGGCGGTGTAGATGCCAATTTGGAACAAATCAAACGCGGCATGGCGTGGTTTTACGTTCAGTATGGAAAAGATGCGAAATACCGTGATGCAGAAACCAAAGCAAAATTGGCAAAGTTAGGTCTTTGGTCTGAGGCCAATCCAACGGCCCCTTGGGAATGGCGTCACAGCGGCAAAACGACAACAACAAGTAACACTTCACCGTCTACACCTGTTCATAAGCAGCAAAGCAATACAACTAATGCTTCAAGCTTTACCTGTGGCTCAAAACGCTACTGCAAAGAAATGTCATCGTGCGAAGAAGCTAAGTTCTATTTACAGCAATGCGGTGCCACAAAGATCGATGGTGATGGCGACGGAGTTCCGTGCGAGAAACTTTGTAGTTGAACAAATTATCGTTTGTAACTGGAGATTTAAATGGCAAGCCCTCTTTCATTGCTTACTAGCGCTGATGCTGTAAGGGCAGCAATTGCGGAATGTGATCAACTTGGTCGTGATGAATTTTTAAAGAAATATGGGTACAAGAATTCTCGCTTATATCCACTTGAATACCAAGGAAACATCTATGACTCCAAGGCTATTGCCGGTGTGGCATATGGCTACGAGCATGGCACTCCTCTAAAAGCTAGTGAATTCAACGGTGGTGTTGCTACGGTTATTCCTGCCTTGGCACGTTTGGGCTTTAATGTAATGGAAGCAAATAATCCAAGCATAGCCCTTGTAAAAGGAACCACATATTTCCGAAAAGATCTATTGGCGAAATATGGAGGCCAGCTTCAGTGCGGGATTTGGACACCAAAAGAATTTCCGGTTGTTTTGTTATTCACAGGTGATAATGGAAAAAACTATGGATATAGAGACGGCTGGACTGAAGATGGTGTTTTTCTGTACACAGGGGAAGGCCAGACTGGTGATATGACATTTACGAATGGAAATTTAGCAATTCGTGAACATAGAAATAATGGAAAAGACCTTCTTTTATTTGAAGATTTGGGAAAAGGCAAGGGGGTTCGCTACATAGGTTTGTTTGAGTGCGGCTCGTGGCATGAAAAGAATGGCTATGATAAAAAAAATCAAAAAAGGAAGCTTATAATTTTCAATTTAATACCGGTAGAAACTGCAGCAACCGATATTGAAACTCAACTGGAAGCTGTAAATACTAGCCAATCGTTTGAAGATTTAAGAGCAGCAGCATATGCAGCTTCAAAAACAAACAAAGCGGGTTCGAAAGCAAGTGAAACTAAACGCTCATGGTATGAGCGGAGCGCTAAAGTTAGCAATTATGTTCTGAAAAGATCCAAGGGTATCTGCGAAGCTTGCGACCAGCCTGCACCATTTATGAAGAAAAATGGCACTCCATATTTAGAGCCACATCATACACGTCGTCTAGCAGATAACGGACTAGATCACCCTATCTGGGTCGGTGCGATCTGTCCTACATGCCATCGGCGTATTCACTCTGGTCAGGACGGTATTGAGTGGAATAAGCAGCTTCAGACGCGCTTGAAGAAAAAAGAAGAAGAAATTGGCCTTCTACCTACTGAGTAGCGATCAATTTCTCGGTGGATTACCTACTGAACAGCTGCCAAGCCAATTGCATAGTTTCATGACCGAATACGATATGACGAAGAGCGCTGTACGTGATACACAAACTAACAGCTCAAAAAATTACCCAACGGGAAGCAAGGTGCTCCTTGCTCCTGCTCGGGATTATTCAAACAGTCAATCTGTGTTTTTTTGTACGCCGTAACCGAGCACAGCTCCAGCTTCTAGAGTGACTAACAACGGCGCGACAGTGGGAGCGCCCCCCCAAGTGGATACAAGCCCAACAGAAGTCATGCCTGCACTTGCAGTTGATGTCGCAACCGAAGAGGTCCGCACGCTGGGCATGATGACTCGATCTGCCATCATGCGACCTACTACGGCTGGAATGGCTAACGTGGCTTTGGTTAATGCTGTTGCAGCAATCAGTTTGCTGACTTGTTGGCTGTGGTGAATACCCATGATGCACCACGTTACAAAGTGCTCGAAGATATTGAGCAGTACATCGTACCAATCCTCACCAAGCCTTGATCTGGCACGCTCTACGCTTTCCTCACGGCTGTACTTGCGGATTGCATAGTTTTGCTTGGTGTAGCCATTGCCTTGGCAAAACTCATCCAGACTAACAATTTCAATCAAACCAGATTGACCTTGACACAGCTATGAGCCGGAATAATGGATGACTTGGTTGTGGCCGGTACAAAGGCCATGGTGTGAATAGGCACCTATTGATACCTGAAGGCAAGCACCTAGTCTGGCATGTCGCTTATGGGCGATTACTTTCGTCCTGCTGGATTTTTCTTGACAACTTTGAGCACGATATTGTCCAAAGCAACCACTTTCAATTCGTAGCCTTTTTTGTTTCCGGTTCGGGCGATGATTTCTCCCCAGGCATAAACCTTCAGGTAGTGACCCGACTTCGATGCTTGCTCAATACGATCCATTAGCAAGGCTCCGCGCCGCGCTTGCTTAAGACGTTTGACGGGCAAGGTGATTGTTAGCGACTTATTCTCTGCCACTTCGGGAAAATGATCACATTCATCCATGAAGTTTATGAAATAGTGAGTCGGTTCTTTCTCAGGCCAAGCCTTCACACAAGCACCACCGTACACCACTCGCGTACCGTTTTCTTCTTCGGTTATGGTAATGATGCGAAGGCATAGTTGATGGTATGTGAGTGTTCGACCATTGACAGTAACTTGATGGGAGCGGCGCGTTTCTCGATCCATATTCGACCAACAATCGATCAGTTTCTCCAAGCGAGATGTGGTCGAGATTCCTGCACGAATACTGACTTGATCAGCACTCCCCTGATCAGTTTCTTTAAAAACAATCGCTGGCGGACACGCATCTCCGGAAGCTGCTCCCAATATGGAGTCACAGTGGCGCGGTTCGAAGACATCGACAACGTTAGTCGCCTTTGGGCGTGAATGACGAACATAATCGCTCTCATATCCACTTGGACTCTCTTGCCGCCTGCCCACGTCGCTCATAACCCACACACATGTATCGATGTGAGGATGTTTAGCGTGGGATTTGAAGTGTGGTTGCTGGTACTTGTCAGACTCTTCCGCGTCCTTGTCATAATTCACTCCCACCACGAGTGGTTTTTTCGTAGCACGGCACATGGCGTCTGAGCAACGGAATTCAAAGCGATGCCGATTGCCTGCTGGTTGTGCGAAGTATTCTTCCTGCGCTTCGTAGATTTCAACTACGCCCCCAAGTTCTTCGCAATAAGCTTCAAGAATTTCCAAAGTTGGCCTCCTTCTAAGGCTTCACCGTTAAGTAATGCTATCCATCGCTAATATCAATCGACTTTTTGCTACTTGCTATTTTTTCGGCCTATCGCCCAGAATCCAAGTTGCGATGGAAGACCAGAACCCCGTTGGACGATCAGTAGGTTGTGGAGCGCGAGTGCTTGACTTCATGTGATCAGAAAGTTGAGCTTTCTGTACTTGGTCCAAAGTGTTCTCCTGACTATAGAAGCTAACTTTGGCCACTTTGTCCCGTAGGTGCGCAGCATTTACCCGCGCGGTACTCCAAGGCTCGGCCTCAATCACTCGCCCTCGCCGGATGATGTAGTGTGAACGACACGGCAGCTGCCAGTTGCCAATAGAAGGCGTCATTGAGACCGAATCCCCGTCGTAACTTATTTTCCAGTCGGTTGGGGACAGAGGCGTTACGACTTGCTCCCCGCAACCACAGCAGCAACAATGAACTGCGGTGCCGTAGTCCAACGACACGTAGAGTACGCCAGTCTCAAGTTCTCGCGGGATGCTACGTACAAACAGGGGTTTAAGAACGTGGATGCGCATCATAGTTGGTCACCATTGAGCAGTAAGCTTCCGTCCGTCGTATATGTGCTGTGATGCTCGCGTTCTAAATCTCGGTAGAAGCCCTTTAACTTTTTCCATTTGATGACCGCCAAAACAGCATTGAGTGCGTTAAGATCGGCGACTTGGATGTTTGAGGAATAGATGTCACGCTCACCCCCGCCAGCAAACGAAATGCGCCCTCCATGGACATGATCGCGCTTTTCCGGTGTGCTAGTTGTTACCCGCAGAATGCCACCCAGACTACCGTCGACCAATTCAAGCCCCATCCCGACGTCGATAAATCCCACACCCAACGCCTCAAGTTTCTGCACCACGCTCCGCTTTTCTTCACCTGCATCCATACAAAGGAACGCAAAAGTAGTGCCGTCAAGCAGTGCAAGATTGGAGTTATCGAGCTTGACTGAATGGGCGACAAGCCCGCGGTGCATCTTCTCGTAGATGCCTTTGAGATAATTGACCTTTTTCGGTGCATCCCGCAGTTCTTCCAACGATGGCGCTCCAGGAGCGCGGAAGGCGTTGTGCTGCAAGAACTCATCGGCGTCGAATAGGCGAATCTCACGCACCGGTGTTTTAGTTACCAGATCCACGATATAACTACCCGTACCACCAGTACCGATAACCGCAACGACTTCACCCTCGAGCTTGGCGGACAGCTCACCGATTCCCGCCCGATCAGTTGCAGTATCAATGTAATTGAATACGGTATCGGTCTCCGAATCATCGGATGCTCGGAAAATACGTGGGCTGCGCCCAGGCTGCAGTACTGCAGCCGGGCCCGCAAGGATAGAAGCGTAGGTAGACATTTTCTCGTGGAAGTTTGCGTAGCCATCTGATCGAGGCTTGCTCGAGAAAGAGTGCCGTGCGCTGACGCCATGACCCAGATTGGTTGGTTGGGATTGATGCGCAATTTCCTGAAGCAGGGTGCCATCGGCTCGGCACGGAAAGTCACCGTCCCAATACATAACGTGGGTCGAGGGTTTGCTGGTCACGTCCCCTGCCAAGTCCAAAGGACACACTAACGTTCCCGTCCGGATCTGCTTCTGGGAGTCGACGTAAGGTACTTCGCGCATAACCAGTAAACCGCCTAGGATTTGCATGAAGTAACCGTCTTCACGGAGCTGACGAAGGTCAGAATTAAGACTGAACAGTTTTTGTGACATTGAAGATTGTCCCTTTATAATTGACTTCAACCGAACCGCCTTCGGCAAGCTCCCCTGCATGAGGCTTTGATGCAGCATGGCGATAGGTCATGGAGTAACGAACATTGGGTTCGATGGGGGCACCAGGAAAAGCCAGTTGCACCACCTGCTCGAAGGTGACACGCTTATCTGACACCGACTCTTCACGCGCATTCACAACGATTGTGTAGCCCTGAACCGGGTTCGGTGCAGTGATGAAACGCTCCACGCCAGATCCGTCGAGAGCAACGAGGTCGTTCGGTTCAATCAGTCGATCCGAGCCACCTCGGACATCAAGAAATACAGCCTGATCCTCGCCAATACCGGAAAGGGCGTAAAGAACAGCCCCAGGAATGGTGGGTTGCCCCCAGATCAGCTGACGATCATTGAGCGTGAGTTTGAAATTCCTGTCGGTACGAAAGGCAATGAAGCGTTCTGCCCCTTTCCCACGCAGGTCGAAGGTCTCATTGAGGGACACTTCTTCAAAGTCCCCGGATACCCGGATGGCGCACAACGTAAAGTCAGCACGATCATCCAGACCCGCAGCAGACAGAATTTGCCGCCCTGTCGGAATGGGGTCGGTCACTGCGATTGGCTGAAACTCTACGCCATCGCGGGCGAGGTAAATGCGGTAGGCTTGAGCCGACTTCAGTGGTCGGTTTTCCCGCACTGCCTGGCCCACATCATCAATATCGTCGTTGGTGTTCATATCAGATCCTTTTAAGTTATGAGCCAGTGATTTCTGACTACATAGGCTTAATCGAACTGATCGAAGGACGCCGGTAAAAAATTTTTTAGAACGACTTACACAGCGTGCCGGATGGCATCGCTCCACAAACGAAGAATGCCGGGCACCCAGGGCAGTTGTATTCAGAGCGCTCAGCCCCGAAGTGACCGGCTTGGATATCCCTCAACATGTCCTCCAGCTTGCCAAGGCTATTGGTCAGCTGCCTCGGTGTGAGGCTCAACGGCTTGATTTGCTGATCTGCGAGATAAACCACCTCTACAGCGGCGCTTGGAAATACATGTTGGGTGGCTAACAGAGTAGCTGCCGTGGCGAGATCTGTAGGGTCTTTACGCGGAGAGTGTCCCGTTCGTATATTTCGTAAAGTCTGAACTCCATCCTTGATCAAGACTTCATCTGGTCGGACGGTAATTTGCTGATTACCGAAGGCTAGACTTAGTGTTTGCGTAGCCTCTGCAGTAGCACCGTATCGGGACGCCAAAAAAAACTGGATCATGTCTGTGGCTATAGAGTGATACTCGGCACCATAGCCATGTGAGTTCAAGTCATGTGCCGCAAGCACGGTATCCAGCTCATCTTCCCACCCCAACGATTGGTTCTTTTCGATTACAGACTGGCATACTGAACGTACTACCTCATGCATCTTCATAAAGGCGCTTGCCTGACGCCGCCCCCCCACCTGTAGCAAGTGGGTGTAGAGAAAACGTCGCGGGCATTTTTCATAGAGCGCGGCAGCTTGTGCGCTAAAGCTGACCAGTCCAGAAAACTCTACGGGCACAGGAATTGTATCGAGGGCAGGCGGCAAACGAAGTTTGGGAGCAACTAATGTCGGCTGTATCGGGCCGAGCCGAGCCAGAAACTCTGAGAGGGGGCGCTGGGATCCGTTTGCTTTGGCTTGTGCAGCATACATAAGCAGCCGATCGCGTGCACGTGACATTGCCACATAGAAAAGACATTCCTTTTCCTGTGCCTGAGCATCACGCTCGGTCTCCTCCGATGAGGCAGCTGTCCCTGCGATCATCCCCTCAGGTATGGGACACTTGGGGGGTTTATACGCACCTGGCATACCATCCTTATTCATACCGGTTAGATGGACGATGGGGAATTCTAAGCCCTTCGCACCGTGAATGGTCATTAACCGAACGGCATCGATACCTTGTGCCGCAGCCGGGAGTTGCCGCAGATCACGATCATCGCGCAACTTGAGTAACCGGCGGATACGATCCATAAGGCGCACGATAGGCAAACCCTGCCCAGGTGGTTGTCCCCTCACGAAATTCAGGAATTGCCACGTTGCAATGCCTTGCGCTTGATCAGCAATTCGGTCTGATGCCGCTATGCGTGCAGCCATTCGGGTACGATCGAGAAGGATCGTGGCCAGAACCATCCAGGGCGGTGAGGCGGCATCAAACCCTGTCAAAGCTGAGGAAAGCGTAACTAGAGCGGTTTGTCCCGAGGGTGAGAGATGAGCTGCGGCCGAAGTCCAATCGCCTGGTGTCGCATTCGTCGTTCGGAGATGCTCGAACAAATGCACCACATCCTCAAGACACATAGCAAACTCAGGCCAGCAAGCGATGCGCACCATGCCCATTGCACGCCTGTCGGTGAGTAGCGACAAGAAGGACATCAAATCTTTGATTTCCTGACGCTCGAAGAGGCTTCCAAGAAACAACACGGGTATCCCTAGTCGTTCGAGATCCTGCCCCAACTCCGCCAGTTTGTCATTGCCCCGACAAAGTACTGCTTGATCACGGTAAGAGTAGCCCTCTCGTCGCATCAGCTCAATGTTCTCAGCTAGCGCGGCGCTGGTAAGATCCCCCGTAGCAACCAAACACAATTCAGGGGGCAAACCTTGAGATGCACGTTCAGCCTCCAGCCGGCTATGTTCACCTCCAGCATGCATATCGGCCGCAAAGGCAGAGAAAGCCTTCACAACTTCTGGAACAGACCGATAGTTCTGTTCCAAAAAAGCTGTCTGCCCACCGGAAAAGTCCTCGCGTCCGAAACGCGAAATATTGAACGATGACGCACCTCGGAAACGATAAATCGACTGCTTGCCGTCACCAACAACCCACAAGTTGTGACCATCTGGCCTCAGTGCAGTCAGCAATCGAACACTGGAACGATTAACGTCCTGGTACTCGTCCACAAGTACATGATCGTAGGTCTGCTGTAACTGCAAACGGACCGAATCATTCGATTCCAGTAACTGGACTGGCCGCAGGACCAGATCCCCAAAATCAACGCAACCGGCTTGCTTTTTCAACGATTCATAAGCGTCGTATACCGTTGCTACCTCTAATACGCGCTCAGCATTTTCGACTTCCGCCGGGCTCCTAGCTGAATCAGCCATTTGCTGGGCAAGAGCTCGGTACAGGGTGGCATCGTATACCTCATCCTTCGCACGCGATATGGCATTTAGGAGATCGGCTATCAGCTGCGAGGGGTCGTACACATCGCGATAGTGGACCAAGCCTAACCGTGAGAACTCCTGCTCGAGCAGTTCAACAGCTTCGGTTCGATCCATAAGGCGTGGATCCTCCGGCAGGTCGGTCTGGTCAAAAAATCGACGGAGGATATCCAGACCGAACCGGTGAAAGGTGCCGACCCAAAGCGCGGCAGCGGCAGCGGGGCGTGTTCTTGCGAGCCTCTCGGCCATCTCAGCGGCAGCTCGATTAGAAAACGTTAGCAGGAGAATGCGACGAGGATCAACTCCCTCGTCCAGCAAGCTCTCCACACGTGCGATTAGTGTACGTGTCTTTCCAGTTCCAGGCCCTGCCTGAAGTAAGTAGGCAGACCCACGATGCTCAGCTGCTTGGCGTTGCATCTCGTTCAAGGGAATATCTACCGTCTGCGACGGGGCTTCGGATACCACATTTGGCAAAAGCAAAGCATCAAGCATTTGCTGTGCAACCACCGCAAATGGCGCACCGATCCGGGCCGCAATATCGCTACACGTCATCGCCTGCGATAGATGCAACTCTCGTATAACTGGACGCGGCAGCAAGAATTCGCGAGCAAAGAGGTCCATTTGCACCTCACGACGCTGTCGATGGCTGTAGTCGACGACGCGATCCACCCCTTGTGGAGTTGTTTCGCCCGTACGATCCATATCAATCGCATACGGCCCTTCGTCGTCTTCATTATCGCCTAGTTCGACGTGGCCAATTTCATGTGCGACTAGAAAGGCCTGCTCAAAGGACGATCCAGCGTCTTCGTGAATGATAAGCCGAGCATCACGATCAAAGAACGCTCGCCCACCATCCAATATATCGGCACCCGGTACGCACTTCTCGACTGTAAGGCCTCGATGTTTTGCTTCTGCGACGGTGAAGTCGTACGGTGCCCAAGGATCATGTCCTAGGCGGACAACTTCCCTATGCAGCTCCGCTGCACGCTGCCGAGCAAGCTCGAGCGCATCCATTTATTCGCCCCGTTCAATCAACGATTGAATGCGATCCGCCTGGACACCAGCGTCACTCAAAACCTTCTCGAGCGACACCTTGACCGCAGTGGTTGGTTTTACACGAGATTTGCTTTGCCGTGCGGCAGACACCATTGCCGGTTGCAGCAAGAAGGCGCTTAGCTGCTCCATCGACGTCGAGAGCGCCCCAGCTAAACGTTCAAGAAAACGCGTTGGCACCGAAGCAAGATCGACTCGACGTTCCCTAAATGCCACCATGACAGACAGGGGAAGTTGCATAAGTTCTGCAGCCCCATTGAAGGCTTGTGGAGCCAAGCTCTCGGACGTCTGCTTTACCATCACACCTTGATAACGTGCGATGGCAACATCCACGCGCTGCATCTCTGCAGCTGACAAGGGCTCATCTGAGAAGGAGCGATGCAGCTCTCGTGAGATATCTACAAGGTCATGAGCAAATTGGGGATATGCGGCGAGATAGCGTAGTAGTGTGTCGCGCCCCGTCTCATCTTCCACGGCAAAGGCATAGAGAACTTCGTCCTTGGTCATTTGATTCATTACAAGCCTTCCTTCCGCTCAAGGCGTCGCCGTAACGTCGCGAAGGCTCGATCGCGCTGGTTACGAATGGTTTTGTCCACCTTGCCCAAGGCTTTGCTGATCGTAAGGATACTTGGGTCGCTCGATACGATTGGAGTTTCTAAGCGCAACATTTCAATAATTTGTTTCTGCAAAGGTGGTAGCGCATCAATCGCTTCATCTAGCAAAAGCCGGTAATCTTTTTTATCAAGTTCTTCTGGATCATATGGATCATAGTGCTCGATCGCACGCTCCACTTCCTCGGAGATATCTTCATCCTCGTTCTCCAGTGGAGTTGAGCGATTTTGCTCAATCCACACTTGAGAACTAGCATCCATGCGATCTTTTGCGAGTGCTTGGTTAAAATTAATCTCGAAGTAATCGAGCTTATCTTCGTACTCAGCTTGGTCAGCAAGGAGTCGATCCACAAACGCGTCCATTACGCGGTCACGAATAGCTAGGAGTCCGGAATCTGTGCTCATTCCATCCGAACTGTCGGCTCTCGGTAAGAGGCGTAGCAAACGGCTCATTAAAATCCTGAGCAGCAGGTCATGATGAACTGCGTTAGCGCTGGTCGTTCGGACGAAATATAAGAGTGCCTCTGGGCTTACAAAGCCATTGGCTGACTTGGACCATATCTCACAACGTTCAACAAGCTTAGAGGGTTCGAGCCGTTCAAGTTCCGAAATTTCTAGCTCCACCGCCTGGCGTCGCACATACGGGGCGCCCCCCACTGTTTTTTTCCGCAAAGGCCGTATCATGGCCAGCTTCCCCCGAGGAGGTTCTTGATGCGCAAATCTTACGCGAAATCGAATAAACAACAAACATCCACCACGGTGGGCTACTAGTACTAATCCCATCGACACCGAGTCAATCCCCACATACAGAGTCAACTTACAGGTTCTGTCCCAAGCATGGTGGGTTGGAGTCCGACGCCGATGCCTTAGTACAATACACGTACTTTACAAACGAAGTAAATACCAGTACACGGCAATCGAGACGTTGTACTCTCAGATTTTAGGAAAAAAGAACTACAACTTTGAAAAAGGGTTGGATCGGAGTTACCGCTCTGTGACTTCATAAGTGAGCGGTAACTTTGTCATCCCAATCTGCTACTAAAAATCAATTTTGGCCTGTTCCAAAAACCACACCTCGATCTTCACATGCCACATCCGCAACAAATCAAGAGGACGTCGCTTGTAATGGCGCTCAGATATAGCGCTAGGTTTGTGGCCCATAATTTGCGCAACAACGCCTGTAGGGGCTTCTGTCCATTCCGACAGAGTATTAAACGACCGGCGCAAGCCATGCAGCGTAACGTGCGGTAAATCAGCAGCGAGTAGTGCGCGGCGATGAGGTGCTGTTGGCTCTACTAACTGCCCATTTTCAGATGATGGGCTAGAAAAAACCCATTCATTACGGCGTGGTAGATTTTGCAGCAAATGCTTAACATAAGGCGTTAAAGGTATCGTGCGTTCACCTTCGACTTTATCGCGAATAGTGATGCTATTCCATTCAAAATCGACATCAGCCCACTGCAACCCCGCCAATTCGCGACGGCGCGCACCAGTAAGCAATAGGCTTTGCAGATAGGCCGATGCACAAGGGTTATTTAGCCCACGCACAGCAGCAAACCATCTTGGTAACTGCTCACGCTGCAAACAATCGCCCTCTTTGGTACTACCTTTTGGTAATTCATCTTTAACTTGTTTAGCTTTACATGCCCCGGCAGGAATCAGCCCAGCATATTCATCTTGAGAGTCGCACCAGTTCACAAAAACCGACAGCAAACGAAAAGCCAGCGCGGCTTGTGCAGGGCGTTTGGCTGCTTCAATAGCCAACCATGAGCCAATTCGTTTCCCACTTAAGTCGGACAGTTTTACCGGCAACAATGAAGCCAGCGCCCCCGGTTCGGTTAAACCCTTTCCTCTGACTTTGACTTCACCACCAAGATGCACTGCGCGCAAATGGTCGCGAATATGTAACTCAGACCAACGGGGTCGACGAGCTTCAACGTAGATCGGCCAAACGTCAGCCAGCACCAGCTTACTGCGTTCGATTTCGGCCTTCTTAACTTCGGCAGCCTCAATCCGGTCAGCTTTAGCTTGCCGAGGATCACCACCGGAATCAATAAGTGTTTGCAAGCGTCGGGCCTCTTTGCGAGCATCCTCTAAGGTCCACGTGCGCACATCACCAATCGTAGAGCGTATAGCTTTGCCATCAAGCTTAGCTTGATGAACATACGCCTTACCACCTCCGCGACTGGCACGAACGCCAAGTCCATTCGTATCAGCATCCCAAAGAAAAGACTGATGCTTACCTTCCTCACATTCAAAGGCATGAACTCGGGGTGCAGTTAAATTCTTTTTGGTCATAGCAACACCTATGGCAGTTACACGGCTCGCCGTGTAACCCATTTGTAACCCGATTTGATCAAAATAGATCAACAACAATCATAGGATACTTGTAACCAAAATCAGTTGCAATCGTTGATTTATATAGACTTAATCCAAATAATTTCAACCTCAATCAACACTAATAAACACCGAATTTACCGGATTGTGATTCCTGTTGTCGTGGGTTCGAGCCCCATCAGCCACCCCACAAAAGTAAAGGCCTCAGCAAACGCTGAGGCCTTTTTCATTTCAGCGTATCCGATCATGACTCTGGCGTTTCTAGATCCGCGAAATAAAACTGCCCATTACGGATGGTAGCTTCTAACAAACGTCGGCCATAGCCTAGCGCCAAACCCGATTGTCGATCTTGTTCACCAATTGCCAACACCCAATCAGCCCCTTCGGGCATTTGGGCCACCAGCAATGTGAGCTCTAGCCAGTCTTCGAGTGAATTGGTATAAGTAATCATGTTCAGCCCTCCCCTTGAGTATTTCTAACTCACGACGACATTGAGCAGATTGCAGCTACTTAAATATAGATATCGGATGCTTATGGATAAGACTGAACGCCCTGCCATGCCGAAGCGTTCAAATTGAGTATATCGAGCCAGTGTCAGCTGAAAATGAAGAATAGATTAAACTAGCGGGGCATTAGAGCACCGATTCAACGCCTTGATTAGCCAACTGGTCCGCGCGCTCATTGCCCGGATTACCGGCATGGCCCTTGACCCAACGCCACTGGACGGTATGCCGCGCCACTTGCTCATCCAGCGCACGCCATAGATCCTCATTTTTTACGGGCTGCTTCGCGGCAGTTTTCCAGCCGTTTTTCTTCCAACCGTGAATCCACGTTTCAATGCCATTTTTGACGTATTGTGAATCAGTATGAATCGTAACTTCACAACTCCGAGTGAGCGCTTTCAACGCCGAGATGACGGCAAGCAACTCCATTCGATTGTTGGTGGTATGTGCCTCGCCGCCAAATAGGTCTTTTTCATGTGCCCCATAGCGCAAAAAAGCCCCCCAGCCACCAGGGCCAGGATTGCCTTTGCAGGCACCATCAGTATAAATTTCAACCATCAACAAACTCTCTATTCAATTGGGGCACGGCAATGCGCAAGACTATTTTGGCTATTTTACTCGCAAGCGCGGCCACCCACAGCCTCGCCAGTCCTTTTTGCCCGTGGAAAATACCCAGCACAGAAGCAAAATCAGAGCGATTTATTAATCTGACCGTCGTACAGTTTATTGTGCAGAACGATGAAGAACTGCAAATTAGTTATGGGGGAGGCAATTTGGGTAGCGGGCACGATCTGCGGATTCCTACCAAAAATCGCGACGAAGGTAGCAAACTACTGAAAAGCATGCTCGATACGGCCAAGCAATGCGACAAATAAGCGCAATGGTATATAGCCAAGAATCTTACCTATCAAGGCTTACCGAGCAATACTCTATAAATTTACTTGCAACGATCTTTTTCGGACTGCAGCCGCATTTTTTCTACCACTGCTGCGGCGCTACGTTTAGGCACGACAACCTGGCTCCAGTCAGGCTCGATCACATTCATACCACGCACACGCTTCACAACATCAAGGCAATACACCCCGCCACCGCCCGGCCATAACTTATCGCCTGCTTGCTCCAGAAAACGGCTTTTATCGAGCCAACCTTTACGCTGCATGGGAGGCCGGTAGCAGAGAAACTCCCCGCGTACCAATTGCAAATCGAGCAATGCTAGCCAATCTTTAAGCCGATGCAGCGCCAGAAAATGCCCTTGCCATGGCACATCATTGGCTTTGAGCCGCCGTAGCCCCCACAAACTCCATGGATTAAAGCCGGTGATCAACACTCGCCCTTCCGGCATCATGACCCGTTCAGCTTCACGCAATACCGCGTGTGGATCGCTGGCAAAATCGAGCGTATGCGGCAGCACCAGCAAATCAAGACTTTGCTCAGCGAATGGTAAAGCTTCTGCGACACATTTGAGCTGCGTACCAGCAGCTCGCCCGGCGATACAGCGCCAGGGCATCCGGTTGGCGCGCAAACAATCGAGTTGCGGCAGCTCCAGCTGCATGGCTTTGTAGCCAAAAATATCTACCGTTGTGCGATCAAACCACGCCGCTTCGCTATCGCGCAAATATTGACCTAGCGGAGTCGCCAACCACGCGGCAAAATGTTCAACAGCTGCAGTCATAAGCCATCCAAGGATAGTAAAGCCATGCTCAAAATCAGCGCCATACCGATCTTTACCGATAATTATATTTGGGTACTAGAGCAAAACCACAAGGTGATCGCCGTTGATCCCGGTGATGCTGCACCATTACAGGCTTGGCTCAGCGCACAACACTGCACGCTGGCGGGGATTTTAATTACCCACCATCATGCTGATCATACCGCTGGATTAGCCGATTTGGCGCAGGATGGTCTGCCGATTTATGGACCAGCCGCTATTCGATACATTAATAGACCTTTGCTGGGCGGTGAAAGTTTAACGCTGCTCGGTGAAAATTTCAGGGTACTGGCCACCCCAGGGCATACCCTTGATCATCTGTGTTATTACGGAGCTGGCGCTTTATTTTCTGGTGACACGCTATTTTCTGGTGGCTGCGGTCGAGTATTTGAAGGCAGCATGGCGCAAATGTATCAAAGCTTGCAAACGCTCAGCCAGTTACCCAGCCAGACTTTAGTGTGCTGCACGCACGAATACACCATGAGTAATTTGCAATTTGCTTTGACGATTGAACCAGAAAACACCGCATTACAATCACGCGCCGCTGAAGTTGCCCAGCTAAGAGCCGCCGAGCAATTTAGCTTACCTTCAACCTTGTCCATCGAATTGGCAAGCAATCCTTTTTTACGTTGCAACGAGCCCGCAGTGATAAAAATGGCGCAACAACATAACCCTAATGCCAATAGCCCAGCGCAGGTGTTTGCCAGCTTACGAGAATGGAAGAATAATTTTCGCTAAGTAGCGGTAAACATCTGATCTAAAGCACGATTTTTGCAAAATCTGTCACCAAAACACCGCGTTTTCGACCCTGAATGACATTAATCAGCGCAGCTTGATTGACAGGCTTGGAAAGCGGCCTTTACTATCGTGCAATTCATGCAATCAATCAGGAAACGGGCCAATGAAACATCGCCTGTGCGCCATCTTAGTCCCCGCCGTTTTAGCTCTGCCCGCTTTCGCTTTAGAAGCCGGTAAACTTGATTACCAGCTACACAGTCTGAGCCCTAATCTACCAGCCAATACGCAAATTACCATTAATCAGCTCTTTAACGATGTGGATCCACTGGTAGAACGCGACTTATGGGTACGCGTGCGCAATGGCTTTGCGATTCCTGATATTGACAGCCCATTGGTCACTAAATGGGAAAACTACTACGCCAGCCGCCCTGATTACTTAAACCGGATTATCGAGCGCAGCAATCGCTACCTGTATCACGTGGTTGGTGAAGTTGAAAAACGCGGCATGCCGATGGAATTCGCATTGCTGCCGATGATTGAATCGGCCTACAACCCCAAAGCCGAATCCCCAGCCAAAGCGGCCGGCATGTGGCAATTTATCCCCGCTACCGGCAAGCGTTATGGCCTAGAGCGCACCTGGTGGTATGACGGCCGCCGTGATGTCGTTGCCGCCACCGATGCAGCCTTGTCTTACCTACAAGATATTCATGGCATGTTTGATGACTGGCAGCTAGCGTTGGCATCGTACAATTGGGGCGAAAATGCGGTAAAACGTGCCATCGACAAAAATACGGCAGCGGGCCTGCCCACTGCTTATGTTGATCTAAAAATGCCGGATGAAACCCGCAACTACGTTCCCAAATTACTGGCCATTCGCAATATTATTGCTGACCCGGCCGCCTATGGCGTGAAATTACGCGACATTCCGAACCAACCTTATTTCACCACGCTACAGCCCGGTAAACACATGGATGTATCGGTGGCTGCCAAATTGGCAGGAATTAGCGTGGAAGAATTATTGCGCCTGAATCCGGGCTTTATCCGCCCTGTTATTGCCCACAAAGACGAGCGCAAGCTGGTCTTGCCTATCGACAAGAAAGACATCTTTGAACGCAATCTGGCCAACTATGAACAACCGCTGCTCAATTGGCAGCCTTATGTCACCAAATCGGGCGAAAACTTTGATGCTTTAGCCACCACTTTTGGCATTGATGCGGCCGAATTACGTGATATCAACGATATTGCCGCCAATGATCGCGTCGCGCGCGGGCAAACTATTTTGGTCCCCAAGGTTGCTGGACTCGACGTGTCTGAGCGCCAAACACTGGCCGCCCTGCATAAAAACCGCGAGGCCGAAGCAATTGATACTGGTGAAAAAGATCAGCCCAAACCGGTACTGGCCTCTGCGAAAAATAATGGCGCCAAAGCTGGCCGTGAGCATAAAGTGGCCAAAGGCGACACATTGTTTAATATCGCCAAACGCTACTACCTAACGGTAGCCGAGCTTAAAGCCATGAATGAGCTGAAAGGCACGCAAGTAGCGCTCGGCGACACCCTACGTGTCGGCAATGCCAGCGCCCAACCCAAATCCTATATTGTTAAGCGCGGCGATACACTGGCTTCAATTGCCAAAAAGCTCAATATTGATCTGATCGATTTGAAAAAAATGAATCGCAAGCCCATTACACCGGGCATGACGCTTGTGATGAATTAATCGCCCCAAAACCCAAAAACGCCGCTCCACTGCCACAGTGAGCGGCGTTTTTATTAAGGGTATTACCCACCAGAGCTTACCAATCATTAGATCTGGACCAATACCCAGCCGAATTCTCGGAAGGAGTTGCAATGATACGATGGATCTTGGCAATCATCGGCTTAGGTTATGGCTGGGAAGTCTTTGAACTAAAATTTGGGGTTTTATGCGCGGTTGCCGGTTTTTTGCTCGGCCGCTGGCTGGATCAGCGCAGCAGCGAAAGTCCCCCCCCGGTACGCCGCCCAGTCAACAGCGTGGCGCAAGAATTACAACTCTTAAAACAACGAGTGACGCAACTGGAAAATGAGGTTGCACAACTCAAAACCGGCAATGTTAAACATGCGAACAGCGTGGCGGGCGGGCTTGAAACTAGCCCGGTACCAACAAACCCAGCACCGACTGCAGAGCAAACCGAAGCGGTGCTCACGCCGGCGGCACACAACCAAGCGACGACAACACCCGAATTTGTCACACCTAAACCTGCTGTCCGGCGCCCTACTCGCCCAGCACCAGAGCCCAATCTGATTGAGCAAGCATTTAGTGCGGCACAAAGCTGGTTGTTTGGCGGCAATACCGTCGTGCGCCTCGGGATGCTGATTCTATTTTTTGGTGTGAGCTTTTTGCTGAAATTCGCCGCCGATAATCAGCTACTACCTATCGAACTGCGACTGGCTGGTTTGTGCCTTGGCGCCGTGGTGATTTTCAGCGTGGGCTGGCGTCTGCGCGAAACTCGGCGTAGCTACGCCTTAATCATGCAAGGTGGCGCTTTGGGCCTGCTGTATTTCACCATCTACGGCGCCATGAAGATCTATCATCTGCTTCCGACTAGCTGGGCCTTTATCTTACTTGCCCTGCTCGGCGTTGCGGCGGCGGTGTTGTCGATCCGCCAAGATGCCAGCGCCTTGGCCGTTACCGGGATTTTTGGCGGTTTTCTCGCCCCCATACTCACCAGTGATGGCAGCGGCAGCCATGTCATGCTATTCAGTTATTTCGCGGTGCTCAATGCGGGGATTTTTGGCATTGCTTGGTTCAAGGCTTGGCGCTCGCTCAATCTACTGGGTTTCATCTTTACCTATCTGATCGCAACGCTCTGGGGGGTATTTGATTACCGCAGCGAACTCAGGGGTAGCACACAACCATTTGTAGTGCTGTTCTGGTTGTTCTTTGCCGGGATCAGTACCTTGTATGCCATCAAGCGTAGCCATTCATTCCGCTCCATTGTCGATGGCACCCTAGTATTTGGCACCCCGATGGTAACCTTGGCCCTGCAATCGCAACTCATGAAAGGCTTCGAATATGGTATGTGCTACAGCGCACTAATCGGTGCCGCTTTCTATCTGGGGCTGGCTGCTTGCTTGTATGCACGTCGCAACGATAAGCTGAAATTGTTTACCGAAGCACAGCTAGCAATGGGTATTTTGCTGGCTACCTTGGCGATTCCCTTGGCTTTTGATGGTAATGTTACTGCCGCAATGTGGGCGGTGGAAGGCGCTGGGGTGCTCTGGGTTAGCGTGCGACAACAACGCCGACTTGCCTTGAGTTTTGGCCTGTTACTGCAATTTGCCGCCGGTTTGGCGGTGAGTATGGCCAGCCCGTATTACACCGAGCTGCCATTACTTAATGGCGTTTATCTTGCCAGCTTATTGCTGGCGCTCAGCGGTTTATTTTGCGCTTGGCAATTACATGAAAAGCAAAGCGATTGGCCGCTTAAACCACTGCTCAGCCAGTTTGGCTGGTTGTTAGGGGCTTGGGGTTTACTCTGGTGGGCAAAAGCCCACTGGGATGAAATCGACCTGTTTCTCGCCGGCGATGCCAAGCCCAATGCCGAACTTCTGCTGATTGCGCTCACCGCAGGTATTTTCCAGCAGTTAGCGGTGCATCGACTCTGGCGCAATGCCCAAGTGGTGGCCATGGCTTTGGGCCCGGTATTACTGCTGCTGGTCGCGGCTCAATATACGCAATTTACACATTTATTTAGCTTATGGGCTTGGCCTGTGGCTTGGGTAAGCCTATTTGCCTTGTTATTCCAGCAAGATCAATCCGAATCTGCCTGCGAGACTTGGCAACATGTCATCGCCAGCTGGCTAAGCTGGGGTATATTCATCAATGAATTAAGCTACCTAGCAAGCCAGCATATACATAGTCCAGTATCTAGATTGGCGGCCTTTGCTGCGCTCGGCAGCGCCGCAGTCGCGGCGGTGAAATATCTACCCTGGCCAATCAAAGCACACTGGCGGGCATATTGGGTGTACGGCACAGCTCCGATGGCGCTTTTATTATTGGTATGGGGCTTTTACTCAGCGCTCTCGGGCGGCGAATCGGCTTTGCCGGTGTTAAACGCACTGGATCTAGCCCAACTCGTTACCTTAGTTGCCTTGGGCTTCTGGCTAAAACACACACTTGCAGAGCTAAACCTTGCATCACCACCCCGTTGGTTATGGGCTATCGCGGGCTGCGCTATTTTTGTTTGGCTCAATGCCATGTTATTGCGCAGTATTCATCATCAATACGGGGTGCTGTACACCTTTGATGCATTAAGGCAATCAACGTTAGTACAAATGAGCTTGTCGATCTTTTGGACTATCATCGCTTTGGCGCTCATGCTGCTAGCCACTCGCCAAGTAATCCGCAGCGTGTGGTTACTTGGCGCCACATTGCTCGGGGTGGTCGTCATCAAACTATTTATGCTGGATCTGTCGCACATCAGCGGCATTGAGCGGATCGGCTCGTTTATGGGGGTCGGTATTTTGCTGCTGCTGATTGGCTATTTTGCCCCAATCCCGCCCGACGATTCGGCTAGCGAAGAGGCCTAAGTGCAATTCTATGTTCAATATAAAAGCCACCTTGCGGTGGCTTTTATATTGTGCGGCCAATTGGCTTAACGGGGGGGGAAGTTCGGGTGGGTTTTAATTGCCGATCGACTTCTTTCCAGCGCGCATGGTGCTCGCGAATCAGATGAATTGCATCTTCGATGGTATCCACCACAATTGGAATTTGCATATCCACTGGGCTAGCCAGACCCGCCTCATTATTGACCATATAATGCTGCGCCCAATCAACCAGCTCATGCCACATTTCACCGACCAAGATCAGCGGCGTATCGTAGAGTTTACGCACTTGCAAGAGCTGCCACACCATCGACAACTCAAGCAAAGTCCCAATTCCGCCTGAAGTCACAATAAACGCATTGGAGCGCAAAATAAAATGATGCAAGCGGGAGAAGAAGGTTTTGTGTTCGAACACGCGCCCCACAAAATCATTCACATTTTGCTCAAAGTCGAGATCGATCCGGATCCCTACTGAAGCCTCTGGCTTATTCGGCGCGCCTTGGCTTGCCCCTTCATTGGCGGCCTGCATCAAGCCAGGGCCACCACCAGTCACAATATGGCAACCCATCGCCGCCAGCTGTGCCGCCAATTGCTTTACCGCTTCATAGCGCGGTGTATTTTCTTCAATCCGCGCGGAACCAAAAATAGTAACGTGATAATCAGGCGTATGCGCCGGGCGCAAACGGGATAAATCATCCACTGCGTCCCATAGCTTGAGGACGGCTTCACCTACAATATCTAATGCTTCTTCGTCGTCAATGACACCGATTGGTTTGTTATAAGCGTTAATCATGATAGCCCCTTGTTGTTCTTGTATTGTCCAGTGCGACGCTATCAGCTTAGGCGTAAAACTAGTGGCTTGTATAGTCAGCCACACAATTTGCCCGGCTAAATGTGAATATTCAAGCCATAAGCCGTGCGATCAAATACGCTAAAATCAATTTCTTTGTCTTGCTGGCTGCCCCGTATGCAATTAAATAACCCGCTTTTATTGCGCCAAAGCTGCTTAATCAATGGTCAGTGGCTAAGCAGCGCCCAGACCATTGCCGTCCATAACCCAGCGACTGGGCAAATGATTGCGCAAGTTCCAAAAATGGGTGCAATGGAGCTCGAAGCTGCCATTGCTGCCGCCCATTCGGTACAGCCATCATGGCGCGCACTCAGCGCAAAAACGCGCAGCCAGCTTTTACGACGCTGGTACGAGCTGATTATGCTTAATCAAGAAGATCTGGCCCATATTATGACCGCCGAGCAAGGAAAACCCTTAACCGAAGCGCGCGGTGAGATTGCTTATGCGGCCAGCTTTATCGAGTGGTTTGCTGAAGAAGCAAAGCGCGTTTATGGCGATATCATGCCGCATCCGCAAGCAGGGCAGCGGATTTTGACTCTTAAACAGCCCATTGGTGTCTGCGCCGCCATCACGCCGTGGAATTTCCCGGCCGCCATGATCACCCGCAAAGTGGCCCCTGCCTTGGCTGCGGGCTGCACGATGCTGGTCAAACCGGCATCGCAAACGCCACTCACAGCCCTTGCGCTGGGCGAATTAGCACAGCAAGCCGGCATCCCCGCGGGGGTACTCAATATCATTACAGGCTCTGGGCGGGAAATGGGGGCACTGCTGGCCGCCAATGAGACCATCCGTAAAATTTCATTTACCGGCTCAACTGAAACGGGCCGCGAATTAATGGCTGGATCCGCACCCAGTATCAAAAAGCTCTCGCTGGAATTGGGTGGCAATGCGCCATTTATTGTATTTGCTGATGCCGATCTGTCGGCTGCAGTAGATGGCGCGCTGGCCAGCAAATTTCGCAATGCCGGGCAAACCTGCGTCTGTGCAAACCGTTTCCTGATTGCTGATGAAATCTACGATGAATTTGCTCAACAATTTGCCGCAGCAATCAGTGCACTAAAAGTGGGGTATGGTCATGAAGACCATACACAGATTGGCCCATTGATTGATACCCAAGCCATCCATAAAGTCGAAGCACATATTGCCGATGCCGTGGCGCGGGGAGCTAAACTTGTCTGCGGCGGGCAAAGACACGCTTTGGGTGGCACGTTTTTTACCCCAACACTACTCACAGAAGTACCCCGCGACGCCTTGATCAACTGTGAAGAAACCTTCGGCCCCGTAGCTGCTCTGGTCCGTTTTCACGACGAGGACGAGGCTATCCGGCTGGCGAATCAAACCGAATACGGCCTAGCGGCCTATATTTACACCCGCGATTTAAACCGCACCTTCCGGGTGGCGGAAGCCATTGAGGCTGGTATGGTCGGCATTAACACGGGCTTGATTAGTAATGAAGTTGCGCCGTTTGGCGGCATCAAGCAATCGGGATTGGGGCGTGAAGGGTCAAAATACGGCATTGACGAGTATCTTGAGCTTAAATATTTATGCGTCGGCGCAGCATAAAAAAATCCGCACTGGCTTGCGCCAAGTGCGGCAGAGGATGGAGTCTGCATACAGTGCGGCTAAGGCCGCACCGTTAAAGACTGGGTTAAATCAAGGCTCAACCATCACACAACAGCGATATAGCTGCAGCGCGATTCGATGCGTCACTGTACCCAGACTAGATCCATCCTCAAATAAGCAATTGCCCCATCAGTAAAAGACCTGAAACCAATTTGACAGCTCAATACGACCATTGCGGGAGTAAGCTTACTTTGGCAATGCCGCTTTAATCAGAGATTCCAACTCTTCAGGCGGTACATCGGGTGCGAATGTTGCACGCCCCATTCCGTCAGCTTTAAACAGCAGCGGCAGGCCAAATTTCTGCCCACAGGCCTGCCCGATCCAGATTTCCTGCCATTGGCCACTGACCATTTTGTACGGCAAAGGCTTATCCAGCTTCAAAGTCAGATATTGCCCACCGCTAACGGGCTTGCTCACTTTAAAATCAACCGGCTTGATATTTTCATCCAGACACTGGGCTTTGATTGCGGCACGATTGTAAGCTTCCCCCACCACAGGGTCGCGCAATACTTCACGGCGCATATTCAGTGGCACCAAACTTTGCCCCATTTCAACCGCCTTAGCCCAGCTTTCTTTATCGCATTGACGATACCACTTGGCACGCTCACTGGTGCTGAGCCCCACCACGCTATTATCCAAATCAGCACAAACTGCGTCGATCGCCATCTTGAAACCCTGTTGTGCCGCCTGATAAACCAACTCGGCAGCATAGCGCTCGTTTTCGCGTTCAGCCAAACTACGTTTGGCTAGTTGGCTGTAACGTGGTAAATCCAATTGTCCATCCGCTGTTTTCATACCTGCCAAAGCCTCGGTTTGCAATAAACCAGCCAGCATAAATTGTGCTTCAGGAATTTTTTTTGCCACTAATGGGTTGAGTAACTCTTTCGCTGCCGCAGCATCAACCGCAGTACCTTTACCCTGCATATACATTTGGGCCAGCAACATACGGGTGATATCGGTGGCACTACCGTCGGTGACATCCGCTTTGGCAACGGCAAAGGCCAGCGTGTAATCATTTTTTTCGATAGCATTTTGCACCAAGGCTTCCCCTGCCCAGGCACTGCCGGCTAGACACGCAGCCAGCATCATTGAGATTAATTTTGTATTCACTTCCGTCTCCGTCCATTCAATGGGCTTTAGTTATCAGGCTATCTTACTGTAGTCCGCGCCATTCGCCTACAAACTAGCCCACAGCAAAATTGTGCAGTGATTTGGTAATTTGTCAGCAATGCTATTCAGCGTGATTTAGAGTGCCTATCATAGCGTCATTGCTGTACGAGACCGCCCCATGAGCGCCACACCCGCCTTATTTAAAAACCGCAATTTCATCTTGCTTTGGCTCGCCTCCGTGGTGGGCAATTTTGCCTTGGCCGTTGCCATGCTGGCCGAAACTTGGTTTGTGGTCAAAACCTTGGGGGCCAAAGAGCAACTGGGCTTGGTGATGATTGCGGGCTCAGTACCGCGCATTGCTTTAATGGCGGTGGGAGGCGTACTGGCAGATCGGATGCGGCGTAGTCGTATCATTTTAGTTTCGCTGGGCACCCGTGTATTAATGCTATTTGGCTTGGTTGGCCTGCTGGCGCTTGGTCGGCTAGATATTTGGGCACTGACCGCGTTTGCCTTTCTGTATGGCGCACTTGATGCCTTTTTCTGGCCAGCACGCGACGCTTTAATTCCCGCCATCGTGCCCGAACAAGACCTGACACGCGCCAACTCGATTATGCTCACCACCAACCAAGTCGGCTTGGTATTTGGCCCTGTGCTTGGCGGTGTACTACTCGCCACGCTGAGCTACGAAATGATTTTCAGCCTGACCGGCATCATGCTGGCACTGGCTACAGGTTGCATCGGTCTAATTAACGAGCCTTTTACAGCCAAAATACGGCACGCGGGTAGCACCATGCTGACCGAGCTGAAAGAAGGAGTGCAATACGCCATTCAAACCCCAGTTTTACGGGCCTTAATGCTCATTTATGCGGCGGCAAATTTGCTCTTTATGGGGCCATTGGCTTTGGGCATCCCCATCATTGTGACCGACAATCTGAATGGACAACCGGCAACCTTATCGTTTCTGCAAAGTGCTTTTGCTGCAGGCATGGTCGTCGGCGGGGTGTTACTGACCATGTATCCGCCTAGCAAAAAACGCTTGCTGATGATCACGGTGATCATCGCACTGGAAGGTATCTTATTAGCCTTACTAGCGCATACCCACTGGATGTGGGTTGCGGTTGGAATTCAAGCCCTCATCGGACTTGGCGTAGCAGGTAATAATGTCCCCATGATGTCGCTAATCCAGCAATATTCGGATAAGGACAAAATTGGTCGAGTAATGAGCCTAAACAGCATGGCCTCAATGGGGCTAACCCCGCTGTCATACGCCATGGTAACGGGCTTGCTTTCATTTCATATTTCAATGGGCTGGATTATGCCAATCTTCGGCTTAATCATGGCTGCGCTGATGGCGATACTCACACTGCAAATGCCGGTTATTCGTGAAGCCAACTAAGGATGGGATTAGATACTGTTGAGTTAGTCATTTGCATTGAAAAAGAATTTGCTATCCACATCGCGGATCAGGATGCTGCGCAGATTTTTACCGTTGGCCAACTGTGTGCGTACATCGAGTTATGCCAATTCACCGCGCATGGTTTTGCGGTGGCAAGTCAAGACAGTATTTATCGGCGCGTCGTTCAAATTCTGGTCGGTGAATTTGGAATTCCAGCCAAAAAGATCAATCGTTCAGCACGCTTTATCGATGATCTGGGCCTCGATTAATGCGTCATTGGTGAAAACTGGATACACACAACACCACTCTATCCAATTGTTTATAAAAACAATTATTTAACCTCATCGTCATTCATGAATTAAGCAAGCAAGCTAATTCCCAATTGTCATGACTAGCGGCATAGTGGCATTTCCTTTTCGGAGCCAGTTATGTTCAAACGTCTTAATCTGCTTGCCGCGCTGTTTCTACCACTCTTCGCCCACGCTGCGACTTTGCAGGTGCAAACCTGGCAAGGTGGCGCCAAGGGTGCGCATACGATTGCGCACGATGATTATTGCAGCCCTGTTACGTCTGGCATCGAGCAAAACGCCATTCCAATCCTGAACCAACGTGGCCTCAAAGCCAGCCTTGGCTTGATTGCAGGCTCATGCTCGGATGCACAGTGGCAAACGCTGAAAACCCGGATCAGCCAAGGCCATGAGCTGTTTAACCATACGCTCACCCATCGCGGCATGCTCGAACCCGGCTCGCTCGCGCCCATTAGTGACTGGGATAATGTCAAAGAAATCGTCAGCGCCCAGCAATTAGTCCTAAGCAAGCTCGGCTACACAATGCATTTTGTCGCCTTCCCTAGCGATTTAGCGACGCCTGAGGCCAAGGCCTTTGTGGAAGCAATGCCTGAGACGCTGGGCGTACGTGCGGCCAAGCATCTTTATGATGGTAAAGCTGCCGGGGTGAACGAAGCCGACGATCTACAAGCGATGTTTGTTAAATGGGATAGCTACTGGCGCGATGGCAAATGGTCACTGTATAAGCCTGCGCGCGGCAACATTTTGATTCAGCATGCGCAAGCGGCGATTGATGATGGCGTGTGGACATACGCAACGATGCACGGCGTCGCCGATGCGTCTTGGGAATCGGTACCAGTCGATCAGTACACCGCCTATGCCGACTTTCTCGCCGCTAAGGTCAAATCGGGAGAGCTGTGGGTAGCGGGCCCCAGTGATATTTTGCGCTACCAGATGACGCGCCAATACTGCCCTTTGCAATTAAGCGGCGACACCATCAAAGCCGATACCAGTGATGCGCGCTGCAAACGCTACGCCAGCCCCATTACCGTTGACATCAAGCTCGACGAACAACAGCAAGGCATTTTTACCCAACAAGGTAAAACCCTCACCAGCCAGCTCTTAGATAAAAAAACTGCCCGCTTGAGCGTCAACCCACTGCTTGGCGAGGTGAAAATAAAATAAGGGTATATGCCGCTAGAGCATAACCCAAATAACTTACCGGGCAATACCCAATGATGAGTGACTCTGATGCCGGTAGCGGAACACTCAAATCAAATAAAAGGATGGAGAATATGCAATCCAAGCAACTGAACCAAGCACTGGTGATCGCGCTGATCACCAGTGCTGGGTTTATGGCCAACACTGCTCACGCTTTAACCCTGCCCCCAACGCCAAGCAGCACCCCGAGCTATGCCAGCTGGAATAGCAGCACGGTCTACAACACCGCACAGCGGGTTAGCTACAACGGTGCAATCTATGAAGCACGCTGGTGGACGCAAGGCAATAACCCGGCCGAATCGGGTGAATGGGGGCCGTGGAAACTGATCTCTGGCTCACAGCCAACGCCAACCCCATCTGCCACGCCAATGGGCAATCAAGCCCCAAGTATTAGTTTTAGCACCAATACCAGCGTTAGCTGCCTGACTCCATTCGTTCTCAATGCCACGGCCAGTGATAGTGATGGCAGCGTGAGCAAGGTTGAATTCTTTGTCGACAACGCCCTCGTCGGCAGCAAAACGAGCGCACCGTATGAGCTAACCGTGGCCAATAGCCCAACGTGTCAGGCGGGTAGCCAAAAGGTGATGTACGCGATCGCAACAGATAATCAAGGCTTGCAAACACGCTCAGCCAGCATCACCGTGAATATCATTAGCGATGTGCCGCCAACGCCTAATCCAACACCGATTTCAAGCTACCCGAGCTGGGATAGCAAGGTCGCGTACACCACGGGTCAGCGTGTCGCGTACAACGGCCGTGCTTTCGAAGCCAAATGGTGGACGCAAGGCCAAACGCCGAATGCGGCCGATCAGTGGGGGCCATGGAAAGATCTGGGTCTGCTTGTAACCCCAACGCCAACGGCCAGCCCGACCGCCACGCCTTTGCCGACGCCGTGCGTCCCTCTCTGCAATACGACTCCGAGCCCAACACCGTCAGCAACGCCAAGCCCAAGTCCAACTGCCACGCCAGTGATCACAGCTTCACCAAGCCCAACCCCAAGCGCCACCCCTAACGGCTCAGGTGCGGTGAGTTCGGTTCAAGTGAGCACATGGAAAAATGGCGCGAAAGGCGCGTATTCCTTGGTGCACGACGATTACTGCTCGATGTATTACGCCAACGATCCGTATATCAAGATTATTGATCCGGAGTTGACCAAGCGCGGCCTCGTCGCCAGCTTTGGCATGATCACCAGCAATTGCTCGGATCAACACTGGGCGGCAGCGAAAGAGTTTATGGCGCATGGCCATGAAATCGTTAGCCACAGCCGTAGCCACCCGAATCCGTATATTCCAGATGCCAGCCTAGAAACGGAAATGAACGGCGCAACAGCGGATATGGCCGCCAAACTTGATGGTTACAAGCCGAGCTACTTTATCTGGCCGGGTGATGTGGCATCGACAAAAGCGATCGAGTTCCTGAAAGCGCAGCCTAACTTCATTGGCGGGCGTGCAACACACTTGGTCGATGGCTCTGGCCCAAACAATGCCGTTGATTACACGACGATGCCAGCCGGCGTGAACCCAGCCAACTTTGATAATCCGTATCGCATCAAGTGGGACTTGTTCACCGCCGATGGCAAATGGTCGCTGTATCCAATGGGTAGCGAGATCTTGAATCTGCACATTGATGCGGCCATCAACCAAGGCGGCTGGGCAACGCGTACTTCGCACAGCGTGGATACTGGCTATTACGAAACAATTCCGCTTGATCGCTACACCAAACACCTCGACTACGCCAAAGCCAAAGTCGATGCCGGTGAGCTGTGGATGGATACCCCATCGAATGTGATCAAGTATCGCTATGCACGTGACTTCTGCAAATTGATCGTGCCGAGCGTAACGCCACTGTCTTCAGTGAGTTTTGACACCAGCGCGGCGGAATGTAAAAAATACGCGACACCAATCACGCTGCAAGTGAAAGCCATCTACCAAGGTGGTGGTTTGAGCGCGCAACAAAATGGCAAAGCGTTAGTTGTGAAAAAAGGTGCCAACGAGACTTACTTTGTGACCGCCGATCCACTTGCTGGCGCAGTGAGTTTTGCCTACTTTATGCCGTAAACTTTCCCCGCCCTGCTACTGCGCCAGTAACAGGGCTGTACAAGCACACGCTTGAGCATTGCCCCTCACGCTTAATATGCCATTGAGCGTGAGGGGATTTTTTCATTTCCGACACTGTGCTAACCTGCGCCTCTGATTGAAATACGCCGCTTGGCCAAATTGCTGTGGTTACCATCAAGAAACGCAACGTCATTACCGTCACTGATTTAGGTCGCACGGAAACTTGGGTTAAATATTACAACGGGCTGTGCTCCGATTGTGTCGGCAGCTGCTGTACGATGCCCGTAGAAGTCAAAATCGTCGATTTAATCCGCATGGGCGTGGTCGATGAATTTGACGCCGTTGAGCCGGCCAAAAACATCGCGAAACGCCTGATGAAAGCCCGCATTATTGAGCATTTCAATTTCAAAAACGAAATCTACACGCTGGCGCGCCGCAGCAATAATGACTGCATCTATCTCGATGCCAACACGCGCCTTTGTACAATTTACGAAAACCGCCCTAATACCTGCCGCAAACATCCACAAGTGGGGCCACGACCAGGCTACTGTGCCTACAACCAAAAACGCTAGCCAGTATTGCCTGCAAAGCCAATACTATATTTACCCCTAGCAATATACCCAGTTCTTTATTGAGGTTTTCTTACCCCTGTCGTCTAAAAATTGGGCGCTTGGCTAGCACTTGGGGTTGACTGACATGGCTTCTTCAAATAATGCGGCCGCCATATGGCGGCCGAGTTTGCGATTGATGAGCAATTCAAATATCACAAATTATTAGAATAATTCTTCCCCACCACTCTCAATATCGCTTTGCGGCAAGGTATCGTAAAACACCATCTGGTTACGCCCACCCTCTTTGGCGGCATAGAGCGCCAAATCCGCACGCCCAAGCGTAATACTCAACACTTCATAAGGCCGAATATCGGTAATTCCACCACTAATGGTCACTTGGCCGATTTGAGGGAAATGATGGCGTTCAACTTTTTTGCGAAAGCGCTCCAGTGCCAGCAGTGCGCCATCCCGAGTTTGTGGGCCCAAGATAATCACAAACTCCTCACCACCGAAGCGAAACAAACGATCATTGGCTCGAAAGCAACCGCGCATCAATTGCGCCATAATCAGCAATACTTCATCGCCATATAAATGGCCTAAGCGGTCATTGATGCGCTTGAAATGGTCGATATCCAGCACCACCAAAAAATAGTACGCCATCCCATTTTCTTGCCGTCGCCCTGCCTTGAGTGGCTGCACACCGGGAAGGTTTTGCAAGGCGGTGACAATCTTGAAAAACTGCCGCTCCAAGGTTTTACGATTAAGTAACCCCGTTAAAGTATCGGTTTCACCATAATCGAGCAGGGCGATGTGGTTTTCATAAATACGCGCCATGCCTTGCAACATTCGGAAATCCGATGGCACCAGCCCTTTACTCAGGCGTAAATCCAACAAGGCATACACCTCAGTTTGTCGATGCAACCCTAAAATAACTCGGCTGCCATTGGCATCCATTTGTAAGGCGCTTTCAGAAACCAAGGCTCCGTGCAGTAGCGGATCAACCTCATGCTCCTGAACTGAATCTGGGTTATTCAAACTTTCGGCCGAATGTTGCCGGATCCCGTTTTCATCAAACTCAACCAATAATCCTAAACGGCGCTGCTTGGGCCCGCTTAAAGTGCGATAAAACCGCAATGAAACGCAAGGCAGCATCTCAAATAAGGTGAGGCACATACTGACAGCCAGATCGTCACGATCAATCAGCCCGGTAAACTCGGCCAAAGATTGCACTAGATCCTGCGGTGATTTAGAGGTAAGCGACATATGCAGAGCGTTTCGATAGAGATACCGACTCTCACCATAGTCACCGCAAAGCTTAGCAGCAAACTTTGATTAACTGCGGGCCAGCTCAACGGAATCGTATTGCACAAACCAATGCGGAAAATCCTGCCGAATCCGTGGTAAATACTGGCGGGCAATTGGTATCACTTCATCTGCAATCAACACGCACCAGCCTTCGCGCCCGCGTTTTTGTGCCGCGCGAACTTTTTTCGGGTTGATCAAATACGAGCGATGTACCTGAATTAATAAGCTGTCATCAAAGTACAAACGAATCGCCCGCAAGCGCAAAGTGATATAGCTTGGCGCTCGGAGGTCTTGCGCCACAATGGCGCTATAACCTTTTTCTGCGCGGATAAATTGCAATTTATCGCGCCGCGAGGCGATTTCATATAATTCGGACAGCAATTGTGGCTGGCGCCCTAGCTCATACAAGGAATGCCTAACTCGATGCAACTGATCCAGCACACTCTGAAAATAACTACGATCAGCCTCGGTGAGCTGCGAGTGAAATTGGATTTTGAGCTGATAATCATCCAGCTCCGTATTGAGCTGCTGCGCGGGATAATCCGGTGGCGCTGAATGTGACTCAGATGCAGATAATTGCTCATCCAGCTGAAGTAACTCGGTCGCATGCACTAGCGGATCATTTGCTAAAAATTGCATGGTCACTTCCAGCATTTTTTCCAAGCTGCGCTGCTCGGCCAGGCGCTGACTGAACTGGCTAAATGCCACGACCCGACTAATATCGGGCGCAGGAGAAACACGTGGCGCGGCAAGCTGCGGATCGGCTGGTGCCGAGAAGGAAGCTGGCGGCTCAACAACCCGCAGTTCAACCGCCCGGGGTTGTAGCACATTGAACTGCCAAGCGATCCGGTCACTGGCCTCGTGTAAATCATGCCAGCGAGTATCAAACACCGCCGGGGCCGCTTGCTTAAGATGCATTAACTGAGCTAATTGCACCGGCAAATCTTCGACGAGATCTTTCACCTGCCGAACATTGAGCCATTGCAATTGCTCTTGTTGACGTCGGCGGTGCGCCACAACGACAGAGCCAACCCCCAGCAGTAGCAGCAAAGCCAGCAATGCGCCTAGAGCCAGCTCCACCCACGCGGGGTGATGTTGCCACCATAAATCTACGTCATGTTGCAACGCGCGAATCGGATGGATTTCGCGTTCAATTTGCCGTAATAAACTATTGGCACTGGCATCACTGGTAATCTCCCACAAACCCAGCCCCAATAAATCGCGCTGGTTGACGTAGGCCAATTTGGCAGCCAAGGCCCGTGGGGTTTCAATGCTGATAAATTGCTGCCGGGTTGGGCTATAAAAATAGTTGGCCTGCGCTACCTCATCCCAATATTCCACAAAACCTTGGCCTTGCTTGAGCGCCGCTATTTCATCTTGCCCAAACACCCCGGTTGGGCCGGTTTGCGCGTTATCCCACGAGCCCATACTCACACCGCCATGCGGCTGGCCAAAGCCATTATTCTGCGCTTTTACGCCATTGAAACTCACCCCCTGACTAGGAATCATCACCGCCAATTGTTTGGCAGGCAACCCCATACCCAGCAGGGTATCCACTGCTAGATCAATACTTAATTTGCCTTCAGGCATATACAACGGGGATTTATGCGAAGTTTTTGGGCTCCAAGCTCCGACCAGATCAGTAGCT
This sequence comes from Chitinibacter fontanus, assembly GCF_013423785.1. Lineage (NCBI taxonomy): Bacteria > Pseudomonadati > Pseudomonadota > Betaproteobacteria > Neisseriales > Chitinibacteraceae > Chitinibacter > Chitinibacter fontanus. The sequence goes on from NZ_CP058952.1 coordinate 986,801, forward strand.
AACAGCATCACATAATCACACTGCGCAGCCAGTTTTTGCCAGGGAACTTGTTCGAGTTGCGCAGGCTGCATCCCCGCGCTAACGCCAATAATCAATTTGGGCTGCGCGGCACGTAGCTCGGCAACAAACCGCAATAGATTTTCGCCATCTTGCGGGCCCGCGGAATTGCCATCGCGGCCACCGCCGCCCGGATAGCGCCAATCCACCTCAATGCCATCGAAGCCATGCCGTTGTAAAAATTGTAGCGTCGATTGCACCGCCGTACGCCGTAAAACCGGATCAGCCAATACGCTCGAAAAATGGGTGGAATAATTCCAGCCGCCCACCGCCAACACGGTTTTTAGCTGTGGATAGTGCGGCTTCAGTGATTTAAGCAAGGCATAATTGCCTCGCAACAAAGTGCCATCGGCTTGTGTGTAGGGTTTATTAAGATCGGCAAACGCATCACCAGCCTGTAGCTGGCCTTGTGCGTCAAACACTGCAAATGAATAGGTTAGCTGATCGAGCCGAGACAGCGGCAAATCAGCCATCGCCTTGGTCTGGCTATAGCTAACCCAAAACGGATAATAAGCAAACACGCGTTTAGCAGCCTGCACGGGCAGCGCCAGCAGGCTAAAAAACGCGCATAAAATGAGTACCTTGCGCATCACTCCTCCTAATCACGATCTTTTTTATCGGTGTGCCGTGATTTGAGGGGTAGCTTACAAGTTTATCGCTCGATTGACCATGAAATGCCCGACAGACTGGCAGAACGGCTGCCCAACTGTGGCAAATTGTCACGGGCATGATAACTAAAGACCAATGAGTATTTGGTGTTGGCCGTACTATTTCGGCTAGCCGCATGAAAAGTACGTGCATCAAACAGCACCACATCACCCGCTACTAGGGTAGGAAACTCGGCTTGACTCACCCACGGTGCTGCTGCCGGATGCTCAGGTAGCAAAAACTCGCGCTCATCAAACGCAGTATCCGGAAAGCTCGCTAGGTGCGAGCCTGCAATAAATCCCAATCCACCATTGGCAGGCGATTCGTCACCCAGCGCCAACCAGCTTGAAACCAACTCTGGCCGCGCAAAACGCCAATAGCGTACATCTCGGTGCCACAAGGTATCACTACTGAAACTGGGCTGTTTGGTCATCAGACTATTGTGATGCGCCTGCGTCAATGTGATGTCAGCACTGCTGATCAATCGAGCTATCAATTGCAATAAATTATGCTGCCCTGCCCAATTCAGGAACACCGCATCGCGAGCGGCCATGCCACGCAAACGCCGAATTGTGGCGCCGCCTTGCTCATCACTTGATTTGGGGGCGCCGGGATAACCCAATTCAGCCTCCAACTCTAAGGGGGGCAAGCGCAATTCGAGCTGGCGCATCGCTTCGGCGCGTATCGCCGCAACTTGTTCTGCTGGTGCAAACCCACGCAAGACCACAACACCATCACGGCCAAACGCGGTCGCAATTGCATTCAAATCGCTAAAATCGGCAAAAGAAGTAATCGACACAAGCATCAATCCAAATATTGGAAGATGATTGTACTGTATTGCGCAATGAAAAGTGTATCTAGGGAAAGCGCCAGTTTGGCTTGGGTGTAGCAAAGCGCGGCTTACCCCCAATAAAAAAGCCGCAGTAAAACTATGCGGCTTTTTTATTGATTTGGGTTTTACGGTTGCTTTAGCGAATCAATGGCGCCGTACTTAATTGCAACGTAAGGTCTTACTCGAACCCGAGTTTACTGATTCACTGTAATCACGGCCTCTGCAACTGTAATCAATCCGCGCATTTTTTGGTTTACCAGGCGCAGGATTACCGCACCAATCATCGTGGGCAGTAAAGGTATAACTTGAACGCCCTTCTGCTTCGCGCGCTAACGCTTCGGTAAAATCACAGGTTCGGTTGTAATTACCATAAGTAGCCGAATTTATTCTGAGGCCACGTCCAGAAGACGACCAGCCGCCACCTGAATCATTATTATTGCCGCCGCCCATCATCCGTACCGCTTCGCGAAAACCATCGCGAAACCCCTCTTGATACTGAGAGCTTCGCCCACGCATCATGTCATCGGGCACCCGAGGGTCCGCATGAACAGTCGCCGCAAGCAAGGCGGTGACCATGCAAATTGCTAAGAGAGATTTCTTCATGATAACTCCACATTAGAAATATTGATTTGAGATTGAGGAGTAAATACCAACCAATACATCACGCCAGTTTCAAGTAAAAACAGACCATAAGCAAGTTACTAAGCACACTCAAACATCCCGTTGCCATAGACATGCAGCCACAACATTTGCCCGATTATTCCTTAAACACCTGGCAAAGTAATCATCGCTTGCAAACCCCCTTCCGGGTGGTTACTTAGCAACAACTCACCACCGTGGGCCTGGATAATATTGCGAGCAATGCCAAGACCCAGCCCGTGACCATGACTATTACTGTGGCGGCCGTGCTCCAATCGCACATAAGGATCAAACAAGGTTTCCAGCGCTTCTTCCGGTACACCCGGGCCGTGGTCACGTATCACAATGACACGCTTGCCGACCCCCTCAAAGACACTGATTTCCGCACTGCGGCCATAATACAGCGCATTATCCAGCAAATTGCCGATTGCACGTTTAAGCGCCAGCGGCTTGCCCTGCACCCGCAAGCCACAACGGGTAAAGGCCACTTCATGCCCGGCTAAACGCGCATCGCGTACCATCCGCCCGAGCATCGCATCCAGACTAATCGAGGTGTGATTTTCGTGAATATCGCTATCGCGCACGCTTTGCAGCGCGCCTTTGACCATCATATCGAGCTCGTCGAGGTCTTCGTGAAACTCGGCGCGCGTCGCGTCATCATCCAGCATTTCGGTGCGTAGTTTCAGCCGCGTAATCGGCGTGCGCAAATCGTGGCTGATCGCAGTGAAGAGTTTTTCGCGATCTTCCAGATAGCGCACAATACGCTCGCGCATCGCGGCAAACGCCTGCGCGGTGCGAACAAATTCTACGCTGCCGGTTTCGGGCAGAATCGGCGACTCGCCTTTACCAAACGCCTCGGCAGCATTCGATAGCGCAGCCAGCGGCCCCGTAATCCACCGAGCAACCACCCAGCTCAGCAGTAAGACGGTTAGCAAGGTCACAAATTGTAGTAGCCAGCGCTCCGGCGGAAGTGGATCGCTATTTTCCAGAAAGAAGGGGTCTGGCATCAACGTCGCCAGATACAGCCATTGCCCGGGTTCAATTTGCGCCTGAATCACTAGAATCGGCGCGGGTCGTGGCTGGATCAGTAAGGTGTTTTTGATCCAATGATCGGGCAGCTCACTAATGAACGTGCCGGCGTTATTTACTGCCAATTGATCCGGCCAGGCAAAACTGACTTTTAAGGCATACAACTGCGGCAAACGCCCAATTACATCATGATGTATTGCCTGCAAGACCACATCTGCCAATGGATTGCGATCAATACTCTGGAGTTTTACTTCGGCATTATTGGCGCTGATAAAAAAACGCGTCCCGCCCATTTCCCGCATTTGCTCGATCACCAGTTGGCGATAATTGAGCGGCAAGCTATGAAAGTACTGAATCGCGCTAATTGCGCCAGCAGCGACATGCAATGATGCCTGCCGCACTTCCTGCTCGGATTTTCCCTTGAGGTATGTCGCCCAAATCAAGTTGCCTAGTAGCTGAGAGGCTAATACCCCCAGTGTCATCACCAACAGAAAACGTGCTAGCAAGCTGGCGGGAAGTAAACGCTCAAACCAGCGTGGCGCTCGGCGCCCAATCCAGCGCCACAACCAGCGATCAGCTTGCCGCCCCATCCAATTGCGCCAAGCTGACGGTTTGGTTTTAGGGCTAGCTAGCTCCTGCCCGGCCTCAAACATGGCCGCCGTTACACGGGGCTCAGACATTACTCAGGCTCACCTCAGCCGATAGCACATAGCCCGCACCGCGCACGGTTTTAATCAGACTCGGCTGCTTGCCATTATCGGATAGGCGCTGGCGCAGACGGCTCACCTGCACATCGAGCGAGCGGTCCAGCGGGCCAATATCGCGGCCGCGGGTTTCTTCGGCCAATTGGCTGCGATCGAGAATTTGCCCTGGATGCTCAAGGAAAAACTTCAACAGCTGGAAATCCAGCCCGGTGAGTTTGACCGAGTCGCCACTCGGAGACTGCAAGGTGCGCTCAACTGTATCAAGCGTAAAGCCCACAAAGCGGTAATAGCGCCCGCCGGTATTGGTGTTATCCAAACCAGCACGCCGATGAATCGCTTTAATGCGCGCCAACAGCTCGCGTGGGTTGTACGGTTTGGCAATGTAATCATCCGCGCCCAATTCCAGCCCCACAATCCGATCGGTATCATCCGAGCTGGCGGTGAGCATAATGATAGGCACATTGCATTGCTTGCGTACCGCCTGACAGAGCACAAAGCCATCAGTATCGGGCAGCATGACATCCAGAATCACCAAGCTCAACTCATCGCGAAAACGCTCGAACTCCTGATGAAAGCTCTCGCCATCATGCGCCAGCCGAACATCATACTGATTGCGCTCAAGGTAGGCCTTGAGCAGCATGCGCGTTTTTTGGTCATCATCGACGATCAGAATTTTCCGCGTCATTCATTATTTCCTTCTTGAATATTGAGCGCCCTAACCATCGCCGACATGCGCTGCTGATTGTCAGACACGCTAATACTGTCATCGAGATAGAACTTCTGGATTTGCGCCACGATGGCGTCTTTAAATTTTTCATCAGTAGCCATGCGATGCACCAGGCTAGGCGCTTGCACCTGCTTACCACGGTTAAACGTTTGCCATGAGCTAGCGGCACAGCGATCGAGCGCCGCCACTGCTTTACGATCCAAATCACGCAACACCGGCACCGAACCCTTGATGCGGTTATAGCCTTGTTGGACCGCTGGTGACAGCATCATTTGCGCCATTTTCTCCTGTACGCCCTGCTGGGTGTAATCACCAGTAAACATCACAAAGGTATCAATGCTATAGAGGTGATAATTTTGCGTATTGGGCACGGTAGTACACGCAAAATCGCTATCAAGTTTTTGCCCCATCGTGAGCAATTCACCTTTAAACCAATCCCCCATAATCACCATCCCAACCTGACCATTGGCCAATTGCTGGGCGATTTCGGTCCAAGTTTGCTCGCGCACCGCTTTGTTATTACCAAAAGTGGTATAGGCACGCATCTGGCGCAGCCGATTTAGCGCACGGGCAAAACGTGGATCTAGATATGCAGTGGCGGAACGATTCACAAATAAATCGCGATAAAAACTGGGCCCACCTTCGGCCAGCACCAGCGTTTCAAACAAAGTGGCCACTTGCCACGCTTCGGTACTCTGCCCTAATGGCGTAATATTGGCGGCCGCTAAACGCAGTGCAGCGCGCTTGAAATCATCCATCGTGCGCGGCTCAGCCAAACCAAGCTGGCGAAACAATTTGACGTTGTAATACAGATTATTAATCCGGTGCACCCCCAAAGGGGCCGCAACGGTATGCTCACGATGCTGCAATAATTGCTGCACCGTAGGTGACAGCGTTTTGTTCCAGGCATTCGCTTTAGCCACATTATCCAGCTCAAGGATCAGCCCTAAATCGGCCCATTCGGCAATGGCCGGGCCAATTAGCTGCGCCACAGACGGCTGCTTGCCTGCCAGTACGCGACTTTTTAGTACTCGCATTGCGCCGATGCCACCACCACCGGGGATTGCAGCGTCATGCCATTCAATTTTGTCTTCCAACAGTTTGTTTTGCAAAAAACGCGCCGCGCCGCGCTCACTGGCGGAAGTCCACCAATGCAAGACATCTACCGATTCGGCACCGTAGGCCTGCGTACACAACAGTAAGCCTAGGGCAGTGATTTTTGCTTTGTATTCAAACACCTGTTGTTTACTCCACCAAGATGGCATGACTATAACGTAAGCAAGGGAAGAAAATTGTAAAAAAACATCTCATTCTCTTACCGAACCCTAACACAGCTCAAGGCGCAATAATCTCATTGAACCCTTATTTTCACTCAGTTGTCCCTAGTTGGCGATGCGGGCTTTCGTTAACATTTGTAATTGAATAAATTGCACTACACAAAACAAAAATCGACATTAATCATTAAAAATCAATAGTTTATATTTTTTTATCGCTGTAAAACCCCTGAAATAGTGTCACATCCAAGCACGTGATAATTTCCTTGCACCGTGGCAAAAGATCACGGCTAACTCAAGGATATTCGATCATGCATAACACGCTTTACCAAGCATCAGTACGCACCACACTCGTTGCAGCACTCTTGGCCGCCAGCGCGGCACAAGCGGGCACCGTCACCATTGAATCTTGGCGCGTTGATGACAAAACGCTCTGGGAAGATGTCTTGATTCCCGCGTTCCAAAAGAAAAACCCTGGCATTCAGGTCAAATTCGCTCCGACCGCACCGACCGAATACGATTCATCGCTCACGGCACGCCTCACGGGTGGCACCGCTGGCGATCTGATCACCTGCCGCCCATTTGATAAATCGCTGACGCTGTTTAAACAAGGTCAGCTGGAAAAACTCGATGGCAAAGCCGGCATGGAAAACTTCCCAGCCTCAGCCAAAGTGGCTTGGCAAACGGATGACGGTAAAGACACCTACTGTATGCCGATGGCTTCGGTGATTCATGGTTTCTTTTATAACAAGAAAATGTTTAAAGAATTGAATCTGGCCGTACCAAAAACCCAAGCTGAATTCTTTACCGTACTGGAAGGCTTGAAAAAAGCGGGTAAAACGCCAATCGCGCTGGGCACAGCTGATCAGTGGGAATCAAATCAGATCGTATTCACTAGCATTGGTGCTAACTACTGGAAAGGCGAAGAAGGCCGTAAAGCGCTGATCGCCGGTAAAGCCAAATTTACCGACCCGCAATTTGTGGCCGCGTGGGACCAGATGGCCAAGTGGGGCCCGTATCTGAGTAAAGGCGCATCAGCCCAAACTTATGCCGATAGCCAAAACTTGTTCGCGATGGGCAAAGCCGGCATCTACCCAGCCGGCTCATGGGATATTGCTTATTTCAACCAGCAAGGCCTGGATTTCGGCGCCTTCCCACCCCCAGTGGCCAAAGCCGGCGACAAATGCCAGATTTCGGATCACACCGACATCGGCATGGGCGTAAATCCGAAAGGCAAAAACAAAGCCGACGCGTATAAATTCCTCGCGTGGCTCGGCTCACAAGAGTTTGCCGATCTGTATACCAACAAAGTCACCGGCTTCTTCTCATTGTCGAATCACCTAATTAGCGTGAAAGACCCTGTGGCCAAACAAATGATCGACTGGCGTAAAACCTGCAGCTCAACCATTCGCCTGAACGCGCAGATCATGAATCGCGGCGAGCCAGCGATGGAAAACGAGTTGTGGAATGTGAGCTCGCAAGTCTTGAACGGCAAAATGGCGCCAAAAGATGCCGCAGCCAAAATCCAGACTGGCTTTGCCAAATGGTATAAGCCACAACAAAAATAAACTCAAGGGGTATTGCTATCAGTCCTAACTCTGGATTGGTTCATTGCACAATACCCCCGGTTTATCGACGGTAAAACCACCGTCGCGCTGCCGCGAAAATTGCGGATTGGCTAGCTACAGTGCATTGCTCATCGCACTGTGGATCGCCCAAGTAAGCAAGGATAGCGCAGCCTCTTTGATCTCCTCCTCTCACTCTTCAAGTGAGTGTTGGCCGGCGGTGGTTTCATCCACCATCGTCGGCCCTTTTTATGCCTGAAAATCTGCTCCGACCATTGCTGCTACGCGTGGAATGGGCTGGTTTTGTTTTTTGTTTGGGAGCCTGCGATGAAACGCATGCCATGGCATATTGCCGTCTTTCTCGCCCCAGCCGTGTTGGTGTATTCGGTGTTCAGCGCTTTGCCGCTGCTCGATACCCTGCGGCTGGGCTTTTACGCCACCACCGATACCGGCAGCACCCATTTTGCCGGGCTCAGTAATTACCTGACCATCCTCACCGATCCGGCCTGGTCGGCCGCGTTCTGGAATGCGATGTGGAATAACTGCAAGTTTTTCTTCATCCATTTGCTGATCCAAAACCCAATTGGCCTCGTGCTCGCCACGCTGCTCTCGCTCAAGGGCCTGAAAGGCGCGCGCCACTATCGCACGTTGATTTTCCTGCCGACACTCTTATCGGTGGTGATTATTGGCTTTATCTGGCAGCTGATTCTGTCGCCACTGTGGGGCGTGTCGGAAGGCTTGATGGCCAAGGTGGGCCTCGGGGATTATTTCGCGCCGTGGCTCGGGCAGGAAAGCAGCGCGCTGATTACGCTGGCGCTGATTTCGGTGTGGCAGTTTGTCGGGATTCCGATGATGCTGATTTACGCCGCGCTGCTGGCTGTGCCAGAAGACATCGTCGAGGCCGCACACGTCGAAGGCGCTTCGGCGTGGCGCATTTTCTGGGAAATCAAACTGCCGCTGATTTTACCGACGCTGGGCCTCGTCACCATCCTGACCTTTGTTGGTAACTTCAATGCCTTTGATCTGATTTACTCAGTCAAAGGCGCCATCGCCGGCCCGAACTACAGCACCGACATTCTCGGCACGCTGTTTTACCGCACCTTCTTTGGCTACCAAAGCCAGGTCGGCAGCCCAACCATGGGCGCGGCCGTGGCCACGCTAATGTTCTTGGTCATCCTCGCCGGGGTGGGAACGTATTTCTATTTCGTGCAGCGCAAGCTGACACGTTACGAGCTGTGAGGCTGTGCGATGAAAACTCATAAAATCACCCGACCGCTCTCCAGTGCCGGCGTGCATCTGGTGCTGGGCGGCTACACGCTGTTGGCGCTGTTTCCGATCCTCCTGATTCTGATTAATGCCTTTAAAAGCCGCGCCGGCATTTTTGACGACCCGCTGGCGCTGCCGACGGCTGAAACGTTTTTCCTCGGTGGCTTTGAAAAGGTCATCGCCAAATCGCATTTCATGCTGTATTTCGGCAACAGCCTGACGGTCACACTGGTATCGCTGGCGCTGATTTTGCTGTTTGGCGCCATGGCCGCCTGGGCGCTGGCGGAATATAAATTCCGTGGCAATCGCCTGCTGGCGCTGTATCTGGCCATCGGCATTATGGTGCCGATTCGCTTGGGCACCGTGTCGATCCTCGAGCTGATTGTGAAGTTTGATCTGATCAACACCCTCACCGCGCTGATCTTGGTCTACACCGCGCAGGGCTTGCCGCTGGCGATCATGATTTTGAGCGAATTTATCGCCCAGATTCCGAAAGAGCTGAAAGAAGCGGCGCGCTGCGATGGCGTCGGTGAATTCAAGATTTTCTTCCAGATCATCTTGCCGCTGATTCGCCCTGCCGTTGCGACGGTGGCGGTGTTTACCATGATTCCGGTCTGGAATGATCTGTGGTTCCCGCTGATTCTGGCGCCGGGTGAAGAAACCCAAACCGTCACGCTGGGCGTGCAGCAGTTTATCGGGCAGTACGTTACTGACTGGAATTCGGTGCTGGCCAGCCTGAGCCTGGCGGTGATTCCGGTGCTGATTATGTACATGATCTTCTCGCGCCAACTGATCCGTGGCTTGACCTCGGGCGCGGTGAAATAAAGGTATTGCTCTCTGAGCTAAATGAATATTGATCTGGGTGAACATACCCCAGCAAAGGAATACATCATGGCAACAGTAAAACTGAATAATCTATCCAAATCCTACGATGGCAAAGCCAAGGTCTTGGATGGCATTAACCTCGACATCAAACACGGCGAATTTGTGGTGCTGGTTGGCCCATCGGGCTGCGGCAAATCCACGCTGCTGCGCATGCTGTGTGGGCTGGAATCGATTACCGGTGGCGAATTATCGATTGGCGACACGGTGGTAAACGATCTGCCTCCGGCCGAGCGCGGCATCGCCATGGTGTTTCAAAGCTATGCGCTGTACCCGCACATGAGCGTGTACAAAAATATGGCTTTCGGCCTGAAAATCGCTGGCGAGAGCAAAAGCCAGATCGATGCGCGCATTAAAAATGCCGCCAAGATTCTGAAAATCGATCACCTGCTCGAACGTCTGCCGCGCGAACTATCGGGCGGTCAGCGCCAGCGCGTGGCGATTGGCCGTGCGATTGTGCGCGAGCCAAAGCTATTTCTGTTTGACGAGCCACTCTCCAATCTGGACGCCGCACTGCGCGTACAAACCCGGCTAGAAATCGCCAAACTGCACCGCGAGCTGAACGCCACCATGGTGTATGTGACGCATGATCAGGTCGAAGCGATGACACTGGGCGACAAAATCGTGGTGATGCACGATGGGCATATCCAGCAAGCCGGTACGCCGCTGGAGCTGTATCAACAGCCGGCCAATCTATTTGTCGCCACCTTTATCGGCTCGCCGAAGATGAATTTACTCAAAGGTCGAGTGATTGCGGTCAACGAGCATGGCGCGCACATTGCACTCAAAGGTGGGCAGGAAATTCACGCCACCGTTGATGCCAGCCGCCTCAAAGCCAATGACGAGGTGACCGTTGGCATCCGTGCGGAACACATTCTGGAAGGCAATGTGGGTGATGAGTCCTTCACTGGCACCGTCAATTTGGTTGAACATTTGGGCGAAGCCAATTACCTGTATTTAACATTGGCCAACGGCGATGACATTGTGGTGCGTGGCGATGGCGAGCGTGAAGTGGCGATTGGCAGCGCAATTACAATTAGCACGGCCAGCAGCTCATTTCACGTGTTTGATGCCGATGGCCAAGCATTGCGCCGCCTAAAACCAGGCAATATGCGCTCTTCACGCCACGGCTAGATCAGCGCTTGCGTGGCGGCATAGCATCAGATGGGCAACTGCGCTATGCTGCCACAGCGGTCGCTATTTTCTGCGACGGCTTTTTGGACCAACCCACGCCTCACCAATGCCTAACGCTACTGTCATCGCGGATGAGCTTGCCGCCCAACTGGCGCATATTGAAAGCATTTATCATCAGCAACCGCTGCAGGCACGCCAAGCATGCGAAGCCTTGATTGGTCATGCGCGTCAACAACACGCCACCTTACTACAAATCTATGCCGCTGAGCTTTACGGCAAAATCATGGATCATGCCGGTGAAGCCATCACGGCACGCAATCTATTATATGAAGCGGCTCAACAGGCACAAGCCATTCACAATTTCCGACTTGAAGCGAGGGTATGCGAGCAGATAGCGCGCTCTCACTACACGGCAGGCGAATACCCTACAGCCCTACAAAACTGGCTGCGCTGTATTGAATTATCGGAATTCAAGCAGGGCGAAGCCGCCATCTGGATGATGGCTAAAGTCGGCGTTGGACAGGTTTACGATGCATTGGGCGAATGCCAAACAGCACTGCTATTTCACCAAAAAGCACTCAACCGCATTCATGAAGTGAATGATCCGTACCTGCATGCCAAAATTCTAATCAATATCGGCGTGGTACAGCTCAAACTCGATCAGCTATCGCAGGCCAAAATAGCACTAGAAACATCGCGCCAAATTTGTCTGGCCAATGATTATGCCGATTACGCGGCTACATCGTATTCGCGTTTGGCCGAAATAGCGCTCAAAGAAAATCAGCTTGATGATGCGATGAGCTTGCTGACTGAGGCGCTGAGCTTTGCCCGCAAAGTAAATTACCGCTGGGGCGAAGCGACAATTTTAAGCAATATGGCGCAAATACATTCGCGCCATCAGCGCTACGATGCCGCACTGGAATGCATTTTTACCGCACAGGTCATCGCCAAAAATCACCACTTCACCCCAGTACTGATGCGGTTACATCAGGCCGCCGCCCACAATGCTGAACAAGCGGGGCAAATCGCTTTGGCGATACAAGAGCTCAAAGCCGGGGTGGCTTTGCAAACGGCGCTACAGCAGGCGCAGCAAAGCGAACAGAACAATATTCTGGTGCAAAAAACTAATCTACGCGCCAGCGCCAGTAGCAAACTGGTCAATCTAGCCAACCACCGGCTAATCGAACATGGTGATCAGGCGGATTACTGGCCTTTACTGGCGCAAGAAAGTGCCAGCTTATTACAGCTAGAGCGCGTCAGCATCTGGTTACTTAGCGAAGATAAGCAACGGCTAGAGTGCCAATATGCACGGCAGGAAACCGCCCAGATGCCGGTGCTAGAACGGCGAATGATGCCGGTTTTTTTCTCCAGCTTGGAGCACAATCAACCCATCATCGCGCATGATGCCGCCCACCATCATTTTGTTTGGGACATCGCCAAAGCGTATTTGGCAGAGCGGCATATTTATTCAATCATGGCCTTTCCGATTCATCATAATGATCGGATTTATATCTTGTTATTCGAGCAAACGGGCCAGCAACGTAACTGGCTACCCGACGAAATCAAGGTGGGCAATCAACTGGCTAATATTGCCGCACGGGCCTTAGGTAATCAGGATCGACGAGAGTTTCAAGATGAAATTCATATCCTGAATGCACGGCTTAGCGAAGCACATACCGAGCTGGAAAACCGAGTGCAGGAGCGAACGCAAGGCTTGCTACAAAGCAATGCAGAGCTAGAGCAAACCATGAGCCAGCTGGTGCAAACCGAAAAAATGGCCGCCTTAGGACGCCTAGTCACCGGTATTTCCAACGAGCTAATACCGCCGCTGATCGATGCGCTGGAACACAGCAATGTACTCAACCAGCACAGCAAGCAGATTGCACAACAATTAAGCTCAGGCCAACTTAAGCGCTCGAGCCTGGAGCAATACATTGCCACCACCGAGGCGCAAGGCAAAATCATTGAGGATAAAATTGCACTGGCCAGCGAGCTGGTTGGTCAATTTAAGCTGATTGCCGTCGATACCAGCAGCGAGCGTCGCCGCCACTTTAATCTATATGAAACGGTGAGCGATTTGGCCAAGATGCTATCGCGTCAGCTGCGCCACCAAGGGCACCGGATCTTATTGAATATCCCCAGACAACTGGAACTCGATAGTTTCCCTGGCCCATTGGAACAAATCCTCACCCATTTGATTCAAAATGCCGTGTTTCATGGTTTTGCCCAGCGTCGTGCAGGCGTAATTGAAATTAGCGCCTACGCCCAAGGGGACGAAATTATCGTCGAATGCCATGACAACGGAATCGGCATAGCCCCTGAGCAATTGCAGCGCGTGCTGGAGCCGTTTTATACCCGCGCATTGCATAATGAACATAGCGGCCTTGGTTTGTATATTGCGAACAACCTACTGAGTGAGGTATTAGCTGGCAAGCTAGAAATAGAAAGCGCTCTAGGGCAATACACCAAGGTTAAACTAAGAATTCCACGTATTGCCCCTGAGTCGCAAGCCGCTGAAGTTCAAGCGTAATACCCGTGCAGCAACCCTGAAATTTGCCGCAAAATGCGTCAATCTATGCCAAACTGATTTTAACCCGTCGCCCGCAGGACTGAGCGCAACCCCATGCCTACTGAAGCCCAATTCGCAGCTCAAATTGCTCAAATCGAGCAAGATTGGCACCTTAAGCCGGAAAAATCCCGCCAGCTATGCGTTGAGCTAATCGACCAAGCCCGTGAAGCACGGCTGCCGTATTACCAGATTTGTGCCGCCGAGTTGTACGGCAAAATCATGGATCATGAAGGGAAGGCATTCGAAGCGCGCAATGTGCTGTATGAAGCAGTACAACAAGCACAGGCTTTGCATAACTTCATACTCGAGGCACGCATTTACGAGCAAATTGCGCGCCTGCACTACACCAAAGGCGATTACCGCACTGCATTACAAAACTGGCTAACCTGTATTGAGCTGGCTGAATCCGACCCCAAAACCTGGATGCTGGCCAAAGTGGGCGTAGGACAAATTTATGATGCGCTTAATGATTCGGCATCGGCCATCGTTTTTCATCAAGCCGCCGCCGCACGCATTAATGAAATTGATGACCCTTATCTGGATGCCAAAATCCAGATTAATCTGGGGGTCAATCTGCTTAAATGCCATCGCAATCAGGAAGCAAAAGTCGCCCTCGAGCGTGCTCTGGCCATTTGCTTAGCGCGTCATTATCCTGACTATGCCGCTGAATCTTATTTCCGTCTGGGTGAGATTGCGATTGATGAAGCTGCACTGGAAAGCGCCCAGACCCTACTACAAAATGGCCTCGCACTGGCCCGCCAAGTGGGCTATCAGTGGGGAGAAGCCAATATTTACAGCGCGATGGCCGAAATCGAAGCCCAGCAAGAACACTGGCAAACAGCACTCGATTTTATCCATCAAGGCCAGAAAATTTCGGCAGAAAATAATTTCTCGCATATTTTAATGCGCCAGCATTTAGCTGCAGCCCAATACGCCGAAGCCCTTTTTGATATGCCGCAGGCGCTGGCCGAGCTAAAAGCGGGCTTTGAGTTCCAGCAGCAGATCAATAACAGCACGCAACCAGAACAGCGCGCGGAGCTGGAACAAAAAACCGGCCTGCGCCTGAGCGTGGGCACCATGCTAATTAATCTGGCCAATCATCAGGCCATTGAGCACGGCAAATTGACCGAATTTGGTCCGGTCATCACCGAGGCGGCTACGCAGATTCTGGATGTACAGCGCGTAGGGCTATGGGTCTCCACGGCGCAGCAAGATCGTCTAAGTTGCCTGAGCTTGTACGATCAGAAATTACGGCAATTTATTAGTGAAGAACCAATCGAATACGCCCGCGCACCTGTTTTTATGAAGTCAATTGGCATGCATAAATCGCTGATTGCCCATGATGCACAACACCACCCCGATGCTTGGGATTTCTCTGAACAATACTTACAAAGCCGTGGCATCCCGTCCATTCTGGTATTTCCTGTTATTAGCACCAATCAATACTGCTGGCTGATTTTCGAGCATGTGGGCGAACAACGTAACTGGGTGCCCGATGATATTCAGCATGCCAGCCAGATCGCTGATATAGCCGTGCGGGCAATGAGCAATCAGGAACGACGACTCTTTCAAACTGAAATTCATGAATTGAACGTCCGCTTGATTGAATCGAATGAAGCACTAGAAACCCGTGTGAAAGAGCGCACCCAAGCCTTGGCACAAAGTAATCAAGAGTTGCGCCTGGCGATGGATAAACTGGTTCAGTCAGAAAAACTAGCCGCTTTAGGTAGCTTGGTGGCCGGTATTGCGCATGAGCTCAATACCCCGCTTGGGGCAGCACTCACCTGTAGCACCACGCTAAGCGCCAGCAGCCAGGAGATCAATCGTCAGCTTCAGAACAATGCATTGAAGAAATCGGCACTAGAGGAATTTATCGCCAATAACCTCGTGGCCAATCAATTAATTGAACGCAATATTCGCCGCGCCAGCGATCTGGTTTCTCACTTCAAACAAGTGGCGGTTGATACCGATAGCACACGGCGCCGAGCATTTGATTTGGCAGAAATTGTGAATGAGGTGCTCGCGATGCTACACCCCCAACTCAAAATGACGCAGCATCGTGTTGATAACCAAATCGCTGCCGGCTGGCTGTTTGACAGCTATCCAGGCCCACTTGAACAAGTATTTAGCAACTTTATTCTTAATAGCGTGCTGCATGGTTTTGAGGACAAACCGGCGGGGCTAATGACACTGCACGCTGAGCCTTGCGATGCTCAGCATGTCAAAATCATCTATGAAGACAATGGTATTGGCATGAATACCGAGATTCAGAAGCGAGTTTTTGACCCCTTCTTCACCACCAAACTTGGCAAAGGTGGCAGTGGCTTGGGGCTCTATATTGCCTACAACCTAGTCACTGGTATTTTGGGCGGCGAGTTGCAACTGGAAAGTGAACCCGGACAATTTACCCGCTTTACCCTGAAATTGCCTCTGATCGCCCCCATCAATCTTCAGGTCGAGGAATAGAGGGTATAAACCTGCAAACCAATAAGAAAGATGCCTTTAAGGCAATACCCACAAAAAAGCCACCCGCAGATGGGTGGCTTTTTCGCATGCAGGCTAATTATTTCGCGCCGAGCAATGTTTCAATCTGCTCACGCGGAATAGCTCCCGACACAATTTGCCCATTGGCAAAAATTAACGCCGGGGTGCCGCTAATACCCAAGGATTCACCCAGAGTCATATTGCGCTGCACCGGGTTATCACACTCGGGGCTATTATCAGGTAGCTTGCCTTCAAAGAACCAATTGCGCCAAGATGCAGACTGGTCTTTGCTACACCAGATCATGGCTGATTTACGCACAGCATCTGGGTGCAAGCCAGGCAGTGGCATCAAAAAGTTGTAAATGGTGACATTATCAATGCCAACCAAACTTTGCTGCTCTAGGCGTTTGCAGAAGGGGCAATCGGGATCAGTAAATACCGCCAATTTACGGCTACCATCACCACGCACGATTTTGACGGCATCAGCCAGCGGTAATTTGGCAAAATCTGTGGTCATCAAGGCCGCAATGCGCTTTTCAGTGATGCTTTCTTTTTTAGCAACATCAATCATCTCACCGACAAATGCATAGTCGCCTTTGGCATCGGTATAGATAATTTGGCGTTTGCCCATCACCACTTCGTAAATACCTTTCACAGGCGTTGAATTAACCGCATCCACTGGGCGGCCCAGTTTTTTCGTCAAGGTGGCTTTCAAATCTTTCGGCGGAGTATCAGCTTGAGCTGAGCAAGCAGCAACAGCCAGTAAACCTGCGGCCATCATGATACGAACAAGGTGTTTCATAGCTTTCCTTAAGAGTCCATCGCGTGGCGAATTAGCTGGCGCTTAATCCACGGCAATGAGTCGGTCATAGTCAGACCGATATTACGCAATGATTTGAGTATTGGGTTGTGATTATTAAATAAAACCTGTAATCCATCGCACACCGTCTGCATCAGCAGCACCGACTCGCGACGGGCCAGCTCATAGCGGCGCAGCACCAGCGCATCACCAATCCGATCCGGATGAACACTAGCCAGCACCTTGGCCAACTCAGCTACATCACCAAAGCCCAGATTCACGCCCTGCCCCGCCAAAGGATGCACGGTATGCGCCGCATCGCCGACCAAAGCCACACGCGATCGGGCAATGTCGGCCACCTGCGTTAATTTCAGCGGAAAAGCAGCGGCAGGCGTAACCACTGAAAGTTGGCCTAAACGCGATTGTCCTGCTTGTGCGACTTGTTTAGCCAGTTCGTCTGCCGAAAGGGTTAAAAGTTCATTCCGGCGGTCTTCACTGCACGACCAAACCATCGACATTTGCTGATTGGGCAGCGGCAACCAAGCTAAAATACCATCCGGCATAAACCATTGCTGGGCCACACCGTAATGCGGCTTCTCACAGGCGAAATTGGCAACCACGCCATATTGCTCGTAGGATTTAGCACTTGAAGGGATAGCCAGCTGCTGACGCACCCAGGAGTTTGCGCCATCGGCACCAATAATCAGCTTGGCGCTCAATTGATGACCATCTGCTAGCGTGAGCGTGGCAGCATCATAATCAATCTGTAAGGCACTGGCTGTAACTGAAGTCATCACCCGCACATTGCTGCAGTCATCCAAGGCCAACCACAGAGCACGTTGCAGTTCACGATTTTCAATAATAAATGCCAACTCATCCACACCCGACTCAAGTGCGGCAAACTCCAATCGACTATGCGGTGCATCGCCTGCAATTTTCATTGCAGAAATCGGCGTCAGGCGCTCAACACGCATCCGAGGCCAAGCACCAATCTCGTTCAGTAAACGACGACTAGCGCGGCTGATTGCGTAGACACGCTGATCCCACGTATCGAGCGGCCAATCAAGCTGCGGTGCACGGCCTTCCAGCAAAATCACATCTAAAGTAGTGTTTTTCAGCGCGAGCGCCAAAGCGGCACCAACCAAGCCACCACCGACAATAATTAAATCTGCGTCATAGGTTTTCATGGTGCTAGTTTAACATCGTCTAAACCAACGCAACACCGACTGAAGTTGGGAATTATTAATCGCAGAAGTCATGCAGATACATTGAGGTGTATAAGCCTAGAATCAAAGAAAATTAATCCATTGAAGGCAATACCCTAGACGGGTGTATCAGTTGTGATTTTTGGTGATTTGAAGCAAGAGAAAATAGAGACGCACTGCTGAGATTTACTACTGACACCAACTTAGAGCTAAGTTGGCGTCCCCACGGGGAATCGAACCCCGGCCGCCGCCGTGAAAGGGCAGTGTTCTAACCGCTAAACTATAGGGACATACTTAAAACAACTTTGTATATCGATTTAAATTGGTGCGCCCGGAGCGATTCGAACGCCCGACCCTTTGGTTCGTAGCCAAATACTCTATCCAACTGAGCTACGGGCGCACTGATTTAAAACTTTATACTGTATTACTCAATGTTTTTGGCGTCCCCACGGGGAATCGAACCCCGGCCGCCGCCGTGAAAGGGCAGTGTTCTAACCGCTAAACTATAGGGACATCTCAAACATTGTTACTACATTGTGGTGTTGGTGCGCCCGGAGCGATTCGAACGCCCGACCCTTTGGTTCGTAGCCAAATACTCTATCCAACTGAGCTACGGGCGCACTATACACAACAATTTACAGCCTCTGGCGGAGACGGAGGGATTCGAACCCTCGATACAGGTTTAAGCCCGTATGTCTCCTTAGCAGGGAGGTGATTTCAGCCACTCATCCACGTCTCCGTTCAGAGAAGCGAGATAATACCTACACCCCTGAACCTCGTCAACACTTATCGACTAATTTTTCTGACTGGTTGCATAAGTGCCTCACAGATAAGACAAAAAACCACCCCTATTTTTCAAACCGTAACATCAGCACAGCGGCTGCTTGAACACGCTAGCCAACAAAAAAGCCGCCGACTGCAAAGCAATGCAGTAGCGGCGGCCGTAATTCTGGCAATGAAAGCAGCGATTAGCCTTGCTGATCCAAACCAAAAGCCTTGTGCAATACGCGCACAGCCAATTCCAAGTACTTTTCGTCCACTACAACTGAAATCTTAATTTCAGACGTAGAGATCATTTGGATATTGATCCCTTCTTCTGCCAGCGTACGGAACATCGTTGAGGCCACACCTACGTGCGAGCGCATTCCCACGCCAACGATCGATACTTTACAAATCTTGTCGTCGCCCGACACTGATTTGCCGCCGATCTGGCTTTGCACGCCTTCAAGTACTTTCACCGCACGCGCCATTTCACCTTTTGGCACCGTGAATGAGAAGTCTGTTGTACCGTCTTGACCAACGTTTTGGATAATCATATCCACGTCGATGTTGGCATCGGCTACTGGGCCCAAGATTTGATAAGCAATGCCTGGTTTATCAGGAACACCGATCACATTGATGCGGGCTTCGTCGCGATTAAAGGCGATGCCAGAGATGACTGGTTTTTCCACGGTAGAGTCTTCCTCAAAAGTAATCAACGTACCCTCGCCTTCTTCTTGGAACGAGGACAGTACGCGCAATTTCACATTGTATTTACCAGCAAACTCAACCGAGCGAATTTGCAAAATTTTCGAGCCCAAGCTGGCCATTTCCAGCATTTCTTCAAACGTAATCGTTTTGAGCTTTTTCGCTTCAGGCACTACACGCGGATCGGTGGTGTACACGCCATCAACGTCGGTATAAATCTGGCACTCATCCGCCTTCAAAGCTGCAGCCAAAGCCACGCCAGAAGTATCAGAGCCACCACGACCCAGTGTTGTAATATTGCCGTTCGGATCTACACCCTGGAAGCCAGCCACGACCACAATGCGTCCCGCGCTCAGATCGGCGCGCATATTCGCGTCATCGATGTGCTGAATGCGTGCTTTGGTGTGTGAACTATCGGTCAGAATTTTAACTTGGCCACCGGTATATGACACCGCGTCCAAGCCCATTTCTTTAAGCGCCATTACCAGCAGGCCAATTGTTACCTGCTCACCAGTAGAA
The DNA here is from genome assembly GCF_013423785.1 of Chitinibacter fontanus. Classification (NCBI taxonomy): domain Bacteria; kingdom Pseudomonadati; phylum Pseudomonadota; class Betaproteobacteria; order Neisseriales; family Chitinibacteraceae; genus Chitinibacter; species Chitinibacter fontanus. The sequence goes on from NZ_CP058952.1 coordinate 1,006,601, forward strand.
ACAATTACATCAAGCTCACGTGGATCTGGATTGGCTTGCATTTCTTTAGCCAGAGCGATCAGGCGATTGGTTTCGCCAGACATCGCAGACAGAACCACCACCAAGTCATGCCCTTGGGCTTTAAACTTGGCGACGCGGCGCGCTACATTTTTGATTCGATCAGGTGACCCAACCGATGTGCCGCCATATTTTTGGACGATCAATGCCATGATTAACCTGCAGGCTGGAAAAATTAATAAAAACCGGATTATTGTAATTGAATCTGCGCTTCATGGGGGATTAAGACAAGAAAAGACCCCACCTGCGGTACAGAATTAATCCAGCTGAACACTCACTCGATTCGCAATCGCACACATCAACTCATAAGCAATGGTGCCGGCCTTTTGCGCAACCGCATCAATAGACAAACTTTGCCCCCAAAGTTCCACCACGCTATCAATTTGCGCATTGGGTAATTCGGTCAAATCTACACACAGCATATCCATCGATACACGCCCCAGGAGACGGGTTACTTGCCCATCGACCACAATCGGCGTCCCCGTCGGAGCATGACGAGGATAACCATCCGCATACCCACATGCCACTACACCAATCCGCATTGGTCGATCAGCAATAAACGTGGCCCCGTACCCCACCGTGTCGCCAGCTTCTAAGTTTTGCACAGCAATAATGCGTGAGCGTAAGCTCATTGCGGGGAGCAACCCTAATTGCTCAGCAGATTGATGCGCAAACGGTGATGAACCATATAGCGCAATTCCTGGCCGAACCCAATCGCCATGTACTTCTGGATAGGCAAAAATAGCGGCCGAATTGGCCAAGGAGCACGGGCAATCAAGCAGCTCGCTCTGCGCGCGAAAGCGCGCCCATTGCTGAGTAATTCCTTTCGCAGGCTCATCTGCAGTGGCAAAATGGGTCATCAGTGTCACACTGGCAACATTCGGCATAGCGCGCAATTGCGCCACTAATTCAGGCGCATTTTCTGCCACAAAACCGAGGCGATTCATACCGGTATTGAGTTTAAGGAAAATCTGCACAGGTGCCTGCAGCACAGTCGTGCGCAGCCAATCTAGATGACGGGGCTCATGAATCGCCAGCATGATGTTGTGCTGCGCACATTGCTGCAACTCATCCACACTGAATACGCCCTCAAGTAACAGAATCGGCTGCGTCACCCCAGCCTGTCGCATGGCAATGGCAGTGGCAAATTCCAAAATTGCAAAACCATCAGCGTCGTTGAGTGTATTCACCACTCGCTCTACACCGTGCCCATAGGCATTGGCCTTGATCACCGCAAAAGCGCGTGCCTGCGGCGCACGCTGTTTAATTAATTGATAATTATGTTTCAGCGCTGCGCTGTGGATCACAGCCTCAATAGGACGAGACATCGGTTTATCTCAAAGATGAAATTGAATCTACTTTCGCGAGCAAGTTAACTTCGTTCGCGTTTATTACGAATATACCAAATCGCGACAATCGCAAGCACCACCACCAGCAGCACTAATATTGCCGTTTGACCACGACCCAGCCAAGTCATCAGCCACTGGTGATTTGAAGCGCCGTAATAACCCAGATATACCCAGATCGGCACGCTAATAAGTGCCGCTAAGCCGTCGAGTAATAAAAATCGTAAGTAGGAGATTCGGCAGGACATACCAGCCGTCAGATAGATGGGGGCACGCAAGCCGGGCAGAAAACGAGCCACAAAGAGGACTCGATTACCATAGCGCTCAAATTTATCCTGCACGGCCTCATAGCGCTCGGGGGTCATCATCCGTTTGAAATAGCGATGTTCAAGTAGCGTGGTGCCAAAATAACGCCCCAGCAGGAACATACAACTATCCCCTAGTAATACGCCAGCCATTCCAACGGCAAACATTGTGTGAACATGCGCATAGCCTAGGCCAGAAATCACGCCACCCGCCACCAGTGAAACATCCTCTGGAATCGGCACGCCGAAACCACAAACGAGTAACACCGTGAACACAGCCAGGTAGCCATAATCGGTAAAAATCCCGATCAGCGACTGGAGAATATCCATACACAACCGTCAATTGAAAGGCCAATGGCGAGGATAATAGCACGAGCGCGGCAGTTTTCATTTGCTGCAACAGCATGACAACGCGCAGTTTGATTGTCATCAATCCGTGATATAAGACATCCGTGGGTCAAAACAACTGATCGCACAATGACACAATACGCCGAAGGCGATCGCTATGAATCGTGGTTTCTTTACCATTTTGGGGGCGCAATTTTTCTCTGCCCTCGCTGATAATGCACTGTTTTTTGCGGCGCTAGCACTACTCAAGGAGCAGCAAGCGCCAGAATGGCATTTATCGATGCTACTCTGGGCATTTACCGTGTCCTATGTGCTCATCGCCCCTTACGCCGGCGCATTTGCTGACTCCATGCACAAAGGGCGCGCCATGCTTATTTGCAATGGCATTAAGTTATTAGGCTGCGCCAGCATGATCGCGGGCATGCCGCCGATTTTTGCCTATGCAATAGTTGGCTTCGGTGCGGCAGCCTATTCACCCGCCAAATACGGCATCATCACCGAATATTTACCCCATGAACAATTAGTCGCCGCCAATGGTTGGCTAGAAGGCGCTACGGTAGGCGCAATTATTTTAGGCACAGTCATTGGTGGGTATTTATCTGGAAGCCACATTCAGCAATGGCTAGCAGGCAATACTCTCGGGCACATCTTCAGTCCGGCGCAATTTGCCATTTTGGCCACTATCGCGATTTACCTACTGGCCGCCTACATCAATCTATTTATTCCCAAACTGCAGGTACGCCTCAAGCCACTCCACCTAGACCCGATTCATCAAGCGAAGGAATTCGCTTGGTGTGTACAACGGCTGTGGCGCGACCCACAAGGGCAACTATCACTAGGGGTCACTACTCTGTTTTGGGGCGCGGGCGCCACGATGCGTTTGGTCGTGCTTAATTGGGCCGTGATCTGGTTATCGCTCAAGCTAGAACAAGCCAGCCAACTGATCGCGCTGGTGGCGGTCGGCATTGCAATCGGGGCAGTTGCGGCCGGGCGCTGGGTACCACTGCACAAAGCCTTTAGCGTACTCTGGGCTGGCATTGCGATGGGCGCGCTGGTCATTTTGATGCTGTGGGTCAACCAGATTGCCATTGCTGCGTTATTAATGCTGATTATTGGCGCTTTATCAGGGTTTTTTGTTGTGCCACTCAATGCCATGCTGCAACACCGCGGGCATTTATTGATGGGCGCAGGGCACTCAATTGCCGTACAAAATTTCAATGAAAACCTCGGTATTTTGCTGATGGTGGGCTTTCACGCCTGGCTGGTTAAAAATTGGAGCACTCCACTACCCGCTGATAGCAGCGCCTTACTGCAACAACAGTTTGCGCACAATGGTTTGCCTCCCATGTGGCTGATTATTATCGGTTTTGGTGGTTTCGTAATTATGGTGATGAGCTGGATTCTGCTGCGTTATCAACGCAATTTAAAAGCGGGCCTGCTGCACGATTAAATAGCAATGAGATTGAAATCAATGAATGTAACTCGTTATGCCCCAGTTCTAGTATTCACGTTTGGCGCACTACTTAGCGGATGTGGGCCATCAGCTGATAAGCCTAAGCAAGGCAAAAGCGAGCGCCCCACAGTGGTACAAAGCAGCGTGGTAAAAATAGGCGAGCTGCCCCAGCAAATTAGCACCAATGGGCATGTTGAAGCCGTACAAATGATTGAAATTCGTCCACAAGTCAGTGCGCAGATTGCCGCCATTCACTTCAAAGAAGGCGATGAAGTCAAAGCTGGGCAATTATTATTTACTCTTGATGCCCGCAATGATGAAGCGCAAGCCAATCGCAGCAAAGCCGTTGCCGCCCAAATGGAAGCGCAGTTGGCCGAAGCGGATCGCAATTTGGCTCGCACGATCGAATTAGCCCAAGCCAAATTTATTTCCCCTTCCGCTGTCGATACTGCACGCGCCAAAGCTGAAAGTTTGCGTGCCCAACTGGTGGCGGCCAAAGCCGATCAAACCGCTGCTGCGGTCAAATTATCCTACACCCGCATCGTTGCACCATTCGCAGGTCGCACCGGCAAAATTAACATTCGCACTGGCGCGTTAGCGCAAACCAATAGCACCGAGCCGCTGGTAACCCTTACCCAGCTAGACCCCGTGCGCATTAGCTTTAATGTGCCAGAGCGCGACTTATCGGCCTTGATTGCCGCGCAACACAATACCTCATTGGCCGTACAAGCCACGCTACCCGATGGCAGCACACGCGAGGGTAAATTGGTATTTTTGGATAGCGCCGTAGATAAAAATACCGGCACCTTGCTCGCCAAAGCTGAGTTTGCCAATGCAGATCGCCAGCTATGGCCAGGTTTGAGCGTGGGCATCGAAGTCCAACTGGGTGCAGAAAAAGGGCTCATCGTCCCGCTGCAAGCTATTCAAACTGGCCCAGAACAGCGCTTTGTGTATGTGATTGGCGAAGACAAAAAAGCGCAAGCACAAAATATTACTGTGCTACGCAGCCATGATGGACAGGCCTTAGTTGAGGGCTTAAAACCCGGCAGTAAAGTAATTCGTGAAGGCGGGCAAAATGTACGCCCTGGCGGCATGGTTATTGAAGCAAGCAAGCCCGCCAAAAAATCCGCCAGCCAGGCCAGCCACAGCGGTGAGGCACAGTAATCATGAGCCAGAATCACGGAATTTCTTGGTGGGCGATTCATCGTCCAGTCGCCACGCTATTGCTGTGGCTCGCGGTCATGGTGGCCGGTGTCATTGCCTGGTTTCATTTACCAATCTCGGCGCTACCCAGCTATGACACCCCAACAATTAATGTTTCGGCATCACTAAGCGGCGCTTCACCGGAAACCATGGCCAATTCAGTGGCAACCCCACTGGAAAAGCAATTCTCGACGATTCCTGGGCTGGCCATGATGAGTTCGAGCAGCCGTTTGGGCAGCACCTCAATCACGCTTGAATTCGCACCCAATCGCGACATTGAATCCGCCGCGGTAGACGTACAGGCCGCTTTATATCGCGCAAATCGTAGCCTACCTAGCGATATGAAAAGTCCACCGAGCTATCGCAAAGTAAATCCATCCGATGCGCCGATTTTGATGCTGTCGATCAATTCGCCATCAATGTCGCTTTCACAACTGAATGATTATTCGGACAATCTGATTGCCCCTGCTCTTTCGACCATCGATGGGGTGGCACAGGTGCAGATTTATGGGCAAAAAAAATACGCAGTGCGCATTGCGGTTGATCCAGAAAAACTCGCAGCACGGAATATTTCTTTGCCCGAGTTGTCCAGCGCCCTGAAAACCGCCAACGCCAATTCGCCAGTGGGTCAGCTTGAAGGCGAGCGTCAAACCTTGATGCTACAAGCCAATGAGCAGCTTAAAAATGCGGCCGAATTTGCCGAGGTAGTTGTTGCCAACCGTAGCGCAGATAGTGGAGGCCTTGTGCGCTTGAAAGATGTGGCTCGCGTAGAAGACAGCGTGGAAAACATTAAATCGGGTAGCTGGGTCAACGGCGAGCGCTCGATTATTCTGGCGGTACAACGCCAACCTGGTGCCAACACGGTAGCTACGGTCGATGCAATCAAAGCGATGCTACCCAAGCTAAAAGCACAAATGCCCGATTCGGTTGAGATGCACGAAATCAACGATCGCTCGACCTCAATTCGTGAATCGATTCATGATGTGAACCTGACGCTATTGCTCACACTGGGCTTGGTCGTTATGTCGGTTTTGCTATTTCTGCGCCGAGCTGCTGCCACACTTATTCCATCGGTATCACTCCCAATCTCTTTATTGGCAACGTTTGCATTGATGTACTGGCTGGGGTATAGCCTAGATAACATCTCACTGATGGGGCTTACTGTGGCACTGGGGCTGGTGGTCGATGATGCGATTGTGGTGCTGGAAAACATTGTGCGCCACATCGAAGAGGGGATGAGCCCGTGGGATGCCGCCATTAAAGGCGCTGGCGAAGTGGGCTTTACCGTGGTTTCGATTTCGATTTCATTGGTCGCTGTATTTATCCCGATTTTCTTTATGCCGGGCACCATGGGGCTGCTGTTTCATGAGTTTGCCGTGGTGGTTGCACTGTCGATTTTAGTCTCGATGCTGGTGTCACTCACCTTGATTCCACTATTTGCCGCACGGTTTCTCAAGCCTGAACCAGCCGAGCATACGCATACCGACCCGGCCTGGAGTCGTTATTTCGAAGCCGGTTTTAACCGCCTACTCGCAGCGTATCAGCGCAGCTTGGGCTGGGTGCTACAACATAAAATTTGGATGCTACTAGCTACCTTGGCGACCTTTGGTATCACGGTTTGGCTATACACGGCCATACCAAAAGGATTCTTCCCGCAAGAAGATATCGGCCAAGTGCAAGCCAGTGTCGATATGTCCGCGGATATTAGCTACCCTGCCCTACTCAAATTGCAGCAACGTGTCGCATCCGCGGTCGCTAAAAATCCCAACGTATCCAGCGTGGCTTCTAGCTTGGGTAATGGGAGTGGCGGACGCTTATTTATCACGCTCAAACCACGCAAAGAACGGCAGAACATGCAAAAGACGCTTGAAAGTCTGCGCAAAGACACCGGTAAAATCGCCGGAGTAAATGTGTTCTACCGCCCAACCCAAAATCTGAATATCGGCGGCCGAAGTGGGAAAAGCAGCTACCAATATACTTTGCAGGCGGTCAATGCCAATGATTTGGAAAGCTGGAGTAATAAGCTGCAGGCGGAATTAGCCAGCAAAGCCATCTTCCGTGACGTCACCTCCGATGCTGAGCAAAAAACGCTGCAGGCCAAGCTAAATATCAATCGAGATCGCGCAGCCGAGCTAGGGGTAGACATGCAATCACTGCGCGACACCTTGTACGCCGCCTATGGTGAACGCGAGGTTGCCAGTATTTATGCACCACAGGATAGCTACTCGGTATTGCTGCAATTGAACGAAGCAGACCGCGCCGATGAAAGCAAACTCGCCAAGCTGTATGTACGCAGCAAGAACGGTGGGCTAATTCCACTCAGCAGTTTTGCGACCGTTGCGCGCACCGCCGTCACCACCACCATTAACCATCAGGGGCAACTACCTGCCATTACGCTTTCCTTCAATTTGGCAGAAGGCAGCTCGCTATCGGATGCTGCGCGCGAAATTAAAGCGGCAGAAACGTCCATAGCACTGCCTAGCTATATCTTCGGTGGTTTTGCAGGCGATGCCGCGCTATATAACCAAACGCAAACCAGTCAGTTATGGCTGATTTTAGCGGCGGTGGCGGTGATCTATGTTGTGCTGGGGGTCTTGTACGAAAGCTGGATTCACCCCATTACCATTCTGGCCGGTATTCCCTCTGCGGCCATTGGTGCCTTGCTAGCACTTAATTTGGTCGGTTTAGAATTAACCTTCATTGCCATGATTGGGATTTTGTTGCTGGTCGGCATTGTGAAGAAAAATGCCATCATGATGATCGACTTTGCACTTGAAGCCGAGCGTGGCTCGGCGCTGAGTTCAATTGATGCCATTCGCGAAGCCAGCGCCAAACGTTTTAGACCTATTATGATGACCACGCTGGCAGCCATGATGGGCGCGATGCCATTGGCCTTGGGCTTAGGGGCTGGCGCCGAATTGCGTCAGCCGCTCGGGGTCGCCATTGTGGGTGGCTTGATTTTTTCACAGCTGATCACACTGTACATCACGCCAGTGCTCTACATCAGCTTGGCTAAACTAGAGAAAAAGCTGAAATAATCACAAGGTATAAGGCTGAAGGCTTTTTAAAAATTGACATCAGGCCTTATACCCCCAAGAAAACACGGTTTCTACCGGCAGCCTTGGCGTTGTAAAGCGCTTGGTCTGCAATTTGCAGCAAGCCTTCTACGGTGGGAATATCACTTCGCCATTGGGCCACGCCCGCACTGATGGTCACAATGTGCTGGCCAGGCGCTTTGGGATTTGGAATCGCTAACTCGGAAACACTTTGGCAAATTCGCTCGGCAATCAGCTTCGCCTCGTGCATCTGCGTAGCTGCTAATAGGCAGCAAAACTCTTCACCGCCATAGCGAGCCATTAAATCATTTGGATTGCGCAAAGCAGATTTAATCACCCCTGCCACCCGTTGCAAACAAAAATCGCCCGCCACATGCCCTTGGCTGTCGTTGTAACGCTTAAAGTAATCCACATCAATGAGTACCAGTGAAAACATGCTGGTTTCGGGCAAATCACGCGCGCGTTCAAACTCAAGTAACAAGCGCTCGAATAAAAATCGCCGATTCGCCAAGCCAGTTAAGCTATCGGTTTGCGCCAGAATACGCAATTGATCTTTGGCATGCTTGAAGGCTAAATGATTACGTACCCGTGCCCGAACAATCGACGGATTAAACGGTTTGACGATGTAGTCGACAGCTCCGGCATCAAGCCCTCGGGTTTCTTCATCCGGCGTCGCCAATGCAGTGATAAAAATAACCGGAATTTCTGCGGTATCAACTTTACTTTGCAAGATACGACATAACTCATATCCATCCATATCCGGCATCATGATATCGAGCAAAATTAAATCGGGTGCTTGTTTATTCAACTGAGCGAGGGCCTGCTCACCACTCATAGCAAAACGAACATCGTAATGCTCCGCGAGTAGCTCACCCAATGCCTCAATATTGGCCATCTGGTCATCAACCACCAGAATATACGGATCATGCCTCATGCTGCCCCTCCGTCATTAGAGGAAGCAAATTCGTCAGTGCCGCAGGATAATCCAATCGATCCAATGCGGCAGTGATACTCGCTAAAGATTGCAGCTCAGGAGCACCTTGCATTGCCTCTTGCAACGCTTGCAATTTATGGCGGGCTCGCAAGCTATTCGCTTCCAAGGCCGCACGCAAAGCCTGCGCTTGAGGCAGAAATTGTGCAGGAATTGGCAAATTAGACCCTATTGATGCAGGCAACTCGGTCGCCTGCTCCTGAATCAGTGGATAAATTGATTTAAGTGCTTTATTCCAGCTCTGCACTAGGCGCGTGGCATCTGGATAGATACCCCCCGTTTTCGCAAACTGGTTTAAATTTTGCTCTAATTGACTGGCCGCTTCATACAGTGCGGTCAAACCCAGCGTACCAGCCACCCCGCGCAGCGCATGCACTTTCGCCGTCAATGTCGGCACGTCTCGCTGCAACACCAAAGGCTCCATATCGGCAAAAAACGGCTGCTGCTCGATAAAAAACTGCTGCAACCAGCGGCGATAGCGGCCCACATTACCATTGAGCCGCTGCAGCGCTTCTTTCACCGACAAGCCTGCTTGCTCTAACTGCTCCAGCAAACATTTTTCTTGCTCGGTAAACGCGGTCTTACCCAAGCTCGTAGGCGATTGCAAAGGAGCCAGCGCATAACCTCGCTCTATCTGATAGTGGCAGGCTTGCAAAATCACTTCGCGCAATTTCTGCGCATCAATCGGTTTCAGCAAATATTCATTCATCCCAACTTCAGCACCCGCAGCACGTTCTTCAGAACTAGCATTGGCCGTTAGCGCCACAATATAAACTTGTGGATCAAGCACTTTAAACTGCTGATACCCCCCTTCGCGAATCCAGCGCGTGGCACTTAAACCATCCATCACAGGCATACGGCCATCCATCAACACTAAGTCATAACGCTCCTTGGCCAACGCCTCAATTGCAGCAAGACCAGTATCGACCACCTGCAAACCCAAACCTAGCTCTTCCAGTTGTGCGCTCACAATTAATTGGTTGGTAATAATGTCTTCAGCGTAAAGTACTTTGATTTGATACGGGATTCGTTCTTGCTTGATCGGCTCCTCGGCCATTGGCTCAGCTAGCTCTACCGGCTCCAGAGGTAAATCAACCCGAAAGCAGGTGCCCTCTCCAAGCTGACTAGTGACAGCGATTGAGCCTTGCATTAAATCAATCAAAGCACGGCATATCGACAAACCCAAACCAGTGCCGCCATATTTACGGGTCGTTGACTTATCCGCCTGTTCGAACTTGGTAAATAATCGCCCTAAACTTTGCTCATCCAAACCGATTCCGGTATCGGCGATAGAGAATTTGATCTGTTCGCCATCTCGATACGCACTTAAACGTATTGAGCCCTGTTCTGTAAATTTGATCGCATTGCCAACTAAGTTAAACAGAATCTGACGAATACGCGTTGGGTCACCCAAGCAGCCAGCCGTGGGCAAATGCGCAATATCGACCACAAAACTCAAGCCCTTCTCCTCTGCGCGCGGGCCAAACAGCGCAGCGACCTGCCCAATAATTTTGTGCAGATCAAACGGGATACATTCGAGCGTGATTTTCCCAGCCTCAATCTTTGATGCATCAAGCAAATCATTAATAATCTCGAGCAGCATTTCGGCATTCTCAAGCCCTATTGTGATTTGCTCTCGCGTATTGGGGCGTAATTCTTTTTGCAATTGCGCCAAGCGCAGCATACCGATTACGCCGGATAGCGGGGTTCGAATTTCATGGCTAACCAACGCCAAAAACTCATTTTTTGCCTCATTAACCGCTAATAAAGCATTTTTCTCTGCATCAAACTTGGCTTTTTGAACTAGGCTCTCATTCTCTAAAATTTTTCGCTGTTGCTCTGTTTTCAGTAGTTTCAAGCGAATTTCCGATTTACTGATTTTCCGCAATGCGGCACTTTGCAATTGGATCTTGGTTCGATCCGCAACCTGCTTGGTTTTTATTTCACAATGGCGCTCGTAGCTAATCAAAGCCTCTTCATAGCGTTCCATCAGTTCGAGAATTTCTGACTTTAACTCACAGATTTTCATCTCATGATGCATGGAATTATTTTTTAGTGAATACTGATTAGCGATTTCCACATACCGTAATGCATCAAAATAGCGATGACTTTCTTTTAGCACTTTAGCAATACCAAGGTTCGCCATAGCTAAAGGCCATGCATGATGATTACTTTCGGCTATTTCTATACTTTCATTAAATAGTTTTAGTGCCTTGTTTAGCTCACCCAAACCTAAATAAGAAAAGCCCATATGCATTAGCACTTCAGAAACTTGCCCGGCATCAGCACGTCGCCGGTAAAACCCACGTGCTTGCTCTAAATGCTCAATCGCTTTTGTATACTGCTGTAATTCATTGTAATCACTGCCCAGCCATAAATTCAGCATCATCAATAAAGTTGCATCATCTAAATCTTGGGCAAACTCTAGGGCTAACAAATGATGATGCAATGAATCCTCAAATAGATCAAAATAAAGATAAACTCCACCAACACCAATATAGGCCTTGATATAGTGCTCAATGGATTGATGCTCCAAAGCCAACTCCAGACATTCGCTCCAATACTCTAGTGCCAATTCTAATTCACCAACTGCATAGCATGTCTTTCCTAGACACTCATAAATATCTAGTAATAGCTGATCGTTCCTATTCTTTACCACTACTTTTTTCAAGACCGCTAGCAATACAGTCTTCGCATCAAAAAATCGACCTAACTTCTCTAATGCTTCACCTTTCAGATAGAGTGCATATTCAAGTTCGGCAGGCATATTTTCTTGGCTAGCTAATTGCTCCAATTCATTTGCGAGTTCCAAAGCCAGGTCATAATTCCGTAAACGATACTGTGCCTGCTTATCTTTTATCTGAGCATATTTATCGAGCATCATGCCATCCTCGCTGGTGAATCTGATTTACTTGCCCCAAAATCTCCTGATTAATCAGCAAAAGGCGTCGGCGAACAGATACGTGTTTGATATTTAATCTTGACCATGGTTGCGACTCGATTGCCTTACACAATCTCTCAGAGAAATCATATAAACTTTTTCCGTTATCTTCTGGGATAATATAATAATGAGCATTACCCAAATCCAACCAAACGTCTTTACTAGAACAGTAATCACTAATTACCATTAGGGCACGCTGCTCGATGATCTTCCTACTTTCTGGACTAACAATTATCTCGATTAATCTTCCAACATCGAGCATACGCTCGCAACGCTCCTTGAAATCGACAATCTGCCTAATTGTCATTCTAACGTTAGGAACATCAATAATTCTCTCGAATTTTCTAAATTCACGACGAAGCATTAAATAGCGACCACTAATTTTACGCCTTAAAGAAATTGAAAACCCATCCAACTTCCTTATCGCATCCAGACTTCGAGTTAATTGCAAGTACTGCTTTAAATACTGCAATGCATCACGCGCGCAAGCTAATTTTTTGCTACACACATATCGCATCCATAGCCATTCTCGTCGCAACTCATCGTCACTAAAAAGTGCAAAATAGCTAACAGCACCATTTAACACTTCATGAGCCTTTAAATCCTCATTATTCTCTAGTAAAAAATCAGCATATGCCAGCGCAACCAAAATATAGGCCCAGGCCATCTCAAATTTCCTAGCAATTACCAACCCAGATTCGTAATTTTCGATTGCAGCCTCACAGTTACCGCTCCTCCAATAGCAAATGGCTTTGTTTCTACATAGCTGCACAATCCAGGTCACATCAGAGTACAAAATAATATCTAGCTCAGCACGCGATATAATGGCTAACGCTGAATCATAATCTTTAGACTCAACAAATAAGTCCGACAAGAAAATACCGCTTTTTGCTAGTAACTTCTTATTAGCGATTAACTCAGACATTGAGAAGCAAGACATCAAAATTGCCTGCGCCTCCTCGCAAAACCCGGCCTCTTGATAGAGTATCCCTAAATTCAGATAGGCCTCAACAGCAACCTCTAGGCTTGATATTTCTAAGGCAATTGCCAAGCAACCACACCAGCAGTTAAACGCCTGAACATATCGATGCTGTTTATTAAAAACTAAGCCGAGCCACAACAAACCAAGCACCAAGTGTTTATTGTCTTTTTTCTTTTTACAAAACCGAGTGCCTTTCTCAATTAGTATCTTGGCTTGCTCCAACTTTCCAACCATTAAAAACGTACGGCCATAAAGTAAATAGGCGTAGCCGAGTGCTGTGTGCTGATGAGCTAGGCATAAATCTAATAACTTCTTACTTGCTATATGCTGAGAAGCATCAGACTGCCAGTAGCCTAGCTCGACCGCACTCACCAACTCAGCGATTTGGTTATCGACATCGGTTGGCAAATGCATTACTCCACCCTCATTGGGATTTTCTCGATCGCAGCTTGTGGGCTCAGATAAGTAAAATTGATTCTCGGTGGCTCACAATCATGCCATGCCCACGGAAAGTTATTGAACTGATTTAAGAGTTCAGAAATAAGTAACTCATTTTGGGTTAACCCATCATTAAAAAAAATAAGATATTTTCCAACATTCACTCTTACCCACAAGTCACCAGAAAGACAAAATTCGCGGAGTATGCCAGATACTTTTTTCTCAATAATGCGGCGAAAAATTAACTTAGTGTCTATCTCGACAAATACGAGCTGATGCTGAGATGATAATTTTTCACAGCGCTCTTTGAGTAAGCGCCCACGGCTAACAGAACTACGAAACACCACCAAACCCAGTAAGCTTTCAAAATCTTTTTGCGTTCTTTTTATATTTTTCGCTAGCAGATTCAAGCGATTAAATCTGGCTATTTTTTTAATTTCTTGCTCTGAGATTTCGCCAGCGATCCATCGAATTTTGAGCGCTTCATATTGTTTAAAATGAGCCAAAGCCAGCTTGAAATCATGCATTTGCTTAAATGCCTCGACACGCAGAAATTGGCTTTTTTGCTGCAAAGCAACATCATCAAATGTTTGCAAACCTGGCTCAGCAAGGCTCAACATTTGTAATACTTGCGATAACTGACCTTGGTTGAGCAAATATTCGGCGTAATGCACAGCAAGTACTGAGGTTGCCCAACGGATATTTTGCTGACGTGAGATTGCCAGCATTGCCTCAAAATACAATTCAGCCTCGGCAATTCGCCCCAGATGCTGGTAACAGACAGCAGCGGTTTTCCCTGCCTCCACCACCCATGTCATATCACCATGCTCCAGCAAGTAAGCTTCACTTTGGTACAGTATGTCGAGGGCGGCCTGATATTGCACCTGCTCCACTAGCCTCCCAGAAAGAAAGATGGCACTTTTCGAAATTAATCTCGAATTATCAATAGCATGAGCCAACTGGAAGCCCAGACGCAATAGCTCATCGGCATCTGCATGCCGACCAAAAATCACATACAGCACGCCGATATATAAGTAAGCCTCAATGGCCACTTCAACATTAAGCGCATCAATTGCAAGTTCGGTGGCTTGTGCTAAATCTTCCGTAGCGCGCAGATAATGCTTGAGACTGAAATGAGAAACACCGCGCCGTAAATAAATTTCGGCGCGATTGTGACTAATTGCAAATGTATTGGTTTTTTTGAGCGCCTGATTTAGCAGGCGGAGAGAGGATTTGAACCGACCAACGCCCCAAGCCATTTTGGCCTGAGTTATATACAAGCGCACCACTAATTCTGGCTCTAAATCGAGACGATTGCAGCGTTCAAAGAGTGCCGAGCTGGTTTGATAAGCTCGATCAATATCATGCAAAAACATGGATTCAACCTGCGTTAACAAGTCGGCCACAGCAGTGGCATCCAGATCCAGCAATTTATTCACTCTCTAGCACCCTATCACGCAATATTTCTTTATAGAGTGCCGGCGTATCGATCACAAATTCAAAACGCCAATTACAGGAATCACCCTAGATAAGGCTACTAGCGATTACCGCATGCAATTGCTCGGGTCGGATAGGTTTGGTCATAAAACCATTCATACCAACCTGAAAACATGCTTTGCGATCGGCTTCAAGCGCATTAGCCGTTAAAGCAATAATTGGAATTTTGCTACCTTGCTGTCGGATTAAACGCGTAGCCTCTAGCCCATCCATAATCGGCATTTGCATATCCATCAGAATCAGGTCGAACTCATGCTGTAACTGCATTTGAACTGCTTGCTCACCATTTTCCGCACTTAGAACAGTATGCCCCGCTGCCTCAAGTATTTTGGTAGCGACAAGGCGGTTGGTGGGATTATCTTCCGCCAGCAAAATAGTGAGCCGAGACACGCTAGGTATGGCAGCAGTCACCACCGCTGAGGCAGGCTCGTTAACAACAGGCAAATTAACCTTGAAGAAGAACTGAGTTCCTTTCCCAAGCTCTGAGGCGACCGCCAATTGGCCGCCTAGAAAATTCACCAGTTTTCTTGCGATCGTTAGTCCAAGCCCTGTTCCACCATATTGGCGGGAAAGTGAACCATCGGCTTGCACAAATGCATCGAAAATATGTGGCAATCGCTCTTGAGCAATACCGATGCCAGTATCACTCACACAGACGGATACTTCATCCGCCTGCACGACACAATCAAGCCTGACCTGCCCAGCCGCAGTAAATTTGACGGCATTGCCGACTAGATTGACCAACACTTGCTGCAAGCGTGTGACATCCCCATACCGGAGAGGCGCCGCGTTATCCGGCAGCGAAAGCACAAGGTCGATGCCTTTTTCTTTCGCTGCCAGCGCAAACATGGCGCGGGTATCTTGTAGCAATTCGATTAAATTGAAATTCTGCTTTTTAAGCTCAAACTGATCGGATTCAATTTTTGAAATATCCAGCACATCATTAACCAAAGCCAGCAACAAATCCGACGATGATTGAATCACCGCCAAGTCTCGGCGCTGAGCTGGGCTGAGCTCGGATTGTGCTAAAACATGAGCCATACCCACGATACCATTCATCGGCGTACGAATTTCATGACTAACATTGGCAATAAAGTGGGTTTTTGCCAGACTGGCCGCCTCGGCCGTATTGCGTGCCTGCTCCAACTCAGCCACGAGTTGTTTTTGTTCTAATTCGAGCAAAATGCCTTCAACAATGGCCTCGTTGTAATGACGAACACCTTTGATCACCACCACCATATACATAAAGCACATCGCAGCCAGTACATTATCTAGCTCACCAGAGCCTAGCAAAGCAGCAAGAAACACCGGGGTCAGAATCAGTATGGCAAAGTTACGTAAGGCTGAGTATTGAGCACCCAAAATCGGCACCGCCCCCGACACCAAACCCGATAATACAAAAGCCGTGAATAATCGAGTCGAATCCGGCGCGCCCTGCATCAGCAAAAAACCACCACAGCCCCAGACTGCGGCAGTCACATTGACCCCGGTACAAAACCGCCGATTCCAATAGGCAAAATCAATATCCGCCGGCAGTTTCTGGCTGGCATATTGTTGCGCACAGCGCAAACGCCAAAATGCAACGCCCCAGGTGAGAGCAATCCAAAGCAATAACAGGCGGGAGTCGATATGGTTATAGTGGGCGGCCGCCAATACCAGAGCAGTTAGCAAGCAGATCACTTGCCCTGGCACTGCACTGCGATACACCAGTTTGGTAATGCGCTCCAATACTGCTGCATTCCGCACATTATCCATCGGTGAAGCGCTTAACTGCTGGATAAAGGAATTGGCGGCGGTCATGTTTAAGTACGGGCTGGTATTTACTGCACAGGAATCACGGCAACTTCATCGCGATTGTCCGCCAGAATATTAAGAGTGACTCGCCGATTTCGCGCTCGGCTATCTTGCGTATCGTTCGACTCCACCGGGCGGAATTCCGCATAGCCAATTGCCACCATTCGCTGCGGAGCCACCCCAACACCCTGAAATAGCCTCACCACACTCGCCGCACGCGCGGCAGATAACTCCCAATTACTTGGAAATAAGCCAGCGCGAATAGGTTGATTATCGGTATGCCCCTCAATTTGGATTAAATTGTCCGAGTCTTTAACCCGCTCAGCAATGGCGGCCAGTGCATCGATTGAATCGGGCTGCAAATCAGCGCGACCAGTATCAAACAAAATTGAATCGCTAATTTCCACCGCAATCCCGCGCTTCGATTGTGTGACTTTCACCTTCCCCTGATCGATCAGCTCGCCAAGAGATGAACGCAAATCAGTGGCCATGCCTTGCATCTTTTTGGTTTGCTCCTCAAATCGGCCAGCATTGGGCATCATGGTCGGAGCGGGGATCACAATTAGCTTGGGAGGGGCTCCTGGCAGAGTCTGATTATCGGGACGCAGTAACTCCGCCGATTGCTTGGGCTGCTTAAAGGCATCGACCAGCGCACTAGAAAGGACTTTGTACTTTCCTTCATTCACTGATGAAATGGCATACATCACCACAAAAAACGCAAATAGCAGGGTGATGAAGTCAGCATATGACACCAGCCAACGCTCGTGATTTTCGTGCTCTTCAGGCCGTTTTCTGCGCGCCACAATCACCCCCACCAGGTATCTGCACAAAGCCCATATTCGGATTGAGCTAGGAACAAATACCCTGCATCAATTATTTAAGTTGCCAATTCATTTTGGCACCTAACGTGGTCGCTGCGGCCACACCAAGCTGCCGCGCTAAGCGATCAGCATACGAAGGCTGCGGGGTGAAATCCACGATATTTTCTACTTTCACCACATCACGCGCCACGCTATCGACCGAGCCCAAGGCATCAACCAAACCTAGTTTTAGCCCACTTTCGCCCGACCAGACCAAACCAGAAAACAGATCTGGGTTATTGGTTGCAAGGCGCTTGCCACGACCTTGTTTCACCACATTGATAAACTGTTGATGCACCTCGGCCAGCATGGCAACCGCTTTTTGCTTTTGCTCTTCACTTTGCGGTGAGAATGGATCAAGGAAGCCTTTATTGGCACCGGCAGTAATCAAGCGACGCTCAACGCCCAGCTTATCCATCGCACCGGTAAAGCCAAAGCCATCCATCAGCACGCCGATAGACCCCACGATCGACGCTTTATCAGCGTAAATCTTATCTGCAGAGACTGCCGCGTAATAACAACCCGACGCGCATACATCTTCTACCACCACATAAAATGGCGTTTGCGGGTGTTTTTTCTTGAGACGCTGAATTTCGTCATACATCATCCCCGATTGAACAGGGCTACCACCGGGACTATTGGCACGCAAAATAACCGCTTTGGTATTGCTATCTTCAAAAGCTGCTTTTAATCCAGACAACACCATTTCACTACTGGCATCACCGCCCGCAGAAATTTCACCCTTCAAATCAACCACCGCTGTGTGTGGGCCTTTGGAAGCGCTTTCGCTCTCTTTAGCACCAATCCAGCCCATGATCAGCGCTAAGATCAGAAATAAATAACTGAAAGTTAGCAGCTTGAAAAAAATCCCCCAGCGGCGGGCGCTGCGCTGCTCTTTTACCGAAGCGGTTAAGATTTCTTTTAGCGCATCGCGCTCAAATGAATCACTCATGCAATGTTTTCCTCAATCAGCCAGACTGCGCCGTTCTCTTCTTTCACGGGTAACGAAGTTAAGCGGCGCCCAACACAGGGGCCGCCCAAACACAAACCATTGGTGGGATCATAATATGCGCCGTGCGTAGAACAAATCAAATATTGTCGGCTCAGATCAAATACATCACCGGGATTAAAATCGAGCTCAATCGGAATATGCGCGCACTGATTGAGATAGCCGTACACTACCCCATCGTAACGCAAAGCAATCGCGGCGCGCTCTCCCAGCATAAAGCGGTAAGCCAAGCCCCGATCTAGCAGTTGCTCTGACGAACAAATCTTAACCATGCGCCAAAACCCACTCAACCAAGGCGTCAAATTGATCAAAAAATGCCAAGGCCGGCAGGGTTTGCAACTCATCCGCGTGATGTGCCCCATAAGTCAAACCAAGGCTGGCCGTACCCGCATTAACCGCCATTTGTAAATCATGGGTGGTATCGCCCACCATCACAGTACGCTCAGGGCTTACCGCCGTATACTCTAGGATGTATTCCAGCATAGCAGGGTGAGGCTTGGAAAAAGCCTCATCAGCAGTTCGCGTCACCTCAAAGTAATGCCCCAAGCGAGTGGCTTTCAGGACCCGATCTAAGCCCGCCCGCGATTTGCCTGTAGCCACGGCCATGCGGAAATCAGCATCACGCAAGCGCGCTAAACCGGCCTCTACTCCATCGTACAATTTGAGCTCTTGATCATTGGGCAAAAAATGAGCTCGATATGCTTCAATCACTTGGCGAATTTGCAGTTCGGTCGCTTCAGGGGCTAAATGCGCCATGGCCTCCGTTAAACCGTAGCCGATCACATAACGCGCCTCTTGCTCACTCGGCACAGTCAGGCCCACATCGGCAAAAGCACGCTGAATCGAACGGGCGATCATCCCCGTGCTATCCATTAAGGTGCCGTCCCAATCAAAAACGATTAAGTCCAAATTTCGTGCCATTAGAGCTATGCCCCTTCTTGCTGATTCAGCTGGTCAATATACGCTTGCAACTCAGTGGGTAATGGCGCCTCCAGCGTCATGCGCTCGCCCGTGAGCGGATGATTTAGCGTTAAACGCCACGCATGCAGAAACATCCGGCGTAACCCTTTTTTTGGTAATGCGCGGTTTACGGCCGAATCACCATATTTATCATCACCCAAAATCGCATGACCGCTGGCCGATAAATGCACGCGAATCTGATGAGTGCGACCGGTTTTCAGCTCACACTCCAGCAAAGAAGCACTAGACCAAGCTTGTTGTCGATTCACAATTGTGTGCGAGCTTAAGCCATCGGCGTGCACTTTGACGCGGCGCTCGCCATCGGGCGTTTCGTATTTCAATAGTTTCATTTTGACGTGGCAGCGTGTATGCGGCCACACACCTTCGACTAAGGCTAGATAACGTTTATCAATACCATGGCTTTCGCGCAGCACTTCGTGCATTTTCACCAGTGCGCTGCGTTTCTTGGCGACCAGCAGCAAACCCGAGGTTTCACGATCAAGCCGGTGAACCAATTCCATAAATTTGGCTTGCGGTCGTTGCGCGCGCAGCAATTCGATCACGCCAAAACTAATGCCCGAACCGCCATGCACGGCAATCCCGGCTGGCTTATCAATCACCAACAGCGCATCGTCTTCATACACAATCGGCAATTGCATGCTATCGGCGGCGGCCGACGCATTATTGGGCGCCTTGGGCTGCTCAGCGACGCGCACAGGCGGCAGGCGAATCACATCGCCAGCGGCAACACGCGTGGTTACATCGGCACGGCCTTTGTTGACGCGCACTTCACCCGAACGAACGATGCGATAAACATGGCTTTTGGGCACGCCTTTGAGACGTTTGAGTAGAAAATTATCTAACCGTTGACCGGCCTCTTCTTCATCAACCGTCACGAAGCTCACAGACGCTTTGCTTGTCTCGGACATATTGGCATATACTCTATGGCATGCTGCAGTGTATGCAGCTGGTTATCCCGATTAGGTTGTACCTGATCAGGATGAGGAAAGGGCTTAGCGAATGCGTTCCCGCAAGATATATCGCGGCAAACCTCGCCCCCTAACTCACTCAATTGGAAATTTGTAATCGGTATTTTACCGCTAATACCCAGCTTTCTGGATTGTGATTTCTTTCCCGCCGTAGCGGTTATCGTTGCCTACTCGATGAGAGCAAGTAGCGCGGGGCTCACAAAACGAGAGTGTTTGGCGTAGTCGCGGTGCAATAGCTGATTAGCGGTTATGACGCTCACCGCTCAATAAGAAGTAGCGATGGTAATTGATTTATTACATTAGCGCACTCACCGGATTTTTCACTTCTGGCCGTCAACCAAAGACACGGCGGGAAGTTCGCCCGACAGAGCATACAGATCATCGGAGTTACGATACCCAGTTCCTAAGTCAATAAAAATGCACGCAAAAATAGCCTCCGTGCTATGCCTTTAGCTCTGAACCACGCGTTCAGCTGAACTCCTGCTCACGATACGAGCCCTCTTTTATCCAAAGAGGTTGGAGTAGTTGGAATTTAATATGGGTTGTACATTGCTGCGGCCACACAAAATAGTGCGAAGTTTTTCATCGCCCAACATATTAAATATCCCATCAGCCGCCGACAAAGGTCGCGAATTTATATTGCCGAACTGCCGTCACAATCGATCTGCCTGTCAGAATCCAAGCTCTACCGTGGGGTGCGCGCAGGAGCCCTACACTCATGAAGCGTATGCTTTTTAATGCAACTCAAGCCGAAGAGTTGCGCGTTGCGATCGTTGATGGCCAAAAACTCATCGACCTCGATATCGAAACCGTCGGCAAAGAACAGCGCAAATCCAACATCTACAAGGGCATCATTACCCGCATTGAGCCTAGCCTTGAAGCGTGTTTTGTTGACTATGGCTGTGACCGCCATGGCTTCTTGCCATTCAAAGAAATCGCCCGCTCCTACCTCGCCGAAGGCGACGGCGGCCGTGGCCGCATCGCGGATAGCCTGAAAGAAGGCCAGCAGCTGATCGTTCAAGTGGAAAAAGACGAACGCGGCAATAAAGGCGCGGCCCTCACCACTTACATCAGCCTAGCTGGTCGTTATTTGGTCTTGATGCCCAACAACCCACGTGGCGGCGGTGTTTCGCGTCGCATCGAAGGCGAAGAGCGCAATGAATTGCGCGCCGCGATGGACCAACTGGAAACGCCTAACGGCATGAGCCTGATCGCGCGTACCGCAGCGATTGGCCGCAACGCCGAAGAATTGCAGTGGGACCTGGGGTATCTGCTGCAACTCTGGCGCGCAATTGAAGGTGCAGCCAATACCCAGACCGGCGCCTTCCTGATTTACCAAGAATCTAGCCTCGTTATCCGTGCGATTCGCGATTACTTCCAGCCGGATATCGGCGAGTTGCTGATCGACAAACGCGATATCTACGAGCAAGCACAGCAGTTTATGAGCCACGTTATGCCTAACAATGTGCATAAAGTGAAGTTCTACCAAGACGACGTGCCGCTGTTCTCACGTTTCCAGATTGAACACCAAATCGAAACCGCCTACTCACGTGAAGTGAGCTTACCATCGGGCGGCGCAATTGTTCTCGATCGTACCGAAGCGCTATGGTCAATCGACGTAAACTCGGCCAAAGCCACGCGCGGCGGCGATATCGAAGAAACCGCATTGCGTACCAATCTGGAAGCTGCGGACGAAATCGCGCGCCAGATGCGTTTACGCGACGTGGGTGGTTTGATCGTGATCGATTTTATCGACATGGAAAACCCGAAAAACCAACGCGATGTTGAAAACCGCGTTCGCGAAGCCTTGCATCACGACCGCGCTCGCGTGCAAACCGGCAAAATCAGCCGCTTTGGTTTGATGGAGTTGTCTCGCCAGCGCCTGCAACCGTCGCTCGAAGAAACCAGCCATATTGCCTGCCCACGCTGTCATGGCACCGGCTTTATCCGCGGCATCGAATCATCAGCATTGCATATCCTGCGCATCATTCAGGAAGAAGCAATGAAAGAAAACACTGGCGCATTGCACGCGCAAGTACCAGTGGATGTGGCGACCTTCTTGCTCAACGAAAAACGCGCTGAGTTGTTCGCTGTTGAAGCGCGCCTGAAAGTGGGCGTGATGTTGATTCCAAATATGCATTTGGAAACACCAAACTACAGTATTACTCGTGTTCGTTCGGAAGACGTACTGCCATTTGAAGATGCACTACCGTCTTACCGCATGGTCGAGCAGCCTGCCGAGGAAGGTTACAAACCAGGCAAAGGCAAAGAAGAACAAGCCAAACGCCAGGAAGCTGCCGTGAAAGGCATTACGCCAGCTCAACCAGCGCCGGCCAGCACTGAACGCGTCGCCAAACCCGAGCTTAAAGCAGCACAGCCTTCGCTGTGGAAGAAAATTGTTGCTTGGTTTAGCAGCGAGCCGGAAGAGAAAAAACCGGTCGAAGAAGTCAAGCCTGCACCGCGTCAGCCACGTGGTCGCAACGAGCGCCGCAATGGCCGTTTTGATCGCAACGAGAATCGCGAGGGACGGGAAGGTCAAGCTCCACGCGAGCGTGCAGAACGCAGCGAACGCGGTGAAAAAGCTGAGCGCCCGGAGCGCAACAACCGTTCTAGCAAACCGCGCATCGAGGAAGACATCCAGAAACGCGAAGAACGTCAGCAGCGCCCAAGCCGTGGCGAACGTCAACCACGTGAAGAGCGCCAACGCCAAGAAGTACGTGCAGAACAAGCGCAAGAGTTGCTGGTAGCAACGGCAAGCGAAGCTGCTGTGACGGTTGAAGCAAACAATGCAGCAGAGAGCAATGGCGAGACACGCAATCGCCGCCGTCGTAGCCGTCGTGATCGTCGTGACCGCAATGATCGCAACCCTGCGGTTGCAGAAATCACAGCGAGCGCAGATGAAGTAAGCACCCCAGCATTTGTGCCTAATGAGGTGATTCTAGAGCAACAGGCTCAACAAGCTGCGGCTGCCACAATCGAGTCGGCGGTGACAACTTCAGCAGATGCCATAGCTGAAACGGCTGCGATCGCTGAAGTCACTGAAGCTGCCATCCCAACTCCGGCGACCACTGCAGTGGCTCCAGAAATTGCAACGACGAACAGCAACAACACGACAGCGCACGCAACTCTAGCCGACGCAGCAAGCGTGCAAGCTGAAGTAGCAGCAGAAAACGGCTCGGCAGAAGCCACACAAGCAGACAGTGTTGAAGTAGCTCCGACTGCAGAGAACATTACTGCGGTCGAGGCTGCGACTCCAACCCAAGCCGTAATTGCTGAAGCTACGCCAGTAGTAGCCGCCATTAGCGAAGAAGTGCAAATTGCGGTGCAGGCTGTGGTTGTAGACACCGTAAAAGCGGAGTTTGTCGTGGCTAGCCCAGCTGAAGTTGGCTTAACCCAAGTGGCCACCCGCGGCGATACACCTGCGGCAGCTACCCCAGTGATTGAGCCGGTACTGCCTCAACGTCGTCGCCGCAAAGATGTGCAAACCAATGCTGCGGATACTCCTGTAGCAGACGAGCCACTGCAATTGGTTGAAACTCGTAACAGCATTGCAGCAAGCGAGCCTATCGTCGTTGCACCAAGCACGACCCGCCGTCGCCGTAAAGATGTACTGGCAAATAGCACTGGCGAGCAAAATGCAGCAAGCCCACTCGCGCAAGTTGAAACCAAACAGTAAACTTACGTCATCCCTAAAAAAACCACACCCAAAAGGTGTGGTTTTTTTATTTTCTCTCTAGCAGAGCTTGAAGGTCTGTTCTAGTATGGAATTGGTTTCAACCGATAAGAAAAATGCCCACGGGAGTGTTGCCATGAAATTGGAAGAAGTATTCGAACAGACCCATAAGTTACCCACCATTCCAAAGGTCGTCCAAGAGTTAATCGACAGCTTCAGCAATGAAGACATCGATATTGATACCATCGCCAAGAAAATTGCACTTGACCAAGTCATTACCGCCAAAGTTCTACGCCTAGCTAACTCAGCTCATTTTGGTGCTAGTCGCCAGATTGGTTCGGTTCAGGAAGCGGTGGTTGTATTAGGTTTTAATACGGTACGCACCCTCGTCGTGGCATCAGGTATTACTGGCGCATTTGTAGCCACCCCAGGTTTTGATCGCAAGAAATTCTGGAAAAACAGCCTGCAAGTTGCCACGGTCGCCAAATGGCTGGCTAAACCTGCCAAAATGAATGGCGAAGTAGCATTTACCGCGGGGATGATTCACAACATCGGTGAAATGCTTATTCACATTGTTGCACCAGAAGTCGCAGCTAAAATTGACCAATTCGTCGAAAATGGAGCCGCAGATCGCGTAGCGCTGGAAGACAATAATATTGGCTTTGACTACGTCATGGTGGGTGAAGAGCTCGCACGTCGCTGGAATTTCCCCGTAGCGATTCAACAAGCCATAAAATATCAAAATCAACCGGAAAACCAAGAGCCAAGCGATAAATTAAGCGCGATTCTAAACTTAGCCAAAGTAATCACCCACCAGCAACATGAGTCAGCGGCCAATGATGCCATTGCGGCGGCTATCCCAGAAAGTGTTGCACAATTAGCAGGCCTCACTCAGGCTGGCTTAGCTGAGAAATTAGATGAACTTGCCGATCTATCTAGTGGATTAGACGAGTTAATTGCGTAACAACGCCATAAATCGTTAATATTTCTGTGGTTTTTCCCGCAAAAATAGGGAAACACCTGATTATCTGAACACTTAAAGCTTACTAGCATCAAGGCAGAGCATGAAAACCGTAAGATGGTTTATCATCTCTGCCTTTTGTTTATCCCGCTGGAGAACTGCCCCATGCTTCGCACCCCATTCCGCTTTTTAACTACTGCACTGTTGGCCGGTATGATGCTCAATGCTCCAGCGCATGCAGCAAAAACCTACCAAGTGGCCACCGATGCCGCTTATGCGCCTTTTGAATCATTGAATGAGAAAAAAGAAGCCGTCGGCTTTGACATGGACATCATGAAAGCGGTTGCGGCCAAAGCAGGCCTACAAATCAAATTTGTGAACACGCCATGGGAAGGTATTTTTGCTTCGCTCAATAATGGCGACCGTGACATTGTAATTTCTGCAGTAACTATCACCCCTGAACGTAAACAATCGATGGACTTCTCTGAGCCTTATTTCGAAGCCAAACAACTGATTGCCGTTGGCCAAAGTAGCAAAGCCACTAAACTGGCCGATCTAAAAGGCAAAAAAATCGGTGTACAAACTGGTACTACTGGCGACGAAGTGGCGCAAAAACTACTCGGCAAAACCAGCCCGAACATTAAACGCTTTGAATCTACCCCACTAGCTATTCAAGAATTGCAAAGCGGTGGTGTTGATGCCGTGATTGCCGATAATGGTGTTGTTGTTAATTACGTATCCAACAATGCCAAAGCCAAATTGAAAACCATCGATGATGCTACTTTTGCCAAAGAGTACTACGGCATCGTGGTGAAAAAAGGCAATAAAGCTTTGCTTGAGCAAATCAACAAAGGCCTAGCTGCAATCAAGGCTGATGGCACTTACGACAAAATCTACAAGCAGTACTTCGGCAAATAAGGCGCGGCTTTTTCCGCCTCACTCGCTCTGCTCAGACAATAAAGCGCAACCTTGAGTTGTGCTTTATTGTCTTAAGCAAACACATGGTAAGACAATGGATTTCAATCAATTTTGGCAACACGTACAGCAGGCTGTCCCGCTGCTAGATAATTTCCAACTGCAGATGGTGTGGGAATACCGCGAGCTATTTATCGACGGTATCCAGATGACACTGGGCATCACCTTGATTGCAGTGGTGCTTGGCACGTTAATTGGCCTATTTGCGGGTATGGCACGCTTAGCCGACGTAAAACATGGCCCGTGGAAGTACCCTGTACGCTTTCTACTGCGCTGGCCAGCAACAGCTTATGTAACGTTTTTCCGCGGCACACCGCTGTTTGTACAGATTCTACTAACCCACTTTGCGGTAATGCCGCTGCTGGTGCATCCAGACCACGGTTTGATTCTGAGTGGTGAGCTAGCATCCACCTTGCGACAAGACTATGGTGCCTTTCTTTCTGGTCTAGTGGCACTCACATTAAATGCAGGCGCGTACATCACTGAGATTTTTCGCGCAGGGATTCAATCGATCGCCAAAGGGCAATTTGAGGCGGCACGTTCGCTCGGCATGACCTATGGCCAAACCATGCGCTTTATTATCGTACCGCAAGCTTTCCGCCGAATGCTACCGCCACTCGGTAATGAAGCCATTATGCTGCTGAAAGATAGCTCATTGGTTTCTGCAATTGGTTTGGGTGAACTCGCCTACGCAGCAAGGACTGTGGCTGGTGCATATTCACGTTATTGGGAGCCCTATCTCACGATCTCATTTATTTACCTGATCATGACTTTGGTGCTCGCAGCGGGCGTGAACCACCTAGAAAAGCGTTACCAGCAAAGCGGTGGCATTCACTAAGCTTGCCGCCAGCTTCAATAAAAAAGCCCGCGTTTGCGGGCTTTTTTATTGGGTATATGACCAAACCACAATTTAAATATCACCTTTAAAGGCATACCCCATTAAGGTATGTAGGGCATTGCAATTTCGTCACTTCGTGCAATACCTGCCGTGGCTTTTTTGCATAATTCCAGAAATGCGCCCATGCTCGGAGTTTGATATTTTTGCTTATGCACCACAAAGTGAAACTGTCGGCCCAAATCCAAGCCAGCAACCTCCAGTGGTACTAAGCTGCCACGACGAAACGCGTCTTTCAGCGCTAAGCGCGAAATGCAGCCGATTCCTAAGCCAGATTCCACGGCACGTTTAATGGCCTCGGTATGCTCAAGCTCAAGCCGAATATCGAGCTGAGACAGAGCATGACGCATGGCAAATTCAAACGTCTGACGTGTTCCCGAACCTTGCTCACGCACAATCCAAGAAGCTTTGACCAGATCATCAAATGTCACTTTGGCCTGCTGCGCCAAGGGATGTTGTGGGGCGGCAAACACGACCAATTCATCGGCCACCCAAGGCAAGACTATCAAATCAGGATGCTGGCAATCACCCTCGATCAAGCCTAGATCCAGCTCAAAGTGCACTACCTGATTCACAATCATCGACGTATTGTGCACAGCCAGGCTCACGCGACAACCAGGATGCTGGCGCATAAAATCACCGATCAATAACGTAGCTAAATAATTACCAATGGTCAGCGTGGCCCCGACGCGAAGCGGGCCAAACCCATGTTGACCACTGAGCATGGCATCCATGCTTTGCGCTCGATCGAGCAGCTCAATGGCGCGCGGTAACAATAAAGCCCCCAGCTCATTCAGTTGCAGGCGTTTACCAACCCGATCAAACAAGCGCATTTCATATTGACGCTCTAACTCAGCAAGTGCAGTACTGGTCGCCGATTGCGACATTTTCAATTGCTCAGCCGCACGCGACACACTCTCCCCTTGCCCAACGGCGACAAACACTTCCAACTGCCTAAGGGTGAACTTCATTCTGCGCCTTCAATAAAATCGAATTAATTAATCCAAATTATAAATATAGGAAGACAGCGAAGCAATCTTAGCCAACGCCGACTCGCCAAAATGGCTCATAGGCGTTTCATGCAGGTTTCGTAGCGGCCTTTCACTCGATTAGCAAACCATTCGGTGGTTAGCTTGCGCGTGATTTTGGGGCTTTTTAGATCAATTTGCGGCATGCTGGCACGCGGCCAGCGTTTACCGCCTTTTTCGGCCAAGGCATATACTTTTTGGTAAAGCTCGGTTTGCGCAAAGCCAACTAGTTTTTCTTGCTTCAGATCACGCAAGATTTCATCACGACTCATTCCCAAACTAGCCGCCACGGCATACAAAGCCGACTGCACGCTGCTGGTGCCTGTTGGCACCCCATTACTGTAGCTAAGTAAATCACCGTCCTCGACCAACTCTTTACCGCTAAGCTGTGAAACTACCTGCTGAAATGCAGCATTACGGCTCGCGTAACGACCAGCATTAAAATCAGCAAAGCGATACACCATATCAGTATAGGGCGCGGGATATTGCAACAGAATGGCTGCACCAAAATACACCCCACCACGGCGGGTAAATACTTCGCTACGGATGCTCCCTTTACGCGGATAAGGATACGGCCACACCTGTGTGTGCTGCTGGGCAAACTCAACACTCACCTGCATTGGCCCACCAGTACGAATCGGGTTTTTCATATTCAGTGGCAAATTCAGGTTTTTGGCTTCGGCCGCCAAATCCTCGAATAAATCATTCATTTCCCGCTCGGTACGCAAGCTGTCGATCCGCGCCTTGTAGCTTTTCCCCGTAGGTGATGGCTTCAGCAGTGCCGTTTGCACCGCAATCAGTGGAATATGATATTTACCTGCGCGCTCTTCGATGGCGCCCCAAACAATTTTTGGCAAACCAGGAACGACTGGATCACCTTGCCAGCTCGACTCTTGCTCAATCGTAGCCGCCAATGCGCACACATATTCTGGCGTGTAGGCAAGCTTGAGTGCGCTAAATGCACTGTGAATATCATCTATCCAGCCTTCACGATCTCCGATCTTGGGCGGTAATAGTTGTGCGATCAGCACGCGTCCCTGCGCGTCAGAAAGCTGAGGCTTGGGGCTAGCCTTTGGCGTAGCGACAGGGCTAGGCGTAGGGCTGAGCAATGGTGCAGGGCTAGGGCTGTGCGGTGCAACGCTGGGCGTCGGCAAAGCTGCGACAGGCGTTGCGCTTGGCAGCGGACTAGGCGCCAAGGGCGCTTGTGTAGCGCACGCACTGAGCAATGAAACGGCAATAAACAGAAAAATCCGACGCATAGTAGACATTCCACTTCAATAAGGTGGCAAGCTTAAAGTTGCTGCTACACTGAATCAAGCATAAATACAAATGGTTACGCTCAAAAATGCACAAAAAGTGGCGCAATTTTTGGCTAAAACCTGTATAGTTCGCCCTTATTTAAAAAAATGACGCTCAAACAGATCGGCGTCAGCCTTACTGGAATAAAGCATGTCAAAAGAAGACGTTGTTGAAATGGAAGGTGTTGTGGCCGAGGTATTCCCGGACACTCGCTTTCGTGTAACTCTGACTAATGGTATAGAAATCACGGCCTACGCTTCAGGTAAGATTCGTCAAAACCATATCCGTATTATCGCGGGCGACCGTGTTACTGTTGAAATGTCACCGTATGACTTGACCAAAGGTCGCGTCACTTTCCGTCACAAAGACGAACGCGGCGGCGCACCAACAGGTGGCAACTTCCGCCGTCGCTAATACAGGTATATGGCCATAGCCTAGACGCAAAAAGGCATTGAGGCCTATACCCAATAAAAAACCGAGCTAAAGCTCGGTTTTTTATTGCTTGGCATTTGCTGCACCAATGCCAATCGCATTGGGCACAGCAAATGAACTCAGGCCAATCTTACTCTAGACCACGGCTTTCCAAGTATTCTTCGTAGCCGCCCAAGAAGTGCGTATACGTACCATCACCATTTAACTCCAAAATCTGGGTCGCCAGCGACGAGACAAATTGCCGGTCGTGCGAAACAAAAATCAGCGTACCTTTATACAGCTCCAAAGCCATATTCAACGACTCGATCGATTCCATATCCATGTGGTTGGTTGGCTCGTCCATTACCAAGACGTTTGGCTTTTGCAAAATCAGCTTGCCGTACAACATGCGGCCTTTTTCACCACCGGACAGCACTTTCACCGATTTTTTCACATCGTCGCCACCAAACAGCAAGCGACCCAAGATACCGCGAATCACCTGGTCATCAT
Organism: Chitinibacter fontanus; assembly: GCF_013423785.1. Taxonomy (NCBI): domain Bacteria; kingdom Pseudomonadati; phylum Pseudomonadota; class Betaproteobacteria; order Neisseriales; family Chitinibacteraceae; genus Chitinibacter; species Chitinibacter fontanus. The sequence goes on from NZ_CP058952.1 coordinate 1,036,582, forward strand.
CACCCGGCTGGCCCCATTGCTTCATCCAGTCAAACAGCGTGATGTCCTCTGCGAAGTCTTCTTCGTGATCCTGCGCAAAATAGCCTGGATCCGCTTTTTCAGCCCATTTAATCGTACCGGCATCCGGTGGCAATACACCAACCAGCATTTTCATCAGAGTGGATTTACCCACGCCGTTACCACCGATGACCGCCATTTTCTGACCGGCTTCAAAAATGAAGTTCAGCTTCGAAAATAGCGTTTTATCGAAAGCTTTAGAAACATTGGTAATTTCAAAAGCTTGGCGGTGCAGCTTTTGCTTATCGTCCATTTCAAAGCGGATGTATGGGTTTTGACGTGAAGACGGCTTCACTTCAACCATACCTTCTTTGATCTTGTCAGCCAGCTTCAAACGACTAGTCGCTTGACGGCTTTTCGATTTATTCGCGGCAAAACGCTGCGCAAAGGCTTGCAACTCAGCCACGCGCTCTTTCGCTTTGCTGTTATCGGTCAGTGCACGCTCACGGGCTTGCGTTGAAGCCAGCATGTAGTCGTCGTAATTGCCCGGATAAATCTGGATATTGCCGTAATCCACGTCGGCGATGTGCGTACACACCTGATTCAAGAAGTGACGATCATGGGAAATGATAATCATCGTAGAATTACGCTCGTTCAGCGTGTGCTCCAACCAGCGAATCGTGTTGATATCCAAGTTATTGGTTGGCTCATCCAGCAGCAAAACGTCTGGATTAGAAAACAGTGCTTGCGCCAGCAAAACACGCAATTTCCAACCCGGCGCTACATCCGACATTGGGCCATTGTGCTGCTCAATCGGCACACCTACCCCCAGCAGCAGAGCACCAGCACGTGCTTCGGCGGTATAACCATCGTACTCTGCTACCAAGCCTTCCAGCTCGGCTGCTCGCATGTAGTCGTCTTCAGTCGCTTCCAGATTAGCGTAAATCGCATCACGCTCGTGGATCGCAGCCCACAATTCAACGTGACCTTGCATTACGACATCCAGCACACGCTGATCTTCGTAGGCAAACTGATCCTGCTTTAATTTACCCAGCCGCACGCCGGGTTCGAGCGAAACATTACCTGCACTCGGCTCCAAATCACCACCGAGGATTTTCATAAAGGTCGATTTACCGCAACCATTGGCGCCAATCAAACCATAGCGATTACCATCGCCAAATTTTACCGAGACTTTTTCGAACAGTGGCTTGGCGCCAAACTGCATCGTAATGCCATTAGAACTGATCATTATTCGTGTGCCCTATCACTATCAGTGAGGAACAGCTCAAGCTGGCGGCCTAAACAAGCGCACCAAGCAGCTGAAAACGCAGTATTTTATCACAGCGCACGCCCATGGTTTTGTAATTACAAAACGTAATGATTCGGGCAAAATGTGCACAACATCACAGAACTGCAACATCGACTCAGGCTTATTGCGATAAAACAGAGTCGGCGCTTGCCGCCAAGGTAAGAATACGTTTATCGTTGCAGATCAACGCAATATTCAATCAATAATTACGGCATAGCTAGGAATTAACCCTATGTTTGACTTTAAAAGTCTGATCGGGGCGCTGCTCGGAAAACGTGAACAAGAAGGCGTCCACAACTACAAGTCGGCCACGATTATGATGCAGGAGCTCCCAGAGAGCGACATCCTGCAAGCCCAGCAAGAAATCGTTAAAGCACTCAAACAACTCAACGCCAACCCCAAAACCAGCGCCAAAGAACGCTTTAAAACTGTCCCCTATCTGGACGAAAAAGCCCGCTCGCTGCAAACCCACTTGGTAGATATCTACCAAGGCAAAACGCTGGACGATGGCGCCAGCCCGAAACAAGTATTACCTACGTTGCTGGCATTTTGGAACGATATGGGCGATGCCTACCGTTTCTGTGTAAAACAAGCCAGCCAAAGCCTGCCACGCGGCCTTGAAAAAGACTTACAAGTATTTACCTTGCGCGGCCTGATGTATTTTGTCGAACAAGCGCGCTGGTCGTACCTGCGCTATATGGAAGTAGATAGCCGTACCTGGCGCAACCTCAATCGCTTGTATTTGTACGCCGAACAGGAAGGCTTTGCTGCGACTCCGCTGCAACCTTACCCGGAAGCAGAAATCACCGATGTTCGCCGTGAATACATGTTATTGATGATGCTCTCACTGGCGCACCCCGAGAAAATGCAGCCAGCACAGATCGAACTGGTCACGCAATGGCTCAAGCGCTGGGTTAGCCGACTGGATCTTGAAACCCAGATCAAACCCAACCGCCAGCTGTTTGCGATCAATGTGGCTGGTTCAACCCCGCCAAAACGACTGCGCCGCGATATGGTGGGCGAAAACTGGCGTTACTGGTTTACCGAAACCTTGGTGCTGCACATCAAAGAAACCATTGAAAAACTCAATCAAGGTGAAGATGCGGCCCAATTGGGGCTACCTGTCGATTCGGGGCAACCAGCCAATATCGACCTGATGCAGCATCTGATCAACCTCTGGTCACGTGACACCCCTGCTCCAGTACGAAAATCGGAACGCCGAGCGACCCAAAAGTCGATCAATGTCACGCGCGGGCTTGATGATGTAATCAGTCATTTGCGCGGCACGCCACCCGATGCAAACTCACGTGATCGTTGGACTATTGATAACGAAAGCGCAACGGGTATCGGCGTCAACTTCCACTCAGATCGGGAAGACGCACTGCAGGTTGGGGAAATTGTCGGCATGGATGGCGTCGGCATGAGCCCTGTTTCGGTCGGCATCGTGCGCCGCATCACCAAAACTCGTGAAGGCCAAGTCAATGTGGGGATAGAGACCGTTTCGCAGACTCCCATTGTAGTTGAGCTCACCCCGCTACTAGGCAATCGCAGTTTTTTTGGGATTTACTCCCCCGAAAATAATACGATCAACCAAAATCGTTTCTTGGTACTGCCGCAGGCCTTTTTTGCGGATAACCGCGAGTTTCGCCTTGCTGCACAGGGCAAAACTTATCGCATCCGGCTTTCGCCAGCGATCGAGCATACTGCCAACGCTTCGTTAGCCAATTTCGCAGTTTTGGAAAAACTTTAAAAATTTTTGCAAAAAAGCGAGACAAGGCTAAAAAAGCTTGATATTATGCGCACCTGTTCAAGAACGGAAGCGTGGCTGAGTGGTTTAAGGCAGCGGTCTTGAAAACCGTCGGGGATGTGAGTCCCCCCAGAGTTCGAATCTCTGCGCTTCCGCCAAGAACATCAAATAAATTAGCTCTGACCAAGTCGGGGCTTTTTTATTCAACAATCAAAGTACGGAAGCGTGGCTGAGTGGTTTAAGGCAGCGGTCTTGAAAACCGTCGGGGATGTGAGTCCCCCCAGAGTTCGAATCTCTGCGCTTCCGCCAAAATTTCAAAAAAAGCGCTAAGGCAACTTAGCGCTTTTTTGCATTTGAGGCTTCTTGCTTCATCCTCAGCAAATACCTACATGCGTATTTACTCAAACAGCAAATAATACAAAGGCTAGCAAGCCATACCCCCGAGCGACTTAATTAGCACCAACCCCTTAGTCGATCACTCCATATTCTGCTGCCCAACCCAAAGTTTTTGCTTTTTCCCTCTTGAAAAAGCCCAAGCTCAGCCATACTATTTAGCACTCAAGCACAGCGAGTGCTAAAAGCCCGCTGTGCCATATCAAATTCTGTATTAACGAACTTGTACTCAGGAGTTTTAACACCATGAAAATCCGTCCATTGCATGACCGTGTTGTGATCAAGCGCGTTGAGGCTGAAGAGAAAACTGCATCTGGCATTTTGCTGGCAGGCAGCGCGGCAGAAAAACCAGACATGGGTGAAGTGATTGCAGTCGGCGCAGGCAAAGTATTGGAAAACGGCTCAGTTCAAGCACTGACCGTTAAAGTTGGCGATAAAGTACTGCTCGGTAAATACGCTCAAAGCGTGAAGATCGACGGCGAAGAATTAGTCGTTGTACGTGAAGAAGAAATCTTCGCGATCGTTGAGTAATCCACATTAAAAATTGTTTCCCGGCCCAATGCCGGTTGATTATGAATTTGGAGAATTGAAAATGGCTGCTAAAGAAGTTCTGTTTGGTGATAGCGCACGCGCAAAAATGGTCAACGGTGTAAACGTATTGGCCAACGCGGTGAAAGTGACCTTGGGCCCTAAAGGTCGTAACGTGGTACTGGAGCGCTCTTTCGGCGCACCAACGATCACTAAAGACGGCGTATCGGTTGCCAAAGAAGTCGAATTGAAAGACAAGTTCGAAAACATGGGCGCACAGATGGTAAAAGAAGTGGCGTCTAAAACTTCTGATATCGCGGGTGACGGTACAACAACTGCAACCGTATTGGCACAAGCCATCGTGCAAGAAGGCATGAAATACGTTGCTGCGGGCATGAACCCAATGGATCTGAAACGCGGCATCGACAAAGCTGTAGTGACTTTGGTTGGCGAATTGAAAAACATCGCTAAGCCTTGTACTACCAGCAAAGAAATCGCGCAAGTTGGCTCGATCTCTGCAAATAGCGATGAAATCATCGGAGAAAAAATCGCTGCTGCAATGGACAAGGTAGGTAAAGAAGGCGTGATCACCGTTGAAGACGGCTCAGGTCTGGAAGATGAACTGGACGTAGTTGAAGGTATGCAGTTTGACCGCGGCTACCTGAGCCCGTACTTCATCAACAACCCAGACAAGCAAATCGCGGCGCTGGACAACCCATTCGTGTTGTTGTTCGACAAAAAAATCAGCAATATCCGTGACTTGCTGCCAGTACTGGAACAAGTCGCTAAAGCGGGTCGCCCATTGCTGATCATCGCTGAAGACGTTGATGGCGAAGCGCTGGCTACTTTGGTGGTGAACAACATCCGCGGCATCCTGAAAACTGTAGCTGTTAAGGCTCCAGGGTTTGGCGATCGTCGCAAAGCAATGCTGGAAGACATCGCGATTCTGACTGGCGGTACTGTGATTGCTGAAGAAGTTGGCTTGTCACTGGAAAAAGCGGACTTGTCATTGCTCGGTCAAGCGAAACGCATCGAAGTGGCAAAAGAAAACACCACAATCATCGACGGCGCTGGCCAAGAAGAAGCGATCAAAACTCGCGTTGCCATGATCCGCAAACAAGTTGAAGAATCAACCAGCGATTACGATCGTGAAAAACTGCAAGAGCGCGTGGCTAAATTGGCTGGTGGCGTGGCAGTGATCAAGGTTGGCGCGGCAACAGAAGTTGAAATGAAAGAGAAAAAAGCACGCGTTGAAGACGCGTTGCACGCGACTCGCGCAGCGGTTGAAGAAGGTATCGTGGCAGGTGGTGGTGTTGCATTGCTCCGCGCTCGCTCAACGATCACTGAATTGAAAGGCTCAAATGCGGATCAAGATGCAGGTATCAAGATTGTATTGCGCGCAATCGAAGCACCATTGCGTCAAATCGTACAAAACGCGGGCGACGAGCCAAGCGTAGTGGTTGCTAAAGTATTGGAAGGCAAAGGCAACTTCGGCTACAACGCGGCAACTGGCGAATACGGCGATATGGTTGAGATGGGTGTACTCGATCCAGCCAAAGTAACTCGCTCAGCACTGCAACACGCAGCTTCGGTAGCTGGTCTACTGTTGACGACCGACTGCATGATTGCTGAATTGCCAAAAGAAGATGCACCTGCAATGCCAGATATGGGCGGCATGGGTGGCATGGGCGGCATGATGTAATTTGTCGCAACGCAACAAAACGCCACTAGCGATGCTGGTGGCGTTTTTTTTCGCTTGAACTCCATGGACTCAGTCGGTAGAGTTAAGCTCCTTATCAGTTATTTGGCTTGAGGTTGTTTTGAATCCTGCGGTGCTCGAACTAATTGGCTCAGATGCAGACTTCTACCCACATCATCTGGAAGAGTCCTATCCCCGCATCTTGGAGCAAATTATTGCCGCCTGGGGCACAGAACATCTGGAGCGCTTTATTTCCAGCCTTGCCGTGGATGAACGCGGTGATCGCCAAGGCTTTCCACCGAGTGTGGCATCCGAATTATTTAGTCTGTACCGACTGCATGTCAGCAAATTTGGCAAGCCAGAGCCCGAAGAACAAGCTTGGGACCACGTAAAAGAGCTGAACGCTGGCTTGAGTTATGGCGATATCACGGTCAGCAAAGAGGATTATTTCTCCTCGGCGGCGTCAGGCAATACGCTTAGAGTACTGATGTACCTGAAATCAGGCATCAATATTGAAACTGCGGATGAATACGGCAAAACCGCATTAATCTGGGCTGCTACCTTTTCGCATTTGCCATTAGTGGGTTTATTGCTATCGCGGAACGCTAACACGGAAACCCGCGACCTCGGTGGCTTTACCGCCCTGCACTGGGCTGCAGCAGATGGTAATTTACAAGCGCTTAGCTTATTACTGGAACACGGTGCACAAGTTGATGCTCAGAGTAATGCCGGCATTACCCCCCTGATGCAGGCAGCATCACGGGGTCAGCACGCGGCAATCCGCTTATTGCTCGAAGCTGGCGCAGATATCAACCAAACGGACCATAACGGGCAAACAGCGCTACTGCACGCGCTACAAACCAATCACTACCGCAGCAGCGAAACATTACTACTGCAACATGCGAAAGTGGATGTAATTGGTAGTGATCAAAAAACAGCTCTGGCACTCGGCCTGTCACACACCAACCCACAAATTCGCCAGCTATTTGCCAAGCATCGCTTCGATATCTAGGCCCAGCTTCAAGTCTGGCTCAACCTAATATTGCGCCTTGCCTCAGCTTCAATCCAGCGTTTCACTTGAGTTTCATCCTTGGCGATTAATGGCTCAATTTCTAATGGCGTGCCCTGCTCGCTCATCGCCACCATCGTGAAATAGCAGCTATTGGTGTGGCGTTTAGTTTGCAGGCGAATATCTTCCGCCACCACGCGTATCCCAATCTCCATTGATGTACGACCGGTGTAATTGACACTCGCCAAAAAATGCACTAATTCGCCAACATGAATGGGTTGCTTGAACGTGACCTGATCAACCGATAGCGTTACCGCATAGGCACCCGCGTAACGGCAAGCGCAAGCATACGCCACTTGGTCTAATTGCTTGAGCAAAGCGCCACCATGGACTTTGCCAGAAAAATTAGCCATATCTGGCGTCATCAACACCGTCATGGCCAATTCGTGCCGAGGTAAATCGCTCATATACCCTCCAAATGTATTGCCCGATACAGATCATTATTCAATGCTTGGCGAGCAATACCAATAAAAAAACGGGGCATAGCCCCGTTTTTTACTTTCTAGCAACAAGCAAACTCATCAAACACCTGCGTTATGCGCCTGTTGATCTGCATGGTACGAGCTACGAACCATCGCCCCTACCGCTGCGTGTTTAAAGCCCAGCTCATAAGCACGAGTTTCAAACGCTTTAAATTGATCTGGATGCACATAGCGCAATACTGGCAGGTGGCCGTTTGATGGCTGCAGATACTGACCAATCGTGATCATATCGATATCATGCGCACGCATGTCTTCCATCACTTGGTAGACTTCTTCGTCCGTTTCACCTAAGCCCACCATAATGCCGGATTTGGTATTCACATGCGGATACAGACGTTTGAACTCTTTCAGTAAATCGAGCGAGTGCTGGTAATCTGAGCCGGGGCGTGCTTGCTTGTACAAGCGTGGCGCAGTTTCCAGATTGTGATTCATTACGTCGGGCAGCGCTTGCTTGAAGATATCCAACGCGATGTCCATGCGGCCACGGAAATCAGGCACCAGCACTTCGATTTGCGTATTCGGGCTAAGCTCACGCGTTTTTTGAATACATTCAACAAAGTGTGCCGCACCGCCGTCACGCAAATCATCACGGTCAACCGAGGTGATCACCACGTATTTCAATTTCAATGCCGCGATGGTTTCACCCAAATGACGCGGCTCGTTTTCATCCAGCGGATTGGGGCGGCCATGGCCGACGTCACAGAACGGGCAACGGCGGGTACAGATGTCGCCCATAATCATGAAAGTGGCTGTACCCTTACCGAAGCACTCGCCAATATTTGGGCACGAAGCTTCTTCACAAACAGTGTGCAACTTTTGCTCACGCAAAATTTCTTTGATTTCGTAGAAGCGGCTATTGTGGCTGGCTGCTTGTACGCGAATCCATTCTGGCTTTTTCAGCTTGGTTTCGAGCTGAACGATTTTGATTGGAATACGCGCAGTTTTGGCTTCGCCTTTGAGCTTAACGCCGACTTCTTTGCTTGGCTTGGCCGCAGTTTTGATTTCTTCAGTCATTTTCTTCCCAATAACCGTAGCTTTTATACGGTTAAAGATTTGATTTGGTGGGCAATTTTGTCCGCCATTTTAGCGGCTAAAGTCGCGGGTGTCTCGCTGATTCCAAAATCAGCCATGCGCGTCACTTGCAGCCCTTGATAACCACATGGATTGATTAGGTTAAATGGCGCTAAATCCATCGATACATTGAGTGCGAGGCCGTGGTAGCAGCAGCCATTGCGGATGCGCAAGCCAAGGCTGGCGATTTTCGATTCGCAGTATTCATCTTTCACATACACGCCCGGCGCATCGACTTTGCCATAGGCACTAATGCCGTAATCGGCCAAGATGCCAATCACGCTATTTTCCAGCTTGCGCACCAAATCACGCACGCCCATTTTATAGCGACGTAAATCCAGCAACAGATACGCCACCAGTTGGCCGGGGCCATGGTAAGTCACTTGGCCGCCGCGATCGATTTGCACCACGGGAATATCGCTACTCGCCAGAATATGCTCGGCTTTGCCCGCTTGGCCTTGGGTGAACACCGGCGGGTGCTCCAAGATCCACAGCTCGTCGATCGTTTCCGCATTGCGCTCGGCAGTGAATTTTTGCATCGCTTGCCAAGTGGGCTCGTAATCGACCTGCCCTAGCTGTCGAACACGCAAGACATGTTCAAATGGATCGAGGGGTATATCGACAAAGCAAACATCAGCAATGCGCTGCAAATCAATACTTAGCGCAGTATCTTCAGCTCTTTGCATTACAGCACACGCAAAACCAGCGGATGAGCGCGCAACGCAGAATCGAGCGCGTACACTTGATCGACGTGCTCGAACGTCACCATCAGCGTGGCAGAAAAGTAGCTCCCCGCACTCGAGGCACGAATTGTGATGTGCTCTTCCAAAAACACCGGCACCAACTCGCGCGTCACCGCGAACACTGCAGCACGAAATTCATGCTCAGCAATATTTTTTTGGCTGACCGCTTTGACCGGAATCAGCGCAGGGAAAGTTACTAAGTCTTCCAATTTTTGGTTAGGGATATCAATCAAAGCCATTATTAATCCTTCAAATCAAAACAAAAACTCGCCTGCTGCGTTGCAGCGTCTCGTCGTACTATGTGCACTGTCTTCGACTTTGCGCCTTGCAGGCCAACTTTTGTACTTTACTGAGCCCGGCGCATCACCGTGGCTTTGTATGTTTGGTAAATCTGCAGCATCTGCTGATAGATGGGGCCAACTTGGCCATTTCCTACTGACCGGCCGTCCAATGTGACGATAGGCAAAATCTCTTTCGACGATGACGTCAGCCAAACTTCGTCGGCCTCGCGCAACATCGCCTCAGACACATCGCCCAGCACCAGCGGCATCTCATGCAACTGCGCCAATTCGATCACTAGATCATAAGTAATCCCAGCCAACATCAATTCGCTGGTCTGCGGCGCGTAAAGGACGCCATTTTGCACGATAAAGATATTACTTGCAGCGCCTTCGATCATTTTTCCGTCGCGCAGAAGAATCGTTTCTGCCGCTTGCGCGTTCACCGCCTCTTGCTTGGCCAACACATTGGCCAGTAAAGAGATTGCTTTAATATCGCAGCGTTGCCAGCGCAAATCGCGCGTCGTCACCGCTGCGACCCCTTGGGTGTAATGCTGCGGTGGCGGCATTTCCAGCGGATCACAGAACGCAAATACAGTGGGGAGCACTATGGGTTTAGGAAAAGCGTGATTACGCGGATAAGCTACACCCCGCGTGACTTGCAAATACACCGACTGATCTTCAAATGGCTGCCGAGCCACTAAATCGTGCACCAAGGCTCGCCATTGTGCCAACGTATACGGATTTGTAATTTCCACTTGCGCTAAACTGCGTGCTAAGCGCTGCAAATGCTCGTCCAATCGAAAAACACAGCGTGAATAGACAGGGATCATTTCATACACCCCGTCGCCAAACAAAAAGCCGCGATCAAGTACCGGCACGCTCAGCTCATCAAGTGGTGCAAATTGACCATTCAGATATGCAATCAGATTGGGTATTGGCATTGGATTCTCCTGCCTATATTTTACGCTGAATGCGCCATGACGGCAGCAAAATGCAATGAACTCAACGCCTATCGGTCAGTGCTGCGCGCCTCTAGCAAACCCGGCACTGAACCCCTATACTACATCCACATTAAAACGATCGTTTAACTGGAGAATGGAATGTCGGATCTAGCCAATCGCTTTCAAGTTGCACAAAACGAAGTTGTCGAGCTCAATGAAGCTCCCGATGTACAAACTAAGCTCAAGCTATATGCCTTGTACAAACAAGCCAGCGAAGGTGATGTTAGCGGCGAGCGACCTTCCGCAATTCAGTTTGTAGCCCAGGCCAAGTTTGACGCCTGGAGCAAACTGGCAGGCGTGGCGCGTGAACAAGCGATGCAAGACTATGTTGATCTGGTGGAACAGCTAAAAGCCAACGACGCCTAAGCAGCGCAATCTGATGCTGATTGTTCTAATTAAAAAGCCTCGCAATGCGAGGCTTTTTAATTAGTGAAATAATTCAATTTCTGGCATTTTTAATGGTCGGTTTTCCAGCATTAACAAGCGAAATGCGTCGCTTGGCAACGGTTTGCTATACAAATAGCCCTGGATCGAATCAGTCTGTGCCCGGCGCAGGAATTCGAGTTGCAAATCGGTTTCCACCCCTTCGGCCAACACGGACATACCCAGAGTTTTGCCCAACCCGATAATCGCCAACACAATCGCGGCATCATTGGCATCCGAGCTAATATCCCGCACAAAGCTTTGGTCTACCTTTAGCTTGTTAAAGGCAAAGCGTTTCAGATAAGACAGGCTGGAATAGCCGGTACCAAAATCATCTAGCGAAAGCTTCACCCCAAGTTGCTTAATACCATGCAACATCGCCATCACATGCTCAACTTCCTGCATCACAACTGACTCAGTCACTTCCAGCTCTAGATATTTAGCATCCAAACCAGCCGTATCGAGTGCATCCTGAATCAAATCCAGCAAATTAGACTGGTGCAGTTGCAGCGGGGATAAATTGACCGCAATGGTAATCGGCGGCAACCCTTCACGTTGCCACTGGGCTGCCAGCTCACAACTGCGCCGCAATACCCAGTTGCCCAGCGGCACAATCATGCGCGACTCTTCAGCAATCGGGATAAATTTGGATGGCGCAACTAAACCTTGGGTCGGATGATTCCAGCGCACGAGGGCTTCTGCGCCAATAATCTGTCCATGCTCCAAACCAACTTGTGGCTGGAAAAACACTTCAAACTCACCACGACTTAAAGCATCGCGCATGCTGGTTTCCAAGCTGAGGCGCTCAGAGGCTCTTGCGTTCATATCGGCGGTGAAAAACTGATAATTGTTGCGGCCATTGCTTTTCGCCTGATACATCGCGACATCGGCATTTTTAATCAATTCATCTGCATCGTGGCCATCATCTGGATAGACACTAATCCCAATCGAGGTTGAGGTCGCAAAATTACCCGCTTCTAGGACAAATGATTCAGCAAATGAAGCCAGAATTTGCTCCGCCACATCACCTGCCACCAAAGCATTAGGCAAATCGGCCAACACCAGCACAAACTCATCGCCACCTAAGCGCGACAAAATATCTTGCTTACCGACGATATTGCGTAAGCGCAACGCGACTTGCGCCAATACCATATCGCCTGCGGCATGGCCGAGCGAATCATTAATAGTCTTGAAACGGTCTAAATCCAAAAACAATAGCGCCAATTTGCGCTTATAGCGCTCGGCGGAAGCCAATGCTAAGCGCAACTCATCGCGTAATAGGTTTCGGTTCGCCAGGCCAGTAACCGTATCAAAATTGGCTAGCTCGGTAATCCGATCCTGCGCCTCTTTGCGCTCGGTAATATCGGTCATGGTGCCGATCAAGCGACTAGGCTTGCCGCGTGAATCAAAGTCAACAAATTTGCCCTGACTTTGGAACCAGCGATACTCGCCGGCTTTCGTGCGGCGCCGGAAATCCACCGCAAATTGCGCCGAATTGCCTACGTAATAATCACGGTAAGCCGATACCGCTTGCTCTCGATCGGTGGGGTGTAATTGCTCTTTCCACTTTTCAAAAGTTTCAATCAGCTCGCCAGGTTGATAACCCAGCAGCTTGTCATACTCGGGGCTGGTCACTGCCGTGCGGCGACCATCAAGCGGCATGTCAAACAAGCCCGTGCTAGAGGCCTCTAAAGCCAAACGCAATTGTTGTTCTGATTTACCAATTGCCTCTTCAGCCATTCTCCGCTCAGAAATATCGCGTACCACTGCACAGTTATATTCTTGCCCTTGAAACAAAATATAATTTGAATGCATCTCGCTGGGGAATTCTTCACCCGTACGGGTACGCAAAGTAATTTCGTCGAACAAATGGCGATGATGCCGCAATTTTTGCCAAAACTTAGGCCAGCCCTCAGCTTTGAAATTAGGGTGGATATCCCGAAAGCGCATGCCCATTAATTCGGTTTCGTTATACCCCAAGCGCTTGCAACTCGTGGTATTGACGTAACGGATATGCCCTTGCGGATCCAGCCAGATGGCCATATCTGCCCCATTTTCGACGGCCACCTTGGTTAAAAATAAGGTGTCTTCCGTGCGCTCCAGACGACGTAACTGCCGCAAGACATACAGCAGCAAACCTGCACCCGAGATTAACAACAGCAAGGCAATCGCCACATTCACTAGCGTATCTTGCCGCCACTGAGCCAAGACTAACTCGCGGTCAATACCAACCGATACCCCAAGTGGCCACCCCTGCACACGCCGCCAGCCGTAAATCCGCGTAATACCATCACTTTTGCTGGTTTCATAAAACACCCCGCTTGGTGAGTCACGGAAAACTTTATCGAAAAAGCTGCGCTGTGAAATATCGCGGCCAATTTCTTGAGCCGGGTTCGGAAAGCGGACCAGGGTAATACCATCATCCCTAAATAAGCGAATAACCAAAGCCCGATTCAAATTAATGGAATCATAAAATTGCTGATAGAAATTCGGGTCTAGCCCAGCGATCAATACCGCCATGGAATGCGTTTGTTTATCTAAAATACTGGTCACAAACGGAATGGTATCAACTTTGCCACTGGGGTCTGTTTGCTGGTCACCAATATAATAAGGTGACTGCGGGCGACTACGAATGGCTCGAAAATACGGAACACTGGATAGATTGCGCCCGCTAACAGGATGCATTTGGCTTGACGCCGCCAACTCACCATCCGGATAAGCTAATGCCATGGCATTCAGTTGTGGGTAGCGACCGACGGTACGCTGCATATAGGCATGCAAACAGCCGGCATCACGCACGGATAGACAGGATGAAAACACCTCATCGTGCTCGACCCCATTCATCGCGGACAAAGTGCCTTCCATGGTGCGGCCAACGTGCTCTTCCATCGTACGCGCCAACAACAGCATTTCCTGTTCTGCCTTGGCCAAGGTGTCCTGGTGACTACGCCAGATTGACTGCCCTAGAATGGCCAATGCGGCCGCACATACACAGAGCGACAAAACGACCAGCACTTTGCGGATTCTGCCAAATGAATATCCAGAATCATCAGCTTGCTGGTTTAGTCGGGAACGAGACACAGGGTATTTTCTCTTGTTGGAATTACAGCGCACGCAATAAGCGAAGGTATTCCCATTTTTATGACAAAGCCTTGTGATTGCAAGCATTGATAGTAAAACGTCGCAAAACAAGGCGTTATTTATTTAATTTGCCCCAGCTTTGACTTATGCTGGCAGCTAACTAATCCTGCCATACCAGTCAAACCATGAATTTTCAGCTATGGCTGCTCTTTTTGGGCACCACCATTTTTATTTCCGCCACCCCTGGACCGAATATGCTGCTAATGCTCAGTCATGGCGCCCGTTATGGCTTGCAAGCGACTTTAGTGACAATGGCTGGGGCAATTACAGGGTTGAGTATCTTGATCGGCCTATCAGCACTGGGCGTGGGCGCCATTTTGGCGGCCTCGGTCACCTTGTTTACCGCTCTCAAAATTGCCGGCGCATTGTATCTGATTTACTTAGGTATTCAGAGCTGGCGCGCGGGTGAAAATCTACGTTTACCCAATGCAGATGCGAGCGATGCGCAAGCCCGCTTTAAAACAGGGCTTGCCGTTGCCCTCTCAAACCCCAAAGCCATTTTATTTGCCGGTGCATTCTTACCGCAATTTATCGACACCAGCTTGCCACAGGGGCAGCAATGGGCGATTTTGCTCAGCTCATTTTTTATCATCGAAATCAGTTGGCAAATTGCTTACGCTTGGGGCGGCAATCGCTTGGCCAGTTGGCTACAAGAACCCAAACGAATACGGCTCTTTAACCGCGCCTGCGGCGCCGCATTTTTCACCGTCGGCGGCCTATTAGCGCTAGCTCGTCGCTAATTACCAAACCATAGTTGAACTTTATTTGACGAATAAAGTCAGAAAGCAACTTAATCCTCTTCAATTCCAGCAAAAGGATCACCATGTTTGGCAAACTTGCAGCAGATGCGCTCGGGCTAAGTGATATTGGGTCGGTAGTGCGCGTCGAAGACTATGACAAAGTCGATGCGGATGATTATGTATTTCACGAAGATAATGAAAAAATTTTTTTCCTGATCAAATCCAAAACCGATGAATACTGCTTTACCAACAAAGCCTTGATCCATCTGGATGGCACCAGTGCGATGAGCAAAAAACGCATGCTGTATCGCTATAGCTATCACTCCAACCCGATCACCAATGTCCATCTGGAAACCGCCGGCACCGTAGATATGGATGTCGAGATCAAATTCACCTTTGGCCACAAAGAATTCTCAATCGATGTGCATAAAAAACATCTGGAAGAATTAAAAGACCTCTACAAATCGCTGCTACGCATCGCTGAGATCATGCACGAGAACGAGCTCATGCATGACAACGCCAAGGCCAGCTTGGAGCTTGCCGCCACCACACTGGGGCGTGGTCAGGTTGGCGGCACGCCGGTGGTGGAAGCGTTTAAAGAACTCAATCAAACTGCCTTTAGCTGGCTTTCTGCCGCTCAGCAAAAATATCTAGTTAAAGATTTTGGCTTTGTGTTTGAGCGCTACATCAAAGCATAAGATTAGCTAGGGGTATATCAATCAAAAACATACATGCACTGGCTTTCAACTAGATACCAATGCATGTATATTTATTTGAACACTTATGCAGTCTGAGTTTTGCCGCGTTTGCGAGCCCACCACTGCACGAAATCGTCCACAAAAGTAAACACCACCGGAATCACCAACAAACTGAGGAATGTCGAGGTAATCAAGCCGCCGATCACCGCAATTGCCATAGGTGAGCGGAAACTTGAATCCGCGCCCCAGCCAATCGCAATCGGTAACATCCCCGCCCCCATCGCAATCGTCGTCATCACAATTGGTCGTGCGCGTTTATGACACGCATCCATCAAGGCATCGAATCGACTCTTGCCAGAGCGCCGCGCGACAATTGCATACTCCACCAGCAAAATCGAGTTTTTGGTGGCAATCCCCATCAACATGATCAAACCAATTAGTGACGGCATGGCAAACGCACTATTGGCCACCAACAGCGCGACAAAAGCCCCGCCAATCGACAGCGGCAAAGCGGCCAGAATCGTCACCGGCTGCATAAAGTCGCGGAACAGCAGCACCAGCACCATATAAATGCACAGCACACCGGTGAGCATCGCCAAACCAAAGCTGGCAAATAGTTTTTTCATCTCTTCAGCGTCGCCAAACTCAGCACGCGTCACACCGGCAGGCAAATTTTTGAGTGCCGGCAATTCATCTAGCTTGGCGCTAACCTCACCGAGGGTGAGACCATTGAGCTCCACATCGAAAATCACATTGCGCGCTCTGTCATAGCGACTAATCAAGCTGGGGCCGCTGCCAATTTCAACCTCCGCCACTTGCCCTAGCATCACATCGCCCTGGGCCGATGGTACGCGTAAGCGCTTGAGAGCCTCCAAATCGGTACGGAAAGAATCAGGCAAACGTACTACCACCGGTACTTGGCGCTCAGGCAAATTGAGCTTGGCCAATGCGGTATCAAAGTCGCCCACCGTCGCCACACGGATCGTGTTGGCAATCGCCAGCCCTGTGACCCCCATGTCGGCGGCTTTGGCCATGTCAGGCCGAATAATCACTTCCGGCCGTACCAAACTCGCACTTGAAGTAATCGCACCTACGCCAGCCAGCGTGCGTAAATCTTGCTCGATGTTTTTTGCGGCGAGTGCTAAGGCTTCCGGGTCGTCCGATTTAATAATCATCTGTAGCTTTTCACCCGACTGCCCCAAACCAATCTTAACGCGTGCACCGGGCAATACCGCCAGTGCTTCGCGCAAGTTTTTCTCGATCTGGGTTTTCTTCACTGGGCGTTGCTTGCGATCGACCAGCGTGAGCGTAATGCTGGCTTTATTCACGCTACTTGAGCCACCAGCAAACGGATCCCCACCTGCTTTACCGCCGCCGATTGCAGTGTAAATCCGCGTGATATAAGGCTGCTTTTCGATGATTTTGCGGGCCTGCTCGGTCACTGCATAAGTATCTTGCAGCGTTGAGCCCGGTGGCAATTCAATACTCACCAAGGTTTGCGACCGATCATCAGCAGGCACAAAGCCCGTCGGCAGCAGCGGCACCAAAGCCAGCGAGCCGACAAAAAACGCAATCGATAAGGCGGCAGTTTTTTTACGATTGCGCAGGCACCATTCTGCCCAGCGCAAATAGGTTTTCATCATCCGGCCTTCTTGCTCAGCATGGACAATTGGTTTGAGCAAATAGGCCGCCATCATTGGCGTAAGCAAGCGTGCAACCACCAAAGAGGCCAATACAGCCAAAGCCGCGGTCCAGCCAAAGGAGATAAAAAATTTCCCTGGAATGCCGCCCATAAATGCCGTCGGCAAGAACACCGCGACCAGCGCAAAAGTAGTGGCAATGACCGCCAAGCCAATTTCATCCGCCGCTTCCATTGCAGCTTGATACGGGGTTTTGCCCATGCGTAAATGGCGAACGATGTTTTCGATCTCGACAATCGCGTCGTCGACCAAAATCCCCACCACCAAGGCCATCGATAATAAGGTGACGGTATTGAGCGAAAAGCCCATATAGTGCATGCCGATGAAAGTCGGCAAAATCGATAAGGGCAAAGCTGCCGCCGACACCAGCGTCGCTCGCCAATCCCGCAGAAAGAACCACACCACGACGATGGCCAGCAAAGCGCCTTCGTAAAGCAGCATCATCGAGCCATCGAACTCATCCTGCACCGGCTTAGCCATGTCATAGGCTTGAGTAATTTGCAGCGTTGGATACTCGGCTTTGAGTTGTGCGAGTACTTTTTGAATTTGTGCCGCGACTTCAGTCTCGCTGGCGCCACGCGAGCGGGTAATCTCAAACCCAACCACCGGTTTACCATCGAGTTGGGCAATCGTCCGGCGCTCTGCAGTGGTGTCGGCAATGGTGGCAATCTGCTCCAAGCGGATGCGACGCCCATCACCCAATGCCAATTCGGTTTTGGCTAATTCAGCGGCCGTTTGCACGGTGGCAATAGTACGCAAGGCTTGCTCCGCCCCCGCCAAATCAGCACGGCCACCAGAAGAGTCTTTTTGTGTGATCGCCAATTGGCGCGAAATATCGCTGCTAGTGACACCCAATGCACTCATGCGCTCAGGATCGAGCTCAATGCGCACCTCACGCGTTACCCCACCAACACGCGATACTTGCCCAACACCAGACACCGCGCGCACCAAGCGCGTGATTTTGTTATCCACAAACCACGAGAGCTGTTCCTCATCGAGCTGCGAGTCGGCGACGGTAAACACCAAAAACGGCACGCCAGAGAATTCGACTTTACCAATAATTGGGTCTTTCAAATCGGCGGGCAGATCACCGCGCACATTGGATACGGCATCACGCACGCTATCAACCGCGTCATTGATGGGTTTTTCCAGCTCAAACTCAACGGTCATGCTGACCACGCCATCGGTGATATTGCTGTAAACGTGCTTCACACCTTGTAGCGCCGACACCGAGTTTTCAATTTTGCGGACGACTTCGGTTTCTAATTGGGCGGGCGCGGCACCATCGAGCACCGCCGTCACCGTCACCATTGGTAATTCAATATCCGGAAAGTCCTGCACCTTCATCGCTTTGAACGACCACAGTCCGGCAATAGACAGCAACACAAACAACATAATTGCCGGTATCGGGTTTTTAATCGACCACGCAGAAAAATTCATCATGCATCCTTGGCAAACATACCTTCACGGGTATATCGACAACGCTATTGATTAACAATAATTACAGGGCAATACCCTTATTTAACGACCCGAACAGTATCGCCATCGGCCAGAAAACCTGCGCCGGATGCCACCACTTGGGCTGTTGCCGCGATACCGCTCACTTCCATCAAGCCCTGCGCCTGCCGCCCCAATTGCACCCGTACCTGTTTAACTTTGCTGTTCCCTTGTGGCGTCGCAGCATCAATCACGAACACATTGGCAAAACCATCGCGCAGCAAAATCGCGCTACCCGGCAAGGTAAGCGCTTTGGCTTGCCCAACGGCGATCTGCCCTTTGGCAAACATCCCCGGTTTGGCCGCGCCCAGCGCGGTATCTTCATTTTTGACGTCGACATATACGATTAGATTGCGCGTTTTGGTATCAATCGTCGGGGCAATCTGGCGAACTTTACCGCTGAGCACCTTGCCACTGGCCACCGTTAACGTCGCATCCTGCCCGACCTTGATGTGCGCACTTTCACTGGCAGTCACTTCGGCTTGCCATTCCAACCGCCCCTTGCGTACCAGTTTGAATAACTCTTGCCCCGGCTGACTAACCGAGCCCAGCGTTGCACTGCGACCGGAAATCACCCCATCGTCAGGGGCAGCTATCCGAGTTTGATTGAGCCTTGCCTGTGCGCTAACCAATTGGGCTTTGGCTGAGGCTACCCGCGCTTGAGCGGTGCGCTCTTGCGTCATCGCCTGCGTAATTTGCTGTGCGCTCAACGAGCCACTGGTTCCCAATTGCCGCACGCGATTGGCATTTTCTTGCGCTTCGTTCAGGGCGGCTTCCGCCTCAGCGACCGCAGCTTTTACCTGCGCAAGTTCAGCCTGAATCGTTTCATCGTTATAACGCGCTAGCACTTGGCCTTTTTTTACTACATCGCCAATTTGCGCATTAACTTCCACCAAGCGCAAACCGCCAATTTCGGTGCCAATTTGCGATTCCTGCCACGCCACCACATTGCCATTGGCAGATACGTTTTGCGCCCATTCCATCACCTTGGGCGTAATCAGCTTCACGCTCAGTACCGCTTTGGCCGGGCTGGCGGCGGCCGTTTTCTTATCCGCATTGGCAAGGGCATAGCCACCAATACCGATCACAGCCACAGCAGCCAGCACACTAATGACCATCCGACGTTGCGCAGGAAGACGTTCTAACAAACGATTCATTACCCTACTCCAGTATCTTTACCAACCAATTATTAGCATTGCCATTCATGGCAATACCCATTTAATCTAACTGCGCTTTACGGCGCCCAATGTGCCCTAGGTGAGTAAAGTGAAAGCCCGCCGCGTATTTCAGGCCATAGCCAAGCGCGCGATCAAAACCCAAATGTGCGCACCAAATCAGCCCCAAACTCAGCCAATACGGTTGCACCACAAAATGCCCATAGGCACACACCAACAAAGCGCCTACATACGAGTGGCTCAGGTTGTAGCAAACCGCCCCGCACTGGCGATTAAGCCAATAGCCCAGCAAAGCCAAATCAGGAACAAAAAACCAGCCTGCAAATTGCCACCAGTCACCCCGCATAGCGCTATACAGCGCTAGCGCCGCAAGTAAAATGCACAAACCTTCCAAGCGTAAAATCAGCCGCACTCCACCTTGCGCCGATCCGGCGGTATTTGCCATCACGGCACCGATATCTTCGCGGGCTCATCCAAGCCCCACTCGCCGCCGACGGCTTTATACAGTGCAATCCAGTTCGCCAACTGCTCGCGCTGCAAACTGATCAGGCGGGTTTGGGCGGTGAGTAAAAAACGGCGTGAGACTTCTAAATCCAGCAAACTGGCGGCACCGGCCTTCCACATGGCTTCGCCCGAATCGAGTTGCTTTTGATAGCCAGCCACCGCACGCTGCGTCGCGGCAACACGTTGAGCGGAGCCATTTAGCCGCACCATGTTTTCTTCCACTTCGCGCACGGCCATGCGCACGCGCTGCTGATAGGCCGCCAATGCCTGATCGTAACGGGCGTGTGCCGCCTCTTGATCGGCCTTCAATCGACCAGCATTAAAGATAGGGAGCTTGATGGTGGGGCCAAACGACCAGCTCTGCCCATTCAGGGTTAGGCCATTGCTGCGCTGCTCACCGATGTTAATCGCGCCAAACAGGCTTACCGAAGGTAGCCGCGCCACTTCTGCCACGCCAACATCGGCAGCCGCCATTTTGACTAGCTCGGCAGCACTGCGCACATCAGGTCGCTGCGTGATGACTTCGGCAGGCAAACTGGCCACAGTAAAACCAACCGGCTGCGGCATACGACGCGCGGCCGGCTCGACGGCCTCAAGCTGCAAACGTACTTCGTTTTCATCCAAGCCAGTCAGGGCCACCAGCGCTTTAATCGCTACGGCCTGCCCTTCCTGCATTTCCACCAACTGTGCCTGTGCATCGGCACTACTGGCATCAAGTAAAGCTACATCAACGGGACTGGCCAGCCCGACGCGCTGCTTGTCCTGCGTGAGTGCCAAGCTACGATCACGTGAAGCCAAATCCTGCTCCACGATTGCGCCCATGGTTTGATAAGCACGGTAGGTCACATAGGCATTGGCCACTTCGGCGGCCATGCTGGTGCGCGCATCATGCCACTCGCTTTCGCGTGCGGCCAGATTGGCGAGCAATCCTTGCTCGGCAGCGCGCACCCCGCCCCATAAATCAATTTCCCAACTGGCGTCGAGTCCAACCGAGCCGGCGTTGGTGATGGCCCCCGGCTGCATTAATTCATTTTTACTACGAGTGCCTGCAGCAGTTCCCGTCAGGGTCGGCCATAAATATGCTTTGGCAGAATAAGCTTTGGCACGCGCCTCACTGATACGTGCCGTGGCCAGTTGCAAAGTGGGATTATCTTGCTGCGCGGCTGCTTGCAGCTGGCTTAACACGGGGTCATTCCAAGCCTGCCACCATTGAGTTTGCTCAGCCAGCCGCTCAGCCAATGGAGGGCTGGCTTGCCATTCCAGTGCTTTTGGGTCGAGTTGTGCTGAAGTTGGGGCCGGTAAATTGACGGCACAAGCGCTAAGCAGGCCCGCCAAAATACTCACAGAAAGCATTAAACGAAGTTGCATGGAACTGCGTTCCTATCGGGATAACACACGATATAAAGCCACCACAGCAAATAAGATGCGCAGCGGCACTGAATTTGGATTTGCTAACAAACATGCTAAACTGACTGAACGGTTCGGTCAATATGCAAATTAAATCATTTTTTGGAACGCGCGATGACAATTGCCAAGCTCAATAACAAGCACAGCGAAACCAAACGCGAACAAATCTTAGCGGGAGCTCGCGCCATCTTTATGGAGCACGGCTATGCCGCTGCCAGCATGGAAAAAATCGCCAAAACGGCGGGGGTTTCCAAAGGCACGCTGTACAATTATTTTGAAAACAAAGAAACGCTGTTTATCGCCCTGATTCAAGGCGAGTGCTGCAAAGCGGAAGCTCACTCTGCGCCACCGACCGAATTTAGTGACGCCCCGCCCGAGCCAATCTTAACCATGATTGGACAACAATGGCTGATGGGGCTTATCGATCCTGCCCAACAGGCTTTTTTTCGCGTGGTGTTGGCTGAAGCCCTGCAGTTCCCCGAGCTAGGCCAAGCCGTCGAAGCCAGCGGCCCCGCCCAAGCAATGCAGCACTTGGGGCGCTATCTGGAGCACCTGAAGCAGCGTGGCATCTTAGATATTGCAGATAGCACGCTGGCAGCAGAGCAATTTTTTGCGCTGTGCGATGCAGGCATTGTGCGCAAAATGCAGCTTTCAGTTGCAGAGCCCACTGCCGAAGCCATTACCCGTCACACTCAACATGCAGTGCAGCTATTTTTACGGGGCTATCGAACCTAAGAATGAGGGGTATAGCCCTAAAAGATAGCTGGACATAAACCTAGATAACTATACCCAATAAGAATCGGCTTACTGCTGCACCAATTGACGCGTTAGCAAGGCATCATTCACAAAGGTGGCCTCAATCTTCACCTTGCCCGACTCCCACACTGCCGACTCGCCGCTCACACCAAGCAAACTGGAGGAATGGCTCGTGCTCGGCTCCCCCAGTAGCGCCACCACCTCTGCGCGTGACATCCCAGTGCTGATTTTTTGATAGTTTTCTGCCGTTACTTTGCTACAGGCAACTAGGCAAAAAGTCAGCACGGCACTCATCAGCAAGCGGGCGATCCCGCGAATGGGCATAGAGAAAAACATTTTTCATCCACGAAGGTCAGTATGACAGCGATTCTACGCACATTAGTGGCATTCACAATGAAGCAAACAACAGCCGCGCCAGCTTAGAAGCGCCAAATTTAAATTCAATAACAATCAAATATTTAGCCAAAAAACCTGTTTTTTTGACCGACAAGTGTTGACGTAATTAGACCTGATCGGTATAGTTCGCAACCTCTAGTCGGGGCGTAGCGCAGCCCGGTAGCGCACCTGGTTTGGGACCAGGTGGTCGTGAGTTCGAATCCCACCGCCCCGACCAGAATCTTCTTGCATCACTTCTGTACCATCTCTCGTAACACCCCCCCCAAAAAAATCAGTCACACCTCAGCAAACCATAGAGCATTGCCGTTTTTGCAGCTATTATCGGTGTTTATTGCTTTTAATCTGGCTTATGCGCTATTTCCTGCTTTCAATCTTATTGTGCGGATTCAACTGGGCTCAGGCAGCACCTGGCAACCTGAACAGTCCTTACCAACTGAATGCCGAACAATTGGGTTTGGTTATCAATAAAAATGACCCTCTTTCGCTGGAAATTGGCGAGTATTACGCCAAACAGCACCAGCTCAAACCCGAGCAAATTCTTAGCGTCACATTACCGACGGATCGCGTTTGGATTACCGAAGGCGAGCTGGAACAGCTCAATGCTCAGATTAACGCCTATTTCGGCGATAACACCCAAGCACTAGCGCTTGCATGGGCCAAACCATATCGGGTCAATTGTCTTGGCATCACTTACGGCGTCACGATGGGTTATGTTGAGGGCGTCTGCGCCAATCTGGGCAAGCCTACGCCGGAATCGGCCTACTTTAACCACCCCAGCACCCAGCCCTACACCGATTTGAAAATTCGCCCGAGCATGCTGCTGGCGGCCAAAGACTTCAGCAGTGCCAAAAAGCTCATTGATACAGGCCTGCAAGCATGGGGCAACCAACCCAAAGGCACCGCTTACTACCTCACCACCAAAGATCAAGCCCGTAGCTCACGCGCGCCCTTGTTTCCGCCCAGCCAGACCTTAAGCAAACCGGCACTTAAAATTGAGAACCTCAACGCCGAAACCCTACGTGACCGCAAAGATGTCATTTTTTACCAGACCGGATTGGCACGCGTGGATGGTTTGGAAACGTTAAAATTTTTACCCGGCGCCTTGGCCGATCACCTCACCTCATTTGGTGGCCAGCTTACCGATAGCAGCCAGATGAGTAGCCTACGCTGGCTGGAGGCTGGCGCCAGCGCGAGCTATGGCACGGTTAGCGAGCCCTACAGCTACCCGCAGAAATTTCCGCACCCGCAAGTGCTGCTGTTTCACTACATCAACGGCGCTAGTGCAGTTGAGGCCTACTGGAAAAGTGTGGCATGGCCCGCGCAAGGGGTTTTTATTGGCGACCCGCTCGCGGCACCTTATCGCAACCTAAGCCCGTTCAAAACCAAGTAGGTATATGCTCATAAGCAACATCAAATGAGGCTAACAGAGCCATACCCTCCAAGGCCATTGGCTCACCCATCACAAACTGGCGCACAACGCATTTTTACTTGCCCGTTGCCGCTCAGCACAGTATAAAAACGCACCTTTACAAAGATCGAACCGGCAATGAGCATAACTTTTCTCTGGCACGACTACGAAACTTTTGGCGTAAACCCCAAGCTAGATCGCCCGGCGCAATTTGCCGGGATTCGCACCGATGCCGATCTCAATGAAATCGGGCAGCCAATTAATTTACACTGCCAACCTGCCAATGATTATCTGCCAGCGCCCGAGGCATGCCTACTCACTGGAATTACTCCGCAATTTTGTTTGGCCAACGGGATTCCAGAATATCAATTTGCCGCCGCCATCGAACGCGAACTAGCCACACCCGAAACAATAGGCGTGGGTTACAACACCATCCGTTTTGACGATGAAGTGACTCGCTTTATGTTTTGGCGCAATCTGATCGATCCTTATGCACGCGAATGGCAAAACGGCTGCGGCCGCTGGGATTTGCTCGATGTTGTACGCACCCTGTATGCACTCAGACCGGAAGGGATTGAATGGCCCAAACATGACGATGGGCGTATCAGCTTTAAATTGGAGCACCTGACCGCAGCCAATGGCTTGGCGCATGAGGCCGCCCACGACGCATTATCGGATGTCAGAGCAACCGTTGCGCTGGCGCGATTAATTCGCGCCAAACAACCAAAATTATTCGACTTTTGCTTGGCCTTGCGTAAAAAAGACCGGGTCTTTGACGAAATGAACATCGCGCAACCCCGCCCCTTGGTGCATATTTCCGGCATGTATGGCGTAGAGCGCGGAAACCTAGCGCTGGTTTGGCCACTGGGTATGCACCCCACCAATAAAAATGAAATTATTGTCTGGGATTTGGCCTACGATCCGCAGGAGCTGTTTGGCCTGACTCCCGCCGAAATTCGCCACCGGATGTTTAGCAAACAAAGCGAATTGGGTGATACGCCGCGGCTACCAATCAAAACCATACACGCGAACAAATCCCCGATCGTGGTGGGCAACTTAAAAGTGCTGCGCAGTGAAGACATCGCACGCTGGCACATTGATATGAACCAGATCCAGCAGCATGCAGCCCTACTTACCCAAGCCCCCAGTATTGCGTGGCATGAAGTGTTTGCTCGTGAACGTGACCACAACGACGAGAAACCTGATGTCGATGGCAACCTATATGGCGGCTTTGTCTCCAACACTGATCGACGCACCCTCACCCGCCTGCGCAGCCTGAATGGCGCGCAGCTGGCTACCGAAATAGTGCACTTTGAAGACCGCCAGCTGGAAGAATTATTTTTCCGCTACCGAGCCCGCAACTTCCCAGAAACACTCACAGCCGAGGAAGATACTCGCTGGGAGCAGTGGCGGAATGCACGACTATTTGAAGGCGCAGCCAACGCACTCACTTTAGAAAGTTATAGCGAGGAAATTGATCGTTTAGCCGAAACGCTTGCCGATGGGGATGCGCGCGGCGAGGAAATTTTAGCGGCGCTCTACGATTATGCCGAGCAAATAGCGCCAGAATTTTGAACTCTAAGCAATACTCAGCAATCCAACACTTAACGATCCAGGCGTGGCAACTGGCCACGCTTGGATGAATACAAATAAATACTGAAATCCACACCGCTGCGATCAAAGCGCGCATCTTGCGGCAAATCGCTGCGCCGCTCCTGCCACCATGACTTGAGCACCAATACCACAAACACCACTAGCAAACCCAATCCTACCCAATCCATCGCATACCCTCCCCATTTCGAAGTAAGCTTAGATTAAGAATCCAAAGAATAAAGTATTTATACGGTTAATTTTTTATTAAAAGTCGCCAATCGGCGATCCACAGGGTCAAGTATTGCTCTCTGCATCTTTGAGAAAAAGGCATTCCAGCCTATACCTACCCAAACCAATCCCCAGAGCCTCCCAGCAGCACGAAGCAGTAACCCCACCCCGATCAAGGTTGTGCCACCGTTTACTGTACCCGAACAGAGCCAAATCGTAAGTTAATCAGCTATTTACTAAGGGTTTTTATATAGATCAATTGACTTGATTTATTAATCCGACAGGCATAATCTTTTCATAAATCAAATTGATTTATTAATAAAAGCATACGCAATTTGATTGCAGTACCCACTACCTACACAGGAACACACATTAGGAGAAGTATCATGCAACAGAGCCGCATCCATCTTGCCATTGCCGCTGTCGCAACTGCGATTGCTCTTCCCACCTTCGCGGCTGAACCGATTATCGGCCTGATTACCAAGACAGAAACCAACCCTTTCTTTGTCAAAATGAAAGAAGGTGCCAGCGCTGAAGCCAAAGCCAAAGGCGCCAAGCTGCTATCTGCCGCAGGTAAAACGGATGGTGATAATGCAGGGCAAGTTACTGCAATCGAAAACATGATTGCCGCTGGCGCTAAAACCATTCTGATTACTCCAAGCGACTCAAAGGCCATTGTCCCCAGCATTAAAAAAGCACGCGAAAAAGGCGTACTGGTGATTGCACTGGATAGCCCCACTGAGCCAGCCAATGCAACTGATGCACTGTTTGCCACTGACAACTTCAAAGCTGGCGTTTTAATTGGCAACTACGCCAAAGCCACGATGGCGGGCAAACCCGCAAAAATCGCCACCTTAGACCTATTTCCAGGACACCCAGTTGGCGCACAACGTCACAACGGCTTTTTGGAAGGTTTTGGCCTCAAATCGCTCGATGCTAAAAGCAATGAGTTAGCCAAGCCGGCCGAAGTAGTCTGCATGGCCGATAGCTTTGGCGACCAAGCCAAAGGCCAAACCGCGATGGAAAACTGTTTGCAGAAGAATCCAGATATCAACGTGGTGTACACCATCAACGAACCAGCAGCTGCTGGTGCGTTTAACGCGCTGAAAAAAGCCGGCAAAGAAAAAGGTGTGCTGGTGGTATCGGTGGATGGCGGCTGCCAAGGCATTAAAGATGTTGGTGCAGGCAAAATCGCCGCGACCTCACAGCAATACCCACTAAAAATGGCGGCGATGGGCGTTGCTGCTGGCGTTGAATATGCCAAAACCGGCAAAAAACCTTCGGGCTACACCGACACTGGCGTAACGCTGATTGCGGCCAAAGCCGTAGCTGGCGTGGATAGCAAAGACACCAAAACCGGTATGGATTTGTGCTGGGGCAATAAATAACACCAGAGCTGTCGGGCTCGTCCGCAACGACGAGCCCATTTCCCGAATGAGTCAATGCCATTCATTGGCTAGAACTAATGCGTAGTAAGGAGCGGTGTTATGCCGAGCTGGAAAGAACAATTACCGTCGATTGGCACTCTGGGGCCGTTTATTGCCCTGCTGATCGCTTGCGGCTTCTTTTCGCTGCAAAGTGAGCAGTTTCTCACTGGAGCGAATTTCTCGCTGATTTTGCAACAAGTCATGGTAGTGGGCCTGATTGCGATCGGCCAAACATTGATTATTCTGACCGCAGGCATCGACTTATCCTGCGGGATGGTGATGGCACTGGGCGGGGTCGTGATGACCAAAGTGGCCCATGATTACGGCGTTCACCCCGTATTGGCCATTGCTGCCGGCTTTGCCGTTACCGCAGGCTTCGGGCTTATTAATGGCCTCTTAGTCACCCGGATTAAATTGCCTTCATTTATCGTCACCTTGGGCACGATGAATATTGCGTTTGCGATCACCCAGCTCTATTCGCAATCGCAAACCATTACCGATTTACCCGCTGGCATGACCTTCCTAGGTACGACCTTTAGCATCGGCCAAACCGAGGTCGCCTATGGCACGGTACTGATGCTGGCCATGTATGGCGCCTCGTGGCTGTGGCTGCGTGAAACCGCCTCAGGCCGCCATATTTATGCGGTCGGCAATAACCCTGAAGCCACACGCTTGACCGGGATCGCAACCCACAAGGTATTGCTGATGGTGTATGTGCTGGCCGGTTTGTGCTACGGGGTAGCGTCCCTTTTGTCGGTAGCTCGCACTGGCGTGGGTGACCCTAATGCGGGTCAAACCGAAAACCTAGATGCCATTACCGCAGTCGTACTAGGTGGCACCAGCTTATTTGGTGGGCGCGGCATTGTGCTTGGCTCACTCATTGGTGCCATGATTGTGGGGGTATTTCGCAACGGGCTAACACTGATGGGGGTTTCATCGGTATACCAGATCTTAATCACCGGTATTTTGGTCATTCTTGCTGTTGCTACCGACCAACTTTCCCGTAAAGGAGGCCGCTAACATGAGCCAAGCAACTGAACTTGAAATCAACGCTCGGGCACTAACACAAGACACTCGCCCTTTAGTATTACAGGCCAAAGGGCTGGTAAAACGCTACGGTCAAGTGACCGCACTGGATGGCGCTGATTTTGAATTGCGCGCCGGAGAAATCATGGCGGTGATTGGTGATAATGGCGCGGGCAAATCATCACTGATTAAAGCCCTATCAGGGGCAATCGAGCCCGATAGCGGCGAGATTTTACTTGATGGGCAAGCAGTTCACTTCAAAAGCCCAATCGACGCACGTCGCGCAGGTATTGAAACGGTGTATCAGGATTTAGCCGTCGCACCTGCAATGACCATTGCCGAAAACCTGTTTCTGGGGCGTGAGATTCGCCGGGATAATTTGCTGGGTCAATGGTTTGGTGCGCTGGATAAAAAACGCATGCTCAAAGACAGCATCGCGTACATGCAAGAGCTAAAAATTGGCATTCGCTCAATGGGGCAAGCTGTTGAAACCTTATCAGGTGGCCAGCGCCAAGGCGTGGCAGTTGCCCGTGCGGCGGCATTTGCCCGTCATGTGGTGATCATGGACGAGCCAACTGCAGCACTGGGTGTCAAGGAAGGCAATATGGTGCTAGAGCTCATCCGCAACGTCCGTGATCGCGGCTTACCGGTCGTGCTGATTAGCCACAATATGCCGCACGTTTTCGAGATCGCAGACCGTATTCACGTTGCCCGTCTAGGGCGTCGCGCCGCAATCCTCAACCCCAAAGCCATCACGATGAGTGATGCTGTAGCAGTCATGACCGGCGCGATGAAACCTGAAGACATCCCAGCTCACTGGCTTGCCAATTAAACCACTTACCGCAATTTGCAAAGGATATCGCCATGCTAAAAGGGATTGACCCTCTTCTCACCCCTGATTTACTCAAGGTGCTGGCCGAAATGGGGCATGGCGATGAAATAGTCATCGCCGACGCCAACTTCACCGCCGCCTCACTGGCCGCAGATAAACCACTACTCCACTTGGCCGGCGCAGGTGTCGCCCGTGCTGTCGAGGCGGTATTGAGCTTATTGCCAATTGATCAGGATGTGGCTCAGCCCATTGCTTATATGCAGGTAAGTCATCAACCCGAAGGTTGGCGCAGTGCCTTGCAGCGCCATGTCATTCAATCAATGGCGGAACAAGGGCACGCTCAAGAAAACCAAGTCGCAGCGGTGGAACGATTTGCTTTCTATGATCGCGTCAAGCAAGCTTACGCGATTGTTTTAACCAGCGAATTACAGCCGTATGGCAACTTCATCCTCAAAAAAGGGGTTATCTGTGAACCGCTCGCCGGATAAACACCTTACCGATTCTGCGTCCAAGGCTCCTAAGCTCAAGCCAAGGGGCTCTTCACAAGACGGGTTACGGCAATACAACGAACGCGTGGTGTTGCAAGCGATCCGCCTCAATGGGCGCTTACCGGGAGCGGAAATCGCACGGCTAACCAAACTCACCGCGCAATCGATTTCTATGATCACGAAGCGTCTGCTCGAAGATGAATTATTGATCAAAGAAACCCCGCAGCGCGGTAAAGTTGGCCAGCCTTCTGTGCCACTAGCGCTCAATCCAGATGGCGCGTATGCCATTGGGGTCAAAATTGGCCGTCGCAGCCTTGATGTGCTGCTAGTTGATTTCACGGGCGCGGTACGGCAACGCTGGGATCTGCATTACGATTTTGCTGCGCCAGATCGCGTCCTTGCCCATATTGCGGAGTGCCTTGGCAAGATCAAACAACTGCTTGGGGCTACACACTGGGCACGTATTCAGGGTATCGGGATTGCCGCACCACTGAATATGGGGGCTGGCAGCAATTACTAGGCTTAGATAGCGATATCGTAGCGCAGTGGGCTAGCTTTCAATTGGAAGACGAATTAGCGAACTTATCGGGCTTGCCCGTCCAATCCATCAAAGACACCTCTGCGGCCTGCGTCGCTGAGCTAGTCGCTGGTCGCGGGCGAGATATTCGCAACTTTGTGTATATCTTTGTTGATACCTTTATTGGTGGTGGCCTGGTACTCGATAGCCACCTGCATTTAGGTCAGCATGGTAATGCCGGCGCCGTGGGATCTTTGCCAATGGGGATGTCAAAGCAAGGTAGCAACGGCGCACAATTGCTCAATATTGCCTCGATGTATCAACTCGAAAATCGCTATATTGCTGCGGGTTTGGATGGCAAAGCTACCAGCGATGAGCGCAGCACCAGCGATGCATACTGGCTCCATACTCAGGCCTGGCTGGATGAAGCAGCGCCTGCGATTGCGCTGGCCTTGCTCAATACAGCATGCTTATTGGACCTAGAAGGCGTGATTTTAGATGGTTGTTTTTCACGCCAACTGCAGCAACACTTGATTCTGAGCGTACGCAATGCCATGGATGAGCTCAACTGGGAGGGGGTTACTCCACCGCAGATTTTACCCGGCGCAATTGGCTCCGATGCGCGAGCCTTAGGCGGTGGGCTTTTGCCGCTCTATGCCAATTTTGCACCCGATCGGGATTTGTTTCTCAAGCTCGATTATTAAGCACGGGAAATACTCATGACACCACCTAAGCAGTCATCCCTTCAACCTAGCCAGCTCAGCACTGATCAAGAAGCCGAGCTTCTCCGAACCCGTGATATATCTTGGGCCAATAAAGTCGGAACACCAAGCTGGAAACTGGCTCGTGGCATGGCAAAACTAGGTCGACTGAGTTTGAATCCATCTGACTCGCATGCAATTGGCATCGAAATTGGGCGGCACAGCATGCTGGTGCTACTGATCGATTTCACTGGCTTCATTTGTGGTCGCTGGCACTATACTTATGAGTTTGCCCAACCTCATATTGTGCTTGAGCACATTGCAACGACGCTCAAACTTATAGCCACGCATTTACCTGAAAAACACTCGAATGGACTGCAAGGAATAGGCATCGCCATGCCACTCAATATGGATGGCTGGCAACAGTTATTGGGGCGCCACAACAGCGATGCACATCAATACTGGGTTGATATTAATTTAGCCGATGAAATTCAACAGCAAACCGGCTTGCCGGTACAGGTAATCAAAGATACCTCAGCCGCATGTATTGCTGAGCTCGTTCTTGGACATGGACAAGAGCACGGCGACTTCTTTTACCTTTTTTTTGACACATTTATCGGTGGCGGACTGGTAATCAACCAGCACTTACATTTGGGCTTGCACGGAAATGCCGGTGCGTTTGGCTCGTTTCCCGTCAAAATGAGTAATGCAGAAAAGCCCATACAATTATTGGATATTGCGTCACTCCACCAACTAGAACAACGCTATATCGATGCACAGCTAGATCCACAAGCCGCACATGATCAACGCAGCATGCAAATGCCCTTTTTATCGCACACTCAAGCATGGATTAACGAGGCCGCACCTGCCATTGCGCAAGCATTACTTCACGCAACTTGGCTACTTGATTTAGGCATTGGAATTATTGATGGCTGTTGTGCGCGTACTCTGCAAGGCGCGGTAATCGACGTAATTAATCAACATTTACAGCAATCAAACTGGGAAGGCATCATGCCACCGCGTCTAATGCTTGGCTCTATCGGAGAAGACGCCTGCGCACTGGGTAGTGCTCTGTTGCCCTTGTACGCCAACTACGCCCCTGAGCGTGATTTATTTTTAAAATCTGTAATTTAAATTTGTAAGGCATACATCATGACATCCCATCAGCCAGCCTCATTCCCAAGTTTTGTCGCCGCCGGTGAAGCGCTCACCGATATGATTCGCCTCCAAGGAGATCAATGGGTTAGCAAAGTTGGGGGGTCAACTTGGAATGTGGCACGAGTGATGGCCAAGCTGGGGCAATCAAGCGCCTTTGCTGGCGCAATTAGTCAAGATTGTTTCGGCCACGATTTGTATGCCGCCAGTGAAGCGGCCGGCTTGGATTTACGTTTTTTGCAGCAACTCAATTTCGCGCCCTTGCTTGCTATGGTGCACTCGACCAACCCACCCCGGTATTTCTTTGTCGGCGAAAATGCGGCCGACCTCCATTTCGCAGCCGCGAAGCTACCAGAGGGCTGGAAGAATGCCGTACAGTGGGTACATTTTGGCGGCATTAGCCTCGCCAGAGAGCCCTTGGCGGCAAATCTGTTGACACTAGCGCGTGAATTAAAATCGTTGGGCGTAAAAATCAGCTACGACCCGAATTTCCGAATTTTAATGACAGAGCAATATGATGCAATGTTGCTCGAAATGACAAAGCTAGCCGACGTGATCAAAGTATCGGATGAAGATTTAGTGGGCTTATTCCGCCATGATGATCTAGAGCGATCAATCAGCACACTGCGTAATTGGAACCCAGCGGCGATGATTTTATACACCCGTGGTGCGCAGGGTGCCAGCTTATACCGCAATCAAGAACTAGTCAGCGAGCCAGCACTACGCATTAACGTAGCTGATACGGTAGGTGCCGGTGACGCCTCTATGGGCGGATTGATTTTCAGCCTGCTAAATCACCCTGAGCGCACCAGTCAGCAGCATCTGCATTTTGCGATTGCCAGTGGCGCTGCGGCCTGCTTACACGCAGGAGCAACCCCACCTACATTGCATGCGGTAAATACACTATACGCACGCTAATCCAATCGCAAGCTATGGTCGGGCAGCATCCCAAGCCTGAAAGCCGCTGGCATTATCTTTGGTAACCAAGGTAGTACTTAGCAGCACCAATTCTGGGCTGGGAGCGGCTCCTTGGTGCTGCTCCAAAGCCAATTCGACGGCCTTGCGCCCCATGGTTTCAGGAGACTGCGCAGCACTGACCTGCAGCTGAGACCCCGTAGCTATCAGTTTGACCACCGCTTGTGAACCATCAACCGCACCAATCAACGTTTTAAATTTAGCTTTTTGCACCGCCTGTAATACACCAAGCGCTTGTCGATCATTAATTGCAAACACAGCATCTAGCTCACCGTGTGAATTAATTGATTTACGCATGGCGGCATGGCCTCCCCATACTGAGCCGTCGCCATTTTCATGATCTGCGACCACCTGCAGATTAGAATAATGCGACCAGGCCTGTTTACAGCCATCGACTCGATCTAGCACCGATGAAACCTGCGGGCCACTTTGCACCATCACGCGCCCCTTCCCGCCCAAACTTCGGGCAAGGTAATCACACACGCTAAACCCGGCCTGAATATTATTGGAGAGTACGGTCTGGCTAGTACCTTGTGCTCGCACATCCATGCCAATCACAATAATGCCTTGCTTTCGGGCCCGCTCTAGTACTTTTTCCATGCCAAACTCTGCCGAAGCCGATACCAGCAAGACATCTACATGCAAATTGATCAATTCATTAATCTGTTCAATTTGCCGTGCAACACTGTATTCCGCAGCCCGTACCGTAAACTTCAGCGTGGGGTTCGTTTGCCTTGCGCGCTCTTGAGCGCCACGGGTCAACGCAACGAAAAAGGGATTACCCAAGCTGGAAACACTCACACCAACATGTTGCGGCCAAGATGAACCAGACACATCGTTTTTGGACGTTACATCCGCAGCCCTGCTCCACGACATGGCCAGCATCATTCCCAGCGCTACAAACCATACACGCCATTGTCTGTACATGATTGCGCCCCTTATTTCCTTACATCCAGCTCCGAATAAGTCATTTCTAGCCCATTTGTTCGCTTTATGCGTTCAAAGCTGACAAGAGGTTGAGCAAGCCGCAGACTGCGACCTTGGCACACCAACTCGATCCAATACAGTAAGATCTGGTGCAGAAACGCAAAAACCCCGCTAATTTGCATTAGCGGGGTTTTACTTAACTGGTGGCTATGACGGGACTCGAACCTGTGACCCCAGCATTATGAGTGCTGTGCTCTAACCAACTGAGCTACATAGCCAAGAGAAGCAGCATGATAGTAGCGGGATTAATCACTGTCAACCCCTTTTGTATTTTTTCTTTCAATTATGTGCGGGGCTTGTTACCATTAGCCCTTCTCACAGGAGCCTTAGGTATGCGCAAGTTGCTGTTTTTGTTGCTGGTTACTGTTTCAAGCCTGAGTTTTGCTGCACGTATTTTGCCCAGTGGCAAATTAGCAGAGCTGGAAGCCTATCAGCCACCGCAAATTAAACTGAGTGGAAAAGTTTACTATACGGCCCCTGCGATCCAAATCCGTGGACTCAACAATACGCTATTAATGCCCGGACAGATTGCACAGCTACCTCGGGATTCCGCAGTATGGTTTCAAGTTGAGCCAAATACAGGGTTTGTCTGGCGTATTTGGGTTGTGAGTGCAGCCGAAGCCAAGGAGTTGGCGCAACGTGAGAAAGACGAAGCAGCCATGCTGAGATCGTCACAATAAGCACAAACATACCAGGGGTATAGACTTAGGCGCAGCTATTTTAAATGGCCTTACCCATATACCCAAAGAATTAGCAATTACCCCTATTTGCATTTAAAAGAAGCACACCTAATGAGCAAGAAAGTATTTATCAAGACCTTTGGCTGCCAGATGAACGAGTATGACTCGGACAAAATGGTCGATGTATTGCACGCGTCCGAAGGCTTGAGCCGCACCGACAACGTCGAAGAAGCCGACGTTATTCTGTTTAACACCTGTAGCGTGCGCGAAAAAGCGCAGGAAAAAGTGTTCTCGGATCTGGGCCGCATCAAAGAACTCAAAAACGCCAACCCAAATATCGTGATCGGCGTGGGTGGCTGCGTGGCATCACAAGAAGGCGAAACCATCGTCAAACGCGCGCCGTACGTTGATATCGTATTCGGCCCACAAACCTTGCACCGCTTGCCTGAATTGATCGCTGAAAAACGCAAAACGGGCGTATCGCAAGTGGATATTTCTTTCCCGGAAATCGAAAAATTCGATCACATGCCGCCGGCGCGCGTCGAAGGCGGCTCGGCTTTTGTGTCGATTATGGAAGGCTGCTCGAAATATTGTTCATTCTGCGTCGTACCGTACACGCGCGGTGAAGAAGTATCGCGCCCATTTGACGACGTGTTGGTTGAAGTGGCCAACTTGGCGCAGCAAGGCATCAAGGAAATCCACTTGCTCGGTCAGAACGTCAACGCCTACCGCGGTAAGATGGAAGATGGCGAAATCGCCGACTTCGCAACGCTGCTCGAATACGTGCACGAAATCCCGGGCATCGAGCGCATGCGCTTCACCACCAGCCATCCGAAAGAGATGACACAACGCATTATCGATTGCTACAAAAACTTGCCAAAATTGGTCTCGCATTTGCACTTACCAGTACAAGCCGGTTCAGACCGCGTTTTGGTGAATATGAAGCGTGGCTACACGACGCTGGAATACAAATCGTTAATCCGCAAATTGCGCGAAGCGCGCCCAGACATTTGCATGTCGAGCGACTTTATCGTCGGCTTCCCCGGCGAAACCGAAGACGACTTCGAGCGCACGATGAAGCTGATCGAAGACGTCCGCTTTGACGCGAGCTTTAGCTTTGTTTACAGCCGCCGCCCAGGTACGCCGGCCGCCGATTTGGGCGACGACGTGCCAGAGGAAGTGAAATTGGCACGTCTGAAACGCCTGCAAGCGCGGATTGAAGAATTCGCCAGCGAAATCAATCAGGAAATGCTCGGCACCGTGCAGCGTGTGATCGTCGAGAAAATCTCGAAAAAAGACAGCAACGAGCTGGCTGGCCGCACCGACAACAACCGCATCGTCAACTTCCCCGGCAACCCGCGCTTGATCAATCAAATGGTCAATGTGCGGATCACCAAAGTGTTCCCGCATACACTCGGTGGTGAGCTGGTGATTCTGGAAGACTAAGTTTAAATGGCGGGTATACCCCGCCATAATTTATGGAATAAGCCTTGCATACAGATACCCTATCCTTCACTCCAATTGATAACGCTCGTTTGGCCAATTTGTGCGGGCCGCTCGACGAAAACCTCAAGCAAATCGAAAACGCACTTGATGTAACGATTTCGCGCCGCAATGAGCATTTCAAAGTCGCTGGCCGTACCAAGGTCGTTAATCAGGCGCTCGATGCGCTGGAATACTTTTACAACGAAGCGGTGCGCAAAGAGCTTGAAGTCGACGATATTCAGCTCGGCCTAATTGAAATTATTCGCGGCCCAGAAGAAGCGCAATCGGATATTGATACGCCCGTACTGCGCACACGCCGCGCCGATCTGCGCGGCCGCACGCCGGGGCAGAATGTTTATCTGAAGCAAATTCAGGACAACGACATCACTTTTGGTATCGGCCCAGCGGGTACGGGTAAGACGTATCTGGCGGTAGCCAGCGCCGTGGATGCGCTAGAGCGAGATACCGTCAAGCGTTTGATCTTGGTGCGCCCAGCGGTGGAAGCGGGTGAGAAGCTCGGCTTCCTGCCCGGTGATTTAACACAAAAGGTCGACCCCTATCTGCGTCCACTGTACGACGCGCTATACGATTTGCTCGGCTTTGATCACGTCACACGCCTATTTGAAAAAGGCATTATTGAAATCGCCCCGCTGGCCTTTATGCGCGGCCGTACGCTGAACCACAGCTTTATCATCTTGGACGAGGCGCAAAACAGCACGCCCGAGCAAATGAAAATGTTTCTGACGCGAATCGGCTTTGGCAGCAAAGCGGTGATCACCGGCGACCCAACGCAGGTTGATTTGCCCAAGCACATGAAATCTGGCTTGGTCGACGCGCAAGAAGTGCTACAAGGCGTGCGCGGGATTGGCATTCATCATTTCACCAGCGAAGACGTGGTGCGTCACCCACTGGTGCAAAAGATTGTAAATGCCTACGAGAAAGCGACTAAAAAACGCGACGAAGAAGCCGCTGCGCGCAAGGCCCGCCAAGAAGCCGAGCGTGAAATGGCACTGAAGAAGGAATGAACATGCAAAAAATGATCTTGCCTGCATTGCTACTCAGCGTATTTACCAGCGCACAAGCGATCACACCGCAAGCCGATGGTGAAGTGCAGCAATTGCTAAGCTTTGTCGGTAAATCGCAATGCACTTTCATCCGCAGCGGCAGCAGCTATAGCGCGAAAGAAGCGCAAGATCATCTGAGCATGAAGTACGGCAAAGCCAAAGATAAAATCAGCAGCAGCGAAGATTTTATTAATGAAGTAGCCAGCAAAAGCTATCTGACCGGTAAGCCGTACAGCGTGCAGTGCCCAAAAACATCTGAGCAGCCCGCCAAAAACTGGCTGAACACCGAATTAAAACGCCTACGTGGCGCACAGAAATCATAAAGCAATACCTATGTCGAAAAACATCGAAATCAGCATTCAAAACGAAAGTACATTCAGCCCAATTCCGCGCAAAAAACTACTCAAAGAGTGGGTGCGTGCAGCGCTGGGGGCACAAGTAGAAATGGCGCAAATCACGCTGCGCTTTGTCGATGCCATTGAAGGCCAAACCCTGAACCGCGAATATCGCCAGAAAGATTACGCCACCAATGTGCTGACGTTTACTTTTAACGACGATATGCCGCAAATTGATGGCATGCCGCTGCTGGGCGATCTGGTTTTTTGCGGTTCGGTCATCGAGCGCGAAGCCATTGAGCAAAACAAACCGCTGCTGGCGCATTATTGCCATATGGTCGTGCATGGCGCCTTGCATTTGCAGGGTTTCGATCATATTGAAGACGACGAAGCCGAGACAATGGAAAGCTTAGAAACGCAAATTGTCATGGGCTTGGGTTATGATGACCCTTATCTCAGCGAAAAAACCGCTGATATTTAACCACTCAACCATCGCTATTTACGCCCAAGCGACGCGACTCGCCAACGCAGACACGATGGTTACACAGAAGGAATTTTGCCAACATGGACGACGTACCGTCCCCGAGCCTCAAGCCAAGCTGGCTTGAGCGACTCACCCATTTCCTGTTACGGGAGCCGGAAAACCGCGGCGAACTGGTTGAAATTATGCACTCGGCGTTTGAACGCCACCTGCTCGACGCCGATGCGCTCGGCATGATCGAAGGCGTGCTCAATGTGGGCGATATGCAAGTGCGCGATGTGATGGTGCCGCGCTCGCAGATGGATGTGATCGACATCAACGACACCCCCGCCGAATTTATCCCCCGCGTCATTGAAACCGCACACTCGCGCTTTCCAGTCATTGATGGCAGCAAAGATAACGTTGTTGGCATTTTGCTCGCCAAAGACCTCTTGCGCTACTACGCCGAAGATGTTGAATTTAATGTGCGCGACATGCTCCGCCCCGTGGTGTATATCCCCGAAGCCAAACGCCTGAATGTCTTACTGAAAGACTTTCGCAATAATCGCAACCATATGGCGATTGTGGTCGACGAATACGGCGGCGTGGCTGGCCTTGTCACCATTGAGGATGTGATGGAGCAAATCGTTGGCGATATCGAAGACGAATTCGATGAGGACGACGATGAAGACCAGATCATCCCCGATCGCCGTGGCAATTGGCGCGTCAAAGGCGAAACTGAAATCTCCGATCTGAACGAAACCATCGGTAGCCATTTCAGCGATAAGGAAGTCGATACCGTAGCAGGTTTAGTCACCTTGGCCTTTGGTTGTGTACCCAAGCGCGGCGAAGAAACGATTATCGACGGCTATCATTTCCTGGTGCTGCGCGCCGATAGCCGCCGCGTGCATTCAGTGCAAATTGACGAACATCTGGAACGACACGAGATCGAATAGTCATCTGAACCCGCTAAACTAACAGGCTGGATTTGGCTTGAGGAGCTGCAAATTACATAACCTGCAGCGCCACACCAAAACAGCCTGTTTTATTTTCACGCTGGTTGCAAACTGGCAAAGCGCAATTGAAATATGAATTTGAATCGCCCCCAGCAACTAATCCTGCAAGCAAGCGCTGGCGCGCTCAGCGTCCTCGCCTTTGCGCCTGCGTCGCAATTCTGGCTGATGCCTATTTGTCTGTGGGTATGGCTGTGGGGTGTCCAGCAAGCGAGCAGTCGTCGCTGGGCCGCACTGAATGGCTTAGCTTGGGGTATTGGGTATTTCTGCGCAAATGTTAGCTGGGTTTATATTAGCCTACATACCCACGGGGGTATGCCAATCTGGATGGCGGCAGCCAGTACATTTGCCTTTGCACTATTTCTGGCCTGCTTCCCAATGCTGGCCGCCCTACTCAGCCGTCAATTACCGTGCCACAGCAATCTGCGCTATAGCATCCTAGCTCCCACTTTGTTTGTGGTACTGGAATGGGTACGTGGCTGGATATTTACCGGCTTTCCGTGGGTATCGATCGGTGGATCACAGCTTGAAACGCTCAGCGGCTTATACCCTATTATTGGTAGCTATGGTGCTGGCTATGCCATGTTCTTGGCCATTGGTGCATTTAGTTATCAACGGCGTTTAGGTTTGGGGCTGGCATTTGCGCTGATCAGTAGCAGCGCGCTATTAAATCAAATCAACTGGACTACACCGCAAGGTGCGCCGACCACGGTGAGCCTGCTGCAAGGCAATATTGCGCAATCCATCAAATGGAATGAGGCCACCTACATCGAAAGCCTGAGTAGCTATATGACGCTAGCTCAGCAGGCCCGTGGTCAATTAATCGTTTTTCCTGAAACTGCAATTCCGTCTTTTTTAGATGCTATTCCCGATTGGTATTTGGCCGATTTACGGCAAGTAATGCAGGATAAGGCGGCAAACGTTATTTTAGGCGTGGCAACCAGCAGTGCCGATGGGCGCCAGCACTTTAATGCAGCGGTCGATCTGGCCAACCCTAGTCGCACCCCATATGCCAAACAACACCTGGTTCCGTTTGGCGAATATATTCCGCTGCCACAAGTGTTTGGCCCAATCTATGAATTTCTGAATATGCCCCTGATTGGGCTAGCGCGTGGCGCCGCAGTGCAAGCGCCATTTAATATGGCTGGCGGCAAGATCGCCGCCAATATTTGCTATGAAGACGCGTTCGGCAATGAAATCCGCCAAAATGCCGTCAATGCCACATTGCTGGTGAATCTAACCAATATGGCCTGGTTTGATGGCTCGTGGGCGGCCGAACAACACGCAGAAATGGCCCGTGCCCGCGCACTGGAAAATGGCCGTTACCTGATCCGCGCCACCAATACCGGCAAAACGGCGATCATCAATCACAAAGGCCAACTCATCGCCGCGCTACCCCCGCAGCAGCGCGGCGTACTGGAAGGCCAGATCACCCACCGCACCGGCATAACACCGTACCAAATCTGGGGCGATCTACTGATCGTCGTGATCTGGTTTTCGGTGTTATTAGGACTATTCGTGTTTAGGCGCCGACTTCAGAGCTTGCAAAATCCGAAGTAGCGCCGTACCAAGCTAGTTTTATTTTGCCAGCGCCAATTTCAGCGCGGGACGGAAAAAATACTGCCGCAATCGCGCTTGCACCGGACGCTCAAATGCGTAATAACTCGCGGCCGATATCAGCAATATCAGCAGCAATACGCCAAACACACCCAGTAAACTAAGCACCACATTTTGCTGTGCATACCATTGCTCTAAGCCGACAGGCGCCAATAAATGCGCCACTTCGACGCCGACTAGCAACACCACCGCATGCCAAAGATAAATCGAAAACGACAAGTCCCCAATTAACTGGCTCCAGCGATTTTCTAGGCTGCGAAATACCCAACTGTTACGTGGCACCTGAATGGCAGCGACGGCAATCAACACGACAAATGACACAATCAGCGCCAAAGTCAGCTCGGCGGTTTGCGGAAAACTAATCAACACCAAGGGCACAACAAAAGCCACAGCAAGTGCAAGATCGTTATTCAGCCATGGTGCCCAGCGTGGGTTTTGCAGCAAACGCTGCAACGCCAAGCCCAATGTAAAGCTCGCCATCCCGCGCAAAATAGACAACCATCCTTCTGTGACATCCAAATTACCCTTGATACGGCAAATGGCATACAAAGCGGCCAACGCAAAAACAACCAATAACTCGGCACGATAGCGACCACTCACCAGCAGTAACAGCAATGGAAACGCCAGATAGCTAAACCACTCAACCGAAAGTGACCATGCCGCCACATTCCATGTCAGCCCTTTTCCTGCCAGTACCTGCACTAACAGTAGGTTTTGCCACAACGCCTCAGCTTGGTTAAACGGCCCCGCAAAGGCAGGAATACCCGCCATCCCCCACGCATTAAATAATGGGCCACCAAAGTAGCCGATTTGATGCGCCCATTTATAGCCCTCCCACGCAACTAGCACGGCCATCGTTAGTAAAAACAAGGGATAGATCCGCGTTAAGCGCAGCCAAATGAAGCGCCGAAATGAAATAGTGGATGCCGCAAATGAGTGCGCATAGACATGCGCCAACACCAAGCCACTTAAGATAAAAAACAGATCCACCCATAAATAGCCGTTTTCGAAAAACTGCGTATATTCAGCTAAAGGCGCTTTCCATTGCGGAAAGACCAGCAATCGGGCGTGAAAGAAAAACACCATCAAAGCAGCAAACCCCCGTAATGCGGTCAGCAGGGGCAAGGTTTTACTCATTTTGAATCCTCCTCCATTGGCGGCGAAGCCATCGCAAAGCATTGAAATTAATCTATTTATGCCTGCACGAAGTTAGACTCAAAACCTATTGCAAAGTGTCTTTAATGGTAATGTTTTGTAATTTTTAAGAAATCTTTAACAAAGATCAAAGTAAACAGGCTCGACGGCAACCGGCTCTCTTAGGAAATGGCACCGTGACATCCATCGTTAGATCGAATTTAATACAGTGGCGTCAGGGAATAACCTTGCGCACGCAATAAATTCACCAGCCCTTGCGGCCCCGACAAATGCTTAAAACCAACGGCAATAAAGCAAGCACCTTGTGACAGATGCGCGGCAAGGCTATTGAGGTAGATTTGATTGCGCTTATCCAACATAGCTGTATCCCATTTCTGCAAAGCAATTTTTAGCTCAGGGGTGATGGTAGCGGGATAAGAATGGTCGATAGCCTTTGCGGGAATACTGCGCGCATAGTAGCCCTCCACTATCTCACGATAGCTTTGATCGAATTGCTCACTATGCGTAATCATCAACTTTAATGCTTCTAACTGCTGCGCTGGCGGGATCTCGGTCAATGGCGTGATTTTGTCTTGCATGCGCTCCAACCCAGCGTAGGCCTTGTTATGTAGCAAAGCAAAACTCGCGATTTGCTCATCAAGTGAAGTCGCACCCACATCAGCCGCAGGCTGTCGCATCTCCAGCGCCATCAGTGCCTGCGGCACATCCATGCTTTCAATAACATTGGCCGGCAGATAAGCCTTGTTTATTTTGCTAAGCAGTTGCGGGTATAAATCGCCCAAGGCTGGACGCACACCGCCTTTCCCGCTGAATAAAAAATCTCGAAATACCTGATCTTCTGCACTAAAGAGCTTGTGCTCGGTAAACACGATTCGTGCTTGCTGCAAATATGGCTCAAAACGGGGCAGCAATAGCGCAGAGCGCCGATCTGCCGCGTGCATCGTTCCCAAAAGCCAGGAATCGGGAACGCCAGCTTTACTTACCTTCCATAAAATGGGCGTTGCCACCTCGGCCACGGGCTTGATCGGCGTGAAGTAGAAAACCAGCTCTTTGTAAAAGAAAGCCGAGCAGGCCAAGACCAGCGCCAGTATGACACCGAGCACAACCGCGATTCTTTTCATTTGCATACCCACAAAAAAGCCGCGCTATATTAACGCGGCTTTACTTGGTGTTGACATAAAAATTATTTTTTCGGCTTGCTATTCACAATCCGCGTCTTTGCAATGCGATCGTGCAATAGTTGCTGATCTTGATCGAAACGCGCGTAAATCCACGGGGCTAAAAACCACGCAGTACCACACCAGGCAAACGGTTCTAAATTAGGGTGGTATATCGCTAAAACCCAGAGCGGCAATAGCGGTGCATAAAATACCCCAGCAATGGCGAACCGGATTGCCGCCATTTTCCAAGTTAACTGCCCCGCCAGCGGCGCAATGCGCATACGCCAAGTCATCATTGCCAAGGTCTGACCACGAGTCCAACACCAGCCAAAATAGGCAAAACACACGAGCAACACCCATACCCCATTCAGTATTCGTGCCCACATCAGTTTCGACAGTTGCTCTGGCGCTATACCCGTAGCCAGTTGCATTACACCTTGAAATACGCCAACGGCAATTAACAGCACGGCCACGAGCAATAAAAATTCATACATAAACGCAATCAGGCGACGGCCCCATGCAGCGTTTCCCAGATGCACTTCAATTTCCGACGGCGTGTGCTTTGTCTGTAATTCCAAATTGTGTCCCAAACCCTACTCCAAACTAATATCCAAACCCGCCAACAACGGCGCGCCATACCCGCCGCATGTTTTGAGCGGCCTAATAACCTTCCAGGCTATCGTATAAAACCTCGTCGACTACCTGCGCCGTAATATCGGGGTTGCTGCTCAACGGAGCTCGGGCTGGGCCTGCTTGCCAAAACAATAGCAGCGCCAACAAAACCGCCACTGATAGCAAACCGGCTTGGGGGCGATGGTCGTGCACCCATGTCAAAACATGGCTGCGCGTGGCTGGCGCTTGCAAGGCGTGCTGGCGTGCGCGCGCTAATTGCTGACGAATTTGGCTATTAGCTTGCGCCTGATTGAGCACAGCCCCTACGCGAGTAGCGAAATCCTCAGTATGCGAATCTGGAGTTTTCATAAACTAATTCCTTGCTCATTGAGCCATTTCGCCAAACTATGGCACGCTCGTGAACAGTGGGTTTTCACCGACCCTTCCGAACAACCCATGACTTGCGCGGTTTCAGCCACATCCAACTCTTCCCAATAACGCAGCAGGAAGGCTTCGCGTTGACGCGCCGGCAACTGAGCCAAGCCACGTTCAATCCACTGAATATGCTGCTGACTACTAACAATGCGTTCGACATCCTCTCCTGCCAAACTGGCAGTGGGCAGGTATTCTAGCGGGTCATCACTGACACCGTCTTCATCGCTTTGAAACGACGAAAAAAGGCTCACCCAAAAATTGCGAACTTTGCTGCGACGCTGGTAATCACGAATTGTGTTTTGCAGAATGCGCTGAAACAGCAATGGCCACTCTTGCACGCTGTTGCCAGCATAATGCGTCGTGAGTTTAAGCATTGCATCTTGCACGACATCCAGCGCGGCCTCCCGATCACGCAAGGCAATCCAGGCTTGGCGCCAAGCGCGCTGCTCGACTTGCGCCAAAAATTGCGCTAAATCGCTCTGTGCTTCCAAAACCTCAACCTTTGCTGAAAAAACCGCGGTAAATGACTTGAAATATCACTGCAAAAACAGGGCATTGATACTAGCAAACGCACTGATAAACAGCCAGAAAAACTTGCCAACTTTGCCGCCTTCGGGTAACTTTACAGCCCTACACCAAGTCACACCTCGCTGTGCGATGACGTTAAGCGTCGCGCCCAGCACCGGATCGCTTGCGCCAATGCATCACCTCTCGTATCAATACCGACCAAAAGTTGGTAGATGGCGACCAAGCTCGGTAGAAAATTGGGTTGATACAAACCCACCCTCGCATTGCCGTG
Source organism: Chitinibacter fontanus (assembly GCF_013423785.1). Taxonomy (NCBI): domain Bacteria; kingdom Pseudomonadati; phylum Pseudomonadota; class Betaproteobacteria; order Neisseriales; family Chitinibacteraceae; genus Chitinibacter; species Chitinibacter fontanus. The sequence continues at coordinate 1,081,491 of NZ_CP058952.1, forward strand.
CGCGGGGATTCCATACTTCGTGTGAAGTATGGTTAACCGATCAACAGACTTCAGGACTCTAACCGATGGAAATTTCGGGCGCAGAAATTCTGGCGCGATGCCTTGCCGAAGAAAACGTAGAATTCGTTTTCGGCTACCCGGGCGGCGCTGTTTTGGAAATCTATGATGCGATTTTCAAACAAAACAAATTCAAACACGTTCTAGTTCGCCATGAGCAAGCCGCAGTTCACGCTGCCGATGCTTACTCACGCTCATCTGAAAAAATCGGCGTTGCGCTGGTGACTTCAGGCCCGGGCGCGACCAATGCCATTACCGGTATTGCGACGGCGTTCATGGATTCAATTCCAATGGTGGTGATCTCAGGTCAAGTCGGCACGCCGATGATTGGCTCGGACGCATTCCAAGAAGTGGACATGGTCGGCTGTTCTCGCCCCGTGGTAAAACACAACTTCTTGGTGAAAGACGTTAAAGATCTAGCCGCGACAGTGAAAAAGGCGTTTTACATCGCCACCACTGGTCGCCCTGGCCCTGTTGTGATCGACATCCCGAAAGATGTCACTCAAGCCAAAGCGGTATTTGAGTATCCAAAATCGGTATCAATTCGCAGCTACAACCCACCAGTGAAAGGCCACCCAGGTCAAATTAAAAAAGCGGCGCAGTTGTTGAGCGAAGCCAAACGTCCCTTTATTTATGTGGGCGGCGGCGCGGTATTAGGCAATGCAGCAGCAGAGGTCACCGAACTGGTGCGCCTGCTAAATGTCCCTTGCACCAACACGCTGATGGGCTTGGGCGCGTTCCCTGGTTCAGACCCACAATTTGTGGGTATGTTGGGCATGCACGGCACCTACGAAGCCAATATGGCGATGCAATACGCCGATACGATCATTGCGATCGGCGCACGCTTTGACGACCGGGTAATTTCTAATCCAACGCAATTCTTGTCACAAGCCAAGAAAATTGTGCAGATCGATATCGATCCATCATCCATCGCGAAACGCGTGAAAGTCGATGTACCTATCGTTGGCGACGTGAAAGATGTACTGAAAGATCTGATCGCGATTCTGAAAGACAGCAACACCCGCCCTAATGAAAAAGCCTTGGCGGCTTGGTGGGATCAGATTAACGATTGGCGTAAACCCAATAGTCTGTGGTACCCACAAGACGACGAAATCATTCAGCCACAATTTGTGATGCAAAAGCTGTTTGAAGTAACAGGTGGCAATGCCATTATTACTTCGGATGTTGGCCAGCATCAGATGTTTACGGCGCAGTACTACGCCTTCAATCGCCCACGCCAATGGATCAACTCTGGCGGCCTTGGCACGATGGGCTTTGGCTTGCCAGCCGCAATGGGCGCGCAGCTGGCTAATCCGTACGCCGATGTCGCTTGTATTACCGGCGATGGCTCAATTCAGATGAATATCCAAGAATTGTCGACGTGCAAGCAGTACCACACCCCAGTCAAGATTATTAACCTGAATAATGGCTACTTGGGCATGGTGCGTCAGTGGCAAGAGTTCTTCTACGGCACGCGTTATTCCGAGTCGTATGTCGATGCGCTGCCCGACTTTGTGAAACTCGCCGAAGCCTATGGCCACGTGGGGATGCAAATCAGCAAACCTGCTGACGTTGAGCCCGCACTACGCGAAGCATTTGCACTGAAAGAGCGCTTGGTATTTATGGATTTCCTCACCAATCCAAAAGCCAATGTGTTCCCGATGATTCAAAACGGCAAAGGCCTCAATCAGATGGACTTGCCACCGCACATGCGCGATATGCAATTGATCCCATTCGAAAACAACCGTGACTACGGCAATCTTTGCTAAGGAGAGATGAATCATGCGTCATATTTTGTCTGTCCTGATTGAAAATGAAGCTGGTGCGCTATCGCGTGTAACCGGCCTGTTTTCAGCACGTGGTTACAATATTGATTCTTTGACGGTGCAAACCACCGAAGATCCAACGATGAGCCGGATGACGATCGTTACTCACGGCTCGGAAGATGTGATCGAACAAATCACCAAGCAGCTCAACAAGCTGATTGAAGTGGTGAAAGTGATCGACCTGAACGAGGCCGATCACATCGAGCGCGAACTGATGCTGATCAAAGTGCGCGCCACTGGCAAAGATCGCGATGAAATGAAACGGATGGCGGATATTTTCCGTGGCCGCATCATTGATGTTACCGAGAAAAGCTACACCATCGAATTGACCGGCCCGGGTGAAAAACTCGACGCCTTTATCAAAGCGCTGGATCAAGCCGTCATTCTGGAAACGGTTCGCACCGGCGCCTCTGGCATCGGCCGTGGCGAGCGAATCTTGAAACTATAAGCGGAGTATTTGCCCGCGGAGCACAGCAGGCAAATCCTGCAAAGCAATACCCATATACGTACTACTAAATTATTCAAAGGAAGAATCACCATGGCATTGAACGTTTACTACGATAAAGACACCAACCCAGCAATCATCAAAGGCAAAAAAGTAGCCATCATCGGTTACGGCTCACAAGGCCACGCCCACGCTTGTAACTTGAAAGACTCTGGCGTTGATGTGACTGTTGGTCTGCGTACTGGCTCTGCGACTGTAAAAAAAGCTGAAGCTCACGGCCTGAAAGTGACTGACGTTGCGACTGCAGTTGCTGCTGCTGACGTAGTAATGATTTTGACTCCGGACGAGTTCCAATCAAAATTGTACAAAGAAGAAATCGAGCCAAACATCAAACAAGGCGCTACTCTGGCCTTTGCTCACGGCTTCGCGATTCACTACAACCAAGTCGTGCCACGCAAAGACCTCGACGTAATCATGGTTGCACCTAAAGCCCCAGGCCACACTGTACGTTCAGAATTCGTACGCGGCGGCGGCGTTCCTGACTTGGTAGCGATCTACCAAAATGCAACTGGCAACGCGAAAGACGTTGCTTTGTCTTACGCTTGGGGCGTGGGCGGCGGCCGCACTGGTATCATCGAAACCACGTTCAAAGACGAAACTGAAACTGACTTGTTCGGCGAACAAGCAGTATTGTGCGGTGGCGCGGTTGAATTGGTTAAAATGGGCTTCGAGACTTTGGTTGAAGCCGGTTACGAGCCAGAAATGGCTTACTTCGAGTGCTTGCACGAATTGAAACTGATCGTTGACTTGATGTTCGAAGGCGGTATCGCGAACATGAACTACTCGATCTCTAACAACGCTGAGTACGGTGAATACGTAACTGGCCCACAAGTGATCAATGAAGAATCTCGCAAAGCAATGCGCCAAGCACTGAAAAACATTCAGACTGGCGAATACGCTAAGCAATTCATCTTGGAAGGCCAAACTAACTACGCTTCAATGACTGCAGCGCGTCGCAACAACGCAGCGCACGGCATTGAAGTAGTAGGCGCGAAATTGCGTGCGATGATGCCTTGGATTCAAGCGAATAAAATCGTTGACCAAACTAAAAACTAATTTCGTCGCTGCAATGCAGTAGAGCTTTGTCGCTGCGGCTCTCGTGTACTACTCGTACACGTCGAGCCTAGCTTCTCGCCCTACTGCATTTCGCAGACGAAATGCACGTTAATAAGAAACCGGCTTCGCGCCGGTTTTTTTACAGCAAAAAGCTTAAGGTAAGTGGCGTGGATAGAATCGATATTGTGTATTTATGGGTCAACGGTAACGACCCAGTTTGGCAAGCCAAGCGCCAAAAAGCACAGCAGCAAAAACTCAATCCAAACCAGTTAGCCCAATACGGCAATGTGGCCGGGCGCTACCGCGATAATGGTGAATTGCGCTACAACCTGCGCGCGCTGGAGCGTTTCTTCCCCGATCACGGACAGATTTTTATCGTGACCGACGCACAACGCCCTGATTGGCTGGCCGAGCATGAAAAAGTGACCCTTATTGATCACGCCGAGCTGATTCCGGCTATAGCGCGCCCGGTATTTGACGCGGGCCACATCGAATCCTATTTGCACCACATCCCAAACTTATCCGAGCGTTTTATTTATCTGAACGACGATATTTTCTTTGGCGCACCGGTCAAACTCGACGATTGGTTTGGGCCAACTGGCGTTGCCGTACATTTCGAGCCCAACGCAGCTCCGACTGGCGAGGCCATCGAGCAACATGAGACCGCCCTTGTCAATGCAGCCATTTTGTCTCGCCGCTGGCTTATGCTGCGCCCCAATTACCATCACATACCGTGGTTGTGCGCTCACGCCCCACGACCCATGCTAAAAAGTGCTTTATGGGAATTAGAACATCAGGCGGCTGATTTATTTAAGGCGGTTCGAAGCACGACTTTCCGGGTTTGGCACGTACCGCCCATCATGTCGGATCTGGCCTTACGCTGGATGATTCATCAACAGCAAGCCAGCCCATGCCATGGCGAAGCGCTATATATTAGTAGCTGCGACACGCATGCTGCCGCACAGTTAGCGTCGCTAAGCCAACGCTTTGGTCAATTACCGTATTTTTGCATTAACGATACTTGCGATGATTGCGCCAATGACGACCCGCGACTATCAGCGGTTGGCCGCACTCTTGCACAGCTATTGCCACAGCCTTCTCAATTTGAAATTGCGCCACTTGCTAAGTTTGCCAGCGCCCCTGCTCAGTAAACACGCAATTACGTCCGGCCTGCTTGGCTTGATATAACAACTGATCGGCTAGCTCAAGCACCTCGGTAATCTCCTGATTGAGCTGAGCCCTGCACGCCACCCCTGCAGAAAAAGTGCAACGATACACAGGAGCCTCATCAAGGCACGCCAATTGAGCAAAGCCGGCACGAATTTGCTCAACACGAGCGGCAGCATCAGCCAATGTGGTCTGTGGCAAGATAAGGCAAAACTCTTCACCGCCATACCGGGCCACCACATCGGCCTCACGTAAATGCTGCTGCAAAAAGGCCACCAGTTTGATCAGGATTTCATCGCCCGCAGCATGCCCCATACGGTCATTGACCTGCTTGAAATAATCAAGATCCAGCATCACCACAGATAGGCTGGCATTAGCTAGCGACGGACTACTCAAACGTTGCAGCAGCAACTCCAAGCCTCGCCGATTAAGTGCTCCGGTTAAACCATCCAACTGGGCTTGTCTTGCCAATTGCCGATTTTTCAAGCGCAACACAATCAACAGAAAACCAAAACCACCGTAGATATTGGCAGTTGAGGCCAAAATGTATAAGCCCATTTCCACTGCATCAACCCACACCGAATCGGCTGGCAAGTGCAGTGCCTGCAACACAATACGCGCCAGAAACATCAGCGCCGCACAGGCGTACAGTATTGAAAACAATGTAGGCCAGCGACTACCTAGCTCGGCCTCTACCCACCAATACCATACTGCAATCAATGAAAATAGCGCGCAAAAATAAACCGCGGTGACTATGCCAAATAGCAGGCTATTTGGTTCAAACTCGGAAATGCCCAACAGTAGAATGAAATGCAGCGCCAAGGCGGCAAGGATCAAGGGCCAGAAATATCGCGGCACGGCGCGCGATGAAAACGCCGTTAAGGCCCAAATTTGCAGCACCAACCCCCAGAAGATCAGATGCGTACCCAACCAATTAGGCCAATCAGCATCAGGAACCAGCACACCTTCGAGCAGTAAACCCAGCGCAACGCACAGACAAGACAATAGCCAAGCCGCGCGCTGAGTACTCAATTGGCTGCGATCGGCAGCAAATTGCCAACTACTTAGCCCGGTTAGGCTGATCGATAAAGCCGAAATAATTGCGATTGCGTCCATATACTCCCCACCACCCTCAAGTCGAGGGCGAGTCACTTCTTATCGTAGCGAGGAATCAAAACGCAGCAAGAAAATTAACCATCAACCACGGCAACACAACACTCAAGCAAACAATACAAGCAGCCGCGGCGGCAGAAAAATTAGGGGTATATACAGTAGATCAATACTAATAGATGGCTAGGAAGAAATACCATACATTACCCTGCCATCAGCTCGCCCAAACGCACTGCTTTGGCTGGCGCCCATATTGGATTAAAAGCCGGCGTGCCTTGTGGATAAAGCAGCACCACCGTTGAGCCCAACAAAAAGCGCCCCATTTCCGCGCCTTTACTCAGGCGAATATCCTGATCACGATAATCTTTACGCCATACCGATTGGCTGCGCGGCGGGTTCACCACGCCATGCCACACCGTTGCCATACTGCCAACGATGGTCGCGCCGACTAAAACCAAGGCAAACTGACCAAATTCAGATTCAAACATGCACACCACACGCTCGTTACGTGCAAACAACGCATCAACGCCCCGAGCGGTAGCGGGGTTTACCGAAAACAATTCGCCCGGCACATAAATCATTTCAGTCAAACGACCATCGCATGGCATGTGAATGCGGTGATAGTCTTTGGGGCTGAGATAAATCGTAGCAAACTGGCCATTTTCAAACTGCTGTGCCAGCGCAGCATCACCACCGAGCAAGGCCGTAGTCGTGAAATGCTTGCCTTTGGCTTGGAAAATCTGGTCTTTTTCAATCGCACCAAATTGACTAATGGCGCCGTCCACTGGACAAACTAGCTGAGCATCGGCCAGTGGGCGCGCACCCGCTTTGAGCTCACGTGTGAAGAATTCATTGAACGTAGAATATGCAGCGGGATCGGGATTGGCTGCCTCGGCCATATTGACTTGGTATTTTTTAATAAACCAGCGAATGACCGCGGTGGTCTGTGCGCCGGCAGATAAACCGGCAAAATAGCCAAAAAGCTGCGTTAACGCCTGCTTGGGCAAAATGTGTTGCAACATCACAAAAAGTCGATCAGACACAGCCCACCCCAAAATCGATCAAACCGCCGATTATAGCCTATGCGGCCCTGCATTTATAATGCATAAGTCGTCTGGAAGTTGTTCGCAACACTGTTGAGCCAGCCGCCGCTCGGTTACAATCGGTGACTCTATCTATCCAGCCTTTGTCGAGATCATGCCGCTCCATACTAAGCCGTCGATCAATCTGCGCCGCCAAGGCATTTATCTACTTCCCAATCTATTTACCCTAGCAGCACTATTTGGCGGGTTTTACGCCATTGTGCAAGCGATGAACGGGCACTTTGAACAGGCCGCTTTAGCCATTTTTGCCGCCATGATTTTAGATGGCCTCGATGGGCGTGTTGCTCGCATGACGCACACCCAATCCGAGTTTGGTGCCCAATTTGATAGCTTATCCGATATGGTGTCATTTGGCGTTGCGCCTGCGCTGGTGATGTATTCGTGGGGATTATCTAACTTTGGCAAGCTAGGCTGGGCTGTAGCCTTTATCTATTGCGCCGGTGCGGCACTGCGTTTGGCGCGGTTTAACACCAATATTGCTGTCGTTGATAAGCGTTTCTTTCAAGGTTTGCCTAGCCCAGCTGCGGCGGCTTTAGTGGCGGGACTGGTGTGGATCAATATCGAATATCACGATGATCTTTCCCCACTTGCTGAGTTACTCCCCTATACCGCGCTGTTCTTTACCCTATTTGCAGGCCTAACGATGGTCTCCAATGTGCCATATTGGAGCTTTAAAGAGCTGCATATGCGCAAAACGGTGCCATTTGTCTCATTGCTGATTGCCACGCTAGTTTTAGTCATTGGGGCATCACGGCCGGCACTGGTGCTATTTAGCTTTTTTATCTGCTACGCGGCATCTGGCTATTTGTACTGGCTGTGGCGACTGATTAAAAAACAACCTAAGCAACCGCCAAATTAGACAAATAGTCTAAAAATAAAGTATCGGACGTCAAAAATAGCGACTTTCGCACAAGGTCGCTATTTTTTCGCCCAAATAATTTGACACTAAGTCTAAAAATATCTAATCTAACCTCATCAACGCGAAGGAGCACACTGTGTCATTAGACATTGATCGTCTAATTGCTGATTTTGGTGGACCAAGTAATCTGGCCGAACAACTCAATAGTCTGTTTCCAGATGATCCGGTGTCCCGCGCAGCGATTTACAAATGGCGTGAACGCGGCAGTTTGCCACTCACCCAAGTGGACAAGCTGGCCAAATTGGCCACAAGCCAAGGCCGTAGTTTCAACATCCAGAACTATATGACAGGCGCGTCAACCGCCCTGACTCAGCAACAGGAGAACACCATGAGCGATCGCAATAACAACCGTTTGGTCATTTTTGACACCACCTTGCGCGATGGTGAGCAATCGCCCGGCGCGTCGATGACCAAAGAAGAAAAAATCCGCATCGCACGCCAGCTTGAAAAACTCGGCGTTGACGTGATCGAAGCGGGTTTTGCTGCAGCCAGCCCAGGTGATGCGGATGCAATTAAAACCATTGCTGGGATCATCGAAAACAGCACCGTGTGTTCACTGGCGCGCGCCAACGAGCGGGATGTGCGCGCCGCCGGTGAAGCGATTAAAGACGCCAAACGCGGCCGTATCCACACGTTCATCGCGACCAGCCCGATCCACATGGAACACAAGCTGCGCATGACGCCGGATCAGGTCGTCGAAGCGGCAGTTAAAGCCGTCAAAATGGCGCGCGAATACACCGATGATGTTGAATTTTCGGCTGAAGACGCGTTGCGCTCGGATATCGATTTCCTTGCCCGCATTTTTGGCGCGGTAATTGAAGCGGGTGCAACGACTTTGAACGTACCCGACACCGTTGGCTACGCCGTACCGCAACGCACCGAAGCATTTTTCCGCGAGCTGATCGCCAAAACGCCGGGTGGCGATAAAGTGATCTGGTCCGCGCACTGTCATAACGACTTGGGCATGGCGGTAGCGAACTCGCTCGCCGCCGTATTAGGTGGCGCGCGCCAAGTGGAATGTACGATTAATGGTTTGGGCGAGCGAGCCGGCAATGCCGCGATGGAAGAAATCGTGATGGCCACGCGTACCCGCCGCGATATTTTCGGCGTGGAATGCAATGTCGACGCGACGCAAATCGTACCGACCAGCAAGCTGGTTTCAACGATTACTGGCTATCCAGTGCAACCAAACAAAGCCATCGTCGGCGCGAATGCCTTTGCGCACGAATCAGGTATTCACCAAGACGGTGTACTGAAACACCGTGAAACCTATGAAATTATGAGCGCTGAATCGGTCGGCTGGAGCACCAATCGCCTCAGTTTGGGCAAATTGTCAGGCCGTAATGCCTTCAAAACCAAACTGGCCGAGCTGGGGATCCAGATTGAATCGGAAGAAGCCCTTAACGCTGCTTTTGCGCGCTTTAAGGCCCTTGCAGATAAAAAACGCGAGATTTTTGACGAAGATTTGCACGCACTGGTGTCGGATGAACTGATTTCGATCGAGCAGGAACACTACAAACTAGTGTCATTGAAAGTTGTCTCTGAAACAGGTGAAACACCGCAAGCCGATCTGGTAATTACTGAAGCGGGCAACGAGCGTCGCGCGACAGCACAAGGTGATGGCACAGTCGATGCAACCTTCAAAGCGATTGAGTCACTATTTAATAGTGGCGCTGAGCTGCAGCTATATTCGGTAAATGCAATCACTGCCGGCACCGACAGCCAGGGCGAAGTGACGGTGCGTTTATCCAAAGATGGCCGCATCGTTAATGGCCAAGGCGCGGATACTGACATTATCGTGGCAAGTGCCAAAGCCTATATTTCGGCGCTCAATAAGATTCACAGCAACGCGGAACGAGTTCACCCTCAGCCCGTGTAATGCCTACTTTTTTGCATCATCGGGAACGGCGGGTTTTATCCCGACTCGCCGCGAGGACAGGGCCACAAGCCTGCAGCTTCAAACTTAATGCTGTTTTTACCGAAAATAGCCGCCTAAGCTGCCCAACGCAAAACTAAAGCCCCGCCTACCCTGCGGGGCTTTTCCATTCCATCAAGCAAGCCATAAATTAGTCAGGTATTGCCACAATAGCGTTCGCTGACGTCTATTTGCAGCAGATACCACCCAAACTCGCTATCGGCTACCTCACAAAGCGGCAAACACGACGCACTGAGGCGTAGTAAACTTTACAGAAGCTGTCATTCCTCGCATTATGCTAACAATAAGGAGGCAACATGCTGCGCGTACTAGTTTGTTTTATTTTGCTTTTTCCGCGGTGGGTTCGGGCCGAAGAGCCCACGAATGACTTTCATCGCAATGTTGCAGAATTAGTTTCCCTGCGTCAGCAAGCCTATCAATTTGCAGTAGCCAATAAATTTACCGAGCAAAAGACCCCAAAATTAACACGCGCCCAAAGCAATGAAATGCGCGCAATGGCATTACGTTATATACAGTTGCGCAGCCAGATTTTGCCTTACGCTACCAAAATGGCACCGCTGTTTCAGACCAATGTCAAACTGGTACTAAGCACCGAAAAAGCCACTACAGCGGATCAAATCGTACTCGACCCGCCCCCTAAACTCAACAAAGGGCAATTTACTACTTATATCAACCCTAGCGATAGCAAAGGCACCCAACTACTAACGGATATTCAGCGCGGTTTAGCGGCAGCCCTAGTATTAATGGATAGCTTTCAGATTGCGATCGAGCCCTATGATGATAATCCGACCATAGGCTACCTGCTTACCTACGATGTGCAGAGCAAAACCACCCTGCGTCAGCTATCGGATAACTATTACTCACCTGAATATCGTACCCAACTGGCTAAGGCAACCCAGTTTGTGGACAAATTAATGGCTTGGCGACGACAAAACGGCCGCGAAACCAGCCCTATCGAAAACGACTTGTACGCGCTCAGTCAAAGTACGGTGTGGTACGTCAGTCTGCATCAGGCCAACCCCAACACCATTAGCGGATCGTTGCGCCACCTGTTTGGTAGTATTGGGCAACAAGAACAAAGCCTGCAAAACACCCTTAGTTATGGGGTCAGTATGGGTTTTGGTAATATGATTGGCTTAGTTAAAACCCGCAATGGCAAACTATACGACCTAAAATCGAGTGAAATTCAGGCGCTGGAAAAACAGTTAAAGCCATTGGATATTTTGCTGGAAAAAACCCCGTTCCGGCTCAGTGACAAAATGATCCCCGGCCATTATGGCCATGTTGCGATCTGGCTTGGTAGCGAGCAGGAGCTAAAAGCAATAGGCGCTTGGGATCAAATTCCCGGCCTCTACCAGCAAAAAATCCGCGAAGGTGGGCGGATTGTTGAAGCGCTACGCAGCGGTGTAACGATTAGCACACTGAATCATTTTCTAGATATTGATGATTTATTGGTGTTGCGGCAAAACCAAGATGTCGGCAATCCGTACAAGAAAGCTGCCGCACTCACAGCCATTGAACAGGTCGGCAAAGAGTACGATTTCAACTTTGATGTACTCACTCATGAACGAATTGTTTGCTCTGAATTAGCCTATGTGGTGTTCCCCGATTTGCCATGGCCACTGGCCAAAACACTGGGGCGCTACACCATTAGCCCAGATAATGTCGCACAATTGGCCGTACAGGACAAACCCTTGCTCGATCCGGTACTGATTTATCGGGATGGCAGTTTGGTCAAACGTGATCTACGGGCTGAGCTGGGTAAGTTGATTAATACAAAAACCGCTGTCATTGCGCAAAAATAATGCGACAATCATAAAAAACCCTAACATTATCATGGCCAACAAGGCACAGTAATCCATGCAGGTTGCTCCTGAAATTCTCAGTGCATTATTCGACATTTCACCGTCGGGCATTGCTATTGCTGATGAACAAGGCCGCTACCTGCAGGTTAACGAAGCCTACTGCCGCTTATTTGGCTATAGCCAAAACGAGTTGATCGGGCAAACTTTTGGCTTGATTTTGCTCGATAGCGATAAAGAATTAGAGCCAGAAATCCTTGCACTCGCGCTCAATCAGGACCAATCGGCTCCGAGCGAATGGCAGGTCAAACACCGTGATGGCCGTGTGTTATTCGTTCATTCAGCGTTTAAAACTTTTCATGCCCCAGATGGTAGCGCCCGCATTCTAACCATACTTAGCGACGTAACAACGCTGGTCGCCACCCTGCGTAATATGCAGGATCACGAGCTGTTGCTACGCAAAGCGAATGAGAATCTGGAAGAAATTGTGAGCAATCGCACCATGATGCTTGAGCATGCAAACAAGGAATTGGCACGGCTAGCCACACAAGACCCGCTGACAGGCCTCTATAATCGCCGAGCCTTTGAAACCGAAGCCGCCAAGGCTATTTACACAGCGGATCGACACCAACGTCCGTGCTCGGTTTTATTTTTAGATATTGACCACTTCAAATCAATCAATGACCAGTTTGGGCACGCCATCGGCGACGAGGTCTTACAAAAAACAGCCGAGAAAATTATCACACTACTCCGCTGCAGCGATCTAGTCGCGCGCTGGGGCGGTGAAGAGTTTGTTTTGTTATTACCCGATACGCCACTTGAGCAAGCGCTGGTGGTCGGTGAAAAAATCCTCGATGCAATTCGCTCTCTGCAGCTGTTTAATACTCAAATTCAAATCACCATCAGCGGTGGCTTGGTAGAGCGCCAACTCAACACCCCGCTGGAACATACGCTACAACAAGCCGATATGCTGCTGTATCAAGCCAAACAGTCCGGCAGAAATCGCCTTGCTTCGGCGCCTGCACTGCCTCAGCACGTCGATAGCCTGCTAGTTGCTTATCCAAATGCCTGCGTGAGCCAATAAGCCAGCGTAAACCCCAAAAACCAGCACCATACCCGACGCGCTCCTTGTAAACGCTGCAGCATACTCAAGGGTGGATGCTTTGCACGACCAAAAATCAGCCATAACATTTGATCTAATGCGGTTTCATCAAGGCTTTGCTGCGCTACAGCGGCGAATAAATAGCCATCAAACAGGCAGCGCCAGCCCCAGAAAAATTGCAGCACCGCCACCGACAAACCCAGATAGTCTGGCACGGACTGCTGACGGCCAAATAGTTGATGTAACAATGTGGGCAGCATCAGCCATGCACTGCTTTTTAGCAATGCGGCCATCACCGCGGCATGGCGCTGATCAGCCTGCGTCAGCGGGCTCATCGCCCTACTCCTTCTACCGCCCAGTGAATCTCCCCCGCCCGTAACCGAACGGCGCGAAGCTGGCTAATCTGTGCAATTGCGGCGGCAATATCGCTGGCGCGGCCAGTCTGAACCAGCCAAGCAGCGATGATGGTCGCGCTACGTGAAAAACCCAGCGCGCAATGCACCAGCAGCGGCCCCGCAGTTTGAGCCCGCAATGACTCAATCGCCGCCACACCTTGGGCAATCTCCTCAGCATTAGGCGGCAATAAATCAAGTAATGGTAAATTGTGGTACACCGCAGTAGGGTGCGCCTGACGCGGAATTTCGGCGCATAAATCCAGCACCGCAACAAACTGGGGATCGCGTGCAGCGCTCATCGAGCCCAACCAAACCCCCTCCGCCACCTCGACCGCTGGCGGCACTTGCCGCAAGAAATACATCCGACTAAGCGCAGCACCAAGCTGGTATGGCGCGGTCAGCCAGCGCACCGCCAAACTACTGACGCCAGCGTATTTTTGCAACGCCACCGGTCCCAAGCCACCATATGCAGCCGCCACAATCAGCATCGCCACTGCAGGCCACGCCAGCAGCCAAGCCCAACCTTGCAGCAGCAGGGCAAACGCAGCCATGCTCACCCCAGCCAAAGCATAACGAAGCGCCAATTGCCGCGCCCGCACTTGCTGCATGGCACTTAATTGAGCACGCCATTGCGCGCTGAGTTGCCAGCTTAACGGCGGCATCGGCAAGAGGTAGCAAACCAGCAACCCCAACGCAAAACCAGTGGGTATATCAATGAAATGATGCTGCCATGTGGTTAAAACGGAGATACCTATTAGGAAGCACCAGAGATGCAAGATGGCTCGCGCCAGCGGATGGCGCAAAAAGGCAGCAAACCGCAGCCAGATAATCAGCAACAAACTGATATGCAACGATGGAGCCTGATTAAAGGGCTGATCAATTTGCCCGAGCGCCGCAAACATCGCGCCAAACAAACCGTCGACCGCTGGCCTATCCCAACCAAAGCGCAGCGGCCACAACACAAAGCAGATCGACGATAACAGCGTCGCCAGCATTAAGCGCAGCGCTTGCGTGCGTACTTCATCTTTATTGGCGCACAGCAGCAGCGAAAACCCGAACATCAGATCAATCGACCAGTACGGCACGATACTCCACGGCCAAAATGGAATTGCGTCACGCTCCCACGCAAACACAATATTGCCGACCTGATCGGACGGCAAACTGGCGGCGTATTGATTGGCATTGCCATAAAACAGAAAAAAAGCGGGGCCGGCGAAGAGGAGCCAGAAGATGGCGGAGCGCCAAGGTAGTACGCGAGACGAGGAAGAATTTTGCATGGATACGAAACCAGCCCAAGAAAATGAAGGGGGTATATCAACAGCAACTAGAACTAATATAAATTACCCAGCAATACATCGGCATGTATTGCTGGGCATAGCGCGACTAGACGCTCGCCGCAGCCGAGAGGCCCAAAGCAGAAGCCAGCTCAAAGAAACGCTCCAGCTTCGCAGTCCGCACTAGCACCAACTGCTGCTCGCCCGCCACCGACACGCTGAAATTCACCAGGCTATACGTTGGCGCAAGCTCATCCTGAATCTTGGTCAGCGCAGCAGCAGCATCAAGCCCAGCCAAATCGGCCACCGTCAGATCAAGTTCATCGTCGCCAAAAGCATCCACAATTTGCGCGTACAGCGTGTCGATGGTCGGCGCATGGAAAATCAGCCCGCCTTCAAGCTGCTCCAGCAGCACCCATTCCCACAATGGCAGTGGATACGACTCCTGATATTGCGACTCAGCGTCTTCGAGCAAATACGCCGCCGCATCGGCTTGCGCCTTAACGACTTCAGCCGCCATCGCCGCAATATCCTCGGCATCCAGACTGCCGTCGGCGATGATTTCAAATAGCTCGTTGATGTGTTTTTGATTCATAAAAATCCTTTGCAAAGCCCGCTTTGGGCGGGCTTCAAATTTAGGGCGTCACTTCGCCCAGAGCGTCGCGAGTGCTTGAACTGGCGACCGTTGCCGCGATTTTACGCTGTGCAATCGAAACGGTAAAAATTCCCCACTCATCAATCCGCTGCTCGATTTTCTCAAACCCCGCTTGCGCGACCAATTGATCCATTTCGGCCTGCGTGCGACGGCGCATTACCCACGCTTTGCCGTCTTTATGGCTAGTGAGCGTGCGGGCAATCATTTCGAGCTGCGGGTGCCACGGCTGATTGGTATAAACCAAATAACCGCCTTCGGGCAATGCGGCCGCCAAACCCGCGAGCGAATCACGAATGCCTTGGTTTTCTGGGAATAATTCGTACAAACCCGACACCACGGCGAGCGTCGGCTTGGGATCTAAATTCGCCAAACTATCGCGATCAAACGCGTTGCCTTGCGCAAAACGCGCCTTATCGCTCAAGCCGCGCTGCGTAATCATGGCTTGCCCAGCTTTGACGTTGATATCGCTGTAATCGCGCAGCAACACGCTATCAAATGGCAAACCCTCCAGTGCGTCGAGAATATAGCGCCCATGCCCAGCGGCAATATCGACAATCCGCACCGGTTTGTCCGCCAGATACAAACTGCGCACCGCGTCGCCGATCAATTCCTGCAAATGGATTTTGCGCTGGCGAATTCCGCGCCAGCCGACCGAATCCAGATACGCTCTATCGCCCAGTTTGCCCAGCGGCGTGATGCCCTGCGCCTGATTGCGGTACACATAATCGAGCGTCGAGCCCGAATCAAAACCAGTTTGCCAGCCCAATTGAATGCCGCCCGACAATTTGCCGATGCTACCCAAAGTGCGGCGGGTGATGCCAAACTCCCAGCGTTTGGGGCTGAGCAGACTCAAAGGCTGCTGCAGGGCACGATACTCATTATAGGTATAGCCCTGCTGGTCAGCGCTGATTAGATCTACAGGCAATACCCCTGCATCGACCTTAGCGATAAAACTACGAATCAGCGCAAATGCTTTTTCGCGCTCCAGCTCACCCAGCGTATCGTGATAAAAACCATCAAGGACGTGTTTTTCTTTCACACTCGAACCCAGTCGATCATAAAACGCGTGCTGAGGGGCGTGATGCACGACAAAATCCGCGCCCGAAATCAATACTTGCGTCGGCACAGTAATCGCGCCCGCGTCGTCAATAATGCGCTCGGCGGTTTCGTACAAAGACAGCAAAATATGCGATGCAATCGGGCGCGTGATCAGCGGATCATTGTCATAACTAGCGATGCGCTCAGGGTCGTGGCTGAGAAACTTGGCTTTCACATAGGAATTAACAAAAAACTGCCCGCGCAGTTTTTGCATTAGCGCGATACCGGTACGCGCAGCGGGCACGTACAGCTTCACTTTAAATGCTGGCGCAGCCAGCACCAGCGCGCGGATATTGGGCGCGTAGTCGTGCACCCATGTACTGGCTAGCACCGCACCGACACTCTGCGCGATGACGATCATGTCGTTGATCGCGTAACCATGCGTGTTGCTGATGTGTTTAATAAAGCAATCCAGATCGCGCACCGTGCTGGCTAAACTCGGCGAATAGCCGCGTTGCCCTTCATTGCGACCGTGTCCGCGCGCATCCCATGCAAAGAAAGCGGCGTCGTCCAAACCCAACTCATCGACGATATGCTGCACACGGCCGGAGTGCTCGTGCCCGCGATGCAGCAGCACCACCGCCCGCCGTGCTCCACCCTCGCCCGCAGCAGGCCAGTGGCGGTAGAAAATCCCGTGTTGATCAAACGATGAAAACTGACTTTCCTGGCATTCACGGATTTGACGCATCAAACATTACTCCTGTGTGGGAACGACTTTCTTGCGTAAATATTGAAACTGCTCGGTAATTTCGGTTTTAAATAAAGGGCGCTCAGGCCGCCACGGCAATACGCGGCCAATCGCAACATCAACAAAAAACGGTATTGGCAGCCACTGCCCACGCCCCATCGCGCGGCCAAGGCCATGCATATACACCGGCACAATCGGAGCCTCTGGAAACTCCTGCGCCAAATACCACAGGCCCGATTTAATTTCAGACAATTGCTCAGGCTCGCCGCGCGTGCCTTCTGGAAATAGAATCAACACCTTGCCTTGCTGCAAAGCTTCGCGGCACCCTGCCAGCGGATCGCTGCCTTTTTTTGCGCCACCGCGCTGCACTGGAATAATCCCCACCACTTTGGTCGCAAACCACGCCATCGCTCGGTTGCGCAGGAAATAATCGGCTGCGGCAGCGGGGCGCACGTTAGGAATGTCTTTTAAATCAAATAGTGAATACAGCGTCAGAATATCGAGGTGACTATTGTGATTGGCGATCACAATCGCTGGCCCTTGGTGGGGCAAGCGGTCGGGATTGCGCACGGTGAGCCCGAGCCACAGCTTGACCACTGGGCGCGCGACCAGCAGGACAAATAAGGTTCTGAGGTTTAGCATGCCCCTCCTAGTTGCCGAGCAATGCAACGTTCAAAATGTTGCGAAATCCAAAGGCATACAGTCAAGGCGTGCGGCCGTAGACAGTACATCGAGTACGGCAAGGTCGTGACAACGCAGCATGCATGCTTTTGCCTTAACTATTAGAAATAGAGGTAGCGGATAAAGTGGTAAAACAGCGGCGCGGTGTAGGTTAGCGAATCGAGGCGATCTAAAATCCCGCCATGCCCCGGCAGCAGCGTACCCGAATCCTTGACACCCAAATCGCGCTTCACAGCCGAAATCACGATATCGCCAATAAAGCCCATCGTTCCGATCAGCAAGCCAGCACACGCCGCATACAGCGGTGACAGTGGCGTCAAATACGGCGCAATAAGCCAAGCGAGCAGGGTAGTCGTGAAAATGCCGCCGAGTAAGCCACCCAAGGTTTTATTCGGGCTGACCGTTGGGCTGGCTTTGCGCCGACCAATCGATTTGCCCCATAAATACTGCGCCACATCGTTGGCTTGCGTTAAAGCGACCAAGAAAAACACCAGTTTCGCGCCTTCTGCAGGCGAACCGGGCAAGGTCAGCAAGGCAGCCAGATGCGAGAGGCTAAACACGCAAATCATCAAGCCCCAATGCAAAGACGAAGCGGATTTGAGAAAGCCTTTGGTTTCGCCAATAAGCACCATGCGCATCGGCAACAGCAGCAACATATACACCGGAATAAACAACACAAACATGCCGTACCACGAAATCCCGATCCAAAAGTATTGCAGCGGAATCGCCAGATACGCCCAGAACAGCACGACATGATCGGCCTGTCGAGTATTTGATAATGTTAGATATTCTTTAAACGCCAGAAAGCTGATGAAGCCAAACACCGCCAGCGCCAGTTGCAGCTGGCCCAGCAAGGTGAGCGAAAATACCAGCACAATCCACCACCAGGTGTTAATCCGCGCTTTGAGTTCACGCCAATCTTTAGCGGGATAACGCATACCGAGAATCGCAATCGTAGTGCTTGCAATGACTAGTAGCGCGAACACGGCAATCAGCGCCCAGCGCAATTGCGGCGCCATTTGTGCTATCAAATCAGGCATGGTTCACCTCGGCCAACATCGCGCGAATCCGATTCCAGCAGGTTAGCAACGACAGCAATAAGGCCACGCCAAACACCCAGCTTAGCACCGTCACGCCAGCGGAAATCCAGCCCAAACCATAGGCTAGCGCCACAGCACCAAACATAAATGCACGATCGCTTTTGCCCAACGGCCCATCATAGCGACGGGATGCACCTAACATCGGGCCGAGCACCCCAATAAACTCAGTTAATAATGCGACCAGTAAGACGGAACACATCAGCAGGGTGGCCACTAAGTCATCGAAACGCCAAGCCAATACTACAAATGGAATGCTCAGCGCTAAATCGGAAACAACATCACCTACTTCATTCAAAATTGCACCTAGATGCGATTTTTGCTGATGCTCGCGCGCCAACATGCCATCAATGGCATTGAGCGCCATGCGTAAAAATAGCCATACAGGGAGAAGCAGCCAAACCAGTTGCAGGTTATGCAGATTAAACATCGCGACGGTCGTACAGACCAACAACACGCCTAGCGCAATCGACAACAGCATCGCGGTCAGCGTCACGCTATTGGCAGTGACGCCCAGTTTGGCTAATTGCACCACGGTTGGGCGCAACAGAGATTGGAATGCAGATTTAAGCTGATAGATCGACAAATGAGCGACCCTCGAAACATGATGTCGCCATTTTTAACATCGTTTTAACGTAATTGGAACATCAAACAAATGTAAGCATCGCCTATGTGAGCGACATCACACAGACACAACCAAGCGACTAAGAATGCTTTTTACGACTTAAATTTCGAGCTAACGCACGGTAATCTTCACGCAAATAAAACAAATTTCCTAATTATTTCAATGCATTAAAAGAAAACGGCAGGAAAAATCAACTAAACAGGCGAGCCAGCGCAAATACAAATCCGCTAGTGCCATGGGATACGGGTTAGCAGCAAGTCTGTGTAAAAGTACAACTTCGAAACAGCCATATTCTGAATCATTGGCAAAAAAAAACCGACCCAAAGGCCGGTTCATAAAATCAAGAGCCGAAGCCCTCGATGTGCGCAACATTGAGCCAGCCTTAGGCTGACTTTACTTCGGTGGTTTAGAACCTCACTGCGTATGATGTTTAAGCGTCAAACACAGGTTCAAAATCTGGAGCAGATAATACCAGAACACGCATAAATCTAGGTAGCCGCCCCACGGCAAAAAGTGAGATGCGCCACAAAGCCAGTTAGATCAACACTCAACAAGGCATCTCAACTTAAACAATCAAAGCAAAGTGGTATCAATCTATAACCAAAAATCAACCACCTACTTTAATCGCCATACTGATTGCCGTAATACGCGCCTGTTCTACTGCTTGCGGTATTTGGGTCTTATTTTCGCATTGCTGCGCAATCTGCCCCGCATTGACAGCATTGGCCACCGCTAATAAGCGCAACAAATAATCCGCTTGCGGGTAAGCGACGGTTTCAAACTGATAACGGCCACGCGCATCAGCGACGCACGCATCTAGCATTTGGCCAAATCGCTCCGGCCGGCGAAAGGCATCGCAGCGCAAAAATAGCTTGAGTACTGTTTCGGCACGCAATTGCTCAGCGGTATGCACCAATGTGTGATCTCGACAGGTCATCAGCGCCAGATCGCGACACTCGGCGGGCACACGAAGCCGCTGGCATAAAGCCTCAACCAGAGGCACTCCACGCTCTTCATGCATAATGTGGCGCGGCAATATATCGGCGGGGGTTTTGGCCTTACCCAAGTCATGGCATAACGCAGCAAAACGCGTCGCCAGCGGCCAGCCTTGCGCCGCAGCATAATCCAGCACCAGCATCGTATGCAGGCCAGTATCGACTTCAGGGTGATAATCGGCGCGTTGCGGCACGCCCCACAGAGCATCGATTTCCGGTGCGATGCGCGATAGCGCGCCAGATTCGCGCAGTGCGGCAAACATCAAGCTGGGCTTGTCTTCCATCAGACCTTTGGCCAATTCTTGCCAGACCCGCTCGGGTACCAGATGATCGACTTCGCCATCGGCGACCATTTGCTGCATCAAAGCCATTGTCTCGGGCGCAGTGCTAAAGCCAAAGCGGGCGGCAAACCGAGCGAGGCGCAAAATCCGTACCGGGTCTTCGGCAAATGCAGGTGAGACATGGCGCAGTACTTTAGCCGCTAAGTCGGCTTGGCCATGGTAGGGGTCAATAATCGCACCATCGTCGCCCTGAGCCATCGCATTGATGGTTAAATCGCGGCGTAGCAGGTCTTCCTCCAGCGTCACTTCAGGGCTAGCGTGCACCACAAAGCCAGTATAGCCATGACCGCTTTTACGCTCGGTACGCGCCAGCGCATACTCCTGATGAGTATCTGGATGCAAAAAGACCGGAAAATCTTTGCCCACCGGCTGATAGCCGAGCGAGAGCATTTGCTCCGGCGTAGCGCCGACCACGACCCAATCGATATCTTTGACCGGCAAGCCCAGCAAACGGTCGCGCACTGCGCCACCCACGCGATAAATTTGCATACTTCTTCCTTAATCTAGCCGCCATCCGCAAAGCGATAGGCGCTGCATAACCCCAGCGCAATGATTGACCAACCTGACTTCCACTTAGATCGAAGCAGGCCCGCGCCATAGAGCTGTCTCTTCTTTCCTTAAAAGCAAGAGTTACTTCTATCGGTGCGGCAAGTAAGACTACAATTCCCTGATTATCCCTCAATTCAAGCTAAGGATGGACGTATGAAAATCGCAAATAATGTCACCGAACTGATCGGCCACACCCCGCTCGTGCGTTTAAACCGTATCAATGATGGTGGCGCAACGATTGTGGCCAAACTGGAATACATGAATCCATCGCATTCGGTGAAAGACCGCATCGCGGTGAGCATGATTGATGCCGCTGAAGCGGCCGGTAAAATCGGCCCAGACACGGTGATCGTTGAGCCAACCTCGGGTAATACTGGCATTGGTTTGGCGATGGTTTGCGCGGCGCGCGGCTACAAGCTGGTATTGACGATGCCAGAAACCATGTCAAAAGAGCGTCGCGCCTTATTGCGTGGCTACGGCGCCGAGCTAATCTTGACTCCCGGCCCAGATGGCATGGGCGGCGCAATTGCCAAAGCCAAAGCGCTAGTCGAAGAAAATGCTAATTATTTCCTGCCGCAACAATTCGAAAATCCAGCCAATCCGGAAATTCACCGCAACACCACCGCGGTTGAATTGTGGGAAGACACCGATGGCCAGATCGATATTTTGGTCGCAGGTGTCGGCACCGGCGGCACGATTACCGGCATTGCCGAAGTGATCAAAGCGAAAAAACCATCCTTCCAAGCAATCGCAGTTGAGCCGGATGCCAGCCCCGTATTAAGCGGCGGCCCCAAAGGCCCGCACCCGATTCAAGGAATTGGCGCAGGCTTTGTACCGGGCGTGCTCAATACCAGTATTTACGATGAAGTAATTCGGGTCAGCAATGACGATGCATTCAGCACCGCCCGTGCATTGGCAACCCAAGAAGGGATTTTGTCAGGAATTTCTGCTGGTGCCGCCACATGGGCCGCGATTGAAGTCGCCAAACGCCCTGAAAATGCCGGCAAATTGATTGCGGTGATCATTCCATCATTTGGTGAGCGCTACTTATCAACTAAATTGTTTGAAGGCCTAGCCGACTAAGCCCAAATAACTAGGGTATATTCTGCAAGCTCTTAATAATAGAGATTTTTCTGAATATACCCTATCAAACATCCAACTCAGCTCTATCTTCAATTTCCCGCCAGTTGCTAATATCACGGAATACCAGTACCGCCCCGATGGTACGTGAGTGCTCATCCCGAATACGCGCAGCGCATTCTTCCACTTGGAAATTCAAACCAAATTTATTCAGCAACACACTGCGCCGGGCGCCGTGATATTCGCCGCCATCACTCAATACCTCGGCCACCAAATCCGGCAATGGCAAACGGGTTTGTCGATCAACTGACTGATAAATCGCCGACAGCATCTGGCCGCGAGCAGAGCTTAACTCCCAGCCCACCAGCGAAGACGCCACTGGGTTGAGGTAATCAACCCGGCCAAAAATATCAGTGGTAATGACCCCATCTGCAATCGATTCCAGCGTTGCTTGAGCACGTTGCTGCTCAGAAATTAGCGCTTTCTGTGCCATACGGATACCGGTTACGTCACGACCCGTGCCACGATAACCGAGGAAATTGTCGTCATCATCGTAGAACGGAAAGCCTGAAACACTAACAATAATGGTGTCGCGCCCCAATACCGAGGTGTATTCAAAATCGCGATAGGCCTGCCGAGCGGCCAAAATAGCACGATGCTCATCCCATTGCTCTTGGCTTAAGCCGCCAGAGCCTAAATCCCAGCGATGTTTACCCAAGAAATAAGCAGGGGTCACATCAAAACGCGAGAAGAAGCCGCCAGTTACCATGGTAAAGCGGGAATCGGCATCCTGCTCCCAGAACCAATCACTGGATAAATCAACCATTTCCTGTAAACGATGATGCGAGTCCTTCAGCTCCTGAGTTTCCGCGTAGTTCAGCGACACATCGCGCACGATCATGGCCATCGCAATGGGCTGTAGTAATTCATTCCGCAGCGGTTGCAGCATCACGTCCAAATGTTTGGCGTGCGGGGAATGACGCGGGAAGGTGGTACTAAAACTCAAGGGGTGCGCCAGATCACCCAGCTCGGATTGGCTTAGCAACACATCATAGCGCCCCAGTAAATTATTGCTGGAGGCAGAAAATAGCTCGTGAGCAGTGTCATTGGCGTAGATAATTTTGCCATCCGGCTGGCGCAGCACCAGCCCATCGTGACTCTCCTGTACCACTTGAGCCAGCAATTGTGCTTGTTGATGACGATTGCTTTCATCGCCACGCGCTTTAAGCAGCATTTGCAATGACCACTGCCGTGACAGATACAAAAACTGCATCATGGCGGCAACCAACAAGACGCACAGCATAGCAAAACCCATGGCCAGCATGATCCATTCATCATCATGCTCGGAAATAATCTCCTCGTGCGCGTGAAACTCAATCCGCCACTGCCGACCAGGTAAATGCACTAAAGCAGCAATGGTCTGCTTGATTGGGGTTAACTCATCCAGATCACTTTCCATGACCTCGCTAGCACGGTGTTCTTGGCGCCAGGTTTGCAGCGCATAACCCTGATCAAATAAGCGCCAGCTCACACTATAGCCCGCGGTCATTTTGCTCATCGGGCGTACAAATTCATCCAGCCGAATATAGGCCAATACGGTGCCCGCATGATGGGCGCGGCGCTCAGCTACAGTGGGCTCGATCGGTAAATTGGCGTCATAAATCGGTGCATAAAGGCAGAATATACTTTCATCATGCCCATTAAGATGAAACGCTGGGCTGGCCAGCATACGCCCACTATCACGAGCGATTTCCAAGCCTTCTTTGAGCGATGCAGCTTCGGCAAGATTGCTGCCGATTAATTGTTCGGTCAGGCGATTAATTGGATATAAATGCTCCAGCAGCAGCGGCTTACGCTCGGTCAATGGCGCTGGCTGGTATTTTTGATAGGCCAAAGGTGCCACACGCCGATCGGCACGAACTCTGGCAATATGGTCGGGAATATCCTGCAATGCGACCGGTCTGGCTAAGCCAACCGCCAGCAAACTGGGCTGGCGGTACATGACATTGCTTTGTAGCAACAGATTATAAAACTGCAGGCGATCCAGATTGGGGTTGAGGGTGAGCGCTGCTTGTAAGCCCAGTAATACTTCCTGTTGCTGAACCAGCCGATCTTCCAACTGACCGGCCTGGCCAGTTGCAATCACTTTCAGACGCTCGAGTGATGCGCTGCGCATCTGCTTCTGGACCAATAGTGCACATGCAGCGATCACAATAGCGCCGACCAGCATGACGCCAAAAAATACAAAATAGCGCCGCAGAAAAGCCAAAATCAAATGCAATGTTCACTCCTAGTCAGAAAGAGGCTGCCGCACGATGTTAGCGTCATACTTTAGCGCTCAATTCAGCCTAAGGTCAGCCTGCTCGCCCAGAGTGTCTCAATTTGATCCCAAAAAGAGCTGATAAGCCTGATTTTCAGTTTCAATCCAGTATGGATAACCCAGTCGGGATAGAAAATCCTGAAATTGTGTATCATCTGCCGGTGGCACCTGAATACCCACGAGCACCCGTCCGTAATCAGCACCGTGATTACGGTAATGAAATAAGGAAATATTCCAGTTGTCACTCATGCCATCAAGGAAATTGAGCAATGCACCTGGTCGCTCTGGAAACTCAAAGCGGATCACTCGTTCGTGCAAGGCCTGTGGCGCTTGGCCACCCACCAAATGACGAATATGCAACTTAGCCATTTCGTTATCGGTTAAGTCGAGCGCAGGCAAGCCTTCAGCGGCGAGTTTTTCGATTAATTCCACCACTTCACTACGCTGCTGAATCGAAAGCCCCACAAACACGTGCGCTTGAGTATCTGAGCCATAGCGATAGTTAAATTCGGTAACATTGCGCGCGCCGATCAAACTACAAAACTTGCGGAAACTACCCGGCTGCTCTGGCACGGTCACGGCCATAATCGCTTCGCGCTGCTCACCCATTTCGGCCTGCTCGGCCACATAGCGCAAGCGGTCAAAATTCATATTGGCACCCGAGGCAATCGCGATCAGTGTTTGTCCCTGCACTCCCTCGCGGGCAGCCCATGCTTTCATGCCAGCAATCGCCAAGGCTCCAGCCGGCTCCAAAATTGAGCGATTATCTTCAAACACATCTTTAATTGCCGCGCACATGGCATCGGTATCGACCAAGATCACATCGTCGACAAACTCTTGTGACAAGCGGAAAGTCTCTTCGCCCACCTGCTTAACCGCCACGCCATCGGCAAAAATACCCACCTGAGGCAGCGTAATACGCTCACCTAATTTCAGAGACAAATACATCGCATTGGCATCGGTCGGCTCAACGCCAATTACTTTGACATCGGGGCGCAGGCGCTTGATATACGCAGCCATCCCTGCCAGCAAACCACCGCCGCCGACGGGAATAAATACCGCGTGTAATGGATCGGGGTGTTGACGTAAAATTTCCATCGCCACCGTACCTTGCCCAGCAATCACATCGGGGTCGTCATAGGGATGCACAAAGGTTGCACCGGTTTCTGCCGCTAGCTTAGTAGCATGCTCATAGCAGTCGGAGTATGACTCGCCAACCAGCACCACTTCTGCGCCGCGACGAGATACTGCATCTACTTTGATGCGCGGAGCTGTTGCTGGCATCACGATGGTGGCACGGCATTGCAAGTGTTGTGCGGCCAAGGCCACGCCTTGCGCATGATTACCAGCC
Organism: Chitinibacter fontanus; assembly: GCF_013423785.1. Classification (NCBI taxonomy): domain Bacteria; kingdom Pseudomonadati; phylum Pseudomonadota; class Betaproteobacteria; order Neisseriales; family Chitinibacteraceae; genus Chitinibacter; species Chitinibacter fontanus. The sequence goes on from NZ_CP058952.1 coordinate 1,107,223, forward strand.
GAAGCGGCCACCACTCCACGATCCAGCGTAGCTCGGCTCAATTGCACCATTTTGTTATAAGCGCCACGAATCTTGAACGAAAACACCGGCTGCATGTCTTCACGCTTGAAGTAAACATGATTACCAATTCGGCGTGATAAATTCGGCGCGAACTCCAGCGGAGATTCAATCGCCACGTCATACACACGGGCAGAAAGCGTACGTTCAAGGTAGTCTTTAGTCATATCGTTTAGCCAAATAGAAAATGGGCGAATTACGGCAGTAATTCACCCATTTTACCCCTAAACAGCAGACGAAACGGCTTAATGATCAGTTAATGTCTGCCGAATTTCCTCAATTCTTGGCAAGCAGCGGAAAAATGCCTCAACAACAGTAGGGTCAAAATGCTGACCGGAGCCCGCACGAATGGTCTCCAAAACTTGATCGCGTGGCCACGGGTCTTTGTAACAGCGCGCGTGCGTAAGTGCATCGTATACATCCGCCAACGCAATAATTCGCCCAGAAATATGAATTTCATCGCCTTTGAGCTGGCGTGGGTAACCACTGCCATCCCATTTTTCGTGATGCTGGTAAGCAATAATTGATGCCATTTTCAAAATACGGGGCTTGGACTCACGCAACATGTCATACCCAAGCTGCGCATGAGTATCCATCACGGCACGCTCTGCACTATCGAGAGGGCCGGGTTTATTGAGCACTTTATCGGGAATCCCCACTTTACCAATATCGTGCAAAGGGCTCGCAGCGCGAATAATTTGCGCCTCTTCCTCACTCAAGCCCAATTCAAGCGCCATCACATAGGAAAACTCGGCCATCCGATGAATGTGCTTGCCGGTATCCTTGGAGCGATTTTCGATCACCTCCGACAGCTGATAAATGATACTGCGTTGCGTATCCTCAATTTCCTTGTTCAGCATCAGGTTTTCATAGGCAATCGAGACATTTTTGCAGAATAAATCGATCAGGTTGGCATCTGGATGCGACAGCTCCACTGGCCCATCAATAATCAATAAATTGATCGGGCCATGCGGCGATAAGAAAAACCCAACAAAGTGATCGCTAGCAAAAACGCTGTGCTGCTGGGAAATGGCCAAATCAATCGAAGGCTGCAGACGGCTTAGCTCGGTTTGCCCAAGTGGGCGGCCACAATACTTCTGATACCCCCCTGTGGCATACATCACCATAAGATCATTATCATGGGTTAATGCCGCCATACCCCCATTAACCACCAAATACAAAGCGTCTTGCTCAAAGAACAGCAATGACTGCAGTTGCTCAAGCACGCCCTGAGCAAACTGCTGAATTGATTGCTGCCGAAAAATACTGGTAGTGGCATCAACCACTTTCATCAAACCGCGTCGGTTGGCATCCAACTGACGGCGTTGATGCTCAATCAGCATAATGTCGTTGTAAGAGCGCAAAGTACCCAGCACTGATGTGTACAATTTATCGCGCGTCAGTTCAGTTTTGGCTTTGTAATCGTTGATATCGTAGTTTTCAATTACATGCCGTTCGGGTGCCACACCGGGCTGGCCGGTACGCAAAATAATACGAATATGGTGATTATTTAAGGTTTCCCGAATTTCACGAGCGACGATCAGACCTGCATCTTCGGTTTCCATGACCACATCGAGCAAGACCAGCGCAATATCATCCCGCGCGGCCAGCAAATCGAGCGCCTCTCGCCCTGAATAGCACGACAAGATATTGAGCGGGCGCTTCAAAAAATCAATATTGGATAAGGCTAGCTTGGTAACATGATGAATATCGGGCTCATCATCAACTACCAGGACATTCCACGGCTCGATCTTGCTGACCGCATCGTCTTGCGTATCGTCTTCAAGCCAGTTGTCATCGTCGAGCATATTCATTTTTATTACGTCTCCCTATAAGACACGGGGAAAAACAATCACAAAACTTGCACCGCCGCCGGGCGTTTCTTCAATGCTTATCATGCCTTTGAGTTGGGCAACGACCAGATTATGCACAATACTCATTCCTAGACCGCTACCGCCCTGCCCCCGCTTTGTAGTGTAGAACGGCTCAAATACTTTTGCTCGTACACTTGGCGCAATTCCCACGCCGTTATCCATAAAACGAACTTCCACCCTATCAGTGCCCTGCTGGGTTACCTGAATCACTATCAAGCCCCGCTGATCCGGCATAAAAGCATGCAACATCGCGTTTTGAACCAGATTATTAATAATCTGCGTAAATGCACTCGGATAGGTGTGGACAAACAAACCGGCCGGGCAAGCCAATTCGATTTGATGGGGGGTATGTTTCAAGCTAGGCTTCAGCGATTGTAAGATTTCATCCAGATACAGACCCAAATCAAACTCACGAATCACCTCCGAGGTTTGATCCACCGAGATATTTTTAAAACTACGAATCAGCGCTGCCGCATTGTCACAATGCCGCAAAATCAACTGCGAAGCCTCTTGGGCAATGGCTAGATATTGTTGCAAATCATTCTTCTTTAAATGCCCAGCTTCTACTAGGCTCAACACTTGTTGCGATTCACTATTCAGTGTCGATGCTGCAGTTAGCGCGATCCCCAAGGGCGTATTAACCTCGTGCGCCACCCCGGCCACCAAGGCCCCCAGTGCGGCCAGTTTTTCGGATTCAATGATTTGCAGCTGTGCGCCTCGCAATTGATTGACCGCCTCTTCAGCCGCTTCTTTCGCACAGGATAATTCTGCGGTCGCCCTTCGTTGCTCGGTCACATCGGTTTGCGCCCCAACCACACTCAGAATTCGGCCTTCCTGATCACGATCGGCTACCGCACGCGATAACATGGTGAGCCATTGCCCTTGCTTATGCTGCATTCGAAATTCTGCCTCAAACAGCATATCGGCGGCTGAATCGCGGATTTGGATAAATTGCGTAAATTGTTGGTGCACAACTTCCACATCATCAGGATGCATCAGCTGATAAAAGGTCTGCCCCAGATTGGGTAACTCATCCTCCTGATAGCCCAGCATCTGCTTCCAGCGTGGGGAGAAATACCAGACGTTTTTCTCTGCGCCCCACTCCCAAATACCATCGCCAGTTGCATTCAGTGCAAGCCCCCAACGCCGTTCTGAACGGCGTAACTGCAAACCAATATCGTTAATCTCATCTAAAGCATCGGCAAAGAGCTCATTTTTATTGTTCAGCTCGGCAATCGTTTGCACCTGCCGCTGCAAAATCGGCTGAATGGCGAGCAGCAAGGATGCATAATGGCCATCCAGTTGCCGCACCTGATCGGCAGGCATTTGGCCCAATACCGGCAGAATTGCAATGGCTTGCTGTTGCTGCATTTTCTGCAAAACAAAGAATATAAGCAGGGGTATGGCGACCACAGCAATAACGATCAAGCCCGCCAGCAAAATACCCAATACATCTAACTCGATATGCAGCGTCGCCAACTGATCTTGACCACTTAAACGCCCATCGATGAGCACATTGCTGGCGGCAAAGTAAAACCACAGCGCAAATCCAAGTAAACCCGCGCCGGGTATCAGCAACCACGCAATAAGTCGATAAGGGGAGCGATCTACGTTCACAGCAAGCCTGATCTAAAGGTTAGCAATCCACTATAGACAATTGGCACAGTGAGCGCCCCAAAGGAAATGTCATTCTTGCACCTTTAAATGCGTCACTAGCGCCCCGATGTAAGCCCTTATCCGCATCAAAGGAATGAATCATGACGCAAATGACCCCACAGGAAATTGTTCACGAACTCGACAAACATATTGTCGGACAAGCCGCGGCCAAAAAAGCCGTCGCGATTGCACTGCGTAACCGCTGGCGCCGCCAGCAAGTGGCCGAGCCCTTGCGTCATGAAATCACCCCCAAAAATATTCTGATGATCGGCCCAACCGGGGTCGGCAAAACCGAAATTGCCCGCCGATTGGCCAAACTAGCGGATGCGCCATTTATCAAAGTGGAAGCCACCAAATTTACCGAAGTCGGTTATGTCGGCAAAGACGTTGACAGCATCATCCGCGATTTAATGGAAATCGCCATCAAGCAAGTACGTGATCTGGCCATCAGTCGCAATCGTGTACGCGCCGAAGACGCTGCCGAAAACCGTATTCTGGATGTGTTGCTCCCCCCCCTGCAACCAACAATAACTATGGCAGCGTCAATGGTGAAGACCCAATGTCTGATACCCGCCAAAAATTCCGCAAAATGTTGCGCGAAGGTAAATTTGACGACAAGGAAATCGATATCGAAGTCGCTGCAGCCACCCCGACGATGGAAGTATTCAGCCCACCGGGAATGGAAGATTTTTCCAATCAATTGCAACAAATGTTTAAAGGCGCCATGGGTGGAAAAACCAAAACCCAGAAAATGAAGGTTACCGATGCGCTGAAACATTTAATCGAGGAAGAAGCCGCCAAACTCGTTAACGAAGATGATGCTAAAGCTGAAGCGCTCAAAGCGGTGGAGCAGAACGGGATTGTGTTTATCGATGAAATCGACAAAGTGACGACACGCTCGGAAGGCAGTGGTGGTGAGGTATCACGCCAAGGCGTGCAGCGCGATTTGTTGCCATTAGTCGAAGGCACGACGGTAACGACTAAGTACGGCATGGTCAAAACCGACCATATTCTATTTATTGCCAGCGGCGCCTTCCATCTGGCCAAACCATCAGATTTGATCCCCGAGCTACAAGGCCGCTTTCCAATTCGCGTGGAGCTCAACTCGTTAACCGTGGAAGATTTCGCCACTATTCTCACCGGCACCGATGCCTGCTTGGCAAAGCAGTATCAGGCACTATTGGCAACCGAAGAGATTACCGTCAACTTCACTCATGACGGCATTGAAGCGATGGCGCAAATGGCTTGGTCGGTGAATGAAAGCACCGAAAACATCGGCGCGCGCCGCCTCTACACCATCATGGAGCGTCTGCTGGAAGATGTGTCTTTTGAAGCCAAACGTGGCACCGTTGATATCGATGCCAGCTTTGTACGGGAAAAACTAGGCGGACTTGCCGCCAATGAAGATCTGGCCCGCTACATGCTGTAATACTCGGCAAGGTATTGCCTTGAATGGATCGCCCCGTGATCCCTACAGGGCAATACCCGCTAGAAACTACAAGCAATACTCAGACCGGCGCCTTCCACCCCCGGCCCAAACATATACCGTACAACAAACCGCGTCCGAGTCACCAGCGGAATCAAATCACTGGAATCCACTTCCAAGCCCGTCCCGATGGTTGATAAATAATCAAAACCCAACTGCCCAGCTTGATCGCCGTAATAGCGAGAATGGGATGCCTCAAGCACATAACGTAAAGGTCGCGCAAACAGATTAATACCAGTTGGAGCGCGGTAGCGCGTATAGAGATTGGCCGTCTGTGAATTGGCATGACTATCTATACTGCCGCCATTGGCAAAACCTTCCAAATGCATGGCGGAATAACGAAGCTCAATATCAATTTCATGTTCGGGCTGCACTAATTCGTAATCCAGCATGAATGCCCCACCATAACCCAAGGCGTTCATGCTGCCGCCATTGGAAAAATTGAACTCCGTATCAAATTTTTGATTTAAAAACCAATTGGCAATTTTTAAATCGCTTTGCACCGTACCGAGCGAGAAATTCACAATCGGCCGTAAAACCAAATTTTCGCGCAATGGAAAATCCCAACCCACTCCGCCCATCGCCGACAGCGTTGTCCATTTCATCGGAATGGAGCGCGATTGTTCGCCATTGCTTGCCACAAACATCGGGTCATAACGGCTATAGGCAATCGCCCCCTCCAGATAAAGCGGAACTGAATCGCTCAGCGTTGCACCGCCGCCCAACTGGCTCATCACCAATTTTTCACCATCGCTTTTCGAACTCTGCATATTGAGGCTGCTGCTGGCCAAATCCAGAATCACGGAATAGGACATTAAGGCCAACACCGCATCCGCTTTTTTACGTACCGAATTGGGCTCCAGCGTAAAACCACCGTTGATCTCGCGGTTAGTACTGTCACTCGCCCATACAGAATGCCAGACCATGAGGACAAATACAGCGAAAAAAACACTCCAAATCCGCAACATAGCGTATTCCACGATTGCCCGAGACAGGCCGAAGAATATCATTGTCGCCAGTAGTCGCAAAACTCAGCATTGCATTTGTCACCCGCACAAAGGGCCAAACACTTGACCCTTCACACACGAATCAATGCCGACATCATGTCAGCTTTCGGAACGGTCAGTCAGAATTTGATTCTGGTCAAAAACCACATATTTAGCGCACACCAAGCATATAAAACACCATATATTGTGTTTACGCATTAACGCCAGTGCTGCGTACTGCATGCTTGAAATAGCGCCCCAATCTTGCAGCAACAGCACTTAGCCACTACGGCGCAGAACCGAGTTTGTCTCGATTTTGGGCGTTATACCGCTGAATGAGCCACTTGGGGCGAGCGAATGGGCTCGCCCGCTTTTTCGCGCAACTCAACTGCGCGACAGCTTATTCATGCATGTTTGCATCAATGTTCGGCCATCGATTTAGCGCCGATACACACCGTTTACAGGGGAAGCCAAGCTCATGCTGAAAGTCATCAAACGCGATGGTGCCAAAGCCGCTTACGACGGCGCCAAAATCTTTGAAGCCTGCCGCCGTGCAGCAACTGCAGCACGCTACCCAGAGCCGGAGCTGTTGGCCGAAGAGATTACCGCCTACGTGGAAGATGAATGCCGCAAGCTAACTGAAGCTGATTTATTTAGTAAAACCCCCTCTCAACTCGATATCCCTACCATTCAGCAGCTCGTTGAAGATGCGCTGATGGAGCAATACCCGGAAGTTGCACGTATATATATACAGTACCGATCAGATCGCGATCGTATTCGGGCACAGGGCTCGGAGCTGCATGCCAAACTGATGGGGCTAGTGAATAAAACTGACAAGGAAGCCACCACTGAAAATGCAAACAAAGACGCCAATGTTTTCCCGGTGATGCGCGACTTAATGGCTGGCATCGTTTCCAAGCAATTTGCCAGCACCTTTTTGCCCAAAGATATTTTGGAAGCGCACAACAGCGGTGATATCCATTTTCACGACCTAGATTACTCACCGTTTCTGCCATTTACCAACTGCTGCTTGGTCGATTTGAAAGGCATGCTACAAAACGGTTTCCGGCTGGGCAACGCCAAGATCGAAAGCCCTAAATCAGTGGGCGTGGCCTGCGCCGTTACCGCGCAAATTATCGCGCAAGTAGCCAGCCATCAATATGGCGGCACAACGATTCCCAATATCGACCAAACCCTTGCACCGTATGTATTAAAAACCTATGAGAAAAATTTAGCGATTGCCGCCGAATACCAGATCCCCGATGCTGAACGCTACGCCAAAGAGCGCACCGAAAAAGAAGCCTACGATGGCATTCAGGCCTGCGAGTACGAAATCAACACGCTGTTTAGCTCAAATGGGCAACAACCATTCGTGACATTCTCATTCGGCATGGGCACCAGCTGGGCAGAACGGATTATTCAGCAATCCATTTTACGAGTACGCATTAAAGGTCTAGGCAAAGAAGGCACCACCCCTGTCTTCCCCAAATTGGTGTTCTTCATCGACGAAGGGATCAACCTCAAGCCAACCGACCCTAATTACGACATTAAACAGCTCGCACTGGAATGCACATCCAAACGGATGTACCCCGATATTATTTCGGCTAAGCTCAATCGCCAGATCACTGGTTCTAGCGTTCCGGTATCACCCATGGGCTGCCGCAGCTTTTTACCTGCTTGGCGCAACGCAGCGGGTGAAGAAGAACTCGACGGTCGCAACAATCTGGGCGTGGTCAGCCTAAACCTGCCGCGTATCGCGATTGAAACCAAAGGGGATCTAGCACGCTTTGAGCAATTACTGAACGAGCGCCTTGAAGTGTGCTTTCGCGCGCTGCATTTGCGCATTGAACGTCTCACAGGTGTGAAAGCCAATGTAGCGCCAATCTTATATACCGAAGGCGCCTTCGGCATTCGCCTGCAACCTAACGACGACATCATTGATATTTTCAAAGATGGGCGCGCCTCAATTTCATTGGGTTATATTGGTCTGCATGAAGTTGGCGTATTACTGTTTGGCAACCACCCTGCTCATAACCCAACGGCACAAGCCTTCTTGCATCAAATTGTGCAAACCATGAGTGAAACAGCCAAACGCTGGAAAGCCGAGACCGGTTTTGGCTATTCGCTGTATTCAACGCCGAGCGAATCACTATGCCATCGCTTTTGCAAACTCGACTATGAGCGCTTTGGCGAGATTGCCGAAGTCACCGATAAAGGCTATTACACCAACTCATTCCACTTAGATGTACTGCACAAAGTTAATCCATTTGAAAAAATCGATTTTGAAGCGGGCTACGCTGAGCTCGCCAGCGGCGGGCATATTACCTACGTCGAATTACCCAATATGAAGCACAATCTGCTGGCACTGGAACGCATCTGGGACTACGCCATCACCAAAGTGCCGTATTTTGGCAGTAATACTCCCGTTGACGCGTGCGGAAAATGCGGCTTTATGGGCGAAACATTAGCAACGGCTAATGGATTTACCTGCCCAGAATGCGGCAATCACGACAGTGCGACACTTTCCGTCACCCGTCGCGTTTGTGGCTACCTCGGCAGCCCTAACGCTCGGCCATTTAATGCCGGCAAGCAAAAAGAAGTGATGCGCCGCGTAAAACATTTTGGCCAAGCAAAATACAGCCATGGGTATACGGACAAAGACGACACCAGAATAGGCCCACAGAGCAATACCCAAGAATTATCACCCGTATTATGAACTACGACCGCTACTACACCCACGATCTAGTCAACGGACCCGGCATCCGCGTGACGCTGTTTGTCACCGGATGCACCCACGCCTGCCCCGGCTGCTACAACCAATCGACGTGGGATAGAAAATCGGGCTTACCTTTTACGTCACAAATGCAACAAGAACTACTCGACGCCTGCGAGGGGCATGACGGGCTAAGCCTATCCGGAGGTGATCCACTTCACCCCGCCAACCGCGAAGCGGTTCTAGAGCTCTGCAAAGCATTCAAAGTTAGGTATCCCGAGAAGAATATTTGGCTGTGGACAGGGTATTTATATAAAGAAGTAGAGAAACTGGAAGTATTTGACTTTGTTGATGTCGTGATCGATGGCAAATATGAACAAGATAATCCTGCAAAAGCCCCCTGGAGAGGATCTAGAAATCAAAACCTCGTGATTCTTCCAAAATAAGCAACTAGCCATCGAAATGGCATACAAACTGCTTCGACCCAAAGTTAAATGGCCACGATTGTTTAACAAATTCAGGGAGGCAAGAATGAAAGGTTTTACCCTCATTGAACTGATGATTGTACTTGCCATCATCAGCATCCTCGCTGGCATTGCCATTCCTCAATTCACGAGTTATCAACGTTCAGCCTGGGATAAAACTGCGCAATCCGATCTCAAAAATATTCTTACCCAAGCTCAAGCTGGGAGCGAAGAATAAATTGGCATGCTAATTGCTTGATAAGACATGAAGTGGAAACACAACCCACACCCTTAATAAGGAGCCTCACATGAAACACCTGCAAAAAGGTTTTACACTGATTGAATTGATGATCGTTGTTGCAATTATTGGCATTCTAGCAGCGATTGCAATTCCACAATTCTCTGAATACACCAAAAAAGGTCATGACAAAGCAGCTCAGTCAGACCTGAAAAATGTGATTACACAATCTGTGGCTAACTCAGCCCAATAATTAAGCTGATGCCCTTAAAATTTGGAGAATTCAACATGATCAAACATATTATTACTGCAGCAAGCCTCTCATTGATTGCATCTGTAGCTTTTGCGGCACCAAATCTCTGCACAGGCTCAACCTCAGCTGGTTCCGGTAGTGCTTGGACTGTACCAACCCCAGCTAAATTCGTTGTAACCACATTTACCCCAAAATGTTCTGCAAGTGTTTTTGTTGAAGGCGCGGAAGACACTACTAGATTTTGGGGTTCATCAGGCTCTGCAAAAGGTAAAACCACATTCATTGGCAATACAGCTGGTGGTGCAGTAACAAGCAGCACAGCGTGCGATGCCACAGGCTGCACCGCAGCAAACGTAACAGGGTCACTAACTAACGCTGCAAACTTGGGTTCATAATAGTTGCATCTTGACTAAGTTGCGCGCCCCTGCTACTAATGGGGCGCGTTTTTATTTCTTGGCTCACTATGTTCGCTCTTATAAAAAGCTCGTTACAAATCGGCTTACGCGGCAACACAATTCGTGGCATCGCTTTATTTGGAGCCTTTTTAATTTTTCTCGCCTATTTAACTGGCAGCTTTTCTCCACGACAGCCGCAAACGGTTGCCCTAGATGTTGGTTTTTCATTTTTACGCATCACACTCGTTTTTCTAGCTATTTTTTGGATTCAGGAACTGATTAGCAAAGAAATCGACAAAAAGACCATCTATTTCACTCTTGCCTACCCAATACCACGCTGGCAATATTTGATCAGCCGCTACATTGCTGTTTTAGCCTTGAGCGCAGTTTTCACCCTCATATACGCGCTGATGCTGCTTATGGCTGCCACCTATGCCAATACGGAATATCAACAGCAATTTATAGTCAATTTGGGTGCGCCGTTTTGGTTCACACTACTTGGGCTCTATCTAGATGTTGCGGTCGTTACCTCATTTGCCTTGTTGGTAGCCACATTTGCCACCACCCCGCTACTCCCCTTGGCACTTGGACTAATTTACGCCATTGCAGGCAAAGGGCTAGGTGCTGCGCTAGAATACATTCACGCTGGCGCGGATGGTAATGCAAAAATGGTTTCCAATTTCAAGCAATTACTAGATGTCATCAACTGGCTAATCCCAGACCTATCCCGACTTGATTGGCGCATAAGTGCACTCTACAACTTGCCGATTAATTACTCTGCCATGGCTTTGAGTTGTTTGATGGCTATTAGCTACATCTGTATTTTGTTAAGTCTAGCGGCACTAATTTTCCAACGCCGTGAGAGTTTTTGATGCGCCAAGAACTGAAAATCTGCAGCGCATTAATACTTGCAATTGCCGCATTTATCCCGACCCATTTAGCAGTAAAAGAATTAACGCGCGCCAAATTAGCCGATGAAATCAATACCGCGCTACCACCTTTAGTACAAATTGCATTCGCACTTGGTGATCGCAATCTAGCAGCCAATGTAAGTGGACTACGCAGTTTAGTTGTAAGCACCAGTAATATGCAATCATCGCAATACACCGTGCTTGCCCGTGTACAAGCCGATACCGCTTGGCTAAACCCCATGCATGAGGACAACTATTATATTGCAGCAGCCATCCTACCTTGGGAAGGCCAGCTCGCCCCCACACAATTTATTCTTGAACGGGCCCGTCTCAGTCGCACATTTGATTGGCAACCAGGATTTTACGAGGGCTTTAATATTTATCATTTTGATAAAGCCCCTGTCAAAGCTGCTGATACTTTAATCAAGGCCGCACAAAATGCTTTAAGCGAAAATGATAAACTAACCTTGTTGAATATCGCGGCACGCTGGTATGAGAAAGGCTACGAACCAGCATTAGCCAAAAATGTCGTCGAGGGAATGGCAAAGCAAAGTAACCACCCCGAGTTTCGTGCCTACCTCGAAACACGCTCAAAACGTCTCGAAATATTAGAGCAACTACAAATGGCAGCAAATCAGTACCAAAAATCCAACGGGAAACAGGCAATTAACTTTGAAGAACTCCTTGAGGCTCGGCTAATTTCTCAGCTACCAACTGATCCATTCGGTTTTGGCTACTACTTTGACCGAGAAGGCAAACCCCAACTTCGAAACACACCTCAATAAAATGACTACAGCCCTATCAATCCTTGAACTTTCAAAGAGCTATAAAACAAAGACAAATGGGGTTAAATTAGCCGTCAACCAAATCAGTCTTGAATGTGCCCCCGGTGAAACCTTCGGCTTTATTGGCCCTAATGGTGCGGGGAAAAGCACCACTATCAAAATATTAACCGGTGTGATCCAGCCCGATAGCGGCCATGCATATATCTTCGGCAAAGACATCAGAAATCCTCAATCTCGCCAAGGTGTCGGTTATGTACCTGAAAATCCATATTTGAATGACAGCTTAACCCCTTTTGACATCCTCTCCTGCACTTTACAAATACATGGCAGCAAACCAGAACAGCCCGCCAAGCACATTATGCACTGGCTTGAGGAGCTCGACATTGCTCAGGTATCAAAAAAGAAAATCCGGAGTTTTTCTAAGGGTATGACTCAGCGCACTGCGATAGCTCAAGCCCTATGCATCAATCCTAAGCTACTGATTTTAGACGAACCCTTATCAGGACTAGATCCCATTGGACGCCGCGACGTGATTCAATTACTCAACAAATATAAAGAACAAGGAGGCTCAATTTTTATGACCTCACATGTGCTCTATGATATTGAACAGCTGGCGGATAATGTTGGATTTATAAAAGATGGGCAACTCACAATTAACCCTCTTGCCAACAATCAGCAAACACTTCGAGTTAAAACGCGTGGCATTCAAGCACTAAGTGGCGCACAGCAGACATCTCACAACATTTGGGAACGCACAATTGACCAGCAAGGTTTGAGTACATATGTCGCCCATGCGACAACGCTGCACCACACACTAATAGAAATCACGCCAGAGAACCGACTTTCAAGCTTGTTTTAATTAACGCGATAAGGTCGATCATAAGTATCAGCACCCTCTCGAACAACTGCACACCCATACGAAAACCACAATCCATCATCCACCAACAAAGATGTGATTTTCTTAGCCCCTAAACTAGGATAATTTTTCCGCAAAAAAACGACATCTACATTTGACTTCTTGCATAAATGGATCAAGTCTAAACCTGACAACCAGGCTGCACCAGAAAGCCATTTAGCCGAATGTAGATCCCATCCTTCTTCCTTATCGAACAGTACGTTTTTAGGCACCCTAGGCGCAATAGATTCGACCCAAGCCATCCTTCTCCACAAATTTAAAGCATGCTCTTGATAAAATGCAATGCCAATTGCCTGAATGCTACCGACATAATTTGCAGCCCTCAATCCGAACCACACCCACTCTGCATGATCGGGCCAGAAAACAACTTTGCCTTCAAATTCATTTTGACCCAGACTTTGATCAAGCGAGTAACTTAATTCCGTTTGAATTTGCCTTACTCCTCTCTGATCATGAGAGACCAAAGCAAAAATAACAGTCAAACACAGCACTGCAACCTTAGCGATCCAATGAGTGACCAACGAATAAGTCACTCCGCAGGCAAGCGGCAAAAAAAAGATTGGTAACCATAGATAAAAGGCTTGCCCCATGAAACGTAGCATTAGTAATTGCTCGGATATCCCCCCACCCCGCAACCAGCCACAACAAACCAACCAAAGTGTCAGTATGATTAAAGTACTTAATTGGACATCAGCACTCTCAAACATCGGTTTCAAGTATCTGGGTCGAAATGCAAGACACAAGCCCAGAATCAATAAGACATATTGCTGCTGCGCGCAAGCTACTATCCACACCCCCCCAAACCATATAACGAAAAATCGCTGCTTCGAGGGTGCAACCTGCCGCAAAATATCCGCGATAACCACAAACACTAACACTAAACCAACGGACAATATACGCCAAGGTTGCAGTTGCAAAATCAAAGCCACAGGCAAAATCAAGCTGCAAACCAGTGAAAGCAATATGCACAGAGCAACAACAACTAACGCAGAAAAGTAAATCTCTCGATAAGAAGCCAATCTCCAACCCAAAATTAAAGATGACATCACCAACACGATGGGAAACCATTGAATACTGTGCATGGACTTAACAACAACAATTCTTGATGTAGACCGCACCAACTCAAACCAAACTCCACTCATGTTCGGCAAAGACAGCATGAGGAGGAAAAGAATCACGCCTATTACAGCAACCCAAATCCATTTGCTATTTAGCTTTAATAACTCCGTAAAAATAATGATTGTCACTGCACCCGCCCCCATCAAAGGATGAAGGATGAGCGCCATAAGAGAGCATATCCCGACCATGACACTCTTTCTTCTCAAGTACAAATAAAGAGCAATGCATGCCAGACCTAAACTAAAGGGTCTAGCCGTTGCAAAATTTTCATTTAAATACAAGTCTAAAGAAGGAAAGATAGAATAAGACAGAGGGAGACAAACGAGCATCAGCACAAGAATGAAGCGATAACATCCCTGCACAAAAAATCCAATCAAGGCGTACAACGCCAATATCCAAAACAATCCTCCAAACATAGAAACAATAAATGCGCCATGCATGACGGAAAATAACTTAAGTACTTTTAGATACAAGTAAGGAAAAATAGTAAAATTCCCTTGCGATCCATAAGCAAACCAAAGCTCCCCTACAAACCACTGTGGATTAGCCAAATGATAGGCCTGTATCAGATAAACTCGAGCATCATGCCAAATTCCTCGATAAGGGTGCGCAAGTACCCAGCAAGCAAACAACACAATCACAGAACCCAGATTCCCAACACCCGAAGCCAAAGAGGCATAACTTTTGCTTAAATTCTTCTGTCGATTTAACACTACGGCTATTCCTAAAATGAGCCTATCACGCCACCTATCACGCCAATTCCTCTCCTACCTATTTGTAGGTGGGGCAGCCTTTGTCGTTGATTATTCAAGCATGATCTTTCTAGTTGAACGTTTAAGTTTTAATTATATTGCTGCAGCAATAAGCAGTTTCATGATTGGACTGCTAGTTAATTTTTTTCTTTGCAGAAAATACATTTTCAGCAGCATCATAAACTCGTTGCAAATGGAGTTTATGCTTTTTTTTATAACAGGAATCACAGGCGTAATTCTATGCCTTAGCATTCTACACCTACTAGTAAGCGTTTACCATATAAACTACAAGGATGCCAAGTTAGTTGCCACAGCTGTAGTTTTTGTGTTCAACTTCTTATCAAGAAGAGTAATAATTTTCTCACACACCCCATTATCTAAAATGCTTAATAAATACCAAAAATAATGAATAAACATATTATAATCATCGGAGCTGGCCCAGCTGGATTAACTGCGGCTTACGAACTTCAAAAACTTTGCCCCAATTGTAAGTTAACCATAATTGAAGCCGATACCCAAGTAGGCGGGATATCTAAAACGGTTCAATACAATGGAAATCGGATGGATCTCGGTGGTCATCGTTTTTTTTCGAAATCTGCTTGGGTAATGCAGTGGTGGGCCTCTATTCTACCAATGGAAGGATCCACCAAGAACAATCATATTAAATATCAAAACCAAACACTAGAAATTTCACCATTCACAGCAAACAATACACAAATTGATAGCTCAGATAAATTCTTATTAAGACCCCGCCTTTCTAGAATCTACTTTCTCAGAAAGCTATTTGACTATCCAATTAAATTAAATTCAAACACAATAAAAAACCTAGGCATCAAAAGAATACTCAAAATCGGCATAAGTTATTTAAAAGTAAAAACAAACCCAATCAAAAATGAATCAAGTCTAGAAGACTTCATCATCAATAGGTTCGGCCAAGAACTTTACCTAACTTTTTTTAAAAATTACACAGAAAAAGTATGGGGAGTACCTTGCAATAAAATTAGCGCAGACTGGGGCGCGCAACGCATTAAAGGGCTATCAATAACCGCCACACTCAAACATGCCATTAATAAATTGTTTAACCAAAAACATACAGCAAAGAACACAAGCCTCATTGAACAATTTCTATATCCCAACCTTGGCCCAGGGCAAATGTGGGAAAAAGTAGCCGATAAAATCACAAAAAATGGCGGTTCAATTTATTTAAACACGAAGGTAACTAGAGTTTATAGGGACAATCAAAAAATTACCTCTGTTGAAATACTAAAAACTGATGGTTCAACTGAAATAATTGCTGCCGATGAATTTATTTCAACCATGCCCGTTCGAGAGCTAGTTAATTGCACCCTTCCTACTGCACCCGACAATGTACTAAATATTGCCCAAGGCTTGATGTACAGAGATTTTTTAACGGTAGGTTTAGAAGTAAAAACACTCAATTCACCCCAAAAAATTAACGGTGAACAGCAAAAATTAAACGACAATTGGATTTACATTCAAGAACCCGATGTCAAAATTGGTCGCTTGCAGATTTTCAATAACTGGAGCCCCGATCTCGTTAAGAACAAAACAAATTATTGGCTGGGCTTGGAGTATTTCTGCCAAGAAGGAGATGAAATTTGGAGCAAAAATAATGCTGATATGATTAGCTTTGCAAGCGCTGAGCTAGAGAAAATTGGTCTAATTAATCAGAGCGACGTGATTGATGGCACCGTTGTTCATGTACCTAAAGCATATCCGGCGTATTTCGGCACATATATTCAGTTTGATACAATAAAAAAATGGACACTCACCTTCAACAACTTATACTTAATTGGTCGCAATGGCATGCATCGCTACAACAATCAAGATCATTCGATGCTTACAGCCAAACTTGCGGCCGAATCTATAGCAAATGGCATCGATCTTCGCGAGGAAATTTGGAAAGTAAACCTAGATGACGAATATCATGAAGAAAAATAATAACTCTCAAGATACAATCCAAACTAAATAATTATTAAGCAGCCTTATAAAAATCAACAGTAACAATTTATTTCGGAAAAGGTAATAAAAGCGTACTGGTGGGGCTGCATAGGATTAATATGCACCAAGGCCTCACCAATAAACATAAGCAGCAAGCTCCACCACTTGCCAATAAGCTCTCCATTCATAACCCAGCAACACATCTATTGTTACCAGTCACAAACACCAAGAGGACTGTATTTCGAAGATGAAAACAAAAAACATTCTTTCGTGTTATTTTAGAATCAAGCTGCTTCCATTAGAAATATTGTCTTTATCTGCGACAACGATTGCACTAACCCTCCACTTCTTACTAAAGTTAAAATTTTACTCCCCGGGGTTCCAGCCGACAATTTTTTCCATAAAACACTACTTAATTGGGGTGGCTATTTCATATACAATATTAATTACCAGAACAACTAATGAAAAAGGAAAAACCAACGCACTCAGAAACATTCTCTCACTGACATTGATAATCTACTTACATTTCCAATTCAAACTTTGGTCATCAATAATCAACAAGAACAACTTCGATCAATTTTACCAATCACTTGACAATTCAATCACACCACTATTAACCATTATTAGCTTTATCAATCTTGGGTTCTCACCAATCAAATCCGCCATAGAAAATCCATATCACCATCTATTTGTATCATTATTCTTTATCTCTTTTATTGTACAAAGCATTAAAAATCATCAAAAAGGGATCGATGAATTATTACTGAGCTTCTCTTTAGTTTTAGTACTTGGAGGGCTCTCCTACTCTTTAACTCCAGCCTTCGGCCCATTTGTATTTGATGTACAGAATGCAAACTTAGCTCAAATCTCGATGCTAACTTTTTCTTTAGATTTTCTAGCTTCTAATGGTCAACACTATATAAATAATAATTTTATTATGCCTCTTGCTGCTATGCCATCTTTACACACAGCACATACATTAACGCTCTACCATTATGCACGAAGGGACTCACGAATTTTGAGCTACCTGTATATTCCAGTTGTCATCTTTATTTTGACGGAAGCGATAACTTCGAAGTGGCATTACTCTTTAGATATAATCGTAGGAATCATACTTGCAAAGATCTGTATTGCAATCACAAACAACGTTTATTCTGCTAAAAATCTGACTATTCCCAATCATTTATCTGCGAAACAACGTCAAGGTAGTTTTCTCGCAAGAATTGCTAGATATAATAGTTGGCTATTGGGCAGCCAGGTCATTAAATCATCAAAAGATAGATCAGGGGTGTCACACCGATAGCTTGTATCCCCATTCCGATTTTCATTTTCATCAGTAGTGGATAGATTCCCTTTTTCTCCTTCGGAGAAAATAACAACCACCGCATTATTGACTAGCACCCGGGACGTCACCGCAACGCCATCGCGACGTGTTGCCGATCTTAAGGTGAGCAAATTGCTGCCACTTTGTAATGTGAAGCAGGGTTTATTACTTGCTAGGCCGCATGTTGTGCCTGGAGTCGGGTTCGAGCCCGCAAAATCACCGGTATAGCTTGCGGTGCCGCCAGTTGGGTTGGTTGCCACCGCATACTTAAGGCGTCGTCCCCACGCATCCAACTCTGGCAAACCCAAATCCCGCCATGGCAAATCACCATAGCTGCGTACGCATCGATATGCATTGGCATCGCCAGCGGGCTGACGTTCTTCTTGCCCGGCAGTTGCATCTGTATTGGCCAGAGCTGGGTCAGCTGGGCAAGGTAGATGATTATTGGCTAGCGCAAACCCCAACAGCGCCTCATTGGCTCGTTCAAGCATTTGCTTGGTTTCTACACTACGCTGCGTGGCAAGCTGGCCACTTAAGGCGCCCAGCCCTGATGCTAATAAGATGCCGATGATCACCAGTACAATCGCCATTTCGGCGAGGGAAAACCCTTGCTGCTTTCGAATGCCATTTAACATTGTCGCTTCCTTTCACTACAAACGCCTTGCCTGCAGGTGTATAACACGTCATTACTGGTGCAGCTGGGGGTCACATACTGGCGATCAGTGGGCGACAGCCATTTATTTTGATTACTAACATCCTCAAGATACAGACTTAGATCGGTGCTCGCATTGGCTGCCAGCACTAGATTATTCGCCCGTGTCACCCGTGCCGCGCCAGGCAGAATAAAGAGTGCATCTATGCTGTTATCCGTCACGCCATCAATGACAAAACTACTGGTGCAGGTATTCCCCTGTTTAACCGAATATAAAATTGCCCGATGCCAGATATTCTGCTTAAACCAAGTCGGTAATTGATCACTGGCCACCACCGGCAACCTACCCTGCCCAGTCCAGTCATATTGCGCGCGTGGCAACACGCCAGTGCATAAATCAACCTTACTGCGACAACCTGTGCTGCTAGTGTAAAGGTTGTTATCTCTACAGCTACTATCACCCAAAATATCTGCCGGATAGGGGTAAGGCGCCGGAATCGACGAGGGTGATGCGCTAGGGGAAGGTGTGCTGGTCATTAAGGGTGTTGGGGTAGGCGTAATGACTGGGAGCGGTGATGGCGTAGCTGTGGGAGCAGGTGTTGGGCTAGCGGTTGCCGCAGGCGAGCCAGAACAAGCACCTGCGGACTCCCACTCGCTATTGCTTGCCGACGGGGCTCCACCACCAATGCCAATTTGATAAATTGCCTGCCAGTTTTGACCACCATAACTGGCCACATCATTTTGCAGGTAGGCCGTCCCGCCACTGTTCCTACCATTCGCAGTCCACGCGGCAGCACAACTCATTGCGCATGACGCGCCTTTATTCCACTGCGATGGGTTACCTTGTGCTGGGTCGATACCCTGTGACCAGGTTGCTGCGGTGTAATTATAAAAATTACCACTATTGCCAGGCGAAGTGCTTACCATCATTCCGGTGCTGTATTGCTCTGCAGCCAACCATAGCTGGCGGCAGATACTTGCATCGGCATAATCCACCACCGCAGCTGCGGCTACTGCCGCTGAGTTCGCCCCTGTCATTCCAGCTTTGCCAGCCACCATAGCAGCGCTTAACACCCCGGGATAACTAGCATCAAACGCCTGATAATACAGTTGCAATTGGGTAGCAATTGCCACCCCAACCCTAGCAGCCGCCAAATCAATTAACTCTCGCCCAGTAATCACCACAATCTGATCATTGAAATCATCAGCAAGTGATGCGCTGACATATGGGCCGCCAATGGTTGCATTGCTATAAGCGCCAGCCCCCTCAAGATATTGCGCAACAGCGTACGGTGAGTTTCGAAGCTGATTACCGATGGGTGGCCCAGCGCTAAAGATCAGGGCGGCAGGGTTTTCACCCTGCGCTGAAATTTCCTGCCCCTGCTGAAATAACTGCAAAACACTCAAGCTATCGCTATTGATTTTGCGCGCCTCAGTATCTTGCGTGCGCACAACAAACCCATAATCGACTGAATACCAAAGCGGCTCACCATAGGCATCCACCAACTTGGGGATACCAAGGGTTTTCCAAGGTAGCCAACCAATGCGCGCAGCTGGGCTCGCGGCGCTATTACAACTGGTGATTGAAGTACCGATGCTATTAATAGCGGTTTCGTTGGGATTAGCGGGGCAAGGTAATTCAAGGGGGGCGCAGGCTCGCCCATTAGCGCTCGAACTAGGCGAGCAGTTACCCGTACCCACGGTGCCATCCCGCGTCAGCGACCAAGCCAGTAATGCTTCGCGCGCCTGCGCCAGAATAATTGCATTTTGCTCGCGCCGCACGGCTTCGGGGTCACGGGGATTACGGCTAGCCAACAGCAAGCTAGCAATGCCCACCGTCAAAATGAGCATTAACACCAACAATACCGCACCATTTTGTCGGCACTTTGCGCCAGCTCCTGGATACTGCATCCGGTATATACCCCTCAATCAATACTAGATTGACCTACAAGGCAATACCCGGCATAGCCTTGCAAACCAAACTCTTCATTTATCTTGAAGGTATAGTTGGCAAAGCCCGCCGACTCAAGTTTAGTGCGGCTTAAGCTGCGTAGCCATTCGGATTGCCGCTTTGCCAGCGCCAGCTATCGTTGCACATATCTTGCAGATTTTTCTCAGCGCGCCAGCCTAGCTGCTCGAAAGCGGCTTTGGGATCAGCATAGCAGGCAGCAATATCGCCGGGGCGACGCGCGACGATTTGATAGGGCACCGGGCGGCCCGACGCAGTTTCAAAGGCTTTCACCATATCCAGCACCGAATAACCGATACCGGTCCCCAGATTCACCGTAACATTACCCGGGTTGGTGGCGAGTTTTTGCAAAGCTTTTACGTGGCCTTTGGCCAGATCAACCACGTGAATATAATCGCGCACACCGGTACCATCCGGCGTAGCATAATCGCCGCCGAATACCGACAGTTGTTCACGCTTGCCCACCGCGACCTGCGTCACAAATGGCATCAGATTATTTGGAATCCCTTGTGGATCTTCACCAATCAAACCGCTTTCATGCGCGCCAACGGGGTTGAAGTAGCGCAATAGCGCGATATTCCAGCTCGGATCCGCCACACGCAAATCGCGCAGCATATCTTCGATCATCAATTTGCTGCGCCCGTATGGGTTGGTCGCTGACAGTGGGAAATGCTCCAAAATCGGCACGGCATGCGGATCGCCATAGACGGTGGCGCTCGATGAAAACACCAGATTTTTAACGCCCGCTTTTTTCATCGCATCAAGCAAGCGCAGCGTACCCACGACGTTGTTGTCGTAATATTCCAGTGGTTTGGCCACCGATTCGCCAACGGCTTTCCAACCGGCAAAATGTACTACCGCACTAAAAGGGTATTGCGCCAGCGCGGCATCCATCGCTGCTGAATCACGAATATCACCTTCAATGCACAGCACGTCTTGGCCGGTAATAGTTTTGATCCGGTTTAAGACTTCGGGGTTGGAATTGTAAAAATTATCAAAGATGACAGGCACAAAACCTGAATTCAATAATTCTATATAGGTATGTGAACCAATATAACCTGCACCGCCAGTTAGTAAGACATACATACAGTAGGTATCCAATAAACAATCAAAAATCGATTTTTACCAACACTCAAGCTACTCAATCGGAGCGTGGTAAGTGGGAAATTCAACTTGGTTGCGGCAATAACCAACTTAGCTTTGCTAAATCAGCCATCGATCGCACTTAACTCTTTTCTTGTCGCCACAGGAAATAGCCTGCCAGCGCCGAGAGTGCCATCGTTGGCAAGGCTGCCGCCAGCAGCGGCGGCAAGCGATACAGCTCACCGACATACGCCATCATCTGATTGATGAAATTAAATGACACGCCCAGCAAAATCCCTAGGAAGATTTTCACACCCACATTACCACTGCGGCGCTGGCCTAGTGCAAAAGGCAGCGCAATCAACATCATGGCTAAACAGGCTAGTGGATAAAATATTTTCCCCCACATTGCTAACTCGTAGCGGATAGTACTTTGCTTGTTTTCTTGCAAATGCCCAATGTATTGGATGAGCGCACTCACCGACATATCACGCGGTTTGATCATTAACACCGCCAACATTTTCGGCTCGATTTGCGCCGCCCAGGGTAGTTTGGCTTGCTGTGTCACCTGCACGGTATCGACAAAAAACCGAGTTTGCGTGACTTCCTCTAGTTGCCAGTTACCGTTGCCTTGATAACGGGCACGAGCGGCATCGATAATTTTCAGTAATTGGTGCCCGTTATCGTGCACATAGACCCGCAAACCTTGCAAACTATAATCGGGCTGCATGGCAGCCACATTAATAATTTGGTCGCCATTTTTTACCCATACCCCAGAACGAAAACGACCAAACATAACCGCTTGCTTAGCTGCGACTTGATAACGCGTGGCCGCATCATTGGTTTGTGGTGCCAAATATTCCCCGACAGCAAAGGTCAACGCGCCAAAAAAGATGCCCCCCACCGTGAGCCAGCCACAGAAACGTAAGATCGATACGCCAGCAGCCCGCATCACCGTAATTTGCGAGCTGTCCGCCAGCCCAGACAACGCAAAAATACTGCCAATCAGCAAGGATACGGGCAGCAAATCATAAATCCGCGATGGCGACTCCAGCAGCACATACACAAAGGCATGATGCAGGCGATAACCATCTCGTCCGACATCTTTTAATTCGGCAATCAAATCAAAAAAGACAAACAAGCCCAGCAGCACCAGCAAAGTGAGCAGTACATGCCAAATAATCGAGCGCAGAACATAACGACCAAGGCGATTCATCATTAACCCCTCACCTTGCTACGCCAGATATATAAACCGGCAGTGAGGGCCGCCATCAAACCATGCAACGGCCACATCCCAACCACCCCCGGTATTTTTCCTGCGGCAATCCAGGCCTGCAGCACATTGATCGCGTTGTAGTAAGAAAATGCCAAAATGGCCGCAAACAAGATATGAAAAGAGCGCCCACCACGCGGGTTCGCAAACGCCAGCGGGATCGCGGCCAACATTAAAATCAAGGCCTGAATCGGTAAGGCCAAGCGCCAATGCAACTCGGCCCAGCGCTGCGGGTTAAGCTCTTTGATTAACTCTACGGTTTTAGTCGCCTCGGTTGCGGGGCTAATCACCGGGGTAGATGGATCATCAATCCGAATTTTGCCTTCTTCAAAACGCAAAATATCGTATTGCGCCTGCCCGGGAATCCCTTGATAGGCCTTGGCCTGCTTAAGCCACATCCAGCGGTCACCATGCTCATCAATTTCCACCCCGCCTCGATCAGCCAGCACGGTGCTCACTTTGCCATCGCGACGAATTTGCAAAAACACATTCTCGCCAAAACCACGTTCCGGCGAGAAGTTTTCGATGAAGTACACCCGATCAGCCCCTTTAGACTCACGAAAAACTCCAGGCGCAACCTGGGTGACTTCCTGATTTTTTAAGCTCGCTTCGCGATATTCTTTCCCTTTGAGTTGTGCCCACGGCGAAACACCCAGTGACAGTGCGCCAATTAACACCACCACCGGCAAACCCATTAGCAACACGGGCGGAATAAAGCTGTAGATTGAACGTCCGGCAGAAAACCAAACAAACATCTCATGGTCTTTCCATAGCCGGGTAATCACCGACAAAATCGTAATAAATAACATCAGCGAAAATAAGGTCGGCAAATAGCGCACGGCAGTAAAGCCCATCACGGCCCACACGGCCGAGGAAGCAAGCGCTCCCAGCGCGGCTTCACCCAGCAGGCGGACAATCTGCGAGGTCATTACAATCAGCATTAAAACGATAAAGAGGGCGAAAGCCATCCAAGTCATTTCATGGATTAGGGTTTTACGAAATAGCATTGCCAAAAAAATCCAAAAGTTTGCACGCAAGGCGCACAGCCACAGACAGCATGAGTAAAGACGGCAAGGCGATGCGGCGCCACGTAAATAGTTTTGCCTGACTACCAAAGATTTGTCTTTTGACTTGGGGCTAGGGTAAGAGAATAATCGCTTTAAATTTTAGAATATCTAATTGGAGCTTCAGATGGAATTTACCATAGTTTCGCCAACGCCCGAGTCTGCCGACTGCCTAGTTTTACCAGTTTTAGGTGAAAAACTGCCAACACTGGGTAAAGAGCTTGATACCACCTCCGGCGGTATTTTAAGCCAGGCGATCAAAGATGGCGAATTAGCTGCAAAAGCAGCATCCGTACTGACGTTGGGTTTACCTGCTGGCTTAGGGTTCAAACGCGTAGTATTGGTGCAGCTGAGCAAAGAGCCAAACGATAAAGTAGTTCGTGATAGCGCGCGCTCGCTCGCTAAAGCCCTGGTGGCAAGTCAAAACCAGACCGCCTGCGTTGCACTATCGGCAGCGGGTTACAAAAAACAGGATCAGAAAGCCACGGCGCAAGAAATTGTGAATGCGCTGATGCTCGAAGTGTACCGCTTTGATCAATTCAAATCGGATGCCGCGCCGGCCCCTAAACTCGAACTCGTTAGCCTGTTGGCGCCGAAAAAAGGTGATCTGGACGACATCGAAGCGGGTTTGGTATACGGTTTGGCACTCGGCCACGGCATGAATTTGACCCGCGATTTGGGCAATTTACCACCGAACGTTTGCACACCAGACTATCTGGCCGCAACCGCGCAGCACTTGGCACATACATACGATTTTTCATGCCATGTACTGGAGCAGGAAGAGCTTGAAACCCTGAAAATGGGCTCTTTCCTTTCGGTAGCCAAAGGCTCGATCGTACCGCCAAAATTCATCGTGATGGAATATCACAACGCAGATAAAAAACAAAAGCCAGTCGCGCTGGTAGGCAAAGGCATTACCTTTGACTCGGGCGGTATTTCTCTCAAGCCCGGCGAAGGTATGGACGAGATGAAATACGATATGTGCGGCGCGGCAACCGTACTGGGCGTCTTCCGAGCGGTGGCAGAGTTGGATTTGAAAATCAATCTGGTTGGCATCATTCCTGCGTGCGAAAACATGCCAGCGGGTAATGCCGTTAAACCAGGCGATATCGTCACCAGTATGAGCGGTCAAACGATTGAAATTTTGAATACCGATGCCGAAGGCCGTTTGATTTTGTGCGACGCGCTGACGTATGTGCAGCGTTTTGAGCCTGCCGCCGTGATTGACATCGCAACGCTGACCGGCGCGTGTATCATTGCGCTCGGCCACACGACGACTGGTTTGTTTGCCAATGATGATGAACTGGCTGATGCTTTGCTCGCAGCATCGAAAGACAGCGACGACAAAGCATGGCGCATGCCGCTGTTTGACGAATACCAAGAGCAGCTTAAATCCAATTTTGCCGATATGGCCAATATTGGCGGTCGTCCAGCGGGCTCGATCACTGCGGCGGCATTCTTGTCGCGCTTTGTGAAAGAGCAGAAATGGGCGCACTTGGATATCGCCGGTACCGCGTGGAAATCGGGAGCAGCCAAAGGCGCTACCGGCCGCCCTGTGCCATTATTGCTGCAATATCTCTCTAAGCTATAAAGATAAGGGTATATGTCTGTAGATCAACACCAAAAAGATTCACAACCATATACCCATAAAAAATGACTGAAATTTCGTTTTATTTTAATGTGCGTTCCCGCGAAACGGCGCTATGCCAGCTCGCGGGGAAGGCACTGGCTGCCGGCAAAAGCATTTGCATTTTGACCGGCTCACCCGCCGCCTCACAGGCGCTGGATCGCCTATTGTGGGAAATCCCAGCTACCGGCTTTTTGCCGCACTGCAGCTTTGACGCACCGATTGCGTCACAAACCCCAATTATTCTTGATCATCGCGTTGAATTGATGAGCCCACGCGATGTGCTATTTAACTGGACCGCTCACGTTGCACCCCGCTTTAGTGAGTTCGGTCGCTTGATTGAAATTGTCGATAGCGACGAAGAATTACGGCTAGCCGCACGCCAACGCTGGGCCGCTTACAAACAATTGGGCTTTAGCCCAAATGCAACGGATATGTCAGCATTAACTTGATATGTCACTCAAACCTTGCAGGAGCGACTGAGTCGTGGCCGATCAGAATCAAACACCGAATAATGATTCGGTAAACCCACTATTCAATAAAATGGATGCGCTGATGGCGCGTCATCGCAATGGCCCAGCCGCCAGTTTGGATGACATTCCGGTACTCACCGAGGAAGCGCCCAAAACGATTCCCAGCCTGTTTGATGTGGTTGATGATATTCCGTCGCTCACTGATGTGGTTGAGCCCAATTTGGCGGCTAAAATTGCCAGCTTAGAGCTCGAATGGGCCATTGATCATC
The DNA here is from genome assembly GCF_013423785.1 of Chitinibacter fontanus. NCBI lineage: Bacteria > Pseudomonadati > Pseudomonadota > Betaproteobacteria > Neisseriales > Chitinibacteraceae > Chitinibacter > Chitinibacter fontanus. The sequence goes on from NZ_CP058952.1 coordinate 1,133,524, forward strand.
ATGAACCTGATATTAGCCATCTGGACGATGAGATCATTGCGCCACCTCCCAAGGCCAAGCCAAGCTCGCTCACCATCGACCCACTGCCGTTCCAAAAGACGGTTGAAGTCTTAAGTGCGGCCACTGAGCCCTTACTGGCGGCCAGCTCAATCCAGGCCCATCCAGCGCCCGCGCCAGTGGCAGCCCCTGCGGAGCCTGACGAATATCTAAGCATTCCACGCCTACCGGAAGCACCGCGCCACATTGCCGCCCCAGTTGTTGAGCCGGCCTTTTTAGATTTGCCCATGCTGGATTTGGACGAGCTGACCCGCGCTCCCACCCCTGATTATTTAGATCTACCGGTACTAGACACTCGCAGCAAGCGTGATCTAGTCAGCAGCAGCCCCAGTGAGCATTTTATCGCCACCGATTTGATTTTACCGCTGGATGAACTCCCTGCTGAACCCGCAGCAGCCATTGCTGACTTTGCCCATATTCTGGCAGAAACCAGCCTTGCGGCCGCAGAAGTGCCACATCTGGATCTGGATGCGATTTTGGCCACTGAACTGAGCGGCAGCGAGCCAGTAGCAACGACCAGCACCGAGGAAGAATGCCTTGAAGAGGCCATAGCGCCTCAAGCTGAAACCGAGGATGTAGCAATCCAAGCTACAAATGCCAGCCATCTGGATCATGCAAACCACGAGCCAGTAGACGCAATACTAACTTCTTCCCCACCAAGCATGTTAGCTGACGAGGAGCTGGAGATCAGTCTTGAACTCGATGACGAGCCAGATACCGCGGCAGAGATCACGCAAGACAGTACTAACGGCACGAGCCATCACTGGCAGCAAAGTAGAGCGAGCAGCGACGAAACCGAAGAAATAATTTATGAAATTAATCTGGACGATGACTTTGAAACCGAGACTACACCAGTAGTAGCTGCTATTGAGCAAACTGATTTCGCGCCCCCATCACACGCGAGCACAACGATCAGCAATAGCCCCGCAACTCTAGTCTGGGATGATGAACCGGAGCTGATCATTTATAGCGGCAATGAGATTGAAGCCACTGCTATCAATCTGGATGCACTGGAAAATGAAGAGGCAGCTATAGCTGTTGCCGAGCCTGAACAGCCAAATGACACAGCAAGCCATACCCCGGCAAGTATACTCACAGCAATCAATACTGATGAGACGCCGGGAGATATACATAACATCAATGAGCCAGCACCAATCAAGCCAAGTGCTGAAATCATCGAATTCCCACTCAACACCTTCAGCGTAGCAACGGCCTTACCTGCTGCACCGGATCCGCAGAAAGCCACGCAGATTAGCAGCGATACTGTCGCCGAAATCACCGCGACAGTTGGCGCACAATTGGCGATCGACATGGCCAGCGAGATTGAGCAACTGACCAAACAGCATTTTAGCGCGCTAATGAATCAGTTTTATGGCGAAACCTTGCGCAAACTCACCGAAGAAATTAGCCGTGATTTGGAAGCGCATCTAGCACCTCGAATTGTCGAGCTAGTTGAAGCCGAATTACGCAGCAAGCAGTTAATCGACTAAAGCGTACTCACCCCGGCCAGCCGGGGTGCCACGTTCGCCGCGGCGATCCGCACAGCCCCCCCTTTTCTCGTTTATAATCTGCGGTTTCGCGTTTAATTCGAGCACGCCGCCATGGAACTCGCTAAGAGCTTCGAGCCACAGAATATTGAATCCCGCTGGTACCCGTTCTGGGAAAGCCAAGGTTACTTCCAGCCTAGTATGGACCTCGCGCGCGAGGCCTTTTGTATCCAACTGCCACCACCGAACGTTACCGGTACCTTGCACATGGGCCACGCGTTCAACCAAACCATCATGGATGGTCTGACGCGTTATCACCGCATGCGCGGCGATAATACGCTGTGGTTGCCAGGTACTGACCACGCCGGTATCGCGACGCAAATCGTCGTTGAGCGCAAGCTCGACGCGCAAGGCGTGAGCCGCCACGACTTGGGTCGCAGCGCCTTCCTCGAAAAAGTGTGGGAATGGAAAAAAGAATCGGGCGACACGATTACTAGCCAGATGCGCCGCATGGGCTCGTCGGTGGATTGGAGCCGTGAATACTTCACGATGGACGACAAAATGTCGACCGCCGTGATCGAAGCCTTTGTGCGTCTGTACGAAGAAGGCCTGATTTACCGTGGCAAACGCCTATCGAACTGGGATGCCAAACTAGGCACTGCGATTTCTGATTTGGAAGTGATTTCCGAAGAAGAAAACGGCCATATGTGGCATATCAAATATCCAGTTGTTGGCTCGGATGAATTCATCACCGTGGCGACGACCCGTCCTGAAACTATGCTCGGCGACGTTGCAGTAGCAATTGCCCCGGACGACGAGCGCTTTACGCATTTGCTCGGCAAAATGGTTGAGCTGCCACTGACTGGCCGCCAAATCCCCGTGATTGCCGACGAATACGTCGACAAAGAATTCGGTACTGGTTTTGTCAAAATCACCCCTGCGCACGACTTTAACGACTACCAAGTTGGTAAACGTCACAACACGCAGCTGATCAATGTGATGAGCTTGCAAGCGACCATCCTCGCCAAAGCGCAAGTATTCAGCTTTGACGGCGCGAGTCTTGGCAGCGTTGAATTGCCAGCCGCCTACGCCGGTTTGACAACCGCACAAGCGCGTAAAGCGATGTTGGCGGACTTGGAAGCGCAAGGTCTCTTGCTCGACACCAAACCGCACAAACTGATGGTACCGCGCGGCGATCGTACCGGCACCGTGATCGAGCCATTGCTGACCGACCAGTGGTTTATGGCAATGAGCAAGGCCGATGAAAATGGCCAAAGTATTACCGATAAAGCGCTCGAAGCCGTCCACAGCGGCGAAGTGCAATTTGTCCCGGGCGACTGGGTGAACACCTACAACGCGTGGCTGAATAATATCCAAGACTGGTGTATTTCTCGCCAATTGTGGTGGGGCCATCAAATCCCAGCTTGGTACGACGAAGACGGCCAAGTGTATGTGGCGCGTACCGAAGCGGAAGCCGTTGCCAAAGCAGGCGGCAAGTCAGTAACGCGCGATAACGACGTGCTCGACACGTGGTTTAGCTCGGCGCTGGTGCCTTTCTCTAGCCACGGCTGGCCGAACGAGACGCCAGATCTGCAAGCCTTCTTGCCTTCATCGGTACTCGTGACTGGCTACGACATTATTTTCTTCTGGGTAGCCCGGATGATCATGATGACCAAGCACTTCACCGGCAAAGTGCCGTTCAAACACGTGTACATCCACGGTTTGGTGCGCGATGCCGAAGGCAATAAGATGTCGAAATCCGAAGGTAACGTGCTTGATCCAGTCGATTTGATCGACGGTATCGCGCTCGAGCCTTTGCTGGAAAAACGAACCACCGGTCTACGTCGCCCAGAAAACGCGCCAAAAGTCGCGGCGAAAACGGCGAAAGAATTCCCAGACGGCATTCCAGCCTATGGCGTTGATGCGCTGCGCTTCACCTTTGCGTCGCTCGCCTCACTCGGCCGCTCGATCAACTTCGACCAGAAACGTTGCGATGGCTATCGCAACTTCTGCAACAAAATCTGGAACGCAACGCGTTTTGTGATGATGAATGTCGAAGGCAAAGATTGCGGTCTGGAAGACGGTGCGGAACTGGAATACAGCTTCCCTGATTTGTGGATCATTGGTCGCCTGCAAGAAGCGGAAGCCGCGATCACGCACGCACTCGATACCTTCCGTTTCGACTTGGCCGCGCAAGCGATTTACGAGTTTGTTTGGAATGAATACTGCGACTGGTATATCGAGCTAGCCAAGGTATCTACTCAATTTGGCACAGATACCCAGCAACGCGCAGCACGTCGTACGCTGATTCGCGTGCTCGAAACCATTCTACGCCTTGCGCATCCGATCATGCCTTTCATTACCGAAGAGCTGTGGCAAACCGTTGCCCCACTCGCAGGCAAGAAAGACAGTGATTCACTGATGACCGCGAAATGGCCAGTGGCTGATTTGAGCAAAGTGAACGCCGAGGCGAATACCAAGGTTGAAACCCTGAAAGCCTTGGCGTTTGCAGCACGTAATTTGCGCGGCGAAATGGGCCTGTCACCTGCGGTGAAAGTACCAATGTTCCTCGAAGGTACACCAGAAATGGCCGAGTTCGCGCCGTATCTGAAGCCATTGGCGAAATTGTCGGAAGTGAATATCACGGCCACATTGCCAGCAGGTGATGCGCCTGTGGCCGTGGCTGCATCAGCACTGGGCACGACGCGCATGATGTTGGTGGTAGAAGTGGATAAAGCGGCGGAAACTGCGCGCGTTACCAAGGAAATCGGAAAAACCACCGATGCACGCGAAAAACTCGTCGCCAAGCTGGAAAAACCAGGTTACACCGACAAAGCACCAGCGCATCTGGTTGAGAAAGATCGCGCGCAACTGGCCGAGTTGGACGATAAGCTGGCTAAATTGCATGCACAGCTCGATAAATTGAAGTAAGCTCATGCAGCAGATCAAGCGGCCTTCGGGCCGCTTTTTTTATCACTGTCGTAGCAACATCGGCCAGTCACCACTGGCGCAGCCGTTCCGCGGAAAAACAGCTACACTGTCAGCTTGATTGCTCACTTCAGCACCTGCCTTTAACCCTGAGCCGGATTCGCATCGCGCAATGAAATTTTCGTCCCTGATCAGCAAAGCAAGCAGCTCCAGCGACATACGCCAGCATCGCCTCGGTAACTTTATTGCTATCACCCTTTGCGGGCTGATGTTTAGTACCGTACAGAATATTTATTTCGACAATCTGCACGACGCGACCATTTTTGCCGCGACCTTGGTGCTAGTTGGGTTTGCCTTATTTTTGGCGCGCAGGCGCCACTATGAATACGCAGCCACAGTTTTTACCTTAAGCCTCACCGGCATGATCGCCACCATACATTGGACCAACTCCGGCATTTACGACCCCGGCATGCTGGTCTATCCGGCCTTGATTGTATTTACTGGCCTGCTGTGCGCCCCCTGGCTGTTTGTCCTGCAATTTATCCTCATCCTCAGTAATTTAAGCTTGCTGATTTTGGCTGAAGCACAAGGCTGGCGGGTTTCACGCATTACCCCAGCGGGTATTGGATTTTGGCTGGATACTACGCTAATCATGACGATTATTTCGATTAGCGTTGGCCTGATTATGAAGGACTTTCGTCAGGCATTACGCTCGCTGCAGGCAGAGAATTTACGCGTGTCCAAATCACAAAAAGAAGTGGAGTTTCTGGCCACCCATGACGCGCTCACCCACTTGCCTAATCGCGTTCTAGCGCGTGATCGCTGTGGACACGCACTGGAATTGGCGCGTCGCAACCAGCAAAAAACCGCAGTGTTATTTATTGATTTGGATAATTTCAAAACCATCAACGACTCATTGGGTCATGCTGCTGGCGATATGCTGCTAGTCGAGATGGCAAGGCGTTTACGCAGTTGCGTGCGCCAATCAGATACCGTGGCCCGACAAGGGGGCGATGAGTTTTTGATTATTTTGGATCAAATCGCTCACAGCGATGCCGCTGCCGAGGTGGCTCAGAAAGTAATTCGGGTTTTCTCTGAACCCTTGACGCTCCATCATTTAAGCATCACCGCCACTTGCTCGATCGGAGTAGCCGTTTCAAGTAATGATAGCGATGACTTTGATGGGCTATTACAACGTGCCGATATGGCAATGTATCGCGCCAAAGCAGCCGGACGTAACACGGTCCGAGTTTATGATGAAAGCATGAACACCAAAGCGGCAGAGCAATTGCACCTAGCATCGAAAATGCGTGCGGCTTTGGGTAAGTCTGAATTTACCTTGCACTACCAACCGCAATTTGATTTAAAAACGGGTCAAATCATTGGTGCCGAGGCACTGGTTCGCTGGCGGCATCCTGAGCTGGGATTAGTGCCGCCCGGCAAATTTATTCCGGTTGCAGAGAACTCAGGCTTAATCGTTGAAATGGGTGAATGGATTGTCTTGGAGGCCTGTCGTCAGGCCAAGATTTGGCAAAATGAAGGCTTGGGGCCCATCGTAGTGGGTATCAATATTTCCCCAATTCAATTTCGCCGTGGCGATGTTGAAAAACTGGTGTCGACCGCGCTCAAGCTCACAGAACTGCCCCCTGAATTAGTTGAGCTAGAGTTGACCGAGTCTTTGCTATTGGAAGACTCTGAGCATCTGAAAATTATTCTGCAAAATCTGCGTAGCCTCGGCTTGAGTTTCTCAATTGACGACTTTGGCACGGGCTATTCCAATCTCAGCTATCTAAAACATTTTGAAGTGGAACGCCTTAAGATCGACCAATCATTTATCCGTCGGCTCACTGAAGACGCTCATGATGAAGCGATTGTCAGTGCGATTATTCAAGTGGCCAACAGCCTGCAATTACAGCTGATTGCCGAAGGGATTGAAGATCAAAACACCTTAAATCGTTTAATTGAGCTCGGCTGCGCTCAAGGCCAAGGTTACTATTGGTCGCCCGCCCTGCCCGCAGATGAATTCAAACAATTTGTGCTTCGCCACCGCGCCCAGCTTAGCACTTGATTACCTTCTGTTTTGAGAAAGATACATGTACCTCAGCCACATTCAGCATTCGCAACCTCCGTTACCAGCAGCAATCGAAGCCGCTTTGCAGTATCTGCGTGAAACTGATTTCAGCGCGCTAGCCCCAGGTCGGCACTCTATTCGCGGCGATCAAATGATTGCCATAGTGCAAACGCCGCAAACCCAGCCGTGGGAAACCGGAATGCCCGAATTTCATCAACGCTATATCGATATTCAATATCTGCTCGAAGGCGAAGAAGTGATTGGCTACCATATCGCTCAGCCTGATTTAGCGCTGGTTACTGATCAATTGCTCGAACGCGACATTGCGTTTGTGCACCCGGTGGCCATGGAATCCAAACTTATTTTAAGCCCCGGCATGTTTGCAATTTTCTACCCCGGCGAACTGCATAAACCCTGCCGCAGCCTAACTGCGAGCCAACAAATCAAGAAAATCGTGATTAAAATTGATCACACCCTGCTGGCCAACTTTTAAACTCCAATAAAAAAACCAAGCCACAAGAAAGAGTGAGTCAGCCTATTGTCACCAGAGCCGCGCTGCTGCATGATGCGAGTTACTATCGCACAGTAATGAGGCTCGATGACAATGACCCGCTTAATCATGATGTTAGTTATGCTCAGCAGCTTGAGCGGCTGTGGTTATAACGCCTTGCAGGCACAGGATGAAAACGTTAATGCAGCTTGGTCAGAGGTTTTGAATCAATATCAGCGTCGTGCCGATTTAGTGCCTAATTTGGTGAATGTCGTCAAAGGCTATGCCGCGCATGAAGAAAAAGTGCTCATTGAAGTGACGCAAGCGCGTGCCAAAGTGGGCAGCGTGCAGGCCACCCCTGAGCTAGCCAATAACCCTGCCGCCTTGGCTCAATTTCAAGCCGCGCAGGCGGGGATGAGTTCAGCATTATCCCGCTTGATGGTGGTTGCAGAAAAATATCCCGATCTCAAAGCCAATGAAAGTTTCCGTGACCTATCGGCCCAACTGGAAGGCACCGAAAACCGCATTACTGTTGCGCGTAACCGTTATATCGAGAGCGTCAAAGCATTTAATACCACTGCGCGCTCGTTCCCGACCAATCTCACCGCCAAGTTATTCGACCTGAACCCTAAACCCAACTTTGCGGTAGAAAATGAAAAAGCGCTCTCAAGCGCTCCTCAAGTTGATTTCAATAGTGAGAAGAAGTAAATGCCCCCACTGCGTATGCTCTGGCTACGCTTATTGCTGCTGAGTTGCGGGCTGATACTCGCTAGTATCACGCTAGCAGCACCAGTGGCGATTCCTGAATTACGCACGCAAGTAACCGATCTAAGCAATACTCTGTCGCAATCCGAGCAACAGCAATTGGAAGAGAAACTGCACGCCCTAGAGCAAGCCAAAGGCAGTCAACTGGCGGTATTGATTGTGCCCACCACGGGCGAGGAAACGATTGAGCAATACGGGATTCGGGTGGTGGAAAAATGGCAATTGGGCCGTAAAGGTGTCGATGATGGAGTGCTACTGTTAATTGCCAAAAACGACCGCACGGTTCGCATAGAGGTTGGCCGCGGCTTGGAAGGTGTACTCCCCGATGTGGTAGCAAGCCGAATTATTCGCGAGATCATGGTGCCGGCATTTAAAACGGGCGACTGGGCTGGCGGCATTCAAGCCGGGGTGGCCAAAATGAGTGCGCTCATTCAAGGCGAGGCGCTACCAGCACCAACAGATCAACGCATGGCTCAGCAGTCTAGCGATAACGAATTACCCTTTATTTTATTGGTACCCCTGCTGATCTTCGGCGGCTTCTTGCGCCACGTCCTTGGCTTCTTGGCCAGCTTCATCCTTACTAGCCTGATCGCTAGCCTTGGCTTGATCTACTTCGGCCTCAGTATTCCTATCGCACTGGGTATTGGCGCAGTCCTCGGCCTGATCGTAAGTAGTAAAAGTGGTGGCGTTATTTCATCGGGGCAAGGGCACTGGGGTGGAGGTAGCTCTGGCGGCGGGTTTAGCGGCGGCGGTGGTGGATTTGGCGGCGGGGGCGCATCGGGAAGATGGTAATGCACACGAATTTTGCACGCTGCTGGCAGCAACTACAATTAAACCCATTTCGCTCCAGCTTACGCGATCCAGCGCTGATCAGACGTTTAAGCCAAACAATTGCCCAGGCAGAAGCCGGTCATCGCGGTGAAATTCGCTTAGTAATCGAAGCCCGCTTACCATTAAAACAAGCTTGGCAGGGCCAAACTGCGCGCCAGCGTGCAGTGCAATGGTTTACCGATTTGCACGTTTGGGATACTGAGTGCAATACCGGGATGGTGTTGTATTTATTACTGGCTGAACGAAAAATAGAATTAGTGGCTGATCGCGGCATTGCGGCCCGCGTACCACAAACTCAATGGGATGAAATCTGCCAAAGGTTACAGTCCGATCTAGCGCTAACTCAAATCGAAGTAGGGCTTGCCACTGCGATCACTACCTTAGGGCAATTATTGCAACAACATTTCCCACTAGAGACAGCACAAATTAACCCGAATGAATTGGACAACACCCCGGTGATCGTTCCTTAACCAAAGGTATCTGGCTGCAGCCCATTTAAAATAAAGCCCACCGCAAGATACCCTTAAAATTATAAGCTTGGTGCTTTTTTCCACAGTTCGGTACCACCAACACCAAAGCCCTGCTCGCCATCAACCCGCAGGCTTTCCAGCATGGTCTGCTCGGCCGCTGTTTCGACTGATTTAGCAATTACGGTCAAATCCAATCCGTGTGCGATTTTCACAATGGCATCCATAAAGAATTGATTTTCTCGGTTTTGATCAATTTCTTTAGTAAATGATCCATCCACTTTTAAGTAATGCACTTTCAAGCTACTCAAATACGTGAATGAACTAAAGCCCCGGCCAAAATTATCCAGCCCCACTACCACCCCCAACTCTGCAACCTGCTCGATAAAGCGGCGCAAATCATCAAGCTGCGTTACCGCCTCTTGCTCTGGTAATTCAAAGCAAATTTGTGCAGCTAACTCGGGGGTAGCACTGAGTTTTTTCACCAGCCACGTTACAAACTCAGGGTGCGAAATCGAGGCTGGGAATAAATTGATTGCCAATTTCAAACTTGGGTTTTTATGCAACTCTTGCAAGCATAAATTGATCACCACTCGATCAAACTCTTGAATCAGGCCATGCCGTTTGGCCATGGGCACAAAGAGACCCGCAGGGATTTGCTCTCCTAACTCATCCCGCAAGCGGATGAAGACTTCCTGATGAATTAACTGCTGATCAACCGTATTCACCACTTGGGTATACAGCTCGATGCGCTGCGAGTTAAGTGCTTCCAACAGCACTTCTTTCCATTGGGACGCAGTTAATGAGCCGTGACCATCGAGCGCTTGCGGTGCATAAAAATGCATGCAATTCGGCCCGTTACTTTGCGCCGCCCGCAGGGCCATATCCACTTCAGACAGCCAATTATTTAGTTTCTGCCCGTGATACATCGCCACCCCGATATGCCCAACATCGCTGTAAGGGGTCATACCACGCTCGTGCAGCGTACTTAAACGCTGTGCCAGCAGTGTGCCTAACTGCTTGGCTTGATCTTGATCTAGATCGGCGAAAAAGGCGGCGAACGTATTGCCACTCATCCGGGCCGCAAACGCTTCGTGGCAATCACATTCATCAAGCAAAGTTTTAAGCAAGGCACCGGTTTCGACTAGTAATTGATCGACCACCCGGAAACCTTTTTGATCGTTGATTTCTTTCAAATGGCTGATTTCTAAAAACATGAGCGCACCATGGCTCAATGGCTCATCTGCGGTCATTAATTGCTTCACGTGCATATCAAAATAACGTCGATTTGCCAAACCGGTCAGCGTATCCAGATACGCCTCAGCTCGCATGCGCTCGATACTGGCCGCTTGCTCAGCAAACATTTCTTTTACTTTTTGCGTCATACGGTTCATTGCCTGCACGACACTGCGCAAATCCAGAGTCCACGGCAATTTAGCCTGTTCAGGATATTCACGATTGCAGATGGCTAGCGCCTGCATTTCCACATCACGCAGTGGCCGCAATACAAAGTGCAGAATCACCAAACCAACCAGCAAAGTAAATACCGAAGCCCCCAAAAACCAATACAGTGCGTGCAAACTACTGGCCCACAATGAGGCATAGGCAATCCCGGGGTTGGCGGCAATCTTGACTGTACCCGCTTGCTGCCAGCCGCTGGTCATTAGCGACTCCCCCACCGGAGTTTCAATCGGAAATAGCTGAATAAACCAATCCGGAACATTATTGACGCGGGTGCCGGCTTTTTTCAGAATCAGCGTCTGACCTTCCATGTTGGCAATATGGATTTCACGGTAATAGCCACTATCAAATACTGCATCAACCATGCGCTCAACGACGACTTGATTGTTTTTATCCAAAATCAGCGGGGATAACTGCATACCCAGTGAGGTAGCAGAGTCCTGAGCAATGGTAGTGAGCTGCTCGGTGAGGAAGGCGCGCGAGTTTTCTGCGTTTAAATACACCGTTCCACAAAACAGGAATATAAACAGCGCCACAATCAAAATTACCAGCTGTTTTAGTAAAGTCATTTTGTCCTCCTTGCGGACAAATCCACACGGCTAGCAGCTAATCAAATTCCCGCCCTTGCCGGGCTTTTAATTGATCCCATAAGCTGATTTTGGTTTGCCTTGGCGCGGCATTACCGCTACTACGATCTTTAGCTAGCCACAAACCCTGCCCATTAAAACCATATACAGGCGTTAAATCAGGCCGCTGCGAGGCTGGCTTGATTTCCGGAATCAAATTGTCGAGCACCAAAGGCACGGCTGATGGGCTTGGGTAATAAGTTAAAACCATGTGTGCTAAATTGGCGGGGCCATGGCCAGAGGCCTGCACATATGTGATGCGCAATTTGCTTTCTGATACACCAAGAGCCAACAAAGAGAAATACTTGGCAATGGCAAAATCCTCGCAATCGCCAGCACCCCGCCCTAAAAATTCCACCGGGGTTGCCCAGTAATCCTCAACACCCCAAACCTGACGATCCGGTGCAAAAATAATGCGTTCGTTGAAAAAATTATTCACTGCATTCAGTCGCGCCAATTCATCGCCTTTGGCTCCAGTGCTAAGCAGCTCCTGCCAGCTGGAAAGCCGCTTTTTGGCCTCGGGCCCGTATTTGACTTCTGCTTTATCCAACGTGCTTGAATTGAGCTTATATGGGTTGTCACCGACGGTGGGCGTAGATGAACAGGCGACCAAACCCAAAGCCATGACAAATGCACAGCGACACCAAGGGCGAGTGAGGTCAAATCCCAGCATGGAAGTCTACGAACAAAAAGGGGTAAATCCCGGTATATGCTGGATGCCCCAAAAGCTCAAGGGGAAATTCATGATGCAGAAGAGGAAACATCTTGATTCACTAGCAACGCTAAGTGCACCCTATCATTGAGATGCAGTTTGCTAAAAATGGCACTGAGATGGGTTTTTACGGTGTGGTCGGAAATATTGAGCGCACGGGCAATCAGTTTGTTACTTTCCCCCTGCCCAACCAGTTGTGCGATTTTGCGCTCTTGTGGGGTCAGCACATTTAAGCAGGATTCTGCCACCTTTGACGCACTGGTCGAACTTGGCACGGCAAAGCGCTGCAAACCTTGTAACAGCATAGGCAGCGATTGGTTGGAAACCCAAATCCCCCCTTTAACAGTGACATCGACAATCACTTTCAGCCGTTCATCTTCCAGCTCGGGAGTACAACACGCGCGCACACCACTGGCCAGCCAGCGCAATTCATCCTGAATTTGAAACTCTGCGGCAAATAAACACAGGCAAACACGCGCACTCAGTGGATGCAAATCAGGAAAACTCGGTTCGGCCTCGCACAATGCCAAATCCAGCACGCACAAGCTGGCACTTGGCCATTCCCGCTGGCTTAACTCACTCCAGCGCGAGCAAATCGTTTGCTGTGCACTCGGCAAGTTTAAGCCCCGCCAACGCTCAATTAGCGGCGCATTACGAGATGCAATCACAAAATTGGTAAGCATCGTACCCAACCTTTCGTAACAGAAAGCAGACTAGGGTTTTCCTGTAGTCCATCAGGCTGATTTTTATTTTATGACCAATTCATACAATGAACCATCCAGCAAATTCGTGCGTGGCGGCTGCTTATTTCCGCTGTGCAATCAAGCTTAGGCGCTCAAGTGGATAAAAACCACCTGTGCTGCAACAAGCAACAGACTAGGAGTAAAGATCATGGCCACAAGCAATACTGTTACCAGCAAAGCAGTTGGCGATACAAGCAAAGCCATCAACCAGAAAGGCGTTGCCACGCAAGTACTGGGTGAAGTGAAAGTCGTCGCCGCCAATGGAGAGGAACGCGTTTTACACGCTGGCGACAAAATTAACCCCGGGGATACGATTCAAACGGGGGCGGATGGTGCGGTATCAATCAGCTTTGACAATGGCGCCCAAATCAGCTTAGGCCGCTCAGACTCACTCAGCCTCACCGATCAAATGCTGGCCGATTTACTCAAACCCGCCGCAAATGCAGCCGATGATGCGGCACGTATTCAAGAATTGATTGCCCAAGGCGCCGACCCAACCCAAATCGCAGCAGCCACAGCAGCGGGGGCCGGTGGTGGCGAAGATGGTGGCCACAGCTTTGTGGTACTGGATACCCCACAAAGCCGAGTAGGCATCGATTCAGGGGTTTCCACGACGGGGATTACTGTCGACCCACTGACTACATTGGCCGAGCCACCACAAAGTGTGTTGCCTGCCGAAGCCCCTGCCCCTGTCATAAATACACCGCCAACCGCAGTGGATGACAGAACGACGTTGAATGATATTGGTTCGACAGATGACGGCTTAACAGTAAAAGAAGACAATACTCTGGAAATCCCCGCCGCACGCTTGCTCGGCAATGATGTCGACCCAGATGGGGATCCGCTAACAATCACTGGGGTAGGCCCAGCGGCGAATGGCACGATCGTGCTCAACGCCGATGGCTCGCTCACTTATACGCCCAACGCCAACTTCAACGGCACTGATAGCTTTACCTACACCGTAACCGATGGCAAAGGTGGCTTTTCCACTGCCACAGTCACCATTGGTGTGATTCCCGTTGGCGAGCCCTCCATCGACGTGCCTGACCTGAATGGTGCCAATCCCGGCAATCTAACCGTGGTGGAAAATAGCGCCACGCCAAGTAATGGCACTTTCCGCATTGAGGCGGAAGAAGGCATCAGCAAAATAACAATTGATGGGCAAGATATTTCTATCGCGCAGTTATTGGCACTGGGGACTACCCCCGTAGTAATCAGCACCGACCTCGGTACTTTAACGCTTACAGCCTATGACGCTATCAGTGGGAATATCAGCTACAGCTATCAAGTTGAAGCAGGCGCACAGGATCATACTGCGGGTGATAACAGTATCCTTGATCAGTTTGTGATTACCGTGAGCGATACACTAGGGCAAACCAGCACTGCTAGCTTGGAAGTATTGATCACTGACACCGCCCCACTGGCCAACCCGGATACCAACTCAGTCACCGAAGATGATTTTGGCTTTGATAAAGTCCAACTGCAATTCTTCGGTGAAGATTTACCACCCGAAGGGCAGGATGTAATCCAAGCCACAGGCAATGTCATCACCGGCAGCCCTGCTGGCGCCGATACGCTTGGGGCAGATCAAACACTAGTGACTGGAGTCGTTGCAGGCAGCAGCACCAGTGGGGTAGTCAGCGGGAATGTAGGTCAGGCATTTGACGGGGCGTATGGCTCGCTAACTCTTAATGCAGATGGCTCTTACACCTATACCCTATACAACAACAATCCAGATGTTCAAGCACTGGGTCGCAATGATCAAGTAGCCGATGTATTCACCTACACCATCACTGATGCAGACGGCGACACCTCAACCACCACGCTCACCATTAATATTAATGGCAGCAATGATCGCCCAATTGCCAACGACCAAACCGATGGCATTCCTGACACCAACTGGGTTCAAGATGTGGTCTCTGTGGGCGAAGGTGCAGATGAACCAAGCGCCAGTGGGAATGTACTGCAAAATCTAACTCACAGCGGCGCACCGAGCGGTGAATTCAGCGATAAAGCCGACACTGATCTCGATGGCGACACCCTCACTGTCACCACCGTTGGCACTTTTGTTGGGACGTATGGCACGCTAGTGCTCAACAGCGATGGCTCCTACACCTATACCCTCGATCACACCAATGCCGCGGTGAATGCGCTCGATGATGGTGAAACACTAAAAGACACCTTCAGCTACACCGTGAGCGATGGTGACCTGAGCGATAGCGCAAATCTGGTCATCACCGTCTTTGGTACCAACGATGGCCCAGTGGCTAATGACGGCACCGATGGCATTCCTGACACCAACTGGGTTAAAGATGTGGTCTCTGTGGGCGAAGGTGCAGATGAACCAAGCGCCAGTGGGAATGTACTGCAAAATCTAACTCACAGCGGCGCACCGAGCGGTGAATTCAGCGATAAAGCCGACACTGATCTCGATGGCGACACGCTCACAGTCACCACTGTTGGCACTTTTGTTGGGACGTATGGCACGCTAGTACTCAACAGCGATGGCTCCTACACCTATACCCTCGATCACACCAATGCTGCTGTGAATGCGCTCGATGATGGTGAAACACTGAAAGACACCTTCAACTACACCGTGAGTGATGGTGATCTGAGCGATAGCGCAAATCTCGTCATCACCGTCTTTGGTACCAATGACGGCCCAGTGGCTAATGACGGCACCGATGGTGCGGACGACACCAACTGGGTTAAAGATGTAGTGTCTGTGGGCGAAGGTGCAGATGAACCAAGCGCCAGTGGGAATGTACTGCAAAATCTAACTCACAGCGGCGCACCGAGCGGTGAATTCAGCGATAAAGCCGACACTGATCTCGATGGCGACACCCTCACTGTCACCACCGTTGGCACTTTTGTTGGGACGTATGGCACGCTAGTGCTCAACAGCGATGGCTCCTACACCTATACCCTCGATCACACCAATGCCGCGGTGAATGCGCTCGATGATGGTGAAACACTAAAAGACACCTTCAGCTACACCGTGAGCGATGGTGACCTGAGCGATAGCGCAAATCTGGTCATCACCGTCTTTGGTACCAACGATGGCCCAGTGGCTAATGACGGCACCGATGGCATTCCTGACACCAACTGGGTTAAAGATGTGGTCTCTGTGGGCGAAGGTGCAGATGAACCAAGCGCCAGTGGGAATGTACTGCAAAATCTAACTCACAGCGGCGCACCGAGCGGTGAATTCAGCGATAAAGCCGACACTGATCTCGATGGCGACACGCTCACAGTCACCACTGTTGGCACTTTTGTTGGGACGTATGGCACGCTAGTACTCAACAGCGATGGCTCCTACACCTATACCCTCGATCACACCAATGCTGCTGTGAATGCGCTCGATGATGGTGAAACACTGAAAGACACCTTCAACTACACCGTGAGTGATGGTGATCTGAGCGATAGCGCAAATCTCGTCATCACCGTCTTTGGTACCAATGACGGCCCAGTGGCTAATGACGGCACCGATGGTGCGGACGACACCAACTGGGTTAAAGATGTAGTGTCTGTGGGCGAAGGCGCAGATGAACCAAGTGCAAGCGGGAATGTGCTGCAAAATCTTACTCACAGCGGCGCACCGAGCGGTGAATTCAGCGATAAAGCCGACACTGATCTCGATGGTGATACGCTCACTGTCACCACCGTTGGTACTTTTGTTGGGACGTATGGCACGCTAGTACTCAACAGCGATGGCTCCTACACCTATACCCTCGATCACACCAATGCTGCTGTGAATGCGCTCGATGATGGTGAAACACTGAAAGACACCTTCAACTACACCGTGAGTGATGGTGATCTGAGCGATAGCGCAAATCTCGTCATCACCGTCTTTGGTACCAACGATGGCCCAAGCGTGAACGTCAACACTGATGCAGTTGGTGATCAAGTCGATGAGGCTGCATTGGCCTTGGGTTCAACACCACTTAGCGATGCAGAATGGGCAGCGGGGTCTTTCACTTTGGCTGATGTTGACGGCCTGGATGATATCCAAGGCATCAAAATTGTGAGTAATGGCAACACAATTACCTTCAGCGATACGGAATTGGAAAACATTGTGGCAGGTGATAACAGCACCTACCTGAGCTTTAACACCGCCAACGGTGTGGTTACCCTGACTAGCTACAATCAAGGCACAGGAGTCGTTAGCTATCAATTTGAACTCACTAGCCCTAGCACCGATGTTGATACCCAAGCCGAAACCAATAGCTTCACAGTGGCTGTAACCGATAATGGCGTCGTATATTCCGCACCAGCGACCATCAGCATTGAAATTATCGACGATGCACCACAGGCTATGCCCGATACCGATAGCGTCACGGAAGATAGCGCTATGAGTGCCAGCGGCAATGTTTTAAGTGCCAACTCCAGTGGTGATACTGTGGGCGCTGACACAGTTGGAGCTGATCGCCTCAGCAACGGCCGGTATGTGACTGGCGTAGCATTCGGCGATCACAGCAGCGACAGCACACCACTGGCCAACAATGTTAGTGGCACCACCACGACCAATATTGCTGGCACGTATGGGGTGCTAAGCCTTGCAGCAGATGGCTCGTATACTTATACCCTGAATGATGACCCACAAACTCAAGCCTTGAGTGCGCGAGATGCCATCCCTGAAGTATTCAGTTATACCGTGCAGGATGCCGATGGCGATTGGAGTACCACCACCATCACCATTACCGTCAACGGTAGTAACGATGCGCCAGAAATACATTTTGGCGTAAATAGTGGCACAGCCAATGTATCTGAAGAAGGGCTGAGTAATGCCTTGGCTGATACAAGCTCCGATCCGTTTAATCAGGTGGCCCCTGACCCACAAGACACTACCAATTCAAACACTGCAACGGGTAGCTTCACCATTAGCGATGTGGATCAAGGCGACAGTCTGTCGGTCGCCTTGTCAACAACCGGCTTGCCGAGCGATTGGATGTCTGGTAACCAAACCGTAAATTGGGCTCTGAGCGTTGATGGCCACACATTAACTGGTTATGTAGGCAGCAATACGCCTAGCAATACTGTACTCACGGTCACGCTGAGTGCTGGTAGCGGCAATACTTGGAACTATGAAGTTGAGTTGCTCAAGCCAATCAACCATGCACTCAATAGCTATGAAGATGTGAAATCGCTGAATGTCGGCCTCAATGTCAGCGATGGCACTAGCAGCGGCACCGCACAGCTCACCATCAATATTGAAGATGATATGCCGGTTGCACAAAATCAAACGGTGAGCATTGATGTGCCTAGCATGAATACCAATCTGATCCTGTCGCTGGATGTGTCCGGCAGCATGGGTAGTGGCACGGGCAGCCGGCTAGATTTGGCGCAAAAAGCGTTGATCCAATTGATCGATGAATACGATATCCGCGGTGATGTCAAAGTCATGCTGGTTACATTTAGCAGCGATGCGGGCCTGCAAGGCAGCACCACTTGGCTGGATGTGAATGCAGCGAAAGCCATTTTGAATGGAGATCTGTCTACTCCTTGGACCACCAATTACGATGCACCGTTGCAGCAGATCATTAACCACTTTGGCGATAGCGGTAAGCTCAGTGGTAGCAATGTACAAAATGTAAGCTACTTCCTATCCGATGGCGAACCCAATGTTTCCGGCTATCTGACTTACCCAAGTAATGAAACTGGTAATACCGCAACCGTTGGGATTACAGGCGATGATATTAGCGACTGGGAAGCCTTCCTGCGCGATAACGATATCAACTCACAAGCCTTTGCAATGGCCATGAATACCGTACCGGCTTCACTCAACCCAGTCGCTTACGATGGTAACGGCAGCGGCACTGATACCAACGGGGTGGCGGTTCCAGATATGGCATCACTACCTGGGGTGTTATTGGGTACAGTAGCCACCAGCCAAGCGATTAATTTGCTTGGCACGGGCGGCTTTGGTGCCGATGGTGGGCATGTACAGAGTGTGACCGTTGATGGGCATACCTTTGCTTATGACGGCAAAGTGGATGGTTTAGCCAGCTTCAGTAGCACACTGGGTAGCTTTAACAGCAGCACTCACACTTGGACGATCAATAGTAATGGGCCGTCCAGCGTCGGTGGCACGATCGTGCTGAATATGGATACCGGTGTGGGAACGTACAATATCACCTCAACCAGCTCATTAAGCGAAACGGTGCAATTCACCTTGGTGGATAACGACGGTGACATGGCCAGCGGCAGCGTAAGTTTCACTCTTAATCTGGCCCCATCTGTCACCATTAACGTCGATGCAATCGGAGACAAAGTCTATGAATCTGGGCTGGCAAATGGCACGAATGCCAGTGCCAACACCGAAAAAGTCAGCGGCAGCTTCAATTTGATTGATGGCAATCACGACATCAGCAGTGTCACAATCAATGGGCAAACGGTTAGCATTACGGCATTGCTGGGCGCAAGCTTTGACAGCGCCAATGGCACCATGCTGATCACTGGTTTTGATAGCAACACTGGCAAGGTTTCCTACGAATACACCCTACGCACACCAACGAAAGATGTTGCTGGCAGTGAAACCAATAGCTTTGTCATCCAGGCCACTGATCAGAGTGGTCTGCACAGCACCAGCGCCACCATCAGCATTGAGATCATCGATGATGCGCCGGTACTGGCTATTACCAATGGCTTTATTGCCGACCAACCAAGCGCTTATTTGCAAGGCACGTTAGTCAATTTCGGTGCCGATGGCCCTGCGGCAAACAACCCAGTTAGCTGGACTAGTGTGGCCGCTAAAATTAATGGTGTTAGCGAAACCCTAACCTCATTGGGAGAAAGTATCAGCATCACCCAAAACGGCAATGTGATCACTGGCAAAACCGCTGATAACGATACGATCTTTACTGTTACCGCAAATTCGGATGGTACTTACACCATGAATTTGCTACGGCAGATTGATACCAGCAAACTGTTTGACACCGCAGAACGTATTTTAAGTTATGGCGATGGTCCAAACCTAGGGTATACGCTCTCAGCTGGCTCAGGTGATAGGCTTGTCGCCTATACATCAGGAACTGGCACTGATCCTGACAGTAGCAGTACTGTCCTTGCCAACTTCAGTGGTACCCATAATGGAGCGAGCAGTCTAATTAATATGAGCTCAGCAGGGATAGGTATTGGTGGCAACACCATGAGTGCGGGCGATAATTTGCACATTGACCTGTCAAACTCTGCCCGGTTCGCCGCAGTACTGCTGAGCGTGGCAAACTATAGCAGCGGCGAAGGTGCTTATACTGTGCACTATACCGATGGTACTGCCAGTACCCTCACACCGATTGTGGTCGGCGCAAATGGCGATTTATTGATCCAAAGCCCTTTGGGTAAATATATCGATTACTTAGACATCAGCCACACCGGCTCGGGTAACCAATTCAAAATTGATGGCCTGAATTTCTTTACCCAAGACATCAATCGGGTTCCGACCCTTGAGCTTGGCTTTACAGCTCAAGATGGCGATGGCGACACCGTTAACGGCTCAGTAAAAATCACCCTCGATACCAGCGACCCGATCAACGGCACCACGGGTCATGACGCGCTGGGAGGAGGGACTGGTAGCGATACCTTGTATGGCAATGATGGGAATGACATTCTCACCGGCGGTGGAGGCAATGACATTTTGAATGGTGGCACAGGTTCAGATACTTTTGTGTTCTCCAATGTCAGCACCAATGGGCTCGACACCATTAACAACTTCAGTGTCGCAGCCAAATCCAGCGGTGGCGATGTGCTTGATATTACCGATCTGCTCAGTGGCGCTGGTATCAGTGCCAGTACCTTTGATGCCAATGAAGGCGCGTTCCTGCAATTCTCCGCAGGAAGCAACAGCGGGGAAATCAAGGTTATGTTCGACGCAGACGGCACGGGTGCTGGAGCTCCAGTTCAGGTAGCCACCCTAACTGGCATGACAGGCACAGATCCAACAACTCTGCTCAACACCTTGCTGGATAATGGCGAAATCAAAACCAGCCATTAATGCGTACCCACCCAATAAAATACCCAGCTTTATGCTGGGTATTTTATTGGGGATCAATCAATTAATCACCCACAAAGATATACCCTAAAAATTATCGCTCTCGCATGGCCTCATTCTTGGCCTTAACAATCGGCTTCATTAAATATTGCATCACGGTTTTTTTGCCCGTTTTAATGTGAACAGTCGACAGCATGCCGGGAATAATCGGCAAATTGTGTTTGGCATCGCCTAAATGGTTTGAGCGGGTACGTACCCGTACCAGGTAATAACTTTCTTTTTTAGCCTCGTCCACAATTGAATCTGCGGTAATGGTTTCTACATCGGCCAGCAAACCGCCATAAATCGAGAAATCATAGGCAGTTAGTTTCACCATCGCTTCTTGTTTCGGGCGCAAAAACCCAATATCGGATGGGCGAATCTTGGCTTCAACCAGCAAATTATCTTCTAACGGCACAATCTCCATCACATCCATTCCCGGCTGCAGCACGCCGCCCACAGTATTGACCTTAATCAGCTTCACCACCCCGGCCAATGGCGCTCGAATCGTGGTCCGTTCAAAGCGGTCACTCAAAGCAACCGTGGTGGCCGATGTGGCATCTAACTCTGCTTTTACCCCCGCAAGCTCATTGGCAGCATCGGCTTTGGCTTTGGCATACACCCCCGCAATCTTGCCATTGGTCTCCGCTAAGCTACTTTGCAAGCCGGGAATAGCCGAACGTGTTTCGTTAATTTCGCCATTTAGATCGCTAATTTGGCGCTGCAAATGCATAAAATCAATTTGCGAGATCACATTCTTTTCCGCCAGCGGCTTACTCATCGCATATTCTTCCTGCGCCAATTTTAAGCCTGACTCCAATTTCGCCAGCTTGGCGCGCATGCCGGCAATTTCGTGATTGCGCTGTGCAGCTTCACTTTGCAAAACCGAAACAGACGATTCAATTTCACGTTTGCGGGAATTAAATAGTTGCTGCTCGGCCTCGATCACCGCCGGGTTAGATTTAAGTAATTTTTCTGGTGGCACAAAAGCACTGCCATTGGCCTCCGCTGTTAAGCGCGCCATTTTAGCGGTGAGAGCATCATGCTTAACGGTGCTTTCGCCGAGGGAAGAGGAAAACCGTTTTTCATCCAGCTTCATCAACACCTGGCCCTTTTGGACGACTTCGCCCACTTTGACCGGGATGCTGGCCACAATACCGCCTTCCAGATTTTGAATCACCTGTACCTGACTAGAAGGAATCACCTTCCCTTCTGCTACTGTGACTTCATCGATCTCAGCAAAGCAAGCCCACAACAAACCCACCAAAATTAAGGCGCCACAGGCATATAGAATGCTATTGGCCCACCAGGTTGACCCACCATAAATTGCCGCAGCACCATCGCCGAGAAAATTCAGGTCTTCTTGCTTGATCGATTTGGAGTTATTTTGCGGCATGGAGCTTCCCTCCCGCGAGCATATTCATTACTTCTGCTTTAGGACCGTCGGCAATCAAACGCCCGTTATCTAGTACCAATAAGCGATCAACCAGTGTGAGCATCGACATCCGGTGGGTAATTAGCAATAAAGTATGCTGCGTGTTCAATCGCCGCATAAAGCGCTGTTTAAATTGCTCTTCACTCCGGTTATCCAGTGCACTGGTCACTTCGTCAAAGACATAAATCGCGGGGTTAAGCAGCAAAGCCCGGGCAATACCCAGTGTTTGTTTTTGCCCCCCAGACAATCCAACCCCGCGCTCACCCACCAACATATCAAAGCCCTTGGGATGGCGATTAACAAATTCGCTCACCCCCGCAATTTCTGCAGCATCCAGCATGGCAGCGTCATCAATATACGGCGCAGACAGCACGATGTTATCGCGCACGGAGCCATAAAATAAAAATACGTCTTCCGGCACATAGCCAATATTGTGGCGCAACTGGGCCGGGTCGATCTGTCGCACATCCACACCATCAATCCATACCGCACCCGCACTGGGCTCCTGAAACCCCAGAATCAATTTTTCCAGCGTACTTTTACCGGAACCGATGCGCCCGATAATGCCGACTCGCTCCCCGGGGGAAATATGGAATGACACATCATCCAGTGCCAGCGTATCTTGCCCAGGATAGCTAAAACTCACGTTCCGAAACTCGATTTCGCCCTTGAAATCGGGCCGCTGTACAAAATCCTGCCCTTTTTCGCGCTCAACAGGCAGCGCCATGACCTGCTCCATCCCTTTAAGCCCGGCTCTAGCCTGGTGATAACGGCTGATCAAACTTGCCACTTGGGCAAATGGCCCCAAAGTACGGCCAAGCAGTAAATTACAGGCAATCAAACCACCGACGGTCAACTCGCGCAAACCAATCAGATACACACCGCCAATGACCATTACCACCGTTGCCAATTGCTGAATAAACCCGGCCTGAATCACAATCATTGATGACAAACCGCGCGTTTTGACCGCCAATTTGCCAAATTCGCCAATGATTTTTTCCCAGCGGCGCTGGGCATAGCTTTCCGCAGTTGAGGCTTTGAGCGTATCAATCCCCGATAAAGTCTCGATCAACCCTGCCTGCTTTTGTGAAGCAACCCTAAAACTTTGCTGAATCAACTCACCCAAGGGGCGCTGTAATAGCAGGCTCAATATGACAATCACTGGAATACAAATCATCGGCACCAACACCAGCCAGCCACCTAGCCAGAAAATTACCAGCAAAAACAGCACGACAAACGGGATATCAACAATCACGGTCACCGTGGCCGAAGTAATGAATTCGCGAAAACCTTCAAACTCCTGAAAATGGCTCACCATCGCGCCGACTGATTGAGGCCGGGATGCGACTTTGAGCCCTAGCACTCGCTCAAAAATCTGGGCAGAAAGCATCACATCAATCCGTTTCCCTGCTAAATCAATGTAATAGGCACGTAAAGCTTTGATCAAAACATCAAATAGCAAGAGCAACACAACACCAATCGAGAGCACCCACAGGGTGTCATAAATTTGATTGGGCACCACTCGGTCGTACACATTCATGGTGAACAACGGTAGCGCCAAGGCAAAAATATTGATCAGACAGGCCGCCAGCAACACATGTCCATACATGGGATAACAAAGCTGCACACTGCTCCAAAACCAATGTTCAGCCCTTGGAATATGATCAGCCTGGGTGCGAGCATCAAACTGAAAACTAGGTTTTACAAAAATCACAAAGCCGCAAAACAAAGCGGCTAAATCAGCCTGAGTAATATGCTGCACACCGCCTGCAGAATTCGCCTCCAGAATCTCCCATTGATTACCCTGCCGCTTAACGGCAACGCAGGCTTCACCATCCTTGAGCAACAGCACCACCGGCAGCGAAAGATCGGGAATATCATCCAATGAGCGTCGCTGCAGCTTGGCAGTCAAGCCAGCCCGTGCAGCAGCGCGGGGAAACAGCATGGCATCCAAGCGGTTGCCATTCAGTGGTAAGCCGCTGGTTAGTGTTTGCACCGAACAGGGGCGCTGAAAAAAACGGGTTAATTGCACCAAGCAAGTAGTGAGAGGATCGCTAGGCACAAAAGCCGCATGCGGCATTGCAGATTCATGGGGGGGATACGTGGAAGCAGAACTCACAATTGATGCCCTCAATCAAACTGACTGATTTGATTCTAGTCGAGCGTGGCCAGAGTTATGGCCCAATGACAGACAAAAAAAGAGGCGGTCAACGCCGCCTCTTTACGTGCAAGCTTGCTATTGTTGCGCCAGCTCGGTTTCTGCCAATGGTTTCACATTCAAAGTACTGAGCAACTGGTTACCATCAGCGAGTAGTCTGAATTTTGCGCGTAGCTCATCGTATTGTCCGGCGACCAAATCACGGCGAGCCGTGAAATACTCGTTTTCGCTGTCGAGCAAATCAAGCAATGAACGCTGCCCCAAAGAAAATTGCTTGCTGTATTCATCACGGGCAGATTTGCTGGAGTTAGCATATTGCGTGAGCACGGGAACACGTTCTGCTGCAATACTCATGGCATTCCACGACAGCGCCGCATTTTGCCGCACTTGCCGCTCTACCCGACGTGCCACTTCCTGTGCGGAATAAGCCAATTGCTTGGTTTCTGCTACATAAGCCCGATCACCGCCACTTTTAAAGGTGTAACGCATCCGCACCATTCCGTAGTAGCGCGTAGAGTCTTCCACAGCGACACCATCTAGCGAATTGGTATATACGGCCCCCGCCTCCAGATCGACCCTAGGATACATTTGTGACTCAGCCAAACCATGCTGAGCATTTGCACCATCCACATCGGCCTTAGCGGCCAGCAGTAAACGATTATTGGCAACCGCCCAATTGGCCGCCTCTTCCATGCTTGCAGGCAAATTAGCAGGTGTATCGGGCTTGGCTAGATCTTCAGGCACCTCGCCCACCAAGCGCATATAGGCAATTTTGGCCTCATTCAAGCTAGACTGGGCAGCCGATAAATTAGCTTTGGCCAGTGAAACCCGCGCATCAATTTGCTCGTCATCCGATTTACGACCAAAGCCACCCGAAGTACGTAGCTTCACCTGCTCAGCGGTACTCAAATGTGCATCAAGGTTAGCTTGCGTCAGCGCGACTAACTCCTGCTGGCGCAACACATCGAGATAAGCCTCGGCAGTTTTAAGTGCAATATCTTCCGACGTATTTGCCAAACGATGAGCTGCGCCCAGTTGCCGCGCGCGCTGGCGAGCGACTTCATTCTTGGTGGCCATCCCATCAAATAGCATTTGGGTCAAAATGGCCTGTGCTTCTTGACGGTTATAATCAGTGCCACCACCAAAATTGGTGCGGGTCGAAAGATCGTTGGTGTATTCACGCCCTGCCCCCACCGACAAATCGATGCGTGGGTAATACCCCGATTTGGCCTTATCCACCGCGGCATCGCTGGCACGGCGCTGCCCGACATCACTCAGAATATCCGGGCTGGTTTGTAATAGTTTTTCGACTACTTGCGGTAAAGGTGCTGCGGCTGCGCTGTGGGCTAATGCGGCAAAAACAGCAATCGTACATAGTGATTTGCTCATCATTCAGACTCCTTTTTGAGTGTATCGTCCTCATCCTGCTTGCGCTTTTTTAGCGTCTTTAATGGGGCATAGCTATCTAGTAATACAGCTCAGTCTTTCTTCAATAGCAAGCAGTAAAATGCTCAACGGATATCTATCTTCGGGACGAAAAAAAAGCCATCGCAAGCGATGGCTTTTAAAACTAGAGCAAAACAGGCTTATCTAACCCACCAACTCAACAGCAGAGCGGCCAGCAAACAGGCAATCACTCCCAACAAATAATTGCGTTTTTTCTGCTCCCACATCAGGCCTTTGTAGCCGGCGAGCAAAAGCTCGGTGTGGTTTTGATTGAGTACTTCATTGAGCTTGCGTGGCAACGTCGGCAACAGCGTCGCCCATTGCGGCGCTTCATGTTTCAGCGTGGCAATCAGCCCACGCCAGCCGATTTGCTCATTCATCCAGCGCTCTAAAAATGGCTTAGCGGTTTGCCACAGATCGAGGTCAGGATCGAGTTGGCGGCCTAAGCCTTCAATATTGAGCAATGTTTTCTGCAGTAGCACCAGTTGCGGCTGGATTTCTACATTAAAGCGGCGCGAGGTTTCAAACAGGCGCAGCAACACAAAACCAAAGGAAATCTGGCTCAGCGGCTTATTAAAGAATGGCTCGCACACGGTGCGTACCGCCGCTTCAAGCTCTTCAACGCGCGTATCTTTCGGCACCCAGCCACATTCGATGTGCGCTGTTGCGACGCGGTGATAGTCGCGATTAAAGAACGCAAGAAAGTTAATCGCTAGATACTGCTTATCGGTATCACTCAGCGAGCCAACAATACCAAAGTCTAGCGCAATATACCTGTTATCCGCGGCAACAAAAATATTGCCCGGATGCATATCAGCGTGGAAAAAACCATGCCGGAATACCTGGCTAAAGAAAATCTCAACGCCAAAGCGGCTGAGTTTTTTCAGATCCATACCGGCGGCTTTGAGCTCTTCGATTTTGCCGATCGGAATACCGTCCATCCATTCGAGCACCAGCACTTCGCGCGCGCAAAAGTCGTAGTACACCTCTGGCACAATCAGCTGGTCGGAATCTTTAAAATTGCGGCGCAGCTGGCTGGCATTCGCGGCTTCATGCATCAGATCAAGCTCGTCGTGCAAATGGCGATCAAACTCGGCCACCACTTCACGCGGCTTAAGGCGCGGGCCATCGGCAAACAGCTTTTCAACGCAAACTGCCAATACCCGCATCAGCGCCAGATCGCTCTCGATCACTGGCAAAATACCGGGTCGCAGAACTTTGACCGCAACCACTTTGCCATCGTGCAGCTTGGCCCGATGCACTTGCGCCACCGAGGCCGACGCCACGGGCTGCGGGTCAAACTCGGCAAACAGCTCGACGATGGATTTGCCCAGGCTTTTTTCGATTTGGTTGATGGCCGTTTGCGAATCAAATGGCGGCACATTGTCTTGCAACTGCGCCAGCTCATTGGCGATGTCCGGTGGCATCAAATCGCGCCGCGTTGACAGCACCTGACCGAATTTCACAAACACTGGGCCTAAGGATTCAAGCGCCAAACGCAAACGCACCGCTCGCGGCTGATCAAGTTTGCGCCAGAAAAACAGCGCGCCAATCAGTTTACGCAAGCCATGTACGCGCTCGTGGCCGAGCAGGAATTCGTCTAAGCCAAAATGCACCACCACATAGGCGATTTTAAAAAAACGGAACATGTTCGCCTTTATTGCTCATTGCCTTCAATGCGGCCAAAGTCGGCCTCCAGCCGCGCCAAACGCTTTTCCAGCCGCGCTAAATCATTCCGCAGCGTATCCACATCATCGCAAAACGCAGCTACGGCTTCTTTACGCGGCAACAGCCGATCTTCGTCGCGCAAGTATTCAACCATGGTTTCAGTCAAACGCTGCCCCATTGCGAGCGGTACTTTGGCCAGACTTTGGCTGCTGCTCACAATCCGATGTGCGGCAATATCGCCGACCAAACGCGACAAATCTTCGGCGGCATCCCAAGATAATGCGCCCAGCGCTGCACCGGCTTTGCTCGCTAGCTCAGGGTCCCCCGCCAAGACGACTTGGCGCGAAGCTGCCTGCGGATCGGTCAGGCGCAGGGTAAAAAATTGCAGCGGCAAAGTCAGTGTGGCTTCGGGTTCTGCTTCCGAATGCGCCAACAAACCGTCGGGCATCACGACGACATTGGCGGCGAACAGCGGCAACTTCACCGCAAAAGTACGTCCCGCTAAGCGAGTCAATTCCGCCTGCGCCGCAGGAGCCTGCCCCAGTAAATGATTCAGCACTCCGGCTAGCAACATTAGAATTTTGTCCCTTTATGCAGCGCCACAACGCCGCCAGTCATATTGTGAAAATCAGCGCGGCCAAATCCAGCATCGAGCATCATTTGTTTCAGCGTTTCCTGATCCGGATGCATGCGGATTGATTCGGCTAAATACTGATAAGAATCGGCATCATTGGCCACCAGCTTGCCCATAAACGGTAGCAATTTGAATGAATACAAATCATAAGCCGGTTTGAGCGGCGCCCAAACTTTAGAAAACTCCAGCACCAGCAAACGACCACCGGGTTTGAGCACGCGATGCATTTCTTTTAACGCCGCGTCTTTGTGCGTCATATTACGCAGACCAAAGGCGACCGAAACAATATCGAAGTATCCGTCTGGAAACGGCAGCTTTTCTGCATCGCACTGCGCTACTGGCAGGGGGTATCCAGCGTCGAGCAAGCGATCACGACCCACACCGAGCATCGAGCTATTAATATCGGTCAGCCACACTTGGCCGGTTTTGCCGACCTTTTTGGCAAAGGCTTTAGAAAGATCGCCGGTACCGCCCGCAATATCGAGAATTTTGTCACCGGTTTTCGCTCCGCTGGTCTCAATCGTGAAAAATTTCCACGCGCGGTGCAGGCCTGCCGACATCAGGTCATTCATCACATCGTATTTTTGCGCGACCGAGTGAAACACTTCGGCGACTTTTTGCGCTTTTTCAGATTCGTTGACCGTGCTGAAACCAAAATGGGTTTTTGAATCGCTCATTTGTTTTGCCTTTTTATCAATCACTTAAAAGTAGCGAACCGCCCTCCAAAACAGGATGGCGCAGCACTTCTTACAACGGTTCACGCGACGCGCCGGCCGCAGCGAGTTCATTCAGATATTTCTGCCAATAAGCGTCATAATTGGCACCCAATTCATAGAGGTATTGCCATGAAAACAAGCCAGAATCATGGCCATCATCAAATACCAGCTTAACTGCATAATGACCAACTGGCTCAATGGCACGGATATTGACGTTGATTTTGCCCACCTGCAGCACTTCATTACCCACCCCATGACCACGTACTTCGGCCGACGGGCTAAGTACGCGCAGATATTCGCAGGGTAAAGAAAAACGCGCGCCATCGGCGAAGGCAATTTCCAGCACGCGCGAAGCTTGGTGCAAAGTCAATTCGGTAGGGTGAGGAGTATCTGTAGTAAGGCCGGCCATGCGCGTCATTTGCCTAAAAAAGAATTGCCGTAATCATACCGCGCTTAAGGCGCAGCCACCACCCAAGCCGAGTAGACCGCTATCTGGTTGCGCCGATTTCCGCCCGCTGGCGCTGTAATTTACCTCACCCCAAAATCATAAAACATCGCCAAAGCTTTCATTTTTTGAAAAATAATGTTGGCAATTTGCAGACTTGTAATATTAAGTTCACACTTAAGCCTTATTCTCGCAAACAAATTATTGAACTTTTTCCGCGGGGAGCACTCAATGGCCGCCAATATCCTGTTGGTTGAAGATGAACCAGCAATCCAAGAACTGATTGCTTTTAACCTGTCACAAGCGGGTCATCATGTGATGCGCGCCGATTCTGTCGAGAGCGCTCAAGGCATTGTGCGCAATGCTTTACCTGATTTAATTTTGCTCGACTGGATGCTGCCAGGCATGTCCGGCATTGATTTCGCACGTAAGCTGCGCGGCGACGAGCGTACCCGCTCGATTCCCTTGATCATGCTCACTGCTCGTTCGGACGAACAGGATAAAATTGCGGGGCTGGAAACAGGCGCTGACGATTACATTACCAAGCCATTTAGCCCACGTGAATTACAGGCGCGCATTAAAGCGGTATTGCGCCGCCGTGCACCGCAAGCGACGGATGATCCGGTTGAAATTCATGGTCTACGCCTTGATCCTGTAACCCATCGCGTGTCAGGCAATGGCAAACCGCTGGAACTGGGCCCTACTGAATTCCGTTTATTGCATTTCTTTATGACGCATACTGAACGAGTTCACACTCGTGCACACTTGCTCGACCAAGTGTGGGGTGATCATGTATTTGTTGAAGAACGCACTGTGGATGTGCATATACGTCGCCTACGTTCATCACTTGAGGGAACAGGGCACGATAATCTGATTCAAACCGTGCGTGGCTCGGGCTATCGACTATCAGTCAACTAAGCTGCCAAGCTCGCACGCCACAAGGGTAATGCGAGTGCATTACCCTTTGTTTTTTCGAATATGTATTAGTTTAAAGGCCGCTCATGCTTTGGCTTCGATCGATAATTTACTACTTTCTCACCGCCTTAATTGCGCTGGCGATTAGCGCCATTGCTGGTACGGTGTGGGGCGTAGCCTTTGCTTTGTGCGTAGTCTCGATTGCCTGCCTGTTTCATATTTTTAATTTGCACCGCCTGCATCGCTGGCTGGAAAACCCGCAAGTCGATAATGTACCCGGCAGTTTTATGCTGTGGCAGGAAGTCTTTGATCAGATCTACGCCGAAGTGCGCAAGCAGAAAAAAGCCAAAGAGCGCCTTGCTGGCACCTTAGATCGCTTTTTATCAGCCGCCGAGGCACTGCCTGATGGCGTGGTAATTTTGGATGACAATGATCGCATCGAATGGTGCAACCCCGCCTCATGCGAGCACTTAAGCCTGAATCGCAAACTCGACATGGGCCAGCCAATCACGCATTTATTGCGCTACCCCAGTTTGCGTGATTACCTCAAGCAGCAAGATTTTAGTCATCCAGTGATTATCCGCATCACTCGTCCAGCCGAACAAACGCTGTCGGCCCAGATTGTGCCGTTCGACTCGACTCGCAAGTTGCTACTGAGCCGCGATATTACTCAATTGGAACGGGTACAAACGGTACATCGTGATTTTGTCGCGAATGTCTCGCACGAACTACGCACACCGCTTACGGTGGTCGGCGGCTTTATCGAAACTATGATCGATATGCCGTCATCCGATGCCGCGACGCGGGAAACCCATTTGCAACTGATGTATGAACAAACGCAGCGTATGCAACGTTTGGTGGAAGACCTGCTAACGCTCTCCAAGCTCGAAAGCGGCGCGCAAGTGCGCGAAGAAGAAGTCGACATTCCGCAATTGATGCAATTGCTGCGCACAGAGGCCAACGGGTTGTCGCAAGGCCGCCATACGGTAGAAATTGGCCGCCTTGATCGCCCACGGCTGATTGGTAATCACGACGAACTGCACTCCGCGCTGGGCAATCTGGTGTCGAATGCCATCCGTTACACGCCACCGGGCGGCACCATTACCATCGGCTGGGAAAAACGCGACGATACGGCCTGCTTTACCTGCCGCGATACCGGCATCGGCATTGCGCCCGAGCATATCCCGCGGCTAACCGAGCGCTTTTATCGCGTAGATCGTGGCCGTTCGCGCAATACCGGTGGCACTGGCCTAGGGCTAGCGATTGTGAAACACATTCTGCATCGCCATCAAGCACAGATGATCATTACCTCTGATCTAGGCAAAGGCAGTGAATTTGCCGTGAAGTTTCCACAAGCCCGTGTGATTGAATAAATCGGTGCTGCTATGATTTGACACTTGCTTGCAAGGTCAAGTGACCGTAAATTGCAGCAATCGCATGTTTTTTGCGTCTGCGCAAAGGCAAAAGACTTGGCTTTCGTTGATAATGCCCCATGTCATTGAGATGCTTTGTCCAGAACCAAGTTCAAATTCAAAGCCCACGCAGAAATGAATCGCTTACTTCAATCATGAGGTCACTACTATGAGCAGAATCGCAGCAATCAAACCTTTCGGTCAACGTATTTGGTTGGACAATCTTTCCCGTGGTCTGTTGGAGTCTGGCGAATTGGCTCGCCTGATCTCTGAAGACGACATCGCTGGCGTTACCTCTAACCCTGCGATTTTCTACAAATCAATTTCGTCTGACCCGCTCTACACTGGCGATTTGGCTGAATTGAAAAAACAAGATCTGACTGCAGAGCAACGCTACGAAGCGCTGGTTGTTCCTGATATTCAAGCCACTTGCGATTTGACCCGTGCGATGTACGACGCAACCAATGGTTTGGATGGCTATGTGAGCTTGGAAGTATCGCCAACACTGGCAAACGACGCGCAAGGCACCATCGACAATGCTAAACGTCTGTGGGCTGCGATTGATCGCCCGAACGCGATGATCAAAGTACCTGCGACTGACGCAGGTGTGGTGGCCTTTGAAGAATTGATCACTTCAGGTATCAATGTAAACATTACTTTGATGTTCAACCTGAAACACGTTGACAACGTATTGACTGCCTACATCCGCGGTCTGGAAGCACGCGCTGCTGCTGGCCTGCCAGTGGATAAAGTACAAGCGGTTGCTTCAGTATTCTTGTCGCGCGTAGATAGCCTGATCGACCCACAACTCGAAGCCATCGGCACACCAGAAGCGCTGGCATTGCGTGGCACGGTAGCGAAATCATTCGTTAAAGTGGCTTACCAACACTACAAAGGCCTGTTCCAAGGCAGCCGTTTTGCGGCATTGAAAGCCAAAGGCGCGAATCCACAACGTCTGCTGTGGGCTTCTACTGGTACCAAAAACAAAGCCTACAACGATGTGATGTACGTTGAAGATCTGATCGGGCCAGAAACTGTTAACACCGTACCAGATGCTACTTTGGCGCTGTTCCGCGACCACGGTAACGCAGCTAACACGCTCGACACCAATATCGACGCTGCGGTTGCAACACTGGTTGCAGTGCGCAACTTGGGTATCAACTACAACTTGGCTGGTGAACAGTTGCAAGTAGATGGTCTGAAACAGTTTGATGAAGCCTTCGCTAAATTGCTGGAACTGACTAAGTAATTTTCAGTTCAGTAGCTCCGAGCCCCGCCAACGTGCGGGGCTTTTTTATACCTATCCAGGTATATGCTCAAAAGCAAGCAAAAATAATAATCAGGGAAGCATACATCTACAAAAGAATTGCGCCACAAAAACAACAACAGCCCAGCCCTTCATAATTCTTTCACTCAACGGTAATAATTTAACAAAATTGTCACATTAAAACTGACGATCTCTGCCATAATCAATCTCGCTTTTTGTTTTGGTTTGTAGCTATGCGCAAGATTCTGATCGTGAACCCCAAAGGCGGCAGCGGTAAATCCACCTTAGCCACCCATCTCGCCAGCTGGTTTGCCTGGCAGGAAGCCAAAGTGATGCTTGGCGATCTGGATAAACAACACTCCAGCCATCACTGGCTCAATTTACGCTCAGCCCAATTGCCGCAAATTGCCCGCTGGGAAATCGGTGATGATCAGATAGCGCGCCCGCCAAAAGGTAGTCAAGTCGCGGTACTCGATACTCCCGCGTGTTTTGCGAATGGCAAATTAAAGAAAGTTCTGAAGATTGTAGATCATGTGATTGTGCCGATTTTGCCATCGGCATTTGATCTATGGGCCAGTGCTGATTTTTTTGAAGAGCTAGCCGAGATGAAGGCAGTGCGCAGAGAGGAAGTTCAGGTCGGCGCAGTGGGAATGCGGGTCAACTCGCGCACGCAAGCCGCGACGCAATTGCCAGCCTTTTTGCAGAAATTTGATATTCCACTCATCACCTGCATCCGCGATACCCAGCTTTACAACCAGACTATTCAACGCGGTATGACTTTATTTGATTTACCAGCCAGCAAAATCATGCGCGATCAGGCCGAATGGCAGCCGTTGTTTGATTGGGTGATGCGGCGCACACCGCAGGCGTTTCGCGCTGCGGTGTAAATCCCCCTGCACCACGCCTTAAGGCTGGCGGCAGCTGGCAAATAGATCGAGCTTACTTTGATATTCTTTGGTCGATACGTCCAAGAGCCCCAGCATTGAATGAAACAAATTGTCATGCGAATATGGCTGCGCAGCTTTTTGTTTTAAACAACTAGCACTAATCCCCCGGCTTTGCTGATACTGCGGCGAAAACCACATCAGCGCCGGAATATGGGTTTGGTAATCTGGCGCAATCACATAGGGTGAGCCATGCAGGTATAGCCCACGCTCACCAATAGATTCGCCATGATCAGAGACATACACCATAGCGGTATCAACTTTATCCTGTTGACCTTGCAGTAACTGTATCAAACTAGCCAGCACATGGTCGGTGTAGACCAAGGTATTGTCATAGCTATTCATAATTTCGCCCTGACTGCATTTATCTAGTTGATTGGTTTTGCAGGCAGGCTTAAAGCGTTCAAATTGGTCTGGATAGCGTTTGAAATACGCGGGGCCATGACTGCCCATCATATGCAGAACCAGCACAGCAGATTGCTTGCCTTCCGCCAACTGAGCCAGTTGCTGCGGTATTTTTTTCAGCAGAATTTCATCCCAGCACTCACCGTCACGACATAGTGCGGGGTCGGGCTGCGCCGAGGTTTGCTCATTGGGCACGCGATCACACGTTCCTTTACAACCGGACTGGTTGTCACGCCAGTTCACCGCCAAACCTGCACGCTGCAAGATATCCAACAAGCCCTGATGGCTTTTAGCTAGTTTATCGCTGTAATCGTTGCGCTCGAACATCGAGAACATGCACGGCACAGACACAGCCGTATCGGTACCGCAGGAACGGAAATCGCTAAAATTAATCAGCTCCGGAATTTTCTTTAACTGCGGATTAGTTTCGCGCTCATAGTCATTGAGTGAAAAATTAGCAGCTCGTGCAGTCTCCCCCACCACGATCACGGTCAGTGATGGACGAGTGACCTTACCCCAACGCGCACCTTGTTTAGCATCTTCACCAATCGGCTTAACCTCGACTGGACGTAATGCCGCGCTTTTACGCAGATACGTGCTGGACGCTTGGATGTAATTACTTGGGGTTAATAAATACTTTAACTCGCGATGATTACGAAAAACCGAAGCAAAATCCTTATAAAAACCCGCCGCAATCACCCCAAGTAATAGCAGGGAGCCCGTCAAAATCAACGATTTAACTTTCAGCTCTTGCTTAAATGGTCGAAATTCAATCTTAGTGCGCCATAAAGCAATCAGCGGCAACACCCCTAGCAAAACGACATAGCTGAGCATTTTCAGCGTCAACAAATCACGGGTTTCTGCATGATTGGTTTCCGCAGCATTTTGAATCATTTCGGCGTTAATCATCACGCCGTACTGGCTCATAAAATAAACCACGAACGGCGTAATGAGCAGTAGCAAACTGATCAGTGGCTTAAATACATAGGGCAAGGCCAACAATGTCAGAATGGCATTAAAAACCAAGAATAAAAATACAAAACCAACGCCAATAAACAGCCACGCAGCCAACGAATCTGGCTGCTGCAGAGCAATAAATTTTTGCCAAAAAACCCAATTGCACGCCGATAATAAAAACAGCACGACCAGCGCGGTCAGTCGTTCACTACGCAATTGCCAACTCATGCGGGCACCTCCAGATTCTCTTTCTTCGCAGCCAGCGGTGGGAATACGATGTACAGCACGAGCAGTACCATCCAAGTCCACCACATTGTCCATAGATTGTGTGATAAGAAATGTGCCCCACGCATCATTTGCGTCCATCCCATTGCCATACCCAGCAGCACAGCAATCACTAAACTCAGGTATGCCAGCTTAGGGGCGTCATCACGCAGTGCAAAATAAAACGCAAATAAAGCAAATCCACCCGAGGCATGGCCGCCGGGAAAACAACGTCCCGGGCTAATGCCAGCTGGCAAATCCGCAAATAGTGGCAATAAAGGGGCATACCCACCAAACATTTGCAAATCCCATGGGCACGCGTGAATACTCATTTTTTTCAGCACAGAAACAACTAGCGTGGCACAAGCCATGCCCAGCAATAGCCAGCTGATTCGGCGACGATGTATTTGCAATTCTGGAGTGACGCGCGACCAAAGCAAGACGCCAATTAATGCCAGTGGAATAAACCACAGAGCGCTCCGCAAGCCGCTGTGCATCACCCCGGAGAGAAAGAAATTATTTTTCAGCGGAAAAGCATGCAAAGCGGGATCGTAGTAAAACGACGCAATCGCCACATCCCACTGTGTTTGGGGGTACCAGCCCAGCAAGATTGCAGCAAATAACAGCGTTAAACCGAAATGCGATAGATAAAAACGACGAGAGTGCGCGCGCATAAACATGCCAATCTATTTCAATGGGCTGTTAGTCTACAAGTCGCGTTGTGAGTATTCGTGAAGTTTATTGTGAGTTTTTTGTGAGCGGCCAATCATGAATCGGGATTTGAATTCGCATTTCTGTACCGACACCTGGACGACTTTGCAAGGCACATTGCCAAGCCATTGCATCACAAATCCGCTGCACAATCGCCAAGCCCAAGCCAAACCCGTCAGGCATCGTACTAGCGCGCTCAAAAGGCTCAAACAAGCGGGCAGATTCAACATCTTCAAACCCTAAGCCTGTATCGCTGATGCGCAAAACCCCATTTTGCCAGCAAATTACAATCTCGCCCGTCTGAGTGTAGCGCAGAGCATTGCCCAGTACATTATCGAGCAACATCGATAACAACTGTGGGTCGGCCGCAATTTGTACTTGTGGCGGCACAGAATTACGACGCTGAATGTGCGGTTTTTCCGCAGCAAAGTGTGCCAAAACATCGTTGATCGCTCGCGCCAAATTAACTGGGCCAATTTGCATCGCGCGCAAATCACGAGCTAAAAAAAGCAGCGCAGTCAGTCGGGCCTGCATTTCGTCGGCCGCAGCTTCAATATTGGCCACGCGCGCCAAATTGGCCTCAGATAAATCGGCCAGTTCACGCAGTAGCTCGGCACTTGTGCGGATAGTGGTGAGCGGGGTGCGTAACTCATGTCCAGCATGAGCGGTAAAATCACGTTCGCGCTGCAAAACAGCCGCCATTTGGGCGCGTGAATCACTAACGGCAGTCGCCAAAATCGCAACTTCCTGATCGCGCAACACCGCCAGATCAAGGGGTAAATTATGCTGCACCGCATGCGTTAATGCGGAAAGCTGGCGCAAGATACTACCCGAGAAAAACACCCCCATCACCAAACCCAAGGCCGTCAGCACCAGCACGGCCACCATAACGCCAAGGTAAATATCCTGCAGACGCTCCTGATGGTCATGCGTATCGTAAAGCAGATATAAACGCATACCAGCATGTTCACGCACGCCTACGTGGTACTCGTGTCCACGCTCGTAAAACTCCGCATTGCCTACCGCGAAACGGGCGATTTCAAACGGCAAAGCCTTGGGCGTTTGCCCGATTGGCGCATGATAGAAATATAAATTTTTCGGCAAAACTAATTGGCCAGTAATCGGCCAGCGCGCCTCAATTTGATTGAGCGTGCTATTAACCACTTCGTCGATTAACTCTTCTTGCCGCTCTTCAGCCGACAGCAGTAATGACACCGCCATGGCTAACAGCGAGCCAAAAATCAAGATGGCAAAAGCCAGTGAAATACGCCGACGCAAACTCATACGGGGCATTTATTACTCACCATGACTAATCAGCATATATCCACGACCGTGGATAGTTTGAATCGGGCTAGAGCCATCGGGCAGCGTAAGCGCTTTACGTAGCTGCGATAAGTGATAGCGCAACGCATCACTGCTATCTTGCTCACTCCCCCATACCGCCCGCTCTAATTGCTCCCGGCTAAACAAGGTTTGCGGCTGGGCTAGTAAAGTTTGTAGCAACAGCACGGTTTTCGGCGCCAATTTCAGCGGTTTGCCTTGCCAAAACACTTCACCGGTTCGACTTTCAAACTCGATAAGCCCAAAACGTAAACGCGCTACGGCGGCAAAACCTTTGGCACGTCGTAGCTGGGCATTAATCCGCATCTCCAGCTCTTTCAATGAAAACGGTTTGAGCATGTAATCATCGGCACCGGCGTCAAACCCTGCCTGTTTATCGTCCAGAGTATCGCGTGCAGTTAGAATAATCATCGGCAAGGTCAAACCCAGCACCTGCCGAATCTGTTGTGCCAGGTTCAATCCACCCATGCCGGGTAAACCCAAATCGAGCACAATGAGATCAAACTTGCTGTGACTTAATAAATGTAAGGCTACCGCGGGGTTGGGTGCCGCATCGGGTGTAAAGCCTTTGGCTGTGAGGTAATCGTAAATATTGGCGCTGATCTGGGGGTCATCTTCAATGATCAGGATTCTGGCACTCATGGTGGCTCCATCGTTTGGAGCAGTTTAAATGATTTCGGCCACAACGAAATACCCCAACGGGCATATAGCCACAGCCATTTAAAATAAATACCTTTAGGAATATACCCACTAGTGATGTACTTTCTCTGCCCACAATAGAGCCTCACTGCGGCAGCGTAAAATTTGCGCAGTGCTCATCCCCATTGAATCGCCCAAAGCTTGAATTAGCGTGCGGTCTTGTCGCTCCACCGCCAGAGCTAACTGCAAGTATGCAAAGTACGGGCCCGTACGTTCTAGCAATGCTAAACGCACAGGATCTGGCAAGGATAATGGTTGCAATGCTTGCGGCAAAGGCTGCTGTAGCAGAGCATCCATTAATGATAAAGCGCCGGTTAGGAATAATTGAGAAGCCTGCTCTGGGCCCAACTTCTCTTGAGCCAGATTTTCCATCAAGCGGGCGCGCAATAAAGCGGCATCCATAAAGTGCAGATCATTCACAGTATGGGTTTCTGCACTAAACAGGAGCAAACTTAACCAGCGATAAAGGCTATCGCGCCCCAGTACATTAATAATTTGCTCCGCACTACTCACCGGCTGGGATAAACCCAAAGCCGGTGAATTGACCATGCGTAATAATTTATAAAAAATCACCGGGTCGGACTTTAAAGCTTCGGCCAATGCATGCGTGCCGACTTCGCGCTGAATGCAATCGAGTAATAATAAAACCTGTGAACGTATTACCTGCGCCGAAGGCTGATTCCATTCTCCCCGCGAACTGATGAATGTCCCCTGAAAATATGCGATTCGGTCACCGTACAGGGCTGAGTGCCAAACAGATTCAAACGCCTCGCGCGAATCGATTTGGCAGGCAATCAATTGCAATTGCCAGCGCTCTGTCACCCATTGCACCACATCAGCAGAGAATGTCCATTCCTCCTGTAAATCCAGCACCACAAAGTCGAGCGCTTCTGCCAATTGACTCATGCCGGTGTTAATACACTCATGCGCCAATATGCCAAAGCGCAACCCTGCATGCTGCAAACGCCGCACTTGTTCGATAATCTCGGCCGCAACATCTTCTTCACCAAAGCGCAACACCAGTACACACTGAGCGGCGGGCAGAAATTGTAAATTGGGATCAAAAATATGGGCGGCCTCAAAATTAACCAAGGCGAAGCGGTGCCCCAGTAGGCGCGCCAGCGGCATGCCCACCAATTGGCTAACCAGAGCCTGATCGTACAAACGCCGCATTGCGTGCCCTAAGAAAATACGCCGGGTAATACTCTTTTTGAGCATAAACTCGTGGCCGACCACTTTTTCCTCGCGATTAACAATCGTTTCGCGGCACAAAATACTTTTTGCATCATGCGCGACCAGATCAAATGGCTCAAAACCCTGATCATCACGCCGCGGCGATAAGGCGTTGAGCTGGGCAAAATCGTCCAACTCGGTATTGACGCTTTTCTCGGCAAATAAACGCTGAATCAAATGACTCATACCCTGCCTCGATCAGAAGGAGGCTTAAAGTATAGTCAGCGAATCTTGGTGCAGCGCTGCCATTTATCTGCACGGCAGCAATAAAAAACTCGCCCCTTGGAGCGAGTTTGATTTGGTTTTAGCTAGCTAAAATTATTTAGCTACATTCGCCATCGCCTTCATTAAAGTAGCATTGCTATCATCACCATCGAGCGACCAACTAAACATCCCTGCCAGCCCTTTGGTTTTCACGTAATCAATCTTAGTCTGGA
Organism: Chitinibacter fontanus; assembly: GCF_013423785.1. Classification (NCBI taxonomy): domain Bacteria; kingdom Pseudomonadati; phylum Pseudomonadota; class Betaproteobacteria; order Neisseriales; family Chitinibacteraceae; genus Chitinibacter; species Chitinibacter fontanus. Next base: position 1,173,275 of record NZ_CP058952.1, read on the forward strand.
TCACTTCTGGTGTGTCATATGACCAGAAGGTAGAACCATCAAACTTCCAAGATTGTTTGGTGACTGGATGAGTGTAGATCGTGCCAGCTGCGTTTTTGATGACTTTAAAGTCTTCAATACCATTTTCGTAAGTGCCATGCGCCGGCGTGGTTGCGCCAGAATACAAGCCGTTATTAGCACCCGGGGCAACTGAGCTCCAACCGCGCCCATAGAATGGTACGCCAACAACGATCTTATTGGCGGGGAAGCCACCGAGCTGCAGATTATTCACCGCATCGTCAATGTTGTAGTACGAAGCGACACCACGCTGACCTGTTTTTGGATCAAGGTAATTCGGGCTCTTCGGATCAACATAGAGATTAGAGTGGAAATCTGTTACTGCGGCTGGATTGGCGTGATTTTCGTACGCGGCATCCATATACGTCGTGCTGGTATATTCCCAGCCGCCATGGAAGTCATACGTCATCAGGTTGATCCAGTCGAGGTACTGGCTGTAATTACCAGGCTCGGTCATTTCGATCTTGTCTTTACCCGCTGACATTGCTGCAGTCAGGTAGTACTTCTTATTGCCATTGGCCGCGCTCAGTGCATTCAATTGATTGCGGAATTCTGCCATCAGCAAAGTGAAGTTCTGTTTATCGTCTGGCGATACGGTGTTGTACGGCTGACCGACTACGCCCGGGAATTCCCAGTCGATATCCACGCCATCAAATACGCCCGCCAGCGAGCCTGGGCCACCACGTCCGCTGTATGAAGGCAGATTGCCTTTGATGTAGATGTCCAAACACGAAGATACCAGCTGTTTACGCAAGGCATCGGTGGCTGCCGCTTTAGAGAACCACTTCGACCAAGTCCAACCGCCCAAAGAGATGAACACTTTGATGTTAGGGAATTTCGCTTTTAGATCTTTGAGCTCATGGAAGTTACCCGCCAACGGAGTTTCCCAAGTAATCACATTACTTGGATTAACTTGACGGCTAGGTGGACGACCATAGTCTGCCCAAGCATCACCACCAGTACCTGCATCCGGTGCGTTCGGATTAGTCGCGCCCTGCTCTAGCTTGTCGATCCCTGCGCCACATTCATATCCACCATTTTTCTGATAAATATTGCCAAACGCATAGTTCAGGAAAGTCATTTTGGCGGCTGAGCCATTATTTACAAAGTCAACCACTTCAAACGCACGACCGTACACGCCCCATTGTGCGAAGTATGATCCGACTTGTTTCGCAGTCGGGGCTGGCACTGGACCACCTGGAATTGTTGGCGCAGGAGTTGGTGTCACTACTGGGCCCGTGCTTGGCGTAGGCGTAACCACTGGACCGGTGCTTGGTGTCGGGGTCACTACTGGCGCTGGAGTTGGCGTTACATTCACGCCGCAGCTGCCGCCAGCTTTCCACAGCGTGGGTGTTGAAGCTGGATTCCAGTTCGCACCAACATATGCAGTGTGGGCAACCAGCGCGGTGTAGCTATTCCCTGCGTAGCTAACCACATCGCCCGCTTTATAGTTAGTACCCTCAGCCCACATGCCACAGCTATTGGGGGCCGTCGTAGGCGCAACGGTGACAACTGGCGTGGCAGTCGGTGTGGCCGTAGGCTTAGTGGTCGGTGCAGTTGTTGGCACGGCAGTCACAACAGGAGTCGCTGTTGGTGTCGCAGTCGGCGCAGCTGTCACCACCGGAGTGCTCGTTGGTTTTGGTGTAGCTGTCGGAGCACTAGTCACTACTGGCGTTGCTGTTGCTGCAGCACTCACTACTTTCCATGGCCCCCATTCTGCGGCCCCTGGGATATCGCCCTGAGTCCACCATTTGGCTTCATAAGTGACGCCGTTGTAAACCACGCGCTGGCCGCCGGTATAAGCTATCGACGAATTCCACGCGCCTGCGCCACCAGTAACTGGTGTTGCTGTCGGTTGTGGCGTCACCAGTGGCGGAGCCGTTGGATCAACAATAGGCGTTGTCGTGGGTTTTGGGGTAGGCGCCGGAGAAGTCGTCGGCGTTACGGCTCCACTCTGTGCTGCTTTAAAGATATTCCAGAAATCAAAATTCGCTTTGCTGGCGCCATTGCTGGTGTTATCACGATGGAACGACCACCATGCGATCAGGCCCAGACCTTGGGTTTTGGCGAAATTGGTCAAAATTTGCGCATCAGCCAAGCCAAACACTTCAGACTGCACATCGTTCACGCCCAACATTGGGGTTACGCCGACTTTGGCCCAAATTTGCGCATCGCTCAAGCCGGGGAATAAAGGCTTGATCTGAGCAAAGGTGCTTTGTGCGGCTTGCACGGCCAAATCGCCCATTTTCTTGCCTGATGACGCCGACGCACCGTAGTCCATCGCCATCACATTGACCATATCCACCCGCACGCCGGCGTTAATTGCCGATTTCACTGCGTTTACGCCTTCAGTAGTCAAGCCTGTTGGCATCACTGGCAAGGTGAATGACACATACAAATCAGGGTATTTGGCTTGCAGTTGCTTGATCGCTGCCGAGCGCGTGCTGTTGTACGCCGCATTGCTGAGCGAGCCGCCTTCAACGTCAAAATCCAGCGCCTTAATCCCATGCGTCTGAATCATGCCGTCAATGAGGTTGACCATCGCATCAACAGAGCAGACCGACTCAAGATAGGTGCCCGATGCACCGCCAAACGATGCGATGACCCGACCACCAGCTTGGCGGAAGGTCGCGATGTCGGACTTCATACCCCCATTAAGTATATCCGTACCAGATCCATCATTACTAATCGCGCAGCTATTACCCTTGGCAATTGTAAAAGCCAAGGTCACTGAATTAAGACCCAATTGTTGACGGGCTTGTGTTAGCGAGAGGTTATTGCCCGCATACCACATCTCATAATACGGGGCGACATCGGTTGCGGAAGCCACACCAGCAGCCAGCATTAGCGAGGCACTGAGTGCACTCAATCCGAAAGGTACATTTCGACTCATCCAAGAGTTCATTTGTCTCTACTCCATTCATTTTATTGATTTATGCAGTTAGCCTTGCGGCCCGTTTTGCACACATCAGGGCTTTTGCCCTACCCCGCCTCTAACGGGCGGGTATAAAAAAAGCCCCTCCGAAGAGGGGCTTGATTTGGAACAATTACTGAGCAACTTTGCCCATTTGTTTCATCAGTGTTGCTTGGCTGTCATCACCATCCAGAGACCAGCTGAACATACCGCCCAAGCCTTTCGCTTTAGCGTAGTCGATCTTAGTTTGGATTACTTCTGGTGTATCGTAAGACCAGAAATTAGAGCCATCAAATTTCCAAGACTGTTTAGTTACTGGGTGAACAAACACGTTACCAGCAGCATTTTTCAGCACTTTGTAGTCTTCGATACCCGCTTCGTAAGTACCACGAGCCGCTTGAGTTGCTTTTTGGTACAGACCGTTGTTCGCGTTAGTCACGCCAGTCCAACCACGGCCGTAGAACGGAATACCAACCACCAGTTTCTTCGGATTCACACCACCGTTCAACAACAGAGTCGTTGCATCATCGATGTTGTAGTAAGAAGTCAGGCTACGTTTGCTTGGATCTTTTGGATCTAGGTAATTGGCGCTGGCTGGGTCAGCATACAGATGCGACTGGAAGTCAGTAGGACCTTGTGCAGCCCAACCGCCGTTGAAGTCGTAAGTCATCATGTTGATCCAGTCGAGGTAACGGCTGTATTCACGTGGCTCAGTTTGTTCGATCTTATCTTTACCCACACCGATCGCAACAGTCAGCAGATATTTCTTCTGATTTGCGGCAGCCAACTCATCCAATTGTTTGCGGAACTCAGCCAACAACAATGTGAAGTTTTGTTTATCGGCAGTCGATACATTGTTGTATGGCTGGCCGATTACACCTGGGAATTCCCAATCGATATCAATACCGTCAAAGATATTAGCAGCAGAACCTACGCCACCACGGCCATCAACCACTGGCAAGTTACCTTTGATGTAGATGTCGATACAAGATTTAACCAGCTGTTTGCGCAGACCATCAGTTGCAGCGGCTTTAGAGAACCACTTAGACCAAGTCCAGCCACCCAGAGAGATGAACAGTTTGGTATTTGGATACTTAGCTTTGTACGCTTTCAATTCGCGGAAGTTACCAGCCAATGGGTCATCCCACTTGATGGTATCTGAAGGATCAACGCGACGTTTAGCAGTCAAGCCAAAGTCAGCCCATGCATCGCCACCAGTTCCCGCGCCGGCTGCGTTCGCATCAGTTGCACCTGGTTCCAGTTTGTTAACGATACCGCACTCGTAACCACCGTTTTTCTCGTAGATGTTACCAAACGCGTAGTTAATGAATGTCAGGTGGGCAGCAGAACCATTAGTGATAATGTCTGCAACTTGGAAGTCGCGACCATACACGCCCCACTGAGTGAAGTAAGAACCCACTTGTGCTTTAGTTGGCGCTGGTACTTCTTGGCCTGGAGCTAGAGTAGCCAATGGTGTTGGTGTTGGAGCTTGTGTTGGTGCAACAGTTGGTGCCACGGTTGGCGCAGGAGTCATACCTACTGGCGTAGCTGTTGGAGTTACTGCAGGAGTCGCAGTCACTACAGGACCACAGTCGCCTTCCAGTTTCCATGGGCCCCATTGGTCTGTCGCAGATGGTGCTTGACCTTGTGTCCACCATTTAGCTGAATATTTTTTGCCATCGTATGCAACTGTAGCGCCGCCATTGTAGGCAGTTGCTGAGTTCCATGCTGCCACATTGCCGCAACCAGTAGCTGGCGCGTTAGTCACTACAGGAGCAGCGGTAGGAGTAGCTGTCACTACTGGAGCGCTAGTTGGAGTTACTACGGGGGCAGTCGTTGGTTTTGGTGTTGCAGTGACTACAGGCGCAGTTGTTGGCGCGGTAGTTGGTGTTGCGGTACCAACTGCAGTCCACAGTGTTGGCGTTGAAGCAGGGTTCCAGTTAGCGCCTACATATGCAGTGTGTGTTACCAATGCTTTGTAGTCTTGACCAGCGTAAGACACAACAGCGCCAGCATTGTATGTAGTACCTTCTTTCCACGCATCCGCTGCGTACGAGAAGCTAGCTACGGCCATCAATGCAGCAGGGATTGCAGCTACAGCAAAACGATTAAAGTGCGACATAAGGGTCTCCATCCTCATTTATTTTGGCATCACTCGCGCAATGCAACTGGTACTAACCAGACCATCCAGCTCGTCAGTTTTATGAAAGAATAAACTGTTTTGAGCCTTCAATCTTCGCCGCTCAAACCATACTGAGCTGCGTTGGTGTCTATTTATCTCCAAAGAAAAATCCTTGTCAACACCCTTTTTTTATAAAAAAACTAGCTTGCTACAGAAAGAAATACAGCAAGGTAAAAATACTACTAACTACATTATTTTTGCAATATTGCATCGCACAACAAATACAGAATAAAACTAAAATTTCCTCATTTTTGCTTCAATTAAACAATATTGCAACGCAACATTAGAAAATGTTCATGTAGGTTTTTTAAATTAGTTATGTAGTTAACGCCATTAAAACTACATACTTTTTTTACTTTTTTGCCCTGCACTATGGCGTACATCACACTAAACGCCGCGCCAGATGCTTTCAAAAAAATTACTTAATAAAACACAAAAAGTCAGCTTGGTAAACTTACCTTCCAGTCCTGCATATATTCGAAATCAATTATATTCGTCAGAAAGTGGTATTAGCCAATGCCACATAAAGATTCCACCCCGCACCACTGAAATGAGTCTGATTAGAACTAGCACTCCTTCAACGCAATCACACAGTCAATTGCTATCAATCTTGGCAGCCTGCTGAACCCATTTTGCTGATTCTGATCTGTAGACAGCCTGCAGCATGGCTTAGCAAATAAAAAAGGCGCGTCCGAAGACGCGCCCTGTGGAACTACACAGCTAGTTCAGATTACTGCAATTTTGCCGCTGGTAATTGTGGGTACTCAGCTTTGATCGCGTAGTTTTTGCCACCGATCGTAATCACAAAGTTGCTTGGTGTTGTGATTGGCAATGAGTAGTTCAACACGATGTCCATACTTGCGCCTGGAGCCAGTGATTGCCATGTTGGCAAGCTAAACTCAGCAGTGTGGAAGTCGCCTTTGAAGCCACCAATGTTATTACCAGTGTGCTCAGAAGCTACCACTTTCAGACCAGCACCCGATTGGTCAGACATTGTGCCTGGTGCAGCTACAGAGTACTGGAATTGAACTTTAGTACCACCAGCAATCGTCGAAGATGATTTATTAGTAATCTTCAGTGTTGGGTTCAGTGGATAGTTCTGATCACCCAGCTTGAAGTTCGTCATATCAAATACAAGGTCAACAGTCTCAGCTGGCATTGCTTTCTTCGCACGCAGATTGCCCATTGGGGTAGCTGCTTTGAAGTTAGATGCAAACAGTTTAGTTAGCGTTGTACCTGGTACATATTCGCCTTTCGCTGCATTCCAGTCGTAGTCACCAGCCAACTCCCAGAACATTGCACCACCTACACCATTAGACATAATCCATTCAGCTTTTTTCTGGATAGATTGTTCATCTTCAGTCGAGATAAATACTTTCTTCTGAGCATTCCACAACCATGGAGCTACCAGAGTTGCATCGTAGTTACGCGTGTAAGTACCAACCAAATCTGCAGCAGACAAACCAAACTGGCCTAGGTAAGAACCGGCAATACCTTTTTCCAAGTTTTTAGCGTGCCACATTGGGTTAGAGCCGGCGCCCATTTCTTTACCGTTCTGATCCAGATCGTGCCAGATATTATCAATACCAACCGCACCCAGACCACACTCTGTCAGGCCAGGACCGCAATTAGTTGATTTAGGCGAAGTACCCCATAGACCATTATTACCACCAGTCACATCTTTATGACCGCGGGTATAGTAAGGAACACCTGCATTGATACGACCCGCTGGCAATGCACCGCGGAAGTAGCGGAATGCCCAATCGGTATTCAGGTAACCAATGCCGCCGTATTGAGCTGTGGTGTAAACAGACCATTTAGCCAATTCAGCATCTTTACCATCATCGAACAACGCTGCATTTGGACCAACAAACTCATTCCATGCACCGTGCAAGTCGTAAGTCATCATGTTCACGTAATCAAGGTATTTAACACCTTGGAACGATTCCATACCGCGCAACAGGTAAGCGGAAGATGGAGACGCAATTGTCAACATGTAGTATTTGCCGTCTTGTACTGCTGCTGCATCCAGTTTGTTACGCAATACGCGCAGCAATTCGCGGTATGAAGCTTGCAGACCTTTCAGGCGCGGTGACGATACAGACCAATCCAATGGGTTACCAGCTTTATCCATTGTAGTTGGGTATTCGTAATCCAAATCCGCGCCGTCAAAGCCATATGTACGCAGGAATGTCACAACCGAATCAGCAAATGCGTTGATACCAGCAGTGTTGATTGAGCCGTCCGCATTCGTGGTCATGGTGTAGTAGCCACCAGAAGCTACGCGGCTACCATCAGCAGCGAAGTAGCCACCAGTTTCAGCCCAACCACCAATCGACACCAGCGTTTTCACGCCTGGGTGTTGTTTCTTGAATTTGTTCAGTTGGTTGAAATGACCTTTGTATGGCAGTGTTGGATCCATTTCAGCGCCAGCGATTGCTGGTTTGCCATCAGAGCCATCCCAAACCATGCCAGTAGATTCATTGCCTGGTGCAGATGCATTTACTGAAACCTGGTTGTTGCTATCAATATGCGCGAATGCATAGTTGATGTGAGTCAGGCTATCCCACGGGATATCTTTAGCGAGGTAAGAAGGCAAGCCGTTCTTACCAGTACGCCAGTTGGTGAAGTAACCGATGATACGGCGGTTCAAACCATTAGCGAGTTTTTCACGGCCAGTTGTGTCGTACACATTGCAATATGGCACGTTTGCAACTTCAGATACCAAGCCATCAGGGCGACATGCTTCATTAGAACCAACAACTGGTGTTGGAGTTGGCGTAACCACTGGAGTTGCGGTTGGAACTGGCGTAGCTGTCACAACTGGCGTTGCAGTTGGTGTCACTACTGGAGTTGCAGTCGGTTTAGCGGTTGGAGTAGCTGTTGGGCCAACTGGCGTTGCAGTTGGTGTAGCAGTTACAACTGGAGTTGCAGTTGGTTTAGCTGTTGGTGTTGCGGTAACTACTGGCGTTGCAGTCGGCGCAGCCGTTACAACTGGAGTTGCCGTAGGAGCTGGGGTTGCAGTTGCTGTTGAACCACCGCACTCGCCTTCATACTTCCATGGGCCCCACTGATCAGCAGTTGATGGCACGTTGTTTTGTGTCCACCATTTAGCTGAGAATTTTTGACCTTTATAAGCAACAACTTTACCTGCGCCATATGCAGTTGCCGAATCCCAGGCAGCTACATTATCACAGCCGCCGGCTGGGGCTACAGGTGTAGCTGTTGGAGCAGTCGTTGGGGCCGCAGTTGGAGTTACAACTGGTGTGGTAGCTACTGGAGTGGCTGTTGGAGCAGTTGTCGCTGCAGGTGTAGCAGTTGGCGTAGAGCCAGCAGCTACCAATTTCCATAATGTTGGAGTTGTATCTGGCGTCCAGCCTGCACCCACATAAGCGGTGTGGGTAACCAGAGCAGAATAATCACTACCTTTATAACTAACAACAGTGCCAGCACTGTAAGTTGAGCCTTCTTGCCATGCTGGTGCAGCAAATACGTATGCCGCAAACATTGCTGCAGGCAAAGCTGCAAGTGCGAGACGATTAATACGGGACATTGAAGTCTCCTCCGTTTTATAAATGGCATTGGCGTTAGTAGTAAAGTGGTCTTGACTGCTAATCGCCTGCTTGTCACCCTTTTGTAAGTTTAGGGTGATTATTTACGCTAGACCTGTTTGCAATAACTCAAACTAGTGCCAGTAAAAACGATTAACCTCCAAGCCGATTTTCTTGTCAACACCCTATGATCAAGCTGTGAAATGCCACACGTACCAACTTTATTCTTCACTACAAAAAACTACATAACATCCCTAACACCAAATATTGCGTCGCAGCAATTTTGTTTTAACAATATGTATATATTATGTTTTTTTGCAGCATTTTTTGATCGCACCACATCATTAGTGATTTCTAATGTAGCAAAATGCATTTTTTGTGAGTAGTTTCAAGTGAAATTATTTTTAAGTTTTTTGTGACACTACACAGCTTGCTAAACAAGGCCATACAGTTGAGATCGATTGAAAACACAATTTCTTTCCAATATCTTTCACTTTTGCTTTCTCGATGTTTTCAGCAAAAATCTTCGTGCTCTGTCAGGATAGTGGTATTAGCAAATGCCTATAAAGTCATTTATTCATAGCGCGTTTTGGTCTGGTCAACACAACGAGGTTTGTTTCCTTTTGCGGTTATTGCCATAACTGCGCATTGAACAAGGGAAAACTCAACTTGCCCGATTAAGCACCATCTGATAAAACCATGACTCAAATCTGGAATGACAAAGATGCTGATTCGTAAACTATTTAAATTTGAAAATGCGCACATTGTGCGTAATTGTTCTTCAGAGCGCTGCCGGACTTCCATTCATGGCCACAGCTATAAAGTAGAAGTGCTACTGGAGGCGCATGCACTGGATCATGGGCAGATGGTTTACGATTTCGGACTGATGAAAGGCACGATTCGTGATGTGATCGACGCCTTTGATCATGCGGTCTGCTTTTGGGATAAGGATGATGCCGAGTACATCCGCCTATGCCAGCAGTTCTCAGCACGCTGGATTTCAATGCCGGTGTCACCCTCTGCAGAGCAATTTGCACGGCTGTTTTTCGTGATTATCGACCGGATTCTGGCGCAAACCATTATGAGCAATGGCGAAGCAGATGTGCGCTTGCATTCAATTATTGCCCACGAAACCGACACGGGCTATGCGCAGGCCTTCCGAGAGGATGCCTACAACCCGCGCATGGGCGACATTAAACTGGAAGACATCGTTTTCTCGGCCCAATGCCAACAAGAATGGCACGACCCCGAGATGTACACCAAATTACTGCAACAAACACCGTTTAATAATCCGGCTGTCCCATTGCAAGTTAAAGCATAATTAAATGGGTATATAGCTCTAGACCATAACTATAGAGGCCATGAGCCATATACCCTAACTAATCAGTTGTTACTCGCCCTAGCAGATACCACAGCAATAACAATATCGCGCCAAATGGCCAGATATCACCGACAATTTGTGCCAAACCGCTAAAGTGTAATAAATGGCCATACTGCCATTTAAACAGCGGTAAAGTTGCTACCAGTTGCGGACTCAGCGGCCAAACTAGGCTGATGACCGTAGCCAGACTTAAGCAAACCACCCCTAGAAATGCGCGGTAGCGTCGCTGCAATTTCCATGAAATAGCCAGTAGCAGAGCCCCGCACAAGCCCCCCAGTACTATATTGAGGTTTAGCCAGGCAAAGAATTGCTCAGGTTTAAGCAACATCCCCGCAAAGGTCATTTTAAGTAGCAGCGCAAGACTCAGAACCAAAGCAATAGCACGTGGAATGTCCCGGCCATAGGCTAGCAAGACAGATACAAACAAACCCACCCCAGCCAAATTAAGCATCATCCCACTCGATTCGAGTACACGTAGAAATAACCCCGCATCGGCAATCGGTGTCACAAAGGGCTGAGGCAGACCACGTGCCTCAACCACCACCCCTAAAAATGGTTGGGTGGGGTCCAGCTGCGCCACAAACCACAAGACCAACCACACCAAGCCCCACTCCATCATGCGGCCCGGTGCCAGCAGCTCATGCCGGAAAATAAACCAGCGCTGCATCCAGCGTCGGCTTCGCAAGACTAAACCAATCATGACCCCAATCGCGCCACCGGTGGTGTTGCTTAAGATATCTACGTTGGATGCGATGCGCCCTGGTAAGAATTGCTGGGTAAATTCAATCGAGCTAGAGATAAGCGCACAGCCAATCACTGCGAAAATTGCTGCCAACCAGCGATTGCGGAACATCAAAACCAAGCCAAGACCGAGTGGAATATAGGCCAGTACATTGACCGCGTTATCAAACACCGTCATGTAATACGGAAATGGATAGCTAAAGAAAGCAAAGACCGGCTCGCCAGTAAAACGCCAATTAGAGAAGGGGAACAGGCTAACGATCAGCACCAGCAACAAGGATACCGCAAAGAAAAAGGGAGATATCCGGGTGGGCTCTGCTTGGCGTGCTAAATAGCGAATTGGCGGAAGGCGCGGCATAGAGGCTCAGTAAAAAAAACGGGGGCATCTGCCCCCGCTTTACCGATCAGATTATTTAGCTGTTTTTACTTGAGTCCACATACGACCCAAATCGCGCAAGGCTTTACCTTCTAAGGCATTCAACTGCTGCAATTTTTTCATATTGTCAGCACTTGGAAATACCGCACTAATCGATTTTACTTCAGGCTTTACAAATTGTGCTGCCGAACTATTTGGGTTACCCGAACCGATCAAATTGGTGAGCTGCGCAGAATTCTTACCATCAAGCATGAAGTTGATAAATTTGATTGCCAAATCAGGACGTGGCGCAGACTTCAGCACCATCATATTATCCACCGATAAAGTGTTGCCTTCTTTTTGCAGACTGTAAGCCACACCAAATGGGCGTTTTGCGGCTTTAGCATCCGTATTGGCTTGGAACATATCGTTCGAATAGCCGTGTGCCACCCAGATATTACCGAGGGTCAGCTCTTTGATGTAGCTCTGGCCATTGAATGCGGCCCAGAATGGTTTCGCTTTAATGATGGTTTCTTGCGCTTTTTTCAGCTCTTCGGGCTTGGTTGAGTTGGCAGAAAAACCGTTATACATCAAGGCGGCCGCAAAAACCTCACGGCTGTCGTCCAATACCGTTACTTTACCTTTGATTTTAGCCAGTACCGCGGGATCGAAAATAATCGACCAAGAGCCTGGGTCAATACCTAGCTCTTTGATTTTTTTGTCATTGTAGCCAACCAAAGTGGTGGTGAAGGCATACGGCAGAGAATACTGATTACCTTTATCAAACGCGGCATCCAAAAATGCTGGATTCAGATTCTTGGCATTTGGCAGCTTGCTTTTATCCAGTGGCTGAACCAAATTTTGCTTCACGAGCGGTGGAATCGCAAAACCAGTCGGGATTACCACATCATAACCCTTGGCACCGGCCGACAACTTAGCCAGCATTTCTTCCATTGCACCGTAATAATCTTGCACCACTTTACATTTGCAGCTGGCTTCAAAATTTTTAACGGTTTCTGGCGTAATGTAGTTGTTCCAGTTATACAAATGCAGCACATCTTCTGCTTGAGCGCTCTGCACCGCGCCAGTTGCCAACATTAAGGCCAATAGAATCTTTTTCATTTTGTCACCATCAAAAATATGAAGTCGGAAAAAAGGGCACGCTGAGTGCGCTGATTATGCCACGAATTTCGCGCCACTCATTTTCCAGCATCCCTGATTGCGCATTTTTTCAACACGCGCTAAATGCCAAGCGTAACGGAGGCCACGCTAGGGCTTTAACACTTATTCTGCGCGCAAGGCACTCGGAGCCAGCTTGCTCGCAAGTAGAATTAAACACAGGGTGAGCAGCATCAACAGAGTAGAAATCGCATTTACTTCTGGCGTTACGGCAATGCGGATCATCGAGTAAATCTGCAGCGGTAAGGTAGAAGCTCCGGCACCAGCGGTAAAGAAGGTAATTACGAAGTCATCAATAGACAGCGTAAACGCCATTAAAGCGCCCGCAATAATACCGGGCATGATCAATGGCATCGTCACCAGACGAAATGCTTGCACCGGTGTTGCGCCCAAATCTCGCGCGGCTTCCACCAAGGACTCATCCATACCCTGCAAGCGCGAACGGACCACAATCGCCACAAAACCAATACAAAACGCAATGTGAGCCAAAGTGACGGAAACCAGGCCGAGGGTCATATTGAGCATCACGAAGAAGATCAATAGTGAAACGCCCATCAAAATTTCCGGGATCGCTATCGGTGTGAGTACCAGCAGCGGCAACAAGCGCAGCTTGTATTTATACATAGCCAAACCTGCTAAGGTACCAAACACAGTGGCGCAGATGCTGGTGATTAGACCAATCAGCAAAGAATTGCGTGCCGCGGTGAGCATTTGTGCATCATGGAATAGGATTTCATACCATTTGAAGGTAAACCCCACCCATTCCGCATTTAATTTTGAATCATTGAATGAATACACCACCACAATAATCAGCGGCAGATATAAAAATGCGTACGCAAATAGGGCCGCGGCCCACAGCCATTTCGATTGCTTAGAGTGCATTACGCTTCCCTCCGCGGCCAATCAAAGCAGCCAACCCCGCCAAACCCAATACAGCTAGCGTCAGCATAATTGATAGCACCGAACCAAATGGCCAATCTCGGCTATCCAAGAATTGCTGCTTAATCAAATTACCAATCATGATTCCATCAGTTCCGCCAATCAGATCTGGCACTGCAAACATCCCCAAGGCCGGAATGAACACCAAGGCTGCACCTGCCCATACCCCCGGGAGGGATAGCGGCCAAGTCACCTTCCAGAAACGCTGCCAAGCAGATGCCCCTAGATCTTGTGCTGCATCGAGTAATGCCAGATCGTGTTTTTCCAAATTGGCATACAAGGGCAAGACCATAAATGGTAAATGCACATACACCAGCACGATAATCACGGCAAAGTGACTAAACATCAGCTGCACCGGGCCAATACCAATCAGCCCCAATACTTGGTTGATTGCCATGGTGAAATAGCCTTGGGGCCCCAGAATAATCATCCATGCGTACACACGGATCAGAAAATTACTCCAGAACGGCAAAATCACCAGCAAAATCATCAAATCGCGGTATTTTTTGGGGCTACGGGCAATAAGCCAGGCCAAAGGGTATGCAAGTAGTAAACACACTAAAGTGGTAATACCGGCATACCAAAATGATTTAACAAAGAGCTCAACATAAATCGAGTCTTCAAAAAACCGGCCAAAGTTTTCAAATGTCAGGTAATCACGCCAATTACTGGCATTAACCAAAATCTCATTCGCGCCCGTTTCTGGATTCGGCCCTATCAATGGCAGCAAACCACCGTAATCCCCAGGAAAACGGAAGGCAGCAAAGGCCATAATCAGCGAGGGGATCGCAAAAAAGATCAACAAATACAATAATGGAGGCCCTGAGATCAGCCACTTATTGAGTCGATTTGACTTCGCCATGCTCTACGCCTCACGCCAAAATGAAATGGCCAGCGTCAAAACGCCATGCCAGTTCAACGAGGTCATTATCATCAAAAAACTTGGCTCGCCCTGGCGCCGAGTTTGGCAACATGGTTTCCACCAGCATCCCGTTATCCAGCTCAACGATATAAATCGTCACATCACCCAGATAGAGGCAATCGTGCACCTTGCCTTTGAAATGCACTTCATCTGCATCACCGCTGGGCAACGTGGCACCCAGTTTGATTTTTTCCGGCCGCAAAGTCAGGCAACCTGATTGTCCCACTTGTGCGCCAGCCACTGGCAAGGTTTCCGCGACACCAACGCCGGCAATCTCGACTTGCATGCGGTCAGTACCGATGGATTTAATCGTGGCATCGAGCAAATTACACTGGCCGATAAAGTCAGCAACAAAGCGGCTTTTCGGGTAGCTATAGATCGTCTCAGGCGCATCAAGCTGCGCCACTTCGCCTTTATTCATTACGGCGATGCGATGCGAGAGTGCCAGCGCTTCACCTTGGTCGTGCGTGACATACACAAAGGTAATGCCGACTTCTTTTTGCAGATTAATCAGCTCGATCTGCATCTCTTCGCGCAACTTGGCATCCAGCGCCGACAACGGCTCGTCGAGCAACAGCAAGCGCGGACGATTAACCAGCGCACGGGCAATCGCTACCCGCTGACGTTGGCCACCGGACAACTCGTTCGGGAAGCGAGTCGCAAATTGGCTCAGACGCACGTCTTCCAACACCTCGGTGACGCGTTGTTTAATTTCCTCGGCGCCTACATTGGCCATTTTCAAGGGAAAGGCAATATTCTGCGCAACCGTCATATGCGGAAATAGCGCGTAATTTTGAAACACGGTATGCACTGGACGTTTTTCCGGCGGAACCCCTGCCACATTCACGCCATCGAGCACAATCTCACCCGAATCAGGCTGTTCAAACCCCGCCAACATCCTGAGCAATGTGGTTTTACCGCAACCGGATGGCCCCAATAGCGTAAAAAACTCACCCGCCTCTACCGAGAGGCTAACGTGGTTAACCGCTGTAAAATCACCAAAGCGTTTTACAACATCCCGAATCTCAAGCAGCGCCATGATTATCCTCACGAAAAAGCCGCGCCATTTTATCAAACTCATCTGCTACGGGGGGGAAAAATCGCCGCTAATGCACGCTATTCGTCAGTTTCCTAGGATTTAATCAAATAAAAATTTGATTTGCGCCACGCCGATGTCAGCAGAACCTAGCCTAAAATGGCGAATCAGTTACAATTGGCTCGTACACCCTTGGTGTTAGCTTCGATCACAGCATAACCAACACGGCAGATAGAATTCCCCTTGGAAACTCGCATCCACGTTCTTGATCTCCAAAAAGGCTTGTTTGTTGCTGAGCTTGACCGCCCTTGGCTAGACACGCCATTTTTAATGCAAGGCTTTTTGCTGGAGACCCCACAGCAACTAGAACAACTGCGTGAACATTGTGAATATGTAACCGTTGATTTAGCTCGCTCAACCGGGGGTATTGTTCGCTGGGCCAATCTCGCTGCTGGTTTAAAGCCTATACATAGCGAATTTAATTCACCCAACATCAGCGCACTCATTCGCAGCCCAGTCGAAGAGAAAGAACGCCAAGAGCGAATCAGCGTACTGCGCGAGCTACGGCGACTTTTCTCTGGCTTGTTTAAACGTAATGAACAGGATGGCAATCCTTCTCCAGGCCTCAGCCAGCGCCACGAAGCGCCAATTGTGCTCTATGACCGGGAAGAGAAAGTTGAGCTTGAGCTCCCCAAAGCACAAGCAGTTCACCGTGCCTCGCGGGAATTTATGCAAAGCCTGCTTGAGGCAGTACGCTGCGATCTGCAACCCAAAATCGAGGACGCCAATCTGGTCGTCAATGATTTGGTCGATTCGATTGTGCGCAATCCCAACGCCCTACTGCTGCTCACCCAACTAAAAGATCGCGATCAATATAGCTATTCACATGCAATTGATACGGCCGTTTACCTGCTCGCATTTGGCCGCCATCTGGGCTATCCGATTGAAGAATTAAAAAAACTAGGCTTAGCGGGCTTGATGCTCGATATTGGCAAGGTCAAGCTGCCAACCGAACTACTCAACCGTACCGGGCGTTATACCCAAGCAGAATTCATGCTGATGAAAACGCATGTAACGCACAGTCTGGATATCCTAGGGCAAATGGATGGGGTACCGCTGGATGTGGTCGATATGGTGGCGCGACATCATGAGCGTTACGATGGCAGCGGCTACCCTAACGGCTTAAAAGCCGAAGAAATCGGCATGTTTGCTAGCATGGCTGGCATTGTCGATTGCTTTACCGCGCTCACCAGCGAGCGCAATTATTCCGACGCCAAGCCCGCCCATGAAGCATTGCAATTGCTCTACAAATGGAGCGAAAAATACTTCCACCCGGCCCTGATTGAGCAATTTGCCCAGTGCGTTGGTATTTTCCACGTCGGTACCTTAGTTGAGCTATCCACCGGTGAAGTCGGGATTGTCATTGGTCAAAATCGGGTACGGCGCTTGAAGCCCAAATTGATGATTATTCTGGGTAGCGATAAACAGCCGTATGCCAAACCACATACGCTTGATTTGATTACCAACCCTACCGCACCAAACGGGCTACCGATCTCACTCCGGCGCGAGTTATCGCGCGGTGCCTACAATATTGATCCACGCGAGTATTTCCTGGAGTAGCGATATGCCGCAGCGCCCTATCGACAGTATTTCATCTGCCATCACGCCGCGGCATTTACTGGATGAATCCATCACTCAGGGCATTGAGCTATCAGGCACACACAGAAAAAGTGCCGTCATTTACCTAGAATTACGGCATTTACATCCGGGGCACTATCGCGACCGGCTGATTGAGCTGATGGTTAGCCGTCTCAAAACTGTCCTGCGCAATGGTGATCTGCTGTTTCAATTGGATTCTCACTCGGTCGTGCTGCTGTTGAATCAGCTCAGTGGGCTCAGTCACGCCACCCTAGCCGCACATCGTGCACAGCAAGTTTTGCAAGAAGCCAGTGCAGATGGGCAGAAACTCTACCCACAAATCGGCATTGCAATCGCCCCCGATCATGGCGTGGATAGCGAAGCATTGATCGATGCCGCCAAACTAGCGGCTCATCAGTTTGCCCAAGAGCATATTGGAATTTACGACCCGGAACGCGACTGGCTAGGTCAACAATTGCTGCGGCTGGAAATTCCCTTGCGCGAAGCGTTGCACCAAAATGCCTTTCATTTAGCATTCCAGCCTCAAGTAGATCAGCAAACCACGCTCACCACAGGGCTGGAAGTTTTGCTCCGCTGGGACAACCCGATCTTGGGCAGTATTTCGCCTTACGAAATCATCAGCGTCACCGAGCATCTAGGGCTGATGGATAGACTGACACAGTGGATTATTCAAACCGCCTTGCGCAATTTTGCTCAACTTAGGCAGGCTGGTTTTCAAGGCAGTTTAAGCATTAATTTGGCGCCCAATAATCTGCGCGACCCACATTTGGCAGGGTTCATTTCTAACGCGCTGGCGGTCTGGAGCATTCCCGCCGAGAAAGTTATTTTTGAAATTACCGAATCGGCGGTAATCGAAGAGTTTGAAATGGCGCTCAAACAGCTACAGCAAATCAAAGAGATGGGCTCGCGCTTGGCACTGGATGATTTTGGTACCGGCTATTCGTCACTGGCTTATTTAAAACGCCTCCCCATCGACGAGTTGAAAATCGATCGCAGTTTTATTATGAATCTAGCCACCGATGCCGATGATCGAGCGATTGTGCAAAGCATTATCGAATTGGCTCATCGCCTACAGCTCAATGTTGTTGCAGAAGGCGTAGAAACCGCCGCGGAAAAAGAAGTGCTGCAACATTTTGGCTGCAACGCAATCCAAGGTTTTTACTACAGCAAGCCGCTGATCCTGAGCGAGATTCAATCCTACCTGCAACAGCGAGCGCCCCAATGAGCATGCAATGGCAACAACTACTGAGCGCGCAACGACTTGGCGTAGATGACACGGGCAGCAGCGACACCGAAGCCGGGCGCAGCAATTACCATAAAGACCACGACCGGATCGTATTCTGTTCTCCATTTCGTCGCATGGGGCGTAAAACGCAAGTTCACCCAATGACCGAAAATGACCACGTTCATACCCGGCTAACGCACAGTATTGAAGTCGCCTGTGTAGGCCGCAGCTTGGGGGTATTGATTGGTGAACGCTTGCAAGGCGAATTACCCGCGCATATCACGCCTTATGATCTGGGTGGCATCGTGCAGGCGGCTTGCCTCGCTCACGATATTGGCAACCCGCCATTCGGCCATGCTGGCGAATATGCTATTCGCGATTGGTTCCGTCGCCCCGAGCATGCCTACCTAATGCAAAACCTCAGCGCACAAGAGCGGCGCGATCTAATGACTTACGAAGGCAATGCGCAGGGGTTTCGCATTATTACACAGCTGGAAAATCATCGTTTTGAAGGCGGGCTGCGTTTAACTTATGCCACGCTGGGCGCCACACTCAAATACCCTTGGACCAGTGAACATGCGGGTGGCAAGGGTAAATTCAGTTGCTACGAATCCGAGCGCAGTATTTTGCAGCACGTCGCGCAGACCTTAGGGCTGCCAGAAATCAGCGCTGGCAAATGGGCGCGCCACCCATTGTCATACCTGATGGAAGCTGCGGATGATATTTGTTACGCCATTTTGGATTTGGAAGATGGCATTGAAATTGGCATGCTGCCTTATGAAACGGTAGAGCCATTGTTAATGAAAATTTGTGGTGGCGAACGCAGTTTACTAGAGCTGGAAGTAGCAGCAGCGCCATCGACCCGGCGCAAAATATCGCTACTGCGTGGCAAAGCGATTGACCGCTGTATTCGTGAAGTAGCCAATACATTTATGGCAAATTATCAGCGCCTGATGGAGGGCAGCTATCAGGGAGATTTACTCAATGATTGCCCCTACACCATGCGGCAAGGCATTAATGAAGCAAAGCAACTGGCGCGGGATCGTATTTTCAATGAGCGGCGCAAAATTGAAATTGAAGTGGGCTCATTTACCTGCCTTGATATTTTGCTCGATGCCTTCTGCAAAGCTTCGTATGAGCTCAAAGTCAGCTCCCATATGCCTTTTCGCATGAAACGGGTGCTAGACCTAATGGAATACAACGCGCCGCGTAAAGACTGGCCACTGTACGAAACATATCGCCGCGTGCTGGATTTTATCGGTGGCATGACCGATAACTATGCCACTTACCTAGCACAACAAGTTGGCGGCATGGGCAGGTAAGCCGGGTATATCAACCCAGCCAATATAAAATAATACTTCCAAGACGATACCCAGTTACGTATCAAAATCAATGGGGATACCCAGTGCAGGCGCTTGCCATTGATAGTCAGGGTGTAGCAGATCGCACTCAGGACGATACAGCTGCCAATCGAGATGTAACAACCGTAACACAGTCCAAGCCAACCAATCGGACCGGGCGCGGGCGGGCAATTGACGATCTGCCGCCCACTGGCTTTGCCAGATCATCAGGGGGATGCGATAGCCCGCAGCGCTTTGCTGGCTATGTCCGGCATGGTCGAGCGTATGCGCCACCTCTTGCCCATGATCGGAAAAATACAGCCATGCCCGTTCCCCTGAAGCCGTCTGAGTTAATGCTAATAAGTCAGCCATGACTTGATCGTGATAACGGAGCGCGGCATCGTATTCGCGCCGCAAGGTACGCAAATACGCCGATCTACCCTGTGCTTGCAATTGCTGCTCGACAGTATCCGCTCCAAAGTCTGTTGTCGTCGCCGGATAACGTAAGCGATAGTGGGGGTGCGCGCCCAATAAGTGCACGATGATCAATTTATGTGCAGCAGCATCTGCAAGCGCCTGTTGCAGCAAAGGCTTCACTTGCTGATCCAGACTTTTGGCCGAGCGCCCAGGCTGGGAATTAATAAAATGGGCTGCATGACTAAACCGCGCATGCTCTTGCTCGATCGCAACATCATCGTGGTTGGAAATCCACCAGATTTTGTAACCTGCATCACGTGCGATCGCAAGTAGATGCTGCGCAGGCGTCGCTTCAGGCTCGCCAAAATAAAAGAAATTGCGCAAGGCCGGAACGGTAGCTGCAGCGCTCGACCAAGCGTATGGCACCACCTGCAAAGCTTGACCCAGCTCTCCTTGTTTGTGCTGCATCTGCGGGCTGGTCAGGCGCGGATAACCGTATAGGCTTAAGTTTTGCCGATTAACACTATCGCTAATCACCACCACCAGCGTATTGGGCGTGGCTATATTTAAATGCAACTTGGTTTGCTGGGCATGGCTGAGCAACTTAGCCCTGTGAGCAGTCATATCTGCCCAGCCAGCTTCCAGCTGATTGAGTTGCTGCCACCACATAGGCCAGAAAATCACTGGGTGATAGCGCCGCCAGGGTTTAAGCGCCAAAGCAGCAAAAATGAGTGCTAACAGCAAAAGAGTAATCGTCCAACTCGCACGCCCCCAGGTGATAGCAGGCCGCTCGCCACGCCACCATCTACGCAGACAATACGCCATACTCAGCAAAGCCAATAGTGCAAAACCAGCCCAAAAGTAAATCTGGTACTGGTACATGTGCAGGTATTCAATTGATTCGCGTGGATTGGTATTTGCTAGTGCGGCCAGCACCAAAGCACTATTGGGCAGCGCCTGATACGTCGCTAATAAATAGGCGCGGATAGCGCCATCAACAATAAATAAGCCCGCCCAGATTGCAGCGGCAACGAGCTGGAGTATTTTTTGCCATTGGCTGCGGCTCTGATAAAGCAGTAGCAGCGGCGCTGGCAATGCCAGCACAAAAACCTGCCCTACCCGCCAATCATCATGCCCAACCGTAATCGCTACACCCAAGGTGGCCACTAGCAGGCAATAGGGCCAGACTGCAGCAAACTGAGCTTTCCAAGCCATGCTACGCAGCGTTAAGTCACGCAAAAAAACACTGTCCATACAACCTTTGCCGCGCTCAAAAGACAGATCACAGACCCTGGGCTAAGCATAAAGTTCTGCTTGAGCGAACAAAGAAAGTCTGCGAGACTGCGCCGCTTTAGTTCAAATCTTGCTGTGGCACATCAAGCAGCAAGCTCACTAGGTTTATCATGAAAGCTGTTTATTTTGCGGCCAGCATTGCCCTTTGCCTCGGTTTGGGCGGATGCGCAGTAGTCACTACCACTGCAGTCGTCGGTGCGGCGGCGGTCGGTGTGGCAACCACAGCCGTTGGTATTACCTACGATGCAACCAAAGCGGTTGCCAAAGGGGCAGTCAGCGCAGGGACTTATGCCTATGAGGCAGCAACGGAAACTAATGCGCCAACCAGTTCCCCAGCCAGTAGAACGCCAGCACCAACACCAACGATGGAGTCTGCCATCAGCATGCCATTGGTGGAATAAATCCAATTGCACAGCTGGCCAGGCGCAATAAAAAACCCACCGACTTTCGGTGGGTTTTTTATTCAACTACAGCTAATCAATTTACTTGCAGACGCCTAGATCTTTCCAAACACCCCATTGGCTGTTTAGATCTGGCTTCTCATTGGTCGTCCACCATTTATTTTCAAAGTTGCGACCACCGTAGCTCACTTTTGTACCTGGAGCGGCATAGACTTTGCCCGCTTCCCATGCCGCCACGCAGCTATTGCTTGGTGCTGCGGTTGGCGTAACGACCGGTTTTGCCGTCGGTGTCACCACTGGAGCAGGTGTCGGGGTTGGAGTTACCACTGGTTTAGCAGTTGGCGTAACAACAGGACCTGGTGTAGCAGTTACCACTGGGGCTGGTGTAGGAGTAACCACTGGCTTTGGAGTCGGTGTCACAACTGGAGCTGGGGTCGGGGTTACCACTGGCGCAGGAGTTGGCGTAACCACCGGTGCAGGTGTCGGGGTCACAACGGGTTTTGGTGTGACATTAGCCGGTGAGGAAATATCCACACGGAAAATATAGTCTTCACCACTGCGGCTATATACGCGGTTTTCTTGCGCGCTTTGCACTGGCGCAACGGCACCATTGGCTTGCAACACACCAACGCTCACAAACTTCGATGAACCATTCACTTTCTGCGCCAGGAAATATGGCCAGATATTCATTTGCGTCAGATCTGCGCCAGTCTGTGCATCAAAATCAGCTACGATTTGTGACGACTCCAGATCCACCCCGTTTTTATCAAACAGGCGGAATGTCACGGTCGATTTCTCTGCCAAATTGGCTTGTGCACGAATCTGACCGAGCTCTTTGTAAGTGGAAATCGTGCCCGGGAAGTTCACATCCGAGCAAGAATAGAATGCCTCGGCACTATCGCTACGCTGCCAAGTTACAAAAATAATGTGCTTGCCGGTTTTCTTCGGCAAAGTGCACGACATTTTGTAGCGCTTATCCGCAGTCACCACTGGAAGGTTTTTAGCTTTATCGCTAAATTTGCAAAAGCCTTCGCCGTAAACGCCTTCCAAATCGCTCCAAGACAGAGCCTGATTAGGATTCCAGCCATCTTTAGTCACATAAAACACCCAGTCGGTAGTCGCATGTGGCGCAGGGGCATTGAAAGTAAATTCAAATTTACCATTCGCATCGGGAGCGATATTGGTCGCAGACCAGTCGGTGCGTGGCAAATTCAAGCCGGCATAATTGGCTTTACCACCTGCACAGAGCTGACCATCCGGCACAAAACCTTTGTGATTACCGGCAGGCAACTGATTGACGCCTGACCAGTCATACAGAAACTGCGGGCCAGAAACAGAAACTGCCGCTTGGCAAGCTGCTGATTTTGGATTTTCCGGGCCTTCGTTAAAGCAGCTTAATACGCGGCTAACGGGTACTTCCATCGAGCCATGAGCTAATACCAACTGACCCGCAGTTAGTAAACCAAGGCCAAGTGCGATACGTACGGGCAGAGCATACCCGTTGCGTGGTACATGCATTGTCTTCTCCATTTATTGTGGTGTGCTTCATATCGTTGATCAGTATTTTCTGATCTAGCAACACATAAGCAACTGATTATGCGCTGTTATTTTACGAACAATGGCGTTAACCATTCCGCTGGCAGAATTTATCAGGGGAGATTGAGTATGACAAGTGAAATGTAGCAAAAAGCCACACCCTACAATACTTGCCGGAGAATGCGCACAAAAATGGTATCAAATGAAAACAGCATCATTACCACCCCAACAGGGCAGCACCATGTTGTTTGAGCCAATGGCGTTCGGTTTTCCAGTGCGGGCACACCGCAGCTACAATAGCCCAAAAGCGCGCCGAGTGATTCATTTCGGCCAGATGGGCCAATTCATGAATCACCACATAATCAATCACACTGGCGGGAGCTTGCATCAGTCGCCAATTAAGTCGCACCACCCCGGCACTGGTGCAACTGCCCCAGCGACTACGTGCCGAGGACAACGCCAGTTGCTTCGGATGCAAGTCCATGCGGGTAGACCAGATCGCCACGCGCTCGGCAAAATAAGACTTCGCGCTGCGTTGATAAAAACGGGCCAGCGCTTCGGCAATACGCGCTTCATTGGCGGCACACAAGTACAAGGTCTCGGGGGTCAATTTCCCACGCAAGGCAGGCTGCAAACTGCGCGGCTCCCCCATCCACCATACTGTTCCCCCCCAATGCAGTGGCGGTGGCAAGCTGGCTGCGGGGCGAGCAGCACGTTCAGCGAGTTTGGCCTGAATCCAGTTCAGTTTCAGGCCAATCACCCGCTCGGCTTCCTGTAAGGGTGCGCGTTGCGGTAGGATAATCGTCAGACCCGTCGCATCAATTTTCAAACCGATGCTGCGTCGGCGGGCACTGCGCTGAACTGTGTAGGGTATATGGCCAGAAGCCAATTTGAAACTGGCCTGCAAAGCAATACTACTCAGACTTTTGGTAGCAAGGGCCGCGTCCGGTGATTTGTTCCATCTCACCTTCGATCCATGCTTCCACTTCACTAATCAAGGCCAAGGAATTTTTTCCTTCCGGCAAAATTGGCTTACCAATACGAACGGTCACTTCACCTGGCCATTTGCAGAATGAATTTTTAGGCCAAAACTCACCAGAGTTCATTGCTACCGGCACAATCGGCACCTCCAGATCTTTCGCCAGACGCGCACCACCCTGCTTGTATTGACCGCGCTCACCCGGTTTGATACGTGTACCCTCAGGGAAAATCACAATCCACAAGCCTTTATTGAGCCGATCACGCCCCTGCTCCATCAATTGGCGCTGTGCTTGTGCGCGCTGGCCACGATCGATCGCAATCGGTGAAGTTGCTGCTAAGCCCCAACCAAAGAATGGGATTTTGAGCAATTCGCGTTTGAGCACCCACACTTGCGGTGGGAAGATCAGCTGCAAAGCCATGGTTTCCCAAGCAGATTGGTGCTTACACATAATCATCGCCGGGCCATGTGGGATATTCTCAGCACCTTCCACTTTAAAGCTCAAACCGCACGTAATTTTGAGCCAAGCAAACATCAGCCGTGACCACCAAGCGATAATTTTATTGCGATTCACCGCCGATAACGGAAAAATCAACAGCGCAATCACTGCGAAAATCGGCGTTAAAACCACCAAACCCAAGCTATATAAAACGGAACGAAACCAGATCATTGAGCTACTTTTAGAAGTCAGAAGGGATTAAAACGTCGGCTATTAATCGGCCAGCAAAGCATCACAGACCGCAGCCAGATCATCAAAGATACGGGTTCCGGCCGGCAATTGCGGATCATTTTCGGTTTTGGCACCATTACCCGTGCGAACCAAAATGGCCTGACCACCTGCGCTGGCAACGGCCTGCAAATCACGCAATGAATCACCCACCATCAGGCAATCTTCCACATCCACCCGGAAACGGCGCGCAATATCCAGCACCATGCCCGGCGCCGGTTTGCGGCAATCACAAGCAGCATCGGGCGCATGTGGGCAAAAGAAAATCGCGTCAATATGGCCACCAGCATTAACGACCGCGCGGTGCATTTTGGCATGAATCTGGTTGAGCATATCAATGTTAATAATGCCGCGCCCAATACAGCTTTGGTTGGTGGCCACCACAATAGTCCAGCCAGCGCGGGTTAATTCGCCAATGGCTTCCAAACTGCCAGGAATCGCAATCCACTCATCCGGTGATTTGATAAAGTCAGGGCGATCGTGGTTAATCACCCCATCCCGATCGAGAATCAACAGCTTCATGGTGGCATCGTTTTTCATGGCAGTTAAGGCACTCCGCAAGTGAACAAACCGGCTTATTCAGCCAGCAATGACAACTCTGCAACTCGGTTCATCAACTCAGCCAAGTTACTGAGCAAGGCCAAACGATTACCACGCACAGCCAGATCATCGGCCATCACCATCACGCCGTCGAAGAACGCATCTACGGGTGCTTTCAACGCGGCCAATTGCTTCAGCGCATTGGTAAAGTCATTCGCCGCCAGGGCTTGCGTCACAGGTGCTTGAACCGCTTCAAGAGCCGCAAACAAGTCTTTTTCGGCTGCTTCTTGCAGCAGTGCAGCATTCAGCGCCGGCACTTCGCCTTCGACTTTTTTCAAGATATTGCGAATCCGTTTGTTCGCCGCCGCCAACGCTGCAGACTCTGGCAAGGCTTTAAATTCAGCCACCGCCGCCAAACGCGTTGTGACATCGTTAATTTGCGTTGGTTTGAGCGCCAATACCGCATCAATGTCCGCTGCCGGATATTCAGCCACCAGCAAGTTTTTCAGGCGGTCGAGCATAAAGCCGTATAAGCCCTCCACCGTGCCCTCATTGATCAAGCCCGCTGGGAAGCTGGCCGCAGTCGTCGACAGCAAGACTTTCAAATCCAATGGCTGAACCAAGGCCATGCGCAATACACCCAAGGCAGCGCGACGCAGCGCGAATGGGTCTTTATCACCAGTTGGGATCAAGCCAATCCCGTAAATACCGACCAAGGTTTCGAGCTTATCTGCCAACGAAACGGCTTGCGCGATTGCGCCTTCAGGTAGGGTATCACCAGCAAACTTAGGTTTGTAGTGCGCTTCAACCGCATACGCCACCTCAGTATCCTCGCCATCATGCTTAGCGTAGTACTGACCCATAATGCCTTGCAGCTCTGGAAATTCGCCGACCATATCGGTCGACAAGTCAGCCTTGGCCAAATACGCTGCGCGCGTCGCTTTCGATACATCAGCGCCGAGCAGCTTGGCGATTTCGCCTGCGATCGTTTCCAAGCGCGTCACGCGCTCAAGCTGCGAGCCGATCTTGTTGTGGTAAACGACATTGGCCAATTTGCCAACGCGCGTGTCGAGCTTGGCTTTTTTGTCTTGTTCGAAGAAGAATTTCGCATCCGATAAACGCGCACGCAACACGCGCTCGTTACCGTTGATGATGTGGCTTGGATCATCGGTTTGCAGATTCGATACCAGCAGGAACTGGTTCATCAACTTGCCATTCGCATCGAGCAACGGGAAGTATTTCTGATTTTGCTGCATCGTCAAAATCAGGCATTCCTGCGGCACTTGTAGGAACTCGGCTTCAAATTCACCTTTGAGAACCACCGGCCATTCAACCAAGGCAGTCACTTCGTCAAACAGTGCATCATCTGCGGCAATTGTTGCATTGAGCGCGGCGGCAGCTTCTTTGAGCTTTTCGCCGATCAAGGCGCGACGCGCCGCGAAGCTGGCAATCACTTTACCCTCATCGTGCATCTGGCGCGCGTATCCTTCAGCACTATTAATGCTGATATCACCATTCGACAAGAAGCGGTGACCACGCGTAACGCGACCTGATTCAAGGTGCAATACTTTACCGGCAATCACATCACTGCCATGCAGCATGGTCAAGCCGTGAACTGGGCGGATAAATTGACCTTCACGATCTGCCCAGCGCATCATTTTTGGTGCAGGCAGTTTTTTCAATGTCGCAGCTACGATATCGCTCAATACGGCAGCGAGTGCTTCACCAGCTTTGACCGAACGGAATACATACACGTCTTGTTTACCGTCGTGAACGGTTTCCAAACTTTCTACTGCTTCAGGAGCGAGGCCACAAGAGCGGGCAAAGCCGAGTAGCGCAGGCGATGGTTTACCATCTTTCATGCCCGCAGCCACGGCAGGGCCGCGTTTTTCGATGGTTTGCTCTGGCTGCACCGCAGCCACATTGGCAATCGTGACGGCCAAACGGCGTGGGCTGGCAAAAGTAACTGCCTCAGCATCTCCTGCGACAAAGCCCAATTTCACCAACTCGGCGAAAATCCCATCGGCAAACGCCGCGCCTAATTTTGACAAGGCTTTCGGTGGCAATTCTTCGGTAAAGAGTTCAATCAGTAATGTTGGATTCATTTATATCTGGCCGCCCTGCAGCCACCTCTTAATCGTTGGACAAAGCACCGCGGTGCTTTGCGCTTTTACTCTTGTGCTGCGGCATCTTTCGCCGCCATCATTTTACAAATTTGATTCACAAAGTCTTCGCCAAATGTTCCGGCTTGCGGCTTGGTAAATTCCCATTGAAAGCCGGGTACATCATAACGCGCTACTTCTTCGTCATCGGCATCATTCATTGAAACCGCCACCCCGGCCATCTTGCCCGACGGGCAGTCGATCACCTGCCGAGTGTATTTATTGCGGTACTTGCCTTTGGAGGTGCCATCGATCTGATCTTCATTAAACCGCTGCACCATCCAAACAAAGGTGTAGTTTTGCTCCGAGTAGCCTTCGTCATGCTTGATGGAGTTGACATCCACCAAGGTTTCAAACTCGGGCATTTTGCCGTAACTACGCCAATCGGTTTTTTTATACGGCACCGGCTCGGGGCCTTCCGTGCCGTCTTCAAATTTACCGCAAGCGATTAATGGCAAAATAAGAGCGCCAATGATTGAAGCAGTGAGAAGACGTCGCATAATGGAAGGCTCCGTTGCGTGAATTTACTTGGTCGCAGCTAGCTCGGCCGCAGAGCACATTGGGAAACCCAAAGCCTCACGTGAATCATAGTAGGCTTGTGCTACTAAACGCGCCAAGGTACGAACACGACCAATATAAGCGGCACGTTCAGTCACCGAAATCGCGCCACGCGCATCGAGCAAGTTGAACATGTGCGAGCATTTCATCACCATCTCAAAGCCCGGTAACGCCAAGCCACCTTCGATCAGACGACGCGCTTCCGATTCAAAGTGATTGAACTGGTCAAACAAGAACGGCACGTTCGATTGCTCGAAGTTGTAGATTGATTGCTCAACTTCGTTTTGGTGATAAATATCGCCGTAAGTCACTTTTTGGCCATTTGGATATTCGGTCCAAACGATGTCGTAGATATTATCTACCCCCTGCAGGTACATCGCCAGACGCTCCACGCCATAAGTGATCTCGCCCAATACCGGCTTGCAATCGAGGCCACCCACTTGCTGGAAGTAGGTAAATTGCGTTACTTCCATGCCGTTGAGCCACACTTCCCAGCCCAAGCCCCACGCGCCCAAAGTCGGGCTTTCCCAGTCATCTTCAACAAAGCGCACATCGTGCACTTTGGTGTCGATACCGAGGTATTCGAGCGAGCCCAGATACAGCTCTTGGATATTATCGGGAGAAGGTTTGAGCGCAACTTGGTACTGGTAGTAATGCTGGCAGCGATTCGGGTTTTCGCCGTAACGTCCATCTTTCGGGCGGCGGCAAGGCTGCACATAGGCGGCATTCCAAGGCTCAGGGCCCAGTGAGCGCAAGAAAGTAGCCGTATGGAATGTACCAGCACCTACTTCGATGTCATAAGGCTGCAGCAAGGCACAACCGTGGTCGCTCCAGTAATTCTGGAGTTTTAATAGAATTTCCTGAAAAGTCAGCATGGCTCTCGGAGCGCAAATTGCGCATATACGTTCTGAATAGTCTCAATTCTACTTGTTTTTAGCGACTAAAAGCCATGTGTCGCAATGACAAGTCGCGCTGCGCAACATGCAATTTGCTCTGCATTGCAGCAAATGCGGCAAAATACCTACGCAAAACTGAACAAATACAGGCATTGGGCGCAAGACAACACAGGCCTGCTCGTTTATGCTTAGGGTCTAAATCAAGCCTTCTGCCCGTGTTGTTTAAATCCATGCTGAAAAAAACCGTCCTCCTCGCTTTAAGCTCACTGCTGGTTGCCAGCGCCCATGCCCGGATCAATCTGGATTCAGTCCGCGAAGCCAGCCGCTCACGAGATTTACAAACCCTAGCCACCCTTAGTGAACAAAGCGTTGGTGAACCGCTGGAGATGTATCCACGCTATTACTATCTCATCACACAAATCAATCAAACCGACGAAAATGATGCCAATGCTTTTCTGGCGCGGTATAGCCCTAGCCCAATGGCAGAGCGCTTTTTGGGGGATTGGCTAAAAGAATTAGCGCGGCGCCAAAACTGGTCGCAATATGAAGCGCTATACAGCAAGCTGGACAGCCCCAATACTGAACAAATTTGCAATAAACAACAGGCCACGATCAATCGTGGCGACTACAGCCAGTTGGGCAACCATAAGCAACTCTG
Organism: Chitinibacter fontanus; assembly: GCF_013423785.1. Lineage (NCBI taxonomy): Bacteria > Pseudomonadati > Pseudomonadota > Betaproteobacteria > Neisseriales > Chitinibacteraceae > Chitinibacter > Chitinibacter fontanus. The sequence goes on from NZ_CP058952.1 coordinate 1,202,923, forward strand.
GTTTAGCGGAAAAGCACAACCACAAGCCTGTAATAGTTATTTTGATACGTTGTTCCGACAAGGGCTGTTAACGGCTGATGATGCCTGGATGCGCATTCGCTTGGCCTTAGCCAATAACCAACCCGATCTGGCACGCCAGCTAGCCGTGCGCGTGGGTAGTCCCGAGTACCTCGTACCTAAAGCACCTGTCGTTATCAAGCAAAAAAAGAAAAACATTGTTGTGCAAACGGCCAATATTAATACGGTCAATACCGCCCCTGAACGCTGGGTTAATGATATTGAGCTTGGCACACGCGCTGGCCGCGAATTGTGGCTATTTGCGATAGAGAAAATTGGCCGAACCAACCCCAACCAAGCCGCCCGCTTGATCACAGAGCAAAGCCAACTGAGCAAAGAAGACCTACAGTTTGCATGGCAACAGCTAGGCCTAACTGCTGCAAGACGCTTGGCGCCCGAAGCGTCGGCGTGGCTCGAAAAAGGTCACTTGGAAGACCTCAGCGGTGAAGATCGGGCGTGGGGTATTCGCTCGGCGCTGCGAATTGGTGACTGGAAAACAGTAGAAAAAAGGATTAATGCACTCCCTGCCAATGAACAAAATGACAATGCTTGGCGTTATTGGAAAGGCCGTGCTTTGCTGGCGCAGAATAACGGCGCTGCGGCCAATGCCATTTGGCTGTCACTCTCGGAACAAATTGATTTTTACGGTCTACTGGCTAAAGAAGAACTTGGGGCGATCCTCAGTGCCCCCCAAGCTCCCTATAAAGCCAGTATTGATGACTTGAAAGCGGTACAAGGTATACCCGCCATTCAACGGGCACTGGAACTGAATGCCCAAGGCTGGCGCAGCGAAGCCAATCGGGAATGGAATTGGGCGATGAAAGGGCTAAATGATCAGCAATTGCTGGCCGCGGCTGAATTAGCTGCGCGTAATCGCATGTATGACCGCAGTATTTACTCTGCCATGCGTCCGACCAACACCCAGGATTTCGCCCTTCGCTTTCCGCAACCCTACCGCGACTCGATTGAGCCAGCAGCCAAGGCCAATGGCCTGGATCCGGCCTGGGTGTTCGGCTTGATACGGCAGGAAAGTCGGTTTATAGCGGACATTCGCTCTAGTGCTGGAGCCACCGGTTTAATGCAACTGATGCCCGCAACTGCAACTTGGGTCGCCAAGAAAATGGGCATGAGCGACTTTAAAATGTCCGATATGAGCGATCCAGCAATCAACCCCCAATTAGGCAGCTATTATCTAGCGTATTGGTATGATCGTTTTGGTGGCAATCCAGTATTGGCAACTGCGGGCTATAACGCCGGACCGGGCAATGCAGGCAAATGGCGAGGTGAACGTGAGCTGGAAGCGGCAATTTACATTGAAACCATTCCTTTCACCGAAACTCGTGATTACGTCAAAGCAGTACTAACCAATGCAACGCATTACGCGCATTTTTTCAACAATAGCCCTACTCAGTTGATGAAGCGTTTACCCCCAGTGCCGGGCAAGAACACACAAAATGAAGTCGTGGAATAAGACAAGCAGCACTAGGGTGCGGTGCTGGTATGCCATCGGCTCGGTAGCCAACAAGCCGGTTGCCGAGTCTTTAGTAGTTTGATAGTTCGTTTCCATTTACCAAGGAGTCGTACATGCAATTACTCATCAGCAACCTTCCCGTAGACACCAGCAACGAAGATGTACTTCAGCTTTTGACCGAACAATTGGGTGCACCAGCTCCAGTTGAAGTCAAAGTGGAAGCCGGCGATGCCGGCCGTAATGCAATTGCTTATATCCGCTATCCAGCCGACACCCCAGCCACCTTAGGTAAAGTGCTGGATGATAAAATTTCCGGCTTACATTACAAAGGTCACGATTTGGACGCTGCTGTGACCCACAATTTCAAGGACTAAAATCATGCGCGTGGCAGTTTTTGATAGCAAAAGATTCGATCGTTCTACGCTTGAAGCGGCTAATCAGCAATTTGGCCACGAGCTAGTTTTCTTCGAAGAACGCCTTGGGGCACACACTGCCCCATTGGCTGAAGATTTTGATGTCGTGTGCCCTTTTGTCAACGATAAGCTCGACCACAAAACCATTTGCCGACTCGCTAAGCTAGGGGTTAAGCATATTGCTTTGCGCTGCGCGGGCTTCAATGGAGTGGACTTGGCTGCTGCGGCCGAATTTGGGATTCCGGTTACACGGGTGCCAGCGTATTCACCCGAAGCGGTGGCCGAACATGTTTTTGCACTCTTACTCACTCTCAGCCGCAAAACGCATCGGGCCTACAATCGAGTGCGCGAAGGCAATTTCCTGCTCGAAGGTTTGGAAGGATTTAATATCAACGGCAAAACTTTCGGCATTTTGGGGGCAGGCAAAATTGGTCTAGCCACTGCGCGAATTGCCCGTGGTTTTGGTTGCAAAGTCCTGGCGTATGATCCGTTCCCTCCAGAGCAATGTGATGTCGATTGCACATTTATGTCGCAGGAAGAAGTAATGGCACAGGCGGATATTATTTCGCTCCACACCCCATTGCTTGAAAGTACGCACCACATGCTCAATGCAGCCTCAATCGAAACAATGAAGCCCGGTGTGATTATTTTGAACACCAGCCGCGGCGGCTTAATCGATACGCGCGCCGCACTTGGCGCGCTAAAAAGCGGCCAAATTGGCGGTCTGGGCTTGGATGTGTACGAGCATGAGGAAGGCGTCTTTTTTGAAGACTTGTCAGATAGCGTACTCAAAGATGATATTTTGGCGCGACTAACCACTTTCCCCAATGTGCTAATTACCTCACACCAGGGCTATTTAACCGATGAAGCGCTGAAAAACATTGCCACTACCACACTACAAAACATCAGCGACTTTGCTAACGGATTGCCTTTGCGCAACGAGGTAAAACCGAGTGCTTAAGCCTCACTCACGGGTGAAGCCACTGGAATCCCGCTGGCTACTCACCCTGCCGTCATTTGCCGCCGCGCTATTTAGTTTAGCGTTGGCGGTTTTTTTAATTTTTACGGCCTACAGCGAGCAATCGGCGCGCAATCATAGCTTGATGCAGGATTTGCTGTGGCAAAAACAAGCACTCAATACCCGCGTCGATAATTTTACGCACCAGTTGCGTACCGTAGCGGCCAGTATGGCCACCGATGGCTTGGGTTCGGCAGAATTTACTGCCCGCACCTTATCGCTACTGGAAGATTCGCCCGAAATTATCTCACTGGAATACATTGACGAAACGGGGCAACAGCGCTGGCGTGAACCTGCGACCAAACCAGCTAACGTACCGGATTTTCGCCATCCAAATCTGGTGGCCATCCGCGAAGCGGTATTGCAAGGTGAAACCAGTAGCTACAGCAAACTGATTCTTGAATCCCCCGAAACGCCGATTCTGGCAATTGCGGTGCCGATCAAACTCAACTACAACGGCCGCCACGTCTTAATTGCCCAATTGAATTTGCGCACCATGCTGCAACAGCAAGTACCGTGGTGGATTGCGCAGCGCTATCAAATCAGCCTGTGGGATAAACAAAAGCTTATCGCAGGTAAATTTGACCGCAGCTACGATGCCAGCCAGCTAAGCAGCAGCATTGATCTAGACTGGCCCCCCAATAAATTGGTGCTAACCGCACACATTTACGAACAAAAACGCAATAACTGGCAAACCGCGCTGACCATTGTGGTCGCGGCCCTGTCGATTTTGATGCTGGCTTCTACTTGGGCTTTACGGCGCCATATCAAAGAGCGGCAAAAAACGGAGGCCCAACTGAGGCAAGAGCAGGCCTTGCGTGAATCCATGGAAAACTCGCTGGTCACCGGGATTCGTGCCATGGATTTACAAGGCCGCTTGTTTTATGTGAATCGCGCCTTTTGCGAGATGGTTGGCTATAGCCAGGAAAAACTGATTGGCGCCTCACACCCTATGCCCTACTGGCCGCCCGAAGACATCGAGCAATGCATGGCCATTTATCGCGCGATCCTCAGCGGGCGCGCCGATACCACTGGCTACCAGATGCGCTTTATGCGCAGTAATGGGGAGCGCTTTGATGTGCGTTTGTATGCCGCCAAACTCATTGACGGCGACGGTGTACATACTGGCTGGATTAGCGCTATTTATGACATCACGGAATTACAACGCGAACGCGAAGCGCTGCAAGCATCACACGAACGGTTTGTTGCCGTACTCAATGGCTTGGATGCCGCAGTTTCAGTGACCGATGCCAACTCGGGCGAATTATTGCTGTCGAATCGACATTTTGATGCTGCATTTAATATTCCCGAACGTCATGGCCGTTATTGCAATATTCCCTTTGTTCGTCGCAGCAAAGGTGCACCGGTCGATAGTGAATGGTTTGATGATTACAACCAACACTGGTATCAGGTCAAAAGCCGCAGCAGTATCTGGGTAGATGGCTCGGAAGTCTGGCTGGAAATCGCCACCGACATTACGATGCTCAAAAATGCCCAGGAAAACGAGCGCCAGCAAAAAGAGCAGCTGCAGCAAACCACTCGGCTGATCAGCATGGGTGAAATGGCCTCTAGCTTAGCGCATGAGCTTAACCAGCCCTTGGCTGCCATCGCCAGCTACGCCACCGGCTGTCGCAATGTTTTGGCACAAACCCAGCCCAATATTGCCCAACTTGATCAGGCCATTGAGAAAATGGCGGCGCAAGCCAAACGCGCAGGGCAGATTATTCGTGGGATTCGTGAATTCGTTCAACGTCGCGCACCGCATCGCAAACAATGCGAAATTGCCGATTTGCTCGATACCGTGCAAACGCTACTCAGCGCCGAAATCAAAAAAGCGCAGGTTAAACTCACCATCAGCGACACCCAAGCTTTACCGCCGATTTATGCCGATGCCGTAATGCTGGAGCAGGTGATTTTCAATTTAATGAAGAACGCCATCGAAGCAATGGCCGACACCCCCGTCAAACAACGTACATTAGATGTTAAAGTACGCCGCGATGAAGAGATGTTGGCCGTTAGCATCACCGACCGCGGCCCTGGCATCAATGCCGAGCAGATGGAACAATTGTTCAAACCGTTCTATACCACCAAAGGCAGCGGGATGGGGATGGGGCTAAATATTTGCCGCTCGATCATTGAGCACCACCAAGGACGCCTGTGGGTAGAAGCAAACCCCTTGGGCGGAAGCTGTTTTCACTTTACACTGCCACTTTCTATAGAGAGCGAAGCTTATGAGCCTTAATCGCCACATTGCCATTGTTGATGACGACGACGCCATCCGCGACGCCCTGTCGTGGCTGTTTTCGACCCGCAATCATTCGGTTCAATTGTTTGCCAGCGCGGAAGAATTACTGGAAAACTATAACCCAGATCAATTTGGCTGCCTGATCTTGGACGTTCGCATGCCCGGTATGGGCGGCATGGAGCTATTTAGCAAGCTGCAAGAACACGCGTATACCCCACCCGTGGTGTTTCTGACTGGCCACGGCGATGTGCCGATGGCTGTTGCCGCACTGAAGCAAGGTGCCGCTGACTTTATCGAGAAGCCCTTCTCTGATAACGACATTGTCGATTTGGTCGAAGGGTGCCTATCTCTGGATCAAATGAATCGGAGCGAATGGGAAAACCGCACCGCCGTCGATGAGCGCCTAGCCTGCTTAACCCCCCGCGAAACCGAGGTAATGAAGCTGATCCTCACTGGTCGCCTGAATAAGCAAATTGCAGATGATTTGTCTATTTCGATGAAAACCGTTGAGGTACACCGCGCGCGGATTTTAGAAAAAATGCAGGTCAAAACCGCGATGGAACTCGCCGCTCGCCTGCGCGATGCGGGTGTTGACGTTAACTAATATACGTCGCAATGTATTAACACAAAGGCCAATCTTGTATTGGCCTTTATTCATATACCCCATAGAGCAAGTACTGAATGTTAATGCTGATTTCGCCAGCTAAAACGCTGGACTACATCACTCCGCCAACGACGAGTCTATTTTCTCAGCCTGATTTTTTAGCGGAATCACAATTGCTGATCGAAGTGCTGCGCCAACAATCGCCTGCGCAAGTCGCCGAGCTGATGAAAATATCGGATGAACTAGCCGTACTCAACGTCGGCCGCTATCACAGCTGGCAGCCCAACTTCACACCAGCCAACGCCAAACAAGCGGTATTGGCCTTTATGGGCGATGTATATGAAGGGCTGGCAGCCAACAGTATGGATCAAGCCCAACTCGATTACCTTGGCCAGCATTTGCGCATTTTATCGGGCCTGTACGGCCTATTACGCCCGCTCGACTTGATGCAAGCCTACCGCCTCGAAATGGGTACGCGCCTAGCCAATTCACGCGGCAACAATCTTTATGAATTCTGGGGCACACGGATCACTGACGCGATTAATGCGTTGGAAGATGAAACCATCGTTAATCTGGCCAGTGACGAGTACTTTAAATCCGTTAAACCCAAATTACTGCAAGCACGTTTAATCACGCCGGTATTTGAAGATTTTAAAGGTGGTAAATATAAGATCATCAGTTTTTACGCCAAACGTGCGCGTGGTTTGATGGTGCGCTACGCGGCTTTACACAACATCAGGCAAGCGGAACAATTAAAAGCGTTTGATCTGGAAGGCTATCGTTTGGATGAAACGGTTAGCGATGCTGTGCGCTGGGTTTTCCGGCGACGTATTGATGCTGCCGGCAGTTAATTAACTCTCCGGATTCCCCCGCAACGAATAGCGGCGCTAAACTCCTGCAAGCCGTTGTAAACAATTTAGGTAATCACTCATGAGCACAATAGGAAAAGTCGATAGCAGGGTATATTAATGCGTCAATTACTGATCAGCATCTTGGCTTTGCTCTACCCGCTTGCAGGGCTGGCTGGCGAGCAGCCAGTGCAGCTGGTCACCGCGGTTGATTCACACCAGTCGGCCAGCTCGGCCTATCGGCAATTTATTGCGGAATTATTTGGCCGAATTCCTGCGGCTTACACCCTAAGTTATCGCCCGGCTCGCCGCGCTGAAATGGAACTCGCCAATCGACAATTTGACGGCGATGCCGGGCGCGGAGCTGATTTTGGCAGCAAATACCCTGAGCTGATTCGTGTTGATCCTTCCTACTTTGAGCTGCGTTTTTTTGCGATTTCATATGCGCGAAGCGTGACAGCTTGGCGCGATTTGTATGGTTTAAATATTGCCTATTTACGTGGCATTGTGGCTGTAGAGTCTCAGCTGGGAGCCCACGCCAAACTCTATCCCAGCGACAGCGTAACGGCCTGCATTCGCATGGTAAAAGCACATCGCGTTGAGGCTTGCATTCTCAATTCAGCGGCTCCAGCCAATCAGGAGTTTACTGACGCCACCCCTGCCTTAAGTAACACGGAGTTTGGTCATAGCCCAGTCTATTTCTGGCTGACCCCACAACACCAGGTCCTTGCTCAACAAATCAGCACGGTACTGCGACAAATGCAAAAAGACGGCTCACTCGCGCGTTATCAACGACGCTTTGAACCCCCTTCCAACTAAGTTTGGGCATTCAATGAAGTTTTTGTTACAAGCCACACAAACAAATGCAACTTAGTTACAATAAGCGAACACTCTACAAGGATGACTACCGTGTTCGCCAAACTCATCGTTGCCGTTAGCAGCGCGCTACTGGCTTTTAATCTCTGGGCGGCAGATGCCAAAGCCATTAAGTGGTCGGATTTACAACCCGATTCACCGACCCTGCGCGCCACCGTCAACAAAATGAATCAGCAAGAAAAAACGCGGCTGATGCGGGCTGTGCAGCAACGTGAGCTGAAAACCATGCTCGATAACGGCAAACTCAAAGCCAGCGAGCTCACCGCCAATGATGTGAAATTACTTAAAGAAGATTTCAAAGATTTGAATCCGCTGATCAATGAAATCGAAGCCTTCGAGAAAAAACGCACGGGTGAAATGACCGCCGCGCTTAACGGCGAAACAGTGCAAATTGATGGCTACTTATTACCACTCAAACAAAACGGCAAAAAGGTAACCGAATTTTTGCTCGTGCCGGTCATTGGTGCCTGTATTCACGTACCAGCGCCGCCACCGAATCAGATGGTGGTAGTGCAATATCCTAAAGGCTATGACCAAGGTGATTTGTTTGCCCCGATTACTGTGCAAGGCAAACTCATCATTAAAGCCAGCAAAGCTAACTTATCGCTCGCTGATGGTGCGAGTGATGTCGCAGTAGGCTATCAAATGGTGGCCACGGAAGTGCGCGAATACAAGAAAACCGCCACCAAATAACACATACTCACACAGGTATAACCATGAAAAAATTGATAGCTCTTGTCTGCATCACTATACCCCTAGTTAGCCAAGCTCATGAACATGCAGCGCATGTCCACGGCGCAGCAGAAATTGATGTGGCAATTGAAGGCAAAAAGTTGCTGATCACGCTGGAGAGCCCGGCCGACAATTTGCTCGGTTTTGAACGAGCCCCCAAAACCGAGGCCGAAAAAGCCAAGCTCAAAGCGGTAACCGAGCAACTCAATCAAGCTGCCACACTCTTTGTTCCCGATGCAGCTGCACAGTGCAAAGCGGCCACGCCCGTGGTGAATATGCCGAGCTTCAAAAAAGGCGAACATAGCGATATCGACGCCGAATATAGCTTTGATTGCCAGAGCGTACCGAGCAGCGTTGCACTCAGCTTGTGGAAAAACTTCCCCAATTTTAAAAAGCTCAATGCCAATCTCGCCACCGCCAAAGGCCAAAAACAACTGAGCCTGAAACCTGGCCAAGATTTAAGCCTGAAATAA